>CAWFBO010000016.1:0-630926 GCA_963814075.1 uncultured Chitinophagaceae bacterium | reverse complement strand
CGGGTAAAATGACGTTAAAGTTTACCCTTGCTTCCATTAATTACAATCCGGTTCCTGCTTCTAAATTTGAAATTCCTAAATCAGGCTACCGGGTACTTACTTATGATGAAACAAAGAAAAATTATATAACCAGTAAACAAACTTCTTTTATAAATTTTTACGAAAAAAGCCTGCAATTTGCAGGCTTTTAAAATTATTGGAGAACTAATTATTATCTCCTTGATCCTTAATATCAATTTATACCCATCTTTTTGGGTATATTCAGGAATTAATATTTTTTGCTTGTAAGGTAAAATATAAACTGTATTTCCTTTTCTGTAAGAAATGTATGCATCACTTACCATCGTGTTACCAATTTTTTGCGAATTTGTAAAAAAACTTCCCCTATAGGTAAGCCCGGATTTTAAATTAAAAGGAATAGAATTTTTTAAATTTCCTTTAGTCTCAATATTAAGATGAGGCTTATTTTTTTTCACAAAACCTCCTCTGTCTGCAAAGGCAAAAAGGCATACTCCGAAAACAAGCACAACAACTGCTACTATTTTGGAATATTTAGTCATTGTGAAAATTTATTATTTTTTACAAAATTAAGAAACTATTATGAGAATCAGAAGCCATTCGTCATATTTTTTACTTACATACGACAAACGTGGAAAGTTGGTTTTTATTTTAAAAATAATCAGTACTTTGTAACATTAGATGAATGATTATGAAAGACAACCCTTACCGGCAGGAGAGAGACGAAATGAAGGAACTGCTAAGGCAGTATAATAATTTTAAAAGCGGCAAAAAATTCAGTTTCATTGAAGAAGAGTCTTTTCAGCGGCTGATTGATTATTTTGATGAAAACGATAATTTGTCATCAGCTCTTGAAGCAGTAAATTTTGCGATAGAACAATTTCCGTATTCTTCTTCCTTATTTGTAAAAAAGGCGGATATTCTTATTGCTACCCAAAAGTATCATGAAGGCGCTTGCATTACTGGAAAAAGCCGAAATACTCGATAGCAACGATATTAATATTTACATTTTAAAAACCGATGCTTACCTCGCATTGGATTACCAGGAAAAAGCAGCAGCATTACTGGAAGAAGCGATCATTGTTTTTACCGGCGAAGATAAAATAGAATTGCTTTTTGAATTGGCTGATGTATATGATGATTATGAAGATTTTGAAAAAGTATTCAATTGCCTGCAGTTAATTCTTGAACAGGATCCTACGAATGAAGAAGCGCTTTATAAAATTTGTTTTTGGGCCGATTATACCGGCAAAAATGAAGAAAGCATTCGGCATTCATGAAAAAATAATTGATGAACATCCTTATTCCCAACTTGCATGGTTCAATCTTGGGACTGCTTACCAGGGATTGAAATTATATGAAAAAGCAATTGACGCTTATTTATATGCGATTGCGATTGATGAAAAATTTGATTATGCTTATCGTAATCTTGGGCGATGCCTATTTGCGATTAAAACGATATCGTGATGCGATTGAAGCACTTGCAAAAAGTATTGGAACTTTCTATGCCTGAAGAAGTGATTTATGAAGCAATTGGATATTGCTATGAAAAATTAAAAAATCCGGCGCAGGCACGCTTTCATTATAGAAAAGCTGTGCATTTAAATTCAACCGAAAGCCGCTTCTATTATAAAATAGCCGGCACTTATATGCAGGAAGGCTATTGGGAAAGTGCTGTAAAAAACCTGGAAAGCGCGATGAGCATCAACCGCTCCCAGCCTGAATTTCATTTCTCACTTGCTCTTTGTTATATTGAGATGGAGCAGATAAAAGACGCGGTAATTCATTTTACACATTTTATAAAAGCACGGCCCAAAAATGTGAAAGGCTGGAAAGAACTGATAAAATGCCTTTATGATGCCGAATATTATGAAGAAGCATTTGAACAGGTTTATAACGCACAAAAAAATACAGATAATAAACCTCTGTTCATTTATTATAAATCTGCCATTCTTTTTGCAATTGGGCAAATCAAAAGAAGCCTTATTGCAACTTGAAATGGCTATGAAAATTGCTCCCGCATTGGTGAAGCAATTTATTGAATTAAATCCTTCGTTCCTGCAGCATTCCTCTGTTGTTGATATTATTAGCACCTACAAAAATTCGATAAGCGCAAAAAGAAAAAGTAAACATTATGCTATTTACTTCACAACAGACGTTTAAACTTTTTTACACATCTTTGCAATAGCCAATCTATATTTGCTCATCTCAAAATTGTAAAATGAATTTTAATCTTAGTCAAATTCCTAAAAGAGTTGAAAAGCCAAGAAAATATGGAGTAACGATGATAATGGATAAAGGCCTCAGTCTTGAAGAAGCAAGGAATTTAATCAGTGCTGCTCATCCTCATATTGATATTATTAAACTTGGTTTTGGAACAGCATACGTAACACCCAATCTTCGTGAAAAAATTGAATTGTATCAGTCTTTTGATATTCCTGTATATTTTGGCGGAACCTTATTTGAAGCTTTTTTGATAAGAAATCAATTCAATGATTATATCAATCTTTGTAAAGATTTTAATGTTACCTATATGGAAGTGAGCGATGGCTCTATTACCATTCCTCATGCAGAAAAATGTGGTTATATTGAAAAACTTACCAAACATGGAACGGTTCTTAAGTGAAGTGGGAAGTAAAGATGCTACTCATATTATTCCGCCTTATAAATGGATTGAGCAAATGAGCGCCGAACTGGAAGCAGGAGCTACTTATGTAATTGCAGAAGCCCGCGAAGCAGGAAATGTAGGGATTTATCGCGGTACAGGTGAAGTAAGAGAAGGCTTGGTGCAGGAAATTCTTACCCAAATTCCCGGAGAAAAAATTCTTTGGGAAGCGCCGCAAAAAGCACAGCAACTTTATTTTCTGGAATTAGTAGGTTGCAATGCAAATCTTGGAAATATTGCTCCTTCAGAAATCATTCCGCTTGAAGCAATGCGAATCGGATTCGTGGCGATACCTTCCACCTTTATCTTGATAAAGAAACTGCATAATGAAAATTTACGGCTTAATTGGCCGTTCATTGGGCCACTCATTTTCTGAAAAATATTTTGCCGAAAAATTTGAAAAGGAAAATATTCAGGATTGCCAATACCACAATTTTGAATTGAAGGACCTGGAAAAGGAAATTCCCGCATTAAAAAATAATCCGGACATAAAAGGACTTAAATGTTACCATTCCTTACAAAACAGATATTCTTCCATTTCTTGATGAAATCTCGCTGAAGTTGCCGAAATTAATGCCTGTAATTGTATCCAAATAAAAAACGGGAAATGGATAGGTTTTAATACTGATATTAGTTGGTTTTGAAAAATCTTTCGTTCCTCATTTAAAACCTTTTCATAAAAAAGCTTTGGTTCTCGGCACCGGCGGCGCTTCCAAAGCAGTTGCTTTTGTTTTGAAAAAACTGGGTATTGATTTTTTAAAAGTATCGCGAAATAAAAGTGAAGCCCAGGCTGTAATTTCTTATGATGAAATTTCTGCAGAAAAAATGAAAGAATATCAAATTGTGATCAATACAACTCCGTTGGCACTTTTCCAAATGTAAATGAATGCCCGCCTTTGCCATACCAATCAGATCACCAACAAACATTATTTTTTTGATCTGGTTTATAATCCTCCCAAAACGCTGTTTCTTTCTTTGGCAGAAAAACAAGGGCGCAGTAATTGAAAATGGTTCGCAAATGCTGGCCATCCAGGCAGAAGAAAGCTGGAAGATTTGGAATGAAGATAATTTCACAGTAAACGAACAAATTCCGCCAATTTTTATTTTTCTACGAAAGAAGTATTGATTTTAATTCTTCAGGAACTGAGCTTAACTTTTTTATTTTGTAATCATAACAAACCATTCCTGTTTTTGCCAAAGCGATGAGAATGTCCTGTTCGTTTCTTTTTGTTGAAATTTTATAAAAAAGTTCAAAAGCAACTCTGGATACTTCACCGCAATAAATGGCTACTTCAAGAATATCATTATAAAAAGCTTCATTTTTATATTCTACCAAAAGTTCGCTCATTATAAGTGCCGTTCCGGCAATATTCAGTTCAGTAAAATGTTGTGTTTGAAAAAATTGAACACGCGCTTCATGAATGATTTCAACTATCGCATTATTGCCAACATGATTTCCATAATTGATATCTGTTATGCGTACAGGAACGGAAACAGAAGCCAAGAATTTTTGCGGAAGTTCAATTTTTAACCGTGGCATATTCTCAATGATTCTTATTCTAATTTATCGCTGTTGGATGCAAGTTGAATAAGGTCTGCCAGGCCGGCCGAAGTGGGAGAAACAGTACTGCTCAGCATTATTTTTTTCCACCTTTCGATCTTTTTGCTCCAGGTTGGTTTTGGCGGAAATTCATGGTCTGCTGAAATAATAAGTGTAGCCACTTTGGGAGAAATTTTTACAGGCTGCCCTTCCGGTCCTGCTACTGTTATATATTTTTTCGGGAGATTAATTGCCTGCAAATCATTTGAAACGATCTCTTGTTTTTCTTTTGGATTGTGAATAATTGATTCCAGTATTTTTTGATTTAAAACCATTGAATCTTTCATTTTTTCGGGAGATATCGGCTTTTCTTTGGAAACATTTTCGGTAGAATTGTGTTCGTTATTGGTTTTAAAAAAGAATGATCCGATAAAAATAATAACCAAGGAAGCTGCTGCGACCGCCAGGTAATAAAATTTTTTTGATTTTTTGTAACCTGGAATTTTTACTAACTTTTTCATTTTGCAACTCTTCATCTATATGTTGCCATATTTCCTCCGGAGGAGGCGCTTCATAATTATACAATTTGTTTTTAAAAGATTGCATTTCTTATCACTTTTCTATTTCTTATTACTGCTTCTCATTTCAATTATTTTTTTCAAAACTCCCTTTGCTCTTGCCAGTTGCGATTTGCTGGTTCCTTCTGTTATTCCTAACAATGTCTGCAATTTCTTTGTGAGAATATCCTTCAACCACATGCATGTTAAAAACCTGTTTATATCCCGGCGACAATTCATTCACAATATTCAGTATGTCTTTTGTGGCCAGTGAATCCAACGCATCAAGTTCATTATCTTCAATCGTATTTTCCTGCACCTCTGTAACATTATACAACTTTACTTTTTTTCTGTAATGTTCAATAGAAGTATTTACGAAAATCCGCCTTATCCATCCTTCAAAAGATCCTTCGGCTCTGAATTTAGGCAAACTTTTATAAACTTTAATAAATCCTTCCTGCATCACATCGTTCGCATCTTCCGTATTTTCAGCATAGCGAAGGCAAACTCCATACATTTTTGAAGAAAATCTGTCATAAAGCAATCTTTGCATTTCCGGATTTCCTTCTATACATCCTTTTATTAAGTCGCTTTCTGAAGGTATATGGTTGCTTCTTGCAGTCAAATTTTAATGGTTTTTCTGAATATTATATTGGTTATAAAACAGGAATTGCTTTTCAAATAAGTGGTTAGCTTTTCCATTGCTTTTTTCCTGTGGCTAAAAATATTTTTTTCAGCCATCGTCATTTCTGCGAAAGTTTTGAGTCGCATCCTTCTGGAATAAAAACAGGATCATAACCAAAACCTGAAATGCCTCTTCTTTCTGCAATAATAGTGCCTTTGCATATTCCCTCAAAAATTTTCTCTTTTCCATTACAAATAAGACAAATTATCGTTCGGAACTGTGCTTCTCGATTTTCTTTATCCTGCTAATTTAGTCAAAAGTTTATCAATGTTATTTTCAAAAGACCTGTCTTCTCCTGCATAACGAGCGCTTTTAACTCCCGGTTCGCCGTTAAGCGATTCTACTTCAAGGCCGGTGTCTTCAGCAAAACAATTTTGCTGTGTAAGCTGATGAATCACTTCTGCTTTTTCCCGCGCATTTTCTTCCAGCGAATCATAAGGTTCGGGAATATCGATTTCTATTCCTGCTTCTTTAGAGAGATAATATCCGAAATTTTTCATTCAATATTGCTTTTACTTCAGTCAACTTGTTTTCATTGTTGGTAGCAAAGATGATCGTATTCATTCAGAGAAATAATTTTTGAAGGCTCATCCACAATTCTTTCTTTAAGTGTTTGTTATTTAAAAACTCTTTTAAAGAAGGGGCGGTAAGATAAAATTGTTGCTGGAAATTCTTGTACCTGGAAATGAGGAATGTCGAATGGCAATTCAAGTTCTGAGGTTGGCTACCCCAAAAACAAGATTTTTTTTGGTTGAAATGCTCTATTGAATTGTGCATAATTATATTTATTTGAATTAAATTTACCAAAGCAATATCTGCCATTGAGAGTTTGCAGGCGGCAATAAATTTGGTTAAAAGTTCCATTTCCTCGTCTGCTAAAAATTTACTGGAAGGGTCATTCACGAGAAAAAGGACGTGTTTTTGATTTTCGCCCAAACTGGCGATTTCGATTTTATTCTGAGATTTTGCGGCAACATTAGATGCCTGATCTTCAATAAGATTGTGGCTAAATAAAATCTCACATGTTTGATCAGAAAGTTGAATATTATCCAAACTCATAAAAATTTTCTCCTCCTTTTTTTCGTTTCTTTGTAGCAAATTTAAAGATTATGATCGCTATAGATGATTTTAAAATCAAAAAAGTAAAAAACAGCAAGCTCGCTTCTTTGGATGTGAATAATATTCCCTTTGGAAAATATTTTACTGATCACATGCTTGAAGCCAATTATGAAAATGGTGAGTGGGGAACAGTTGAAATTAAACCATATCAACCCATAATGATCGATCCTTCGTGCGCCGCCATTCATTATGGCCAATCGATTTTTGAGGGAATAAAAGCTTATAAAAACCAGGAGGGTGAAGCTTTTATTTTTCGTCCCGGGGATAATTTCAAGAGATTTAATATTTCTGCAGAAAGAATGGAAATGCCCAGGGTTCCAGAAGAAATCTTCATGGAAGGAATGAAGCAGCTTGTAAAACTTGACGAAGATTGGATTCCCAACAAATCTGATCATTCGCTTTATATTCGCCCGTTTATGTTCGCTACCGATGAAGCAATTGGTGTAAAACCGGGACAGAAATATAAATTCATGATCATTTTAAGCCCAACCGGTCCTTATTACAGTGCACCAATGCGGATCTATGTAGAAGAAAAATATGTAAGAGCGGTTCATGGAGGTGTAGGCTTTGCAAAAAATGCGGGAAACTATGGCGCGGCTATGTACGCCACGGCAGAGGCTAAAAGGAAAGGATACGACCAGGTATTATGGACTGATGCTTTTGAACATAAATATGTGCAGGAATGCGGAACAATGAACGTGTTTTTCATTATTGGAAATAAGGCCATCACTCCACCCCTGGAAGATACAATACTCGCCGGCGTAACAAGGGCGAGCGTGATCCAATTGATTAAAGATATGGGCATGGAAGTAGAAGAAAGAGCTCTAAGTATTGACGAAATTATTGAAGCATATAAAAATGGCGAATTACAGGAATTGTTCGGGACCGGAACTGCAGCTACCACATCAATGATAAAGGAATTATGTTACCGGGATTTTGTAATGACTTTCGAAACTGAAAAATGGAAAATTGCGCCGGAAGTTGGCAGAACTATGACCGCAATAAAAGAAGGAAAAACAGAAGATAAATACGGTTGGATGTTGAAAGTTTAATGTTTTGTGAAACAACAAATTCTATTTGTCACCGGTTCAAATAATTTTGGTTTTTAGCAAACCTACACTTACCTTTGCCGTCCAAAAAAATCAAGGTAAAAAACAATGCCTACAATACAACAATTAGTAAGAAAAGGAAGAACAATCATTAGAGCTAAGAGTAAGTCAAGAGCACTTGACAGCTGTCCTCAGCGCAGGGGAGTTTGCACAAGGGTTTATACCACCACGCCCAAAAAACCGAATTCAGCTTTGCGTAAAGTGGCGAAAGTAAGGCTAACCAATAAAATTGAGGTAATTGCTTATATTCCCGGTGAAGGGCATAATCTGCAGGAACACTCTATTGTGCTGCTTCGTGGCGGAAGGGTTAAAGATCTTCCCGGAGTTCGTTACCATATTGTACGCGGCAGCCTTGATACTGCAGGCGTAAAAGACCGTAAACAAAGCCGTTCCAAATACGGAACGAAGAAAGAAAAAGCCAAAAAATAATTTTATCTGACACGTAAAATCTGATAAATCAGAAAAATAAAAAAGAACAATGCGTAAAGCACAAGCAAAAAAACTTCCATTAGCCCCTGATCCTAAATTTCAGGACAAGTTGGTTACCCGTTTTGTAAATAATTTAATGTGGGAAGGGAAAAAAAGCGGCGCCTACTCAATATTTTATGATGCACTGGAAAAGGTTTCAAAAATCACCGGCGAAGACGGTTACGAAATCTGGAAGAAAGCACTCGCAAATGTAACTCCCGGTGTAGAAGTAAAAAGCCGCCGTATTGGTGGAGCTACTTTTCAAATCCCTTCCGAAGTGCGTGCTGACAGGAAAGTTTCATTAAGCATTAAATGGCTTATTAAATACAGCCGCGACAGAAACGGACGCAGCATGTCAGAGAAATTGGCTAATGAAATTGTTGCCGCAAGCAAAGGCGAAGGAGCAGCTTTCAAAAAGAAAGAAGATACACACCGTATGGCTGATGCAAATAAAGCTTTTGCACACTTCAGAATCTAAGAATCTAAAACTATTTTAATACCAACCCTTTCTGGTTTTCAGAAAGGGTTTTTTGTTTTAATTAGAATTCAATTACTTTACTGTATTATTCTGATTATTAAACAAAACAAATGACTCAATTTCCCAAAAAAAAGTTGGTTTACTGTTCTTTGGCAAAAAAAATTCTTTTATCATTCTCTATCCTTCTCATTTCTTTTACAATATTCGCCCAAAAGCAAATTGCTCCTGCTTATCCGCTCATCACCCACGATACTTATTTTAGTATTTGGTCTGAAACAGATGCTCTGAATGCTTCTACCACAAAACACTGGACAGGAGCGGATCAATCATTGATTGGAATAATAAAAGTTGATGGAAATTATTACAGGTTCCTGGGAAAAGAGCAACCGAAATACAAGACGATTGTGCCTGCAGGTGATGAAAGTAATTACACGGTAAAATACACTGAAGAGCAACCGGCTTCCGATTGGAACCATGTTGAATTTAATGACAATAATTGGAAAACCGGAACTGCTCCGTTTGGGGATAGCCAATCAAAAGCAAAAACGGTTTGGGAAAGCAAAGAATTGTGGATCAGGCGCGAGTTTACTATTTCTGATAAGGACGACTTAAACAACCTTTTCCTTAAGGTTCGCCATGATGATGATGTAGAGGTTTTTTTGAATGGTAAAAACATTTATTCAAAAGAAGGCGCCAACAGCAAATTGGCAATGATTGATTTGAATGAAGCGATCAAAGGCAATTTGAAAGAAGGAAACAATTTGTTAGCTATTCATTGTATCAACACCGGCGGCTATGCATATCTCGATGCTGGAATTGCAGAAAAGTTGCCGCCAGTAAACCGACAAAATATTCAAATTCCTGTTCAGCAAAATGTACAGATAAAAGCGACTCAAACGATCTATGATTTTTCTTGTGGCCCGGTTGATTTGGTTGTCAAATTTATCTCTCCATTGTTATTGCAGAATATGGAAATCCTTGCCAGGCCTGTTTCTTATATTACTTATGACGTAAAATCAACTGATGGAAAAACTCATTCAGTTGAAATTTATTTGGGCGCTTCTTCAGACATTGCCGTAAACACACCTTCCGAGGAAGTGAACATAACAACAGTTCCAAATAAAGAACTGAAAATTTTAAAAGTTGGAACAGCTTCTCAACCTGTTTTACAAAAGAAAGGAGATGATTTGAGAATTGACTGGGGCTATTTCTATGTTGCTGCTAAAAATGATAATGAAAATCAACAATACATTTCTATGAATGATGATGAAGGAATTCAATATTTTATGGGGCAAATTTCCAAAAAGGGTGATTCGGGAAGTGGGACAAGTATGATGTTAAATACGATTTTGAACTTTGGTTCTGTGTCTGCTTCTATGAAAGAAAAATTTGTCGAACTGGCTTACGACGAAGAATATTCTGTTCAGTTTTTTCATCAAAATTTAAGGCCATGGTGGAATCGAAACGGAAATAGTTCCATTCTGCAACAGATGGAAACTTCCTATTCTCAATATTCAGATGTCGAAAAGAAATGCGATGCTTTTGATAAGCAATTGTATCAAAATGCAGTTGCTTCAGGAGGAGAAGAATATGCAAAACTTTGTGAACTCGCTTATCGCCAAAGCATCGCTGCCCATGCATTGGTGAAAAGTCCTAAAGGCGAAATATTGTTTTTATCAAAAGAAAATTTCAGCAACGGATCAATCAATACGGTTGATGTAACGTATCCTTCAGCTCCACTTTATCTTTTGTACAACCCTGAACTTTTGAAAGGAATGTTGAACGGAATTTTTTATTATAGCGAAAGTGGAAAATGGACAAAACCTTTTCCGGCGCACGATCTGGGCACTTACCCGATTGCAAACGGACAAACGTATGGTGAAGATATGCCGGTGGAAGAGGCGGGGAATATGGTGATTTTATCGGGCGCAATCGCGAAGGCGGAAGGCAACGCAAACTATGCCCAAAAGCATTGGAAGGAATTAACCAAATGGGTTGAATTTCTTTCCAAGAGAAGGGTTAGATCCGGCAAACCAATTATCAACGGATGATTTCGCAGGCCACCTGGCACGGAACGCGAATCTTATCTGTGAAAGCCATAGTGGCGATTGGTTCTTACGGAATGATGGCAAAAATGCTGGGCAAAAATGAAGTGGCAACTAAATACTCTTCAATGGCTAAAAATATGGCGAAAAAATGGATGAAAATGGCTGATGCGGGTGATCATTATGCGCTTACTTTCAATGACAAAAATACATGGAGCCAAAAGTATAATTTAGTTTGGGACAAAGTTTTAGATCTCGGTATTTTTCCTAAAAGCGTGTATCAAAAAGAAGTGGCCTTTTATCTAACTAAGCAAAATGAATTCGGACTTCCTTTAGACAATCGTAAAACCTACACCAAGTCAGATTGGATCATGTGGACCGCAACTTTATCATCTTCAAAAGAGACTTTTGAGAAGTTTGTAGCGCCGGTTTACAAGTTTGCATCAGAAACACCCGATAGAGTTCCTTTAAGTGATTGGCACGAAACTACTAATGGAAAACATGTTGGATTCCAGGCTAGAAGCGTAGTCGGCGGCTATTTCATGAAGATGCTGAACGATCATTTTAATCATCAATAAATTTTAAAGTTGAAAATAAAAATCTCTGTTATTTGTTTGTTTACTGCCTTTTTTCTTTCCTGCAGTCACAAAATTTCGCCGCATAAATCTCAGAAGAATCAGCTTTCATCGAACCAAAAAGGAATTGAAATGTGGCTGACAGAGGCAAACAAATCTGCATTATTTGCGAAGCAAACTCCTTTTAAATTTAGAAACTTAAAAAGTGATTTACCAACCGTCGAAATTGATCCGTCAAAAAAATTTCAAAAAATTGATGGTTTCGGATTTTGCCTCACAGACGGAAGCGCTTATTTAATCAATCAAATGAACGGAGCGGATAAATCAAAGCTTTTGAATGAGTTTTTTTCAACCGGAGGCAATTCGATTGGCATCAGTTATATCAGGATAAGTATCGGCGCTTCTGATTTAAGCAGTCACGTTTTTTCTTATGATGATTTACCTGCCGGACAAACTGATAAAGATCTCTCAAAATTTAGCATTGCAGAAGATGAAAAAGATTTGATCCCGGTAATTAAAATGATTTTAAAAATTAACCCACAGATCAAAATTTTGGGTTCTCCCTGGTCAGCACCGGTTTGGATGAAAGACAACGGAAGTTCGATAGGAGGAAGTCTTCAGCAAAAATACTACGATGTGTACGCAAATTATTTTGTGAAATACATCAAATCGATGGCGGCACAAGGAATTACTCTTGATGCCATTACTCCACAAAACGAACCTTTAAATCCAAAGAATAACCCAAGCATGTACATGAGTGCGGAAGATGAGAGAGATTTTATAAAGAACAGCCTTGGTCCGGCTTTTCAACAAGCTCGCATTTCCACCAAAATTCTTTGTTACGATCACAATGCTGACGAACCTCAATATCCTTTGACAATTTTGCAGGATCCCAGGGCAGAAAATATGTGGATGGTTCTGCATTTCATTTTTATGCCGGAGATATTTCGGCACTCTCCAAAGTTCACGATGACTTCCCTGAAAAAAATATTTATTTTACCGAACAATATACCGGCTCGGGTTCCACCTTTGCAGGCGATCTTTCGTGGGCAATTAAAAATTTGATCGTTGGGGCAACGCGCAACTGGAGTAAAAACGTATTGGAATGGAATCTTGCATCAGATCCCAATCTTGAGCCACATACAGATGGAGGTTGCAATACATGTCTCGGCGGTGTTACTATTGATGGTAACCAAGTGAAAAAAAATCAATCTTATTATATCATTGCTCATGCTTCAAAATTTGTAAGGCCGGGATCTTATAGAATTGAATCTTCTGAAATTGCAGGTTTGCCAAATGTTGCCTTTATTACTCCCGGCGGAAAAAGGGTTTTGATTGTAATCAATACCACCGATAAAATACAAGATTTTAATCTAAAATTTCAGAACCAGTCAGCTGCAACCTCTCTTAATGCCGGTGCTGTAGCAACTTATGTTTGGTGACAATAGATTTACTTCAAAGTCAACTCATTAAAATTCACTTTAATCTTTTTGTTAAACCTTCCGTATTTTGAGGAATTACTCTTCAAAAGACTATGCATTTTTATAGAATCTTCGTACCTTTGCGCCCTCGAAATAAGGTATGTTGAAAAAGTTTGAAATTAAGCGTCGCTTTTTTAACAATAAGTTGAGATTGAGAGAATAAAAATTAATAATAAAACACAAAAACAAGCCAAATGGCCGATTTAAGATTTCAAAGAAATTTTGGTATTGCTGCTCACATTGATGCGGGCAAAACCACTACTACAGAGCGTATTCTGTATTACACAGGTGTGAACCACAAAATAGGTGAAGTTCATGACGGTGCAGCCACAATGGACTGGATGGCTCAGGAGCAGGAAAGAGGTATTACCATTACTTCTGCAGCTACTACCTGCTTCTGGAATTTTCCTACTCACCAGGGACAGAAACTGCCTGACACAAAACAATATAAATTCAACATTATTGATACTCCCGGTCACGTGGATTTTACCGTGGAAGTTGAACGTTCACTTCGTGTTTTGGATGGTTTGCTTTCCTTGTTTTGCGCCGTAAGTGGTGTAGAACCACAGAGTGAAACTGTTTGGCGCCAGGCAAATAAATATAAAGTTCCGCGTATCGGATTTGTAAATAAAATGGACCGCTCAGGTGCTGATTTCTTAAATGTTGTAAAGCAGGTAAAAGAAATGCTGGGCGCTAAAGCTGTACCGTTACAGTTGCCAATTGGGGCCGAAGATAACTTTAAAGGTGTGGTTGATTTGATCACGCTTAAAGGAATTGTATGGGACGATGCAACACAAGGAATGACTTATAAAGAAGTACCTATTCCTGATGATATGAAGGAGGATGTAGCAGAATGGAGGCAGCATCTTGTAGAAGCTGTGGCCGAATATGATGAAAAATTGCTAGAGAAATTTTTTGATGATCCTGAAACCATCACTGAAGAAGAAATGCACGAAGCCATTCGTAAAGCTACAATTGATCTTTCTATTATTCCGATGATGTGTGGTTCTGCCTTTAAGAATAAAGGAGTTCAAACAGCTTTGGATGCAATCGTTCGTTATCTTCCCGGACCGATGGATCTTCCTCCTATCAAAGGCGTAAATCCGGATACTGGCGAAGATATATTACGTCATTGCGATCCCAAAGAACCATTCAGTGGTTTGGCATTTAAGATAGCAACCGATCCTTTTGTTGGCCGCCTTGCGTTCTTCCGTGCCTATAGCGGGAAACTTAATTCCGGTTCCTATGTGTTGAATACACGCACCGGAAAAAATGAAAGAATTTCAAGGATCATGCAGATGCATGCCAATAAGCAAAACCCGGTAGAATTTATCCAGGCAGGTGATATTGGTGCGGCTGTAGGATTTAAAGATATTAAGACAGGCGATACTTTGTGCGATGAAAATCATCCTATCGTGCTTGAAGCCATGACATTCCCGGAGCCGGTAATTGCAATCGCTATTGAACCTAAAACACAGGCTGATGTTGATAAGATGAGCATGGCAATTGCTAAACTGGTAGAAGAAGATCCTACGCTTCGTGTAAACACAGATGAGGAAACAGGACAAACCATTCTTCGTGGAATGGGCGAATTGCATCTTGAAATTATCATCGATCGTTTGAAGCGTGAATTTAAAGTTGAGATCAACCAGGGTGCGCCGCAGGTAGCTTACAAAGAAGCTTTCAGAACAACTGTTGAACACCGCGAGATATTGAAGAAACAGACAGGTGGTCGCGGTAAATTCGCAGATATTGTTTTCGAAATCGGTCCTGCCGATGAAGAATTTATCAAAGAAGGCAAAGGAAACTTCCAGTTTAAAAACGATTTGTTTGGTGGTTCAATTCCAAAAGAATTTGTACCGGCTATTCAAAAAGGATTTGAAACTGCAATGACTACCGGTGTGTTGGCCAACTACCCAATGGAGAGCATGAAAGTGCGTGTATTTGATGGTTCGTTCCACCAGGTCGATTCAGATGCGATGTCTTTTGAATTGTGTGCCAAGCAAGGTTATCGCGAGGCCGGACGCAAAGCAAAGCCAGTTTTGCTTGAACCGATCATGAAAGTGGAAGTGTTAACTCCTGATCAATATATGGGTGATGTAACAGGAGACCTTAATCGGCGTCGTGGAATGTTGGAAGGAATGGATACCAAGCATGGTGTTCAGGTGATAAGAGCGAAAGTTCCTTTGAGTGAAATGTTTGGTTATGTGACCCAGTTGCGTTCTATTTCAAGTGGTCGTGCCACTTCGACCATGGAGTTCAGCCATTATGCGCCTGCTCCTAATAATATTGCAGAAGAAGTGGTAGCAAAACAGAAGGGGAAAATGAAAGTAGAAGAATAATATTGATTGGAATAATTTTTATAAAGAGGCTATCCGCAAGGATAGTCTCTTTTTTTATTTTAATCAAACAGTAAACGAACAAAAAAAGATAATTTTTATTTTCTTATCTGCCTCTTCACTTGCAAATAACTCCAGGCGGTGAAGGGCATCAAAATCAATAACAGCAAAGAATAGGAACTCCCTGTAGCAAAAAGCACGATCAATGTAACTGCTAAAACATACAAAGGATAAAAGAAGAAAAGCAAGCCCGTCATTATCGAATCATAATGATCAACAGCGCGTTTTTTTATGATCAAATGAATGATAAAATATAAAGGAGCATTGATAGCAAATCCAATCGCCGCAGGAATAAATAAAGCGATTTTTTTTATGAAAGAGTTTTTTATGAAAAAAAGCTCTTTCAGTTTTTGACGATCATTGTTATCAATTTCATAGACCAGTTTACTGAATTCTCGATTTAATTTTTCATTAAATTCATTGATTGATCTTCCATCAGAATTGATAGTAAGCAAGTCCTTTTTTGAGATAATGTTTCCAAAATTCAGATGTACATTTTTACCGTAAAACCGGAAAGAACTGTAGTTAATTCCGAGCGGCAACACTTTTAATTCGATACCATTTTGCCACGCATTTAAAGCGAGCCTTGCGGTTCCTTTTTTTAAAGGCCGAAGCTTCCATTCATTAGTGCAACTTCCTTCACTAAAAATTAAAACGATCTTTTTTTCTTCAAATAAATTTTTGCAGGCATCAAAGGTGGTATAGTTGTATCCAAGATTTCCTACTCCTTCACTCGCGCGGTAAACAGGTAACATATTGAATGAGCGGAGGATCTTCGAAAAATTTTTCCCCGCAAAAACATCACCGCGTGCCAGGGAATAAACCGGTTTTTTAAAGAGAGTGCTTACAATAACTGCATCAATGAAGGAATTGGGATGATTTGCCGCAATAAGTAAAGGACCGCTTTCGCGCAACCAATTTTTATTGTTGATAACAATTTTGCGGCAATAAAAATGCAAGGCCAGCTTTGAGGGATAAAATAAAATTTTATACAGCAATCAATTTTTGATAAAAATAAGCAATCAGCAGATACCAGGAATATCTACCTTAATTCAATTGCGGATCGATCGGGTAATTTGCCATCATTTTATAATCTCCGCCTAAAACGTTCAACGATTCTTTCCATGTTTCCGTCGCACTCGTTTCAAAAATTAATTTTCGTGTGGCCTTTACAGTTATCCAACTGTCTTCTTTCATTTCCATGTCCAGTTGTCCTTCTGTCCAGCCGCTATAGCCAATAAAAAAGCGGATTTTGTCGCTGCTGATATCATTATTTCTTAAATGGATTTGTAAACTTTCAAAATTACCTCCCCAATACACCCCGTCAAAAACTTCTACTCCGCCGCTTATGAGGTCGGGATACTGGTGCAGGAAATGTAAAGAATCGGGCTGCACAGGACCTCCGGAATATACCGGGAAGGCGGGCATTTCCAAATCAGGAATAAGCTCATCTAAAGTTTTGGAAAACTGTTTGTTCAGTACAAAACCAAAAGTTCCTTCCTTCATATTTTCACAAAGAAATATAACCGTTCGACTGAAATTGGGGTCTTTTAAAAACGGGTTAGCAATTAATAATGTTCCTTTGACTGGTGAAATCATGATTCTAAATTAATTTTATTTGTTCAAAAAAAATAAAAAAGCCTTTCTTTATTACCAAAATAAAAGATAAGAGTTAGTTAAAAAAACAAACTTAAAGGGCTTCTGGAGCTAATTTGCCGCCCATGAAGTTTAAATTTGCGCGAATGAAAAAAATTTTTCCAATAATTACTGTTCTTGTTTTTATTTCCTTATTGGGAATCATTTTTTTTCAGGTGGTTTGGATAAAACAGGCATTGCAGGACAAAGAACTCCAGTTTGAAGAAACAATAAAAATGGTTACCATCCAGGCTGCAAAAGATCTTGTGGATGAAAGATCAAAAATTACGCAGTTCGATAATAGGAAAAATGCCGACCTTTTATTTCCGCTGAACGTATTTCCTAATTCCATCGCTCACAATTTTTCAAGGCAGGAAATAAGATCGATCATCAATAAAGAATTTGAAAAAAGTAATGTGAAAGGGCTTGATTTTGAATTTGCAATTACCACAACTGATATGATCGGGGATGTTCTTGAATCTAAAAACTTTTATGCTGCTTACAACGATACGCTTAATAATATTAACATTGTTTATCCGCTTGATCCGCCGGGAAACAGCTTTGCTCAAGGATTGGCGCCGCAGGAGCTTTTGGTGGTTGTCGTTTCTCACGTAAAAAATGTGGTTTGGAGACAAATGGTTTGGATGCTGATAGGTGCTTTGGTTTTTACTTTTATTATTTTCACTGCGTTTTTTATAACAATAAGAGCTTTGCTGCGGCAGAAAAAACTCAGTGAAATAAAATCGGATTTTATTAATAACATGACACATGAATTTAAAACCCCTATTGCTACCATTTCACTTGCGGTTGATGCCTTGAAGAACGAAAAGGTGATCAAGGATAAAACCAAAATGGAATATTTCTCAGGTATCATCAAAGATGAGAACAAACGAATGAATAAACAGGTAGAAACAATACTGGAGGCAGCTTTGATGGACAAACAGGAAGTTCAGCTAAACCTTGTTCCCTTACATGCGCATGAACTTATGCGTTCGGCGATTAATAATATAGAACTCCCTGTAAAAGAAAAAAGCGGTGTTTTAGAAACAGATTTTAAAGCTACCAACGACCTAATTCTGGCGGATGACGTACATTTTACCAATATTATCAACAACCTGCTGGATAATGCCGTAAAATATTCAAAAGATGATCTTAAGATCAAAGTAATTACCTGCAATTATAACAACCATCTGAGAATTAAAATTGAAGACAATGGCATCGGTATGAATAAAGAAACCCTGAACCGGGTTTTTGAAAAATTTTATCGCGCTCATACCGGCAACATTCATAATATCAAAGGCTTTGGGCTCGGTTTAAGTTATGTGAAATCTATTGTCGATGCTCATCGGGGTAAAATAAAAGCCGAAAGCACCCCGGGAAAAGGAAGTTGTTTTATCCTCGATTTCTCAGTAGTGAAAAAGAATACCTGATTTTTTCTTCCTTCCAGATTTTCTTCCCCAGATTCAGCATTATTGCTCATTTTTTTCAGCCAAAATAAAAATCCGCTTTAAAAGTTTATCCACTGCTTTTCAACACTCAATTCACATCCTTTTTGACAAAAAGGTCAGTTTTCGGGCATTAATCCTTTCCAAGACTGTCTTTTAGGACTTGTGGATAAAAAAGATTTTTCCGAAATTGTTGTCAAAGTGGGAAAAAGTGTTATTTTGTGGAGGATATTGAAGTTTTTCAACAAACAAGTACAAAATGACCGGCTTTATAGGCGAATACGAAGCTACATTAGACGCAAAAGGTCGCTTCCTGTTTCCGGCGGGATTTAAGAAACAATTGCCGGAAAGTGGAGTGGATGTTTTTGTGGTAAACCGTGGTTTCGAAAAATGCCTTAGCCTGTATACTTCAGGTGGCTGGGAGCCTATATTTTCTGAATTAGGCAAGTTGAATGATTTTGATCCAAAAGTAAGGCAATTCAAGCGGTATTTTTTAAACGGTGCCACACAAGTAAGCCCCGACAGCGCAGGCAGGCTTTTACTCCCCAAAAATCTTATGGAATATGCAAGCCTGGAAAAAGATATCGTTTTGGTTTCTGCCATCGATAAAATAGAAATTTGGGATAAAGCCAAATATCAGCAGTTCTTTGAAACTTTTTCACCGGAAGCATTTAGTGACCTTGCAAAAGAGGTGATGGCAGGTGATAAAACAATCAAACCGTAGTTATGCAGCAGGCATATCATGTGCCGGTACTATTGACAGAAGTAATAAACGGTTTGCAGATTATTCCTTCAGGAATATATGTGGATTGCACTTTTGGCGGTGGTGGCCATAGCAAAAAGATTCTCGAATCTTTAAATGAGGAAGGGAAGTTGATTGTTTTTGACCAGGATGAAGACGCCAAAAAAAACGTTCCTGATGATGAGCGTATCATTTTTGTTCCTCACAATTTTCGTCATCTCCATCGGTTTCTGCGTTTTCACAAAATTCAAAAAGTAAATGGCATTTTGGCTGATCTTGGAATTTCAAGTCACCAGATAAATGAAGCTGATAGAGGGTTTTCTACAAGGTTTGATGCATTGATGGATATGCGCATGAACCAGGTTGACGAAAAAACAGCAGCAGAAGTAGTGAAAGATTATTCTGAAGAGCGGCTGCACAAAATTTTTGAAGAATACGGCGAAGTAACTAATTCAAAAACATTAGCAAAAAGAATTGTGGAAGTGAGGAAGATGCAATCGATAAGCACGATTAAAGAATTTAAAGAGGCTATTTACCCGGTGGTTAAAGGCAATCCTGAAAAATACCTTGCGCAGGTTTTCCAGGCATTGCGGATCGAGGTAAATGATGAGTTAAATGTGCTGAAAGAATTGCTTGCGCAATCGACGGAAGTTTTAGCAGAAGGAGGAAGAATTGCAGTGATCACCTTTCACTCGCTGGAAGACAGGTTGGTAAAAAATTTTTTCAAAAATGGAAATTTTGAAACCGAACAGCGGAAAGATTTTTTTGGAAACCCGGAAAAAAGCGAATTAAAAGTCATCACCAAAAAACCCATTATCCCGTCAAAAGCAGAAGTGAAATTAAATCCGCGTTCAAGGAGTTCGAAATTACGTATTGCGGAAAAGATAAAAGTTTCATAAGAAAATTATTGAAAATATAAATTGATTATCAGTAAAAATGATAAGTGATAAAAATATAAATGATGAAAAAAAGCTGAAAAGATCGGGGAAAAAAGGTCGCTGGCTTTGGATGTATAACCGGTGGATCGTAAAGTATATTCCTTTTTATTTTTTCATTGCTTCTATCGCGGTTATTTATATAGCCAACGGACATTATGCAGATAAAACCATGAGGAAAATAAATGAAACCGAAAAGAATCTGAAAGAGATGGAATACGAATTTAAAACCGTAAAGCAGGAAGTGATTTTCAGAAGCAAGGAAAGTGAACTGGCGAAGGCGGTGGAACCATTAGGTCTAAAACCTTTGATGGCTCCGCCTTTACGGATAATAGATACGGTTAAGAACAATGAATAAAAAAGGCGGAACTAAAAGTTGGAAAGAATTTAAAACCCTAACCTTAAACTCTATAGCAACTCTTGGATATAAAAAAAGACATATTGTGGCGCGTTCATCTGTGCTTTCTATTCATGATAGGATTGGGAGCAGTGATACTAGGTCGTGCTATCTACATACAAAGGATCCAGGGAAATTATTGGAAAAGCATGAGCAATAAACAACACCTAAAATATATGGACATTGACGCTGAAAGAGGAAGCATTTTTAGCGAAGATGGAAATATGCTCAGTACTTCCATACCTGTTTTTGATATTTATATTGATTTTGCCGCTGATGGTCTTCTCGAAAAAGATGGTAAAAGATTTTATAAAAATTTGGATTCATTAAGCATTTCTCTTGCTTCACTTTTTAAAGACCAAAGCGCTACTTCGTACAAAAAATTGTTGCTCTCAAAATACAAAAAGCGTTTAAGGTATTATTGTCTGAAAAAGAAAATTTCATTTGATGAATATCAGGCTTTGAGAAAATTTCCATTGGTGAGAGAAGGAAGAAACAAAAGTGGTTTTATTGTAGAAGTAAGAGACAACAGGATCAATCCTTATGTCTTACTTGCAAATAGAACAATCGGCCTTTCAAGGGGTGATACGAGTAAAAATGTGGGTTTGGAAAGATCTTATGACAGTGTACTGAAAGGGCAAACAGGACAAAAATTAATGCGTTACACTGCCGGAACCTATGTGCCGGTGGATGGAGTTGAAATAGAACCTGAAAACGGAAAAGATATTGTTACTACCATTAACACCTACATCCAGGATGTAGCCGAAAATGCTTTATTGAAAATGATGGATGAAAACAGTTCAATACATGGAAGTTGTATCGTTATGGAAGTAAAGACCGGCAAAATAAAAGCAATAGCAAACCTTGGGAGACGGCCCGATGGAACTTATTGGGAAGATTATAATTACGGTTTTGGGATGAGAACAGAACCTGGTTCTGTTTTCAAACTTGCAACTTTAACCTCATTGCTTGAAGATAAATATGTGGACACAGGAAGTATCGTTGATTGTGAAGGTGGCCGGAAGAATTTTTATGGTTTAAATATTACTGATTCGCACTTAGGTACAGGCAGAATTACAGTGAAAGAGGCTTTTGCTGTTTCATCAAACGTGGCTTTTGCCAAACTTGCCGATGAATATTATCATAATCAGCCGAATAAATTTTATGAACATCTACACGATTTAAGGCTCGATCGTAATTCGGGAATTGATATCGTCGGCGCTCCCAAGCCTTACATAAAAAAGCCAACCAGTAAATATTGGGCTAAAACAACCATTCCCTTTATGGCTCATGGATATGAAGAACTCGAAACGCCTTTAAATCTCCTGATGCTTTATAACGCCGTAGCAAATGACGGGAAAATGATGCAGCCTTACCTGGTTAATTCAATAAACGACCTGAGCGGTCCTATTGAAACCTTCAAACCGCACGTTTTGATCGATAAAATATGCAGTGATGAAACACTCGGAAAATTGAAAGCTTGTTTACGGGCGGTAATAACTTACGAACACGGAACGGGGCACGCACTGGAGAGTAATATTTATAAGATTGCGGGCAAAACCGGAACTGCAGTTTCTGCGATGGATAATCGTGGATACAACAAAAGTTCAAAAATTTATCAATCTGCCTTTATGGGATATTTCCCCGCTGATGATCCCGTTTACAGTATCGGAATAGTCATACAAAACAGTAGTGAATCTAAACATGTGTATGGTGCGTCCGTGGCCGGACCTGTGTTTAAAGAAGTGGCTGACAGGCTGTATGCCAGCACAGTGGCAAAAAAATATTTTGATCCGGGTGAAGTACCTGCTGACGGCGATTTATACAAGTTTTACGGAATGAAAAAGGACGTTAATAAGATCCTCGAAGAGTTTAAATATAATGAAACAGATTCTGCTGCAGGCAAATGGTCAGCCGGTTTTTTGCAGGACAAAACCGCAAAACTTGTGAGTGATGATATTTCAACAGTAGATAAAAAAATTCCTGATGTAAAGGGCATGGGCTTAAAAGACGCGGTTTATTTATTGGAGAATATGGGACTGAAAGTTTCGGCTTCGGGCAGGGGAAAAGTGATCTATCAATCGTTGGCTGAAAACACAGCATTTAATAAAGGTGAGACAATAAAACTTCAATTGAATTAATGGCTTCATTGCATGAAATATTATACAAAGTAAATCTTGAAACTGTAATAGGCGACACCGCTATTCAGATTTTGGATTTACAGATTGATTCCCGTAAAGTGAAACCGGGAACATGTTTTATTGCGGTAAAAGGCACGCTTACTGACGGTCATGAATATATTACAACGGCAATAAATAATGGCGCCAACTGCTATAGTTTGTGAAAAACTTCCTGATGTTTTGAATGAAGAAGTTCACTATGTAGTTGTGAGAAACAGTGCCAGTGCCGCTGCAATTTTGGCCCATAATTTTTACGGACGGGTAACCGAAAAAATGACGTTGGTAGGGGTAACAGGCACCAATGGAAAAACAACTGTTGCTACTTTATTATTCAAGCTGTTTACTTCACTTGGCAATAAATGTGGTTTAATAAGTACCGTTCAAAACCAAATAGGTTCTGAAATTCTTTCATCTACTCATACCACTCCCGATCCGATAAGCCTCAATGCTCTGTTGGGGAAAATGTATGCTGATGGTTGTACGCATGTATTTATGGAAGTTAGCTCTCATGCGATACATCAGCATCGAATCGAGGGGCTGCAATTTGCTGGTGGCATTTTTACCAACATTACGCACGATCACCTTGATTATCACAAAACTTTTGATGAATATATCAAGGTGAAAAAATCATTTTTTGATTCGTTGCCTTCCACCTCTTTTGCATTAAGCAATGCTGATGATAAACGCGGCAGCATAATGCTTCAAAATACAAAGGCAAGGAAATATATGTACAGCCTTAAAACAATGGCGGATTTTAGAGGACGCATCATTGAAGATTCTTTTTTAGGGTTGGAAATTATGATTGATGATGTTGAAGTTCACTTTAGGTTGATTGGAACTTTCAACGCTTACAATTTACTGGCAGTATATGGTGCTGCCATTTGTATAGGTGAAGACAAAGAAAAGGTTTTGCAGATTTTGAGTAATACAACCGGCGCAGAAGGAAGATTTGATTATATCGTTTCGCCGAACGACAAAATCGTCGGAATTGTTGATTATGCTCACACGCCGGATGCATTATTAAATGTTCTTGCCACGATAAAAAATCTTAGACATGGAGAAGAAGATATTATTACGGTGGTTGGATGTGGCGGAAACCGCGACAAGGCAAAAAGGCCGCAAATGGCAGAAGTCGCCTGTGAGTATAGTGATAAGATAATTTTTACCTCTGATAACCCAAGAAACGAAGATCCGGAAGAAATCATTAAAGAGATGGAACGGGGAATTCCCGTTACTGCAAGAAAAAAATGCCTTTCAATAACAGACAGAGAGGAAGCGATAAAAACGGCGGTTTCATTTTCAAAAAAAAAAGATATCATTTTGGTTGCAGGAAAAGGGCATGAAAAATACCAGGAAATAAAAGGAGTAAAAAAGCATTTTGACGATAAAGAAGTTTTGGCCGAAATGTTTCATTTACTGGAAAAATAAAATTAGAAATAACTAAAAACAATGCTATACCAGCTATTTGAATGGTTCGCTAAAAATGGAATAAAATTCCCGGGAAGCGGGTTGGTCCATTTCATCACCTTCAGGGTATTGGTAGCTGTGTTGTTGTCTCTGGTCATCACCATGATCTATGGTAAAAAACTGATACGGATATTAAAGAAAAACCAAATCGGAGAATCGGTGAGAGAACTTGGTTTGGCAGGTGAAAAAATGAAAAGTGGCACGCCAACAATGGGTGGGATAATAATATTATTGGCAATTTTAATTCCAACTTTATTATTAGCCAATCTTGATAAAGTATATGTCCGATTAATGTTGCTTATGTACAGTTTGGCTTGGGGTTATAGGCTTTGTGGATGATTATTTAAAAATACGCGCCCGAAAAATTTCAAAAGAAAAAGGCATTGCTTATAAGAAAACAAATGCGGATGGGCTTGCGGGAAAATTTAAAATATTCGGACAGGTAATCCTCGGAATTATTATAGGTGCAACTCTTTATTTTAATCCGAATGTTGTGGTAAAGCGGGAAATTATGGGAACTTCCTCAGGTACGTTTGTTCCTCAGCGTGGTGAACATAAAATAGCTGAGGACTACAGTAATCTCCAACGGGCAGGTTCACAGGTTTGTTACAGTAAAAACGCCTATCACAACTATTCCCTTTGTTAAAAACACATGAATTTAATTATGCTCGCTTATTGCCTGCTAGCCTGGAGGATTACACTTATATTTTATACATCCTTATTGTAATTTTTATTGTGACTGCAGTCTCCAATGGGGCCAACATTACGGATGGATTGGATGGATTGGCTACCGGAGTAAGCGCTATAATTGGAGTCGGTCTTGGAGTATTTGTCTTTGTAAGCGGCGACCTCAATATTGCCGAATATCTCAACATCATGTACATCCCCAACTTAAGCGAATTGTCCATTTTTATTGCCGCATTTGTAGGTGCATGTGTTGGATTTTTGTGGTACAATGCCTATCCGGCACAGGTTTTCATGGGAGATACCGGCAGCCTCGCACTTGGAGGAATTATTGCTTCGCTTGCGATTATCGTAAGAAAAGAATTATTAATTCCTATTTTTTGTTTTGTGTTTTTGATAGAAAATATAAGTGTGATGATCCAGGTTTCCTATTTCAAATACACGAAAAGAAAATACGGTGAAGGGCGGCGTGTTTTTTTAATGAGCCCGCTTCATCATCATTATCAAAAGCTCGGATACCATGAAAGTAAAATAGCTGTTCGGTTTTGGGTGGTAACCATACTTAACTATGGTGCTGGCAGTAGTGACATTAAAACTTAGATAAACAAATATATGAAATAAAAAATGAATGAAATGATATAATTAAAAAAAGTAGAAATCCACAAGAGTATCAAGAATTTGTCTTTATGAAAACGATTTTTTTATGAAAAGTTTTATCCATACCAATACCTGTGAATAGCTTTTCTGACCCGATAAATTTCATACCGTTGAAGAACCATTTTTTTTAATTGCCGGAAACCAATTAAAAAACCGGAATGAACAGAATTGTAATACTTGGAGCTGGTGAAAGTGGCATTGGTGCTGCATTACTTGCTAAAAAGAAGGGATGGGAAGTTTTTGTGAGCGATGCCGGAACGATCAAACCGGCTTTCAAAAATGAATTAGCAGCCAACGGGATTGACTTTGAAGAAGGCAGTCATTCAAAAGAAAAAATATTGAATGCATCAATTGTTGTAAAAAGCCCGGGAATACCTGAAAAGAATCAAATGATCAGGGAGATAAGACAGTGTGGAATTGAAATCGTAAGTGAAATAGAATTTGCGTTACAGGCATAAGGGAAACAGTAAAATAATTGCAATTACGGGAAGCAATGGAAAAACGACAACCACAGCGATGATTTATCATATCTGTAAAACTGGTGGAGCAGATTGCGCATTGGTAGGAAATATAGGTTTTTCATTTGCGAGGCAGGTGGCAATAGATCCGAAAGATCTATATGTGGTTGAGGTTAGTTCTTTTCAATTGGATGATATAAAAACTTTTCGACCTGATGTTGCTGTCTTAACAAACATTACGGAAGATCACCTGGACAGGTACGAATATAAGTTTGAAAATTATATCAACAGCAAATTCAGGATAATCGAAAATCAAACTGAAAATGATTTTTTTATTTATAACGACGACGATGAAATAACGAAAAAATATTTAAACAAATTTTTAAAAAATACTAACCCATTACCAATAAGTATGAACCACGAATTACCAGAAGGCGCTTATATCGTAAATGCCGAAATGCATTTGAAATGGAAGAATGAAGAAATGCAAATGAATGTAGAGGATTTTGCAGTAAAGGGAAAGCATAATCAATATAATACAATGGCAGCAGGCATTTCATCAGCAGTGATGGGGATAAGGAAAGAAAAAATAAGAGACGCAATTCAAACTTTTAAAAGCCTGGAACACAGAATGTCTACGGTTGCCACGATCAGGGGAGTTGAATTTATTAATGATAGCAAAGCTACTAATGTAAACAGCACCTGGTATGCGCTTGGAGTCAATGACAAAACCTGTGATCCTGATTTTGGGTGGCGTGGATAAAGGAAATGATTATTCATTTATCAAAGAACTGGTGAGGGAAAAAGTAAAAGCAATTGTTTGCATGGGAGTTGATAATACAAAAATTCACGAGGCTTTTGGAAATGAAGTGCAATTAATGATAAACACGCAAAGTGCTAAAGATGCCGTGCAGGCAGCATTTCATTTCGCCGATAAAGGTGATGTGGTTCTGTTATCGCCCGCTTGCGCAAGTTTTGATTTATTTAAAAATTATGAAGATCGCGGCAATCAATTTATTGAAGCCGTAAAAGATCTTGTAAAAATTTTATTATGAATAAGAGTAAAAAGTAATAAATGTAAATGAGTGAAACAAAACAAATAGTATCCAACACTTTATCTTCTGCACAGGGAGTTACGGGCAATCTTTTGAACCGCACCAAAGGAGATAAAGTAATTTGGGCTATTGTGATCTTGCTTACAATGGTTAGTATACTGGTAGTATACAGCAGTATAGGCTCGCTTGCATACAGGATGAATAAATCTACCGAAAGCTACTTATTCAGGCAAGTGGGCTATATCTGCTTAGGCGTGCATTATTATTTATTTTGCACACCGGGTAAATTATACAATTTATTCGCGCCTGTCTTCCATATTCTTTGTTATATCAGTTCCGCTATTGCTTTATACATTAAAATATGGAAGTCATATTAATGAAGCAAGCCGGTGGATAAGATTGCCGGTTATCAATCTCACTTTTCAAACATCTGACCTGGCAAAACTGGCGCTCGTTCATGTACATGAGCCGGCTTTTAAGCAGAAGGCAAAACGTAATTAAAGATTTTAAAAAAGGATTTCCTGCCATTGATTATTCCTGTAGGAATTATTTGTTTGCTAATTGCTCCGGCGAATCTTTCAACCGCTTTGTTGATTGGTGGCATTGCATTGCTTCTCATGTTTATTGGCAGAGTGAGAGTAAGGCATATTATGCTGGTTGTTGGCGTTGCAGCAATTCCGGTCATTTTCTCGTTACAGTGGCTTCACATTATTATAATCATGAAGATCATGTAACAAAAGATTTGCCGGCGGTTTTATCTTTTGGAAGAATGCCAACATGGATAAAACGGGTGCAGGATTTTATGTATGCTGATAAAGAAGATGCTTCTTATCAAATTCAACAGGCAAAAATTGCCATTGCTACGCGGTGGCATTTTTGGCAAAGGACCGGGCAAAAGTGAAGAAAGAAATTTTTTGCCACACCCTTACAGCGATTTTATTTATGCAATCATTATAGAAGAATATGGGCTCGTAGGAGGAGCGGTGATCTTGCTGATCTACCTGCTTTTTCTATTCCGAAGTATAAAGCTTTTTCAACGATGTCCATATGCATTTGGAGCATTCCTGGCGGTGGCACTCAGTTTTACATTGGTAATTCAAGCATTGGTGAATATGGCGGTGAATGTGAACCTGTTTCCCACAACCGGAGTTACATTACCGCTTGTGAGCATGGGCGGAAGCAGTTTATTGTTTACCTGTTTTTCTATAGGAATTATTTTAAGTGTGGCAAGAAATGTTGAACAGGCTGAAGGAAGAAATGCTGAGTTGTTGACTCAGCAAACTGAAGAATGTAAGTTGAATAAGATGAAAATAAAAAAGTTGCATTATTTGTTTGTTTACTGCAAATAAAAGCATGAAGAAAAATAAAATCTGGCAATGAAAATAATAATTGCAGGCGGAGGAACGGGAGGTCATATTTTTCCGGCATTGGCGATTGCCAATGCCTTGAAAGAGCAGGAACCTGCGATTGAAATTTTGTTTGTGGGTGCAAAAGGAAAAATGGAAATGGAAAAAATTCCTGCGGCAGGATATAGAGATTGTGGGATTGGATATCGCGGGTTATAACAGAAGTTCTTTGATAAAAAATATTTCACTTCCGGTTAAGCTGGTAGCAAGTTTTTTGCAGGTAAGAAAAATTTTGAAAACGTTTAAGCCGGAGCAGTGGTTGGCGTTGGAGGGTATTCAAGTTTTCCTGTTTTACGTTCCGCACAAAGCATGAAAATTCCAACGTTCATTCATGAAAGCAATTCGTTGCCGGGTAAAAGCAACATCATGTTGGGGAAAAGGGCTACTGAAATTTTTGTGCCTTCTGAAAGAATGGAAAAATATTTTCCTGCTGAAAAGATAAAGATAACGGGGAACCCTGTACGAAAAATTTTTCTGAAAGATATTCCGAAGAGAAGAAGCGTTGCAATTTTTCGGGTTAAAGCCGGAAATGAAAACTGTTTTTGTGATGGGAGGAAGCCTTGGTGCGAAAAGTATTAATGAAACGGTTGAAGAAAATATTGATCTTTTTAAAAAGAACAAGCTTCAACTTATCTGGCAAACGGGAAAAAACTTTGCAGCACAGGCGGCAAAAGCGGAAGAAGAGAGAAACAACATTTGGTCAAATGCTTTTATTGATAAAATGGAAAATGCTTATGCAGCGGCAGATGTAGTGATTTCTAGATCAGGGGCAATGACGGTTGCTGAACTATGCGTGGTAGGTAAACCGGCCATATTTGTTCCGTATCCTTTTGCTGCGGAAGATCACCAGACAGTAAATGCATCGGTTTTGGTTGATAAAAAAGCGGCTTTGATGGTGCCGGATGCAAAAGCAAAAACTGAATTATTTCCTTGTTTACTGCAACTGGTAAACGACGAACAACAATGAAAGAACTTAAAAGAAAATATTTCAAAGCTGGGCAATGTGAATGCAGACGAAGTCATTGCAACAGAAATTTTAAATAAGCTAAATAAAAAATGAACAAATGATTTTTTAAAACAGGATGAAAGATTTTAAAAACATATCGCGGGTTTATTTTTTGGGTATAGGTGGCATTGGTATGAGTGCGCTTGCGCGATATTTTTTGGGTAGAAAAATCGTGGTGAGCGGATATGATAAAACATCAACCACACTTACTAAGCAAATGGAAAATGAAGGAATTCGTATTCATTACGAAGACAGTCTTGAATTGTTGGATAAGGATGCGGATCTTGTTGTTTATACACCGGCGATTCCTAAAGATCAAAAAGAGTATGATTATTACAAGGAAAACAACTACGACCTGGCAAAAAGAAGTGATGTATTGCAACAAATCACGCGGTCTTCTTTCAACATTTGTATCGCAGGAACTCATGGGAAAACCACTATTAGCACAATGGTAGCACACATTCTCCGACATAGTGGCTACGGCTGTAATGCTTTCCTGGGTGGAGTTTCTGTAAATTATCACACCAATTTTTGGAGCAGCAAAAACAATGTTTCTGTGGTGGAAGCTGATGAATATGACAGAAGTTTTTTAAAGCTTGCGCCCGATGTCGCCGTTATTTCAGCAATGGATGCAGATCATTTAGAGGTGTATGGAACAAAAGAGAAAATGGAAGATGCATTCGTAGACTTTGCGGATCAATTAAAACCAACAGGAATTTTATTCACAAAATATGGTTTGCCCGAAAAAGATTTTTCTGCGTCTAATCATGAGCGTTATAGTCTTCAAAATGATATGGCCGATGTTTACGGATCAAATATTACGATGCGGGATGGTGGTTATGTATTTGATGTCAGATCGAAAGAATGGGAACTTAATGACGTTAAGTTAAATATGGGCGGTATGCATAATGTGGAAAATGCCGTGGTGGCAACAGCAGTTGCAGCTTATCTACGGATCAGTCCGTTAAAAATAAAAAATGCTGTCGGAACATTTAAAGGCGTAAAAAGAAGATTTGAATATATAATCTCCGTTAATGAAGCTGCGAAACTAAAGAATAATGTGGTTTACATAGACGATTATGCGCATCATCCTGAAGAATTAGCTGCATTGATAAAAAGTGCAAAGAGCTTATTCAGCTTTAAAAAATGCACCATAATTTTTCAACCTCACCTGTTTTCGCGCACTATAGATTTAGCGAAAGAATTTGCGGAAAGCCTTGACCTGGCCGACCGAATCCTTCTTCTTCCGATTTACCCTGCCCGGGAGTTACCTGTTGAAGGAGTTACAAGTGAATTGATTTTAGATCAAATGGAAAATGAAAACGCTCAGGTTGTTTCTAAGGGAGAATTGCTAAGCTATTTGAATGGCGATTACTTAAAGCTGGTGCATGAAAGCCCTTTCGGAGAGGTGTTGATCACAGCGGGCGCCGGAGATATCGATAAACTGGTTGAACCGATCAAAAAAATATTATTGAATACGTAAAAAAAATGGCGGCAAATAAAAAATACAGGCTCAAAAAAATACTTTCTGTTTCAGTGTGGCTCATACTGGCTTCAGGAGTTGTTGTGCTGTTCGTAGCTGCAATGGATAAAAAGAATGCTGAACATGTTAACGGTATTGAAATAAAAATTTCGGGAATTCAAAACAATTATTTTATCGAAAAAAATGAAGTGCTGAAAATTCTCGAAAAAGTCAATGGGAAGAAACTGGAGAAATCTTCCATAAGTTCTCTTGACCTTACGGCCATGGAAAATCAATTAGGTAAAAATGAATGGATCAAAGACGCTGAATTGTTTTTTGATAATAATAAAGTGTTGCAGGTAAAGGTTACAGAGAGAGAGCCGATAGCAAGAATATTTACAGTTTCGGGCGCTTCATTTTATATAGATAGTTCTTTGAGCCGGTTGACTTTGAGCGATAAATTTTCCGCCCGGCTTCCGGTATTTACAAGTTTTCCCACAGAGACACGCATTTTAAAAAAGCGTGATAGCATAGTATTAGACCAGGTGAAAATATTAAGTGAATATATTAATGATCATCCTTTTTGGATGGCGCAGATTGATCAAATCGATATTTCTCCGGAAGGGCATTTTGACCTGATTCCAAAACTGGGAAATCAGGTAATACACTTTGGCGACGCTGGCAATTACCAACAAAAATTCAACAAGTTACTTGCCTTTTACAAAAAGGTGGAAACAAAAGTTGGATGGAACAAGTATTCAGTTTTGGATATCCAATATAAAAATCAGGTTATAGGCGTGAGGAGAGATGCGGCAGAAATAAAGTCAGATTCTGTAAAAGCCGTAGAAATTATGAAAGAGATTATATCTGAAGCAGAAAAGAATTCAAACGATTCAACAAAAATTCAATTACCACAACCGGCAGATAATAATGAAAAGATAATTGAATCGCCGGTTTTAGATCAAACACCCCCCGAAAATAATAATGAAAATATCAATACAGTTGAAAAAAAAGTAGGTACTGTGACCCCTATCCATCATCATGAAAAACCATTTTTTAAAAAACCATTCTCAGCAGAGAATAAAATTGAAATCAAGCGTCCATCATCTGATGAAAAACCGCATCCTTCCCTTCCTGTAAAACCGGTGGAAAGGAAACAAAAAGAAGTGGAAAAACGGTTGCCAAAAGCTGTGATGCCGCCAAAAAGTGATTATTAAAAATGAAAAATTTGGATAAATAAAACAACATAGTACAACAGCACTTTCATTATTTGATTCAAGAATGAATCAATGATGAAGGATAAAAACAAAGAAAATGAACAACGAACAACCCATTATCGTAGGGCTCGACATTGGTACTACCAAGATCGCAGCCATTGCCGGAAGAAAAAACGAATTCGGCAAATTAGAAATTCTAGGATTTGGCCGCGCCAATAGCAACGGCGTACAACATGGCATGGTGCTAAACATTGATCAAACCATCAAAGCAATTCAAACAGCACTTGAAAACTGTTATGCAAGTAATCCTAACTTACCTATCTCCGAAGTGTATGTGGGTATTGCCGGCCATCACATCAAAAGCCTGCAAACGCGAGGAGATATTGTAAGGCAAAACACGGAAGAAGAGATTATGCAATCTGAAATTGACCAGTTGGTAAATGATCAGTATAAAACTTACATACCTGCCGGCGATCAGATCATTGATGTGATCCCCCAGGAATTTACTGTTGATAATTTTCAAAATATCCCCGATCCGATCGGGTATAGTGGCGTTAAAGTTGGCGCTAATTTTCATATAATCACGGGCGATAAAAATGCAATAAGAAATATAAACCGAAGCGTGGAAAAAGCGGGATTGAAAATTAAAGATCTCGTACTTCAACCTCTTGCCTCTGCAGCCGCAGTAATGTGTGAGCATGATCTGGAAGCCGGTGTTGCCATCGTTGATATTGGTGGCGGCACCACAGATCTTGCTGTTTTTTATGAAGGGATTTTAAAACATACTGCAGTAATCCCTTTTGGCGGTGAAAATATTACCAATGACATTAAAACCGGTTTGGGAGTTTTAAAAACCCAGGCAGAACAAATGAAAGTTCAATTTGGTAGTGCGCTCACCGATGAGGCCAAAGCCAATACATTTATCACAATCCCGGGTTTAAGGGGTATGGCAGCCAAGGAGATCAGCGTGAAAAACCTTGCTGCGATCATACAGGCGCGTATGAGCGAAATAATGGATTTTGTTTCTTATCACCTGAAACAGGTTGGATTGGATAATCGTATGTTGAACGGAGGTGTAGTATTGACCGGCGGTGGTTCTCAATTGAAACATTTAATTCAGCTTACAGAATATGTTACAGGATTGAACGCACGTATTGGTTATCCCAATGAGCATTTGGCCCCTGGCCACATTGAGGAATTGGCCAAACCAATGTATGCAACTTGTTTAGGACTAATCTTAAAAGGATATAACGATTATGAAAATAAACGTAAGCAATTTGAAGAACAATTTGCAAAAGTGAATATCCCTGAAGGTTTACAACAAGCTGCGATAGATGACATGGTATTTGAACCGGAAGAAAGGCCGAACGTGGTTAAGCCAAGAAAGACTTTGAAGAGTTTTTTGGATTCGTGCAAAAACGGGTTAATAGAAATGTTTAAAGACGAGGAAGATGCTGAATTGTAAACCACAGATTAGGAATGTCAAATATTTAACAAATAAAAATAAATAACAACAACGCGACATAATCCTCCGGTAAGCCCTAAGAATCCGGGGATAAATTACAAACCCAAAAAATAAACCTTACTATGATTCAATTTGATTTGCCAAAAGAACAATCATCGATTCTGAAAGTAATAGGAATAGGTGGCGGCGGCAGCAATGCTGTTAATTACATGTTCAATCAAAATATAGATGGCGTAGATTTCATTATTTGTAATACTGACGCACAGGCAATTACAACAAGCAAAGTGCCTAATAAAGTTCAACTTGGCCCTCATTTGACACAAGGCCTCGGTGCTGGTGCCAACCCTGAAATTGGACGTGAAGCTACCGAAGAAAGCCTCGAAGAAATAAAAAAGATATTGGAAGTAAATACTAAGATGGCTTTTATTACAGCAGGTATGGGAGGAGGAACCGGAACAGGCGGTGCACCGATTATCGCTAAGATTTGCCAGGATCTTGGTATCCTAACTGTAGGAATTGTAACAACACCTTTTGCCTATGAAGGAAAAAAAGAATTGCGCAGGCAGAGGATGGAATAAAAAATTTAAAAGATCATGTTGATACACTCTTGGTGATCAGCAATGATAAATTGCGCCATCAGTTTGGCAATCTTACTATGAAAGCTGCCTTTGCAAAAGCTGATAATGTATTGGCTACAGCAGCTAAATGTATTACAGATGTTATAAATAGCACAGGCCAGATCAATGTCGATTTTGCGGATGTCTGCACTGTTATGAAATGTGGTGGTGTAGCCATTCTCGGCAGCGCTGAATGCGAAGGGGAAAACAGGGCACAAAATGCTATCGAACAGGCGTTAAATTCTCCGTTGCTTAATGACAATGACATTCGTGGTGCTAAATGGATCCTGATCAATATTAATTCCGCCGAGGGCGAAAGTGAATTTACAATGGATGAAGTGGAAACGATTCAAAATCACTTGCTGAGCCAGGCTGGTGAGGATTCTGACGTGATCCTCGGCTTGGGGTATGATAATTCTCTCGATAACAAGATCGGAATTACACTTATTGCTACGGGATTCGATCATAAATCACCATTTGAGAATAAGAAAGAAACTGTGCAGGAAGAAGCCAAAAAAGATGAAAAAGTTGTCGTTGTTTTAGAGGAAGAAAAAAAGAAACCAAGTCAGCCTCTTTTTCTTTTCGACGAAAAAAATGAATTACTTATCGATAAAAGGCAAGTTGTAGCAGAAGAGAAGGAAAAACCAAAAGAGGAAGGCATAAAGCCGCTATTGGAAAAAGACATCAATGCTTCTTCTCTAAAAAAACAGAAAGATGAAATGGAGAAGCTTGCTCCTAAAATCGTAGAAGCACCCGAAGAGGAGAGCGTAAAATTACCTAACGTCGATGGTAAGATTACTGTTGATAAAACATCTGAAAGTATTGTTCGTTTCGAATTATCTTCGGACTATAATCCTACATCTTCGAAAAAGAGCCTTAATGAAGAAAACGCAAGTAAGCATTTAGATAAATCTAAAAAAACTAAAGCCCATAAAGAAGCTAGCACCGCCCCAACGTCAGGCGGTTATTTGGCAAAACCAAAGCACATTTACGCAGAGGATAAGCCAGAGTCTGAATCCGAAACTCCTGATAAACCTAACCCCTTGTCAATTCCTAAGCAGGAAGACGAGCCTGCGGAGGAAATGCAACTTGTGGTTAAGAATTCCAGTGATGCGGCGGAGAAAAATCGGGAAGAGAATGTACGCCAAACGAAGCCTATCATGATGTCGACTGTTGAGGAACCGCCGATGGTGGACGAAACAGAAGAACTAAAGCGCAGGGCTATGGATCGAATTGCGAAACTGAGGAATTTATCCTTTAACGTAAACGCTGCCGATCCTAACAATGAGTTTGAGTCTGTTCCGGCATACCTTCGCCGCAACACGGAATTGCAAAATTCTATTGCTGATATCGAAAATTTTTACAGCAATTATACGGTTAAATCGGATGAAAATAATGAAGCCGAAATAAGCACAATCAATACTTTTCTTGATGGCGAAAAACCTGATTAGTTAGCTCGATAAAGGAATTAATATACGTTGTTGTTGTGTGTACTATTGTAATGTTTACTTTCCCCGGAGACTTTTAAGTTGGCCGGGGTTTTTTATTTGATAACCATGCTCAATTTTAATAAGAAATTAAAGTAAGTTTGAAAAGACAAAACAACATATTTTTTTAAAAACCTTAATAAACCAATTCGATGACACCTCTATTTAAAAAACTCAACTTTAAAGGTCAAAAAGAAATTTGCATATTAAATGCTCCTTTAGAATTCGACACGGAAATAATCGCGATGAAGTCCGAAACCAGCATTAACAGTAGTTTGCGCGATTGTAAAAACGCTGATTTTGTTATCACATTTGTGAAAACAAAAAAGGAGATAGAGACTATCGCAGCAGCTTTACATAAGAAATCAGAAGGTGACCCGGTCATTTGGTTTGCTTATCCTAAAAAAACATCTAAAAAATACAACGTCGAAATCAACCGCGACAGCGGCTGGGATAGTTTAAGAAAAATCGAATTGGATACCGTAAGAGCTGTTTCTATTGATGACGATTGGAGCGCGCTTCGTTTCCGAAAGAAGGAATTTATTAAAAAATAACGAGCATGCTCTACCGGTTAGAATGGCAAAACAAAATTCCCCGAAATTTGTTGGTTTACTGTCGCCGCGGTTCCCCGACGTCAAAATAGAAAAAATTGATAAAAGCTCGTTTACTGGCCCTAACTTTTGTAACCTCATCATTTTGTATCTTTCATTTTTAAAAAAACAGGAAAGAAGCCTTTCATGATCTCGAAAATCCTAAACTACGTTTTACTATTTCTAATACCTTTTATTTTCATTTCAAGCTGCAGGAACCAGCCCAAAAAATATGACCAGCCTACGATAGATATACAAACGTATTTTGGAGATATCATCGTAGAACTATATCCAAAAAAAGCGCCCAAAACAGTGGCCGCATTTCTTTCTTTCGTCGATTCGGGTTATTTTAAAAACACATCTTTTTATCGGATTTTGACAAAAGACGACGAGTCAATGAATACGTTCAAAACCAACCTGATACAGGGAGGGCTTTGGCAAACAAAGCTAAAGCTGGAACAGAAGCTTGCGGGTATCCCACTTGAAACGACCAGGGAAACGGGCATTCTTCATAAAGCCGGAGTGATTTCGCTGGCCAGGGCAGAAGAACCGAACTCGGGAAATACAGAATTTTTTATCTGCCTAGATGACGAACCAGCCTATGACTACGGCGGAGAAGCGAGCCCTGATAAGAAAGGTTACGTAACTTTTGGAAAAGTTATTAGCGGAATGAAGTATGTGAAACAGATCCACAGCCAACCGGAATTTGAAACGAACTTTATGCCTCCTGTTAAAATTATTAATATAAAAAGGCTTAATTGAATATTATAATTTGAAATTAATGAATTTAATCGCTTTAAAATTTCAAAAGATATAATTTGATGGTCAATAAAACGTTTCATTCTACATTTGCAAAAATTGTAGGTTCAAATGAAGGGAAAATGAGGAAATAGGGTTGTGAAAGCATCTTAAAACTAAAGCGTGCAGAAAAATATTAATAAAGTAAGTGCCGCAGGGTTACTTATCGCGTTAGGAATTATTTACGGTGATATAGGTACATCTCCTCTCTATGTTGTAAAAGCCATTATATCTGATAAGGTTATTTCGCCCGAATTGATCCTCGGAGGTTTGTCTTGTATAATCTGGACACTAACTCTTCAAACCACGATTAAGTATGTAACGCTTACATTAAAAGCCGATAACAATGGTGAAGGTGGTATTTTCTCTTTGTATGCGTTGGTGCGGCGGCAAAGAAAGTGGTTGGTTTTTCCGGCCATGATTGGTGGTGCCGCCCTGATAGCCGATGGCATGATCACGCCAACAATCTCGGTTACTTCAGCTATTGAAGGATTGAAGGAACTGCCATTTCTTAATGAAATTCCGCAGTACATCGTTGTGTATATCGTTATCGCAATTTTGTCAGCCCTCTTTTTTACGCAACAGTTTGGTACCGCTTCAATTGGTAAAATGTTTGGGCCAATAATGCTGATATGGTTCAGTACGCTTTTTGTTTTGGGGATAACACATATTTCTGCGGATTGGGCAATCATTAAAGCATTTAATCCTTATTATGCCATTAAACTTCTGACTGTTTATCCAAAAGGTTTTTGGATTTTAGGCGCCGTATTCCTTGCAACTACAGGTGCTGAAGCTTTGTATAGCGATCTTGGGCATTGTGGAAGAGGAAATATCAGGGGGTCGTGGATTTTTGTGAAGGCCGCCCTGATTGCCAATTACTTGGGGCAGGGTGCATGGGTGCTCGCCAATTATGAAGGGCAAATAAAAACAAAAGCGATGATCGATAATGGCTTCAATCCTTTTTACGGGGTGATGCCACATTGGTTTCTGATCTTTGGAATTTTTATTGCTACTGTTGCTGCTATTATTGCCAGCCAGGCTTTGATCAGCGGCTCATTTACATTAATAAGTGAAAGCATGCGGCTTAACTTATGGCCTAAAATGAAGATCAATTATCCAACAGAAGAAAGAGGCCAGTTATTTGTTCCCGGTATAAACACAATGCTTTTTGTAGGTTGTATCGGTATTACATTATACTTCAAAACTTCTTCCAATATGGAAGGTGCTTATGGCCTCGCGATCACGCTCACGATGATTGCTACTTCTATACTGTTTGCTAATTTTCTTGTTTCGCAGCGAACTAAAAAGCCGTTGATTTACCTGTACCTGGTGGTTTATCTCACTATTGAATTTGGATTTTTAACGGCTAACCTCGACAAATTTCCGCATGGAGGTTTTGTTACCCTGATTGTTGGGGGCGGCTTGTTTACCATTATGTATGTCTGGTTCAGGGCGAGGAAAATTAAAAACCGGTATGTTGAATTTGTTCGTCTTGACCAGTATTTGCCAACAATACAGGAATTGAGCAATGACATGAGCATACCTAAGTATGCCACACACCTGGTATACTTAACCAGCGCTAATAATCCGAAGGAAATTGAACACAAGATCATCTATTCCATATTGAACAGGAAACCGAAGCGCGCTGATATTTATTGGTTTGTTCATGTAGACACACAGGATGATCCTTATACGGCCGAATACACAGTAGACGCAATAGTGCCAAATGAAGTGATACGCATTGAGTTCAGGCTGGGCTTCCGGATGGAACCTCGTATCAACCTCATGTTTAAAAAAGTGGTATTGGATATGGTGGCCAATAAAGAAGTAAACATTACCAGCCGGTACGAAAGTTTGCAAAAAAACAATGTAGTTGGTGATTTCCAGTTTATCGTTATGGAAAAATTCTTATCGCAGGATAATGAGCTGCCAATATTTGAAAAAATGGTGATGCGTTTGTATTTCTGGATCAAAAAAATAAGCCTTAGTGAAGAAAGAGGCTTCGGACTTGACCAAAGTAATGTTACCGTTGAAAAATTCCCGCTCATTGTGGCACCGGTCCGCAGGCTGAAATTGGATCGCGTCTTTATGGATGAAGAAGAAGGTTGATACAATTAAGAATAAAATAATTGCGAATACGGAAACAGTAAACAAACAAATAATTTGATTTTCTGTTTTAAAGAATATGAATAGATGTTAGAAAAGCCAAAGGTTTCCACACGAAGAAAAATTTACAGGTTCACCATAATTTTTACGCTTATTTATTGTTCTGTAGGAATTGCTTTGTACCATTTGCAGGAAAAATTGTTGTTTCATCCGAAGGCTTTGCCACAGGATTTTCAGTTTCGGTTTGATATTCCCTTTAAGGAAGTAAATATTCCTATGACAGAAACTGAAAATTTGAATTTAATTCAATTTTCCCCTAACGATTCGGTTCCAAAAGGCGTAGTGATCTACTTTCACGGCAATTCGGATAATGTGACGCGTTACGCACAATATGCTCCCGATTTTACCAAACACGGTTATGAAGTCTGGATGCCCGATTATCCGACTTATGGAAAAACGACCGGTAAATTAACGGAAGAAAATTTTTATAAGCAGGCAAAAGAAGTTTATAAATTGGCTCATTCAAAATTTTCAGCAGACAGTATTATCGTGTATGGCAAGTCGTTAGGTTCTGGAGTTGCATCGCATATTACCGCTAATTATGATTGTAAGAGATTGATCCTTGAAACGCCTTTTTACAGCATACCGAGTTTGCTCAGGCATTACGCACCAATTTATCCGGTAAAAAGTATGTCGCATTTCAAGTTTCCCGTAGCTGAAAACGTAAAAGAAGTAAAAGTTCCGGTTACTATTTTTCACGGCACAGATGATAAAGTGATTCCATATCAAAATGCATCCGGGTTAAAAGAGGTTTTAAAGCCGGGAGATGAATTTATAACAATTGAAGGAGGCACACACAACAACCTGGTCAATTATCCTCTTTTTCGATCAAAGTTAGATTCTGTTTTGAGTTTGTAAATAGAAAATAAAAATCCGTTTTATTTCTTTGTTTACTGATCTTGATAAAATCAAAAATGCACTTTATTTGCATCAATTTTAAAATCAAACCTTCCTTTTGTAACTAAGATGCTATCGCCGATATTACCATCAAATAAACCGGAAAAGGCATAATTCCTTGAAGTGGTTGCAGAGGAATCTGTATAAGCTGTGTTAACAAAATAAATGTTTGACTTGCCTGATAAAGAATAGGTGTAATTATCAAAAAGTTTCAAAGTTATTGCGCCTGTATCTGAGGCAAACCTTTGGCCTTTCATTGCTAAAAAATCTTGAGGCGCAAAATTTTTTGACACCGGTATTAATAAGGAAATAAAATGATATGGCTGGTTATAGGAATTGCTGCTATCATTTATTTCAATTTCCCATGAAATATTAAGTGTGTCGAATGTACTGTTGGTAGAAATCAGATCAACGGTGGGTGTAATATTGACAATTCCTCCAAACAGTGGTTTTTTATATGGATTTATGTAAGGAACGTTGTTAATGTACATCGTTGCAATATTATAGCCTCTTGAAGTAAAGCGGCTCAAACCCGGATCATCGTCATCAGGGAAAAAATTTCGCTTTCCGCAGCCAATTAAAAGAATCATTAAGCCTGCCAGGAGTGTTTTATAGTTCCTTTTCATTTTTTGTAATAAAAATTATAGCCAAAAGTTAATTGCAAAGGCACTATTGGATTATAAGACAACTTGTAATCGCCATCATGATCTGATGTGCCTGTTTGAATATGAAGCATTACCATGAGATTTCTTTTCGAGATGTTGAAATTATATACAACCGCGGCTGCCAATTCGAAAATAGTTTTATTTACAGTTACGTCGGGGTTTAAAACTTCGTAGTTTTCTCTATCGTAGTTTTTATACTGAATTTTAATTTTTTGACTTAAAATGCCAAACGGAAAAAGATCCAGGTAAAGACTGTTTTGGTTCCTGCTGACCAATTGAATAGCAAAACCAAAAGCTGCTGAAAAAAGCCTGGGTGTAATATTTTCGGTAAGCGTAACTTTTTCAGCAAGATTGGGGTTAAGCGTATAAGCGTTTACGTTACTTTTAGCGGTTAACGGCACTGAATAATTTAGCTCAACCAGGGGAGAAAATTCCTTTTTTCCAGGTTTCCACATGAGCGACAATGGGATGTGGTAAAATGAGATTTTTGAATTATTTATGTCTTTTGAAATACCTGTCGAAAGAGTAAAGGTTTGGGCGTTCAACTTTAAGGCAACGAGACTGAAAATTAAAAAGCAGAAAATAAAAGTGTTGGTAATTTTCATAACAATTGAGGCAAGAAGGTCAGCATTTCGTTTTTGGTTTTAAGGTATTGACCACTAAAACTACTTAAACGTTTCAAATTGTCAAAACAAAAGCAGGTCAGTATCTTATTTTAGAACTTTTGAAGAAACATAAGCGCAGATTTTTGACGCATTTTAGCGCTTAGTTTTCAATTTAGCAGAATAAAAATTTACTCATCTTACACTTCCTTCAATTCAACATTCCCCCGCTGCACTTTCAACTTATACTTCACTCCAATTTTCAACGCGTAGTTTTCTTTTTCATGACTCACCGGAAATCCAAAACAAACAGGAAAATCATAATCCTTCACTAAATCTTTTATAGCATCTTCGACCGGTTGCCCAAAAGGAATCGTCGTGTCTTTCATTTCAGAAAACTTTCCGATAATTAGTCCTTTCAGGTTCTCTAATTTTCCGCTTCGCTTTAGTTGATACATCATGCGATCAACCGAATAAATATATTCGCCTATTTCTTCAATAAACAAAATATTGTTTTCTGTTTTGATGTCTGAAGCCGTGCCGATCATATTTACGAGCAGCGATAAATTTCCGCCGACCAAAATTCCACTTGCTTTGCCCGGCTGATCCAAAAAGTTACCTTCGGTTTTATAATCTGCCTTTTTCCCAAGCAAAGCATTGTGAAGACTTTGGATGTATTGATTTTTAAATTCACCATCATTAAAAGCCGCAGCCATCGGCGCATGTAAAGAGGCAATTTTAAAATTGGACAATAAATGGCAGTGCAAAACGGTTATGTCGCTAAAACCAATGATCCATTTTGGATGTTTTACAAATTTTGAAAAATTAAGCCTGTCAATGATTCTTCCCGTTCCATAGCCACCTCTTCCGCAAAGAATTGCATCGATATTGTTATCGTCGAGCATTTGTTGCAGATCCTGTATTCTGTCTTCATCCGTTCCTGAAAAATAATGAAACTGGCTGCCTAATGTTTTTCCGGGGACCACTTTAAATCCCCAACTGGTAAGCGTTTCAATACAGGCTTGCGCTTTTTCAAAGGGCATATAACCTGCAGGACAAACAATTCCTATTGTATCGCCGGGTTTTAAATATGGTGGTATAGTCGTCATTTATTTTTTTGATAAAAACAGTAAATCAACAAATAAAGCAAATTTTAAATTTGCTCTAATATGGTTCCTCTTTCTGAAACTTGTAAACGATGTGGAACGGCACATTTCAATGCATAATTTTCTCTTACATGGCCAACCGGAAAATCAAAACAAACCGGGTAATTATAATCCCTCACTTTTTCCATTACCATTTCTTCAAGAGATCTTCCAAAATCCTCGCCGGGATCATCGTCTTTTATTCTAAATTCACCCACGATCAATCCTTTCAATTTTTCTAGCCGTTTGCTTCGTTTCAGGTTCCACAGCATTCCATCTATTTTATAACGATATTCTCCAACGTCTTCAATGAATAGAATTTTTCCGTCTGTTTCAAGTTTGGAAACACTTCCATCAAGCATTTCTATTATTGATAAATTTCCTCCCGCTAATGGCACCGGTTCCCTCTCCATTCCGGTTTTCAAAATTTACAGGTCTTACATATTTCATTTTTTCTCCTTCGAGGCATTGCCTGATGGAATCGATAGAATCAATCTGTTGTTGCGTAGCTGTTGAAAAATCATCAGGGAAACTGTTGCACATTTTTGAATGAATGGTGGCTATTCCATAATTGGTATTGATATGGCAATGAAAAACGGTTGCATCACTAAAGCCAATGATCCATTTAGGTTTTTTTATAAATTGAGTGAAGTTTATCTTATCAATAATGCGAACAGCGCCATAGCCACCCCTGCCAAGCATGATTGCTTTTATTGACTCATCATTTAGCATTTCCTGCAATTCTTTTGCCCTTTCTTCATCCGTCCCTGCTAATGAAAAATTTTTTAACCCCACGGTATTGCCTACACGAATATTAAATCCCCATGACTGCATTTTGTTTATGGCAGGCACGCATTCGTCGAGACTTATATATCCTGAAGGACATGTAATTCCTATCGTATCGCCCTTTTTTAAGTACGGAGGGATTTTTTGTAAAACATCAGTTTTTTCCAATAATCTGTTTTCTCCAAAAGCACTCACAACAGAAACGAGAGGAACTATAGAAGATAAAAAACTTTTTCGGTTCATAAATAATAAAAATGTTCGGGTTAAAGCGAGGTTCTATTCGAAATAGTGCATCCCTGCCTTAAGTGCTTTTTTATAATTGCGCAGGTCAAATTTATAATAAAACGGGGCTTTATGGGCCACACCCCTTTTGGTTTCCTCCAATCTTTTCAGAATTCCCGTTGCCAGTATTTTTCGTTGAAAATTGCGCCTGTCTAATTTTTTACCGAGAATAGTTTCATACAATTTTTGTAATTCGGGCATTGTGAATTTTTTGCCCAATAAATTATAACCCACGGGGTGAAAATTAAGTTGCATCCTTAGATTTTGCAAAGCCTGGTCAAAAATGTGGAGATGATCAAGGATCATTTCAGGAAGTTGATAAATACTAAACCATTCACAGGCATCTGAAATATTGTCCGTTGAAGGAGTGACTTTTGTAAAATCAACCAGCGCATAATAACCAATGGTAATAAACCTTTCAAACATCCAACTTTCATCGGCTTTTAAGCCTATGTTTTTTAAAAACTGTTGGTTTATTTTTTTCGTTGATCTGCCCGGATCACCAAATACATGAAATTGTTCAAGGAATATTTCATCCAGGCCTGTTCGTTCTTTCAAAATTCTTTGGGCTGCCCTGTCAATATGTTCATTTTTTAAAATAAATCCTCCCGGTAAGGCCCACCGTCCGTCGTATTTTGTTTTCAATAGCAAAACTTTAAGATCGTTTTGATGAAACCCGAAAATGACACAATCAACAGAAATGTGTCTCAGGTATTTTTCATGCCCTTTTAAATAATGATTTTTTAATTCTTTATGAAATTTCATCTCTAAAAGTAATTAATTATGATTACCGCGGTTAAAAATTTAAAATGCCATGGATCAAATAAATACAAAATAATTCAAATAAAAATTTTACATTGCGTCACTATAACGCAATGATAATTTAAAATTAAGAAAATGAAAAAAACGTTTGTCTGTATATTGATTGTGCTCGCGGGTTTTTATGCTTCGGCACAAAATAATGACGCTGCCAAAGCAAAGGAGATCGTTGGCAAAATGACCCTGGAGCAAAAGGCTGAACTGGTGGTGGGTAATGGCTTTCACATGCCGGGAATGAAACCTCAGGGACCAACAATTGGCCAGACACAGGATAAAGTTCCCGGAGCTGCCGGAACTACTCATCCATTTCCATCTCTCAATGTTCCTTCCATCGTTCTTTCTGATGGCCCTGCCGGCGTAAGAATTGAACCTTACAGAAATGGAGACAGCTCAAGAAGTTATTTTGCTACTGCCTGGCCGGTGGCTACTTTACTGGCGAGTTCCTGGGATACTTCGCTGGTGAAAAAAATGGGCGTTGCCTTCGGAAGCGAAATCCATGATTATGGTATCGACGTAATCTTGGCACCCGCTTTAAATATCCATCGTAACCCCCTGGGAGGAAGGAATTTTGAATATTTTTCTGAAGATCCGTACGTAGCGGGAAATATGACAGCGGCTTTAGTGAATGGTATTCAATCCAATCATGTAGGTACTTCGATCAAACATTTTGTGGCCAACAACCAGGAAACGGATCGCAATACTGTCAATACGATTGTGAGCGAAAGAGCTTTGAGAGAAATTTATTTAAAAGGATTTGAGATCGCTGTGAAAAAATCACAACCGTGGACCGTGATGAGTTCTTATAATTTAGTCAACGGAACTTATACCTCGCAGGATTATGATCTTCTTACCACTGTTTTAAGAAAAGAATGGGGATTTAAAGGAATGGTAATGACTGACTGGTTTGGCGGAAAAGATCCCGTAGAGCAGATGAAAGCCGGAAACGATCTTCTGATGCCCGGAACATCTGCTCAAACAAAAGCGATAGTGGACGCGGTTAATGACGGCAAATTGGATGAAAATGTACTTGACAGGAATGCAGAAAGAGTGCTTGAACTGGTATTTAAATCGCCCGCATACCATAACTATAAATATTCTGACAAGCCTGATCTTAAAAAGGATGCACAGATCTCACGCAATGTCGCTGATGATGGAATGATCTTATTAAAAAATAATTCGGACGCGCTTCCATTAAGTAAAAGCGTACACAATGTGGCACTCTTTGGAATAAATGGTTACGAATTAATTGCCGGCGGAACCGGTAGCGGCAGTGTAAATAAAGCGTATACCGTTTCTCTTGAGCAGGGACTTTCTAACGCCGGTTATAATGTAGATGCGGATGTGAAAAACGCTTTTACAAATTATATCAATGATGAAAATGCGAAGAATCCCAAACAAACGATGATTGAGCAGTTTATGCATCCGAGGCCACCAATGGGAGAATATCCGGCTTCTAACGATTTAATTAACAGTGCAGCCGCAAAAACCGATGTGGCCGTTATTTCGATCGGCAGAAATGCCGGCGAAGGCAGAGACAGAAAACTGGAAGATGACTTTAATTTGTCTGAAACGGAACGCGCTCTTATCAAAGATGTGACTGATACCTATCATGCACAAAATAAAAAAGTAATAGTAGTATTAAATATCGGTGGAGTAATTGAAGTGGCGAGTTGGAGAGATCAACCAGATGCTATTTTGCTTGCATGGCAGCCCGGCCTTGAGGGCGGCAACGCGATCACTGACCTTTTAAGCGGAAAAGTAAATCCTTCCGGCAAACTGGCGGTAACTTTCCCAATGAAATATGAAGATGTCCCTTCCGCTAAAAATTTTCCGGGAAAAGAATTTCCTGACCAGGCCACAACCGGAAATTTTGGGATGAAACAAATTCCTGCTGAAGTTACGTATGATGAAGGTATTTACGTGGGTTATCGTTATTACAATACATTCAATGTAAAACCTGCTTATGAATTTGGATATGGTTTAAGTTATACCAATTTTTCTATCAGCAATTTAAAGCTTAGCAATTCAGTATTTAATGGAAAAATCAGCGCGACAGTTGATGTAAAAAATACCGGATCAGTAGCAGGTAAAGACGTAGTTCAATTGTATATCAGCGCTCCGGGGAAAGAACTAAAAAAGCCATCGGAAGAGCTGAAAGGATTTGCAAAAACCAATCTGCTGAAACCTGGCGAAACCGCAAAGATCACTTTTACAATCAACGCCAGCGATCTTTCTTCGTTTGATACAAAATCTGCTTCGTGGATAGCTGAAGCAGGTACGTATACTGTAAAGATTGGCGCTTCGTCAACTGATATAAAACAAACTGCCAATTTTAAATTGTCCAAAGATATTATGGTTGAAAAGGATGAAAATGTTTTAAAACCCCGGGTAACGATTCCTGATTTCCGGAACTAAAGTAAGTCCTGATTAAAACTACAAGGGTTTTCCTGTGAATTTTTGTTCCGCGGAAAGCCCTTTTCTTTTTTGATTTACTGAAGGGTACCACTTTAGCCAGTAAACCAACTTTTATTAAAGATTTTTATTTTCAGTTTTAAAGAAAGAGTGTGAAAAATTGTAAATTGGTATTAAGTTTAATATTACTACAATGGCCGAAGCCCCGGTTAACTCGCGGTTTGAAGCTTTTTGTGATGGCGTTTTTGCCATCGCCATAACACTTTTGAGTAATTGATATCAAAATTCCCCTACAGCAGCAAATAAACAGCACCGCGATTTGTGGCGGGAAATTTATCATATTACACCTTCCATTTTTGCATTCTTATTGAGTTTTGCTGTTATTTTAATTACCTGGATTAATCATCATAATGGTTCAAAATTTCTAAGAAAAACAAGCAGTTCATTTTTATATGCAAATGGATTTTTTTTGCTCGCAGTTGTTTTTACTCCATTTCCCACTTCGTTGTTGGGAGAATATCTATTAACTGGCTATGCATCTCCGGCGATTATTCTTTATGACGGTGTTCTTGCGCTGCAGGCAATTGGGTGGATTTTGATATCCAGGACGGCATTAAAAGATCATTTGGGCAAAAGTGAAAAAGCGAACATCGAGATTAAAAAAAATCGCAACTTCAGTTATTTTGCTTTTGCACTTTATTCACTTTGTTGCGTTGTTGCTATTTGGTTTCCTTTGGCGGTTGCCATATTTACAACACTTACCTGGGTTTTCTGGCTGTTCCTTGGTGTAAATATGAGATCAGGAATAACATGCCATATGATCTTCCAACGGTTGTTTCTTTGGGCATTGCAATGCTTTGCGGTATTTTTGCAAATTCAATTTCGAAAATAAAGATGAAAGAATTTAAGAGATACCTGCTCACGGCTGCGCTTCCTTATGCCAATGGCCCGGTTCATATCGGCCACATGGCAGGAGTGTATTTGCCCGGAGATATTTATGCGCGTTACCTGAGAGCGAAAAAACTGGACGTAAAATTTGTTTCAGGAAGCGATGAACATGGTGTGCCCATTACGATTCGCGCGATGAAGGAAAATGTGTCGCCAAAAGAAATTGTAGATAAATATCACGCGATCATCAAAGACAGCTTTGAGCAGATGGGCATTTCATTTGATATTTACTCACGCACTTCTAATGAAGTTCATCATAAAACTGCGCAGGATTTTTTTCTGAATTTATACAAGAAAGGTTTATTTGAAGAAAGAGAAACCGAACAATATTTCGATGAAGAAAAGCAAATGTTTTTAGCCGACAGATATATTGTTGGTACGTGTCCTGTCTGCGGAAATCCGAATGCTTATGGCGATCAATGTGAAAAATGTGGCTCTTCTTTAAGTCCCGAACAATTGATCGATCCAAGAAGTGTTTTGAGCGATGCCGTACCTGTAAAAAAGAAAACAAAGCATTGGTATTTCCCTTTGCAGGATTATGAAAATTTCTTACGGCAATGGATACTCGAAGATCATAAAGAATGGAAAAATAATGTATATGGCCAGTGTAAAAGCTGGCTGGATAAAGGGTTGCAGCCTCGTGCTATGACGCGTGACAGTAGTTGGGGTGTGAAGGTTCCGTTACCAGATGCCGAAGGAAAAGTCTTGTACGTTTGGTTTGATGCACCTATCGGTTACATTTCCGCTACAAAAGAACTAACAGATAAATGGAAAGATTATTGGTGCAGCGAGGATACAAAACTGGTTCATTTCATTGGAAAGGATAATATCGTATTTCACTGTATTATTTTTCCTTCGATGCTTGAAGCACACAAAGATTTTGTGTTACCGGAAAATGTGCCTGCCAATGAATTTTTAAATATCGAAGGTCAAAAAGTATCAACCAGCCGTAACTGGGCTGTTTGGATTGATGAATATTTAAAAGATTTTCCGGACCAGCAGGATGTGTTGCGATATGTCTTGTGTGCTAACGCTCCTGAAACTAAAGACAACGATTTTACCTGGAAAGATTTCCAGGATAGAAATAATTCTGAACTAGTTTCTATTTTCGGAAATTTTGTGAACCGCACATTTGTTTTGATGCATAAATTGTGCAGAGGAAAAGTGCCGCCCTTGCATTCTGAAATATTGGATGATGCTGACAAAAATATTATTGAAGAGTTTTTACTCACAAAAAATAAAGTTGAAAGTTTACTTGAGCAATTCAAGTTTCGTGAAGCGCTTTTTGAAATAATTGATCTGGCAAGAAAGGGCAACAAATACATGCAGGATAAACAACCGTGGATAGTTGCCAAACAGGTTGGAGAGGATGGGCAACCGACTGCGGAAGCACAAAAGCAGATTGATAATTGCCTGCATATTTGTTTACAGTTATGCGCTAATCTTGCCATTTTTATTAACCCGTTTCTGCCTTTTACCGCTAAAAAAATGCTTCATATGATGAAGGTGGTAGAAAAAATGCTGGAATGGGAAAATGGCGGAAAACTGAAATTATTAAGTGTCGGATATTCTTTGAGGGCGCCTGAATTGCTTTTCAGGAAGATAGAAGACGCAGAAGTAAAAGCACAGGTGGAAAAATTAGAAAACAATGCAAAAGCCGCTGCAGTTGCGGAAAAAGCTACTTTGCACAAACATGAAAATGAAAAGATGGAAGAGAACAAAGCAGATATTCCAGAATTGAAACCTGAAATTGTCTTTGATGATTTTGCCAAAATTGATTTGAAAGTTGGAACGATCATTTCGGCAAAAAAGGTAGAAAAAGCGGACAAATTATTACAACTCGAAATTGATTTGGGTTTTGAAAAAAGAACGATTCTTTCAGGCATCGCACAACATTTTTCTCCTGAAGAAATAACCGGAAAACAAGTAGTGGTTGTCGCCAATCTTGCTCCGCGAAAAATGCGTGGCATTGAAAGCAATGGAATGATTTTAATGGCAGAAGATAAAGAAGGGCAGTTACATTTTGTAAAACCTGAAAATTTGATCGGGAACGGAAGTGGAGTGAGCTAATCAAAATAAGAATTTTCAATTTTTGTGTTTCCGCTGGCAGCGTCTTGTTAAAAGATTGCAAAATAAAATTCCTGGTTATTTCTTCGTTTACTATAGATTATTTCAGATTTTTTAGAATTTATCAGCCTCAAAAAAATAGCTTAATTTAGATTTTTAATAGTTGTTTAACTAACTAAATTTTATGCTACACAAAAGAAACATCAATAAAGTGGCCGTTTTGGGAAGCGGTGTGATGGGAAGTCGTATTGCTTGTCTTTTTGCAGGAATTGGCGTACAGGTTTTATTGCTTGATATTGCTCCGAAGGAGTTGACAGAAAATGAAAAGAAAAAAAATCTGACTCTGGAAGATACTGCTGTAAAAAATAGAATTGTGAATGAAGCGTTGGCTGCTGCCGTAAAATCCTCTCCTTCGCCATTTTACACAAAGGAAGATCTCAGAAATATCACCACAGGGAATTTTGACGACAACATGAAAGATATTGCCTTTTGTGATTGGGTAATAGAAGTCGTGATAGAAAGGCTGGATATTAAAAAGCAGGTTTTTGACAAGGTTGACCAGTTCAGAAAACCGGGAACGTTAATTACTTCCAACACTTCAGGAATCCCGATTCATTTGATGGCAGAAGGCAGAAGTGACGATTTTAAAAAACATTTTTGTGGAACCCATTTTTTTAATCCGCCAAGATATTTAAGACTACTGGAAATTATTCCAACCCAATTTACAGAAAAAGAGGTTGTTGATTTTTTAATACATTACGGAGAGTTGTTTTTGGGCAAGACAACTGTTTTGTGCAAAGACACTCCTGCATTTATAGCCAACAGGATCGGCGTTTTCAGCATTATGTCCATCTTTCATATTATGGACAAACTAAGTCTTTCGATCGACGAAATAGATGCTCTTACCGGCCCGGTTATGGGCAGACCGAAATCAGCAACTTTCAGGACTGCAGATGTTGTTGGTGTTGATACTTTGGTAAAAGTGGCAATGGGCGTTAAAGAAAGTTGCCCCGATGACGAAGCAAAGGACATTTTTATTGTCCCTGGTTGGTTGCAAAAGATCGTTGACAATAAGTGGCTGGGTGATAAGACAGGACAAGGATTTTTTAAGAAAACAAAATCTGCCGACGGGCAAAAAGAAATTCTTGTGCTGGATTTGAAAACACTGGAATATCAGCCAAGGCAAAAACCTCGCTTTGCCACCCTTGAAACCGCAAAACCAATTGATGATCTTAAGCAAAGAATAAAAGCTTTATTTAATGGAACCGATAAGGCTGGCGAATTTTACCGGCAATTTCATTATAGCCTTTTTTCTTATGTATCTAACAGGATTCCTGAAATAAGTAATGAATTATACCGGATCGATGATGCGATGAAAGCCGGCTTTGGATGGGAGATTGGCGCTTTTGAAACATGGGATGTTTTTGGTGTGAAAGAGACAACGGAAGCGATGAAAAAAGAAGGTTACAAAGTAGCTGATTGGGTAAATGATTTTCTCGCTGAAGGCAATACTTCTTTTTACAAAGTAGAAAGCGGAAAGCGTTTATACTACGACGTTAGTTCGAAAAAATATGCAGCGCTTCCCGGCGGCGATGCATTTATTATTCTAAGTGATCTTACTGAAAAGACGGTTTGGAAAAACAGCGCTTGCAACTTGTACGATTTGGGTGACGAAGTGGTTGGCCTTAGCTGGAATACAAAAATGGGCAGCATTGGCAGCGAGGTTTTGGAGGCTTTGAATAAATCCGTTGCTATTGCGGAAGAAAAATACAAAGGGTTGGTAATTGCGAATGAAGCCGCGCAATTCAGTGCCGGCGCTAATGTCGGGATGATCTTTATGCTCGCTGCCGAGCAGGAATATGAAGAACTGGATATGGCCGTTCGTTTGTTTCAGAACACGACGATGAAGATGCGTTATTCTTCCATCCCGGTTGTGGTTGCGCCACATGGCCTTACACTGGGAGGCGGGTGCGAAATTTGTTTGCATGCTGATAAAGTTCAGGCAGCCGCAGAAAGTTATATCGGACTTGTAGAACTTGGAGTGGGATTAATTCCAGGTGGCGGGGGAACGAAAGAATTTGCCTTGCGCGCTTCCGATGCGATCCAGCATAATGAACCTGCAACGATTCCTCTGCAAAACAGGTTCTTTACAATTGGTACCGCAAAAGTTTCCACTTCAGCGTTTGAAGCGTTCGATATGGGCATATTGAGAGAAGGAACTGATGCCATTAGTATCAACCAGGGAAGACGGATTGCCGAAGCAAAGGAAAGTGTGATTGATCTGTATGATGCCGGTTACACAAAACCACTGCAGCGAACCGATATTAAAGTGTTGGGCCGTGAAGGACTTGGAATGTTATACGCCGGAATCAACGGCATGTTCAGGGCTAATTATATTACAGAATATGATGTGTTTCTTGCCAAAAAACTGGCTTATGTAATGTGTGGTGGAGATTTAAGTGAAGTCACGTTGGTAAATGAACAATATCTTCTGGACCTTGAAAGGGAAGTTTTTTTAAGCCTCTGCGGACAGAAAAAAACGTTGGAAAGATTGCAAAGTGTTCTTAAAAGCGGCAAGCCGGTTAGGAATTAGAACTTGCGTAGTAAACAAACAAATTCAACTATTTTTTATTTCAAAGCCGGAAATTTTCCGGCTTTTTCTATTTTTCTTAATAAAATTATATCAAAGAAAAAAATAAAAAAATTAATTAAACATTTGTTTAGTTTTAAACAAGTGTTTAACTTTGCGCCTCAATTTTAAAATGACTAAAAAAGAAACGATAATAGAATCCGCGTTAAAACTCTTTAGCACCAAGGGTTTTGAAGGAACGTCAGTAAGAGAAATCGCAACTGATGCGGGGGTGAATGTAGCAATGATCAGTTATTATTTTGGTTCCAAAGAAAAATTATTTGAAAGTGTGGTGGAATACCGGGCTTCATTTTTGAAAGGACTTTTTACGGATCTTATTAACAATACTTCTCTTTCTTCTATTGAAAAGATTGATTTTATTATTGATCAAACTATTGAAAGAAAATTATCAAATGCCAGGTTTCATCACATCATGCATCGCGAATTATCGCTGGAACACAGGCCGCAGTTGAGAGAAGCTATAAGTGATATCCTTTTAAAAAATATGGAACCGGCAAAGACGATCATTAAAAATGGCATAAAAGATGGCGAATTCAAGCAGGTTGATATTGAAATGACCCTCACAACGATGTTGGGAACGATTCATTATTTACTGACATCGGATATTATGTGCCGAAAAATTCTGGGGAAAAAAGAAGGGTTTAGTCCCTTTCTAAACAAGCCTTTAAAAAAGCGATTGAGTGAACATACCAAGCAATTGATGCGTTCGCATTTGTTGAAAAATAAAAAATAACATTTACAAAAGATGAGTAGAAGAGAAATAAAATTAATACCGGGAAGATTTTCAATTTTGGCCATAACACTTGTTTTGGCTGCTTTTGTTATGTTGCCTCTCGTTTCAAGATCACAGGATGTAAAATCTCTTACGCTGCAGCAAACGATTGACCTTAGTATAAAGAACAGTCACATTTTGAAAGCGGCGGCTGCAAGAAACGATGAGGCTGCGGCCCAGTTAAGACAGGCAATGGATAACCGGCTTCCTAATGGAAGTGTGTCAGGAACCTACATGTACCTGGCAAACCCTAATATAGCCTTAAAAACAAACGCTTTCAGCGGTAATAGCGATAGTAGCGGAACCAAAAAAAGTTTGCCGCATGTAAACCAGGCAATGTATGGAAGTGTAAGTCTTTCATTACCTGTATATGCGGGCGGTAAAATTAAGTACGGGATAGAATCAGCAAAATACCTTCAGCAGGCTACGATGTTGGATGCTGAAAACAATAAAGAGGCCGTGATCCTGAATGCGATCAATGCCTACGTTAATTTATACAAGGCGGCTGTGACCGTAAATGTGGTAAAAGAAAACCTGAAACAATCGCAGCAGCAGGATTCAGTTTTCAACAGGCTTGAGCAAAATGGTCTATTAGCGAGGAATGACCTGCTGAAATCCGAATTGCATACTTCCAATATTGAACTTTCGCTGCTTGATGCACAAAGCAATTTGAAAACAGCTACGATCAATATGGACCTTATGATCGGGTATCCTGAAACAACAGTTCTGGAAACAGATTCTACGGGATTTGATAAAACACTTTCTGTAAAAACCGTCGATGAATATGAACAACTAGCATTGAATAGCAGGAAAGATATCATGGCACTTTCGTTCAGGAAAAAAGCTGCCACAACCGGAATATCCCTGGCAAAAGCAGACTTGTATCCAACTATAGCCTTAACAGGTGGATATCTTGCAGCAGACATCCCGCATATAATCAGTGTGACCAATGCAGCGAATATTGGAATAGGTATTCAATACAACCTTTCTTCACTCTGGAAATCAAAAGCAAAAATTGCACAGGCAAAATCAAGAGTGACAGAAATAATGGCAAATGAGGCAGAACTGGCTGACCAGGTAAAGTTGCAGGTGAATAATGATTTCGAAAACTTCTTATTAAGCCAAAAGAAAACAGAAGTTTATCAGAAAAGCGGTAGCACAGGCAACGGAAAATTACAGGATCACGAAAAACAAATATGATAATAACCTGGTAAATACAACAGAACTTTTGGACGCAAATGTTGCTTTACTGCAATCAAAAATAAACCTGGCTGTTGCCAAAGCAGATGTCTTGCTGGCCTACAGCAAACTATTGGAAACAACAGGAACCTTAACGAATAATCAATAAACTAAAAGCGGCAAATTATTATGCAATCAGAAAAAGAAGAATTTCCTTCAAAAACAGAAATAACAAATAACGAAAAGGTGGCAGCCGAACCTAAAAAAAGAAGTAAAGTATTTTTAATAATACTCATCGTAATGATCGTTGGCGGTGGATGGTTTGGTATATCAAAATACATTTATGCCCAACATCATGAAGAAACAGATGACGCGCAGGTGGACGCAGATATTATTCCTGTAATACCACGTGTTTCCGGATATGTTAATGAAGTTAGGGTGAAAGATAACCAAATGGTACATAAAGGCGATACGCTTATCATACTTGATGATCGCGATTACCAGATTGAGCTCAAACAGGCGGAAGCTGCTTTGGCAACCGCAAAAAGCAATGTGGCAGCGAGTAAAGCCAATGCACAGGCTGCACAATCAGGAATTGCGAGTTCGCAGGTTGGAGTATCCACTGTTGATGCACAGATAGCAGCGGCAAAAGTAAATTTAACACGTGCCACACAGGATTTTAACCGCTATCAAAACCTGATAAAAGATCATTCAATTACCGAGCAACAATTTGAGCAGGCCCAGGCGGCGAAAGAATTAGCCGAAAGGCAATTGGATATTCTTCAGCAGCAGAAGAAGCAGGCAAGTACTCAAACCGGTGTAGTTACTTCCCAATCAAAAGCGACATATGAATCGGTAGGCGTTGCTGAATCTGAGGTGAAACAGCGCGAGGTAGAAGTAGAAAATGCAAAGCTCAAACTTTCTTATACAATTATTACTGCTCCGGCTGATGGGCGCGTTTCAAGGGTAGATGTAGTAACAGGACAGTTGTTGCAAGCGGGCCAATCTACTTTTGATATTGTTCACAGTAATAAAGAATGGGTAGTCGCCAATTTTAAAGAAACGCAATTGAGTAAAATGGCTGTCGGGCAAAAAGTGGTGGTTCATGTGGATGCTTTTCCTTCTCATGATTTTGAAGCCGTTGTTTCTTCGTTCTCTCCGGCCACAGGCGCTAAATTTTCTTTGTTGCCTCCGGATAACGCAAGCGGAAACTTTGTAAAAGTGGTTCAGCGGCTTCCGGTTAAAATTGAATTTACAAACCCTTCAGATTCCTTGTTGTCAAGGTTAAGGCCGGGAATGAATGTAGATGTAGATGTGCATCTTAAATAAACTTTTAAAAAGGATCCGTAGCAGAAAAATGATGCAACAAAATAATTCTTTGGTTGAATATGGAAGCAGGCGTGCTATTGTTACGATAACCGCGATCATAGCGGCTTTGCTGGAAATTGTAGATACCACTATTGTAAATGTAGCCCTCACTGATATGAAGGGTAACTTAGGGGCTACGCTTACGGAAATAGGTTGGGTGGTAACAGCCTATGCTATCGGGAATGTAATTGTAGTGCCGATGACCAGTTGGCTTTCTCAACAATTTGGAAGGCGCAATTATTTTGCCGCCTCAATAATGATATTTACTACTTTTTCTTTTTTATGCGGAAATGCCACCGGGATATGGGAATTGGTGGCTTTTCGCTTTTGCCAGGGACTTGGCGGCGGCGCTTTACTTGTGACCTCACAAACGATTATTACGGAAAGTTATCCCATTGAAAAAAGAGGAATGGCCCAGGCAATTTATGGTCTGGGCGTGATTATTGGCCCAACTTTGGGCCCCCCGTTAGGAGGTTACATTGTAGATCATTTTAGCTGGCCTTATATATTTTATATCAATATTCCTATCGGGATAGTAGCCACTTTATTGACTCTACAATTTGTAAGAAGCCCTAAATTCCAGGAAAAAACTTCAAGAAAGCATATAGATTTTTTAGGTATTATTTTGTTGGCCATTTCGGTTGGTTCATTGCAATATGTTTTGGAAAAAGGCCACGACGATGATTGGTTTAGCAGTAATCTGATTATTTTTCTGGCCGTTCTTTGTGTGTTTGGCTTTTTCTTTTTTATCTGGAGAGAACTTACCTATAAAAACCCGATTGTAGAATTACGTGTGCTCAAGAATGGGAACCTGCGAATTGGTACGATATTATCCTTTATTTTAGGTTTTGGCCTGTATGGTTCCACATTTATTATTCCTTTGTACACGCAAACAACTCTTAGGATGGACAGCCGAAGATGCGGGTTTGCTATTCATCCCCTCCGGAATTGCAACGGCTTTTATGATGCCTATTATTGGGCGACTTTTGCAGCGTGGAATTAAACAGCAATACCTGGTAGCGGCAGGCCTTATTATATTCTTTCTTTATAGTTTATGGGCCTATAATATTCTTACCCCCGATACTCCGTCAGAATCATTTTGGTGGCTGCTAATGTTCCGGGGTTTCGGCCTGAGTATGTTGTTTATTCCCATTACCACTCTGGCACTTTCAACTCTATATGGGCAGCAAATTGGGCAGGGCGCGGCTTTTACCGGCATGATGCGCCAGTTGGGAGGTTCATTTGGCGTGGCGGTAATTACTACTTTTATTGCCCAGGCAAATATGACTCATCGGGTAAATCTTATCAGTCATCTTGGGGCAAGCAATCCCGTAGTACAGAACAGGGTTTCAATGATGCAACATGGTTTTGAAAGTAAGGGAATGACTCCTGATGTAGCACTTCAATCGGCCTATAAGGCTTTGGATTTTTCTGTTACCAAACAGGCGATGGTATTATCTTATATGGATGTGTTTCTTTATATAGGTATCCTCTTTTTGATTTGTGTGCCTTTTATTCTTTTGATCAAAGAAAAGAAAAATAAAAAGGTAGATCTTTCAGCGTGCCATGCATTAAAGAAAGGCATTTGCTTTTAAACCTTAACAATTTTACTTTTGGCAATCCATTCACCGAATAACTTCGTACTATTATATTTGCATAAATCAATCAGTAAAATTGAGTAACACTACATCAGAAAGAAAGGCGTTTTTCCAGAGAATACGGGGAAAATCGACAGAATCCGACGGCGCAGAAATGAGTTTTATGGATCACCTTGAAGTGTTGCGCTGGCATCTCTTCAGAGTTGCATTAGTGCTTATCATAGTTGCAATTGTTGTATTTTTTTATGTCGATTGGATTTTTGATTATATCATTCTTGCTCCTTCAAGAAATAGCTTTGTTACCTATTCCGGATTATGTAATCTTGGTCATTACTTGCACTTAGGCGATTCTCTTTGCATGCCGCCTGTAAATTTTCAACTACTGGGGCAGACCGTTAGCGGTCCGTTTATGTCTGCAATCAATATTTCTTTTATTGGTGCCATTGTTATTGCTTTTCCTTATTTATTGTGGGAACTATGGCGTTTTGTAAAGCCTGCTTTGTCTACAAAAGAAATCAGTTATGCAAGGGGAAGTATTGGCTGGGTTTCACTTTGTTTTTTTACCGGAGCCGCTTTTGGATACTATTTATTAGCGCCTTTCACTTTTAATTTTCTTGCAAATTTCCAATTAGGATTTTCTGGCGCTTATAAGTATATGCCTACACTTGATGATTACATCGATACATTAACATCTCTTATAATTGGTTGTGGGCTTGCATTTGAACTACCGGTGCTTGCTTATGTACTATCCAAACTTGGATTGATTACTCCCAAATTTTTGAAGAATTACCGCAAATATGCTTACGTTATTATTCTCATTGTAGCCGCGGTAATTACTCCTTCTCCCGACTGGACAAGCCAAACCATTGTGGCTGTTCCTTTGATCATTCTTTATGAGATAAGTATTTTCATCAGCAAAAGAGTATATAAACAAAGAAAAGAGGCTGAAGAACAATGGGATTAATTTTCCATCTTATTTTAAACTTTCCGGAAAACGCTGCATCAAATAAAAGTTAAATCCACTTTTCATACGGTTGTGAAATTTTGCCTGAAAGAAGGATTTTTTTAGATTGCAGTTCCTCCGAAAGATGAAAACGCCTTTAAAATATATCACACTATTCCTGTTATTTTCATTCGCATTTTTTTCAATCGTTCCCGGTAAACGAACAAATAAACGCAATTCTTATTTCAGGAAAGAAATCAAAAAGCCGGAACGCAAAGGACAATCCTTATTACATTGTTATTTCCAAAAAAAGTTATGAGTTAAGAGTGTATGATGATAAAGGTTGGTATGCCACTTATCCGTGTGTTTTTGGAAGCAGTGATTTTCGGGATAAATATATGGCGGGAGATAAAAGAACTCCGGAAGGAAATTTTAAAATTATTCTCAAAAGAAATAATACCAAATGGAAATATGAACTTTTATTGAATTATCCCAACGCGGAAAGTTATAAGAAATTTGACGAAAGAAAAGCAGAAGGCCTTATCCCAAGAAGCGCCAGGATTGGTGGTGGCATTGCCATCCACGCCACAAGGCCCCAGGAAGAATGGACTGTGGATTATTACCAAAACTGGACCGACGGTTGCATTTCTTTGAAATACCATGAAGCTGCTGACTTGTACAGCTATATTCCTGTGGGAACGCCGGTAACTATTGAAAAGTAGCAAACTTTATTCTATTTTAGCTACTTATAACTTCATCTGCTTATGTTGAAACAATTTTTTTTTGCTACCTGTTTAATTTTTTTTACTTCCATTAATATTCAGGCGCAAACGCAATATTCCTATTATTTTGACAAAGATCTTAACCTTATAACGAAGCCATCGAAGGCAATTTTCCTGGGTATAGGCGTGTACCAGAATGGATTATTTGAATTAAAAGTTTTTAATAAAAGAGATAAAAAACTTCTGGTGATAGAACACTTTACGGACTCATCACTGCAGCAAAGCAACGGGTTATTTGTAAGTTATTCAGCCAACGGAAATAAAGAATTGGAAGGAATTTACAAAATGGGTAGAAAAGATGGTTTATGGAAAGAGTGGAGTTTGAACGGCCTGGTTACAGATTCGGCATTGTTTGCAAATGGAAAAAGAATTACTGAAACTAAATACAGCTATTATCCAAGCGGAAAATTAATGTCAGAAGTATTTTTGTCGGGTAGAGATGGTACTGTTATAGGTAAAATGTTCGACGAAAACGGGAAGGAGATTGTTACAAAAAGTAAAGATAGCAGTGAGGATATGCATAAAATTTTTGTAAAAGTAGAAGTGGAAGCCTCTTTCCCTGGCGGTCTGCAAGCCTGGGCCCGATATATTTCAAAGGTAATTCAAAGTCATATCGATGAATTTAAAAAGAGCGATTATGGAACTTGTGTTATAAGATTTATTGTAGATACAACAGGAAAAGTTCATGATGTGGTAGTATCTAATTACTGTGGGAAACACCTGGCAAAAGTAGGAATGGAAGCAATCGAAAATGGCCCGAAATGGATACCTGCGCAACAAAATGGACATCTCGTAAATTCATATAGGGTTCAACCAATCACGCTTCAAAATCCCGATGAATAACGAATTGATTTTACAAAACCGTATTCTGCACCAAATCACTTTTCCCGGGATAGTCAGTATTAAAATGCAGCCCGCGGCTTTCATGCCGGAACTCAGCACTTTTTACAATTAAATATCCGACAGTAATTAAGTTTCTCAATTCGCAAAGTTGAGGTGAAACGGATGTTGCCTGGTACAATTTTTCTGTTTCAAGATGGAGCAGGTCAAGTCTTTTCATCGCTCTTTCAAGCCTTACGTTGGTTCTTACAATTCCTACATAATCTGTCATCAGTAGTTGTAGTTCTTTAAGACTTTGGGTGATGAGGATCATTTCTTTTGGTGCGTTGGTTCCTTTTGCATTCCAGTCAGGAATGGCCTGGTTGAATTCGATTGAATTAATTTTATCAACCGAATAGAGGTAACAACGATGCGCAAAAACCATTGCTTCTAAAAGTGAATTGCTGGCAAGCCTGTTGGCGCCATGCAAGCCAGTGCTGGCGCATTCCCCACATGCATATAAATTTTTGATCGAACTTCTTCCCCATTCATCTGTTTTTATTCCGCCGCAACTGTAATGTGCTGCTGGTGCAACAGGAACGAATTGTTTGGAAACATCAATTCCTATCGATTTGCATTTTTCATAAATGTTAGGAAAATGATGAAGGAATTTTTCCATATCCATTTGCGTGCAATCTAAAAAAACATGTTCGGTTCCGTTGATTTTCATTTCACGATCAATAGCTCTAGCAACAATATCGCGGGGAGCAAGATCTTTTCTTTCGTCATAATTTTCCATGAATGCTTCACCGCGCATATTTCGCAAAATTCCACCATCTCCACGAACAGCTTCTGTAATTAAAAAAGCCTGGCCGCTCTTGCCTGCCTCATACAAAGCCGTTGGATGAAACTGGATAAATTCCATGTTTTCAATTCTTCCTTTTGCCCTGTAAGTCATTGCAACTCCATCGCCTGTGGCAATGGAAGGATTTGTAGTAGTACGGTAAACCTGCCCGTTTCCACCGGTGGCAAGCAAAGTGATCTTAGAAATTATTTTTTCAATTTTATTGTTGTGCAGATTTAGAACATACACACCAAAACATTCAATATCGGGAGTAGATTTGGTAACAAGATAACCGAGGTGATGCTGGGTTATAAGATCAATTACAAAACAGTGGTTGATTAAATCAATATTTGGTTGCTCGGAAATTTCGTTAAGCAAAGTGTCTTCAATTTCTTTACCCGTAACATCTTTATGATGAAGAATGCGAAATTCGCTGTGGCCACCTTCTTTTCCCAGTGCATATTCGCCTGAATTATCCTTGTCGAAATCGGCTCCCCAGTTAATGATCTCCTTTATTCTCTCAACGCCTTCTTTCACCACGATCTCTACGACTTCCCGGTTGCATAATCCGTCTCCTGCAATTAATGTATCTTCAATATGTTTTTCAAAACTGTCTTTCGCAAAATCAGTAACACCTGCTACACCGCCCTGGGCGTACTTTGTGTTCGTTTCTTCGCTTTCTGTTTTGGTAAGAATCGTTATATTTTTATCCGGGCAATCGCGTGCTACTTTTAACGCATAAGTAAGCCCTGCAACGCCACTGCCAATAACTAAAAAATCTGTTTTCAATATTAATGATTGTATTTATTCAGGAAAGATAAACAGGAATTTGAATTAATTGTTTGTTTACTATAGCCGGGAATTTTTAAGAAAGAACCAACTCAGGTTCCACCCATGCATTGTTTTCTTTCAGCAGATTAATAAGTTCTTCAACTGCAATTGCTTCAGGTACATTTCTTTTGATTACTTCCTTTCCCTTGTACAAGGTTATTTTTCCTGGTCCGCTGCCCACATAACCAAAATCTGCATCGGCCATTTCACCTGGCCCATTCACAATACATCCCATAATGGCGATTTTTAATCCCTTCAAATGATGCGTCACAGCTCTCACTTTTGCGGTGGTTTCCTGTAAATCAAACAAGGTTCTTCCACAGGAAGGGCAACTAATAAATTCTGTTTTTGAAATCCTGGTACGCGATGCTTGTAAAATGCCAAAGGCAATTGAATTAAGTAATTTATAATCCGGAATTTTATTTTTATCATCATAATGATCACTCAACAAAATTCCATTTCCAAAACCGTCAATCAATAAAGCGCCGGTTTCAATGGCAAAGTGGATAAGACTTTTATCTATTGAACCTTTTTGGCTATTACAAAATATAATGGCAGGATTTTTAATTTTTCTTTCGTTTAATTCACCAAACATCCGGCGGACACTTTGTACTGCATTTTTATTTTTTGTGGCTAGGCATAAAACCACTGTAGGATCATTTTTTACGTTTTCAAAGAATCTTTCTTTATCAAAGTAAGTAGTTGTTTCAGAATAACAATCGAGCAATACGAAATTTAAAGAAGAAGATTTTTTGGCTGAATCATTTAGAAATTGTCGTTCGTTGAGATAGTGGAAAACATTTTGAATTATCAGGATCTTGTCGCCACAAATCATAATTGTAAATAAGCCGCAAAGTGTCCCTGGTAGGGCGAAATCAATTTTATTATTTCCACAAAAAATAAAATCAGCTGCCATATCTCCAATATTCCATTTGTCGGTATCAGCATTGTATTTATAACCAATATCTTTCAAATCGTCTTTGTGGATTCCGTGTTTTTTATGAAAATCCGCCACTACTATCGGCACATTTTTTTCTCCTATGTTTTCAACCGGAAACGTTTCGCGTACATGCATTCCGGTTATATCCGGGAAAACATCCGAAATATTTTTAAACGGCGGAACATTTGAAGATTCACCATTTCTATTACTGTATCTTTTTTCAATGTTTTTGCAAACGGGCAATTCAAATTCCGAATCTTCAGTAAGTGAAACGCGAATCGTGTCGCCAATACCATCCTCGAGTAAAGTGCCAATCCCAATCGCAGATTTTATTCTTCCGTCTTCACCATCGCCTGCTTCTGTCACACCCAGATGCAAAGGATAACAATGTCCCAGTTCGCTTTGCATATTTTCAATCAAAAGCCGGTAAGCCTGCACCATCACCTGCGGGTTGCTGCTTTTCATGCTCAAAACAATATTATAATAATTTTCGCTTTCAGCAATTCGCAAGAATTCCATCGCACTTTCAACCATCCCGATCGGCGTATCGCCATAGCGACTCATGATCCTGTCGCTCAATGAACCATGATTGGTACCGATGCGCATTGCCGTTCCATATTCCTTACAAATCTTTATCAGCGGCGTAAAGCGGCTCCTGATCCTTTCAATTTCTTCTTCATAATCCGCGTCAGAATATTCAATCAGTTCAAACTTCTTCTTATCAACATAATTGCCAGGATTAACACTAACTTTTTCAACAATTCTTGCGGCAATTTCAGCAGCGTTGGGTGTAAAATGAATATCAGCCACTAACGGTGTGGTGTACCCGCGTTTTCTTAATTCATTTTTAATGTTTAATAAATTTTCGGCTTCTTTTTTTGAAGGAGCGGTGATGCGCACCAGTTCTGCTCCTGCTTCAATACAACGAATGCTTTGTGCAACTGTTGCTTCAGTATTCATCGTATCAGTTGTTGTCATTGTTTGAATCCTGATCGGATTAAAATTACCGATGAGCAAATCGCCTACTTTTACCTCAAGCGTTTTAAGTCTTTTATATTGGGTTAATGATTCTGCAAAAAGTTGCATGATTTGTTATGATTATTGAGTTGCAAAAATACGAATTACTGTTTGGGGAAATAGTTAAATGGTTGATTGATTCCTTTAAAGTGTAAAATAAAAATTTTAGGAATTTGTGGGTTCACTGATGATATTACCAATCTTTCTCAGGACTGTTAGGCGCCGGCGCTCCTTTTATTTTATGCATCTTATCCTGTAGTTGTTTTTCATTTTCCAGCAATGATTTTAATTTCTCTTCTGCATCCTGTTTCGATAATTTTGATGGAGAAGGCTTAGGCTGATTATTTTTTTGCTGGTTATTTTTTGGCTGGTTTTTAGGTTGTTGTTTCTTTTGGTTTTTATTTTTATCCTTGTTGTTTTTATTTTGTTGCTGTTGCTGCTTTTGTTGTTCTTTTAAAGCACGTTGCAAATTCTGCCTTGCGTCTTCATCATTTGGGTTTAAGGATCAATGCATTTTTATAGGCAGTAATACATTCCGGAAGTTTTTTTGCTGCCTGTAACGCCACTCCTTTGTTATAAAATGCTTTTTGTTTTACTGAATTGTCTTTTGTATTTGCAATTGCATTGTCGTAAGATTTTACCGCTTCTTCTGTATTATTTTTTTTGTATAAAGCATTGCCTAAATTATAGCTGGCAGTAACATTGCTATCCGAATTTTTTAAAGCTTCCTGGTAGGCATTTTCGGCAGCATTATAATTATTTTCTTTATAAGCTTTGTTGCCTTTTATGATTGCATCTTGTCCCGCTTTGTGCAAAAGAGGAAAGGCTGAAACTCATGAAAAAAAACACTGCTACAACACTTTTAATTTTTGATCTTTTTTTCTCCGACATAAAAAATTCAATCAATAAAAAAAGAAGTGCAGCTCCTAAAAAGTATTGAAAATATTGTTTGAATGAAATGTATAAACTATCACTGGAGCTGGTTTCTGTCCCGATGTTGGCAAGTTGGTGTTTAATATTTGTAGCCACCGCATCTGTGTTGGTATACAACTGGTAAATTCCATTTCCAGCCTTCGCAATTTCACTTAATTCTTTTTCATTCAATTTAGAAATTACCGTTTCGCCTTTATCATCTTTTTTATATTGGCCGGTGGACGGATCCAGTATTGGCGCACCTTGCGGAGAACCAATACCAATCGTATTTACCATAATTCCTTCTTTCCCCAAATCTTTTGCCTCTTTGATTGCATCATTATCATGATCTTCACCATCACTTATCAACAACACTGATTTAAAAGTTTTCTCATTCGGATTAAACGCGGCATCACACATTTTCAAGGCGTCACTTATCACGGTTCCCTGTGTGGGCACATCATCAGGCGAAGCAGAAGACAGATACATTTTTGCGGCTTCATGATCAACGGTTAAAGGCATTTGCAAATAAGCACGTCCCGCAAAAATTACCAGGCCAATTTTGTCGTCAGGCGAATTATCAATGATGGTTGAAATAAGTTGTTTGGCGCGTTCCAGCCTGCTCGGTTTTATGTCCTGCGCAAGCATGCTTTTACTTACGTCAAGCGCAATCATAAGATCTGTGCCTTTTCGATTTATTTTTTGATTTCCATTTGGCGTTACAAGGCCTGCCACGGCAAATACACAAAGTGTAAATGCAATAACAATTAAAATGAATTTGGTTAAAAATTTTTTTGAAGAATAGTCGGAGGTTAGTTCTTCAACCAATGCGCATCTCCAATCTTCTTTTTTGTTCTTCTTCTTCCATCTTGTCAACTGCAAATAGAATAGAATCATTAACGGAATAGCGGCTAAGGCGATAAAATATTCTATGTATTGAAAATGGAGCATCTATAGCCTGCTAAATTAAAAATGAAAATGCGATTGATTTGTGGGTTTACTGTTAAAATGTTGTTTATCCAATGGATACGATTGAAGGATTTAACAATTTGATGCACATCTATTTTTCTCCTTTAAAAAAACCGAGACTTTTTAATACTGATTTGGAAACGTTTATTGCGGTAGTTTTTACATCCATCGATTTATCAGGTGTTTTTATGAAAGTAACGAAGAAATAAATATGCCTGTTTTCTTCTATCCAGCCTAAGTTCCAGGCTGATCTGTTATTTTTTTCATCGATCCCTGCGCCTGTTGTATAACTAAATTTGTAAAGCGAATCATCTTGCTTGCAACATCAGGTTGCCAACCATTTCCTGCGCATATTTCTGAAAAGGTAATTGTTCAAAATACAATTTGCTCAACATGCCCAATTGTTCATCCGGTGAAACTTTCAGGTCATTATTTAGCCAGAATGAATCAACCGCGCTATTCATATTTTTGTTTCCGTAGCCTAAAGAGTCAACCCAAAATTTCAAGGTGTCTTTGCCGATTTCTCTTGCCAAAGATTGAAAATAGGGAATAGATGAATTATTAAAAGCTTCCTTCAAAGTTGGGTTACCGGTTCCTAAACTATCATTAAGTAACGTAGTATTTTCATTCGTGATCTTTCCTGTCTGAATGCCGATCAATGTTTCGGGAATTTTAAAAGAAGTGCCGGCCGCAAGCCTCTGGGTGTCCAGTTTCATATTGTAAACGGTAATACTTGCCGTTTGGTTATTTAATAAAGCAAAACATCCTTCCACATTTGAAGAATCAAAATATTTTTTCAGGTCGTTATCGATCTTCGCATGATTTAAAGAGCACGAACCAAAAGCAAGGAGAAAGGGAGAAAGGAGTAAAAGGCGAAATTTATTCATAAGATATTGATTGGATATTTTTTAGTTACAACTATTGTGAGATTTCCAAATGTTCGGCTGATGCAGTAAGTGCATCATAAAAATTCTGTCCATATTTGCGTATCAGTGGTTCTTTTAAAAATTGGTAAACAGGCAATTTTAATTTTTTACCAAGCGAACACGCTGCAGCGCAAAGGTCTTCGCGTGGTTCATAATTCACCAGTTCACCTCTTTTTGTTTTTTTAATTCTTACAGGAAAAAGATGACAACTGATCGGTTTTTTCCATGATATTTTTCCTTCATTAAATGCCTGCTCAATCGCACATTTTACAATTCCTTTTTCATCCACCATTCCATAAGCGCACATGCCATTACTGGTTGTGGGCGTTACCCAGCCAAATTCTTTATCGTACAAATAATTTCCTTCGGTTTCTATAATAACTCTGGCTTCTTCTGTGAGATAGGGCCGTACTACATTATAAACCGTGTTCAATTCCTTTAACTCAGCATTTTCGAGAGGTGCGCCGGCATCTCCATCAACACAACAACCACCTTTGCATTTTTCAAGGTCACATACAAATTGTTCCTGAACCACCTGGTCGCTCACGAGGATATCATCTATTGCAATCATTTTGCAAAAATAGGTTGAATAGTTATGAATTTGGAATTACCTGCGCATGAATACAATAAATAATCATTAAAGATTTTCTGATGTTTAAAATTCTCTTCTTATCTTTTCACTGGCCATTTTAGAATTCATCTTTTTGCTGATAAGTCAATCATAAATTATAACGCAATAAAAATAAAGGAGATTATGCCAAAAAAAATTAACAAAAATTCGCGACGTTCTTTTATCGCCAATGTTTCCAAAGGTATTGTGGGCGCTTCCCTGATTCCAAATATTATTACTGCCAAAGACAAAAAACGTCACTTAGTGGAAATGATGAGAGCAAATGAAAAATTTACTGCAAATGATATTGTCCAGGTTGCACTAATTGGCGCCGGAAATATGGGCGTAGCAGATGCATCAACCTGCATAACAGTTCCGGGGGTTAAACTGGTAGCAGTTTGCGATCTTTATGACGGACGCCTTGCTGCGGCTAAGCAACGTTGGGGAAGCGATATATTTACCACACGCGATTACCGTGAAATATTGGAAAGAACTGATATTGACGCGGTAATTATTGCCACGCCCGATTTTTGGCATAAAGATATTTCTGTAGCAGCGATGAACAAAGGAAAACACGTGTATTGCGAAAAGCCAATGGTGCATGACATCTCAGAAGCGCCGGCTGTGGTGGAAGCGCAAAAAAGAAATAATGTAGTTTTCCAGGTGGGCAGCCAGGGAATGAGTTCGCTTGGAAATGAAAAAGCCAAAGAATTGTTGAAAAACGGCGCAATCGGTGCGTTGAATTATGCAGAAGGTTTTTGGGCGCGCATGTCGCCGATAGGTGCGTGGCAATATCCAATTCCTGGTGACGCTTCACCTTCAACCGTGGATTGGGATCGGTATTTGGCTATTACAACCAAACGACCTTTTGATAAACTTCGTTTTTTCCGGTGGAGAAATTATCGCGATTACGGAACCGGGGTTGCCGGCGATTTGTTTGTCCATTTATTTTCAAGTTTGCATTTTGTAACAGGATCACATGGCCCTAATAAAATTATGGCTACGGGAGGCCTTCGTTATTGGAAAGATGGCCGGGAAGTTCCTGATATTATGTTGGGCATGTTTGACTATCCTGAAACTAAAATTCATCCGGCCTTTAATCTTTCACTGCGTGTAAATTTTGTAGATGGAACCGGCGGCACCAATTACCTGCGTATGGTAGGCAGCGAAGGTTCTATGACGGTGGAATGGGATAAAGTAACGGTGTATAAAAATAAATACCAGGAAGATGAAACTGATCCGCTTGCAAAAGCGAAAAATATGGCTGCTTCAGGAAATCAGTATGTTTATGACCGGAAAAAAATGCTTGATCCTGATACGTTGATTTATACGGCAGAAGAAGGCTATAAGGGTGCGCATTTCGACCATCATTACAACTGGATCCACGCAATTCGCACCCATGGGGAAGTAGCAGAAAATCCTTTATTTGGTTATCGTGCCGCGGCGCCGGCGCTACTATGCAATCGCAGTTATTTTGAAAATAAAATAATGCAATGGGATCCTGAAAATTTAAAAGTTATCTAAAATGATATCGTCCTTCAAAACCTCGTTTTATTAATTTGTATGTTCCGAAAAAGCATTGCTAAAAAATTAGAAGGTAATAATGATAAGTTTCATTTTCGCGGCCATGAGGTGCGTCGGATAGAAGCCTTTAGTGATGCGGTGTTTGCCTTTGCAGTAACGCTCCTTATTGTGAGCCTTGAAGTTCCTAAAACCTTTGATGAATTGATGACGACCATGCGAGGTTTTTTTGCTTTTGGTATCAGTTTTATTTTATTAATGATGATATGGTATGAACAGAATATCTTTTTTCGCAGATACGGCCTCGACGATATTAAAACGGTTGTATTGAATTGTATTCTTATTTTCCTGGTTCTTTTTTATGTGTATCCTCTTAAATTTCTTTTTACTCTTGTTTTCAGCAACCAGATTTACGGAGATAGAGGTTCACCTTTTGTAATTCCCATAACAGATATGCCTAAACTTATGATCATCTATAGTACGGGCTATATTTCCATTTATCTCCTTTTTTCTCTCATGTATGCTCATGCTTTAAAAAAAACTATGGAACTGGAATTAACCCTGGTAGAAATATTTGAAACAAAAACCAAACTGTATAAACATTATATCCTCGTTGTTATTGGGATCATTTCGATAATCGCTGCTTTTATTCTTCCTCCCTCAAATGCTGGTTTAGCCGGCGTTTTATATGTTTTAATTGGTCCGGCTTTGTCGATTTTCTATTCAAAAAGAGCACGAATAAAGCGTAGCTTATTTGGCTAACAAGTAAATTATTCAGATTGGTAGCGATTGTTGTTCAACAAAATCTTTCAATAAATTTCATTTCTAATTACTTAAACAATTTATCCTTTTACTTTTGCGGGATGAAAATCAACTGTTCAAAAGAAGAAATTCTTATTTTCAAAAAAATTAGTGAAGCCGCTGCGGAACTGAATATACCGGCCTTTCTTGTTGGTGGTTTTGTGCGTGATAAAATATTAAACCGGCCAACAAAAGATGCAGATATTGTTTGTGAAGGTGATGGAATAGAACTTGCTAATACAACCGCTTCAAAGTTTTCACCTAAACCTAATGTAAGCTTTTTTAAAAATTTTGGTACTGCACAGATAAAAATCTTTTCAAATGAAATTCCTTTTGAAATAGAATTTGTAGGGGCAAGAAAAGAAAGTTATAACCGCAACAGCCGTAAACCGGAAGTTGAGCCGGGGAGTATCGATGAAGACAGAATGCGAAGGGATTTTACCATCAATACGCTTGCTGCAAGTCTTGACAAAAAAAACTTTCTTGAAGTGATCGATCCTTTAGGTGGGTTGGAAGATATTGAAAACTAAGATTATCAAAACGCCGCTGCCGCCGGATCAGACTTTTATTGATGATCCGTTGCGAATGATGAGGGCTATACGATTTGCCACCCAATTGAATTTTACAATTGCGCCGCAAACTTTCCAGGCAATTAAAGACCATGCAGAAAGAATAAAAATTGTAAGCGGCGAAAGAATAATTGACGAGATCAATAAAATTGTAATGACCGACAAACCTTCCGTTGGTTTTGATCTGTTATATAAATCCGGGTTATTAAAAATTATTTTTCCACAAATGGTTTCTTTGGCAGGCGCTGAATTTATTGATGGCAAAGGACATAAAGATAATTTCTATCACACGCTGCAGGTTTTTGATAATATTGCTCCACATACCGATGATCTTTGGTTGCGTTGGGCTGCTATTCTTGCATGACATTGCCAAACCAGCAACCAAAAAATTTGAAGAAGGCCATGGCTGGACTTTTCACGGGCATGAAGTGGTTGGAGGAAGAATGGTTCCAAAAATTTTTGCGCAATTAAAACTTCCTTTGAATGACAAAATGAAGTTTGTAAGGAAAATGGTTGAGTTGCATCTGCGGCCGATCAGTCTTACAAAAGAGAATATAACGGACTCGGCTATACGCAGATTGCTTTTTGATGCGGGAGACGATATTGAAAGCCTCATGCTGCTTTGCAAAGCAGACATTACTTCAAAGAACAAACAAAAAGTACAACGATATCTTGCCAATTTTGATATGGTGGAAAATCGTTTGAAAGAAGTGGAAGAATCAGATCATTTAAGAAACTGGCAACCACCGATTACCGGAGAAATTATTATGAAAGAATTTGATCTTCCCCCTTCACGAATTGTTGGTGAAATTAAAAATGCGGTGCGGGAAGCCATTCTTGATGGCGAAATCCCGAATGATTTTAACGCTGCATTTGAATACATGAAAAAGGTGGCACAGGATCTGGGAGTTAAATAATTTTTTCTTTTTAATACCAGTGCTTTTGTTTTAAGAATCAACATTTCCGATCAATGCTGCTCATATTACAAGCTTTAAATTAAAAACTAACCCTTAAATTTGTGATATGGCAATTTTAAAATTCAGAGTTTATTGGGAAGAAGATGAAAGCGTTTACCGCGACCTTGTGATTAAGCATACTCAAACTTTTTTTGAACTTCATAATTGCATTTTAAAATGTTTTGAATTTGATAATAAACATTATGCAACTTTTTACAGGAGTAATGATCACTGGCAACGAGGTAAAGAGATTACATTAGAAAAATACGAAAAAGAGTATAAGGCGGAGCCGTTATTGATGAAGGAAACCGCTATTGGGAAAGAGATACGGGAGCCTAACCAAAAATTTATTTATGTTTATGATTTTCATAAAAACTGGACCTTTCTTGGTAGAGCTCATAAATGTAAATAAAGATGAAAGTATGAAAATTGAGTATCCATGCTGCACCCGCAAGTGAAGGAATTGCTCCAAGCCAATACGGGACGAAAGGATTGATCAACGAAAAGCTTTCTGAGATCGAAGAGAAGTATGATCTTAATACTGCTGTAATGGCTGATGGATATGGAGAAGAAGGTGATGAGGAAAGTGCCGAAGCCGAGGAAGAAGAAGTTGATGATTCGCAAAGCGATGAACTATAGAAATTGATTGGCCGGTTCTTTACAAACCTGCAATTGCATGAATACAAAAACCTGCATTATTGTTTCCGGGCCTACTGCTTCCGGTAAAACGTCTTACGGAATAGAACTCGCCCTTAAACACAATACTCAAATTATTTCTGCGGATAGCCGCCAGTGCTTTAAAGAATTGAATATTGGCGTAGCCAAACCTTCTGCTGAGCAACTCGAAAAAGGTCAAACATTATTTTATTAATTCGCATTCCATTCATGACGAAGTCAATGCACGTATTTTTGAAGAATACGCACTGAATTCAGTGAATGAAATTTTTGAAAAAAAAGATGTTGCCATTATGGTTGGCGGAACCGGCTTGTACATAAAAGCATTTATGCAAGGACTGGATGAAATTCCCGCAATAGATGAATCGATTCGGAAAGAAATTAACAAACAGTATTTAACCAATGGTTTTGAATGGTTGCGGAATGAATTAAAAAATAACGATCCTGTATTTTTTGCAAAAGGAGAAATGCAAAATCCGCAAAGAATGTTACGCGCTTTGGAAGTAAAACTTTCAACCGGAAAATCAATATTGGATTTTCATTCCCGGAAAAAACAAAAACGAAATTTTGAAATAAAAGTTCGTTTACTGGAACTTCCGCGTGAACAACTTTACAATAACATCAATTTTCGTGTAGATCAGATGATGGAGAGTGGTTTATTAAAAGAAGCAGAAACTTTATATCCTTTTAAACATCTCAATGCATTGCAAACAGTGGGCTACAAAGAGTTGTTTGATTATTTTGATGGGAAAATTTCTCTTGAAAAAGCGGTAGAAGAAATTAAAAAGAACACACGGCATTATGCAAAAAGACAAATGACATGGTTTAGGAAAAACATTGAAAATAAAAATTGATCTTTTTTGTTTGTTTACTGTTCTTTTTTTTTAAAACACGATCCAATGGCCTTTAAAACTTCCATTTGAATATTCTAAAGTTGGCGCAGGAAATTTGAGGGAATTCAAAACGAATAATAAAATTTTCACCCCTTTTTTGTTAGTCGCGATTTTTGTAAAATCTACATCCGGTGAAAGATACCATTGGCGATAGCGCTTGATGTCTTGCCTGTCGAAAATGATATTACCGTTGTCATCGTAGCCGATATTTTTTGTTCCTCCAAACATTCCTTCGGCACCATAACCAACAGAAATATTTAACCAGGCCGGAAGTTTTGTGCCGGGAAAAAAAGATTTAATATTAGCGCTTAACCAGTAAGACTGCCCGTTATAATCTTTTATAAATCTTTGAATTTCCGCATTTCCATACAATTGATCAGCACGTTCGTTAAGTTGTGCTGATCCATAATTTTTCCTGTGAAATGAAAACTTCAGTTGAATTCTCTCATCATTCCAGGCCAGTTGCTGCGAAATGAAGACCCCGGAGCCAATAATATTAGCCACAAAATCGCCGGGGCTAAAACCGTATTGGGAAGAAAATCCATCCAACACTTCGATAATGGATTGATATGCCACGCCGCTAATTCCTCCAATCCAGATGCTTTTTTTTCTTGATAAGCCTGCCCAGCGCCATAATTCCATTGTTGCCCGGCTTTCAGAATAGGCGCTGTAAACATGGCCCACTTTATCCATTTGCAGCCATTCATTATCGTCATTGAAAAAGTGAAATCCTGATCTTGGATATTTTGCATACCAGATGGCATTTAACCCGATGAGCGCTCCGCCATAGCCAATAATATTTGCGGCAGTTACCAAATGGATTCTTTTTTTATTGTAAGGATAAGCAGTAAAAGAATCTTTTGATAACTCTTTGGGTTGATAAAGGGAACTTGATTTTAAGAAACTAATTTCTTCTTTAAATGTATCCTGGGAAAAGACATTAGCTGCTAATAACATGAAAATGAAGAACAGAAGAAAAAAAATCTTTTGTTATCATTGAGTAAAAACATCAAACAAAAATAAGGGGAATGCGTATTAGAAATATTAAATAAATCAAAATGAATATCTTTAAATTGTAAAAATATATTGAGCATGGATACAAAAACAGAAAACAGAATTAATGAATGGCTTTCCGGCGATTATGATGAAAGCACTAAGAAAGAAATTAAAGAGCTGCAAAAGAATGATCCGGCGCAATTGGAAGACGCTTTTTACCAGGATCTTGAATTTGGCACTGGTGGTCTTCGCGGAATAATGGGTGTGGGAACCAACAGGATGAATAAATATACAGTCGGGATGGCTACGCAAGGCTACGCAAATTATTTAAATCAATCATTTCCTGAAGTGAAAGTGGCCATTGCACATGATGTTCGAAATAACAGTCGCAAGTTTGCCGAGATCGCTGCCGATATTTTTGCGGCAAATGGGATCAAAGTTTTTTTATTTGAATCTATAAGACCTACGCCTGAATTAAGTTTTGCGATCCGCACTTTACAATGCCAGGGCGGCCTTGTAATTACAGCCTCTCATAATCCAAAAGAGTACAATGGCTACAAAGCTTATTGGAAAGACGGAGGGCAACTTGTGCCGCCACACGATAAAAACGTAATTGCAGAGGTTGAAAAAATAAAAAGTATTGACGATGTAAAATGGAAAGGAAATCCTGAAAATATTACTTTAATTGGAAAAGATATTGATGAAGCTTACCTGAAAATGGTGAAAGGGCTAAGTGTTAACCCTGAGGCCTGTATAAAAGAGCATGATCTTAAAATAGTGTACACGCCTATTCATGGAACAGGAATTATGCTCGTTCCAAAAGCCCTTGCTGAATATGGATTTGATAATGTGCATATTGTTCAGGAACAATCAAATCCGGATGGAAATTTTCCGACCGTTGTTTATCCTAATCCCGAGGAAAAAGAAACGATGAGCATTGGCTTGGAAAAAGCCAAAGAACTGGATGCGGATATTTTATTAGGAACCGATCCTGATGCGGACAGGGTAGGAGCTGGCGTAAAAGATAATCATGGCAAATGGGTTTTATTAAACGGAAACCAAACCGCACTTATAGTTTTTAATTATATCATTGAGGCCAGGAAAAATAGCGGCAAAGCCCAGCCCAATGATATGGTAGTAAAGACGATTGTAACTACGGATATGATTGATAAGATCGCAGAAAAAAATAATATTAATTGCTATAATGTTCTTACCGGTTTTAAATGGATTGCCGAATTGATAAGAGAAAAAGAAGGAAAAGAAAATTATGTAGTTGGTGGCGAGGAAAGTTTTGGATTAATGATTGGCGACAATGTGCGTGATAAAGATGCAGTAAGCGCTGTAGCAATGATCTGTGAAATAGCTGCTGTCGAAAAGCAAAAAGGCAGAACGCTTTTTGAAAAATTAGTGGAACTGTATGTGAAGTATGGATTTTATTATGAAAAATTAATTTCACTAACTAAAAAAGGAATGAACGGTTCCAAAGAAATTGCTGAAATGATGCAGGGATACCGGGACAATCCGCCAAAGGAAATTGGTGGCAGCAAAGTAAAGGAGTTATTGGATTATCAATTGCAAATGAAGAAAAATTTACTTACCGGTGAAACCGAAAAAATAGATCTTCCTAAAAGCAATGTTTTGCAATTTATCACTGAAGACGGAAGTAAAATTTCTGCAAGGCCAAGTGGAACAGAACCTAAAATAAAATTTTATTTTAGTGTTCATACTCCTCTTGATAACGTTTCGGTGATTTCGATAAAACACAAAAGAAACTGGAAGACAGAATTGATAATATTATTTCCTCAATGAATTTGAAATAAAAATTTCTGATTCAATCTTTAAAGCTAATTTATGGGTTAGCTTTTTTTACTATATATTCAAATGCCTTTTTTAAAAACATGTTTTTAATCCAGTTTTTATCGAAGCTTTTTAATAAAAATTATTATATTTGATATGTGTATTAATTTTGATATAATATGACTTAATTGAAAATCTGTTTTTGGCATCATTTTAGCACTTATAAGGTTAGAAATGAAAATTGAAAAAGCTCATTTTGACCCAATAACCTAAGGATTACCGTCCAATTTTTATGAATTATTAAGGTTCAATTTTTTTTTGAAAGACTACCAGTTTTAAGTTATTATTGAAGAACCTAAGAATTTGGGCAACAGCAATGTTGCCCACTTTTTTTATATACTACTTGCTCATTTCGACAGTAAACAAAATAATAACGAATTCTTAATTTATAGCTCTGCATAACTTTAGAAATCTACTTTTGGAATTGCAGAAATTAATCTTTGAGTGTATTCTTTTTGCGGATTAAAATAAATTTCATCAGCGCTACCTGTTTCTTCAATTTTTCCTTTATTCATTACCATTATTCGGTTGCTGATATAATGAACCACACCGAGATCATGAGAAATAAATATGCAGGTAAAACCCAAGTTCTTCTTTCAGATCATTCAATAAATTAAGCACCTGCGCCTGCACGCTCACATCCAGTGCAGAAACGCTTTCATCACAAATAATAAAATCAGGATTCAGCGACAGCGCTCGGGCAATGCAAATCCTTTGGCGCTGGCCGCCGCTAAATTCATGCGGATAACGGTTAAAATATTCAGGTTTTAAATCCACTTTTTCCAGCAGATCAATTATTTTTTCCTTTCGTTGCTTTTTGATTCGGAAAATTTCATGAATTTTCATCGGTTCATTGATCGCTTCGCCGATCGTTAAGCGCGGATTCAATGATCCGTAAGGGTCCTGGAAAATGATCTGGATATCTTTTCGCATTTTCCTCAGTTTGTCTTTTGGAATTGATCCGATATTTTTTCCATTGAAATAAATACTTCCTGAGGTTGGCTCTATCAACCTGATTAGCGCACGCCCAAGTGTGGTTTTTCCGCAGCCACTTTCTCCAACCAAACCAACGGTTTCTCCTTTTTGCACAGTAAAACTTACGTCATCAACTGCTTTAAATTCCTTTAAAATTTTTCCGAAAAAATTTTTCTTTACAGGAAAATATACTTTCAAATTTTCAACTCTTAATAGATGTCTTAGTCTTCAGATGAATTCCAATTTTGCCGGTATGCTTTGTTGTAAACAGGTTTTATTTAGCGCTAAACTCGGTGTTCCATTTAAAAAATCGCTGATCACAGGCAAGCGTTTCCCTTTTGCGGAAGCATCCGGCCTGCAGGCCAACAAAGCTTTTGTATAGGGATGTTTTGGCTGTTGAAAAATATCTTTTATTTCACCTGCTTCCACTACATCGCCTTTATACATTACAATTACCTTATCTGCAATTTCTGCCACGAGTCCAAGATCGTGCGTGATATAAATCACACTCATGTTTTGTTGTACCTGCAATTCTTTTATCAATTGCAAAATCGTCTTTTGTACAGTAACATCAAGAGCAGTCGTGGGTTCATCGGCAATCAATAAAGAAGGATTACAACTAATAGCCATTGCTATCATTACTCTTTGTTTTTGGCCGCCACTTATTTCGATGCGGATAACGCTTAATAATCGATTCCGGATCGGGTAATTTTACTTTTGCAAATAATTCAATTGTTTTTTCTTCTGGCTTCTTTTTCTGAAATATTTTGATGAATTCTTATCGCTTCAATCACTTGCTTGCCACAGGTTTTCACGGGATTGAGTGAAGTCATTGGTTCCTGGAAGATCATCGAGATTTTGTTTCCTCTTATCTTTCTCAATTCTTTTTCCTCAAGTTTTAAAATATCCACACGGATCTTTTCCCTTTTCAGAAAAAAGAATTTGGCCGTTTTTATATTTTGCCGGTGGCGAAGGCAATAGTTGTAAAATGGATAAGGAAGTAACTGTTTTTCCTGATCCGGATTCACCAACAATTGCGACTGTTTCCCCGCGGTTAATCTCAAAAGAAATATTTTTTACCGCAGAAGTAGTTTCTGATTCCGTTACAAAATCAACGCTGAAATTTTTTATTTGAAGAAGAGGAAAAGGCAAGTTATGAGTTATAAGTTGTAAGTATGTAAGTTAGACAGGAATACGTAAGGCTTAAAGCTTAAAGCATTCAATTCAGCTTTTGAATTCTGCATTTACGCTTTTTAGAATTTCAAATGTCTTACAGTCAATCCGTTATTGATCAATTGTTTTAAAGATTCGATTCCTATTTTTAAATGCATTTCTACAAACTGAGCCGTCACACTGGCGTCACTTTCAATAGTTTTTACACCTTCCGGCACCATTGGCGAATCGCTTACCAAAAGTAAAGCGCCGGTAGGTATTTTATTATAAAAGCCTACAATAAAAATCGTTGCCGTTTCCATATCAACTGCATAAGCACGAATTTTTCTCAGGTAACTTTTTAAAACTTCATCATGTTCCCACACTCTGCGGTTGGTGGTATAAACCGTTCCGGTCCAATAGTCAACCGAATGATCACGAATAGTTGTTGAAATGGCTTTTTGCAACGCAAAAGCAGGCAATGCGGGCACTTCGGGCGGAAAATAATCATCTGAAGTTCCTTCTCCTCTTATGGCAGCAATCGGCAAAATCAAATCGCCAATTTTATTTCTTTTTTTAAGTCCGCCACATTTGCCCAAAAACAAAACCGCCTTTGGTTCAATCGCACTCAATAAATCCATTATTGTAGCGGCTCCCGGGCTTCCCATTCCAAAATTAATGATGGTAATTTCTCCGGCAGTTGCACATTCCATAGCCTTTTCTACACCCACAATTTTTACATTATGAATTTCAGCAAACATTTTCACATAATTACTGAAATTGGTAAGTAAAATGTAGGAACCAAAATTCTCCAACTTCTCGTCCCGTATATCTTGGAAGCCAATTATTTACAATCTCTTTTTTCGTCTTCATAATGCTGTTACACTTTTAAAATTTAATTGCTTCGGATAAAAATACGATTTTACAATTTACATTGCACAAATTCTCAAATAGTAACCTTCTTATAACAGCTGATGATAAATGATTAAAATCGAATTTCCAAAAGAGCAACCAAAGTTAAGACAGAACCGGAGTGTAAATGAAATTTTTGATACGATTCGAAAAAAATGGCTCGTTCTTACGCCTGAAGAATGGGTTCGGCAAAATATTATCCTGTTTTTGCTTATTGCAAAAGAATTTTCCTTCTTCATTGATTTCTGTTGAAAAAGAAATCAAGCTGGCCGATCTTAAAAAGCGATATGATATCGTTGTTTTTAACCGGCAAACGCTTCCATGGATGATTATTGAATGCAAAGAAATGAACACAACTCTTTCCGAAAAAACGATGGAACAAATACTTCGGTATCACATTTCTATTCCAGCCAAATATTTGATAATTACTAATGGCAGCCATTGTTTTGGCTTTGAGAAAAAAGAAGCACGTTTTGAAGAAATTGATCTTTTTCCTGATTTTGAATAGTGAACAAATAAAAAACCCGCCAGATTTAATTGACGGGTTTCTGAATCATAAGTATCAAATATTTTTATTTTTCCAGCGCCTGAGCTTTTTTTGACAATTTGCTTTTTAAATTAGCAGCTTTATTTTTATGAATGATTCCTCTTTTTGCCAGCTTATCAATTTTAGAAGTCAAAGCAGGCAAACTTTCCAAAGCGGCAGCTTTTTTATCAATTGCTTTAAAATCACGAATTGCATTACGGGTAGTTTTTCCCTGGTAACGGTTACGTTCATTACGCTTTGCCGATTTACGTACACTTTTTCTTGGTTGCTGAATGGTTTGCCATTAAATAATTTTTTTGGGCTGCAAAGATAGGAATATTTTTGAGAAAAATACAGTTGTTTTTTAATTTTTGGTTAATGCAAAAAGTGAGTCAATAGCCGAATTATAAAGTTTAAGTAAAACAAAAAATCTGTTTATTTGTTATCTATTACTGATCTTTTTCTTCCGACATATTTTTCAATCCTTTCCAAATTAATTGATAATGTTCCCATCGTTATAAATATATCTTAATAAAACGTACGATATTTGCATTAAAATTACCGCTATTCAACATTCATATTTACTCTCTCTCCTGAAGCAATCTCTTTTCAGAGAGAAATTGCAAAATTTTCTTTTCACCATGAAAGATTTCTCGTATATAACCAGTTCGCACCCCGCTTATATTGAAAACTTATATACCGATTTTAAAAAGAATCCCGAAAGTGTAGATGTAGACCTCAGAAAATTTTTTGAAGGTTTTGATTTTGCTGTTTCTACCCAAAACGGAAATGGGAAAGCATTGCTCAATCCCTGTTGCTGAAACTGCTCCTTTGTCTGTTGCTAATCTCGATAAAGAATTTGGTGTTTATCAACTGATACTTTCCTATCAGGGATAAAGGACATCTTGTTGCAAAAACAAATCCTATAAGGGAAAGAAAAGACCGAAGGGCAAATCTTGGCCTCTCTTATTTTGGTTTGAATGAAAGTGATCTGAATACAGAATTTTTAGCCGGCCAATTTGCTGGAGTAGGCAAAGCAACTTTGCAAACGATTCTTGATCATTTAAAAAAATGCTATACCGGATCTGTTGGTGTAGAATTCAGTGCTCTAAATGATCCTGAAAAAATTGACTGGATCATTAATGCAGTGGAAACCACCATGCAGGAGCCGGTTCCGTTGGAACAAAAAAGAAGCATCCTGCAAAAATTGAATGAAGGCGTAATGTTTGAAAAATTTCTTCAAACAAAATATGTAGGGCAAAAAAGATTTTCGCTGGAAGGCGGCGAAAATACTATTTCAGCTCTGGATGCCATCATCAACACCGCTGCCGAAAACCAGGTACAGGAAGTGGTAATAGGTATGGCACACCGCGGAAGGTTAAATGTGTTGGCCAACATTTTGGGAAAAACCTATGAACAGATATTTACTGAATTTGAAGGAAATGCAACAGTAGATTCAACGATGGGAAGTGGTGACGTAAAATATCATAAAGGTTTTAGCAGTGATATTGAAACGCCCGCCGGAAAATTGGTTCATTTAAAATTAAGCCCTAATCCTTCTCATCTTGAAGCGGTAGATCCCGTTGTTTTGGGATTTGCAAGAAGCAAAGCTGATGTGATTTATGAAAGTGATTATGATAAAATTCTTCCCATTTTAATTCATGGCGATTCTTCACTGGCAGGCCAGGGTATTATTTATGAGGTGTTGCAAATGAGCGGCTTGAATGGATTTTGCACCGGTGGCACTTTGCATTTTGTGATCAATAACCAGGTGGGTTTTACTACAGATTTTGACGACGCCCGCACTTCCGATTATTGTACTTCAGTAGCGGCAACCGTTAAAGCACCGGTGTTTCATGTAAATGGAGACGATGCTGAAATGGTAGTGAAAGTTTCACAGATCGCCATGCTTTACAGGCAAAAATTCAATTCAGATATTTTTGTGGATATGGTTTGTTATCGCCGGCATGGGCACAATGAAGGCGATGATCCGAAATTTACCCAACCCGGGCTTGTATGCTATGATCGAAAAACAACCCAATCCGCGAGAAACTTATATTAAAATGGCTTTCTCTTCATGGGGATGAAGCTACTGCAGGACTTGCGAAAGAAATGGAAGAAAAATATCTGGAAAGACTTGCAGGAACGTCTTGGATGAAATTAAACAAAACCCTCTTCCTTATAGTTACCAAAAACCTGAATTATGGTGGCAAAGCCTTAGGAAAGCTAAACCGGAAGATTTTAAAAGTTCGCCGGTTACGGCGGTTCCAAAAGCTAAAATTGAAAAGTTATTTCATGCTATCATGGAAGTGCCTGAAGATTTTACGCCTCTAAGAAAAATCAAAAAGATACTACAGGATAAAATCAAATTCTATGAAACAGAAGGAAAATTTGATTGGGCAACCGGAGAATTACTGGCTTATGCAAGCATTTTGGAAGAAGGAAAAGATGTAAGAATGAGCGGGCAGGACGTAAGACGCGGAACTTTCAGCCATCGGCATGCGGTGATTACGCGATGAAAAAACAGATGAATTTTACAACCGCCTTAGCAGAATTTCTGATAAGCAAGGTTTATTAAGAATATGGAATTCTTTATTGAGCGAATATGCTGTTCTTGGTTTTGAATATGGCTATGCAATGGCCAATCCTAATAATCTCGTTTTGTGGGAAGCGCAATTTGGTGATTTTGCTAATGGAGCACAAACTTTGATTGACCAATTTATTACCGGCGCCGAACAAAAATGGCAAAGGATGAATGGGCTTGTTTTGTTTTGCCTCATGGATATGAAGGGCAAGGACCGGAACACAGCAGCGGAAGGATGGAGCGGTTTTTACAAATGTGTGCTGAATTCAATATGGTGGTTACTAATATCACGACTGCTGCTAATTTTTTCCATGGATTAAGAAGGCAACTTAGCATGGCCATTTAGAAAACCATTAATAAATTTTTCTCCCAAAGCCAATCTTCGCCACCCGGGAAGCTATAGTAAAATTGAAGAATTTACGAAGGCAGGATTTACAGAAGTGATAGACGATCTCTCTATTACTGATCCATCAGCTATTACCAAAGTATTGATGTGTTCTGGTAAAATTTATTTTGATCTGAATGAAAAAAGAGAAAACGATAAAGCGCAAAGATGTAGCAATCGTGCGAATGGAACAATTGTATCCGCTGCCGTTAAACCAACTGGAAGATCTTTATAAAAAATACAAAAAAGCCATTTGGTATTGGGTACAGGAAGAACCCTTGAATATGGGCGCAGCTTCCTTTTTAAGAATGAATTTGACTTCTGTTAATTTTGGCATCATCAGCAGGCAAGCCAGCGCTTCCACTTCTTCAGGCTTTGCCAAAATTCATAATGAGGAGCAGGAAGAAATTCTAAATACAGCATTTTCAATCTGATACCTGCAAAAATAAAAATCACTAAAATTTTTTCGTTTACTGTATTAATGAATAAAAAAAGCCGGAAATATTATCTCCGGCTTTTTTGGTAAGAAGTTGTTTTTATTTTTTATGACAGACAATGTTTTCATATTTTGACCGGCCTGTATCCTGATCATATAAGTCCCTTCGGAACATTTGAAAGATCAATCGTTTTTTCATTCATTCCTTTTTGGCCTGTTAATCTCCATTTGTTTCACCGACTTGCCCAAAGCATCATTCACACTTACTTTTATTACTTGCGCCTGGTCAAGTGTAATATTCAATTTTGTCATACTTTGAACGGGGTTTGGATAAATGCGTAACAGCAAATCCTGCATTGGCAAATTGAACAGTTTGATATCGCTGTAAGCAAATTGACCATCTTTATCTACCATCTTTAAGCGATAATAAACAGTGCCCGAAAGATTGAATGCCATTATCTGTATATGAATAAGATGATTGTGATCCGTTAGTGCATTTACGATTCCTATCTGGTTAAAATTAATTCCATTGTTGCTTCTTTCAATTGCAAAATGACTTGAATTAGCATCCCGGTTTTCAACAGTCCAGTTGAGAAGAGCACTGTTATCTTTTGGCAGTTGCATTGAAGGTGGAAAGTTTTACAGGAGTGGGAGTCGCTACTAACGTGGCACTAAGAAGTAGTGTGTTCCACTAGTGCTTCGTTATAACTAAATTCGTTGAACTACGGTCGTAGTATAGCCCTGTATCGGTAGATCTTGAATAATCAAAACTCAGTAAATCAGATTGAGGCAATTCCAGTAGCTATAAAATAGTAATTGGCTGTTACTTCCACCATCTGGCAACGTAACTCAAGTAAACAAAACTGGGTATAATTAGTACTGTACTGCGGAAAACTCTATTTCCGTAACTTCAAATTCAACACCACTTGTTAAACTAAATGCATATCGGGACTTAATGCTGTACTAATTAGCAAAATTGTGGTACCTCCTTCTGTAACAACAGGTAGACTTGCCATGTTATAGAGGAGGCAGAAGAAATTATGCTAGGTTTCGCAATAGTCACGCTGTCGGGAACCGCAATGTTAAATTCCAAAGTTGAAATATTTGTTGTCTCAGTTATATCGGATTTTATTTAAATCTTTACCCGGTTGGCTGCGCTGCCTGGTCCCATGCTTGCCTGTAAATTAACCCTGCGCTTCGACCTGAATGGTAAGAACAACTAAAATAAGTGTTAAGGTAAATAAATTTTTTTCATGTGCCTGAATTTAAAGTGTATTAAGGTAATGATTCATTTTTTTGAACTATTGTTGAGCTTCCTAATATAGTATTGTATAAATAATCTTTATCATTTCCAAAACCAGTTATAATTTACCTTTCCATTCAAATTTAAATCAGCGGGTGAATAGGTATTTGTGATAACATTTGCCGGATTTGAACCCAATGCTGTATAATAATTAATCTTTGTCATTATTTAATCCGGTATATGAAACTTTTCCATTCATATTTGCATTGCCTGCCCACAGAATATATTTCCCATCGGATGCAACTCCATGTGCAGTAGATCCTCCGTATAAAAAGGCCGAAGTTGTAAAATCAACCAATGGGGCTGTTGATTGTTTTTCAGTAATAACGGAGTAAAAGATGACGGATCAGTACTTAACCCTAGATGATTACGATGTCTTACCACAATGGTATAATTTCCGGGATCAACATTATTAAAAGTTACCGGGCTTTTTCCATCTATATCTACAATATCACCATCCCTTTGTACCAAAGCACTTCTGGTTTGCAGAACAAGCTGCCGTCATTACTTCTTAATTCCAAAAATACCCAATCTACAATATTATCTTCTTGGGAGGTCTGATCAGCAAAAACTGATGCAGCAGCAGTTTCCGTTAAGGCATCATTTACCTCTGTGAAATCACTGTTGTAGGGAGATGTTCTGTATGGATCAGTAAGTGGAATAAGGCCTGCTGTTCTTAACTTATCGGTCATTAAACCACTTACGCATCGTAAGCCCCTTGCAGAAAAACTTTTGCTTTTGCCAAATCGAATTTATCCATTGCTGTAATATTGGAAGAAGCAAGAGTTATGGGAAAAGAAATGGTATTGCTTGAAGTATTCATACTGCCGCTTGCTGACGACCAATCGCTTCCGTCGAACAGATAGCCTTTTAAATTACTTTCAGTTCCGGAAATATCAGTGGGATCGCTGTATCGTGCATTAACATTTAAAGTGCCGTTTATGCCAGTTTGAGTGATGGTCCAGTTGGTTTTTAAATAATCAGAAGTGGAAGGTGGTTTATTGTCACTTGCGTATCCAAAACCTGCACGCCAATAATAGCTCCGCTATTGCTTCCGGTGGTGGTGAGAAAAGCCGGCCTGTAAATTGTTCCGGCGCCCACCGGGATTTCATTGGAAGTAAGGTTAGAAGAAATTTCCTTAAATACCTGCCGGTTCCGTTTGTTTCAATAAACTTGCCATTCCCCATCCCTGATACAGCGGCTATATCTGCAAGTGAGAAATTATGATTTCCGGCAATAAATTTTCCATTTGTAAATAAAAGTGAATTGGAAACCCCCATATCACCGGTTAACCAAACACCATTTGAATTATCAATTTCCAAATTAGGAATTGCATTTCCATTCATATTTACCGATTGAGAATCAGTAGTTGATTGAAGCAGAAATTTTCCCATATCCGGAAGGCTTTTGGCACTTGTAATATCCCCTGTAACTGTAACCACCGCACCTGTTTGAACCACAAAACTCGCTGAATCAATTGTTAACTGGGCATCTGACACAATTAAGAATAAAAATCAAACAAGGAATAATGAATAAAATTTTTTTCCTCATAAAAACTGCTTCTTACTGTTTTTGATAAATTCCTGATTTTTATAAAAATAAAGAATAATGGCTGCAAACAACAATAAATCGTGGGCCTAAATTGTAAAAAATTTTTCGCAAACTTTAAGCCAGAAAGACATTTACCCGGGAGAGAACCGGGAATAAAAAAGTGATTTTTTTGTTGCTGTCTACTGCTACTATCAACCGGGCTTTCAAATTCGGTTTGCTTTTTGTGTATTTCTCATTTTAGCTTAGGTTTGTAACTCTTAAAAAAAATTCATGTCAATAGAAATTAAAGTGCCTGCGGTTGGCGAAAGTATTAATGAAGTAACACTTACAAAATGGATAAAAAAAGATGGAGAATGGGTAGACAGGGATGAGGTAATTGCAGAATTGGAAAGTGAAAAAGCCACCTTTGAGATCAATGCAGAACAGGCAGGAATTTTACATACCATTGCCAAAGAAGAAGATGATTTACAGATAGGAGATGTGGTTTGCACCATCGATGAAACTGCAGAAAAACCGGCAGGTAAAAGTGAAGCTAAAGGAGATAAAAAGCCGGAAGAAAAACAGAAAGAAACAAAACCGGAACCAAACATGAAACTCACTGCTGTAAAAACAATTTCCCTGAAGAAAATCACCGCTTCAAGAGAGAAGATGTAAAAACAACACCCGTCGCGGCGGCTATTCTTGCCGATAAAAAAGTAGATGTTTCAAAAATTACAGCTACCGGATCTCATGGAAAAATTACGAAGCACGATGTACTTGGATGCACTTTCAAATCCGGGAAGAGCCATAGGCAAAGAACTTTTCAGCAGGGAAGAAAAGCCTGAAAAAATGAGCAAGCTGCGCAAAACGATCAGCAGGAGATTGGTAGAGGCTAAAAACAGTACGGCAATGCTCACTACTTTTAATGAAGTGGACATGAGTGCCATTATGGATTTGAGAGCAAAGTATAAAGAAACGTTTAAAAAAACACATGACGTAAATCTTGGGTTTCATGAGTTTCTTTACCAAAGCCTGTTGTTTTGCGTTACAGGAATGGCCTTCGGTAAATGCAAGGATCGAAGGTGATAATATTATTTATCACGAATTTTGTGATATTTCAATTGCAGTTTCTTCTCCAAAAGGTCTGGTAGTACCGGTGATAAGAAATGCCGAAAGCCTTAGCATGGCCGAGATCGAAAAAGAAGTAGTTGAACTGGCCACCAAAGCCCGCGAAAGTAAACTTACTATTGAAGAGATGACCGGCGGTACTTTTACGATTACCAACGGTGGCATCTTTGGCTCAATGATGAGTACGCCAATTATTAATATTCCTCAAAGCGCCATTTTAGGAATGCATAATATTATTGAGCGTCCCGTTGCAGAAAAGGGCCAAGTTGTAATAAAACCGATGATGTATGTTGCATTAAGTTATGATCACCGGATCATTGATGGACGTGAATCTGTAAGCTTTTTGGTAAGAGTAAAACAAATGCTTGAAAATCCTGAGCAACTTCTATTTGGGAAAGATCCTGTTAAAGCGCTTTTGCAGCTTTAGCCTGCTAACTCTAAATATTTATTTATGAATAAAGGTGAAATTACTTCCGATGAAAAAGGAAATCATTTTCACCGGTATCTGAATTATGCAAATTCCCTTGTTGAAAATTACCATGGAAAGAACCTTTTCATTTGTATTTAAAAAAATACTTTTCAGTAAATAAAAAGCATGGCTCCAGAGACAGGAAAATAATCTCTTCACTTTGTTATAATTATTTTCGTTTAGGCTTTGGCATTAGTTCTGACCTTTGTTTAAGTGAAAAATTCTTTTAGCCACTTTTCTCTTTGAAAATAGATCTTCCGGTAAATGCTTCAGGAGTTTGAAACCCGAGTGGAATGAAAAAATCCAATTTGAAAGTCTTTCAAAAATTGGAATCCGTCAGAATATTTTTAATGCCGAGAAAATATTTCCCTTTTAACAAGGAACTGAGTGATGAAATAAATATTAATCAATTCAACTTATCTTTTTTAATTCAACCCAAATTATTTGTCAGGATAAGGCCGGGAAAGAAGAAATTGTTTTTGAGAAACTGAACAATGCCAATATTTCTTTTGAAAAACTTTATGATAGTTGCCTTGCTTTTTCAAACAATGAAAAACTAAGTAATGTTCTTTCAATTGATAAAGAAGTAGTGATCCAGGATTATAATTCGCAACGAACAGAAGATCTTTTGCTGCAACAAAAGGAAATTTTACATCAAAAATTTCGCTTTGGGATTGCTGTGCCGCAAGTGGTGGCAAATCTATTCTTGCTTACGATCTTTTTAAAAATATTGAGCTAACGGTTAGCGATACGCGCAAAAATATTCTTCAAAATCTTAAAGTTGCGTTTTGCAGAAGGCCGGTATTAAAAATTACTCTTCTTTCATCGCTGATCTTCATTCCACGCCTTTGAATGAAATCAAAAGACCTTTTGATTTAATTATTGCGGATGTTCCTTGTTCGGGTTCCGGCACATGGGCAAGAACGCCGGAACAACTTTCTTTTTTTGATAAAAAGGAAATTAAAAGATATGCAAAGCTTCAACAGAAAATTGTTTTGAATGCAGCTTCAGTACTTGAAAGAAAATGGTTTTTTACTTTATATTACCTGCTCTGTTTTTAAAAGGGAAAATGAAGAAAATGTAAGTTTTATTCAGCAACAAATAGATCTTCAATTGATAAAAGCTGAATATTTAAAAGGTTATGAAATGCAGGCTGATACGTTATTTGTGGCGTTATTTAAAAAGTACAGGCTGATAAAATAAAAATTAATTTTATTTGTTGATTTACTGCAACTGAAATTACTGCACCATCAATTTAAAACTCTTTTTGTTTTTGCCATCACTGAATTTCAAAATATATAAACCTTTTTGAAGTGCCTGCATTTGATCGAATTGAATTGTTTGTATTACCCCTTCTGTCAAGAGACACTTTTTTGAGAAATACAATTTTCCGGAAGCGTCATACAATCTAAAAGTCGCCGTAGAAGTGATCTGTGGCTTTATCGCAACAGTAAATTTATCTTTAAAAGGATTCGGGAATATTTTGATGAATTGATTGCCTAACATGGAAGCGTATCTTTGGAATTTCGTTGTTGGCTGAGGTCATCAAATGCTTTTTTAAAATCAGGAATGCCATAGCCAATTCTGTCATCCGGATTGTTATAAATACTGCTGCTTTTTTTTACGGCTTCAATAATTTGCATGTTTGTAAATTCCGGGAAAGCCTGCCACAAACAAGTAACGAAGCCTGCCAGATTAGGCGTAGCAAATGAAGTTCCATATCCGACTTGTATGGGGCCGGTTGTTGAGGAAAGTGCTGTTCCTGAACCAACAGAAGCGGCTGTAGGTTTTACTCTTCCGTCGCTTGACGGGCCATAACTGCTGAAACTTGCCACATTCCCTGAGCGATCTACTGCTCCCACAGTTATGATGCTGTCGGCGTCTCGCCGGTGTCATAATATAATGCCAACTGTTATCACCTTCGTTTCCTGCCGCCGCAAGTACGATCATTCCTTTTTCGCCGCAAGTGTTGCTGCTTTTGCAATTATCGTTGTGTGCCCATTCATGTCAGAATAAGTATAATCGAAAACAGGATTATCAAATTGATTGTAACCAAGCGAAGTGGAAATAATATCGGCACCGGCGCTGTCTGCTCTTTCGGCCGCAGCTATCCAGTATTGTTCTTCAACCGGTGATTCTGATGCCACATCTTCAGAGCGGTACAATAAAAATTTGAGCATCAGGGCAACTGCCCACTAACTGGCCGGGAATGTTTCCGGCAATCATAGAAAAACACATCATCCCATGATAAATAATCTTCATCAACGCTTGCTTCATTGGCCACAAAATCATAAGTGTCAATCACCTGATTATTCAGATTCACGCTGTCAAAAGCAGGTAAAGTTTTGTAATGATAAAAACCAGCATCCAAAATTGCAATCAGCATTCCCTGTCCGCGAAAGCCCTGGTCATGCAAATATTCGCCGTTATGAATGTGGATCTGCTCATAAGAATCGCCATAAGAATAATAATTTCCCGGAACAGGAGATGAAGGAGAGGTAATATCTTTTATTTGCTCATTAAATTTATCTCTTGCCACGATATTTGACGAATCGATTTCTTCCGGCTATGTTAGGATTCATCAATCTTTTTACCGGTTCGGTTTTTACCACAAAGGAAAAACTGTTGATCTTTGGAAAGTGCAGCTGGAATCTGTTGTTGCAATGCAAACTTGATTGAACCATTTTGATTCATCAAGAACGGTTACATTGCTCACCGATCGGATGCTGTCTATGTAAGCCGGAACAACAGGCAAATCTGTTTCATCAATAGCAATATGTTGTTTTGCTCTTCTTTCAATAGCTTTTGCAGATAAGAATTTTGAGGGATCAGTTTATGGAAAAAGGAGTTGCCGGTTTTATCTTTAAACCTGCACAATGTATTTTGTAAACTGGGCAGAAAGATGCAGAGAAAAAAAAGTGGCAATAAAAAAGAAGCAAATATTTTTTTCTCATAAAAATAAAATAACGGATTTTTTGTTTGTTTACTGTGATCAGCATATCGAGCAAATTAATTGTAATCAATAATGCTTAATTTTTCTCCAAAACCTTTATAAGTATTATCTGTGCCCTGGTATTCCCAGTGAATAAAATCTTTATAGATCAGGCCCACATCTTTTGCATACTTTTCAATACTGTATGTTTTTTCTGCATATTCTGTTCCGGGAACTTTCGGGATCGCCGGTTGAATCTGAGACTTCAAAAACAGTAATAGTATTTTCAAAATTTTTCGAACCGATCGGTTAAGGGCTATTTACATCTTCATAAGTGTAATTCCAATCTTCCATAAAAGCCGGGTTGGCAAAAACGTAAGAGCGATAAGGATCAAAGGCCAGGTAACTGTTTCCTTTCCATGAAAAGCCTTCAGTCAATAGGCGCCATTAATTTTATAAAACGAAGATTGTCCTGGATGTATTCAATTGAATTTTCGGTTGGAAAAACCGTAAATACATTATCAATTGTCCAGTTTTGAGTTGAATCCTGCCGCAAATAGCGATAAATAGTATATCCCGGTCTCCCTAAATTATCTGTAGTTTGATGCCTCCACTTTATATTGTGCCTGGTAATGCCTTACAGTTTGTTTGATTGAAATTGGTAAAAACTGTAGAATCCAGATCGTAAGTAATGTATTTACCAACCTGCAGAGGAAAATAATCACTTACTGAAGCAGTAGTAAAAGTGGCATTTTCTTTCTTACATGAAGCTAACAGGAAGATGATAAAAGCAAAACCGGCTAAACGCTTTGTCATATTTGGGGATTAAAAAACTTTTGAACGCTATTGAAAGACGGATTAACCCTTTAAAGTTAATTTCTTTGAATGATTCCGCCCCCGATCACATCATTTTCTTCGTAAAAAACAGCGCTTTGCCCGGGTGCAATTCCTTTTACGTTTTCATAAAAACGGACTTTTACTCCATTTTCGTATGCAAAAAGGTTTGAAAGCGCGCCTTTATCTTTATACCTGATTTTGGTAACGGCTTCCATGCCATCCGAAACACCGTCATATTTGACCCAATTAACTCCTTTTACGGTTAATTCACTTCCTTTCAAATCTTCTTCATCGCCCAAAACGATGGTATTGGTTTCGGGAATTATTTTGGTAACAAATGCCGGTTTTCCCAAAGCAATGTCAAGGCCTTTTCTTTGCCCGACCGTGTAAAAAGGATATCCTTTATGCGGGCCAAGAATTTTTCCTGTTTTATCTACAAAATAACCTCCTGAGACTTTTTCTTCCAGTCCTTCTACTTTTCTTTTCAAAAAGCCACGATAATCATTATCGGGAACAAAACAAATTTCATAACTCTCATTCTTTTTTGCCAGTTCAGGATAGCCAAAATCAATCGCCATCTGCCTTATTTCACTTTTACGATAAGTTCCCAAAGGCAAAATAGTGCGGCTGAGAAGATCCTGCTGCAATCCCCACAAAACATAGCTCTGGTCTTTGGTTTCATCTATTCCTTTCCTGATGAAATATCTGCCGTTTGAATGTTGATGAATTTGGGCATAATGGCCTGTCGCAATAAAATCACAACCCAGCGCATCGGCTCTCTTTGAAAGTGCGCGCCATTTTATGTGCGTATTGCACAAAATACAAGGATTTGGTGTGCGTCCGGCAATATATTCTTCTACAAAATTATCGATCACAAAATCACCAAATTCTTCCCGAATATCTAAAATAAAATGAGGAAAACCATGCTGGACAGCCGCCATTCGGGCATCATTAAAACTATCAATATTGCAACAACCGGTTTCTTTATTGCTTTTACCACCACTTGTTGCATAATCCCATGTTTTCATGGTAATTCCCACTACTTCATAACCTTCATTATGAAGCATCAAGAGCAGCAACCGTACTGTCAATTCCGCCACTCATTGCCATTAAAACTTTACCTTTTCTACTCATTATGTTTAAAATAATTGGCAAAGATACAGTTTTCAGCTTTGGAGAGCGTTCAATTATATGCTAAAAAACCGCGTCATCTTTTGACAACCGGTCTTTAATTTTCATGGGAAATGATTTGTTGATTTTATGATTGCTCGCTTTGATTCATTTGGTTATTCATTTTATGCATTGGATGGTTTTGCCTGCGTTGTTGCCTCATTTCTTTCATTTTTGCCTGCTGCTCAGGAGTAAGAATGGTGTTCATCTTTTCCATCTGAGTTTTATGTAACTCTTTCATTTTCTCTTTCTTTTGATCTGCTGACAGGGTTGCATCATTTTGAATAGCCTCTCTTTGCTGTTGTATTTTTCATGTAGCGGCTTTCATTTGGTTTGTTGATCTGCTGTAAGATTAAGTTGTTGCATCATTTGACCACGCCCTTTTTGCATGTGTTTGACTTTGCCAGCCTTGTTTTCTGGATTCTTTCATTTTGGCCTGTTGCTCAGGGGTAAGTAATAGCATTCATCTTGTCCATTTGAGATTGATGCAATTCTTTCATTTTTTCTTTCTTTTGATCGGCTGTTAAGACTTGCATCATTTTGAACGGCGTCTCTTTGCTGTTTTATATCCTCGTGTAACTGCTTTCATTTGGGTTTTTTGGTCGGCGGTTAGGTTTAATTGCTCTGCATCATTTTTCCTCTTTGAAAATGACGGGAAGAATCAGGTTGCATGTGGTTGTGTGAGGTATTTCTCTTTGCACCTGGGCATTGCTGTTTGCTGCAAAAAAAAGACCTGCAACAGCAATAAGAAATAATTTTTTCATGTGTTTAATTTTTATTGTTTTATTGCAATGATAGATAAAACAAACAGGCCGAAGTTTAACTCCGGCCTGTTAAAAAAAGTAAAACACTTTTAAATGTTACTAGCGTAAGAAAAGTAATTCTCTATATTTTGGCAATTCCCAATATTCATCATCTATCAAAAGCTCCAGTTTATCAACATGATAACGAATCTCATCGAAATGGTTTTTAACCTCATCACAATATTTAATTGCTTTTTCTCTTGAATCTTCAATTCCATTGGCTACTTTTCTTGCTTCGATCATTTCTTTCACTTTTGCGCCAATCACATCAACATGCTCAGATATTTTTTGTACGATCTGCATTTGAGAAGAATAAGCACTTTCGTCAAATCCAAGATCTTTTAAACCTTTAATATTCTGAATAAGAATATTTTGATATTTAATGGCCGGAGGCAGATATATAAGTGCTTGCCAGATCGCCAATAACCCTTGCTTCTATCTGGAGTTTTTTAGTATAATTTTCCAGTTGGATTTCATGACGGGCTTCCAGTTCTTTCTTTGTATAAATATCGAAACGTTCAAACAGCTTTTTAGCAGCATCTGTTACAAAAGCATCTAAAGCCAAAGGAGTGGTTTTTACATTTGGCAAGCCTCTTTTTTCGGCTTCTTTTGCCCACGCTTCGCTGTAACCGTCGCCTTCAAATAAAATGTCTTTACTTTCAACAATATATTTTTGAATGGTTTGCATTAAAGCAATTTCTTTCTTTTCGCCTTTTTCGATCAAGGCATCTACATCTGTTTTAAATTGGGTAAGCGCATCAGCACATAATGGTATTTAAAACGGTCATTGTGCCGGCACAATTTGCAGAAGAACCAACCGCTCTGAATTCAAATTTGTTGCCTGTGAAAGCGAAAGGAGAAGTTCTGTTTCGGTCGGTGTTATCGAGCATTAGTTCGGGAATACTTTTGTGAATATCCAGTTTTAGCATTGCCTCATCCTGTTCATCAAATTTATCGCCAACACGCTTTTCCACTTCATTCAATACATCTGTAAGGTATTTTCCGATAAATATAGAAATGATTGCCGGCGGCGCTTCATTGGCTCCAAGCCTGTGATCATTTCCTGCGCTTGCAATAGACGCTCTTAATAAATCTGAATGATCACGAACTGCTTTAATGGTATTTACAAAAAACGCCAGGAACATCAGGTTTGTTTTTGGAGTTTTTCCCGGCCCCAGCAAATTAACACCTGTATTGGTGGCCATGCTCCAGTTATTGTGTTTGCCACTTCCATTAATTTGTGCAAATGGTTTTTCATGAAGGAGCACAATAAGGTTATGCCTTTTTGCAACCCTTGTCATCACATCCATCATTAAAATGTTGTGATCAACGGCAATGTTTACTTCTTCAAAAATAGGAGCACACTCAAATTGTGAAGGAGCCACTTCATTGTGCCGTGTTTTTAAAGGAACCCCCAATTTATAAGCTTCGTCTTCAAAATCGCGCATGAAGGCATAAACTCTTTCAGGAATTGCACCAAAATAATGATCTTCCAATTGCTGCCCTTTTGCAGGGGCGTGTCCAAAAACGGTGCGGCCGGTCATAATAAGATCGGGACGGGCACTGGCCAAAGTGGCATCAATTACAAAATATTCCTGTTCCCAACCTAAAGTCGGTTTTACAGAAGTAATATTTTTATCGAAATACTGGCAAACGTCAACTGCAGCTTTTTCAAGTGCTACAGAAGATTTTAACAAAGGAGTCTTTGCATCAAGTGATTCGCCGGTATAAGAAACAAATATGGTGGGAATACATAAGGTTCTGTCCGTTTCCGATTTCCACGATGAATGGCGGAGAAGAAGGATCCCAGGCAGTATAACCGCGGGCTTCAAAAGTTGCTCTTATCCCGCCACTTGGGAATGAAGAAGCATCAGGTTCCTGCTGAATCAAAGCATCGCCGTCAAATTCTTCTAAGGCAGTTCCATCACTTTTAAGTGTGAAAAATGAATCATGCTTTTCGGCGGTAGCGCCTGTTAATGGCTGAAACCAGTGTGTATAATGGGTAACATTTTTTGTTTCTGCCCAGCTTTTTAAAGCAGAAGCGATCTGGTCGCCCATTTTCCTGATCTATTTTTGTTTGATTTTTAATAGAAGAAACCAGGCTTTTGTAAGCTTCATCGCTTAGAAATTCGCGGGCTTTTTTTAAATCAAAAACATTTTCTGCAAAAAATCCTGTGATTTTTCGTGAAGGGTCAACTTCCGTACTTCTTGGTGAAGCAAGAAGTTCATGAAGTGCATTTAGTCGTAATGATTCCATTTTTATAATTTTGAGGCACAAAAAAACGATATTATTTCCATAAAATCCAAAAATTTTTCAGTCATGATTGAAGAATTTTGCCATTTTTGTTGATAAAAAGTAAATATCTATTTTTTTTTATTAGATTGAGAGATCTTTACTTTGAATTAAGCAGTAAACCAACAAATAACGACGAATTTTCATTTATAGATTTTTTATTTTTTGCTATCTTAAAAATGTGTCATAAATTTTCGCCACTCAATATAACAAACAATAGGAATTAATAAAAAAATAAAATAAATACTTCGTATCGGACAATTGCTCCAATTATAGGAACCGTATAACCGGTCATCATTAACATTGTTAAACTGAAAAAGATATTAGAAATATATAAATGGATCAACTTTCACTTTTTTTATGAAAAAAAATAAAAAGAATAAGCAGAATTTCAATTAAAAATATTTCAATGGCAAAAGGCGCAAACTGCAAGCTTTCTGATATTCGTGAAAGGTATGGTCGCATTAACGCAAGGTTAAAAGCTTGGGGCATTTGATACAAAACTTTTAAGAGTGGGCTTAAGTTTTTCAACCGCCACAGTTGAATTACCGGCTTTTCCGATCTCAATGAAACTTTGCTTGCCGGTTTGCTACATAAGCATGGTAAATTGACTTTAGGAGAAATTAATCCCGAAGCAAAAAATACAACGACAGCTTATTGCATAGATGATAAAAAAAGAAAGAAATGCTTTTTTGGGAAATTTGTATGCAATGATCCAGGCAATTAAGCCGGAACAAGCGCGAGAAAAACAAAATTTCTTAAAAGGAAAATCAGTAGAAAAATAAAGTAATATATGAGAATTCTTTTCAAACGAGCTTTTCATGATTGCTACTTAAAAAAAACAAATGATAAATGATCATTGAAAGCGAAAGAAAAATCAGTCCGTCGCGATGGATCATTGAAGTATAAAATAATGCCGAAGGCAAAAGGAAAATGCAAAAAATGAGCTGATAAAAGGCTTTTGGAAAAACGTTGATGAAAACCTTGTAAAGCGCCACACAGCCAAAAAACACCAAAAAATTAAAAAAAAGTGTATTGATCCAAAAATTTTTAAAACTGAAAAAATCAAACACCGAAAGCATTTTTGCGATTAGGATGGTGCGGAAGTTATTCCAGAAGGAATGCGAATCTTCCAAAACCCTTGAATATCCGTGAGGATAAGGACTATGAAAAATATTTACAAGATATTCATGTGGATTGGTAAAATAGTAAGTTGAATTCATCAATTCCCATATGATGAAATGCCAAAGAATCAGAAACAGGTAAAACATAAATATTTACATAACAACCTACCAGCAAAGAGAAAATTCGGATAATAAATAAAGCGATAAGCGTCTTGTCTGGCAATGCCTGCTTTTCTGAAAAACTTAATCCGGGTAATTAGCCAGCAAAAAAGAACCGAATAAAAAATAAATAAAAGGTAAAACAAGCAGCGATTATTTAATTGTGGGAAGTTAGTTAAAATATTTACACCTGATATAATGATAGAAGGGTAAGAGATTGTAAGTTTGCTTTTTTTAATACAATTATGGAAATAACATTTGAAACGGCCGAAAAACTGGGACTTAAAAAAGATGAATTTGAAAAGATCGTCGAAATTCTTGGTCGTGTACCCAATTTTACTGAGCTGAGTGCTTACTCTGTAATGTGGAGTGAACATTGCAGTTATAAAAATTCGATAAAATGGTTAAAAACTTTACCGCGCGAAGGTTCCAGGCTTTTGGTGAAAGCGGGGGATGAAAATGCGGGACTGATGGATATCGGGGATGGCTTGGAGTTGTTTTTAAAATTGAAAGCCATAATCATCCTTCCGCCATTGAACCTTTCCAGGGAGCCGCAACCGGCGTTGGTGGAATTCATCGCGATATTTTTACAATGGGCGCAAGGCCAATTGCTACTTTAAATTCCTTGCGCTTTGGAAATATCGACAATGAAAAAACACAACATTTATTAAGTGGTGTCGTAAGTGGCATTGGTCATTATGGAAATTGTTTTGGAGTGCCAACGGTTGGTGGGGAAATTTATTTTGAAGAATGTTATCATACTAATCCGTTGGTTAATGCGATGAGTGCCGGCGTGGTTCGTTTAGGCGAAACCGTTAGTGCGACTGCCGACGGGAAAGGGAATCCTGTTTTTATTGCGGGAAGTGCAACAGGAAAAGATGGAATGGGCGGCGCTGCGTTTGCTTCTGCAGATATTACAGAAAGCAGCGCGGAAGATCTTACCGGCGGTACAGGTGGGCGATCCTTTCCAGGAAAAAAAATTATTGGAAGCTTGTATTGAAGTGATTGCAACCGGTGCTGTGGTGGGAATGCAGGATATGGGCGCTGCAGGCATTATTTGTTCAACGGCTGAAACAAGTGCCAAAGGCGGAGTTGGAATGAATATTCATTTGGAAAAAGTTCCAACACGTCAAAGCAATATGAAAGCATGGGAATTATTATTAAGCGAAAGCCAGGAAAGAATGCTTATTGACTGTAAAGAAGGGAAGGGAAAAAGAAGTGATTGAAATTTTTGAAAAATGGGATCTTCCGTGCGAGCAAATTGGGGAAGTTACCAATGGCGAAATGCTTCGTTTTTATATGAATGATGAACTGGAAGCAGAATTGCCGGCGGAAAGCCTTGGTGCTTGGCGGTGGTGCACCGGTTTATGACAGAGAATATAAACAACCGAAATATTTTGAAAAAATCAAGGCTTTTGATGCATCGAAAATTCCTGTTCCTGAAAGACCTAAAAACTATTGCGGAAAAATTAATTTCACTTCCTTCTATTGCTTCGAAGAGATGGATTTATGAACAATATGACAGTATGGTTGGTACTGCTAATCTTAATACCAATGCTCCTTCCGATGCTGCCGTGGTTGAAGTAAAGGGAACCAAGAAAGCGCTTGCGCTTACAACGGATTGTAATAGTTTGTATGTTTTTGCAGATCCTTTTGTGGGCTGTATGATTGCTGTAAGTGAAGCTGCAAGAAACATTGTTTGCAGTGGTGGAATTCCTTTGGGCGTAACCAATTGTTTAAATTTTGGAAATCCGTATGATCCTGAAGTTTATTACCAGTTTGTGGAAAGTATAAAAGGAATGTCGAAAGCTTGTTTAAAATTTGATACGCCTGTTACAGGCGGCAATGTTAGTTTTTATAATCAATCTCCATCAGGACCGGTTTATCCTACTCCTGTAATTGGCATGGTGGGCCTTTTGGAAGATTTTGAAAATAAGATGACGCTTGTATTTTCAAAAATGAAGGAGATGTGATTTATTTGTTGGGTAAAAATATTGAAGACTTTAATTGTTCAGAATATTTACACAAAATATGTAAGGAAGAATATTCACCGGCGCCTTATTTTGATCTGGAAGAAGAATTTCGTTTACACGAAACCGTTAGTTCCTTGATCAAAAATAAAATGATTCTTTCTGCTCATGATATTTCTGAGGGAGGCTTTTTATAACTTTAGCCGAAAGTGGTTTTTTAATAATCTTGGTTTTACAGTAAACCAACAAAAAAAGCAAATTCGTAAAGACGCTTATTGGTTTGGCGAAGCGCAGGGTAGAGTAGTGGTAACTGTAAGTGCAGAAAAGAGTCAATGAATTTGAAGGATCATTGGGAATTCCATTTGAGAAATTAGGAAAAGTTACCTCAGGAGAAATAATGTTGATGGCGAAAGTTGGGGAAATATTAGTGAATGGAAAAATAAATATGATAATGCGATTGGGAATTATCTAAAATCCAATTTGTAAGAAAAACCCAGTGAATATAATTATGGATAAAAATCAAATATAGTTGTAACAGGCGCTGCAGGTTTTATTGGAAGTTGCCTTGTTGGTTTTTTAAACAATAAAGGTTACAACAATCTTATTTTGGTAGATGATTTTTCCCATGAAGAAAAAGAAGCGAATCTGACAGGGAAAAACTTTTTCTGAAAAAATAGAAAGGGAAGTTTTTTTTGATTGGTTGGAAACGGAAAAACCTAAAATCGCCTTTGTGTTTCACATCGGCGCAAGGACAGATACTACCGAATTTAATTATTCCATTCATGAACATTTGAATGTTGAGTATTCCAAAAAAATATGGAACTATTGTTCCCAATATCAAATTCCACTTGTTTATGCTTCATCGGCTGCAACTTATGGCGCAGGTGAGCCTAGGATATAAAGATGATGAATCTATTATTGAGAAATTAAAGCCATTGAATCCATACGGAATTTCTAAAAACGAATTTGATAAATGGGCCCTTCGGCAAGTTCACGATGACATCCTGCAACCACCCGCATGGGCTGGTTTAAAATTCTTCAATGTTTATGGCCCAAATGAATATCACAAAGCAAGAATGGCAAGTGTCATTTTTCATTCTTACAATCAGATAGTAAAAAATGGATTTGTAAAACTTTTTAAATCTCACAAAAAAGAATTTAACGACGGTGAGCAATTGCGCGATTTTATTTATGTAAAAGATGTACTTAATATTTGCTTTTGGTTTTTGGAATGTTGGCAAAATGATACGCAGTTCTTTTGTTACAGGGATATATAATGTGGGTACAGGTAAAGCACGAACTTTCAATGATCTTGTAAAAGCTACTTTTTCAGCTTTAGATAAATCTTCACAAATAGAATATATTGATATGCCGGAAGATATTCGCGAAACGTATCAATATTTTACAGAAGCAGAAATGGATAAAATTCGTTCGGCAGGTTATTCTCAACCATTTTATTCTTTGGAAGAAGGGGTAAAAGATTATCTGCAGAATTATCTTAGCAAAAAAGAATACTTTTAGCTACAGTAAAAATAAAAATTCACTTTATTTGGTTGTTTACTGCCTGGGGTGTTTAAATTTTTATTTTTCATTAAAGTGGTTCGTTATTTTTGTTTAACAAAAATTGGTTTTTTACACCGACTTTGTAATTTTTTCCACAAATAGGTTTATAACTTTTTCGGCTAAAATATTAGCTGTAAGTTTGCATGACCTCACGGATTTTTACTTTTCTATATTCTTTCCTGTGGTCACTTTTTTTATATTTTCTTTCATTACAACAGTCAAGGTTTTATAAGGTTGTTTTGGGGGATTTATTATTTTTAAAAAACTCAAAAAAATGGCTAAGTACATTTTTGTAACAGGTGGCGTAAGTTCGTCATTGGGCAAAGGAATTATTGCTGCTTCACTTGCAAAGCTTTTGCAGGCAAGGGGTTTGCGGGTTACCATTCAAAAATTCGATCCCTACATTAATGTGGATCCAGGAACGTTAAACCCATATGAACATGGGGAATGTTTCGTTACTGAAGATGGCGCTGAAACCGATCTCGATCTTGGCCATTATGAGCGTTTTTTAAATATTAATACGTCACAGGCTAACAATGTAACTACCGGCCGTATTTATCAAACCGTTATTAATCGGGAAAGGGAAGGAGATTATTTGGGAAAAACCGTGCAGGTAATTCCACACATAACCGATGAGATCAAAAGAAGAATGATGCTTCTTGGTGAAAAAAATCAGTATGATGTCATCCTCACCGAGATTGGCGGAACGGTTGGTGATATAGAAAGCCTTCCGTTCATTGAAGCTGTACGTCAAATTCAATGGGAATTGCCTGATGAAGATTGTTTGGTTGTTCATCTTACCCTTATTCCTTATTTGAAAGCTGCAAAGGAACTTAAAACAAAACCGACACAGCACAGTGTAAAACTGATGAGCGAAAACGGCGTTCATCCTGATATTTTGGTGTGTCGCACAGAACGTCCGCTAACTGAGGATCTGAAAAGAAAAGTGGCTCTTTTTTGCAATGTAAAAGTAGATTCGGTAATAGAAGCGGCGGATGCTTCTACCATTTATGAAGTGCCTATTGCGATGCTTCGCGAAAAACTGGATTTGATTGTATTGAAGAAATTAAACATTACCAATTATAACGAACCTGATCTAACCAAATGGAAGGAGTTTTTGGATAAAGTAAAGCATCCGGGAAATAAAGTTACCATTGGCCTGATTGGAAAATATATTGAATTACAGGACGCGTATAAATCCATCTTAGAATCTTTTATTCATGCGGGGGCAATGAATGATTGTAAAGTCCAGGTTTTAAATGTACATAGTGAATATATTGATGAAGAAAATGTAAATGAAAAATTAATGGGGCTTGATGGCTTATTAGTTGCACCTGGTTTTGGTTTCAGAGGTGTAGAAGGAAAAATAATTGCGGTAAAATATGCCCGTGAAAATAATCTTCCTTTTTTTGGAATTTGTCTTGGAATGCAAATGGCAGCAATTGAATTTGCAAGAAATGTTCTGGGAATAGCTGATGCTGACTCAACCGAAATGAATCCGGATACTTCAAACCCGGTTATTGATATGATGGAAGAGCAGAAAAAAGTGACCATGAAAGGAGGAACAATGCGTCTGGGTTCTTACCCTTGTGTTATCAAGGAAAATACGCTTGCCTATTCTGTTTATGGAACCAGCGAAATACAAGAACGCCACCGGCATCGCTGGGAGTTTAATAATAAGTATTTGAAACAATACGAGGAAGCTGGAATGATAGCAAGCGGAATCAATCCTGAAACTGGTTTGGTAGAAATTATGGAACTGAAAAATCATCCTTTTTTCATAGGAGTTCAATATCATCCTGAATTAAAAAGTACAGTTGAAAATCCTCATCCATTATTTGTACATTTTATAAAGGCAGCAAAAGAGTTTACTAAAGTAAATCACGATAAACCTGAAATGTCGCGTATTGAAGCTTGAAACAAATGCTCAATTAATTAACAGTTTTGTTTGTCATTTCATTAAACGGAAAGGGGCTTAATTACGTCTATAATGTATCTTTGCTACCCTTTGATATATTATATAAATGTTGATGATATGATGAAAATATTACTTATCGGCTTTTTTACTTTTTGTGTTTCCAGTGTGTTTTCTCAAAATAATAAATTAGGTGTAAGTGATCCTGACGCAAAAGCAATACTGGATAAGGTAAGTGCAAAATTTAAAACTTACAAAACCGTTACTGCTGATTTTACGTTAAGTATAACCAATGCAAACGGAAAAGTAGAAGGTACTAAAAAAGGAGTTATTTACATGAAAGGGCCTAAATACAGAGTAAATATTTCTGGACAGGAAATTTATAGTGATGGCGATAATATCTGGACTTACGACAAATCCGCCAATGAAGTTCAGCTTACTAAATTTGATCCTACTACAAATACTATTACCCCGCAAAAAATGTTTACTGATTTTTATGATAAAGATTTTTTATACAAACTGAATGATGAAAAGAAACTTGGTAATAAAGTAGTACAGGAAATCGAATTAACGCCGGTAGATAAAACAAAAACATTTTTTAAGGTTTTGGTGGAAGTTGATAAAGCGACAAAAAATATTGTTTCAAGTAAAGTTTTTGAAAAAAACGGGGATCGTTATATTTATACTGTAAACTCAATGAAAACTAATACCGATCTTCCTGATTCCTTATTTACTTTTGATGCCAAAAAGCATCCCCAGGTCGAAGTGGTGGACTTACGATGAAATAAGTTTTCTATATCTTGGTTATAGAGCTTTCGATGCTTTTTATTCAGGCCAACTATAAGAATCAATCTTTAATCCTGCCAGATGAATTACACGGTCAACAACCGTTGCTACTGCTTCTTCTATCGTTTTAGGTTTACTGTAAAAGGAAGGTGAAGCAGGGCAAATAATTCCACCGGCTTGTGTAATAGTTTCCATATTTCTCAGATGAATCAGATTATATGGGGTTTCACGCACTACACAAATTAATTTTCTTCTTTCCTTTAAAATTACATCCGCTGCTCTTGCAATCAAATCGTTGGAAATTCCTGAAGCGATTCGCGCAACCGTTCCCATGCTACAGGGAATAATGATCATAATATTAAAATTCGCTGAGCCTGATGCAAAAGGAGCCATAAAATCATTTTTATCAAAATATGTTGCTTCATAATTATTATAGTCATTTTTGCCGAGTTCTGTTTGCCAAACTATTTTGGCATTATCTGTGATAACTATATTTAAATCCGACCACTGTGATTTAATAGAAGTCAGCTTATCTAACAATAATTTTGCATAAATAGAACCACTGGCCCCGGATATGGCAACGATTATTTTATTCATTCAGATTAAGTAATTGAGTGTATAAATATTTTTAAAGTAAATCAAATAAAAATTAATAAAGCTCGTTTAATACACATGGAAAAAAAAGCAGTATTAGCTTTTATTGCATGCTTATTTGTTTTTTCTTTTGCCAAAGTTAAACCAACTGAAAAAGAAAAAATAAATTGGTTGACCATGGATGAATTGAATTCAAAAATGAAGACCGAACCGAAACCCGTATTAATTGATATTTATACCAACTGGTGCTATTGGTGTAAAGTGATGGATAAAAAAACATATAATAATTCTAAAGTGATCTCCTATATAAATCAGCATTTTTATGCAGTGAAAGTGAATGCAGAAACCAAAGATCCTGTAATTTGGAATAATAAAAGTTATAAATATGATGAGGCAAATAAAGTAAATGATTTTGCATTATATGCCACTCAGGGACAATTGGCTTTTCCAAATACCGTCATTTTCCCTCAAAAAGAACAAGTTCCGGCAGCAATTCCGGGATTTATGGAGCCAAAAGAAATAGAAGTGATTCTCAAATATTTTGGAGAAGGATATTATAAAACACAGAATTTCAACGAGTATTCTGCAAATTTTAAAGCAAAATGGTGAAAACCATTCAAAAATATAAAGAACTACGAAAGTAGTTTAAACTCGGTTTTTCATAGGATATTGGATTATAACAGGGGTGGATTTCCATCCGGCCCCTTTTTTTATTTTTCTTTTTGAAAAATAAATTAAACCAATGCAACGTTTTAAAGTCGAATATCGGTCTAATAGTAGATTCGATAATGTGAATAAAACGTAAAAACATTAAAATAAAAGCGAAAGCTTTAATATATTACAAGCTACGTAAGTAGTTTAAACTCGGTTTTTCATAGGATATTGGATTATAACAGGGGTGGATTTTTATCCGGCCCCTTTTTTATTTTATATGCCTTGCAGTGAACTAACAAATTTTTAAATTCCTATTTTGATCTTTCTATCTAAATTGCTTTTCTGATTTTGACTAATTTGAGTCAAGAAGTTCTTCCAGAAGATTCCAGTCTCAGCATATTTGCTCCATCGCTTTTCGCAACAGCAGGATTTGGATGCGTTTCTATAAATAAACCATCGGCACCTACCGCAATCGCAGCTTTAGCGATTGTTTCAATCATTTCCGGATTTCCACCGGTAACACCGCTACTTTGATTCGGCTGTTGAAGGCTGTGAGTGCAATCCATAATCACAGGAACTCCATGATTTTTCATGATGGGAATATTTCTGTAATCAACCACAAGATCATTGTAACCAAAAGTGTTTCCTCTTTCAGTAAGCATTGCTTTTTTGTTTCCGGCTTTTTCAATTTTTTCTACCGCAAACTTCATCGATTCGCCATTTACAAATTGTCCCTTTTTTACGTTGATAATTTTTCCGGTTTCAGCGGCAGCTATCAAAAGATCGGTTTGCCTGCAAAGAAAAGCGGGTATTTGTAAAACATCAACATATTTAGCGGCCATTGCCGCTTCTTCATGCGCGTGAATATCAGTAACTGTCGGCAACGAAAAATGTTTTTCCAACTTTTTCCAGCATTTGTAATGCTTCTTCATCACCAAGGCCGGTAAATGATGAAGCGCTTGTACGGTTGGCTTTTCGGTAAGAAGATTTAAAAATGTAAGGAATATTGAATTTTTTGCAAATGCCGGCAACTTTTTCTGCCACTTCAAAAATCAATTCTTCACTTTCCACCACGCATGGCCCGGCAATAAGAAAGAAATTGTTTTCGTCATAATTCTGCTTTTTCAAAAAGCTGTTTTAAATAATCTTTCATGTTTACTTTCCTTTGTTCAAAGATATTTGTTTACAAGGTTTTTATTAAAAGTGTTTTGTGTAGTAAGTAAAATAAATCAACTTTACTTTTATGTCTAGATACCAGAAGGCTTAACCGGAGAATTGATTATTTATGTTACTTATTTATTTACCACAAAATTCGTCAAGGTGTCACATATGTTTTTAAATTAATTTTTAAGGAAGAACTTGGGAATTGAATTTAGAACAACCAATGATAGAAATGAGTTTGAAAATATATCGGGTGAAAAAATAAATTATTCAGATGAAAGAATAGGCGAATGCTTTTTTTATAAAAGCATCCAATCTTTTGTTGGAAACTGAAATTACCAAAAACAGGCCATAAAAGTTGTTGAAAGGGAAACCGTAAAAGTTTTATTTCCAAATGAAGATGATGATTTGGGCTTTGATATTTTTGCTGCTGTATTTTTTATGGTGAGCCGGTATGAAGAATATCTTCCTTTTGATGCGGATGAATTCGGCCGGTTTAAAGCCAAAGATAGTCTTGCTTTTCAAAATAACTTTTTGCAAAAGCCGGTTGTAAATATTTGGATTGAGATTTTTAAAAAAGACATTGAAAAATAAATTTGAAAAGCTTGGAATTTAAAACTACCACTTTTACAGCCATTGTAACTTACGATATTGATGTGGCTTTTAAATATAAAGGAAGAAGTTTTGGAAGAACATTGGGTCGGCATTGAAAGAGTTGTTAAAATTCAGGCTTCAAGATTTTAAAGAAAGAATTCAAACGTTTTTGCAATCAAAAAAAGATCCGTGGGATGTTTATGACGATTTGCAGCAATTAATTTCACAAAATCAATTGTCATCCATTTTCTTTTTTTTATTGGCAGATAAATCGGACCACATGACAGGAACCTTCATTATCAAAATCCGGAAATGAAGAAATTGATTAACCAAATTGAATCATTTAGTGATATCGGAATTCATCCCTCTTTTTATACCATCTGCTTTTCCTGAAAAGATTTTGATAGAGAAAGCAAAGGCTTGAAAAATTATCAGGGAAAAAAATAACCAAAAGCCGGCAGCATTATTTAAAGTTCAATTTGCCGGATACTTATAATTCTCTTTTGTCAGCAGGAATTACAGAAGATTATTCGATGGGATTTTCCTGATGAGCCGGGTTTTCGGGCAGGAACATGCAAACCATTTTATTTTTATGATTTAAAAAACGAAAAGGCAACTTCCCTAAAAATTTTTCCCATTTCCTGCATGGATGCGACATTCATCTATTATTTGGAAAAATCACCTGAAACATCTTTTATGCAAATATTGAATCTTTTAAAGGAGGTAAAAAAAGTAAATGGCACTTTTATCCCGATTTTTCACAATGATATTCTTGGTGGAAATGCAAGATGGAAATCTGTTCATGATAAAATGATCCGGCAAACAAAGTCTTATTTAAAAACTGTTTAAAAATTTTCGGGCAAATTAAATGCGTATAATTTTCACTGTTACCAACGAGTTGAATTATGATCAGCGGATGATTCGTATTTGTGATTGTCTTATTCAAGCTGGCCACGAGGTGAAATTAGTGGGGGTGAAATTTAATGGATCCACCTCTTTACAGGAAAAGAAATACCGCCAAAAAAGATTGAAGATATTAAGTAGAAAAGGATTTGGATTTTATTTTGAATACAATTTGAAACTTTTCTTTTTTCTACTGTTTCAAAAATCTGATATTTTTTGTTGTATTGATCTTGATACCATGTTGCCGGTTTACTTTGTATCGGTTTTTAAAGGAAAAAAAAGAGTATATGATGCGCATGAATATTTTTCACAGCAAAAAGAAATTATCACTAGGACCCATATTTATCGTTTTTGGCATTTTATTGAAAAACAGTTTCTCCCGAAATTTCAAAATGGATATACGGTAAGTGAAGGGATCGCAAATGAATTGAAGAAAAATTATGGTGTATCTTATAAAGTGATACAAAATGTTCCATTACTGAAACCTTTGCCGGAACAATATTTAAAGACTAAAATAATTTTGTATCGCGGAAGCGTAAATGAAGGAAGATGTTTTGAATATCTGATTCCGGCGATGAAAAATGTGGATGCGCGTTTATTTATTTGTGGTGATGGAAATTTTTTAGCTGAAGCGAAAGTTCTTGCTGAAAAAAATCAATTGCAAGACAAAATTTTCTTTAAAGGAAAAATGTTGCCGGTTGATCTTGAAAAAATTACCCGTGAATCTTATATCGGAATTAATCTTGTAGAACCGCTCGGCAAAAACCAGCTCCTATCTTTGGCCAACAAATTTTTTGATTACATCCAAAATGAAATTCCGCAAATCACGATGAATTTTCCGGAGTATAAGAAAGTAAATGATCAGTTTGAAGTTGCAGTTTTGATTGATAATTTGTCTGTTTCGGTCATTGAAAAATCTTTATCGACTTTGCTTGAAGATAGTGAACTTTACTTCCGTTTGAAACAAAATTGTATGAAAGCGCGTGAAGTGTACAATTGGCAAAATGAGGAAAAGAAATTGATTGATTTTTATGGTCAGTTCAGCAATACACTTTAGTGAACCAACGAATAAACTAAATTTTTATCTTAACAGTAAACCGATAAACCGATAAACCAATAAACCCAACTCATTTACATATCGTTTGTCTTGACGTTCCTTATCCTCCTGATTATGGTGGAGTATTTGATCTCTTTTATAAAATAAAAGCTTTGTATAATGAAGGGGTTAAAATTCATTTGCATTGTTTTGAATACGGTCGCGGTGAGCAAGCCGAGTTGACAAAATATTGTGAAGAAATATTTTATTACCGAAGAAAAAAATATTTCCGTGCGTCTGAATTGCGTTTGCCCTACATTGTTAGTTCCAGGATTAACCCTTTGTTAATTGGAAATTTATCGAAAGATAACTACCCGGTTTTACTGGAGGGAATTCATTGTACGTATTACTTGTCCAATGGCCAGTTGAACAACCGAAAAGTGTTGGTACGACTGCATAACGTGGAATTTCAATATTACAAAGAACTGGTTAATTCGGCCAGAAACGTTTATAAAAAAATGTATTACCGGATTGAAAGCCGCCTGCTGAAAAAGTATGAAAAGATAATTGCAAAAAGAACAAAACTTATCACAGTAAACGAAAAAGACAAAGCAACCTATGAAACAATTTTTGCCGCAAAAGATGTAGAATTCTTACCTGTTTTTTTACCTTTTTCAGAGATAAAATCAGAAACCGGCAAAGGCACTTTTTGTCTATATCACGGGAATTTATCGGTAGCTGAAAATGAAAAAGCAGTCCTTTGGCTTTTAGATCATGTTTTTCCGGGAATGAATATTCCTTTTATCATCGCCGGAAAAAATCCATCCTCAGTTTTGCAATCACGAATTCAAAAAAATAAAAACGGGCGGTTAATTCAAAACCCTTCACAGGACGAGATGGCGGATCTGATAAGGAATGCGCACATTCATTTAATACCTTCTTTTAATTCAACAGGTATAAAAATTAAATTGCTTAATGCCTTGTTTAACGGAAGATTTATCATTACCAATTCCGCTTCTCTCGAAGGAACAGGACTTGAAAGCCTTTGCGTGATTGCAGAAGCAGGAAAGGATTATAAACAAAAACTGCTGCAATTATTTGAGCAGCCTTTTACTGAAAAAGAGGTTTTGGAAAGAAAAGAAATTCTTACTAAAATGTATGATAATGAAAAAAATGCGCGCCAGCTTATGAAGTGGTTATAGAGGCGTTGTCAAATACTTTTCCACGCTCGGTCTTTATCGTTCTGGCCGGAAATTTATTAATTACAGGATAATCATGAGTAGCCATAATGATGGCGGTTCCGTAATCCTGGCAAATACTGAAAAGCAAGCGCATGATCTCATCAGAAGTTTCCGGATCAAGATTTCCGGTTGGCTCGTCTGCCAGCAATAATTTGGGAGAATTTAAAAGCGCACGCGCCACATCGATTCTTTGCTGTTCGCCACCACTCAACTCGAAAGGCATTTTGAACCCTTTCGTCTTCAAACCAACTTTATTAAGTACGTCCGCAATTTTTTCATCCATTAATTTTTCATCTTTCCAGCCGGTAGCTTTTAACACAAATTTTAAATTGTGATTTACGTCCCTGTCGGTAAGCAATTGAAAATCCTGGAAAACCACGCCGAGATTGCGTCTGAGATAGGGAATCTTTCTCCAGTCTAATTTACGCAAATCAAATCCTACAACTGTTCCCTCACCTTCCTTAAAATCAAGGTCTCCGTACAAAGTTTTTAGCAGGCTTGATTTGCCGGTTCCGGTTTTGCCCACGAGATATACAAATTCTCCCCGGTTTACAGAGATATTCACATCTGAAAGTATCAGAGAATCTCCCTGATAAACATTCACATTCTTTAATTCTACAATAACTTCTGACATAAGAAAACTGGTTACATTTTTAGCAAGTAGCCGTAAAGTTAATTGTATAATTATATTTTCTATGAAACAATTATTATACAACTGTTAAAAAAAACTTTGCGACTGGTGCAGTAAACGTACAAATAAAGCGGATTTTTATTTTGATATGATTCCTTAGTTTTTAATTTAACTAAGAAAATAGTTTGTAAACTAAAAAATTAGTTTATATTTGTTGTAAGAAAATAAATATTAAAAAAATGAAGACACTAACAAAAGCTGAAGAAGAAGTAATGCAGGTACTTTGGAAGCTTGACAAAGCATTTTTGAAAGACATTGTAAATGAAATGCCCGAGCCCAAACCACACCAAAACACGGTAGCAACCATTCTAAAAATTTTAGTGGATAAAGGATTTGTCGGTATAGAAGTGTTTGGAAGAATGCACCAATATTATCCTTTGGTAGACAAAGAAGTGTATTCAAAAGGAAGAGTAAAATCCCTGGTAAAAAAATATTACGAAGGTTCTTTCAGCAATATTGTTTCTTCCATGGTGAAAGAAAACAACCTGAGCATAGAAGAACTGGAGTTGCTGGTTAAACAATTAAAAAAAGGAAAATAATTTAAAACCAAACGATCATGATAACAATTGCGTGGTATCTTTTGAAAGTAGTTATTTGTTCGGGCGTTTTGTGTGGTTATTATTTTTTGGCGCTAAGGAATAAAGTGTTCCATCGATGGAACAGGTTTTATCTGCTCGCTACAATAGTGATTGCATTGGTAGTGCCTGTAATGAAAATTAGCATTTTTTCTTCCGATGAAGACAATGGAACTGTTGTCAGGATGCTGCAAACGATAAGTTACGGAGACGAAGCAGTTGTGGAAATCAGCAGTCACCATAGTTTCCAGCTTACTACTGAAAATGTTACCGAAGCGAGCTATGTACTTATATCAGCAATTTTCCTGGTTATCTTTTTCCTTTCTTTATACCGAATAGAAATGCTGAAGAAAAAATTTCCGGCAAGGAGAATTAAGGATATCAGTTTTATAGAAACCAATGCAAAAGGAACGCCTTTTTCATTTTTCAAAAATATTTTCTGGAACAAAGCCATCGACATTCATTCTTCTTCCGGGCAACAAATTTTTAATCATGAAATAGCGCATGTAAAAGAGAAACATTCTTATGATAAAGTCTTTATGAATATCGTATTGGTATTTTTCTGGATCAATCCTTTCTTTTGGCTGATGCGAAAAGAACTATACATGATACATGAATTTATTGCCGACAAAGAAGCGTTGGAAGACAGTGATGTCAACGCTTTTGCAGAAATGATTTTGCATACGGTTTATCCCGGCCAAAACTTTTCTCTTGCCAACAACTTTTTTTATTCACCCTTAAAAAGGAGGTTACTTATGCTCGCCAAAAACAAAAATCCTAAAGTGAGTTACATAAGCAGGTTGCTTGTATTGCCACTTGCTGCTGTCGTGTTTTTTGCTTTTACACTGAAGGTAAAGAATAGCAATACTAATTTTTATGATGGGAAAACACTAACAGTAATTATTGATGCCGGACATGGAGGAGAAGATAATGGTGCTCATTCTGCTACCGGCATAAAAGAAAAAGATATCAATCTTTCTATAGCTAAAAAAATTGCAGATCTGAATTCAAATTCTCATTTTAAAATTATTCTTTCAAGAGATAATGATCAAACTATTTCTGTCAAAGACAGGGTGAACTTTTCAAAAAAGAATAATGCAGACCTATTTATTTCTATTCACTTGAACGGCGCAGTAAACGAACAATTAAATGGAATTTCTGTTTTGATAGATAAAAATAAGAGTGAACAAAATCTATTGCTTGGCTCTGCATTAATTTCTCAATTAAAGAAATCTTATAAAACCGAAGGTGAGATTGGAACAAGAACACATGGTGTTTGGGTTCTCGATCATAATGTTTGTCCTTCGGCGCTTGTAAATTGCGGTTATGTAACTAATGCCAACGATGTAGCATTTATAAGCAAAAGTGCAAACCAGGATAAGATTGCTAAAAATATTTTGGATGCAATTAATGTTTATGCTTCTTCGGAAGAAAACGGCGATGGTGGTGAGGTAAAAGACAATTCTTCTGTTTTGAATGATACTGTTCCTTCTATGTACTACAAAGGAAAACAAGTCAGGAATCTTTCAGCTCAACTACAATCGAAAAAATTAAAGATAACAGCACCTGTAATAAAAGTAACATACCTGGACGGAAGTACAGAAATGATTTCGGTAAAGGACGCTGAAGAAAGTGGTATTGAGTTTCCAGCGCGTCACTCTTTAATTTTTATTAATGGGAAAAAATCTTCACAGGAAGAAATGGATAATATTCCTTCCGAAAACATCCAATCAATAAACGTTCTTAAGGGTGAAAAAGCAACCGATAAATATGGTCAGAAAGGAAAGAATGGAGTGATAGAAATTTCAACTAAAACAACCAATGGTTATGTAACGCTTGTTAACACGGATGCAAAAATCGTTAATGGCAAACTATTAATAAAAGATACAATGCCGGATAAAGTTTATACAAAAGTTGAAGTCGAAGCTTCTTTTCCCGGAGGGTTGACTGCATGGTCAAAATATATTTCAAGAGCCATTACGGATAGCATTTCTAAATTCACTAAAGCCGATTATGGAACTTGTGTAGTAAGATTTATTGTTGATGTAGATGGGAAAGTCAGTGACGTGGTTGCCACCACGATGAAAGGGACTGAATTGGCAAAAGTTTCCATCAACGCTATTAAAAATGGTCCGAAATGGATTCCTGCTTCTCAAAATGGGCATACGGTTGCCGCTTATAGATTGCAGCCGATAACATTACAGAATCCGGATCAAAAAGCGTCTTCAACAAATCCAGGATCAGCGAAAATAAATCCTAAAAATGACGATGGGAAAATTTTTACTAAAGTAAAGTCGAAGCTTCTTTTCCCGGTGGGTTGACTGCATGGTCAAAATATATTTCAAGAGTCATTACGGATAGTATTTCTAAATTCACTAAAGCCGATTATGGAACTTGCGTTGTACGTTTTATTGTTGATGTGGATGGGAAAGTCAGTGACGTGGTTGCCACCACGATGAAAGGGACTGAATTGGCAAAGGTTTCGGTAAGTGCGATTAAAAACGGCCCAAGATGGATTCCGGCTTCTCAAAATGGTCACACAGTTGCCTGTTACAGGTTGCAGCCGGTAACATTAACAAATCCGGATAAAAAGTCTCCATCAACTCAAGCAGAAACAAATAAACAATCTTCTTCTGTTGATAATTCTTATGTGATTCAACCTGTTAGTTTTGCTTTGAATAACAAGCCTGATTTAAGAAATGAGCCAGAATAATTTTATCAAAACTAGCTGCGATTTTTTGGCTAAATAACTTTCTAAAATACCAATTCATTTCCATTCGCATCAATCAGCAATTCCTTTTTGTCACTTTTTTCAACTCTGCCGATAATTTGGGCTTCAATGTTAAAGCGGCGGGCGTCGTGAATAATAGTTGAAGCAAAATCTTCATCCGTATAAATTTCCATCCTGCAGCCCATATTAAAAACCTGGTACATTTCGCGGTCGTCAGATTTACTTGCCAGTTTTATTTTATTAAAAATATCCGGCGGATCAAATAAATTATCTTTTATCACCCGAACATTTTCAGGAATGTATTTTAAACACTTGGTTTGTCCGCCGCCGCTGCAATGAATCAATCCGTCGATTTTATCAAAATTGGTTTCCAGTATTTCTTTGATAAGCGGTGCAAAGGTTCTTGTAGGAGAAAGAAGATCGGTTGCATTTTTAATCCTGCTTTTTCCGATATAAACTACTTCTTCGGGTAAATTGGTGTCATAACTTTCTTTAAAATTTTCAGCATAATATTTATCCAAAACATCATGCCGGGCAGAAGTCAAGCCGTTGCTCCCAATGCCACTGTTAAAACTTTTTTCATAAGTGGCCTGGCCAAAAGAAGCAAGCCCAACAATTACATTTCCTGGTTTTATTTTATCATTCGTAATTATTTTAGATTTCGGCCATCTTGCTGTCATGGTTCCGTTTACGGCTATGGTTCTTACAACATCACCTACATCTGCTGTTTCACCGCCGAGATAATGAATATTGATTCCAAAAGTTTTCATCAGGTCAAAAAATTCCTGGGTACCATTAATTATTTGTTCAAGCACTTCGCCCGGAATCAAATTTTTATTTCTGTCGATGGTGGAATTGAAAATAATATTGTCATAAATTCCAACGCACAAAAGGTCATCTAGGTTCATCACTATTGCATCCTGGGCAATTCCTTTCCACACAGAAATATCGCCGGTTTCTTTCCAGTACAAATAAGCGAGAATGCTTTTTGTGCCTGCGCCATCAGCATGCATCACATTGATAAAATTGGTATCGTTCCCTAAATAATCAGGGTAAATTTTGCAGAAAGCATTGGGGAATAGGCCCTGGTCAAGGTTTTTTACAGCAGCATGCACTTCTTCTTTTTGGGCTGAAACGCCACGTTGGGAATATAAAGACATGGTTAAATTATTAGCTGCGAAAATAAAACATCTCTGCGTCTTATCGCGGAATGAAAATATCCACGCATAAATAAATTAATTTTGCTAATTCTATGCAGGTACATTTTGATATAAATAACTTACCCTCTTTTGAAAACGCTGCTATAACAATTGGCACTTTTGATGGTGTTCACAGCGGTCATCTTCAAATCATTCAGCAGGTAAAAAAAGAAGCGCAAATAAATGATGGTGAATCAGTTATCATCACGTTTCACCCGCATCCGCGAATAGTTTTGAATCGAAAGAAAAATCAACAGCCGATTCAATTGCTTACAACGCTTCCAGAAAAAACAGAGCTTTTAGCCAAACAGGAAATTGATCATTTGGTGGTCGTTCCGTTTACAATTGAATTTTCAAATCAATCAGCTAAAGAATATATTTCTGATTTTTTGGTAAAAAAATTTCATCCCAAAACGATTATCATCGGTTATGATCATCGCTTTGGAAACAACCGGGAGGGAGATTACCACTTGCTTGAAAAATACCAGCAGACATACAATTATAAAGTAAAAGAAATTCCTGAACATGTGCTAAATCACGTTACGATCAGTTCTACGAAAATACGCGCTGCGCTTAAAGATGGTGATATAAATACCGCAAGGGAATTTCTGGGTTATGATTATTTTTTTGAAGGAAAGGTAATTGATGGAAATAAATTAGGAAGAACACTTGGTTATCCTACGGCCAATCTTGAAATAAAAAATCCAAATAAGCTGATTCCGGAAAATGGAATTTATGCTGTGAACCTGGCAATAGGGAAAGAGCCGGTTGATGAGGATTCGCCGTTCGTTCCCGAATCATTTCACCAGGGGATGATGAGCATCGGCATCCGACCAACAATTGCAGATAACAGAAGAACAATCGAAGTAAATATTTTTGATTTTAATGAAGACATTTATGGAAGAACGGTTCGTGTTTATGTGAAATATTTTATGAGAAATGAAGAAAAATTTGATTCAATGGAAGAACTGCAAAAACAGATTTCTTTAGATGAGATCCATGCTAAAAAGGTCTTAACCATTTAAAATATTACAGTAAACGAATAAATAATCCCGATTTTTATTTAAGACAAAGGGGCTTTTCTTTCTCCAGGGCGTTTGTAAAAATTCCTTTAATATTTTTTAATTTTGTAAAAGGATTAAACCGGCACTATGAGCACTATTATTGCAAAGCCGCAAATAGAAATTGACCAGGCGATAAAAGATTTGATCCGGCAGGAGACTGAACGTTGCGTGATTGTTCATTGCCAGTTTTTTGTGCAGGAACTAAGTGCTGTGCGAATATGGCCAAGTACTTATCTAATCGAGGACAACGGCCGAAAAAGTAAACTAATAAAGCCTTTTAATATCGCGTTAATGCCCGACTGGACACAACATTTTGTGGTCAATGATTTTATCAATTTTACGCTGGTTTTTGAAGGATTAAGTAAAGCCTGTAGGTCTTTTTACTTATTGGAGGACATCCGTGAACCTTATAGATTTTATACCGAGAAAATTATGCGAAATCGTACTGACGTTTATTTCACGGAGGTATTTTGCTGAAAAATATTAATGCAAAAGTGGTGAAATCACTCTCCAAATGGTTGAAAAACTTGTGAGAATTACGAGTGAACCAACAAGAATAAACATGGTTTTGAGCGGAACTTTTCCAACAAATCTTGCCGCAATCGGCGCAGCAATTAGCCCTCCGATAATCAAACCTGCAACATCAAACAAAGGAATACTTTTTAGGAAAATAAAAAAAGTAATGGAACTTGCCAGTACTACAAAAAATTCTGCGAGGCAAACAGATCCGACGACGTAGCGCGGGCTTTTTCTTTTTGAGATCAATGTGCTGGTAACCAAAGAACCCCAGCCACCACCGGCGAAACGCATCCAGGAACCCACCGGCCGTCGCCAGCCATCCCGCTCTTTTTACTTTATCATGAAGGTTTTGTTTTTTGAACGCTTTTCTTATAATGAAAAACCCGAGATAAACGGTGTAAATGGAAACAGGAATGCGGACGTAGTTAGAATATTTTTGAGCGTAAAAAGCAAGGCCTGCACCTATGATGGCACCTGCAACTCCCGGGATTACCAAGGCCTTAAAGAGTTTCTTATTAAAATTCCCAAAACGATGATGGCTGTATCCTGAAACGCCACTGGAAAATACGCGGGCAGAATGCACACGGCTGCTTACTATTGCAGGATTAACGCCATTTGCAAGAAGAAAAGTAGTGGAAATTGTTCCGTATCCCATCCCCAGGGATCCATCCGCTAGCTGCGCAATAAAACCACAAAGCATCATCATTAGAAAAGATTTTCTATCAACAATGGACGTTACTTTTTTAGCGCCGGCAACCAGGTTTTCAAAAGGAATAAAAGACAAAATCGTGTGCCCCAAAATCATAAAGAAAAACGCCAGTAAACACCATGTTACAATCTTCTGCCATTTTTTGGTTTCTGGTTTTGATTCTTTGGTTAATGTGGCTTGTTTGGCCACCAGCACTTTTGTAATGTCATTCAGGTGCTTGACTTTTTCATCAAAATCACCGTTCATCCCCGCACGAATGGTTTTCATATTCTTTAAAACATCTTCCATTTCATCGGGAATAAAATGATTGATCACTTCTTTCAAACGCTTGGCAATAGTGGGAGAAGTTCCATTGGTTGAAATAGCAATTTTTACACTGCCTTTTTTCACAATAGACCCGAGATAAAAATCGCACAAACCCGGTTTGTCGGCAACATTTACCAATTTTCCTTTTTCTTTTGTGTCCTTTTTTATTTGTTCACTGGTAAATAGATCATTGACCGCAGAAATTATGATATCGGCTTCTTCAATATCATCTGAAGTGTAAGCGCGCTCAAATAATTGGAGGTTATTATTTTCTTCTGCAATTGCTTTGATTGCATTATTTATTTCAATACCTACTAATTTTATTTTTGTTTGAGGGGAATTATTAAGAACAGCATTTAATTTTTCAAGCGCTACATTTCCTCCACCAATGATGAGCAAAGAAAGTTCTTCCAGTTTTAAAAAAACAGGAAAAAGGTTGTTGCCGTTGTTTTCTTCTTCAACTGCGGGCGCGTCTAATATGGAAACTTTTGATTCCAAATTTAATTTTCAAATTTTGTGCGATGAGTAAAATCTCCGAACGATTCTTTTTTCTTTCTTCGCTCTTTAAAATCGGCAAATAGTTCATCCAGCTCACTAAGAATTTCTTCTTCGCCGAGGTTTTCTTTAAAAACCCGGTTGAGCCTATATCCTTCATGGTCTCCACCCAAATGTAAATTATACTTTTCCAATGCAGTTCCGATAAAACCAATTTCTGCCGCCGGTGAACGTCCGCAACCGTTAGGACAGCCCGTCATACGGGTTATTATATTTTCATTTTCGAGATTATATTTTAAAAGAAGCTTTTCAATTTTTGTGAGCAAAGAAGGTAAATATCTTTGCGACTCCGCAAGTGCCAAAGGACAGGTTGGGAGCGCCACACAAGCGATTGAATTTTTGCGGATTGCAGATGTGTTGTCGGTATGTTCAATAATTTTATATTTCTCTAAAAGTTCATTGATCGCGTTTTTATCTTTCGGTTTTACGTCGGTGATGATGAGGTTTTGATTCACAGTAAAACGGAAAGAAACTTTTCCTGTTTTTGCTATCTCAAGCAAACCTGATTTTAATTGCAGTTTACCTTCATTAAGCACTCTTCCGTTTTCTACAAAAAGAGTATAATCCCAATTGCCTGACGGATTTGTTTTCCAGCCATAATCATCTGCGCGTTCGCTAAAAGTAAAAGGCTTTGTTTCTTCAAAGGCAAAGCCGGTGCGCTTTTCCACTTCCTCTTTAAATTTTTCGACGCCCAGTCTGTCGATTGTATATTTCACTCTTGCCTGCTTTCTGTCTTCCCGGTTTCCAAAATCTCTTTGAACAGTAAGTACTTCATAAATTGCTTTAAAAGTTTTTTCACCGGCTTCTACAAATCCTAATATACTTCCTAAACGCGCGTAAGTATCAGGATTGCCGTGAGTAGACGCTAATCCTCCGCCAACAGCAAAATTGAATCCGAGTAATTTATTGTTTTCGACAATCGCGATCAAACCAAGATCATTTATAAAAACATCTGCATCATTGTTTGGCGGAATGCCAATGCCGATTTTAAATTTTCTTGGCAGATAGGCATCGAGATATAAAGGATCTTCCTCACTTTTTTTGTCGAGAATTTTTTCTTCGTCGAGCCAGATCTCATAATAAGCACGGGTTTTGGGTTTTAGCAAAGTGCTTATTTTATCTGCATAAGAAGAAATTTCTTCATGAACTGATAAGTCAGAAGGGTAAGAACTGCAAGTTACATTCCTGTTGATATCTCCACAAGTTGCAATAGAATCAAGGTGCGCCAAATGAAATGCTTTGATCGTTGGTTTTATTTTTGACTTAAGCATTCCATGCAATTGAACCGTTTGCCTTGTAGTGATTTTGATAACGCCGGTTGTGTTTTTTCCGGCAATTTCATGAAGTGCTATCCATTGATCAGATGTTAAAAAACCGCCGGGAAGCCTCAACCTTATCATGAATGAAAACAAACGTTCGAGTTTTTTTTCTGCTCTTTCTTCACGCCGGTCGCGGTCGTCCTGCTGGTACATTCCGTGAAATTTTATCAAAGCCTGGTCGTCCTCACGAATGGCGCCGGTTAATTCGTCTTTAAGGCTTTCCGCAATTGTTCCCCGAAGGCCATTGCTTACTACTTTTACTTTTTCTAATGGAGATAAGTTTTTTATTTCTGTCATATTTTTGTGAATGTAATAGTGAATGGTCAATAGTGAATTGGTGAATAGTGAATTTCTTAATAAACATCGGTTACAAATCTTCCTTCTTCTTTTAAATCAAACAAATATTTTTCTGCTTCTTCTTTTGATCTTTCGCCAAATTCTTCAATGATTTTTAAAATGGTTTGTTCAACATCAACACTCATCGGATCTTTTGCGCCGCATACATACACATAACTTCCGGCATGCAGCCATTCAAAAAATTCGCCGCCTTTTTGCAACATCTTATGTTGAACATAAATTTTTTCTTCCTGGTCTCTTGAAAATGCAATATCCACTTTTGTAAGAAGATTTGTTTCCACCCAGTTTTGTATTTCTGTTTGATAAAGGAAATCTGAAGTAAAATGTTGATCACCGAAGAAAAGCCAGTTTTTGCCGGGAGCGCCTGTTGCATCTCTTTCAGCAATGAAGGAACGGAAAGGCGCAATACCTGTTCCCGGGCCGATCATAATCACATTTTTATCTTCCTGCGGCAAACGAAACTGGTGATTGGGATGAACATAAAATTTCAGTTCATTTTCTTCATTTAGATATGATAAAAATTCGGAAGCAAGGCCGTATTTAATTTCGTTGTTTACCTTAAAACAATTTTTTGCAACTGTTATATGCACTTCGCCGGGGTGCATTTCGGGCGAAGAAGAAATGGAATACAACCGCGGAGTTGTAGGTTCCAGTTGCTTCAATATTTCCGTAAACTGTTCTTCATCTTTTACCGGATAAATTTTTAAAAGATCAACAAGGTCAATTTTTGTTGCGGGTATTTCCTGCTGAACAACTGCCGCATATTTTTTTACAACCCGTTCAGGCAGATTGAGAATATTTAATTTTTTATGAAGCAGCTCATAAACAGAAATCAATTCATCTTTATAATCAATATTTTTTTCAGGATCAATTCCGGTCAACGCAATTATTTTTTCAACCAGTTCTTTTTTGTTTTCAGGAATAATTCCGATTGAATCTCCAGGCTGATATTGCACATCCTCAGATTCAATTTCGATGTGAAATGTTTGTTTACTGCTGTCAATATCATTTAAATTGATATGCGTGAGAATTTTGCCGGTATATATTTTTTTGCCTGAACTTTTTCTCACAACAGGAATTGCAGCAGACTTTTTGAGCACTGTCCGTTGATTCACTTAATGAATTAATGACCCTGTCAAACCATTCCTCCGCTTCATCTTCAAAATCAATATCACATTTTTGTAAAGGTGCAATCCGGTTTCCACCATAGCTTGTTCAATTGTTCATCCACATCTTCACCGGCCTTGCAAAAAAGCGGGTAAGAGGTATCGCCCAAAGCCAGCACACTATATTTTAGTTTCGAAAGTTTGAAACCATTTTGATGAACATGGTCGTAAAACTTTTTTGCAGCGGCAGGAGGCTCACCATCGCCATGTGTACTGATCATCGCCAAAAAATATTCTTCTTTGGTAAGATCATTTAAACGGTACTGATCCAGGCTTTGAACTTTTGCATCCATGCCATGTTTTTTTGCTTTTGCGGCAAAACCTGTAGCCAGTTTTTTGGAATTTCCTGTTTCTGTACCGTAAGTAATAGTGATTTTATTGATTCCTTTTTTTGCCTCCGGCTGAACTTCGTTGGTTCTTTGTTTTGCCAGTATCCCATTTAAGTAGCCGTTGATCCAAATGAGTTCGTCATTCGTCGAAGTATTGATCAGTTCAAGTAAAGTATTTAATTTTTGCTCAACTAACATGGACATTTATTTCGGGTTGATTGAAAGAAATTTGTTGTTTGGTCATTGGTTTAAAATAATATTCATTGCTGTTACTGTTTTGCAACCATTTAAATTTTTCATGAAGAGAAACAACTTCTCCTATAATTACCAATGACGGCGAAATGAATTTTTTACCGGGAAAATCTTTTTTATAATCATACAAATTGCCGATGTGAACATTCTGCAACGGCGTAGTGGCCTGTTCTATTATTGCGAGTAATTTGTCTTCATGAATATGATTAGCCGTCAGTTTTTCCACCACTTTTTCCAGTGTTTCTGATGACATGTAAAAAACAAGCGTATCATTTGTATTGGCCAGTTCTTTCCAATAATCTTCTGTAACAATATCTGATTTGTAATAAGTGAGAAAGCGTACAGAAGTAGCATAACCACGCGCTGTTAGCGGAATTCCTGCAAACGCGGCGGCTCCTAAAGCAGCGGTAACTCCCGGAATTATTTCATAGGGAATATTGTGTTGAGCCAACGTTTCCAGCTCGTCAAGAATATTGGAAAAGATAGAAACATCACCACCTTTTAAACGCACAACCAATTTTCCCATCAAAGCATGATGAACCATTAAATCATTAATCGTTTCCTGTGGAGTGGAAAGGCCGCGGCGGCATTGCTTACCAACGTGAATTATTTCTGCATCAGCCGAAATAAAATTCTTTAAAATTTGTTCGCTTACTAAGCGGTCTGTCAAAACCACATCAGCTTCCTGCAGTAAACGTGCGGTTTTTACCGTAACCAATTCCGGGTCACCCGGACCTGCGCCGGCAATAATAACTTTTCCTTTGTTGAATGATCGGTTCATATTAGTATACCAAATAAGTAGGATAATAGTTTAAAAAAATTTAATGTCCTATTGGATCATGCATGCTCCTACGGTTACGCAACTTGTTTCGTCAATTAAAATAGCGCCGCCGTTTTGCCTTAATTTTTTGTAAGAATCAAAAGAAACCGGCGATGATGTTTTTACGGTTGCTTTTATAATATCATTCAGCACTGCTTTTTCCGGAGAGTAATCTTTCTCTAAAGTATTCACGTCGAGTTTGTATTCGATATCTTTTATCACACTTCTCACGCGATTACTGTTTGCCTGCAACAAATATTTATTGCCCGGAATCAGAGGCTTTTTATCCATCCAGCAAAGTAGTACTTCAAATTCCTGTTCGGTCTGCGGTTTGTTGTTTGTTGGCACGATCATGTCTCCACGGCTCACATCTACATCGTCTTCCAGGTGAAGAACTATACTTTGCATCGCATACGCTTCATCTGTTTCTTTGTTATCAATTTCTATAGCCTTAATAGTCGTTTCCGTTCCTGAAGGAAGAATCGTAACTGCATCGCCTTTTCTATAAATTCCGCTGATCACTTTTCCGGCATAACCCCTGTAATCATGCAATTCCGGCGCCTGCGGACGAATTACATATTGAACAGAAAATCTTGCATCAGTAAGATTTACATCAGAATCGAGTTGCACATTTTCCAGGTAAGTTAAAAGCGGATCGCCATCGTACCACGAAAATTTTTCTGAAGATTCTACAATATTATCTCCATTTAATGCGCTGATGGGAATGTATTTTACATCTTTAAGTCCAAGTGATTTTGCTACTTGTTCGTAATCAATCACGATGTTGTGATATACGTCTTCGCTGTAATTCACCAGGTCCATTTTATTTATTGCCACAACAACATGAGGAATATTCAACAGGGAAGTAATGATAGAATGGCGACGTGTTTGTTCAACAACTCCGTTCCGCGCATCTATTAAGATGATGGCGAGTTGCGCGTTTGACGCCCCGGTGACCATATTGCGTGTGTATTGAATATGCCCTGGCGCATCAGCGATAATAAATTTTCTTTTATCTGTCGAGAAATATTTGTAAGCCACATCAATGGTAATTCCCTGCTCACGTTCGGCACGCAAACCGTCGGTAAGAAGTGCCAGGTCGATTTCACCGTTGAACTTATTTTTGGTTTGCTTTTCAATAGCTGCCAACTGGTCAATTAAAATTGATTTGCTATCGTACAATAATCTTCCGATCAAAGTGCTTTTCCCGTCATCTACACTTCCTGCTGTTATAAATCTTAGTATATCCATTAAAAAAGTTATAAGTTATAAGTTGTAAGTAATAAGTTATAAGTTAGAAGTAACCGCCTTTTTTCCTGTCTTCCATCGCTGCTTCTGAAACTTTATCGTCAATTCTGGTTTCGCCTCTTTCACTGGTTTTTGTTGCGATGATCTCAGTAATAATTCCATCGAGGTTGTCGGCATTCGATTCAACTGCGGCGGTACAAGTCATGTCGCCAACGGTACGATAACGCACTTTCTTTTTCATCACAACATCCGTTTCATCCAGCCTGATAAAGTCTGAAACTGCCACAAGTTGTCCTTCATGTTCTATTACTTCTCTTTCGTGAGCAAAGTAAATGGAAGGCAATTCGATCTTTTCTCTTTTAATATAATTCCAGATATCAAGTTCGGTCCAGTTACTGATCGGGAAAGCGCGTACATTTTCTCCTTTGTGAATTTTTCCATTGTAAATGTTCCACAATTCGGGCCTTTGCAGTTTTGGGTTCCACTGACCAAATTCGTCTCTCACAGAAAAAATTCTTTCTTTAGCTCTTGCTTTTTCTTCATCTCTTCGTGCGCCGCCGATGAGTGCATCAAACTTGTATTCTTCAATTACATCAAGGAGTGTAAAAGTTTGCAGTGCATTTCTGCTGGCAAATTTTCCTTTCTGTTCTGTAAGATTTTTTTGTTTGATGGTTTCTTCCACTTTTGCTACGATCAACTTCTCACCAATTTTTTCCACAAGCTGATCACGAAAATCCAGCGCTTCCCGAAAGTTGTGCCCGGTATCAATATGAACCAGAGGAAAAGGAAATTTTCCGGGGCGAAAGGCTTTCAGGGCAAGATGAACAAGCGTTATCGAATCTTTTCCCCCGGAAAACAACAAAGCCGGATGCTCAAACTGCCCGGCCACTTCACGCATAATATGAATGGCTTCTGATTCCAACTGCCCTAAATAATCTAAATGATATTGACTCATTTGTTTGTTTTTATAAAATTATGATGCGTGCTGATGAACATGCAGCCCACATTCTTTTTTACTATTGTCTTCCCACCACCAGCGCCCGGCCCTGAAATTTTCTCCCGGCCTGATCGCCCTTGTACACGGCGCACAACCAATGCTAACGAAACCCCTGTCGTGTAAAATATTGTAAGGGATATTATTTTCGTTGATATAATCTTTCACTTCTTTGGTTGACCAGTTGAGGATCGGGTGATATTTTATGACCTGGTTACTTTCATCCCATTCAACTTGCGGCATATCTTGCCTGTCGGCAGAATGCTCTGCGCGAAGGCCGGTGATCCAGATTGAGTTTCCTTTCAACGCTCTTTTCAGAGGTTCCACTTTCCTGATATAACAACAACTTTTTCTATTTTCTACTGATTCATAAAATGAATTCGGACCTTTTTCTGCAATAAATGGTTCAAGTAAAGAATGATCAGGGTAATAACCTTTTATCTCGGTATTATAGTTGGCATTCGTTGCGCTCCATACAGAATACGTTTCTCCAAAAAGCCTTCCTGTATCTAAAGTAAAAATGCTCACGGGTAATTGATTGCTCAAGATCATGTGGGTGATCACCTGGTCTTCGAAGCTAAAACTCGTAGAAAAAGTTATTTGCGCCGGAAATTCTTGTGCAAGATGTTTAATTACTTCTTCAATGGACAAAACCTTCGCCATGTCCGCTATCTGAGTGGTATGATTTTTTAGAGACTTTGGCATTTTGTGATGGGTATGTTGAAATTATAAGTGATTGGATTGGTAAAATAGAGTATGCACATTTAGAGATTATCAACAGCAGCGCATACTGTAAGAGGAATTGCACATTTTCAAAAATAATGAGATCATTGTATGATTTGAATAGTCTACTGCAAAGGTAGGGTAATAAGTTTTAAAAAAAACAATTTTTCAAAATAAGGAAAATTTAATTTCAAAAAGATGCTCATCCATGTGATTGTAGCGCAATTATAAAATAAAAAATGATGGAATTTGTTTGTCTGCTATAATATGAGGCACAACAGAATCACTCCTGCAAAAGGATATTATCTTTACAAAATGCAAAGTAAACTTTCAGGTTGGGACGATACGATCGCGGCAATTGCAACGCCGCCCGGCGTTGGCGCTATTGGTGTAATAAGGCTTAGCGGCGATCAGTCATTTGAAATTGTACAAAAACTTTTTCGGTCTAAAAAGTTGAAAGAGCAATCGCCAAATACCATTCACGTAGGTTTTTTGAAAGAAGGTGAAAATGTACTCGACGAAGTGGTTATTTCTCTATTTAAAAAACCTGCTTCTTATACAGGCGAAGATGTTATCGAGATCAGTTGCCATGGTTCACCATTTGTGCAACAACAGGTTTTGAATGCGCTCATTCGAAACGGCGCAAGGCTGGCGAAGGCCGGAGAATTTACCCAAAGGGCATTTTTAAATAAAAAATTAGACCTCGCGCAGGCTGAAGCGGTAGGTGATTTAATAGCCAGCAACACGGAAGCTTCGCAAAACGCGGCGCTGAAAAACATGCGCGGAGGTTTTTCCGAAGTGCTGAAAGATTTGCGGGAAGAATTGATCAGGTTTTCTTCTTTGATAGAACTGGAACTTGATTTTAGCGAGGAAGACGTGGAATTTGCCGACAGGCACCAATTTTCTTTGCTGATCGAAAAGATTTCCAAAACCGTACATCAATTGTTGGAATCTTTCAAACTGGGAAACGTGATAAAAAATGGAGTCAGTGTAGCAATTGTCGGTAAACCTAACGCCGGGAAATCTACCCTGCTAAATACTTTGCTGAATGAGAATCGTGCAATAGTGAGTGAGATTGCAGGAACCACACGTGATACGATAGAAGAAACGATCAATATCAACGGTATTCTTTTCCGGCTAATTGACACCGCCGGAATTCGCGAGCATTCGCAGGATATTATTGAAAATATGGGTGTCGTGAAAAGCAAAGAAAAGATAAAGCAGGCTGATATCGTTTTATATTTATTTGATATAAATGAGATGGGAGAGGATGAACTTAAAAGAACAGTAAACGAACTTTTAAAGCAAAATTCTAATTTGATCGTCGTCGCAAACAAAGCAGATCTTTTCAGCCCCGAAGCTCATGCGCATCTTTCCCGTGAAATTTTTATTTCGGCTCAGCAACATACAGGCATTGAAGAATTAAAAAATACTTTATTTGCAGTGGCGGGCGGCGAAGGTATCAACAATGAAAATGTTGTCGTTACCAACGCTCGCCACTATGCCGCGCTTTCTGAAGTTGCAAAAAGTCTTAATGAAATAAAAGTAGCCATCGCCAATAATATTTCAGGCGATCTTCTTTCCATTGATATCAACCGTTGCCTTCATTATTTAGGTGACATAACAGGCGAGATCACCAATGAAGATCGGTTAGATTACATCTTCAGTAAATTTTGTATCGGGAAATAAAATAAGTAACAACTAATTAATATTCCATTAGGATGACGGTAACAGAAGCTCTTTATTTCCAAAAGATATTTTGTTCGGAATAATTCCTTCCTCGCCAGATTTTCCTTCAGGTAATTTTGCAACCATAGTGAGACCAATAGAAGGAAGATTCAACTTCATTGTCCTGTTTTTTACCAGTAATATTTGACCGTCCATAAGGTAGGTTATATCTGTTTCTTCTTTATTTGAATTTGAGTGCATTTTTTCAACACTGATTTCGTGGTGGGTTAGCGAAAATTCTTTCATTGCATTCATCTCCTCTTCCTTAATGGTGGCCGGTTTGCCCTTCCAGTACAACAGGCTTATTGCGCCATTTATTTGGTTGGTAATTTTAATGATCTCAGAATCTGTACTCCTTACAAAAACATAGCAATTAAATATTGGTTGCTCAAAGTTAATGTTGCGAAACAGTTGCCACGACTTTTTGCAATTTACCGGACAAAAGGTTTCAATATTTTTTTTAGAGAGTGAAAGAGAAACTTTTTTTTCGCAGTGAGGTTTCGTGTACACTGCATACCAATTCTTCTGCATTTTTAATAATTTAAAATTTGCAGTATTTCAAAGGATTGATATTGCTACATTAAGAAGATCTGAGAACAAAGATAATCTTTTTAATATAGGAACGAAATTTTTTAAAATCTTTTTTTTCACAGTTCTAATACTGTGCCAATTAGTTGGTTTTTAAAGCATTTGCGGGTGAAGGAGCAATAATTTAATTGAAATTTAATTTTACAAGTCATCTCGTTATAAAAAAATAATTCACAGGAAAATATTTCCTCAACCGTGTGCAAATTTGTGTTACGGTTTTACACATTTTTTTATTTTAATAAATATTTTTTTTAATCTGATCTCCATGCAACAGAAGAAAAAAGAAATTATTTGTTTGTTTACTTTCAACAGAGCTTTTGAATTTTCGAAATAAAACAATTTGTAGCCTGTTTTTTCGCCATAGAGTTTAGATTTGTAATAATTCGCATTCACGATTATGATCAAACCGGTTTCTCTGCTCAAAATATTCAAAGCTTTGCCTGTACCAAGCATAGTTTTATTGCCAGACGCCCCTGAATTTACAGTTGTGGAAGCGAACGATTCTTTTTTAAAAAATATAAAAAAGCCTGCGGATGAAATTATCGGTAAAGGCATCTTTAAAAATTTCCCGGAGTTAGAAAATATTAGTGACGGTAATGTTGATTTGAAAAAGTCTCTTGAAAAAGTATTCGACAGCGGTTTGTCGTACAAGTTAGTAATTGAAAATGTAGAAATAGCGGAAACCATTCCTATCCTATCTGATGCAGGGAAAATTGAATATATAATTTACTCCTGTTTAAATGTGGGAAGGTGCAATATTTTTTATACTGATAAAAAATGCCGGGAAGAAAAAAGTGAAGTAAAGGCTCCCGAAGAGGAATATCAAAAACTGTTCCTGGTAAGTCCTATTCCGAAGTTGATTTATGATCCTGAGCGTTTTACGATAATCGATGCAAACGAAATTGCAGTTCAAAAATATGGTTATTCAAGACAGGAGTTTCTTACTATAAAATTGGAAGATTTATGGTTTGCGGACGAGAAAACAAAATTATATAGGATTCACAAAGACCTTGCTAATAAGGAAGGGCTTACCAAATTCGGACTTTTTACACATTTAAAAAAAGATGGAACACTGATGCAGGTTGAAGTGTCAGGAAATCGAGTCTCATCTAAAGGGAAAGATTGCATAATGCTGGCATGCACGGATGTTACGGAAAGGGAAAATGCGCTTTCCCGGTTAGAAGACAATCAGCAAAAACTCCTTGCCGCTCAAAATATTGCCAAAATCGGTTATTGGAAACTTGATCTTCAAAAACAGCAGCTTTTCTGGTCTGATGAAGTTTATAAAATACTTGGTTTAGATAAAGAAAAGTTTAAAGTAGAGTTTGATTCTTTTTTTGATACGCTTCATCCGGAAGACAAAGATGTCTTTTCAAATGAAAGGGCTCTTGCAATTAAAGGTGAAAAAGTTCTGGATTTAGAGTTTCGTATTGTAACGCCTGATGGAATAATAAAATGGGTACATGAAAAAGGTAAATTGGTAAAAAATGATGCAGGAGAACCCGTAACTTTTGAAGGAACGATTCAGGATATCACGGAGTCTAAATTATTGAAATTGTCTCTCCAGGAAAGCAACCAGAGATATGAATATGTAACCAAAGCGACATTTGATGCCATTTGGGATTGGGATCTTATCACAGATAAAAGCTATTGGGGCGAAGGTTTTGAGCACACTTTCGGATATGATCTTCCAAGCATCCGAAATGAAGAAAATTTTTGGAGCGATCATATTCATCCTGATGATGTTGATGAAGTGGTAAATGGAATTCAAAAATCAATAAAAAGCCGCGCCACAAACTGGAACGACGAGTATCGTTTCCGGAAAGCCAACGGCAATTACGCTTATGTTTTGGATAAATGTATCATTATTCGTGATAAAAAAGGGAAAGCTGTGAGATTGGTAGGAGCAATGCAGGATATATCTGAAAAGAAAACGTTACAACAATTACTGGATAAAGCCAACAGGTTGGCCAAAATAGGGAGTTGGGAAATAGATGTGCCTTCTGCCACAGTATACTGGTCCGATATCACAAAGGAGATCAGGGAAACAGGACCTGACTACGAGCCAACTTTGCAGGATGGTATCGGTCACTTTAAAGAAGGCCATAGCCGTGATACGATAACTGCAAGGGTAAAAGAATCCATTCTTTTCGGTACTTCATGGCAGGAAGATCTGCAGATTTACACACATAAGGGAAATCTTAAATGGATCAGGACTACCGGAAAGGCAGAATTAAAAGATGGGAAATGCATTAAGATCTATGGAAGTTTCCAGGACATTGACGAGTCAAAAAAAGCAGAACTGGAAATAGTGAAATTGTATGAAGAAAAAAATACTATACTCGAAAGTATAGGAGATGGCTTTTTTACTTTAGATAAAAACTGGATTGTTACTTATTGGAATGAAGAAGCTGAGAAAATGCTTGCAACTCCAAAGGATAAAGTTTTGGGTAAAAATCTTTGGGACACCTTTTCCGAGCATGTGGATTCTCATTCTTATAAAAAATACCACGTGGCCATTGAAACCGGCCAGAGGATATTTTTTGAGGATTATTACCCGGTACTTGACAGATGGTTTGAAATAAGTGCTTATCCTTCCAAAAAAGGATTGTCTGTTTATTTTAAAGATATTACAGATCGCATAGTAGCCCAAATGGAATTGAATGAATTGAATATCAATCTTCAAAAGGCCGCCCAGGATCTTGCTATTTCCAATGCTGAATTGGAACAATTTGCTTATATAGCTTCACATGATTTGCAAGAACCTCTCAGGATGATTACCAGCTTCCTTGCGCAGATAGAAAAAAAATACAAAGATATTCTTGATGAAAAAGGAAAGCAATACATCCATTTTGCTGTGGACGGAGCAAAAAGAATGCGGCAGATTATTTTAGACCTTCTTGAATTTTCAAAAGTAGGCAGATTCGAAGGCAAATTAGAAGAGGTAAATCTAAATGAACTGATGCAAGAAATCGTTTCACTTTATGAAAAACAAATTGAAGAAACTTCTGCGAGCATCAATTTTACGAACCTTCCCGTAGTGCAGAGCTTTAAAAGCCCGCTAAGGCAGGTTATTCAGAACCTGGTAGGTAATGCATTAAAATACCAGGAGGCCGGTTCGAAGCCCGTTATTCAGGTGGAAGCGGAGGAAATGCAGCATCATTGGAAATTTTTAATAAGAGATAACGGTATTGGTATTGAACCTGATTACTACGACCGGATCTTCAATATATTCCAGCGCCTGCATAACAAAGAAGAATATTCCGGTACCGGCATTGGCCTTGCAATCGTAAAAAAGATAGTTGAAGCATTGGGCGGCGAAATATGGATAGAGCCCAATGAACAGAAAGGAAGCATTTTCATTTTTACGATATCGAAATAGGGATTCCCCGCAAATTTTATTGATAAAAATCAAAAATCAAAGTAACTTTGCACAAATCCGATATACCAGAATTTTACAGAATTTTACTTAGTTAAAGAAAGGAAAACCCTAATGCAGCCAATTCACATCTTGTTAGTAGAAGATAATGAGGGAGATATTTTTCTAACCACGGAAGCGTTTGAAAATGGTAAATTTTATACAGAACTAAGTGTGGTAAGAGATGGGAAAGCCGCCATAGATTTTTTAAAAAAAGAGGGCAATTATGCGAAAGCAAAAGAACCCGACCTTTTGTTACTGGACCTGAATCTTCCCAAAAGAAATGGTCTTGAGGTATTGCAATTTATTAAACAAGATACCAAATTGATGCATATTCCCGTTATCATTCTGTCAACTTCCTCGGCAGAAAGAGATATCAATAAATGTTATGAAAATCATGCAAATTGCTACATTATTAAGCCGGTTGAAATTGAAAATTTATTTACTGTAATTTCTAAACTGGAAAATTTTTGGTTTTCAGTAGTTAAACTACCTGTGAAAAAGAATACATAACAATGATCAAAGATATTAACGACTATCGTGTTTTAGTTATTGAAGATAATCCGGGTGATCTGCTCCTTATCGAAGATTATTTGACCGAGCAAATTCAAAAGCCACTTATTGAAGTGGCGAAAAATTTTCAGGAGGCCGATAATTTTTTAAGAACCAATCACCATTTCGACATTATTTTATTAGATCTTACTTTGCCCGACAAGAGCGGACGGCAGTTGATTACCAATGTTCTTGAAATTTCAGGAGACATCCCTGTGATTGTACTTACCGGTTTCTCTAATATGGAATTCAGTATCCAATCTATTTCTCTGGGTGTATCAGATTATTTATTAAAGAATGATCTTAACTCGTCATCGCTTTACAAGAGTATACTTTATTGTCTGGAAAGGAAAAAAAGAGTTCACGAATTGAAAGAATCAGAGAAAAGATACAGTGAACTTTTTCGCCTAAACCCGCAACCTATTTGGATCTTTGATCCTGAAACATTCAGGTTTGTGCAGGTAAACCACGCTGCTGTTGAACTATATGGATACAGTGTGGGAGAGTTTTTAAAACTAACAGTTCTTGATTTCGGACTTGAAGAAGATAACAAAAGCTTGAGAAAAACATTACTGGGAAATGCTGAAAATCACCAAACGGTTCACAGGAAATTGAAACACTTCACAAAATCGGGTCAATTACTGGATGTTGAAATACAGGCAACCTTTATTGTAATCAATGATAAGAAATACCGTATGGTTATTATCACTGATATGACAGAAAAAAACCGGGTGGAACAACAAATCACCAGGGCGATCATTAAGACGCAGGAAAATGAACGCTATGAAATAGGAGCAGAGCTTCACGATAATATTTGCCAGATATTGGCAAGTACGAACATTAGTTTGGGTGTATTAAGCAAATCGGTAAACGAGCGTGGAATGGAATTGTTCCAGCGGTGCCGGGAATATATCAACCTTGCCACACAGGAGATCCGCAATCTTTCTCACAGGCTCGCACCGGCATTTTTTAATGATTCAACGCTTGAAGAAGCCTTTGAAATTTTACTGAAAAACTGCAATATTGAAAATAAATATAAGATTTCACTTTTTTTTGATCCCGCGATAGAAAAGTTGGATATCAACCACGACCTGCAACTTAATTTATATCGCATTTTGCAGGAACAGTTAAACAATATTTTAAAATATGCCGCAAGCAGCACTATTGAGGTGAATCTTATTCTGGATAATGGAAAATTAAAAATGCAAATAGCTGACAACGGAATCGGTTTTGATCTAAATGCTGTAAAAAGTGGCATCGGCATATCCAATATGCGCAGGAGGACCGAACTGTTCCAGGGTGATTTCATCATTTCTTCTGCTCCCGGTGAAGGTTGTCAATTAGAGATCATGATTCCGCTAAAGAAGGAAAATTTAAATCCAAAAACCGAGGAATTATTTCCTTTTTCCCGGTTGATTTATAAATAGAATTAAGGGAGAAATGGTTAAATAAAAAAGCCGTTTTTTGTTTGTCTACTATAGTCATTTTCCCGAGATTTAATCCTTAGTCATCTCCTGATTTTTTTCGAACATCTTTTGTCTTCAAATCAGTATTTTCTTTTTCCTGTATAGTCTTTTTTCCTGTTTCCACTTCTACAGTTTTCGTTGTTACGGCATAATGGTAAGGATAAATTTGTGAACCGAATTTTACAGCAAAGGCTTTCGTAAATTCAGCCCCAAAGTAAAGGATCATTGCGGAAAAATACACCCATAATAACAAAATTACAAGGGAACCTGCCGCCCCGTAAGTGCTGCCTATATTGCTTTTTCTTATGTAATAAGAAATACCAAATTTAGCCAGCATAAACAAAATAGCTGTTGTGACAGCTCCTGCCAACACATCCTTCCATCGTATCCTTGCATCCGGTAAAACTTTAAAAATCGCCCCAAAAATTAAAGTGGTTACGATAAGCGTAATAATAGTATTGATCACGTATAAAGCGATTACAGTCAATTCGGGAAAATGCGCCTTTAAAGAATCGCTGAATCCATCAATAAGCGTTGAAACCACCAAAGAAACCAAAAGCAAAAAAGCCAATCCGATGATTACTGAAAAGGAGAGAAACCTGTTTCTGAGCATGCTGAGCCATCCTTTTTTGGGTTTTGGTTTTATGCCCCAGATAAAATTGATCGTGTCCTGGATTTGGGCAAATACGGTGGTAGCGCCAATTACTAAAGTGATAACCCCGATGATCGCGGCAAACTTACTCTTGCCCGTCAGCGAAGCATTGTGAATCATTGTTTGCAATTGCGATGCGGTATTGGGCCCGATAAAACCGGAAAGTTGCCCGTAAATTTTTCCTTCAGCTGCGTCCCTGCCTAAAAATAATCCACTTAAAGAAATAATAATTATTAGCAAAGGCGCCATCGAGAAAATAGTATAGTAAGCCAGTGAACTGCTCATCTTTGTTATCCTGTCATTTGCAAAACCTTTGAATGATTTTTTTAAAACCTGCCACAATCCTTTGGGGTTAACTTTTTTCTTCATGATGATGTTGATTTTACTCATTACTACAAAAAAACTACCAATATATTTTTATTCTGTTGTGGCCGGCCAACAGTTGTAACTTTGATCTTTCTCAAATTTTTTATCTTCACTTCATGACAGTGAATGAGCCAATTTTAAAGAAACCTGTTTTTAAAAATATTGATCAACATTCCCTCTATAAATGGGCATTTGCACTTGCCATTTTTACTATTGGATATAATATTTTGGAAGGGCTTGTTTCTACCTATCTCGGTTATGAAGATGCAAGCCTTGCCTTGTTTGGTTTTGGAGCAGATAGCTTTATTGAAGTGATCTCCGGCTTGGGAATTGCTCACATGGTGTTGCGTATTCAGCAAAAGCCACAAAGCAATCGAGATCGTTTTGAACGAACAGCTTTAAGAATTACCGGGTTTTCTTTTTATATCTTGGTTGCGGGGCTAACTGTTACCAGTGTTTTCAATATAATAACGGGCCATAAGCCGGGAACTACTTTTTGGGGCGTTATTATTTCTCTTATTTCAATTGCTGTAATGTGGGCGCTTATTGTGGCGAAAACAAGAACAGGCAAAAAGTTGCGTTCTGACGCAATTCTTGCAGATGCGGAATGTACAAGAGTTTGTATTTACATGTCCGTTATTTTGCTCATTAGCAGCGGCATCTACGAACTCACAGGCTTTGTATATGCAGATAGTATTGGAACACTTGCTCTTTCTTATTTTGCATTTACAGAAGGAAAAGAATGTTTTGAGAAAGCAAAAAGTAATAAACTTTGCAGTTGTAAACACGATTAAACCTATGCCCAAATTTATTCGTACCGATTCAACCAATACAGATTTTCTGTCTTTGGTTGCATTGCTGGATACGGACCTTGCGATCCGCGATGGCGATGAGCATTCCTTCTACGCACAATTCAATAAATCGGATTCGATACGACACGTGATTGTCTGTTACGTTGATAATAAGCCGGTAGGAATTGGCGGCTTTAAAAAGTACGAAACCGGTAAAGCAGAAATTAAAAGAATGTTTGTGCTTCCTGAATTTCGCGGCCAGGGAATTGCGCTACAAATTTTACGACAACTTGAAAAGTGGGCAGGTGCAGAAGGGTTTTCAGAATGCATTCTTGAAACAGGAAAAAAGCAACCTGAAGCAATTAACTTATATCATAAAGCGGGTTATAAAAATATTCCCAATTTCGGGCAGTATGCAAATGTGGAAAATAGCTTGTGTATGGCAAAAAAGATTTTATATGTGTATCATTGAAAATCGAAATAAAATTTAGTACTATTCACTTGTTATTTTTAAATCGTCTCATTGAAAAAGCGCATATGAAAAACAAAAAATTATTATTAGCTAGTATTGTTGGTGGCACTGTTAGCTTTATTTCTTGTATTTTAATTTCCCTTTTGATGGAGAAATTGCACTTTGGTGGTTTAAAAGAGCGTTCTTTAGAAGCCACGATTAGCAGCTCTTTTGTCGTATCAGCAGTTGCTTTTACATTTCTGTATTTTTATCAAAGGCATCGTTTGAATAAAAAGGAAGCGAAATGAAAATCTAAATTTTTTTGTTTACTGAACGCTTTTCTTCGTCATTTTTCCCATTGCTGAATTTCTCCATTTTATATTGTTGTCCTTACCATTTTACTGAAATTTTAGCGGTGGTATTTTCAAATTTTATCAAAGCTTCTTTACCCGCAGATGTTTTTACTGGCTTCCCGTTTAGGGTAAAGTTTGCATTTTGAGGAAAGCAATGCAGGATCAAATGAACTACTTTAAATTTTGATGAATAATCTCCTGTTACATTACTCAACGATATTTCTTTTTCCTGCGGATTGTATTGAATATCTCTTACATAATATTTCCCGTCTTCATATTGATAAGTTGTTCCGTCATCTTCGTAATAAGTAAAGCTGTTGGGCTCATTTCCATACCAGATATTCAGGTACATGATTCCATCTCCTTTGTCTGCAGTACTTTGCACCACATTTTGCATCGGGATGATTGCGCCACCTTTAATAAACACGGGCAGATTACTAATGGGAGAAGCCACCCAGTAAACAGATTCACCGTTATATTTTGTGTCACTTCCAAAACGATACCAATCACCTCCAGGGAGAAAAACCTGTTCAGCATTTGAAGTGCTCACCACGGGTGCTACGAGAATTGAAGGTCCGAATAGAAATTGATTTTCAAAGCGTGTATCATAAACCGTATTGTTGTGCGTATAATCAATAGCGAGTGTTCTGTTCACAGGAATCCCTGTTTCGTGCGACTCGTAAAAACAGGAATACAAATAAGGTAATAAGCGATACCGTGTTTGAATTGATTTTCTCATCAGCACCTCATTTTCTTCTCCCCATGCCCATGGCTCGTGTGATGTATTTCCTTTTGCAGTGTGACTGCGAAACATGGGAGTGTAAACACCAAGTGACATCCAGCGCACCATAAGAGCCGGAGTGGGATTCCCGGTAAATCCACCCACATCAACACCGTCAAATGCTTCACCTGTCAAACCCATACTGTTGATCATGCGATAAGCCAGCAGCATGTGTTCATCGCTGGGCGTATTGTCTCCGGTCCACATGGCAGAATATCTTTGGATGCCCGAATATGCGGCGCGTGTCAGCACAAAAGGACGATTTCCGTTCAATAGTTTTTTTGTTCCTTCATAAGTGCCTCGCGCCATTTCCAGTCCATAAATATTTCTAACTTTTTTCAAGGTGGCGGTATTTTTTCCTTCGCCAAATTCAATCAGTTGCGGAATATTTTGTCCCCATGCCGAAGGCTCGTTCATATCGTTCCAAAAGCCGGTAACTCCGGCATCGACCAACACTTTAAAGTTTTCACCCCACCATTTTCTTACTTCTGGTTTTGTAAAATCAGGAAAGTGGCTTCTGCCTGCCCACACACTTCCCGTGTAAGGTTTTCCATCCGGGTAGCGCGCAAAATAATGATGTATCATTCCGGTGAGGTAAGGTTCGTATCCGTTTGAATCAATTTTAATTCCCGGATCTATAATGGTGGCGAGGTGCATGCCCATTGATGCTAAAGTATCTGTCAAAGCTTTCGGATCAGCGTAGGTTTGAGGGTTCCAGGTGAACACGCGATAGCCATTCATGTAATCAATATCACAATACATCATATCACAAGGAATACTGTCCTGTCTCATTCTTCGGGCCACTGAAAGCAATTGTTGCTGGCTCATATAACTGTACCGTGATTGCTGGTACCCAAGACTCCAGATTGGTGGCATATTCATTCTGCCCGTGAGCCAGGTATAATCTTTAATCATATCGGTTACAGTAGACGAAGAAAAAAAGTAATAATTCATAGCGCCTCCGTCAGCTCCGAAAAAATACATTTTACCATCAGTAGAACCTCCAAAATTGAAGAACGATTTGTACGTGTTGTCGTAAAAAATTCCAAACAAACTGTTGGGATGAATCCCTATAAAAAAAGGCATTGTTGAATACAAAGGATCGGTATTAATTCCATATCCGTAAGCATCCGTGTTCCAATGAACGTAAGATTGCTCGCGGCGATTTAGCGGACCGGTTTTTTCACCAAGTCCGATGAACTTTTCGTCGTCGGTTAATTTTCGATAACTGGTAATTTCTTTTCCCTGCCATGAAACACCCGGCGTTGGTGCATCTCCATCTACCCATTCTCCTTTTGCATTATAAAAATCCAAACGAACCGAATCTTTTTGAATAATGATTTTTAACGAATCTGTCGTTAGAGTAATGTTGTTTTTATTATTGTCAATTTTATTGAAAGTATTTGAAGCTTCGCGAATTACTGCGTAGGAGGAACTTTCAGCCAAATCTGCCGGTGCAATTCTTACCCTCACAATTGTTGGTGAATATACTTCCAGTTGCACTTCTTCATTTCCAGCCGTTTTTATCTGCACACCATGAGCCGTTTTTTGCAGTGACTTAAAAGCGCCAAGCTGGTGGCTTAAAAGATTATCCTGTGCATAACTACAAAAAGGAAATAATAAAAAAATGGAAAGAACTGATACAATAAATTTCATTTTTTGAATATTTAGAGAAGTGATTTCAGCAAATGTAATTGAGAAATTTTTTGTAACCCGCGATTGTAATTTGTGTGAGGAACTCGCAACAAGGTCTGCAATTAACTTAAACAAATAATGACATTTTTTTCATTCCCGGGATCAACTTTTACTTTTACTTCTTTGCCAGGTTGAAAATTTACGGGGTTTTTCCTTGATACAATAGTTTTGCAGCTTGTGGTGTAAACCTGCCCTTCATTATTTATTAACTCCAATATTAGTTTTACCTGGGGATTATTATTTACTGCAATATTAGTATCATGCACTTCCAAAATTTTTGCTATGGAAGGGATGCCAGTTTCCAGGAGACGTTTGGTATTAAACCTGGGCTGCCACAATAGTTTGTACAAAAATAAACCCATGCCTCCAAAAACGACAATCATGGCCAAAGCAACGGAAACCCTATTGGGGGAGCCGGACCTAAGAACTGCAATAACTGCAAGTACAACACCTGTAATGCCACCAAACATACCTACGATATCCCAGCGAATTTTTTTCATTGTCTGAACCCTCTTTTTTGAATACAAATTAGTTTTCTTTGGCAAGAAATACCAGTTATCATTCAAAATAACGGATTAATATTTACATAATTTTTCAATGAACAGGCTTTCCGTAATTTTTTTCTCCTGCACGTATCGGTACCGTTAGTAAATTTTCTTTAGGCGGAATGGGGCAGCTGTATCCCGCAGTATAAGCACAATAAGGGTTGTATGCTTTGTTGAAATCAATAGCAAGCTGGTTGTTTCTTATATCCTGCAAAGTAAAATCCATATAACGTCCGCCACCATAACTTGTAAATCCTGAAGTAGCATCGCCGAAAGGAACAAATAAATAATCTTTATATTTTTCCTGCTGTAATAAGTCTTGCGATTGATAAATGTACAAATGCAAACTTTTTCCGTGGAGCTTAAAGGTCAACAGGCCATATTTAAAAAACTTTTGCTGTTCATTGGTGGAGGTATTCATATAAAATCCGTTCTTGTCAATAATTCTTTTAAAAGAAGCTTTTACACAATAGCTTTTATCAACAGGATAAAAACTGATATATTTCCTGTCTTCTTTGCCAACTACTTCATGGTTATTGATATAATTCTGCTGGTAAGCGATTAAAGAATCTTTATAGACATTTTCCTGCGCGTCTGCCCTTTGAAAGAAAAAAAAGCTGAGTGCAAATAAAACTTTCAAGGCAAGCTTTGATGATTGTATTGTCATCCGATAAAATTAATGAAGAATTTTGCAGTGATCGTTAAAAGATCAAAATTCCGGGTCGCATCAATTTTTTTAGCCTGTAGTTTCTGTCATTCACCAAAATGCTCCAACATTATCTTAGAATACTGTGCCAATGCAATTTCCGGTTCGGCAATTTCGGGGTGCCACAGTTTTTCCCACTCAAAGCTGTAATAGCCTTTATAGCCGCCTTTCCGCAAAGCATCAATGGCAGTAAAGATCGGCACTTCGCCCTGGCCTAACAGCACATAATGTTCTTTACCATCTTTCATTTCCAAATCTTTTATATGCGTATGGCGGATGTATTTTTTCAGTTTTTTATATACGTCTTCGGGCGGCTCTTTGGTAATGGACCACATGTTTGTAACATCCCACACCAAACCGGTGTGATCATTGAATGCGGTCACCATAATTTTGTGAAGATCATCGCTCCAGACAAGGTCGCCATGGGTTTCCATCAACACACTTACATTACTGCCTTTGGCATAATCGCCGAGCTCCAATAATCCTTTTGTTATAAGATCCATCGTTTCATTCTTATCCTTGTCTTGTGGTATTTGATTTGGAAAAACCCTGATGAAAGGACAATTGATTTTTTGTGCGAGATCAATAAAACTTTTCGCTTCATTTAAGTTTTTAGTTCTCTCTCTCAGGTCAGAAATATGCAAACTTGCTGAAGATCCAAGATCGGCAAAAGAAAGACTTTTATCTTTCATCAGCGAAAGTGTATCCGCAATATTCTGTGGCGAATTAAATTCAGGGCATTTGGTAAGATCCATTTCATGTAATAGCCCGCGCAATTCAATTCCTTCATACTTATTCTGAACTGCAAAGTCCGTGATTTTTTTAAAATTCCAATCCGGGCAGCCAAGCGTAGAAAATGCTAATAAAGGTTTTTGTTTTTTCATTTCGAAGTTTGCAGGAATGAATGGTATTGCCATTAAAAGACCGGTTGTCTTTAAAAATTTTCTGCGTGAAAAATTTTTCATTCGTATTTGTTTGAAGTAATTATCTCACGAAAAACCTCTTTTAATCAGAAGCAGGCCGAAGCAATACAGTAAACAAACAAATAAAAGAGATTTTAATTTTGGCTATCACATTTCTAAACAAATATACCTTTATCTTTTTATAACAAGTCGCCGGAGCCTTGACGGTATGGTACCTGCCTATTCTTTGTCGCAAACCAGCGTTTTTGTTGGTTTTCCCCCGGATGTATTCGCCGTTTGTTTGATTGATAAAACCTGTCCGTCATTTTCTGTTGTCCACACTTCATAGGTAATCGATTCATTGGCGTGTCCGCCATAGTTGTCGGAATTATTTCGAGAAAATCCCTTTTGGTAACGCAGGTCAATGCAGTAGACAAGCAAATAAAAGAGATTTTATTTTTCGTAATAATTAATTGACAACGCTAATCGTCTCTGTGGATTTAATATCCTTCGAAGATGCACCAACCATTGTTTTATATTTACCTGGCTCAACCACCCACTTTTTGCTTTGTTCATTATAATAAGCAAGATTTTTAACCGGGATGCTTAACGTTACGGTTACTTCCTTACCCGCCGGAACCATCACTTTTTTAAATGCCTTTAATTCCTTTTCAGCTCTCTCAACTTCTGACCCCTCCTTGCCGATATATAATTGAACCGTTTCTTTGCCGTCAACCTTGCCAGTGTTTTTAACTTTTGTGGTAACAGTTATTGTCTCATTTAATCTATAATCTTTTTTGTTGGTATGTAATGGGGAATAAGCAAAATTGGTATACGATAAACCATAACCAAAAGGATAAAGAGGAGTAATGTTTTTAGTATCATACCAGCGGTAACCTACCAGAATCCCTTCTTTATAAATTGCGGTCAGGCTATCACCCGGAAATGTGTGAAGATAATGTGCAGGCGATTCGTCCAACTCAACAGGAAAGGTAAAAGGTAATTTGCCGGAAGGATTTACTTTACCGGTCAGTACATCTGCTAAAGCGTGGCCTCCCTCAGAACCATTGAACCATGACCACACAATGGTATGATTATCCTTTTTTATTTTATTGATATCATAAGGCGCTCCGCCGATAATTACAACAATCGTATTGGCATTGGCAGCAGTTACTGCATCCACCAAGCGCCTGTTCTCCAAACGGAAGACTAAGGTCTTTGCGATCGCGGCCTTCACTCTCGTAATCGCGATTGCCACCGATGAACACGATAGCTACATCACTGTTTTTGGCTGTATTAACCGCTTCCTGAATCAGTGCCGGATCAGGCTTGTTTACATCTACGTCTTTATCATTTTTATTTTTTTGCCACGGGTTTATTACACGTGCGCGATATCCCTGCGCAAACTTGATATCTACCGTTTTTCCTAAAGCATTTTGCAGGCCTTGCAACGGAGTGATCTCGTATTTTGCTTTTACACCGGCGCCAAATCCACCCAAATGATTCATGTGTGTTGCGTTATCACCTATAACCGCAATTGTTTTAAGACCCGCTGTTTTTAAAGGCAAAAGATGTTTATCATTCTTTAAAAGCACTATCGATTCTGATGCAATATCATAAACCGTCTTGCTGTGTGCAGGAGTATTGAGCGATCCTGCAGGAAGGTTTTTGCTTAAAGAAGTTTTGTAAAGAACCCACAGTATGCGGTGCACCTTATCATCAATTGTTTTTTCACTTACTTTACCGGCTTTTACAGAATCAAGCAAAGGGTTGGCAAAATAATAATTTTCATATGGCGGCCGCGATCCCATTTCAACATCGAGCCCGTTATTAGCTGCGTTTACTGTGCTGTGTGTGCCGCCCCAATCAGAAATTACAATTCCTTTAAAACCCCATTCACCTTTTAATATCGTATTAAGCAGGTAATTATTTTCAGAGCAATATTCTCCCGCGGACTTTATTATAAGCAGCCATGATGGTCCATGCATTACCTTTTTCTATCGCGGCTTTAAAAGCCGGCAGATATATTTCGCGGAGGGCCCGTTCGCTCACTTCCACATTTATTCTGCCCCTTTCTGTTTCCTGGTTATTTAGCACAAAGTGCTTAACGCAGGCAGCCACATGCTGGCTTTGAATTCCCTCAACTGCAGCTACGGCTAACTGTGAATTTAAAAACGGATCTTCAGAATAATATTCGTAAGTGCGGCCGCAAAGTGGCGTGCGCGCAATGTTGAATGCAGGAGCAAGCAACACATTTTTGCCACGCGCACGCGCCTCTTCGCCAATGGCGATGCCATACCTGTTGGCTAAAGAAGGATTCCATGTGGCTGCTATTGCAGAACCATTTGGAAAGAAAGTTGCCGAGTCGGTAGTAAGATTGGCCGGTGCCCATCCACCTCCGGGCTTTCAATTCTTCGCGGATGCCCAAAGGCCCGTCATCGGTAGATAATGCCGGAATACCAAGACGTGCTACGCCACTTGTAGTAAATATAGAATTGGCATGAAGCATAGAAATCTTTTCTTCAAGCGTCATCTTTTTAATCAGTTGATCAATTTTTGCTTCGGTAGCTGCATCTTCTTGTTGTGCAGAAACATTGGCGCAAATGACTAAGAAATAAAATGCCTGTAAGAACCAGCCGGGGAAAATTATTTTTCATTTCAGTTTTTTTGGTTTTTATAACTATTAATAGAGAAGTGGATAATCTTATTTACTCAAATTATTTTTGAAGATCATTTATTTCAAATGATGTCAGAATTCATTTTGCAAACATTTATTTAAATGAGTGAATAACAGATCAAGGCTACGGTCGCTGTAATAAAATACAAGGTATTAAAATAATGGTTTCATTGCTATAAATAACTTTTGAATTGCAATCCTCAGTTTTAATCAATTGTTTTACTGCTTACCCGCTTTATTGAAATTCCTTATGATTCCAATTACAACAGGTGTTGTTACGGTAAGAATGATTCCAATAACTATATATTTTAAAAAAGGTTTCAAAAAGGGCATGATGCCTATAAGATAGCCTGCCATTACAAAACTTATTATCCAAAGTGCAGAACCAATAAATGTGAAAAGCATGAAACGGAGAAAATCGAGTTTTATCATTCCTGCTACAATCGGTGCAAATGTCCTGATGATAGGAAAAAACAATCCTGCTGTCAGAGCCATATTTCCATGTTTTTTGTAAAATGTTTCGGCAGCGGCAAGATGTTTTCTTTTAAAAAACCAGGACTCTTTTCGCTTATACATTATAGGGCCGGCTTTAAGCCCAAGTCCGTAACCGGTAATATTTCCCAAAAATGAGACCACCGTGAGTAATAAGCATAACGTAAAAATATTCCCTGGTAAATTCCCTGTTGCGATGAATACACCAGCTGTAAATAACAATCCGCCACTTGGAATAAAAAAGCAAAAAAATAATCCCGTTTGGCAAAAAACTGAAAGAAACAGTAAGAGCAATCCTCCGTACCGGATAAGCGATTCTGGGTCAAACATCGTTAGAAAGATTATTCAAATATAAAATTTATTTGAAACTCCCAAAAATAGAACTGACATGAGCTGTGGCGGATGTTTCATCTTTCATCCGGGCTTTGAAGCAAAGCTGGAACCAATAGACCAACAAATAAAAGAGATTTTAATTTTACCGGGCAATGTACCCGTAAACAGATACTTTTACTTTTTCAAATCTTTTGGTCTTATTATGGTCAAAATTTTTCATTGTGTCATTTAAACGCACAGAATTAAAAATATCTGCTTTATCTTTAACCCTTCTATTGCCGCAAGGCATTATTCTACAACTTAAACGATTGATGGTATGAAAAAATTTTTAGTTCCCTTAATTTTAGTTATGTTATTAAGCCAGGGCGGATTTGCCCAATTGAGCAATGTGAATGGTCCAACAGTAAAAGTCAAAAACGGGACACTTGAAGGAACGTATGAATCGGGAATCGAGGTATTCCGTGGTGTTCCTTACGCGGCGCCACCTATTGGTGATTTTCGCTGGAGAGAACCTCAACCCGTAAAGAATTGGACAGGTGTTCGCAAAGCGGATAAATTTGGTCCGCGCGCTATGCAATTGCCTGTGTTTGGTGATATGGATTTTCGTTCTAACGGTATGAGTGAAGATTGCCTGTATCTGAATGTATGGACACCTGCGAAATCTGCGGATGCCAAACTTCCCGTATTAGTGTATTTCTATGGCGGAGGTTTTATTGCAGGCGATGGCTCTGAACCGAGGTATGATGGCGAAAGCTTTGTCGCGCAGAGGCATTGTATCGGTTACGGTTAATTACAGGTTGGGCGTTTTTGGATTTTTCTCTTATCCTGAACTTACCAAAGAATCACCTCATCACGCATCCGGAAACTATGGCTTGCTCGACCAGGCAGCAGCTATTAAATGGGTAAAAGAAAATATAGCGCAATTTGGCGGCGATCCCAATAAAATCACTATTGGCGGAGAATCAGCAGGCTCTTTTTCTGTCAGTGCTCAGATGGCTTCGCCTTTATCAAGAAACCTGATAGCGGGAGCGATTGGCGAAAGTGGATCATTGCTCGGACAAAGACCAACAGCTACTTTAAAGAAGCAGAAGATGCAGGGGGTAAATTTGCGAAAGGCATTGATAAAAATTCGTTGGAAGCATTGCGAGCCATGCCTGCACAAGATTTGTTAAACGCGACCTCAAAATTGGGTTATGGAAGTTTCCCGGTCGATGTTGACGGATATTTCTTTCCACAGTCGCCACTTCAGATTTTCATGGAAGGGAAACAGGCTCATGTACCTTTGCTGGTAGGATGGAATTCGGCCGAAATGACTTATCAAATGCTACTGCGCGGCAAAGCGCCGACTGTTGAAAATTATGAGGCAGCCGTTAAACAAATGTATGGAGACCAGGCTGCGGAAGCATTAAAAGTATATAGCGCCACTAATGATGATGATGTGATTCCAGTAGCTACCGCGCTAGCAAGCGATCTGTTTATTGCCTACAGCACCTGGAAATGGAGTGATGCGGCGAGCAAAACCGGAGGTAAACCGGTGTTTCGTTATTTCTTTGCAAGACCACGTCCTCAAATGCGACCTGAAATGGGAAATGCTACAGGCAGGACTCGCAGGCGGTGTGATTAAAGATACGTGCGCTAAAAAAACACCACCACCGCCACCGGCAACGGGAGCTGTGCATTCTGCAGAAATAGAATATGCTTTGGGCAATCTGCCGACAAACCGTGTGTATGACTGGCAACCTGAAGACTATGAAGTGTCAACCATCATGGAGATGTTCTTCGCCAACTTTATTAAAACAGGAAATCCCAATGGCTTAGGTGTTCCTCATTGGCCGGCAGTAGACAACCAGAAAGGAGTTGAAGTAATGCATATAAATGTAAATTCTAAAGCGGAACCTGAAACGCACCACGACAGGTATTTGTTTATGGAAAAGCAGGCAAAAAAATAGGAGAGCTTTTGCACTTTTAATAAAAAAATCCATAGCATTTTTAGCTATGGATTTTTTTTAGCGTTTGTCGCATGGCTTTTCAAAAGGCGCAATTGCCTCAAAATAAAAATCCTTTATAAAAGTTCGTTTACTGCTTTTTTGAGAAAGGCCACTTCATTTGCCATTTATTTTTTCCTCTATCTTTCTTTTTATTTTGGCTGATTCTTTCTTTTTGGCGTTTCAGCCGGGCCTTTCTTCGCGCCTTCTTTTTTTTCATCGTTTGCCTGTCCCAGGTAAATTCATTTTTTACAGGCAAATAATAACGAATTGACATATACAGCGTATTTACCGGTAAAGGCACTTCCATGCTTTTTATGCTATTTGCTGCTACAAAGTTTTAACCGTTTACAAGGTGAAAACCAAAAAACCGGAATCCAACTGAAGGGCCGATGGCAAAGGCCTGCCGGTTATTGAAGTCAGTGAAATAGTTGATATCAGCACCATAAGTAAGATTTATGTGCCCACGTTTCATCCAAACGCCGGCATGATAACCGAGTACATTTCTTCCCGGGTTATACGATAAGTTGGCCGTGGCGCCGATAATGTGTGGCTTTAAAAGACTTATCTTTCTCCAGTGCGCCTCTCCACCAAGTTCCAGCGAAGTATATTTCCCGCGTTGCAGTCCGATCATCATTCCGGTATTGCGCTGATATAACTTTCGATGGGCTTGAAATAATAAAGAATTTTCAAAGGGAACGCCTGACAAAACCGAATGTGTTGAGGGCGAAAAATTATCAGATGTTTGCGCGTTCAGGTTAATATAAACTAAGAGGAGCGCCATCAGGAATAGTTTCATAGTCTAGTAATTGTGAGGGTTAATAATAAATCAGGTTTTTCGAAACTAAAAAAAAGACAATGATCCCGGGGCTAATTAACAAGTTGTTATAGCGGAAAAAAGAATGGTGAATGACGGTTGGGATGAGTTTGGAAGGCTGGTATTTACGGTTTCGCTTTTGGTGAATTTACCAGCTTCAGAGTCGGTTGGGCACACGCCATTTCAAGTTGCCATACTGAAATTATTCATTAATTATTTTTTTTAAAGTTCACTTTTTCCAAACATTCACGCTAAATTTGGTTTACGGATTTCATTAAAGAAATTTTAACCAATAAATCAACGTTATGCCAAAGCTGACAATAATTGCAATCCTTTTATTGCTAACCTTTTTTGTTGCATGCAAAAAAGACAAACAAACTAATACAAATTGCACATTAAGCGAAGCCAACCTGGTCGGAACTTATACGTATGGCGCTATAACCTATAAAGCAACACCTGCATCTTCGGCTGTTGACGCTTCTTCGCTCATAGACGCATGTGAGAGGGACGACGAAATAACATTCAGTGCCAACCATGTATTCACTTATACAGATGCCGGAACAAAATGTGATCCTGCCGGTGATGATACCGGTTCATGGTCGCTGCTGGGAAATGTTTTTAACGCCGATCTTGACTCAGGTACTATACAAAACTTTAGCTGCACCTCCTTTACGATAGCAAGCCCGGATTTTGTGAATACCGGCGATACCTTGCTGGTCACTTTTAAAAGAAAGTAGATTCCTGGCGCCTGGTACCGGATAACATCGAAGTGAAAAATGAATGGTTAATGGAATTTATTTTGCCATATCTGGCACGCATTATTACATTTGCCGGGATCATTAAAAGGAGATTTATCATTTTTTACTTTTGCCAACCATGAACATCACCCGGCCAAAATTTATTACAGCTATTAAATTTATTTTTCTCATTATCATTGTTTTTGCATTCCATCCGGTGGAGGCACAGTCCGATTTTGCAACGGTTGTGAATGCTAAATGGGAAGTGATAAAAGTAGCACCGGGAATTGTGTTGAAGCATTATTGGTTCGACAGTTCTTTGTTCCACTCCAATCAAAATATCAGTATACTGGAAGTGAAGCTTAATCATAAAAACCGTTTGGATATTGGCTTTGATCCGCATAAATTAAAACCTACAAGCGAGTATGCGATTGAAAAAAATGCGGTAGCAGCAATGAACGGCACTTTCTTCAATATGAAAGACGGAGGTTCTGAAGATTATATCCGTTCTGACGGGAGGACAATTAATGAAACACAAATGCGCAACAACGGGACGCGCTCGTTTCATCAAATAGCGGCTATTCTCATCGATCCGCGAAAGGTAACCATTTCGCGGTGGGATAGTTCTTCTAATTGGGAAGATCATCTTCCCGGTGAAGACGTAATGGTATCCGGGCCCTTGTTGATTTACCATCACCAAATAATATCCTGGCCTTCAAAAAAAGGATTTTTTGGCCGCAATCCGCGGTCTGTATTGGGCCTCAGGAAAAAAAAGTTGTATCTCGTTGCGGTGGACGGAAGGAATAATAAAGCTGCGGGCATGAGCATTGATGAACTTACCTTGCTGATGCATTGGCTGAAGATGGATGACGCGATCAACCTTGACGGCGGCGGCTCTACCACTTTGTGGGTAAAAAACTTTCCTTACGGAGGCATTGTCAACCATCCTTCAGATAACCACAAATGGCTGCACAGTGATGCTTACAAACCCGGGATGGACCTCGATAATCTGCCGGCCGACACCAGTAAGTGGGACCACACAGGTGAGCGCTCGGTGGCCAATGCCTTATTGGTGGAAAGAAAGGGTTCAAAAAAAGGTAAATAACCCTAATGACGTGGCTGCTCTTTACTTAAGATCCGTGACAAATAACCGGATGTTTTTTCGTTTATCGTTAACTGTTAGTATAGAAAAATCCTTTTGTAGATTCTTTATTGTTACAGTAAACAAACAAATACCGCCAAAAATTAAATTACTCCGCCGGCGACGGCTCATTCTTTTCTTTATAATGTGCATCACAAACGATAATTTCCGGAGTAAGCCCCGGAATTTAATGAACATACATCTTTTAATAAATAATTGATTTTTTGCCTAAATTGCACTAAAACCCCCTCAAAACTAATGCAGGAGAAATGCGTTCTGATCTATGATGACGATGATGAAATTCGGAAGATATGCAAACTCATCCTCGCCGATGAATATCGGCAGGTGGAAGTATTTGACAATTGTGAAAACCTGCTTGAAGACATCGACAAAGTGAAACCCGATATAATTTTGATGGATCTCTGGATGCCAAAGTTAGATGGAGAGCATGCAATAGCACTACTTCGGGCCAATGATAAAACAAAAAGCATCCCTGTGGTAGTTTTTTCCGCAGTGAATGAAATTGTAAAGATAAGTGAGCGGATAAAAGCCACAGCCTTACTCAAAAAACCTTTTGGTATTGAGGAACTGAAGGAAACAGTAAAAAGGCACATTTTATAGCATTATGGGTTAATAGTAATTAACCACTCCCTCCACAAGTTCAAAATGACGCCAAAACTGACACCCGGTTCGGGTTTTCACGAAACGGAATTATTGAAGTGATTTTTTAATAGTAAGATTATACCCACGGTTCGCGTCATTGCAGGAAGCCACCAAGAATTTTCCCGCCCATTTAATGCTTATGGCGGCGAAGCAATCTACTCATTTGAATTCTGTTTCGTGAATTAAAAGATTGCAATGGCTAAGCATAAAAAATCTAACTTTAGTTTTTACCTTTTTTATGGCCGATGATGAATTTATATTAACTGAGTTTAAGAAGCTCCTTGGCAGAAAGGCTGAAGAAAATATTATTGACTTCGATAGCAGTTTTATTTACAAATTTAACTTACAGGTTCACCGGTTTGAGGATGTGATGAAAGACACTAATAGAATTATTCCTCCTAACAGGTGGTCATACCATCGCATTGGGCTTATCAAAAAAGGATCCGGTGAATTCACAACAGGTATCTATAAATTCAAGGCGATAAAAAACACATTAGTGGTTATTCCTGCACGTGTTATTACCTCAAGCAAAAACTGGTCATTGGATATGGAGGGATATATTACGGTATTCAATGTAGATTTCTTTTTGCAAAATAATTTTTCAAACAAATATATTGAGAGCAAAAAAATATTGAACCCTTCCATTAAACCCTATATCCAACTTACGGATAGTGAAGCAAAAGAAATAGAAGATATTTTTGAAATAATACTAGAAGAAAAAAAATCGGAGCATACGCATAAAAACGAATTGATTGCTTTAAAAATTATCGAGATCCTGATAGTAAGTGAGCGCCTGTTTGATAAGAAACAATACTTTGAAAAAAACATACCGTCCATAGATAGTATTAAAAGGTTCCTGGATCTACTCGAAATAAATTTTTCAACCGAACGCTCAGTAAAGTTTTATGCCAAAGAATTGGCTATGCATCCGAATCATCTTAATGCGCTCGTTAAAAAGCATACCGGGTTAACTGCTAAAGAATCCATTCAAAACAGGCTTCTTATTGAAACCAAATACCTGCTTCACTCTACCAACCTTTCTATAAAAGAAATTTCACACGAGGTGGGTTTCAATGATCCCAACTATTTCACCTCCTTCTTTACAAAATTTGAAAACATGTCTCCGGGCAATTACAGGGCTTCGTTTATTTGAAAATCGAAGATGTTCCTTTGTTTCATAAAGACTTTTTCTTTTTCCGCGCGCGAACTTTGCGCGCACGAAATAAATACGAATCGGTCACTTCAAAGATGAACAATAAAAATATTTCTTCAGAAAAACCAGTATCAGCCAAAAATCAGCAGCCGTCAAACAATTGCAATGATAACTATCATGCTTTGTTTGAACAGGCTACGGATGCCATCATGGTAACAGATTTCAAGGGGAATTTCATAGACGTTAACTCTGCTCTGTGTACCATGTTTGGCTATACTAAAGAAGAATTGCTTACAGATGAATGTAACAGCGTTACTCGATCGCTGAACACCTAAAGAAGCAGCCGTTGCGTTTCGATCTTTTGGCAGCAGGTGAAAACATTTTCAATGAAAGAAAAATGGTTCACAAAAACGGGCGGATCGTGTATGTGGAAGCCAACGCAAAAAAATTTATGGACAACCGTGTAATGGTGATAGCGCGCGATGTTACTGAACGCAGGTTGGTAAGCGAAGTACTCCAAAAATCTGAAGCGAACCTTCATACGGTTTTTAATACTACCGATACCATTTATGTTTTAATAGATCATAACCTCCGCGTCATTTCCTACAATCCGCGTGCCCGGGCCTTCGCAAAAAAGAATTGGGGCACAGCATCGAAATAAGTGAATATTTCCTTGATTATTTTCCAAAGAAAAAGAGGCCCGCCTTGCTGCGTTATATGAAAGAAGTGCTGAAAGGAAAGCATGTAAAATACGAGGTGAGTTACCCGCAGCCCGGTGATTTATTTACCTGGTACCAGGTAAAAATGTTTCCCATTTCAAAAGGTGATAATAATGTGTATGGGCTGATGATGGCCGTATCCGATATTACCGAAAAGATTTTGCTGGAACAAAAGCTGGCTGAAGAAAGAATAAAAAAGCAACAGGAAATAGCAGATGCAATAATAACCTCGGCAGAAAATGAGCGACACGAAATAGGCCTTGAATTACACGATAACGTGAACCAACTGCTGGCATGTTCACGTCTCTATATCAGGATGGTGGCAAAAACAGCAGGTGAAGAAATGGAAGCCAATCTCACCCGGGGGGATGATCTTATTGCCCAGGCTATTGATGAGATCCGGAAGTTATCCCATTCATTGATATTACCTTTTACCGAAGCGCCCGGCCTTGCAGAGACGATACAGTATCTTACGGAAACGATATCACCGGGCGGAAAAATAATTATTGAAAAAGCCATTAAAATTGCTGATGAAAACAACATCCCTGACAAACTCAAACTGGTCATCTACCGGATCGTGCAGGAACAACTTTGTAATATTGTGAAGCATGCTGAAGCCGGTAAAATACTCTTAAAACTTTTCCGGCGTAAGGGACGGATTTTTCTTACTATAAAAGACGACGGAAAGGGATTTGACACGTCACTGAAAACAAGTGGTATCGGCTTAATAAATATCAGGACGAGGGCGTCGTTATTTGATGGAAAGGTGAATATTATTTCTTCTCCCGGAAATGGTTGTGAACTGGTTGTAAGCTTCCCCGGTAATCACTTTGTTTGAAGGGCTTGCGTAAAAAAAGTACAGGATCAGTCCCTTCCCCGGTTCATAGGTTCGAAAAGGAATTATTGAAGTAGATTATAACGGTAAGAAGCCCTAAGGAAAGCATTTCGCCTCGTCAATGTCAATGTCGGCGAAGCGATCTTCCATCGAACCCTGTTTCTCGAAAAAATGCCAACATTGAGAAGCGCTATTCCTTTTCTATTAGCGATATATAAATCCAGAGTATCCATAGTGCAACGCTAATAACCAGGGCAGTGTATGGAAACCAAACCGCGAGCAGGGTCGTGGATGCGTAAATAATTATTGCAATATGATTACTTTTCTTTAGTGCATTATACTCATTTGGGGAAAAGGCACTATTAAATAATCTTTTTGGTTTGTTAACGGAACGAATAAATAAAAACCACGCCAGTGAATTAACAACGGATGCCAGACCGTAAAATACAATGGCGGGCATGGCATATTGAGTGTTTATATATTCTGCCAGCAGGGCGGTCGGAAATGGAAAAAATACAATCGTGAATAAGAGAAAGCCGTTGGTATATAAAAAGGGACGCGATGTTTTGTCCATGTGGTTAAACGTATTGTGATGTAAAACCCACTGAACCAATATTCCTCCAAAAGAATAAACGAAAGCAAAGTAGGAGGGCCATAGATGTACTAAGGCGTTCACCAGGTCGTCCACTGAATGAATTGAGGAGACAGGCGGCACTTTTATTTCAAGTATTAAAAGTGTTATGGCAATTGCAAATACGCCGTCACTAAAAGTCTCCAGCCGGGCAAGTGACTTATTTTCTGCAATCATATTATTATTACTATTGTAAAAAAATGAATTTTAATTGCCACATACTATCAATTCGCCCGGGAATCCTTTATCAAATATAATCTAATTTGGCTATGATCCTTCGTCGTAGCTCGTTGTCCCGAAGAGGACTCAGCGGCAGACAGGAGAGGAGTAAACGCACAAATTGTTACATTTTTTATTTTGGCTCATGGCAAAGGCGATATCTTACAAGAGTAAACAGACAATTATAATTCTGCTGGCCCACGAAAGTTGAAAAAATATTTTGCTGTGTAGGATTGTTTTAGGGCTTATTTTCTGCGCTAATCTTTCCGTTTTGTCCAGTTTGTCGCATCAAAGGCAGAAGACCTGTCCTGGCATGGATCATCAATAAGTTTAATGAACATTTTGTCGCCCTGTATTTCGAATCCATATCTTCCGGATTCTGTAGTGCCACAATCACTCACTCCATCAATTTTTTTTATTGTAAACGTATTGCTAACGATAGTGTAAGTCATCGTTTCCTCTACCTCATTGCCGGAAGCTGCGTATAGAATAAGCGTGTCTTTTTTAAAATCCAATATTGCATTGCGTGGATTATCTCCTTTGATAACTCCATCCCACCTTGTATTTTTTAATTGAGCAACTCCGGATCTCACTGTAATTGCTGCGAAAAGAATAAAAATAATTTTTTTCATGAGTAATGTTTTTGCCAGGTTGTATGAACCATTTCATCTTGCTATCCATATTTCCTGTTCTGAGTAAAAAGAGCCCTACCGCTGTCATCTTCAGTCATGAATCTACAGCTTATGTCAGATTGCTTTTTAATGGATAAATGCAGGATTTATGGAAAGGGTTGCTTCTCACCATTATATATTACTGATAATAAACGTGAGATAAACCTCCTTCCCGGTTGGTTCTTCATGAAACGGAATTCCCCGGGGTTAGTTTTTTGAGAATGGAATCAATCCCTGGCTCAGGCAGGATTGCCGGTAGTGCTGGTCAAAATAAAAATTACCTGGTAAAAGTGGAACTGTTGATCACGTTCATCAACGTCTGCTTATCTGCTTCATTATTATAATTTGCAGTCATGGAAAAACTATAGCCGTTTAAGATGGCGCTGTACATCTTTTGGGTAAGGATCAGGTCTTTTGTGTCGGGCGCATAGAGATGGAGTTCGAGTGTGTGAAAAACAATTCCATCAATTGTGGCACTATCTTCTTTGTCGTCAAATTTTATTTTTTTATTGGTGTAGGCATTTTCAATCAGGTCATCAACATACTTATTATACGCTGAGACGCTGGGAAAAAGAGAGCTGTCATATTTTTCAATTGTTGATAAAAAAGTATTGAAATTATTCTTTCGCATATTTACCAGTTCTTCCAGGTTCGACATATCAATCGATTTTCCGGTTGATTTTTCGAGCAGGTCTTTTCCCTTTGCATTCATATCATTCGTTTGCTCTTTGGTAAGCAAATTCCAGTCTTTGGGCAACATGGTTTGCCAGCCTATTTCTGGGCAGGTGTATTTGTAAGTGCTATCAATTTTGCCCACATATAGATTGGATTGTTTTTCTTTTAAAGTCTGATGATTGTTGCACGCGAAAAGAAGTGCGATAACAAAGGGCGCTACAAATATTTTGGCCGCTTTTAATGATAGGTTCATAGCAGGTAATTTTTGAATACAATGATAATAAAATATATTCTTAATGCAAATTTTCCTATCCTGCCAGTTGCGTGTTTCGCTTGTGTCATAAGTGACCAATATTATTTATTTTCGGTAAATGAGCCGGAAGAACTGATTTGGAGATTCCGGTAAATTACATTCCGTGAGCTTTGATGTTGTATTTGGGGGGCTTATTTTTTACAAAACGTAGCGCGTCCGCAATTGATAAAGTTCTAAATAAGAATTATGAGCAAACTGCTTTCTTTAAACAGGGGACATTATTTAGGAAAAATAGTTGATATATGCTATACCGACGGAATTATAGCCGGCGTCACTACCTATCCCCGGGAAGCAATTACCAGCCAGATGCATTACCACGACAATCTTCATATAAGTTTTGTTTTACAGGGGGCAAGCCTGGAAAATAGGATCGGCAACAGGTTTGAACGATTGCCGGGCAATATTATGTTTTATCATGCGGGCGAAACCCATCAAAACATACAAAAAATATTTCCATCAAAAAACATTAATCTTGAAATAGAAAATGAGTTTTTAAAAAAATACGGAGTAACAGAAGAGATAATTAACCGTACCGTTATTAATCATCCCGATGGAAAATTTTTAATGCTTAAGATTTATAAGGAGCTATTGGAAAACGATTCTTTTTCTGCACCGTCTATTAATATGATATTCCTTGATTTAATCAGCAAGTTTGAAAAAATAAATTACAAGAAGCAATCGCCTCTTTGGTTAAAAAAGGTTTATGAGCTGTTAAATGATTCATGGAATGAAAAATTAACGCTCACAGATTTGTCGACAGTGGCAGGCGTAAATCCAATTACCATTTCCAAGCATTTTCATAAATATTTTTCTTGCACCCTTGGAGAATATATGCGCAAGCTGAAGATCGAAAAATCTTTGAGCATCATTAATTCTGCAGAAATATCATTAACCGAAATTGCTTACTTATGCAATTTTGCCGACCAAAGTCATTTTACAAGAACCTTCAAACAATTCACAGGTTTTTTACCTAAACAGTATAAAAAGTTAAAGGACCACTGCTGATCCCACAGGCAAAATCCATTCTATTTTCTATAACGACGTTATTTTAATTTGCAACAAAATAATTGATTATGCGCTTTATATTTCTTTCAATATATCGAAGGACAGACTCAAAAAAAATAAAAAAAGCTTTCTTCCTGGCAGCCATTTTCTTTGCCGGTTTTAGTTTAAGCATTTCGGCGCAGGATGTTACCAATAAACTGGATAGCTTTTTTAATTCGCTAGACAATTACAAACAAATAAACGGAAGCGTTTTAATTGCTGAGAAGGGGAACATTGTTTATGAAAAATATTTTGGATTTGCTGACTTGCAGGACAAAATTAAAAATAATGACAGCACAGAATTTTCGCTCGCTTCAATTTCGAAAGTATTTACTTCTACAGCTATCCTTCAATTAAAAGAAAGGGGTAAATTAAAATTAGACGACGCGTTAATAAAATATTTTCCCTGTTTCCCTTATCCTGGCATTACCATACGAAACTTGCTTTCTCACACGTCAGGTTTGCCGGATTACGAACTGTACGAAAAGCAAATAAACGAGAACCCCGATAAAATTTTTACGATTAAGGACGTTATCCCATCGCTCAAAATGTGGAAGCAACCATTAAACCCGGCACCGGGAACAAAATGGAAATATTCAAATACCAACTTTTGCCTGCTTGCGTTGCTTGTGGAAAAGCTTTCTGGTTTGTCTTTTCAAAAATATGTTCAGCAGCATATTTTTATCCCGTCAAAGATGTACCATACTTTTTTTCAAAACGACATGAATGCTGTTCGAAATAAAAATGCCGCAATAAATTATGATCACCCCTTCTTATATACTTCTGCATATAGAGACGTTGATAATATAAATCAATTTCGCTGGCGATTGTACAATGCAAGTGGTTTTGTTGGCCAGGGAAATATTGAAACAACCGGCAATGATTTATTAAAGTTTGACGAAGCTCTTTATTCCGGCAAACTATTAAAGCCTGCAACTTTGCAGGAAGCATTTACGCCAACAAAACTTAACAACGGTGAAAATGCAAACGCTGATATCGGAATCGGAAAAGCCTCGTATGGCTTAGGTTGGTTCATTTTTAATGATACTACCAATGGAAAAATTGTTTGGCATACCGGTGGTCAACCCGGCGCGTTAAGTATTTTTTTAAGGAACATCACAAAAAAGCAAACCGTAATCATGTTTGACAATGAATTTCATAAAAGCCTTTATGCAAATGCGGTGAATGCAATGCACATTTTAAATGGCGAGCCAATTATCACAAAGAAAGTTTCGTTGGTACAAGACTATGGAAGCACCCTGGCAGAGAAAGGAGTTGATGCTGCATTCTGTTTATTACAAGAAATGCGGGCTGATTCTGCGCACTACTATTTAAATGAAGACGATATGAATGAATTGGGCCTGCGATTGCTATACGAGGCTAAATTTGACGGGCATGATGAATTAGCATTGGAAGTATTAAAACTTAATACGTTGTTTTTTCCAAATAGTTTTAACACTTATGACAGCTATGGAGAAGCATTGGCGAAAACAGGAAAAAAAGAAGAAGCGATTTTTATGTACAAAAAATCACTTGAATTAAATCCTGGAAGTGAAGGCGGCAAAAAAGCATTGGAGGAATTGCAAAAGAAATAGTATTAACGAATATTCTTCTCTGCCAGCCGCGTTTGTAACGATGGCGATCACTAAATAGACGACAGCTAAAATAAAAATCGAAACTGTTTGTTGTTTTACTGCAATTGCCGGAACAGGCTTGCAGACTTTTAAGATTAACGGTGTGCATTCTACAATACATTCATCCGTCTAATCCTCGTCCAGATATCCAGATGCAAGAAAATAAATCTTTTACATTAGAAAAAGGTTTAAATTTAGTATCGCATTCCTCTGTCGCTGCTCCGCTTCTAAACTTTCTTAAACTAAACAAAAATGAAAAAAGCAATTACTACCGGTATTTTAATGGCGACATTAATGGTGGCCATCGGCGTTACTTCTGCAAAGGCGCAAACAACTTCATCAGAAATGCATTATACAGATATGGTGGGCGATAATCCTGCCGCAGAAGCAGATCTCAAGGTAGTCAACGAATACCTGAACACCCTTATAGTGGGTGGCGATGTGGACAAGGCAACCTCTATGCTCGCAAGTAATTACATGAGCTATGGCCCCGGTCCAGAAGACTCTGCAAACCTTCAACAAACTATTGACACCTGGAAACAAAACGTTACCATGCAGCAAGACCGTAAAGTAGATTTTGTATCAGAAACTTTTAATGTGAAATCGGGAGACCAGTCGGGTCATTGGGTTTCTACATGGGGCAATTACAGCTTCACTCAAAATGGTAAGAGTATTAAATTTCCGTTTCAATACACCGCTCATCTTACCGACGGAAAAATAGACAAGGACTTGGTTTATTTCGACCAGCTATATATATTAAAAACATTGGGCTATACTATTACGCCTCCTGCAAATTAACGGGCAATTACTTTGCTAATCTCTATCCCGGCAGAGGTAACACTTTTCCAAAAGTATTGCCCCTGGTGATCGGGAATTGGTCACATAATAAAAGGAAATTAAATGACACAGATCAAAAATATTAAAGGACTTTCAGCAGACGACATTAACAGGGAATTGGCCGGTGGTGGTAAGTTTGTTATGTTTCAATATTGCTTTTCAATAATCATAATGTCTTTTAAAAAAAAGGGGCAGCGATATTTATTTTATTAAGGCCGGTGAATCGTCAACAAAATACAGTATTGGATACACGCTTATAAGCCTGGTATTTGGATGGTGGGGCATTCCCTGGGGCCCGATTTATACGATTGGCGCATTGAATTCGAACCTGGGCGGAGGAAAAGACGTGACACAACTTGTTTTAAATTCATTGAACGCTGGTAAAAAATAAAAGCATTCGATGCCTGTATTTCTCCGATTCTAAAAGCCCCGGCTAAAAATCCCCGATAAAAGTTCGTTTGCTGCAGTTCACAATTTCATTCACTAATAATAATTCTCCATTCGGCATTCGTGCTATCCATGCAACGAAAACCGGTTACCTTCTGTCATAGCTGAAATAGACCGCCTTATGAAGCGTAAATTCTTTTGCTTGTTGCTGGTTTTATTTGGAATATTTTTATTTTCAAGTTGTAAAAAGATTGCATTAAAAACCAATAGTAAAAACCAGGCAGTTCTTTTTAATTGTTCGCAAAAAACAATGGAGATGCCTTACATATGCTTTGATTCATTGATAGAAGACAGCCGCTGCCCAAAAGGGGCGGTATGTTTCTGGAGTGGCACCGCCATAATACAGGTAACCTTCCATGAAAACGGCAACGCAAATACTTTCATAATGTCACTACAGGGTTACCCCGGTTTGGGGCACATCAGCGATACCGTCATCAATGGCTACAAAATCGCTTTTATTGCCTTGGATCCTTACCCTGATATTACTCAGCTTCCGCAGCCCGGAGACAGCAAAGCTTCTTTTAGCATCACGCAGTGAATTTTAGCATCACGCAGTGAAGAATAAGGAGATCTTATGCAACGTTTTACTTTTTATCATTGTCAACGGAAGAAAACATTTTATAATGAAGCATTTTTATTCCGGGGTTGTTTTTATTTTTCTTGTCTTTCTGTCCTTTTCGTGCAAAAAAGAAAAAGCAAGCCTTTCTCAATCTGTTGTTGGCACCTGGGAATTACGAACCGACTATAATGGCCAGGGAGGTTCTACCAACTATCCACCCGGAAATGGGCGAATATTAAAATTCACAGCGACAGCTTATGAAATGTATTTGAACGGCCAACTTCAGAAAAGTGGTGTTTATGAGTTAGTAAAAGATAGTTTTTACATCATGGGAAAAACAGGGGAAAGAATTATTTATGACAACGAACAGAATTCAATCAGGACCTTTGTAGAAGTTTCGGAACAAAGTCTTTTCCTGGTAGTAGATGCCGATGATGGTCCTTCAGTTAAGTATGGCAGGTTGGAATAGGTTTTGTCGGTGCTTTATTTTGCCGCTTGGTCTTTTTAGCCAACGACTTTTGCCAGTTCGTCTCCAAAATATTTAAAAAATTGTACGAAAAGCAAAAAAGGATGCAGTTGGGTAGAAAGGGCCCCAAATGAAGACGTAACTTTTTATTTTACTTGCTTTACCGGGTACAAACTATCTCCGGGCTAAAACTGGGTTATTTGTTTGTTTATTGCCAATATTCAGCGCGGGAATTATTTTTTAAGCTTTCATTTATTATTTCTAATATTGCGATCGTTAACCAAAGCGAGTGCGTTTTTCACGATCTAACATCTTCTGAAAAAATTTAAAAGCCAATACGGTACACTCTTTGCATTTATTATATTAAATAAAAAACTATTTTTTGGCAAATGAAGAAGAAGATTCTTATTACAGACGACGATGAAGGGGTTCAGGATATTTTTAAATTGATATTTGAAAGAGCAGGTTATGACGTAGAAGTGCTTGGAGAGGCAATGTCCATTCTTGAAAATAATTATACAGCTCCTGATTTATTTTTACTGGACAGGCAGTTGAGCGGTCAGGATGGATTGAAAGTCTGCAAATTTTTAAAAAGCCAGAATTCAACCCGGCATATTCCGGTAGTAATTGTATCGGCCACTCCAGGCATTGGCAAATTAGCCGAAGAGGCCGGGGCAGATGATTTCGTTGAAAAGCCTTTTCAAATAAACGATTTACTGAGCGTGGTAAAAAAATGGATTTAAGAATGACTAACCCTGGTTTTTAAGGTGTCGGCTTAATTTCATATACCCTGAACGACTCAGTTACGAGCGAAAATTTTCTTCCTCTTGAAAGTTGAGCGGGATCAACCAGTGCTTTTCCATAATCATATATCGAAGCGAATTTTATATAATCCTGCTGTAGTGTTGCACCAATCTTACCATTTCCAATTCTGGCATATTTTAATTTACCGTCAAGTTATACTTCTATGAAAGCATCACTTCCTGCACCCTCTCTTAATCTTATTCTTATGGTGTGTGCAGAATTAACAAGCGTGCTTAAATCACATATATAATGAAAGGCTGAATCGTTTGAGGGCGTATTATTTGGCACAAAGACATCATTAAAATAAAGTGCCTTTAATCCTGTCTGTCCCACGCGTGTATTGCCTCCATCATGTCCGTTTAATAAAGTAAGGGTAAACGGAGGAATTTATTCCCCCGCCATTTCCATGGATTTGCATAGGACAAACAACTATTTGATTTGCCGCTAAATAGCTAAAATCCTGTGGAAAATATCCTTTCCAATACATATCGTAAATTTTAGCTGTGTCAAAGGGTAATCCGTCAGTTCCGTAGCTCAATTCAGTTCTGGCATAGCCATTATCATTTTGCCAGTGATAACCGTCTTCAACTGTTGAGTAAAACTTACCTCTTTGACCGTCCACAGTCATTGAAAGGCTCCTGCCCCTATCGGCAATGTAACCCAGCACACCAGTAGGGCTTTCGGTTAATTGACTGGTATTTGAGTGGTTATTTATGAAGTTGTAATAAGGTCGAATTAGCCATATCCGTACTCAAGTCTTTTAAAAGTGTTCCCGTTGCCGGGGCTGGCGCATAGTCGACTGTTATAGAAACAGTGTCGTATTTAGTAGTTCCACTTGTCGTAACAGCGATCTGAAAATAAAAAACACCTTGCTGTAAACCTGCAACTTTTGTTGTTTTTGAAGTAGCCGAAATAATATTTCCCGGACATGGATAATCGGTAGAGATATCTGTCCATTTGTATCTTGTACCGGAACTTTTGCTGCCATTGAGTACAGCAGTTGTTGTTTGGGATAAATAGATTTGTTGATCGGCCCCGGCATCAGCTATTTGGGCCAGCGTTTTTTGCAACCCGCTTACAAAAGACAGTAAACAAACAAATAAAGATGAAAGTAATTTTATTTTCATTATCGCATTTGCTGGTCGTCAACAAATATATTCAGTATCGCGGTTAGTGTTATGTTATAATCTGGTTTCAAAAAATTGTTTAGAAATAAAAATAATATTTGGTTAAACTAAATTAATTAGTATTTTTGTCCTAAATAAATTAGTTTGCTATGTCACAAGCAGGACAAAACCTAAAATATCTTCGTAAACTGCGGGGATGGACACAAGAGGAATTCTCCAATAAACTAGGTATCAAACGTTCCCTTCTCGGTGCCTATGAAGAAGAAAGAGCCGATCCGAGGCTTGATGTTTTAGAAAATGTAAGTGAAATTTTCAAAGTTTCCTTGGATGAACTTTTGCTACAAGACCTGGGGAAACCAAAGGCAGCAGCTATCTTGCCAAAAGGCGGCAGCTGAAAATGATGAGCGCCGACCGGAATCTCATTCATTTCGTTCCGGTGAAAGCAACTGCGGGTTATCTTGCCGGCTATGCGGATAGTGAGTTCATTGATGAATTGAATACGTTTACATTACCAATGCTTACAGGTGGAAGCTACCGGGCTTTTGAAATAATAGGGGATAGTATGTTACCTACTCCAAGCGGAAGTGTAATAGTAGGTGAAAAAGTTGAAAACCTTGATAACGTTAAAAACAATGCGGCTTATATTGTAGTAAGCAAAAATGAAGGTATTGTTTATAAGCGTGTGGTAAAAAATAATAAGAATAAAAATAAATTAACCCTTGTAAGCGACAATCCGGCATTTCAGCCGTACCAGGTTCAGGCGGCTGACGTGTTGGAAATGTGGCAGGCACAGGCAGTTATTAACAAGGTTACCCAACAGCAAAGATGGGATGTAGATTCGCTGGTAAATCTTGTAAGTAATTTGCAAGACCAGGTTAGTTCTTTAAAGAAAAAAATGAACTAAGAATCGGTTATGTTTGTAAATAATAGAATAATTCGTATCATGCAGAAGTGTGAAGTTTCAAAGTAACATTCAACATATCCATTCACCAACAAAATTATTATCATGATCAAATTACAAATTATCGGGCACCTCGGAAGTGATTGTACGACCAATGAAGTAAACGGAAGAAGCGTAATTAATTTCCCTGTCGCGCACTCCGAAAAATATAAAGATTCGCAGGGGAATCTTGTAGAAAAGACCACATGGGTAAAATGCGCTTACTGGACAGATAGAACTGCTATTGCACAATACCTTAAAAAAGGCCAGTTGGTGTATGCTGAGGGTAATCCCGAAGCCGAAGGTTATCTTAATAAAGACAACCAAAATGCCGCGTCATTAAAAATGACTGTTTTTCGCGTACAGTTGTTAGGCAGCAGAAGTGATAACCAGGATGGAGGCAGCCAGCCATCAGCTAACTATCAACAGGCCGCAGGAAATTCGAAAGTAAGTCAGCCTGCGGAGATGGAAGAACCGGCAGACGATCTTCCTTTTTAATAAATTTGCGTTGTACTTGTTAAGCGGCTTCATTTTTGGGCCGCTTTTTTTTTGATAAAGTTTTGGACAAAAAGGATTCGTTTCTGGTCGGTTATCACTTGAAAAGAGTAACCTCTTTTTACAGGTTAAAAAAAGCGGGAGGATCAAGATACTGTCACAGTAAACCAACAAAAAATGAAGATTTTTGTTTTCCACAAAATCCACAGATGAGTTTTAGGATGCGCATAACCAATAGTAGCAATGTTTTCTGTCGCTTTGTCTTAAAAATAGAAAGTGGGAACTGAACGAATAGAAATTATTCTGCAGTGGTTGGATCGATCATGTTTTTCACTTCGTTTACCGAGTTTGCCGGAAACCCGCCTCGCTTTGCATGTTCGCGAACCATTTCTTCATTGGGTGCAATGTAAACACAATAGATCTTATTATCGGTCACATAGCTCTGTACCCATTGAATTTGTGGTCCCATTTCATTCAAAACCCCGGAGGAAGTTTTAGAAATTTCCTTTAATTGTTCCGCAGTTAATGAGCCTGCACCTGGAATTTCTCTTTCAATAACATACTTAGGCATAATTGTAAATTTATGTAGTGAACTATCAGAGATGCTTTATAAAAAACTAAAAACGTTTTTCCTGGTTGATGTTTCTGATTAATTCAGGAGAAATTGGATTGAATCAGCAATTTACCTTTTCAAATGTAATTAATTTAGAATAATTTACATTGCCATGCCGCAAAGTATAGCGCAGTTGATCCAAACAAACATTAAACTTTTATGGCATAATTTTTCCACTTCTTAATTTATGCAAAAAACATTGTTAGGGAAATGGGTACTTGTTCTGTTACTCATTTTTTTATCTTTCAGCATTTTAATATATGCTAAGGTGGTATTGCTTCCGCTTACGCTTGCCGGATTATTGGCGATGCTTTTCATGCCTATAAGCAGGTGGCTCGAAAGGAAAGGGATCAATCGTGCACTGGCTTCACTTCTTTGTGTTATCATTCTCATGGGGATTCTGGCAGGTGTTATTTATTTTTTTATCTGGCAAATAAATTCCATAACACGGGATATATCGGCAATCCAACGAAACGTAATGGATAAGATACATGAGTTGGAAGTTTTTCTTTACAAATCATTTGGCATTACGCCATCAAGCCAGGAGGAAATTATAAAAGGAAAAAGCTCAGATGGTTTAGGTAATATTATAAGCACGTTTATGGGCTCTCTTATTTTCTTTGTTACGAATTTCATTATCATGCTGGTTTACATCTTCATGATACTCTATTCAAGAAGGCATTTAAAGATTTTTATACTCAAGCTTGTTTCTGACGACCAAAAAGAAAAGGCTGAAAATATTATTTCAGCATCAAGTAGGGCTACGCAGCATTATCTTTTTGGTTTTGGATTACTCGTTACCTTGTTGTGGATCTTATATAGCATTTCGTTTTCTATTATCGGCGTAAAGAACCCAGTCTTTTTTGCCAGTCTTTGTGGATTGTTAGAAGTAATCCCATTTGTAGGAAGTGTTACTGGAATTACACTTACGGTTTTGATGGTTATATCGCAGGGTGGAAGCGGTGCGATGATATTGACGGTACTTATTGTTTATGTGGTAATTCAATTTACACAGTTTTATGTGATACAACCTGCCTTATTAGGGGGTGAAGTAAATATTAATCCGCTGGTAGCAATTTTGGTTCTGATCCTTGGCGAAATGGTTTGGGGATTGGGCGGAATGGTGATTGCTATCCCATTAACAGGTATTGCAAAAATCGTGTTCGACAATGTTGAAGATCTGCATCCTTATGGTTATTTATTGGGGCGGCATTCGAAGAAAAAGGCAAAAGTTCTACTTAAATTCAAACGCCACTTAAGGCAAAAAACGATAAAAAGAGAGTAAAAAATATTGATACCGGATTTTGGTTTGTACAGGCTAATCTAAGAATGTTTTTCCATCGGCTTTAATTTTTTCAAATATTCAATTCCATCCGTTGTAAGATGAATACAATGCAAAACTTTACTATCCACCACTTGTTTTCTTATTTCTATAAGGCCTCTTTTAAATAATGGCGCTACTGCATAGCTCATATCTTCCATGGTAAAAGGCTTCTCGTGTTCTTGCATCCAGTTCGGCCTGGCGGCATTGTTTCAATTTTTGAATCATAGATTCGGAAAGGGGACGAAAATACTTCATAGTATTTTTTTTAATTTCCTCAGATAACCTGAGCTCGAATGATATTTTTTTGTTACAATTTTGTTGCCACAACCTTTTGAAAACAATTGTTAATTTGCCTGGAATTAAGGTTGCATCAGAATACAAGCCGCCTCCTCGCTTACCTGTGAGATGCATAAGTATTTAAATTTATTTTATTTCGGGAATAATTTCTACAAAATAGCTCTCTCAAAAGTGAAGCCTAAAGAGCGTTTTATGGAATTTCGTTAAGACGTTTTGTGGGAGTCTTTCAAAATTTTTAATCTATTTGTAATTTAAAAGAAAAAATTCGAAGCTGAAGGAAATAAGACCTCTTTATTAAATTTTCCAATCTATTATTTCATTGGTCCACTCATCTTTATAAGGTGTGGTGATTTTGATATAATTATCCGTGTAGCCTTCCATCATTCGGTGTTTGTTTTTGCTTTCAAACAAAACCTTTCTCATTTGCCCTGAATGATCTGAAATAAATTGTTGCATTTTTTTATAAGACAAGGAACGAAGGATTTTGGTTCTTTCATGACGGCTATGAACCGGAACAACAGGATCCAAAGTTAAAGCGTGTGTGTTGGCTCTTTCAGAATAAGTGAAATACATGCAAGTAAGAAATATCAAGAGAAACTAAAAAGTCAACCGTGTCTTTAAAATCTTCTTCTGTTTCTCCGGGAAAACCCGTAATCACATCTACGCCAATGCAACAATCGGGGATTAATTTTTTTATAAGTTGCACTTTTTCTGCGTACAATTCTCTTTTATAACGCCGGCGCATCATTCCAAGGATTTTGTTGCTTCCGCTTTGAAGCGGAATATGAAAATGCGGCATTATTTTTTTGCTTGCCTGCAACAAACCGAATTATTTCTTCTGACAATAAATTCGGTTCGATCGATGAGATGCGGTAACGTTCCACTCCGTCAAATTCTTCAATTGCTTTTAATAATGAATAGAAATTGTCGCCGGTTTTTTTACCGCTTCCATCTTTGCCAAAATCGCCGAGGTTGATTCCTGTTAATACAATTTCTTTTACACCTGCCTCTTTAATTTTTTTTATCTCCGACAAAACATTTTCAATCGAATTACTCCTGCTTTTTCCGCGCGCCATCGGTATGGTACAAAAAGAACAATTATAATCGCACCCATCCTGAACTTTTAAAAATGTTCTTGTTCTGCCGTTAATGGAATATGACGAATGAAAACCTTCTACAGATTCAATGTCACAACTGCTGATTTTGGCGCTGTCGCCATGAGTGAGTTCTTTTAAATGAGAAGTGATATTAAATTTTTCTGAAGCGCCTAAAACCAGGTCAACACCAGGGATTTCTGCAATTTCTTTTGGCTTCAATTGGGCATAACAACCCATGATAACGACCATCGCTTCCGGCGCTTTTCTTTGCACACGCCTTACCAGTTGCCGGCATTCTTTATCCGCATTTTCAGTAACGGAACAAGTGTTGATCACATACACGTCGGCCTTATCTGTGAATTCTTTTTTTACAAATCCATCCTCTTCGAGCAGTCTTTCAACCGCCGAAGTTTCCGAATAATTTAGTTTGCAACCTAACGTGTGCAGTGCAACTGATCTTCCGTTTGACATGGCGGCAAAAATAATCAATCCGCTGTTAAAAGATAAGCCGGCGCGCTGGCAGCCCAATTAAAAAATTGGTAAAACAGAATTAAAATCTCTCTTATTTCTTCGTTTGCTGGCTAAGCAAAATAGAAATCTCAAAAATTAGTTCGTTTACTGCCTCAGTTGAATAAATTGTAATTTAGAAGTTTAGAAAAAATATTATTGTATTAAATAGGAAAAAATGAAACTGTTTTTTGTTGTTATTATCACTTTTTTTTGTTTTTCTTGTAGTAAGAAATCAACTAATGGACAATCTACTTCTACATCAGTAAGTATAAAACCTGTAACGCTCAACCGGGATAATGTTTCATCAACGACATTTCCCTTTACGGTAATTTTAAGTAAAGCTTCTTCACAGGATATTAAAGTGGATTACAAAACAGTTGACAGCACTGCAAACAGTACTTATTTTACTGAGAAATCCGGCACTTTGACCATTCCCGCCGGCCAGCAATCTGGTGAGATTGACATACAGGTAAGAGGAGACAGTCTCCGGGAAACTGATAAAGTATTTTATATGCAATTAAGCAATCCCGTTAATGCGACCATAGTTGGCGGCGGAAAAGCGCTGGGGACCATTCTTTGCGAGGGAACTTATTTGCCGGTAAGCGATTCCGGTTATACTGCTCCCACCAGTTACGCCGGTCTTTCTTTAGCATGGAGTGATGAATTCAACGGACCGAATTTGAATACAAATACCTGGAATTACGAAACCGGCGGGGGGGGATGGGGAAATAATGAATTGGAAAATTATACAAATACAACAAAAAACGCCTATATCACTCATGGCGGTTATTTGGTGATTGAAGCAAGGCAGGAAAGTGACGGAAGTTATACCTCGGCGCGTTTACAAACATTAGGCAACAAAGAATTCACTTATGGCCGGATAGATATAAGAGCAAAGCTTCCAAAAACAAAAGGCCTTTGGCCGGCAATATGGATGCTTGGAAGTGATATTTCCAGCACACCGTGGCCCGCATGCGGTGAACTCGATATAATGGAATTGTTGGGCAATGAACCCAATAAAGTTTACGGAACGATGCACTGGGGACAGGCAGGTCAGGGAAGCACGCATATTGGTGACAGTTATGTATTATCCAATAATGATTTTTCTGATAAATTCCATGTCGTTTAGTATCGTTTGGGATTCCGCCAAAATTGAATGGTATGTTGATAATGTGAAATATTTTACGGGCAACAAAACCGATGTGAATGGAAATTATCCATTTGATAAACCCTTCTTTTTTCTGCTGAATGTTGCCGTTGGAGGCAATTGGCCGGGAGCGCCCGATGCATCTACAGTTTTGCCTCAGCGGATGATCGTCGATTATGTAAGGGTTTATCAATAAAGCTTATCAGTAAACGAACAAAAAAAGGAATTTTGTCTCTTAACAATGAAACTCTTTATAAAAAATATGGTTTGCCCGCGCTGTATAATGAGCGTGGAACAAATTTTAAAAGAAAATAAACTTCAGCCGAAATTTGTACAACTCGGCGAAGTTGAGTTGTTAAAGAACGCCTCAAAGACTACAACTGCAAAAGCTTTCAAACGATTTGAAAAAGTGGGATTTGAATTGTTGGATGATCAGAAAACGAGGATAATTGAAAAAATAAAAACGCTGCTTATTGAAAAAGTGCAGGAAGGCGATATTGAAGAACATTTTAGCATTCAAAAATTTCTGAGTAAAAAAATATTGAAGGACTATTCTTCTATAAGCAAACTTTTTTCAGAAGTAGAAGGAATTACGATTGAACAATTTTTCATTCTGCAAAAAATTGAAAAGACAAAAGAATGGCTTACCTACAACGAACTTTCTCTAGGTCAAATCGCGCTAAACCTTGGCTATAGCAGCACGCAACATCTTTCAAGCCAGTTTAAAAAACTAACGGGGATGACGCCAACTGCTTTTAAATCTTTAGGCACGGCCTTAGAAAAACAATTGATAAAGTGGAATTGATAAAATAAAGTTGTTTACTGTCACCTTTTTTCATTTATCTGCACATCTTTCACAAGAATCTGTACGTTCTAAAAGAATAATAGCCAGAACTTTGTTTAAAATAAGATGAAGTATGGAGGTAGCTGAAATCGAAAAAAAAACGGTTAAAAAATCTTTTCCCGTAACGGGGATGAGTTGCGCGTCATGCGCGAGCAGTGTTGAAACGACTTTGAAAGAAGAACCGGGCGTGGTAAAAGCTGCAGTTAATTATGCCAATGGCGAAGCTTCTGTTGAATATGTACCGACCGTTGCTGATGTGCACCATTTTAAACAATCTGTGCAAGCTTCGGGGTATGACCTGGTGATTGATGAATCGGAAGAAAGTGAAGAAGCTGTGAATGAACAAAAAGAAAGTTATTTCAAATCGCTTCGAAGAAGAACGATCCTTTCAGTTATATTTTCTGTGCCGATTGTTTTAATCGGAATGTTTTTTATCAGCATTCCTTATGCTGAGTTTATCATGTGGGCATTGGCTACGCCGGTGGTTTTAATTTTCGGAAGACAATTTTTTGTCAATGCATGGAAACAGGCAAAACATACTTCAGCAAATATGGATACGCTGGTTGCCTTAAGTACCGGCATCGCTTACCTGTTCAGTGTTTTCAATACTTTATATCCTCAATTCTGGACAAGCAGGGGATTGCAGGCGCATGTTTATTTTGAAGCCGCGGCTGTGGTGATCAGTTTTATTCTGCTCGGTAAAATGATGGAAGAAAAAGCAAAATCAAACACCTCTTCCGCCATAAAAAAATTGATTGGGTTACAACCAAAAACAGTAACAGTTATTAGCGAAGATGGTGCAGAAAAAACAATCAAAATTTCAGAAGTGCAGGTGGCAGATAAAGTGCTCGTAAAGCCGGGAGAAAAAATTGCTGTAGATGGAGTGGTCATATTCCGGAAATTCGTTTGTTGATGAAAGTATGATTTCAGGAGAGCCTGTTCCGGTTGAAAAAAAGAAAGGTGAAAAAGTTTTTGCAGGCACGATCAATCAGAAGGGAAGTTTTGTTTTTGAAGCCACGAAAGTAGGAGCAGATACGCTTTTGGCGCATATCATTAAAATGGTAAAAGATGCGCAGGGAAGTAAAGCGCCTGTTCAAAAATTAGTAGATAAGATCGCGGGAATTTTTGTGCCTGTGGTAATGGGCATTTCAATTTTATCTTTCATAATCTGGATGGTTGCGGGCGGCGATAACTGCCGTTACTCATGGCTTGCTGGCAATGATAACTGTTTTGGTGATTGCTTGTCCGTGTGCTCTTGGGTTTGCAACGCCAACGGCCATTATGGTAGGTGTGGGAAGAGGTGCAGAAAATGGAATTTTAATAAAAGATGCTGAAAGTCTTGAACAGGCAAAAAATATAAACGCTATCATTTTGATAAAACAGGAACGATCACTGAAGGGCATCCGCAGGTAACCGCAAATTGCTTGGGCGAATGAAGTAAATATGAATTCCAATGCTTCTATTTTTTATTCTTTTGAATCTCAATCAGAACATCCTTTGGCAGATGCGATTGCTCAATATTTTAAGGAACAAAACAATTCGAAAAGTAATTCCTCAATCTTTTGAAAGTGTTACCGGTGCCGGTGTTTCGAGCAATTGTTAATGAATGAAAAATATTTTGCAGGCAGCTCTAAGTTTATGGCAGAAAAGCAGCGTTGATATTCCTGCTGAATTAAAAGAAAAAGCTGATGAGTGGTTGAATAATGCGAATACCGTTATTTGGTTTGCTGATGAAAAAAATGCATTAGCAGCAGTAGCCATTGCGGATAAAATTAAAGAGTCTTCAAAAGAAGCCATATCAGGATTACAACAGCATGGGAATTGAGGTTTATATGCTTACCGGCGACAATGAAAAAACGGCTGAAGCAGTTTCAAAAGCAACCGGAATTAAAAATTTCAAAGCAGGCATTTTGCCAACAGATAAAGCGAATTTTGTAAAAGAATTGCAGAAGGAAGGAAAAAAAGTGGCAATGGTTGGCGACGGAATTAACGACAGCCAGGCACTGGCCCTTGCCGAAGTGAGCATCGCGATGGGAAAAGGAACTGATATTGCGATGGATGTAGCAAAAATGACGTTGATCTCTTCCGATCTTTTGCATATTCCCAAAGCCATTCAATTGTCAAAACAAACGGTAAAGGTGATTCGGCAAAATCTTTTCTGGGCATTTATTTACAATGTGATTGGCATTCCGATAGCAGCAGGAATTTTATATCCTTTTACCGGATTTTTGCTGAACCCGATGATTGCCGGAGCCGCGATGGCAATGAGTTCTGTAAGCGTGGTAAGCAACAGTTTAAGATTGAAGTGGATAAAATTAAAATCTTGATAATTTGTTGTTTTGCTGATAAGGATCATTTTAAATTCAGGCAAAGGCGAATAATTTTGCATAAAAGAAATTAAATAAACGTTAAATAAAATATAACTTCTCAAAAGAAATTTACCTTCGGGCAAGTGAAGAAAACTACGATCATATTGCTTCTTTCTATTTACACAATATCCGTTGTAGGATACGGTGTAAAAGGATTTTATTGTTGCGATAACCTCACGTCGGTAAAAATTTCTTTTTCTGAAAATGCGCATAACCATGCTTTAAAAGCCACCGATAAAGGTCATTGTTGTAAAACCAAATACCAATATTTTAAAGTTAAAGACAATCATTTTGCCGCAGATCATATTGATGCTCCGGCAAGGTTAATAGCGCACGTTCAGTTTTTTACCAATTCTTTTCAAACGTTTTTGTTTTCTTCTCATAAAGAAAATATTTCCTACAGACCTAATTCGCCGCCATTATACAACGGTGTTTCTCTCTTTGTGGCTAACTGCACTTATTTAATTTAATACCTCTTTCTCTAACGGTTTCCCGATTCCGTTGTGGTGTTTATCTACTGCCACCAATTTTCAAGCTTTTAAGGTTCATGAAGTAGTGTCTGAGAGCAATTATGTCAATTCTATTTCAGAACCTCTAATTAAAATAAATATTAAATCCCTAAAAATATTTACGATGAAAAAAATAATCTTCATTGCGCTTATTGCTGTCAATTCATCTTTTGTTGTTGCATCCTGTAACAACTCTTCCTCCTCCAATAAAGTTTCTTCAACGATCACAGATTCATCTGAAGCTTATACCTGCACCATGCATAATGAAGTGATTAGTGATCACCCGGGTGAATGCCCAAAATGTGGGATGACCTTGGTAAAACAAAAATTAACAGCAGAACAGAAGAAGATGTTGCAAGAAGGAAATTATGTAAAGCCTAAAGATTAGATCATGGTTCAAAAAATAATAGAGCTTTCGCTACGCAACCGTTATATCGTACTCGCAATTGCTTTAGGACTTTTTGCGTGGGGTATCTATTCAATTCGAAAAAATCCTATTGATGCGATTCCTGATCTTTCAGAGAACCAGGTGATTGTTTTTACGGAGTGGGCGGGTCAAAGTCCACAAATTATGGAAGACCAGGTAACGTTTCCGCTTGTATCAAACCTTCAGGGAATTCCAAAAGTGAAAAATATACGCGCTACATCGATGTTCGGGATGAGTTTCGTGTACGTGATTTTTGAAGATAATGTCGATGTGTATTGGGCACGGACACGCGTACTCGAAAGATTGAATTATGCGCAAAGGCTGCTTCCGAAGGGAGTTACACCCGCGCTCGGTCCTGATGGAACCGGCGTTGGACATGTATTGTGGTACACGCTGGATGCGAAAAATTTGGATCTTGGAGAGCAACGTGCTTTGCAGGATTGGTACATCAAATTTGCATTACAAACTGTGCCGGGTGTTGCAGAAATTGCTTCTTTCGGCGGATTCGAAAAGCAATACCAGATCGTGGTTGATCCCCTGAAATTGCAGTATTACGGAATTTCTTTAATGGACGTGATGAATAAAGTAAAAGCCAACAATAATGACGTGGGCGGAAGAAAATTTGAAATGAGCAACATGGCTTACATCATTCGCGGGCTGGGCTATATAAAAAATAAAGAAGACATCGAAAATATAGGAATTGCCAATAATAATGGAATACCGGTGAGGGTAAAAGATATCGGGACGGTTCAATTAGGCGGCGAAGAACGTCTCGGCATTTTTGATGAGAACGGGAATGGTGAAGTGGTTGGCGGTATTGTCGTAATGCGGTATGGCGAGAATGCAGATAGAGTGATCAACGCGGTAAAAGCCAAAATGAAAATCGTCGAAAAAGGTTTGCCTGCTGGTGTTCATTTTAAAATAGCTTATGACAGGAGCACTCTAATTGAAGCAGCAATAAAAAACATCAAAGGGAAATTGATTGAAGAAATGATAGCCGTATCGCTGATCGTTTTGTTGTTCCTGTTTCACTGGCGCAGTGCGTTAAACATTATCGTACAGATACCAATAACGGTGGCCATCAGTTTTATTTTACTGAATGCTTTTGGCCTTTCATCCAACATTATGTCGCTGACCGGAATTGCATTGGCAATCGGGGTTATTGTCGATAACGGAATTATTATGTCGGAGAATGCCTATCACAATTTATCACAATGGCAAAACGATCCGGCCAACAAATTGAAATAAAATGAAATGGAATTCCATGTGGCAAATAAAAAACAATAAAAAATACACACATGAAGCGATTATATAAAAAGATTTTGCCCGAAAGAAGTTATCAAAAAATTCCTGAAGACATACGAATGAGCATTATTGAAAGTTCGTGCAAGCAGGTGTCGAGAGGTGTATTTTTTTCTACCATTATCATTATCACTTCTTTTTTACCGGTGTTCTTATTAACAGGGCAGGAAGGCAAATTGTTTGGCCCGTTAGCCTACACAAAAACTTTCATCATAGCCGTTGATGCAATTCTGGTAATAACGCTGGCGCCAGTGCTGATCTCTTTTTTTATGCGCGGAAGATTCAGACCTGAAAACCATAACCCTGTGAACAGGGGGCTTTATAAAATTTATGAACCACTTATAAGGTGGTGTACCAAATGGCGAAAGACAACACTTGCAATTAATATCATCGCGCTGCTGGTCAGTGTTCCATTGATCATGAGCCTGGGACGGGAATTTATGCCTCCGCTGGATGAAGGCTCTATATTGTTTATGCCGGTAACGATGCCGGATGTGTCCAATTCAGAAGTGAAAAGAATTTTGCAAGTGCAGGATAGAATTATTGCTTCGGTTCCTGAAGTGAAAAATGTTTTGGGAAAAGCAGGCAGAGCAAACACTGCAACAGATAATTCGCCGATAAGTATGATTGAAACCATCGTGTTATTAAAACCAAGATCAGAATGGAGGCCGGGCAAAACAAAAGAAGATATTGTAAACGAACTGAACAGCAAGTTGCAGATTCCCGGCGTTTCCAACGGATGGACCCAGCCGATCATCAACAGGATCAACATGCTCTCAACCGGTATCAGGACTGATGTTGGCGTAAAAGTGTACGGACAAAACCTGGATACGATTTACGCTTTTGCCCAAAAAATTAAAATGGTGTTGATGGGTATTGACGGTGTCAAAGATTTGTATGTGGAACCGATCACCGGCGGAAAATATATTGACATAAAAATTAAACGTGATGAGATTAGTCGCTATGGACTAACGGTTGATGACGTAAACGCAGTAGTTCAAAGTGCATTAGGTGGTATGAAACTCACTACTGTTATTGAAGGTCGCCAGCGGTTCTCTGTTAATGCCCGTTTTGCGCAGGATTTCAGGGACAATATGAAAGCACTGAAAACACTGCAGGTGCAAACAAAAGAATTTGGCCCCGTGCCATTACAAGCCGTAGCCGATATAAATATTACATCCGGACCGCCGATGATCAATTCTGAAAATGCATTGTTGCGTGGAACTGTTTTATTTAATGTGAGAGGCCGCGATTTGGGAGGCACTGTGCAGGAAGCACAAGAGAGGCTCAACTCCATGCTTACCAAATTACCCAAAGGTTACTACATTGATTGGAGTGGCCAGTATGAAAATTTGTTGAGCAGCGAAAAAACAATGAAAGTGATTTTGCCGGTCGTGCTTATCATCATTTTTTTCTCGATGTATTTTGCTTTTAACTCCGCACGTGAAGCGTTGCTCAGTCTGATCTCTATTCCATTCGCACTTATTGGTGGTGCCTTCATGATCTGGTTCTGGAAGGTGAATTTATCAGTGGCAGTGGCAGTTGGTTTCATTGCTTTGTTTGGATTAGCGGTGGAAACGGGAATTGTAATGATCATTTATTTAAATGACGCGATGCAACAGTTGGTAAAAGCAAAAGGCAACTCAAGAGAAACAATTACAAAGGCCGATTTGCGTGAATATGTAATTGCAGGTGCTGCGAAAAGATTACGACCGAAAATGATGACGGTTTTTGTAATTCTGATCGGTTTGATTCCTATTCTATGGAGCTCAGGAGTGGGTAGTGATGTAATGAAACCGATTGTCTTACCTATGATTGGAGGTGTGTTTACTTCTGCCGTCTTTGTGCTTTTGGTTTCTCCTGTTATCTTTTTAATGAACAAAGAATATGAATTGAGAAAGTATGGAAAGATCCAGGTGCTCGAAACCAATCATCAGTAACAAATAATGTTTTAAAAACAAAATAGAAAAGATGAAAAAAAATATTCTGATAATAGCGGGATTGATTTTAGCAGCGAATTAGTACAAGTGCGCAGCAGGTTTTAAAATTGAACGATATCTTTTCAATCATTCAAAAAAATAATCCTGAACTGAAAGTGTATGATGCGCAAATCCGTTCGCTTGATGAAGCATCTAAAGGAGCTAAAAGCTGGGCTCCTCCTGAAGCTTGGGGCCGGCTTCTTTATGACGCCTTACGATCTTTCTCTGACAAAATCAACCGCAGCTCAAAAAGGTAAAGGCGCATTTATGCAGTAAGCGCTACTCAAATGTTTCCAAATAAAAAAGAACAGGAAGCAATGAAGATTCTACCTGCAATCGCTTATCAGTCAGTAAACAAAGAAAAAAAGCAAATTTCTCTTAACGATCTGTATGCAGAAGCAAAAAAGAATTATTACGACTGGGTGGTTGTTGAAAAGAAAATTGAGGTGCTTAATGACAATGAGAAAGCTGCTGAATTTTATGATTGAAAGTGCAGAGCTGCGATATAAAAATAACCTGGGAAAACTGAATTCATATTATAAAGCGAAAGCCGCTTTAGGAAAAATAGAAAATCAGCGGGAAATGCTTGAAAACGAAGTAAAGCAACACCAGATCAATTTGAACACCTTAATGAACCGCGACAGGAGTGAACAATTTACCGTTGATACCAACTACACATTAAAAATTATAACAGGGTTGATAGCAACGATCTGATTTCTGCAAGAAGCGATATCAAAGCGGTAGAACAGAATCTACGTATCAATAAACTTCAATTGAACCTTGAAAAAACAAAACAATTGCCACAGTTTGGAATTCCATACAATCATATGTTTGGCTTTGGCCAATCGCCATGGCTATTCTCATTGATGGCGACGGTAAAAATTCCGTTGGCTCCCTGGTCTGCCGGCGCTTATAAAGCAAAAGTGGAATCATTAAAATGGCAGGAAGAATCCTATAAAGTCGAACGTGAAACGATTATCAATGAATCGACCGGTGATGCTGCTGATATAATTGCTTCCGTAAAGAGCAAGAAAAAACAATTACGGCTATTTGAGGAAAATATTATCCCTGCATTGCAAAAAAATTACAAGGTGATGCAACTATCTTATGAGCAAAATACAGGCGAGTTGTTTGAATTATTTGATGCGTGGGAGACACTAAATATGACACAATTGGACTATCTCGATCAACTTCAGCAATTGTTGGAGATGCAGGTGCAATTGGATAAAATCCTTGAGATAAAATAGAATGATCATGAAAAAGAAAACTTTAATTATAAAAATGTTTTTAATGGTTATTGGCGCTGTTAGTTTATTGAGCTTCAGTAGCTGTAATCAGAATAAGACGGCTAATGTGACATCTGCAGGAAGCGAAGATATTTATACATGTTCAATGCATCCGCAGGTGATAGAACATGCGCCGGGCCGTTGCCCTATTTGCGGAATGAATTTGGTAAAAAAAGAAAATGCTGCCCGGGAAATTTCTGAATGCTGATCTTTCTTCTTTGCTTCAACCGGTTAACAGCACCATATTGTCATCTGTTCCTGTCACTAGCAATGAAAACAAATAGTGAGCAACTTGCATATTAAAGCTTTGGGAACAGTAGAATATGACACGAGATATATGAAAACGATCTCGGCGTGGGTGAGCGGGCGCATCGATAATTTATATATCAAATATAGGTTTCAGCCTGTTCGTGCCGGACAAAAAGTAATGGATATCTATAGTCCCGAATTACTTACGGCACAACAGAATTTTCTATTCCTCCTTAAAAAATGATCCGGCAAACACTTCACTGATAAATGCAGCAAAAGCAAAAGTTGTATTTGCTAGGGATGCATGAACGCGATGTACAAAAATTAATAACTAACGGCAAAGCACAACCGAATATAACTGTTTACAGCAAGTATACCGGTCATGTTCATGAAGCAGGGCAGGTAACCAATTCTCCTGAGCCGATTACCTTGCCAACACAAACTCCTGAATTGGCTGTCAAAGAAGGAATGTATGTTGAGAAAGGTCAGCCGGTGTTCCAGGTAAATGATATGAGACATGTGTGGATTACCTTAAACCTGTTTCCCACAGACAATGCGATGATAAAGGCAGGAACGCCGGTAACGATCACCTCTGAGACAGAACCGGATAAAAAAATTAAGGCTAAAATCAATTTTATTGAACCTTTTTATCGTGATAACTCCACTACGCTTACTGCGCGGATTTATTTTGATAATTCTGATTTGATGATCCCTGTTGGAAGCCAGGTAACAGCATCACTGGACGTGAATACATCTGTCAATAATTGGTTGCCGGAGCCGGCAGTTCTATCATTGGGACTGAACAAGGTTGTGTTTGTGAAACAGGGAAATGTTTTTAAAGTTCAACAAGTGTCAACAGGCATAACTGCAAATAATTTGATCCAAATAACAAGTGGTTTGAATGCCAAAGACAGTGTAGCTGCGAATGCGCAGTTCCTGGTGGATAGTGAAGGATTTATAAAAGTTAAAAAGTAAACCATGAAAAATCTTTTCAAAGTACTTATACTATTGCCCTTGATCATTGCTATCGGGTGTAAAAATAAAAACACAAAGACAATTGCCTCAAATGAAGACATCATCTACACTTGCCCGATGGATCCGCAGGTAGTAGAAGCGAAACCGGGAATATGCCCGATTTGCCACATGGAATTGATAGCAACAAAAAAAGGCATGCAGCAAAAAAATGATGACGAACTTAAATTAAGTCCGGAACAAATGCAATTAGGAAATATTCACGTAGATACAATTAAAAGTGGTTCTATCGGGGATCAAATTATTTTAACCGGAACGTTAAATTTTGATGAAACCAAAACAAATGCAGTGAGCGCCTGGGTTCCAGGTCGCATCGAAAAATTATTTTTTAAACAAACCGGTGATTATGTTGCAAAGGGTGCGCCTCTTTACGAGATATACAGCGAACAGTTGAACAATGCAAAGCAGGAATATTTATTGGCTTTACAAAAGAAAGCAAGCTTGGGAAATGCGATTGTAAACTTTGATGAGATCATTGCTTCTGCAAAAAATAAATTGCTGCTTTGGGGGATGAGTGAACAGCAAATAAAAAATATAAATGAAAAAACGATCAAAAATCAATTGACCACTTTTTACAGCACTGCTTCGGGATATATTACTGAACTTCCATTGCAGGAAGGTGATTATGTGGCTGAAGGCGGAATGGTCGTTAAACTTGCTGATCTTTCAACACTTTGGGTAGAAACCCAGGTATATGCCACTCAACTTGCTCAGATTGATGGTGCAAAAAATGCCATTGTTGAAATACCGGACATTCCCGGCAAAAAAATTTCCGGCACTATTTCTTTTGAGAATCCTGAATTAAGTACGGCAGGAAGAATAAATATTATCCGCGTAAATATTCCCGAATCAACAACATCTGCTGCAACCGGGCATGGCCGCCTATGTCAACATAAGTGCCGGTGATCATCATGTATTGGCACTTCCTTCAGACGCAGTTTTGCGCGATGGAAAAATGGCGATGGTGTGGCTCGAAACAAAACAAAATACTTTTAAAAGTGTAATGGTACAAACGGGTATGGAAAGCGGCGATATGATTGAAATAAAATCAGGCATTCAACCCGGGGATGTAGTGGTTACATCCGGAGCTTATCTTTTGCAAAGTGAATATGTCTTCAGGAAAGGTGCTAACCCGATGGCAGGAATGAAAATGTAGGACATTAAAATCTTATACATTTTATCCATAATTCTACACCCTTTTAAGTGACACCGTAACTAATTTTGTATCAGCTTAAAAATACAAATCGATGAAGACAATACAACTTAAAACCAATATCATGTGCGGTTCCTGCATAGAAAAAGTGACGCCGGTATTAAATGAAAAATTAGGCGAAAACAACTGGAAAGTAGATACACAAAATCCTAAAAAAGTACTTACAGTTACTGCAGAAAATGTGGATGAAAAAGATGTAATCAATGCAGTAGAGAAAGCAGGGTACAAAGCAGAAGAATTGCCTGCATAAATTTTCAAAAAAATTTCCACGCCGGGATTTAAGTTAAAATTAAAATCCCGGTTTTTTGTTTATTTACTCATTCACCCATTTCACCTTTTCGTCTATTGGTGCTCTTTTCGTTAAAGGATTGGAAATATCTTCCGGATAGCCAATAAAAAAAGTTCCGATTAATTTGTCTGTTGGTTCAAGCTCGAAATGTGCTTTTGCTTCTTCAATGTAAGTAATACCGCCGGTTGATAAATAACCACCCAACTCCATAAGCCGTCAATGACAGAAAAATATTTTCTATTGCACATGCGGTCGCAATTATTTCTTCAATTTCAGGAATGCTTACGCTGTCTCGATCTTTTCATTCCAACAACAATTACATGCGATGACAGCAATGGATATTCACGCAGATTTTTTAATTTTTTTTCTTTAAAATTTTCGCCGGCATATTTGGTATAAATTTCCGTTTGTAAATTTGCAAAACGTTCACGGCCTTTGCCTGCAAAAACGGTGAAACGCCATGGCTGCGTGAGTTTGTGAGTTGGTGCGCGATTGGCATTTTCTAAAATCTTCCAAATAATTTCATCAGGTATTGTTTTGTCTTTTTCAAACTGGTTCGGATAAACACTTCTCCGGTTTTGAACGATTGAATTGAATTCTTCTACATCATAATGTATTCTCCATTTTCTTTCTATTTCATTTTTGCAAAGGTACAATTAGCTGCATTTGATCTTTTACAGCGATGAACCAAAAAGTGAAGAGAAAGCCTAAATTTGCAGTTCATATTTAATCCATCTCAATGTTCGAACTTTTTTTGACAAGTGTACAAAGAGCACATTTCAATTACCGATGAAGAATTTGAATTTTGCAAAACACTTTTTATTCCGAAGAAATTACGCAAAAGCCAATACCTGTTGCAGGAAGGAGATGTAAGCCGTTACACGTCTTTTGTTGAAAAAGGAATGTTGCGCACTTTTACCGTAGATGAAAAAGGCAATGAACCCATACTTCAATTTTCAATGGAAGGTTGGTGGGTTACTGATCTGTACAGTTTTCTGACTGATGAACCGTCGCGGTACAACATTGAAGCATTGGAAGATTGTGAATTGTTACTGATCACAAAGCCTTCATGGGATATCCTTCTGGAAAAAGTTCCTGCGTTTGAGCGCTATTTTCGTATATTGATTCAGAATAATTTAATTGCCATGCAAAGGCGTTTAATCAGTTCGATGACTGAAACGTGCCGAAGAACAGTATACAAAATTAATGGCCGGTTTCCCCACGTGTCTTCAAAGAGTGCCGCAACACATGATTGCTTCTTTTTTGGGGATAACGCCGGAAACATTAAGCCGTATCCGCAGCCAGATGGCAGCAAGAAAAGCAGAAGTAAAATGAAAGTATTTATAACAAGGAAAATTCCGGATGTCGGTTTGAAAAAAATAATGGATGCAGGAATTGAAGTGATAGAATGGAATGAGAAAAGACCACTGAGCCAGCCGGAATTGATTGAATATTCAAAACAATGTGATGCGCTTCTTTCTGCAGGCTTTAATAATATTGATGCCCATTTTCTGAACGAATGCAAACATTTAAAAGTAATTTCACTTCATTCTGTCGGGTATGATAATGTTGATATTGCTGCTGCCAACGCATTGAAAATTCCTGTTGGACATACACCGGGCGTTTTAAGCGGACCTACTGCTGATGTGGCTTTCATGCTGATGCTCGCTGTTTCGCGAAAAGCTTTTTACCTGCACAACAAGATCATGAAAGGCGAATGGCTTATTCTTTGAACCGACCGCGGATCTTGGGCATTGAGATCAAAGGGTAAAACGTTGGGAATTTTTGGTTTGGGAAATATTGGCTATGAAATGGCGAAAAGATGCGTTGGTGCCTATGATATGAAAGTGATCTATCATAACCGTACGCATAATTTGCAGGCGGAAAAAGAATTTAATGCAGAATATGGTTTCTTTTGATGAATTGTTGAATAGAAGTGATGTGCTTTCAGTCCATAGTAATTTATCTGACGAAACAAAAGGCACTTTTGATAAAAATGCTTTTGCAAAAATGAAACCTTCTTCCATTTTTATCAACACCGCGCGTGGCGGTATTCATAATGAAGAAGATTTGATTCATGCTTTGCAAAACAAAATTATCTGGGGCGCAGGCCTGGATGTTACCAATCCGGAACCCATGCAAAAAGATAATCCTTTATTGACAATGCCTAACGCAGCAGTCGTGCCACACATCGGTAGCGCCACTGTAGAAACAAGGGATGCTATGTCATCTATTGCTGCTGATAATCTTATTGCAGGTTTAAACGGAAAACGACTTCCGTTTCCCGTCAACCCTGAAATTTATGAATCGGTAAATTAGCGCTCAGCACTTGCGGCTTCTTTTGCAGATTCATTTATGGTTTCAAAATCTTCAGCACGTAACTGAATGTGCTGCGAGTTTAAATTCTCTTCAAGATGTTTCACATTGGATGTTCCGGGGATCAGCAACATATTTTCGGAATGATTAAACAACCATTTTAAAATTAATTGTTGTTCAGACACTTTATATTTTTCAGCCATTTTACTGATCGTTTCATCAGGATTTAACCGGCTTGCAATTATTGGATTCCATGGAATAAAGGCGATATGGTTTTGGCACAATATTAAGCTCGTCTTCCCATTTACGATAGGTAAGACTATATTTATTCTGAACGGAAACGATTTCAAGTTGCTCCTGCGCTTGTTTTATTTCATCTATACTCACTTCAGAAAGCCCGATATATTTGATCAGTCCTTTTTGCTGTGCATCTTTTAAAAATCCGATTGTTTCGTCAAACGGAACTTTTGGATCGATACGATGCAGTTGGTATAAATCGATTTGCTCCAGTTTTAATCTCTTCAAACTTCCTTCCAACGCTTCTTTCAAATGATCAGGCCGCGCGTTTGGTGACCATTGATCAGGGCCGCCGCGTTCCAATCCTCCTTTGGTGGCTATCACCAGATCCTTGGGATAAGGATAAAGTGCTTTTGCGATCAGTTTTTCAGATACGAAAGGGCCATAGCTGTCGGCAGTATCTATGAAATTTACGCCCATCTCAACCGCTTTTTTTAAAACTTTTATTGCTTCATCTTACATTTTGCGGTTCACCCCAAACGCCTTTTCCTGTTATGCGCATTGCGCCATATCCATAACGGTTTACTTCCAAATCTTTTCCGATTGTCCACGTCTTGTTGTTATACATTTTACTCATTGTTTATATTTTTTTGTAAATCAAAAGCCGCAAATTTCTTTCCAAACAAATTTTCCTTGGTCTTTTAATATTTATTTTGAATCGCTCTGTATCAATTGTCAACACTGGGTTTCCTTATCCATTAACTTAGTTCTCTTGATCTAAGTCAATACAAAATCTTAACAAAGGTCAATACTAATTATTATCATACCTCATTGGAGACCGCCTTCATGTCTGGCTACCTTTGTGTAACAAAAAACGAAGAAATGGCAACTAAAAAAACGATAGCAATTGTGGGAGCAACAGAGGATGCCGGCAAAGCAATCGTAAATCGGTTTGCGTCTATGCCTTACCGTTTGTTGCTGATCTCGCACAAGCCGGATGAACTGAATAGATTGACTGAAGCAATTGCAAAACAATATCCGGCTGCCGAAGTAGAAGCTCTTGAGTGCGTAAAGGATGGATGTTGGGAAGCCGATATAATTATTGTAGCAGTTGAAGGTGCAGAGGAACAAAAAGTAGCGCAAATTGATGAAAGAAGTAGCTACGCAAAAAATAGTGGTAGTAGTTACACAAAATGAAAATGAATGCAAAGAAATGGAGAAACTGTTACCCTATTCAAAGATTGTGAAGGCTTTCATCAACCTGGAAACAAACGAAATTATTCTTTCCGGGAACAGCGAATCAGTAAACGAAGAAATTTCAAACATTTTTATCCAGGCAGGATATCAACCGGCAATCAAAACAAGTAAACTCTAATTTTTAAAATAAAAAAATCAAAAATCATGTCAACAATTAAATGGAATCTTGATCCGACCCACAGTGAAATTACTTTTAAAGTAAAACATCTGATGATCTCAACCGTAACAGGTCAGTTTAAAAAATTCAACCTCGAAGGTGAAACTGAAACAAACGATTTTAATACCGCTAAAAAGATTGAATTTACTGCAGATGTTGATTCAATTGATACCAACAATGAACAACGTGACGCGCATTTGAAATCAGCAGATTTCTTTAAAGCAGAGGAACATCCTCAAATAAAATTTTCAGGCAAGAAATATGAGGCCAATGGCAATGAAGGAAAGCTTTACGGCGACTTAACTATAGCCGGAACAACGAAGCCCGTGACACTTAATGTGGATTTCGGTGGAACCGTGGTAGATCCTTACGGACAAACCAAAGCAGGCTTTACCGTTACCGGAAAAATAAGCCGTAAAGAATTTGGATTAACCTGGAATGCAGTTACTGAAGCAGGGAATGTAGTGGTAAGCGATGATATTAAAATCAACGCAGAAATACAGCTGGTAAAACAACAGCAGCAACAAGAGCAGGAAGCTGCATAATTTGTAACAAGACGATGGAGTTATCATGTTGGAGTAACGTGGTAACTTCATTTTTAAATAATTAAAATGGAAAACAGGATTTTAGGCTTGCATCATATAACTGCAATTGCCGGAAATGCAAAACAGAATTTGAATTTTTACACGAACGTTCTTGGACAACGGTTTGTGAAAAAGACCGTCAATTTTGATGATCCGGGCACTTATCATTTTTATTTTGGTGATGAAAAGGGAACACCGGGAAGCATTCTCACTTTTTTCCCGTGGGAAGGAGTGCGACGAGGTGTGAATGGTGCAGGAATGGCAACGGGAATCGGGTATTCTGTTCCGGAAGGTAGCCTTGAATTCTGGCAAAACCGTTTTAAAAGATTTAATGTAAAGCAGGACGAAGTAGCAGAACGATTCGGAGAAAAATTTTTGCATTTCCAGGATCCTGATGGACTGCAAATTGATTTGATCGAAAGTGAAATTGAAGATAAAAGAAAGCCATGGGAAACCAGCGAAATTAAAAGTGAAAATGCTACTAAAGGATTTCACAGCGTCACATTGACTTTAAACAAAGTAGAGCCGACAGCGCAAGTGCTTACAGATATTTTAGGATATAAATTTTTGAAGCAGGAAGGAAATCGTTATCGTTTTATAACTGATGCAATTGACAATGCTTCTATTGTTGATATTATTGAAGCGCCTGGTTTAGGCAGCGGAATAAATTCTGCAGGAACCAATCATCATGTGGCTTTCAGGGTTAAAGACGATAATATTCTAATGGACTTCGGGAGAAAGTTTTGAGTAAAGGCTTGAATATTACTCCAAAAATTGACCGCGATTATTTCTTCTCTCTTTATTTCCGTGAACCGGGTGGGGTTTTGTTTGAACTGGCTACTGAAAATCCGGGATTTGACAGGGATGAACCTCTGAATGAATTAGGAACGCATTTGAAGTTGCCAAAGCAATATGAGCCCGCAAGAGAGTGAAATTGAAAAAGTATTACCGGCAACTTGATTAAAATCGTGTATTCATAACCGTTATAAATATATAAAAGCAAGGAGAATCAGAAATGACAAGTATTGTCTGAATTTAATAAGTTTACCAGACGATCTGAAAGAACAGGAGCATCTGATGCCTGTTTTGTTTGTTGGGCATGGTTCTCCAATGAACGGAATTGAAGATAATGAGTTCAGTCAAAGATGGGCACAAATGGCGAAAAGAAATTCCGGTGCCGGCAGCAGTGCTGGTGGTTTCAGCCCATTGGTTTACTAAAGGAACACGTATTACCGCAATGGATTTTCCTGAAACCATTCATGATTTTGGTGGATTTCCGCAAGCCTTATTTGACGTGCAATATCCTGCTCCGGGTCATCCTGCAACTGGCAAAAGAAACCGCATCATTGCTGCATTCTGCGCATGTTGAATTAGATCATGACTGGGGATTGGATCATGGAGCATGGACTGTGGTAAGAAGGATGTATCCTGATGCAAAAATCCCTGTTTTGCAATTAAGTATCGATTATACACGGGAGCCGCAATATCATTTTGATTTGGCTAAAGAATTGTATGAATTAAGGAAAAAGGGTGTATTAATTATCGGAAGCGGGAATATGGTCCACAACTTGCGAATGGTATCCTGGGCAAACATTAACGAGCCGGAGTACGGATACGACTGGGCTTTAACGATGAATGATCGATTCAAACAACTTATTAGTGAAGGTGATTACAAGCCTTTAATCAATTATGAAAGCCTGGGAGCAGAAAGCCGCTTGGCGATTCCAACACCGGAGCATTATTTGCCGTTGTTGTATTCTTTGGGATTGAAAGGAAGTAAAGACAAGATTGCTTTTTTCAATGATAAAGCAATTGCAGGTTCGCTTACGATGACTTCTGTTTTAATTGGGAATGGTGAATAGTGAATGCATTTTTTAAACGATTAATTTAATTTTCGATGTATAATTTAAAAATAATTTCTTCAACAGTGAGGCCCGGACGAAAAGGGCCTTTGGTTGCCAACTGGATTGCAGCGTTGGCAAAAGAGAATGGAAATTTTAATGTAGAAGTATTAGACCTCGGAGAAATTAAATTGCCGATGATGGATGAACCGAATCACCCGGTGATGAAGCAATACAAACACGAACATACAAAATGGTGGAGCGCGAAAATTGACGAAGCGGACGCCTTTATTTTTGTTACTGCCGAATACGATTATAATTATCCTGCGCCTTTAAGGAACGCGCTGGAATATCTTTCGCAGGAATGGAATTATAAGCCTGCCGCCATAGTAAGTTATGGCGGTGTTTCAGCAGGGACAAGAGCCGCAAATTCACTGAAAGGAGATCTTGTAACCTTTCGAATGGTGCCTCTTGCTGAGTCTGTCAATTTTCCTTTTTTCCAGCAAAATATTAATGATGAAAATGAGTTTGTTGTCAACGAAATTTCTGAAAAAGCAGCCAAAAATATGTTGAAGCAATTGGTACGTTGGGCAAAAGGATTAAAAGACATCAAAGAAGATCATGATTAAGTGATCAAATCATTTCACGATTTTAATTTTATTTACATTATGCGAACTATAAAAAAAATTGATGAGGCGGTGAATGCCCCGGTTGGCGATCTTGTAACTTTTCGTGCGCTTCCTACCCGTTCGATCGATCACATCGATCCGTTTATATTTTTAAATCATCACGGTTACCAGGTATATCCGAAAAACAATTATGGGTTGCCGTTCGGGCCGCATCCGCACCGCGGTTTTGAAACAGTAACTTTCATTGTTCATGGCGACCTTACTCATAAAGACAGTAGCGGTTCTGAAAGTGTGATAAAAGCGGGCGGCGTTCAGTGGATGACCGCCGGTAGAGGTTTGATTCATTCAGAAGTTTCTTCTGAAGAATTTAAAAAGAATGGAGGCGAACTGGAGATTCTGCAGCTTTGGGTAAATCTTCCTGCAAAATTAAAAATGACAGAACCAAAGTATGCTGGTTTACAGAAAGAAGATATTCGCGATGTTGAACTTGACAGCGGCAAAGTGATCATTCATGCAGTTTCCGGCGATTGGGAAGGAACAAAAGGTGCGTTTCATCCGTTGGTGGATATTCAATTGGCAACTATTGATTTTAAAAAAAATGGTATCTACCAGTCAAGCATAGACGCAGAAAGAAATATTTTCTTTTATGTGATAAAAGGAAAAGTGAAAGTAAATGGAAGTGAAGCAAAGATGCATCAGCTGGTAGAATTTAATAATGACGGAAATGAAATTGAAATTGAAGCGTTGGAAGAAAGCATTATTTTGCTCGGACATGCATTGCCATTCAATGAACCGATTGTCGCGCAGGGACCGTTCGTGATGAATTCTTCTGAGGAAATAAGGCAGGCATATCATGATTATCGAAATGGTAAATTTGGTAATTGGACGGAGCATTCATATTGAACAAACAAATAACTCACAATTTTAATTTTCAAAATAATAAAATGGAATTTGGCCTGATTGCTTTTGCAGACATGCAACCTGAAACCCTTCCGGGCAGGGGAATTAACGCGCACCAACGGTTGAAAGACTTGTTGGAAGAAATAAAACTGGCGGATGAATTAGGACTCGATGTTTTTGGCGTAGGCGAACATCACCGGGCCGATTATGCAGTTTCTTCGCCAACCGTTGTATTAGGAGCTGCGGCTGCTGTCACGAAAAATATCAAACTGGCGAGTGCGGTAACAGTGTTGAGTTCTGATGACCCGGTTCGCGTGTTCCAGGATTTTGCAACGGTTGACCTGCTATCCGGTGGTCGCGCAGAGATAATGGCCGGTCGCGGTTCGTTTATCGAATCGTTTCCGCTGTTTGGATATGACCTGGAAGATTATGATGAATTGTTTACTGAAAAATTAGACCTTCTTTTAAAACTGAATGAAGGCACGAAAATAACCTGGCAGGGCCGGCACCGCGCTTCAATAAACAATCTTGGTGTGTACCCCCGGCCTTATCAATCAACAATTCCTATATGGTTGGCTGCAGGTGGAACACCGGCGTCCGCGGTTCGCGCGGCTACGCTTGGCCTTCCGCTGATGTTGGCAATAATCGGCGGCCGGCCGGAGCAGTTTGTTCCTTTTATTAATTTATATAAAGAAACGGCAGTTAAGACCGGCAAGAATATTTCTGATCTGCAGTTAGGTGTAAACAATCACTTTTATGTTTCTGAAGATTCGCAAAAAGCGGCCGACGAATTTTATCCTCATTACGCTGAAGTGATGAGCAGAATCGGGCGTGAGAGGGGCTGGCCACCACTTTCGCGGGAGCAGTATGAATATCTCAGGTCGCCAAAAGGAGCGTTGATGGTTGGAAGCATACAGGAAGTAGTTGACAAAATTTTATATGAGCATGAACTCTTTGGCAATACCCGTTTTCTTGCCCAGGCAAGTGTTGGAAATGTACCGCATGAAAAAGTGATGCATTCTATTGAATTGTTGGGAAGTAAGGTAGTTCCTGCAGTGAGGAAAGAAATCGAGGCATAAAAAAACTGCCACGCAGGCAGTTTTTAAGAATTATGAACTAGTGAATCTGAATTTGCCTTGGCGGTTTTTGTTTCGCTTCCTCTTTTTTAGGAATTACCAGGTGAAGCAAACCATTTTCATACTTCGCTTCAATCTTGTCCGCATCAACAACGTCTTTGGGTAAAGTAAAAGATCTTTGAAATGATTGATAGCTGAATTCCCTGCGCGAATATTTTTCGTCTTCATTATTTTCCTCGCGCTCATTACTTTTTTCTGAAGAAATGCTCAGCATGTTTCCGTCAAGCTGAATTTTAAAATCATTTTTGTTCATACCGGGTGCAGCAACTTCGACCTTAAAGTTGTCTTTTGTTTCTTTGACGTTTACTTTGGGAATTGACGTGTTGGTGTCAGAATAATTGCTGAGGCCCCAGTCAAAAAAGTCCCGGTTAAAAAAATCGTCGAACAGAAGGGGCCATTGATTCATTGAATTTCCGTTTCTTTTGATAATGTTCATAATGTCCTCCTTTTTAATGGTTAATAATAGAAATGTCACCTATCTGGCCGCAAAAAAAATACCGTTTTGTATTAGTGTATTGTTAATGAAAATTTGACCTAATATGAAAAAAAATGTCAGCGTAAAAAGACAATTTTTCGCATTTTTTCTCATATGAATTATTTATAAAAGACGGTTATAATTATGCAAAATATTGAACTTAAAATAACAGGCAGGGGTCGTGGTTTTTTTGTTTTTAAAGAAAATGAAGAGTCTTTGGGAGAAATGGAAATCGCCCTCTCAGAAAGGCAATTAATTGTATATCATACTGAGGTGGTTCCGAAAGCTGAAGGCAAAGGAATTGCCAAAGATCTTTTGGATGAGATGGTGGATTATTCGAGAAAGAATAATTTGAAGGTGATTGTGCTTTGTCCTTATGTACTGGCGCAATTTAGACACCACCCCGAACAATATGCTGATATCTGGCAAAATAAGAATAATGGACAGTAAGAAAATTCACACGAAGAAAATAATAGAAGCCGGAAGACCTTTAAATGAGGCAAAAAAAGCACTTATCATGATTCACGGACGCGGTGGAAGCGCGGAAGATATTCTTTCGCTCAGGAATTATTTAAATGTAGAAGATTATGCTCTACTGGCGCCACAAGCAAGAGAGAATTCATGGTATCCCTATTCTTTTATCGCGCCAATTTCACAAAACGAACCCTGGCTTTCATCTGCTTTAGAGCTTGTAAAAGAGACACTTGATGAAATAACTGCCGTAGGAATTTCTACAGAAAATGTTGATTTACTGGGTTTTTCTCAGGGAGCTTGTTTGACATTAGAATTTGCTGCAAGAAATGCGCAGAAGTTCGGAGGAATTGTAGCTTTTACCGGCGGATTGATTGGCGATAAGATACATTCTGAAAATTATAAAGGACATTTTAAAAATACGCCTGTTTTTATTGGGAGCAGCAATCCTGATCCGCATGTACCGGTGCAACGCGTTCGTGAAACGACAGTAATTTTAAAAAGCATGCAAGCGGATGTTACCGAAAAGATTTATAACGGTATGGGGCATACGATTTCTGAAGACGAAATCGCCATGGCGAATGAATTGGTTTTTAAATAGAAAGTTATAGCATTTAATTTTATAAAAATGGAACAACGATGGCCGGTTCTTTCTTATGAAAAGAGCAAATCAACTTTTGATACTTTGCACATGTGGACGCAAATCGTGGGTAAAATAAAATTAGCCACCTTGCCTTGGGTTAACCATTCGTGGCACATTACTTTGCACATTACACCCTTTGGGTTAACGACCGAAAACATGCCTTATAAAGATGAAAGTTTTAAAATTGATTTTGATTTTATCGGTCACCAGTTAAAAATACATACAAGCAAAGGTGAAAGCCGCCAGTTCGATTTGCATGGAATATCTGTTGCTGATTTTTATGTAAAGATTTTTGCGCTATTGGCTGAATTAAATATCGATCTGAAAATAAAACCGGTGCCTGTTGAAATTGCCGATCCGATTCCTTTCAAAGAAGATTCGGTTCACGCCTCTTATGTTGAGGAAGATGTTAAAGCCTTTCATCAGGCTTTGATCTTAATGCAAAAAGTCTTTCTGAAATTCAGGGGTGGATTTAAAGGTAAGGCAAGCCCTATTCATTTTTTTTGGGGAAGTTTTGATCTTGCGCTTTCTTTTTTTTCAGGGAGAAGGGCTCCCAAACATCCCGGTGGTGTTCCCGGTTTGCCTAACTGGGTTGCTGAAGAAGCCTATTGTCGCGAAGTAAGCAGTTGCGGGTTTTGGACAGGCAATGAGGGTTTTCCGGAGCCTGCGTTTTATTGCTATCTGTACCCGGAACCGGAAGGATATAAAACCGCCGGAGTCAATCCAAAAGAGGCTTATTATAATTCGACGCTTGGTGAATTTATTTTGCCGTATGCTGCTGTACAGCAATCAGAAGATCCTGAGAACACCTTGCTACAATTTTTGGGAAGTACTTATGCAGCCGGCGCCGACCTGGCAAATTGGGACAGAAAACTGCTTGAAGATTAAGCGCTAATCGTACTCAGCAAATATTTCATCTTCATAACACCACAGCCATTTTTCTCTAGGCTCTGCAGAAATTACCACGGGATGATGAGTTTTATGGAAATGCTTTGTCATGTGTTTATTAGGCGATTGATCGCAACACAACGTAGCGCCGCAAGTTTGGCAGGTTCTCAAATGAACCCAGTTACTTCCAATTTTTACACATTCTTCGCAGACAAAGTCTACCGGTTCTTTAAGCTCTTTGATGGCTTTTATGTGATCGCAAATTGATTCGGCTTCCATATTTAATGATTGAATATATTTTTTATAAATTTCATACTTTTTTTTGAGCCGGCAAACTCGTTTACCAGTGAACGAACTTTTATTGCCAATTTTTATTTTGATGTAATTAAGGAATAAAATTTGAGATACATTGGAAACTGATTAGCAGGAAAATATTTCTGTACTTTTTAAAAAAAAATTTTAAGATGAATACGGTGCAAAAAGTAGTAGTAGTTGGTGGGGGCTTTGGCGGGATCAATTTGGTAAAAAAAATCTGGAAGGACCCCCGCTTTCTAGTAACTATGGTTGATGTCGACAATTATCATTTTTTTCCGCCACTGCTTTACCAGGTGGCAACGGCGTTTATCGAACCTTCTAATATCAGTTACCCCTTTCGGAGAATGTTTGAAGGGAAAAATAATATGCGCTTTCATTATGGCGCTTTGCAGAAAGTGCATGCAGGAGAAAACAGCATTGAAACTACCACCGGTATTCTCGATTATGATTATCTGGTTCTTGGTATTGGAACTGAAACGAATTTTTTTGGAATGGAGAATGTAAAACGAAATGCATTGCCCATGAAATCAATTGGTGACGCCATTAATCTCAGGAATCATCTTTTATTGAACATGGAAAAGGCTACTATTACCGATGATCCGGAAGAAAAAGAAAGACATTTGAATATTGTAATTGCTGGTGGAGGCCCGTCAGGTGTGGAATTAGCAGGTATGCTGGCAGAAATGGGACAAACTATTGTAAAAAAAGAATACCCTGAACTTCAAACAGGAAATTCACGCATCCATTTAATAGATGCTTCGCCTCATTTGTTAGGGCCGATGAGTAAAAAAGCACAGGAAGAAGCGTTCCAGGTGTTGAGTGACATGGGAGTGCAAATTCAAATGAATACCATGGTGAAGGATTATGTTGACGGAAATGTGGTGTTGGGAGATGGAAATTTCATTCCTACCAATTCATTAATATGGACATCAGGAGTCGTTGCGCGTGAAGTGCCGGGAATATTTCCGGAACAATTGGGACATGCGAGAAGAATTTTGGTGGATGAATTTAATAAGGTAATAGGTTCTGAAAATATTTTCGCGATTGGTGACTTGTGTTTGCAAACCAGCGATAAAAATTATCCGAAAGGCCATCCTCAACTGGCGCAGGTTGCGATCCAGCAGGGAACTTTGCTTGGAGAAAACCTAAAAAGAATGGTTGTTAATAAAGAACCAAAACCTTTCAATTATAATAACAAAGGAAGTATGGCCATTATCTCCAAATACGAAGCCGTTGCCGATCTTCCTAAAGTTTCTTTCACAGGATTTTTTGCATGGCTCATCTGGCTATTTGTTCATATTATTCCGCTGGTTGGCTTTAGAAATAAAGTTAAGCTTGCATTTAGCTGGTTCTGGTCTTTTATTACCAATAACCCGACATTGCGTTTAATTATACGTCCAAAAGAAGAAATTTCAGAAATTCAAAAAGATACAGTTCGATGAAAGCAGCAATTATCAGCCGCTTCGGGCCTCCTGACGTTTTAGAAATAACAGAAATCGAAAAACCTGTCCCTGACGACAACGAAGTTTTAATAAAAATAAAATTTACAGGAATAAACCCTGTGGATACAAAAGTGAGAGCCGGCACAAGTGGCATGTCGAAAAATTTGCAATTGCCTGCAATTTTGGGTTGGGACGTAAGCGGAACGATAGAAAGTTTGGGTAAAAATGTTTCGGTTTTTAAAACCGGCGATGAAGTTTTTGGGTGCATTGGTTTTCCGGGTTTAGGAAAAACGTATGCAGCGTTTGCGATCGCTGATCCAAAACTTATAACAAAAAAACCTTCCAACGTTTCTTTTGAAGAAGCCGCGGCTGTTCCGTTAGCGGGCTTAACCGCTTACCAGGCAATTAATGAACATCTGAAAATTTCTGAAGGACAAAAAATTTTGATACAGGCAGCAGCAGGCGGTGTAGGGCATTTGGCGGTTCAGTTTGCCAAAATGAATGGCACTTTTGTTGCCGGAACTGCTTCCGGGAAAAATGAAGATTTTCTAAAGTCATTGGGCGTAGACCAATTCATCAATTACAAAAAAGAAAAGTTTGAAGACGTTTTTCAAAACGGCGATGCGATTTTGGATGCGATGGGCGGTGAAATTTTATATCGTTCTTTTTCGTGTGTAAAAAAAGGTGGTAGAATTGTTTGCCTTCCCTCTTCAACCAAAAACGATCCTAAAGCAACTGAATTGGCAAAGCAACGAGACGTTGAATTGATATGGCCCATGATGCATCCGGATGGAGAAGAAATGGAACTGATTGCCCGTTTACTGGAGCGGAAAAAACTAAGAGTAAAGATTGACAAAACTTTTATGCTAAATGAAATTATGGAAGCTCATAAAGCGATTGAAACACACGGCACGGATGGAAAAGTTATTGTGAAGATCAGCTAGAATAACCGTATATTTCAAAAAATTTATTAACTGCGGATTGAATTTATAAATGATTTTTTATTTGGAATCGTATTAGATAAATTTGTATCCTTTCAATGTAGAGCAAGTAAATTAATGACATTAGAATCCATTAGAAAGATTTTAAAGCGGAGTTTCGACAGAATAAATAATGAGCGGCTTAAGCACAATATTCTCCAGGCAATTCCATTCTGGATCGCCTCTCTGATTGCAGGTTTATTAGCGGTGGCTTATTCGGCCGCCTTCTCCTATTTTGAAAGTCGCACTTTCAATGTACTCCAATATCACAGTTGGGGCATTTTTATTTTAAGCCCGGTTTGTTTTTTGATTGCATGGTGGCTAGTCGTGAAATACGGACCTTATGCACGAACGAGTGGGATTCCCCAGGTGCGCGCTGCCATTGAACTGGATACTACCAATTATGATAAAAAAATAAAGAAGCTCTTAAGCATTAAAATATTAATTGTAAAAGTCGTCTCAGGTCTTTTTATGATCTTAGGCGGCGGTGCTGTAGGAAAAGAAGGCCCGGTAATTCAATTATCCGGCATTGTTTTTAAGAAATTCAACGACTGGTTACCTTCATGGTGGCCACCGATTTCGAAAAGAAACATGATCACTGCCGGTGCCGCTGCCGGACTTGCAGCAGCTTTTAATACGCCTTTAGGAGGAATTGTATTTGCTATTGAAGAATTGACCCAAACCCATTTCAGTTATTTTAAAACGGCTCTTTTTACTGCGGTGATTATTGCCGGTTTAACCGCACAGGGTATTTTAGGTCCTTATTTGTATTTAGGTTTTCCTGATGTGACGCATGTTAAAAGTTCCATTATTTTTGCCTTGCTCATCGTTTCCTTGCTCAGCGGTTTGTTGGGTAGTTTCATGTCAGTGATAATTTTAGCGCTTTTCAGATGGAAGAAATCATTTAAGTTTACCTACCAACATGTATTGTATGTAATAGTCTGCGCGCTTGCTATGGCAACTATCGCTTTTTTTCTCGACCCAAAAATTCTGGGTTCCGGAAGAGATATAATGCTTACCACTTTGTTCAGCTCCGATAAATATGTTCATTGGTATACAGCAATATTTAGAATTCTTGGCCCGATTTTAAGTTTCGGAACCGGCGCTTCTGCGGGCATTTTTGCACCATCTCTTGCTGCAGGAGCCAGTGTAGGATCGTTTATGGCCGGATTATTTAATGAGTCTGCGTCCAACGCCAATCTTCTTATCCTGTGCGGTATGGTTGGGCTTTTAACAGGCGTTACGCGAACTCCTTTTACCTCCGCTATTTTGGTATTAGAAATGACTGACAGGCACAGTGTAATATTCTATTTATTAATCGCAGGAATGCTTGCCCAACTTATTTCTTTATTTGTTAATAAACACTCTTTATACGATCATTTAAAAGTGCAAACGTTGCATGATCTTACACATGAAAAAGAAAAACCGGAACTGGAAACTTAGGCGGGCATGTTAAAGGCTTAAAATCTTTGGATTTTTTACGAAACTTTTTATTACTTTTGCAACCCTTTTAGCATTTTGTGTTTTGGCTAAAATGGATTTCTTATAAAGCATATTGCCCACATGGCTCCATAAGTTCCCGTCTGTTCGGGGCGCCGGCTAGGGTGTAAAAGTAAAATATATAACATGCCAAAGGTTAAAACCAACTCAAGCGCCAAAAAGCGCTTTAAAGTAACCGGTTCAGGTGAAATTACTTATCAGAAATCTTTTAAACGTCACATTCTTACCAAAAAATCTACCAAGCGTAAACGCGCTTTGCGTAAAAAAGGAATCGTAAGCGATGCTAACAGGCCTTTTGTAATGCGATTGCTAAGGATGAAGTAAAAGATTTCAAACAAAAAGATAACAATTTCAACAATTAAAAATATTTAAATTATGCCACGTTCATCAAATGCAGTAGCATCAAGGGCAAAGAGAAAAAGAGTTCTTAAAGCCGCCAAAGGTTATTATGGTAAAAGGAAAAACGTTTATACCGTTGCCAAAAATGTAATGGAAAAAGGGCTTACTTACAGTTATGTAGGCCGCAAACTTAAAAAAGCGCGAATACCGTGCTTTATGGATTGCACGTATCAATGCTGCGGTAAGAGCAGAAGGAATGACTTACAGCCAGTTTATCCATAAATTGAATGAAAAAAATATTGATCTTAACAGGAAAGTTCTTGCTGATATGGCAATGAATGAACCTGAAAGTTTTAAGAGCCTGATTCAATCAGTAAAATAACTTTTAACCTAATTTTTTATTTTATTAAACCGTTCCAAATGTATGGACGGTTTTTTTATTTCAGTAATTATATCATTCAATTACATTTGTAAATATTTTTTAAAATCTTAAAAGTTTTGAATGGATAATAGTTATAAAGATCTTGTAGATCAAACGTTTAATTTCCCCCAGGAAGGTTTTGATCTTAAAGATGGATATCTGGAATATAATAACGTGGATGTAAAAGCTCTGATTGATAAATATGGAACGCCTCTGAAATTTACCTATCTGCCTAAAATAGGAATGCAGATCAATAAGGCAAAAAAAATGTTTGCCAGCGCCATTAAAAAACATAAGTACGAAGGGAAATATAACTATTGTTATTGCACCAAAAGTTCGCATTTTTCTTTTATCGTGGAAGAAGCATTGAAACATGATATCCATCTTGAAACTTCCTATGCATACGATATTGAGATCATTCAAAAATTATTTGAAAGAAAAAAAATCACCAAGGATACTTTTATTATCTGCAATGGGTTTAAACAAAAAACCTATACCAGCCGCATTGCCCGTTTATTCAATTCAGGGTTTAAAAATGTGATTCCCATTCTTGATAATAAAGATGAATTGAAAGCCTATCGTAAATCTGTAAGAGTTCCTTTTAATATCGGAATTCGTGTGGCAGCAGAAGAAGAACCCACTTTTCCTTTTTATACCTCACGGTTAGGCATACGCGCAAAAGATATTCTTGAATTTTATGTAGATGAAATTGAAGGAAATGAAGACAGGTTTCAGTTAAAAATGCTTCATATTTTTTTGAACAAAGGAATTAAAGATGATATTTATTACTGGAGCGAATTGAATAAAGTGATCAATCTTTATTGCCAGTTAAGAAAGATTTGCCCGGAACTGGATTCGATCAATATTGGCGGCGGTTTCCCGATAAAACATTCTTTGGGTTTTGATTATGATTACCAGTTTATGATCAATGAAATTGTAAGAAATATAAAAGCCGGTTGTAAAAAAAGCAAGGTGCCAATGCCGAATATTTTTACTGAATTTGGCAGCTATACAGTCGGGGAAAGTATGGCGCATATTTATAGCGTGATAGGCGATAAAAGGCAAAATGACCGCGAAACCTGGTATATGATCGATTCTTCCTTTATTACCACATTGCCCGATACATGGGGCATCGGCGAAAAGTTTTTGATGCTCCCGATCAATAAATGGGATAATGAATACCAAAGGGTAACGCTTGGCGGTATCACCTGTGACAGCCATGATTATTATGATTCTGAAGAGCACATTAATGAAGTGTTTTTACCGAAAGTGGGTGAGGGCGAACCATTATATGTTGGTTTTTTTCATACCGGCGCTTACCAGGACCAGATAAGCGGATATGGCGGAATAAAACATTGTCTTATTCCTTCGCCAAAATATATTGTTCTTGATTATGATAAAAATGGAAAACTGGTAGATTGGGTTTATGCAAAAGAACAAAGCGCTCAAAGCATGCTTGAAGATTTTAGGATATAAATAAGCTTGATTAACCAAAGAAAACAGGAATCTTCGAAATTTGTTTCGTTTACTGTATTATACGAACAAAAAAACCTTCTCAAAAGAGAAGGTCTTTGAATCTGCATTTTCCACTCAAATTAGCTCACTGTTATTTCTTTGGGCATCACTTTCACTTCTTCTTTTTTAGGAAGAGTCAAGATACAAAATTCCGTTTTCATATTTGGCATTGATTCCATCAGCATTTATTTTTTCATCAAGTGTAAATGACCTTTTGAAAGATTGGGTGCTGAATTCCCTTTTAATGAATTGCTTTTTTTCTTCTGTTTGTTCTTCTTTCTTTTCAAAAGAAACTGTCAAGAATATTTTTGTCAACAGTTATTTTGAAATCTTCCTTTTTTCTGCCGGGAGCATTGAATTCCAGTTCATAATTATCATTGGTTTCGCAAATATTTACCGCAGGTACATTCATCCCATTGTTGTTCGCAACAGGAAGATCGCTCAATAAGTTGTCGAGAAAACTGTCCAAAGTTTTCAAAGTTGGCTGGTTGAATTTTAAGGTTGTCATAATGCTTATTTTTTTAAGAAGTTTGTTATTAAATTTTTCTCGTTAATGATCAAAAAAAATACCAACCGGTTTCAACTGTAATTCTGATAACATATTGAGACAAAAAGTCTTATAGAGTTGAAAAATACTGACATTATTTCCCAAATCTTTATGAAATCAATAATTTTTAAAAGAGTTAAGTATCGTAAATTTGCACTCTAAATTTTTAAATTTAAAAGATATGTATCCAGAAGAAATAGTAATTCCGATGAAAGGGGAATTAACAGATAATGGTTTTACGGACCTGGTAACAGCCGGTCAGGTAGAGCAGGCGATCAACCAGGAAGGTACTACGTTAATCGTGATCAATTCGGTTTGCGGATGTGCAGCAGGCACTGCCCGCCCCGGCATTTTACTTTCTCTTGAAAACGCCGATAAAAAACCTGATCACCTTGCTACCGCTTTTGCAGGTTTTGATTTTGACGCAGTGAATAAAGTCCGCGAACACCTCCTTCCCTACCCACCTTCATCTCCTTCAGTTGCTTTATTTAAAGACGGTCAATTGGTTCATTTTCTTGAGAGGCACAACATTGAAGGCGCGTCTGCAACTATGATCGCCAATAATCTTGCCGCCGCTTATGAAGCTTATTGCTAAGTAATTAAATAAAAACCTTCAGTACATTTGAAGGTTTTTATTTTAAATATTATCTTTTGTAAAAGATCGTAAAAGATTTTTTCCAAAACTAAAAGGGTAAACATGTATCCGAATTTATATTTTGTTTTTAAGGACTGGTTTGGATGGGAAATCAATGCGTTCAAGATCTTTTACACCTTTGGCATTTTTGTAGCGATCTCTTTTATCGCGGCAGCTTATTTTTTGACAAAAGAATTAAAGAGGAAAGAAAAGCAAGGGCTTTTGCTACCCCGGGAAGAAACTATTACGACCGGGAAACCCGCTGCTTTTCCGGAATTATTTATTAATGGATTAGTAGGATTTATATTTGGCTACAAATTGATCGGTGCTTTTCTTGCGAGCCGTCAGCATGGTATCGATCTGCAGCAATATATTTTTTCTTCACAGGGAAGTTGGCTTGGCGGATTGATAATTGCTGTTGCTCTCGTTTACTTCAAGTACAGGGAAAAAGATAAACAAAAACTTCCCAAGCCTGAAAAAAGAACCATACGAATCTGGCCACACGACAGGGTGGGAGACATTGTGATCTTTGCTTTGGTCTTTGGGATCATCGGGGCAAAAATTTTTGATAACCTTGAAAACTGGGACAGGTTTATCGCTGATCCAATTGCGAATTTAATCGCTCCCAGTGGACTCACTTTTTATGGTGGTTTAATTTTCGCTACCGTAGCCATTTTAATTTATGCGAGAAAAAAAGGAATCGGCTTGCTTCACCTGATTGATGCGGCCGCTCCGGCTTTGATGATCGCGTATGCAATTGGTCGAATGGGCTGCCAGACCGCCGGCGATGGCGACTGGGGAGTTTTCAATAGTGCTTATGTTTCTGATGTTCCCGGCCATGTGGTTCCGGCCTCGCCTTACGAGTTCCAGGAAAAACTCCAAAAATATTCTACCTATTTTTTAGCGGGAACGATTACCGACCCTAACGGCACAACCACAATGGTTACTGATCGAACTGAAAGTTCTCTTGATAAAGTACCGCATAAAAGTTTCAGGGGGCCAAAATGGTTGCCTACCTGGATGTTCGCTTTTACTTATCCTCATAATGTAAATGAAGATGGCGTTCTGTTGCCTGATTGCCAGGGAAAATATTGCCGGGCATTACCGTTGCCCGTATTTCCTACACCATTGTATGAGATTGTTGCGTGCTTCATTTTGTTTTTTATTTTATGGGCAATCCGAAAAAAGATAGAAGTTCCCGGCGTTCTCTTTTGCATTTATCTTATTATGAATGGCGTTGAAAGGTTTTTGATTGAAACTATTCGCGTAAATACTACCTATTCCATTTTTGGTATTCATCCTACACAGGCAGAATTAATTTCCGCGGCACTGGTGATCGTCGGTATTATCGGCATCATGTATTTTTCTAAAAACCAGGAAACTGCTTTGAAATAAATTAACTGATTTTTATTTTCTTCCCTCACTACAGCGGGCTTGATTTTACTTTTGTTCAGCATGTTGTCTTACTCAACCGGCGCTATTTATTTTTCTTCAAGGTAATGGAGCGATATGAATATTTTGACCATCAACGGGTGGCAAACCGTTATTGGAGGATTTTTATTGTTGCCTTTTAGGCTGTGGTAATGTATGTGCCCGATATTTTGCGCGTAAAGATTTGGTAAAATCGAGTTTGCATGAAGTCTTTACTGTTGTACTTAAAAACAGTAACTCCCGTAAGCAAAAAGACTTCTCGCGTTTCCGGAGAAGCCTTTGGTAATTTATTCCTGGGGGTTTTTTTAAGCAGGAAGAAATCTGGTCATGCCTTTCGGCATAGTTTTCATTGGGATAATATTTTTTCTAAGGCATTGAATTCAAAAAAAGTAGAAGTTGACTGATATCGGACTTTGTTGGTTTTTCCTGGATTAAAGGAACTGCGTTTTCAATGGATTTGGATTGTGATTAATGTTGTTGAACATCAATCAACTTCTGGAACAAAGATATAGATGTGGGACACTCTACACAATAGAGGTATTGCTCTTTTTTCCTAAACAAGTTTTTACTGTTGGGCGCGTATTTTAACGATGACCTACTATGTTGTTCTTACTTTCTTTAAAAGGAAAAAATACGATTATTAGCGATTTTTGTAGAAGTTAAAACATGATTTCCGGATATTTCTTTGTTTACTGTAGTTACCCGAAAATGTTGTTGCTATTACAAAGCACAGGCTTTTTACAGAATGAAAAAGAAAATTAATTACCCTACTTTTGTTCACTAAAAAAACATCATCTTCTTTTATGGTAAACAGGCAGGTGTTAACTCTTGATGAATTTACCATTCGTGAGATGCGCGCTTTTCCGAAAGCCACCGGCGAATTAGCAGGACTTTTAAGAGATATAGGCCTTGCAGCCAAAAGGGTGAATGTAGAAGTGAACAAGGCGGGACTGGTTGATATTTTAGGCGATACAGGGAATGTAAACGTGCAGGGCGAAGAAGTTAAAAAGATGGATGAATTTGCCAATGACCAGTTCACAGCGGTTTTGCGACATGGGATCAGTTGTGCAGGTATAGCAAGCGAGGAACTGGATGATGTCGTGATCTTTAAGGATGAAATCAGCCAAAACTCAAAATACATCTGCATGTATGATCCTTTGGATGGCAGCAGCAATATTGATGTGAATGTTTCTATCGGAACCATTTTTTCGGTTTATCGGAGAGTAACAGAGCCCGGAACACCTGTTACCATTAAAGATTTTTTACAGGCTGGCAATCGCCAGGTGGCAGCAGGTTACATTATTTATGGTTCATCTACCATTTTGGTATATGCAACTAAAAGAGGCGTAAATGGTTTTACTTTGGATCAGTCAGTTGGTGAATTTTGTTTGAGCCATCCGAATATAAAATGTCCTGAATCAGGCAGGATGTATTCTGTAAATCATGGAAATTTTTTCGACTATTGCGAAGAAGTTCAAAAATATATTGACGCCTGTCAGAGGAAAAATAAATCTAACGGTGGTCCATACACGCAAAGGTATATTGGAAGCATGGTAAGCGATGTACACCGCAATTTGATAAAAGGCGGAATTTTTTTATATCCTCCGACAAAAGCAAAACCGAATGGGAAACTTCGTTTGTTGTATGAGTGTAATCCTTTAGCCTACATGATGGAAATGGCTGGTGGAAAAGCAACAGACGGGAAGCAACGAATTCTTGAAAAAGTGCCTACGGAGCTTCACGAACGGTCGCCCTTTTATATCGGAAGTTTAAAAATGATGGAAGAGTTGGAAGAATATTTGGCAGGAAAGTATTAATTGATGAACAAATAATAATTAATAAGTGATGAAAACGATTATTTCAGTAAAAGACCTTAGAAAAAATTATGGCAAATTTGAAGCGGTAAAGGGAATTTCATTTGATGTTTATGAAGGAGAAATTTTTGGTTTACTTGGACCAAATGGGGCAGGAAAATCGACTACGTTGGAAATTATAGAAACACTCCGCGACAAAACTTCAGGAAAAATTATAGTCGACGGTTTGGACCTGGATCATGATCCATCGCAAATAAAAAAAATAATCGGGGTGCAATTGCAAACATCAGGCTTTTATCCCGGACTAAATTTGCTTGAGCTCATAGATCTTTTTTGCGGGTTGTATAATACGAAAGTGAATTCCAGGGAGCTTCTTGAAATGGTAAATCTGAAAGACAAGGCGAAAAATAAATTCAAAGAAATGAGTGGCGGGCAAAAGCAACGTTTTTCTATCGCTACTACTTTGATCAATAAACCCAAAATAATTTTTTTAGACGAACCTACCACCGGCCTCGATCCACAGGCACGCCGGAATTTGTGGGAGCTGATAAAGCGAATCAGGGAGGAAGGTGCTACCGTAATTATCACGACACATTATATGGATGAAGCGGAATATTTATGTGATCGGGTAGCCATTATGGATGAAGGCAAAATTATTGCGCTTGAAAGCCCTGATAAGTTGATCGATGACCTGGTGGATTCGGGATTTGAAAGGCCAAAAGAAACAAAATCTGCTAATCTCGAAGATGTTTTTATAAACCTTACCGGCAAAGATTTCAGGGAGGATTAAACTATATTTGCGCTCTGTTTTTTTAACCTGAACCCAAAAAAATAAATTTAAATGAAAGCTATTTTTCTTCTTTTATTTTTACCGTTTTCCTTCACTTTGCTCAAACAAAAAGAGACGTAAAATAAGAAAGCCGGAATGCCACCACGCAGCCCATGAATGCTGTCGACAGCCTGAGTTATTCAATTGGAGTGCAGGTTGCCGAATATTATAAAGAGACTCAAAATGTGGAGAAGGTAAATGCTGAGTATGTAAAAAAAGCATTTAATGACGTTTACGGCAACCAACCATTAGCCATTTCAGAAGACGAAGCCAACATGTGTATACAACAAAAATTACGGGAATTTATGGCCAATAAAATCAAAGCCGTAAAAGATTCAGGCCAAAAATTTCTTGAAGAAAATAAAAACCGGCCTGGCGTTATAACGCTACCTGACGGAATGCAATATGAAATTATTACCAAAGGCACAGGACCAATTCCGAAAGCCGAAGACACGGTGAAAGCCAATTATATCGGCACTCTGATTGATGGAAAAGAATTTGATAATTCTTATAAAAGAGGCCAACCGCTTACTATTCCTGTTTCAGGAGTTATAAAAGGATGGACGGAAGCTTTGGAAATGATGCCGGTAGGAAGCACCTGGAAATTATATATTCCTTCGGATCTGGCTTATGGCGACAGGGGCGCGGGTGGCGTAATTCCAGGCGGCGCGACACTGATTTTTACAATAGAATTGTTGGACATTGTAAATAAATAATTTTATGACACAGGACGAAAAACTTCGTTACCCGGTGGGGAAAGAAAACGAACAGGAGGCCTATCAACTTGAATTTAATGAAGAGTTGAAAACTTCGTCTGATGAATGAGATAAAAATGCTTCCGTCTTCTTTGGAGTTTGCCATTCAAAATCTTGATGCATCTCAATTAGAAACTCCTTATCGCCTGAGGGATGGACAGTTCAGCAGGTAGTGCATCATGTCGCAGACAGCCACATGAATGCATACATCCGATTTAAGCTTGCTCTTACCGAAGATAATCCAACAATTAAACCGTATGACCAGGAAGCGTGGGCTGCTCTTTCTGATTCGAAAAAATTGCCTGTGAATATTTCCACAACACTTTTATATTCGTTACATGCACGGTGGTATCAGTTGATGGAAGATATGGTTGAAAGTGAATGGCAACGCACCATTTATCATCCTGAAAGAGAAATAGAAATGACGTTGTGGGATCTTTTAAAATCTTATGCATGGCATAGCCGTCATCATGTTGCACACATTTTGCATTTAAGGGAAAGAAAGAATTGGAATTAGGAAAACAAACCAGGAATTAAGTATGAAATGGAAAATCTTATCTTCAGAATATATTAGTAAACATAAATATTTTACGGCACGCAGGGACAAATGCGAAACTCCTGACGGACATATTGTTGAACAATATTTTGTGGTAGAATTACCGTTAACCGTTTGTGCCGTTGCACTCACAGAAGAAAAGGAAGTGTTAATGGTAAAGCAATACAGGCATCCAATCGAAGAAGTTCTTCTCGAGATTCCGGGAGGTTTTGTTGATGAAGGAGAAAACGCAGAGCAAGCGATGGCAAGAGAACTAAAAGAAGAAACAGGGTATGAGTTCTCTTCTTTTACTTATGTTGGGAAGATTGCTGCAAACCCTGGCGTGCTTAATAATTTTACTTTCTTCTATGTGGCAAAAGGCGGGAAAAAAACAAGCGAACAAAAATTGGATGAAAATGAAGAACTTGGAAATTGAAAAAATTTCTTAGCTGAACTAAAAAAGCTTTTTCTTGAAAATAAAATTCGTACAGGCAACACATAATAATTGCATTTTCTATGCACTTAGGGAACTGGGTGAATTATAAAGCTTATTTATTTTTGCTTTGGCTTTGTTAGTGGATTTTTTTCCACTTCTGCGATTACAAACACGCTTCCGCAAACCATAATAAGATCTTTTGGCGATGCTTTTTCAATGCTGCCTTTAAAGCTTTGTTTACATTAACAAATGTTTCTCCGTTAAGATCAAATTCTTTTGCCATTGTCTGCAATTGATCCTCGGTTCAAAGCACGCGGATTGTGGGCTTTGGTAAAATAATAAGTAGCATTCTTTGGCAATTGACTAAGCACTTTTTTAATGTCCTTGTCTTTTACCATTCCAAAAATTATATGAAGATGATCATAATTTTAATTCGGTTAATTGATAACTTCAATTGCCTTATTCCTTCTTCATTGTGAGCTACGTCCAGCGCCACGGTCGGCTTTTCGTGAATTATTTCCCATCTTCCAAAAAGACCGGTCAGTTTCTTTACGTTAGCTAATGCATTTAATGTTCTTTCTTTTTTTAACGAAAAATGATTTTTGTAAAACATCAGTTGCAGCTAATACAGTTACGATATTTTTTTGCTGGTAAACGCCATTCAGATCGAGTAGTAAACGAATCTTTTCTCTATATTTTTTATTTGCGATTTCCAATTCCAAATATATGGCTGATAAACCGATGAAACGATCTGATAAACTATCTTCTGCAAAAAATATCGACGCCTTCATTTCTTTTGCTTTCTTTTCAAAAACTGCTTTTGTATCAGGAGAATTTTCACCGACAACAACAGGAACTTTTTGTTTAATAATTCCTGCTTTTTCAAAGGCGATCTTTTCAAGTGTCTCGCCAAGAATATCCATGTGATCGAAACTTACATTTGTAATTACAGATAACAAAGGAGTTATTACATTGGTGCTGTCTAATCTGCCGCCAAGACCTGTTTCAATAATTGCCACGTCGACTTGTTGGGCTGCAAAATAATCAAGGGCCATCACAAAAGTGAGTTCAAAAAAAGACGGCTTTATTTCTCTGGAAATTTCTTTTGTTTTTTCCACAAAATCGACGAGAAATGCTTCATCCATCATTTCCCCGTTTATCTTAATTCTTTCCCTGAAATCTTTTAAATGGGTGAAGTATACAAGCCGGTTTTGTATCCATTGTTTCTGCAATATGGCCGCAAGCATATGGCTTACAGAACCTTTTCCATTGGTTCCGGCCACATGAATGGTTTTTATTTTTAGCTCCGGATTCCCTAAAAAATCGCATAACAAGCAGCGTGTTTTTCAGATCAGCTTTATACGCTTTTGCACCCGTTCTGCTGAACATTGGCAGTTGACTGTAGAGATAATGTATCGATTGGTCGTAGTCCAAATGGAATGATTAAGATCATTAAATGAATGACAGAAAGCGCGTAATTTACATCAAGCCAGTAAACAAACAAATATCAGATATTGTTGTTTTATGGAAACGACTGATTATCATTTTACAAATTCTAAATTTTGAGGCACAAAAATTGTAGTTCCCAAAATTGATCGGCGTGTATTTAGGAGCCGATAATCTTAAACGAATGATGATGACTAAGAGTGAAATAAAACTGGACCTTTCTGATGTTTCCGTGGCTGCCAACCTTGCCCAGGTAGAAGAACCACTCGGACTGGTGATCTTTGCACACGGCAGCGGCAGCAGTCATTTAAGCCCCAGGAATAATTTTGTAGCCGATATTCTTAATCAAAATCGTATCACAACTGTGCTGGCAGATTTGTTAACGCCTGAAGAAGATAAAATTAATGAAAACAGGTTTAATATTGATTTGTTAACCGACCGGCTAATCCGGCTTACTGAAAAGCGTTTTAGAGCAATTTGCTTTTGATAAACTGCCAATCGGATTTTTTGGTGCAAGCACGGGCGCAGCTGCGGCTTTAGACGCTACCGCTTTTTAGGAGACAGGATAAAAGCGGTTGTAAGCAGAGGAGGCCGTCCGGATCTTTCCAAAAATCTAAATGAAGTGACGGCTCCCACTTTATTAATACTAGGATCAAAAGATACTGAAGTAATTGATTTGAACAAAAAAGCCTACGAGCAATTGCAGTGCGATAGAAAAATAGAAATCGTCGATGGCGCATCCCATTTATTTGAAGAACCAGGCACGTTAAATGAAGCAGCCAACCTTTCTGCCGCGTGGTACGACTTGTACTTATGTAGCCATACCCTAAATGAAATTACCCATTAAACCAATTCTATGTATTATTTTATTAATAGATACGATGCCGCGAGGCAGCTGGAAAAAAAGCTCGAGAAGTATAAACAGGATTATGGAATTATCCTTGCAGTTCCGCGCGGCGGAGTTCCTATTGGCTTTTATCTTGCGAGACATCTTAATTTTCAGTTAGACCTTTTAATGTCGAAAAAGATCGGTCATCCTTTTAACGAAGAATTTGCTATCGGTGCAGTTGGATTGGAAGATGAGATCATCGAAGAAACAGCAAAATATTTCAGCCGCGTTATTTAAAAGAAGTAACGGGAAAAATCCGTGGTCAGCTAAAAGGATCGGTACCGCAAATTTATGGGGGAAAGAAAGCCTCTTGATATTCGGGGAAAAACGGTAATAATAGTTGATGATGGTATTGCTACAGGCAGAACCATTCTTGCAACATTAAAAATGATAAGAAGCAAAAAGCCACTAAAAATTGTAGTTGCGACGCCGGTATCGTCAGAAGAAGCTGCTGAAAGAATCAAAAAAGAAGTTGACGATTTTGTTTGCTTGTATACGCCTTCACCGTTTTATGGTGTTGGAAACTTTTATCATGATTTTTCACAAATAACTGATGAACAGGTTATCTCTTTATTGAAGGAATTCAATGCCACCAATAATAAAGTATCTCTTATTTAACGTCCTTTCACCTTCATCTTAAGTGTATAAACATTTTGGGAAGCGGTGATAAACAAATAATTTCTTTCCCTTTCCCCAAAAAGTGATATTGGCTGTCCAGTCGGCCGGAACATCAATATGCTCAATCTTTTTTCCTTCTTTATCATAAACGGTAACTCCTTTTCCCGGTGAGATAAATATTACCCTGATTGTCCATTGTCATACCATCAGAACCCTGCTCGGCAAATAAAGTCTGATCTTTTAAACTTCCGTCTCCGGCAATCGTGAACCTATAAGTTTTATTTGCCTTGAATATCGGCCACATACAAGTATCTCCCATCAGGAGTTCCGATAATACCATTGGGTTTTTCATGTTGTCGACCACCGCCACGGGATCATTCTTCTTCTTTCAGGTAATAAACTTTTTGGCCGTCTAATATCCGGGGTCTTTCTTTTCCAGTAATCGCGTTGATAATAGGGATCAGTAAAATAAATTTTTCCATCGCTGTTGACAAATACATCGTTCGGGCCGTTCAAAAGTTTCCCTTTATAATCTTTTACGAGCACAGTTACGTTTCCCTTCGGATCGATTGACCATAACTGCTCATGTTCATCAGCGCATGATATCAGGTTTCCGTTGTTATCAAAATACATTCCGTTTGACCGGCCGGAAGGAGATAAAAAAACAGAAAGGTTTCCCTTCTGTATCATACTTCCATATTTTATTGTTGGGCTGATCTGTAAAAAACACATTTCCATCTTTATCAGTTGCCGGTCCCTCAGTAAATTTAAACTGGTTTGAAACCAAATGTAATTTTGCACCATCTGCAATACAGGACTGACTTGTTGGCCGACTTTATTTTCAACCGTATTTCCATCTGGATTTGCCATAATAATGAATATTAATAATAGTTTGAAAAATGGTATCATCATATAAAGGTTTTGATTTGTGTTACTTTATTTTTACAATAAAGTATTTCGTTTGTTCATCCCTGGTTGTTTCAAATCTTTACTCGCAATTCTCCTCAATAATAAATTCTCTCTTTGTTGCAAGTCGATCGCCACTAAATTTCCGAAATGAGGCCGGTTGGTATATACGCAACCACCGTCAATATTTATGCAATTTCCGGTTTGTTTCAATATGAAGGTAAGCGGAATAGGAGTATGTCCATGAATTAATAACCTGTTTTCCAGCGCCGGTTGTTGTGGGAAAAAATCTCTGCTCCATAACATTGCATCCTTGTCTTCAAACAGTTTTCACTTTTAAAGTTCAATCCTGCATGAGCAAAAATGTAATTATCTTTTTGAAGGTAAAATTCAGTTTTATTTAAAAAAGTAAACATATTCGGCCGGTAAGCCGTTCACTGATTTTATACCAAAGCTTTTCAGCGTGCTTTTGCCGCCATTATCAAGCCAAAGGTTTAGTGCCTTTTTATCGTTTAGTGCATCCATCATCATCTGCTCATGGTTACCCCTTAAAGTATAAATGTTGTATCCTTCGTTCCGCAGCCTGAGGATCAAGTCTATAACACCCTTTCTATCATCGCCCCTGTCTATGTAGTCGCCAATACAATAAATTTCGTCTTCTTTTGTGATTTGAATTTTATCATTTAGTAACTTTTCGAAAGTCTTACTACACCCATGAATATCGCCGATCGCAACTATTCTTTCCATTAAAAATATTTTTTTTACTCTTCAATTGCAATTAAAGTGCCGAAGGTATTGTTTACTTTTCAGAGAAGTGCCGGATGCAGTAAACCGATAAATTCGACTAATTTTTATTTTGCCTGTAATAGTTAAGAATCAAGGGAAAGTAATCATATTAAAAAATATTTTCTTTTTTCTGAAATTAATTATATTTGCAGTCCTGGTTTGAATTACAGCCCCCTTCTCCCTCCACAAGTAACAAGGAATTAGTCAATCTCCAATATCACTTTTCATCAACACTTGCTGTTGATTTTTAATTCTTCATTTAGAGAAAAAAGTTTTTTGAATGAAAGAGTTTCACCATTTTGGCAAATTAAAGCTCCATCATTTTAGCATACCTCATTGCCGAAATCCTGACACATGTTTCTTGTGGTAATGGATTATTATGAAACATTTTAATTAAGCAATAATAAAAAGGAAGTTCATTTTTAAATTTTAAAATAAAGTAGAATGAAAACAAAAAATATTTTTCAGACAGCAATTATTATTATTGCCGTCATACTTTTTTTTGTCTCTTGTAAAAAGAATGGTCCTCATTTTTGCAACGGCAACGAGATAATTATGCAGACAACCAAAGTTTTTGCTACAGGCCTTAATAACCCCCGTGGTTTAACTTTTGGGCTGGATCACCAACTGTATGTAGCTGAAGGCGGTGTTGGCGGAAACAATTCAACAACTTGCACCCAGGTAATTCCGCCGGTTGGGCCTTACACCGGCAGTGATAATGGAAGCAGTATTTCCCGGATAAATCCGGCCGGAAAAGTTATGACCTATGTAAACAATCTGCCTTCCAGTCAAACTTCTCCGGCCCAGGGAAGCCTTATTAGCGGCGTTGCGGATGTGGCTTTTGTTGGTCATACTTTGTATGCGATATTGGCCGGCGCAGGATGTTCACACGGCGTGGCCGATATTCCTAATGGGGTTATAAAGGTGAGACCCAATCGGTCATGGTCGATGCTTACCAATCTAAGCAACTATCAAATGAATAATAAGGTTAAAAACCCGGAACCTGATGATTTTGAACCGGATGGAACATGGTATAGTATGATAAATGTAAATGGAGATTTGTATGCAGTGGAGCCGAACCATGGAGAGATCGTGAAGATCACAACCGATGGAACCGTTACCCGGCTCATAGATATTTCCGCAGTAAAAGGACATATTGTTCCTACTGCTCTGGCTTATTACAACGGCTATTTGTATGTTGGAAATTTGAACACTTTTCCCGCTATGAATAAATCTGCCGTTTATAAGATAAGTATGAGTGGTGAAATGGTTGATAGTGTAACCGGCTTTAATGCCGTTCTGGGCGTGGCTTTTGATCAGTTGGGAGGTATGTACGTTTTGGAGAATTTCACCGATAATCCTTTTCCGACACCCGGAACAGGCGATATTATCAGGGTCGATCGGTCCGGAACAAGACAAACCATCGTATCAGGATTAAATTTGCCAACCGCGATGATCTTCGGCCCCGATGAAAAGCTGTATGTGTCAGAATGGGGATATGGAATGCCGCCGGGGGGAGGCCGAATTCTACAGATTAGTTTATTGTGCGACCAGGTGCATGGTAAACCCGGATTTTAAAACCTGCATGAGATTTTGAGGCAAGGCTACCAGTTTTACGGGTAGCCTCTTTTGTTTTAAAAGTTAATAGCTTTATCTTATTTCCTGGCTTATTTGCGTATCGGAAAAAAGACAAAAATTTTTTGGAAGAAGTTTGGCTCAGTTGAAATTTTATTATCTTCGCGCTCCCAAATTATTGATTTTGGATCGGTAGTTCAGTTGGTTAGAATGCTGCCCTGTCACGGCAGAGGTCGCGGGTTCGAGTCCCGTCCGGTCCGCAGAGTTCATCTTAAAAACATCAAAAGCCCGTAGAAGTCTACGTTTTACGGGCTTTTTGCTTTTATACCTTTGCCGGAACGTCGCGAATAATCTACTCCCAAAGCGAGTCAGTTTTAAGTTTTCCTTCACTATCGCATAGCAAGCTTTCGCAATCCTTTAAGAAATATTCTGTTAATTTCATCTCTCAAATGTGAATCATATTTTAATTGTATGGTACTACTTTAATCATCCAACCATTTTCTGCGTATAGAAACAGTTTTACTTCAACTATAGCATCGGGCATCAAAAAAATCTACCTGAATAATTTTAAGGAAATGTTGTGAATGACTGAGCAAGCTAAATGCTTTCTGTTTGGTCAAACACAACCATTATAACGATTAAAACAGGAGCCCATGCCCACAACTGCAAAACCTACGTTCTGGCAAAGAACCGGCGTTCAAAGCTGGTTTTTGAAAAAAGAAACCCCTTATACCGAAACTGTTTCCATGACGCCGGATTTGGTGTACAAGTATATCATTGAAAAATTTAAAGAATCCATTGCTGAACTGTCTTTTGCAGACCGCATCATATTTTACCATGAATACATTATCTGCTTCAGCCCTCCGGATTACAATAAATTCATGGATAACAACAGGGGTATATTTTCCCTTATCATAAAAGAATCTGTAAAAGCTTTCTACCGGCATATTGCAGGAGTACAGGCAGAAAGGAAAAAAGGTTACGGCCTCTTCCAACAAATGGGTGTTTCGCTTTGTATCTCACCCGGATTACGAAAAAGGTGATAAAAGCTTTATAGGGAAACTGCTTCCCGGTAATGCTTATAAAGGGGAAGAAAATCTGCGTGTCACTTTTATCCCGCGTCAAACGGGTATTGCACAAACCTTCGACATTGCTGACGAAATATTAAAAGACTTTACCTACTACAGTGATGGCTACTATGAAATTCCGTGGAATGAAAGCCTGGTGCCGGGCGATGGAAACGAAGTAAGCCAGCCAAAATATTTTGCCCGCATGGAGGCAACACTTCCTGAAAAAGAATATGCCGGCAAAAAGCTTGAATACCTCATCAAAGAAGAAAATTTTCTTGTTTGCGGAATTGATGAGAAGCCGAACCGGCCGGGCGCTTTTTGTATTCCTTCAGACTGGGTATCCACTCCGCATTTGTCGGTCCGGTATGATAGAACGGCAGATAAATTTTATATCGCATCTTTTGGTGAGAAGACTTTGGTGAATGAGAACGAGGTAGCAAAAAGTTATCCCGATTCACCGGTGTGGACGGTACTTCCGATGAACTCGAGGATTGTACTCAACGGCATTGTATCAATCAACCTATTCAAAGTATAAAATGGATTCATTGTTAGCGATAGGACTGTTGGTGATCAGCATTGTATTGCTGGTGGCAAATTTTTCTGACATTAAGCAAACGCACAAAAATGGCTGAATATTTTTATGGCATAACGGACAAGGGTAAACGCCGCGAAAAGAATGAGGACACTTTTTTTGCCCGGGAAATTCCGGGTACACAATTACTCGTTGCAGGTGTTATCGATGGCGTGGGCGGTTACCAGGGTGGTGATATCGCCGCAGAAATAGCGCGTTCCGTAATATTGAAAAGTCTGGAAACTATTTCCGGCGATAATGTTATTGAATCGCTTCGCCAGGCGATCATCGCAGCCAATGAAAAAATAAATGAAGCAAAAAAGGAAGAAGCCGGCAATGAACAAATGGCCTGCGTACTTACCTGCGTGGTGGCTGATAAAAAAAATAATATCTGCTGGTATGCGCATGTAGGCGATACAAGAATTTACCTGCTGAGAGATCATTCCCTGGTGAAATTATCCAAAGATCATTCGGTCGTTGGCTTTTTGGAAGAATCCGGAAGGCTATCAGAAGAGGAAGCGATGCGCCATCCAAGACGCAATGAAATTAATAAAGCTCTGGGATTTGAAGAAGACATCAGTTCGCCAGAAGATTTTATTGAGACCGGCGAATCGCCTTTCCTGCCGGGAGATCAGCTTCTTCTATGCAGTGATGGTCTTACTGATATGATCAGCTCAGGAACTATCATGCAGGTATTAACTTCTGAAAAAAATATCGCTTCAAAAGCGCAGGCATTGGTAGACGCTGCGAATGAAGCTGGCGGAAATGATAATATTACTGCAGTACTGGTACAAAATGATAACCAGCCGAAACAAAAGCCGGAGCCTGTAGTTGTGGAAAGAAAGAAAGCTGAAACGATTATCCCTGTTACCACAAACGAAGCCGCTTCCAAAAACTGAATTGAAGCAGGCTAAGAAGAAGAACCGCAGGACTCATTGCATTCCTGGTAATTATTTTCATCGGGCTGGGCGCCGTATCACTCACGGCTGCTTTTCAAAAAAATAAAAAAACGGTAACCACTAATACTTTACCCTGTCAAAATAAAAAAGAAATCAAACGAACCACTTCACTCAATTGATAGCACGTATGAGCGATTCATCGAAAGACTATTCGTTGCCCCAGCGATAAAGCCGTTATTACGATTAAATGACCCGGTTACCATTTCAAAAGATAGTTTTTACCTGCGTGGGAATGGTGCTGTATTCATAGCCGGACAGTTTGTATACAGGGCCTGCCTTTATCATTGATCCGGCGGCAAAAAATATTGTGCTTGATAGTGTGGTATTTCAAAATTTTGATGTGGGTCTCGTGGTTCAAAAGAATAATATAACGTTCAGGCATGTACGCTTTATTAATTGTCGCGTACCTGTACAATATGTAGTGGCATTTCAGGATTCCGTGATATCAGGCAAATTCAAAGATTCCATTTTCATCACCCGGTCAAAATCCAAATAACGTATGACGAATTCCGGCTCATGGTTTAAAAACAGAAATGCAGAACGCACGTGTTTATTGCTCACAGGCATCATCATGGCATTCCTGTTTTGGAAAATGTTTTCGGTGTTGCAACGCGATTTTGCAGAAGTAAGCACGCGCATGGCAAACGGAACCATGATCAACCTGAATGATGACAAGCCGGGGGAAAGGATGAAAGAGGTGCTGGAAAAAGGAATGTATTTCGAAGATCCGAAAGATATTTCTTTCATTGCCAAAACTGTTGCTGCTGCAAAAGAACCGGGAACAGTGATCGACAATGTAGGTACGTTAAATAAAGCGCCCTATTTCGTAAATGCTGACGAGGCTTATTCACAGGGTGGGGCATCTTTCAAAAAGCGGGTAGAACTTTCAAGAGATTTGCTTGGCTTTTCTAAAGACGATTCCACCTCATTTAAAAAGGAAACAACGCATCCCTTGCAGGTTGCTGCACAGACTAATGTGGGATTAGGAACGGGCACTATTTCAGGAACAATAAAAAACCACAGCGGACAGCCGGTGCAAGGTGCTTTGCTGAGATTGCGGCTGTTGGTTCCACCCGATAATACGAATGCGACAGGTGACGATAACGATATCATTCAATTTAAAAATGGGGTTCGCAAAGTGCTTTATCCTGACTCGACAAAAAAACTACAACTGCTGTCGTTCAATGCATATGCGCGTACCGATGCTTCAGGAAACTTTTCGTTCACCGGCCTGCCAGTAAACCAATCTTTTGACATAATTCCTCTTCAGCCAGGCTATGAATTCGGCCCTTCGAAGGGAGTTGAAAAACTTAAGGGCAGCGCTGCGTTTCATTTTGTACAGTCGCCGCACACGATGAAACTTTTTTCGACACAAGATTTTAATAACCTGAAAAAAGAAAAGGCATTTATTGTAAGGACACCGGAAGAAGTGACCTACTGGTTCCGCATCATCGTGATCACCTTTTTTGTTTCCTTCCTGTTGCTGCATCTCATTATGACCATTCGTTCGCCAGGCGCCGATCAATTGTTATTGCCGGTGGTAATGATACTGACAGGGCTTTCTTTTATCGCATTATTCAGTCTCCAGGACCCTTTAAGAGACCGCTTCCTTGTGAAGAGTACCTTTATTTATTTCTGCATGGGAATAGGTGCCATAGCGGCGTTCCAGTTTATCAACCTGAAAAAGTTTACGCCTGATTCCGGATTCTTCCGCCTGTTCATTTTTAAAAATGAAAGAAGTGCTGCCAACGGCTGGCCATGGGCGCTCGCGGCCATGGGATTGCTTTGTCTGGACATTCTCTTTGGTACCGGCCCTGAAGGTAGTGGCGTTAAAGTAAATTTATTCGGATTTCAGCCGAGCGAGGTAGTAAAGTATTTGGTAATCCTTTTCCTCGGTGGCTTCTTCGCCGTCAATGAAAAGTTCATCTCAGAATATCCATCATTTGGAAAGCGGTTATCCTTTTTTGTTTGGGCAGTCATCGCCATTGTCGCCACTATTTTGCTGTTCCTTGTAATAGGCGACCTTGGCCCGGCCATCATTTGTTGCTTTACGTTCATCATACTTTTCTCTTTTTCACGTGGAGATTTTATACAAGTGGTTGCTACCATGCTCCTGTATGCGCTTAGCATTTGGGTATTCAAAAATGTGTGGACAGCCACCGGTATTACCATCGGTGCGATGCTGCTTTTTATGCTGATAGGTAAAAAAAGATTGAGTGAATCGTCCATAATGGCGCTGGTGGTAGTAAGCGGATTCCTGTTGCTCGACCAGGTTCCGATTTTAGCGAAAGTAATACCCGGCCCCATACACAGGCTGGTAGACCGCAAGGCGATATGGTCTGATCCGTGGAACAATCAGGTATATGGCGGCGACCAGGTGGCCAATGGCATCTGGGCGATTTCTACAGGTGGCATCACAGGGCAAGGCGCCGGTGAAGGTTTTGGCAAAACAATCCCTGAAGCGCATACCGACATGATACTTCCTGCAATCGGTGAAGAATTTGGATGGGCAGGCATTACCTGCATCTTTATTTTATTTCTCGTGCTGCTGCATCGCTCCATTATCATTGGAAGGCAAGCGGGGCCGCCCTTTTTATTTTACCTGTGCGCCGGCGCCGGCATCGGGTTATTTGTGCAATTTCTCCTGATCGCAGGCGGTTCTACCGGTGCCCTGCCCCTGTCGGGAGTGGCATTGCCATTTACCAGCTACGGGGGTACCTCACTTTTATGCAGTATGGTGGCAATAGGTTTTTTACTAAGCGCATCCCGTTTAAAGGGAACGCAGGCACAAATGACCTATATTTCCAGAAGGCAGGATAAGAATTTGGTTCCCGCGTTGCTCGCAGCATGTGCTGCCATCGTGTTGCTCATCGTTAACGTGTCAGGCTATACGCTCAACAGGAAAAAATGGATCGTAGAACCTGCATTAGTAGCTGATCGAAGTGGGGTGCGCATGTACAGTTATAATCCAAGGATCAGCATTTTAATGAACAGGCTGCAGGCAGGAAATATTTACGACAGGAATGGCCGGTTGCTTGCCTCCAGTGATCTGAAGCTGGTACAAAGTCAAAAAGATTCATTGTTGGCCCTGGGTATACCGCCTGAAAATATCGAATCACTTTCTTATAAAAGACAGGACCGTTATTATCCATTCGGAGAATACATGTTTTTCTGGACAGGCGATGCCAACACAGGCGTATTCTCCGGTGGCACCAATGGTTATTTTGCCGAATATGCTCACGCCGCTGAACTCAGGGGTTTCCCTGCGCCTATCGAGAAATACCAGGTGAGCGCCGATCGCTACCGTGAAGAAAAATTCTTACCCGTATCCGGCACCGAGATGACTGTAGCTAAAAGAGATTTCAGCGCCCTTGCTGATTTACTCACCTCGGGTATTAACAGTGACCAGGTGGCTGAATTTAAAAAACGTAACAGGAATATCACGCTCACCATGGATGCAGCGTTGCAGACAAAGATTGAGCTGGCGCTACAACAGGATGACAGCGTAAACCGGAAAGAAGTTTCTGTAGTGGTGATGGAAGATAACACCGGCGATGTGCTCGCTTCCGCCTGCTGGCCGCTACCGCCGGTAAACGATTGGGATAAGCTTACGCTGCCGGAAAACGAACTCAACAAGTTGCCCGGCTGGAATGTAAATACTGACATTGGATTTACACATGCCACTCAACCAGGCTCCACAGCAAAGTTGGTCACCGCTATGGCCGCCTTCAATAAACTCGGGGTTGCTGCAGCTAAAAAAACAATAAGAATCTATCCAAAAGATTTAATACGGGTAAACGGTCCTGAACCGGACGAAGCCGGCCTTATTACTATGGAGAAAGCCATTGTAAGATCCAACAACTCATTCTTCATACGGCTTGCCAATGAAGAACAATTGCAGGAGCAAATGGTAAATCTGTACATGCAATCAGGCATGTTCCTGCGCGGTGTTGGCGGCTATTATTTTGAAAATGATAATAACAATACCGCTCAACAGGAAAAGTGGAGAAAGTTTTGGCGGGAAACAGAATTTAAAAGTTTGAAACGTTATGATCCCAACAACATTCGCCGCACAAGGGCGCTAGGTATCTCCGGCATGGCATGGGGACAAGGCGAGTTGGTTGCAACGCCTGCCTCTGTAGCACGTGTTGCTTCCGGGATTGCCAACAATGGCATTATCATGCCTTCCCGCTATGTGCTTAATGTAAATGGCCACCCGACGCAACCCAAACAAGGCATTGCGATTGCCGGCGATTCGGTGTATGCACAATACCTCGCCACGTATATGCGGGAACAAAGCGCTCCGAAAAAAGGGCAGTTTGGGATCTATGTTGCGGGTAAAACGGGAACGCCAGAACGAATCGTAAAAGGCGAAAGCATCAACGACGGATGGTATGTGTTTTTTGCACCCAACGCCAGCGACTCCGGCCACATTGTGGTATGTATCCGTATCGAAGGAACAAAGGGCTCCAGCGATGCCATGGCGCTGGCAGGTGCTCACATCATTCCGTTGTTAGTGGAAAATAATTATATAAAAAGTTTTGACCCGGTAAACAAAACGGGATTGCCGCAGGTTGATAATACGAATGATTTAACCCTGCGTCGCCCGGTTCATGATACCCATTAACTCATTAAAAAAACAACATCGATATGTTTAATTTATCTAAAGAAAAAACACATGACGTAAAAACCATCCGCCATATCCTGTTGCAAAACATCAAGGAAAAGCTGCAAAAAATGCAGGGAGGCGAAGGGGGAAATATAATGGGGATATACCTTTTCATCAATTGCAGTGAATACGACAAACACTTGTATGAATCTGCGGTGTATTCCGGCATGCCTGGGAAATTTAAGACGGAAGAAGTGCAGAGGATTGCAGACGACTATGCCATTAGCTTATCACCGTCTTTGAGGCTTGAAGTTTCTTTTACCAATCTGTTTCCGCCACAAGCCGAACTGTTGAAAGAAATGGATGCGGCCATTTTTATATCCACCAAAAGATCAGGTTTAACCAATAAACAAAGCAGCGCCTTCATAAAGGTGTTGAACGGGGAAGCAGAACAGGATACTTACCTGCTCGATTCCTCGGGCGGAAGGATCAATATCGGCCGCGAATCAAGAGTGCAGGCCGCAGGAAATTATGTAAGAAAAAATACGATTGCCTTTAAGCCTACGGAGCGCAACCGTGCGGTGAGCCGCCAGCACGCCCACATTGAGTGGGAAGCCGACAGCAATTCATTTTTGATTTTCGCTGACGAAGGCGGAATACCACCGAATAATAAAGTAAAGGTGCGTACGCCCGAAGGCGTACTAATAAAAATGCAGGCAATTGAAGTGGGCCACCGCCTGCAGGAAGGCGACCAGGTGATCCTGGGCGATATGGCCGTATTGGAATTCACGTATTCAGGACAAGAATAACTATGGCAAAAATTTTTACAATAGCAGAAGGTTTGGAAAATCTCGGAGCGGTGAAATCGGGAGGGCAGGGCTCCGTGTATAAAGCCCGCAAAACCGGCGAGATCATTACTGCGATTAAGATACTTCCCACCCCTATCGCCAGCGAGAATGATGAGGACAAACATTTCATTTCTTTCCGCAATGAAGTGCAAAAGCTGAAGCGGGTAAACGAAGTTCCCAACCCGAATGTGGTAAGCATTATCGCTTCAGGTATCACTAACTCCGGCAACCTTCCGTTCATAGAAATGGAATATATCGAAGGGCCGGATTTGGGTGAATTGCTGCAACCTCCGTATGATCCCGTTTTTACAGTGAAAGAAACGCTTAAAGTGGCTGACCACCTGGCCAATGCGCTGGCGCATTGCCACCGGGCCAATATCAAGCATGGCGATATCAAAAGTAACAATGTAAAATTTAACCAGCGCACAGGTAACTATGTTCTCCTGGATTTTGGGCTTTCTGTAATGTCCGATGAACAAAGGCGCACCAGCATCCGGTATGCAGGAGCCATAGAGTTCATGGCTCCGGAACAAAGTACCGGCGAAACGCTTACTGAAACGGATGTGTATAGTTATGGAGTTATCCTGTTTGAACTGCTCGCAGGCAACGTTCCGTTTCCCCTAACCAATAAAGGCGAAATGGCGCGCAATGCAGTGATGCTGGCTCATATGGAGAAGCTGCCGCCGGACATAATTACGCTCAGGCGCAATGCCTTCCCCTCCGACTGGAGTGCTGATAAGCAACGAAGGGAAATGGAGATTCCCGTTTGGTTGCTGAGCATGATTTATAAATGCCTCGAAAAAGACCCCGCGAAACGGTTTACCAACGGCTGTGAGCTGCAGGAATTTATACAGCGCGGCACTATCAGTGACGAAAGGAAAAAGGCTATCGACAACGTTATGGAGCAACCGGCAAAACCGGTGACAGAAGAGCCTGCATTGAGAAAAGAAATACTGCTATTGCAAGCCGCTCTTACCAAAAAGGAAAACCTGGTGAAAGAACTGCAATATGTTGTTGAAACCCGCGAGCGGGAATTGATAGAAGTGCAGCGTCACCTGGCAACAAGACGAAACGGTGTGTCCAAATCCGTTTTTTTCCTGGTTTTTATCGTCGCCGTCGGACTCGGTGGCTTTGCAGCCTATGATAAATACTACAAGCCTGCAAAGCTTTTGCCAACGGGCACTACTACAAATGTTGAAAAGAAATTAGAGGCAGTTACCGATCCAATCACCGATCCACCTGTTGCCCCGGTTGATGATAAACCCATAAAAAAAATCACGAACAGTCCGAACAAGAAGCCGATTACGCCGGCTGCCAATACCAACAAAAAGCCGGTTAAAAAAACCAAGCCTGTTATCCATCACAGTAAATATCACCTTCGGCAGAGTGAAACCTATGCGATTCTAAAAGATGCCTATTTCTATACTGCTCCGGATACCAACAAAAGAACTGATATTTACCTGACACCTGGTGATGCTACGCTTACCCTAAAGCAAGAAAGTGGCGACTTCCAATACGCGATCTTTATCGACGCGGAGGGAAAGCCCATTAAAGGCTGGTTAATGAAAAAAGATTTTAAGACGGAAACGGACTACTAATTTTTGAACCAGGAAACAAAAATAAAGGCCCTGGAAATAAGCGGAAACCAAACGACACATTTCAAAGTGGAAAGGGAACTCGTATGGCGATCCAGGTAAAGTTTTAATAAAGTGAGATAGAAAGTTAACTTTGTTTTTGGTACACTAATTTTTTTTTGGTTTAACAAGGTTCTTTAAAAAAAAACCGAGGTAACTAAATTCCTAATAGATTTTACCCTAGCTCAAAATATCCCAGGCAATGACGATAAAAGCGAAACGTTCCATAAAAATTGATGTTTCCGCTACTGTTGGAAAAGTTTCAGCACAATATATTATGCCTTCTGATGCCAAATGCATTATAGACTTGGCACATGGCGCCGGGGCAGGTATGGATCATCCGTTTATGGTTGCACTTGCAGATGCGCTTGCAGAAAAAAATATTGCCACATTGCGTTTCAATTTTCCATTTACAGAAAACAATAAAAGACGACCTGATACGCCCGCTGTTGCCCAACAAACAATTGAAGCGGCAATTGCAAAAGCGCACCAATTTTCCGCAACACTTCCTGTATTTGCTGCCGGAAAATCTTTCGGCGGAAGAATGAGTTCACAATATTTATCTTCCCATCATGAAGCCGCCGTAAAAGGGATTATTTTTTACGGATTTCCTCTACATGCCGCCGGCAAACCCTCCACAGACAGGGCTGACCATTTAAAGAAGGTAAAAGTGCCAATGCTTTTCCTGCAGGGAAATCGCGATGCGCTGGCGCAATATGATCTTATCGAATCGGTTTGTGAGCAGCTTAAGAAAGCCACACTGGTTAAAATTGAAGGAGCCGATCATTCCTTTAAAGCAGGGAAGGTTAATACTTTAGAACAACTTGCAAATGCTACCAATGATTGGGTGGATAAAATTTTGAAGAAAGGATAATTTTGCTATCCTTTCAAAGAAAAAATGAGCTTATTCCGTGACAATCATTTGCACAAGTATGGATCAGCATTGCTGTCGGTTTTCACGTTTCGGTTATAACAAAAATGAAACGATCTGGCCTGCATCCTTACAATTTCCATTTTCACACAAATACCTTTGTCACTATCAGGCGCCGCTACTGCTTTTGCTGAATTTGGGCCAATGTTATTAAGTGTAACGGTTTCAGATTTGTAGGTCTTGCCGTTTGATGTTATGTAATCTACTTTAACCACAACTTCGTCGAGCATTTTGTCTGTTTGGTTGTGGACCGATAACGAAAGATTTTTTATTCCTTCAACTTCAGGGTGCATGGTAGCGTCGGTGGAAACACTGATGTAATTTGGCCAGTTGTTCCTATAGTCCATGTAAATAAGCGATGAGTCTGGTGGCCGGAATGTGATGGCCTTGTTACCTTGGGCATTAGCAGTATTACCAAAAATAATGGCGCCGATAATGCCGGTAAGAATAAATATGGCAGCAAGGATTAACGGAGCGAGTAACCATCTTTTAATTTGGACATCTTCGGCATCTCGGGTTATTTGAAGAGTATTATTTGTATGCTTCATGACATTTGTATTTTAAAGAGTCTCCTTACAACTCATGATCAACTTCCTTAAAATTCTGTCTTTCGTTCCCCGCCGACAATGATGCGAATAAGCATAAAAGCTGATACTCGTCAGCCAAAATAAAAAACCCTTGCTGAGCGGTTTCTCAAAAAAAATCGCTTCCAGTTGTAACTTAATTACCTTTTCGATCGTATCATTTTAAAGAATCCGGGAAATTTTTGTTTTGGGGAATAGTGAACAAACTTTTAAGCCCGATTTTTATTTTGTACTAATGTTGTTGCCAATGAATCCACAAATGAACCCATCCACATTATAACTTATCACCATGATAAAAAACCTGTTGCGTATTGCCGCCCGCAATTTTAAAAAAGACACCTGGTATAGTGTCCTCAATATTTTAGGTCTCACTATTGGGATCACTTTCAGTCTCTTTCTTATTTTTTATATACGCGACGAGCTAAGTTTCGACCGCTATAATAAAAAGGCAGACCATATTTTCAGGATAGTTTCATACATACAGGAGCGCGATAAAAATACCGACTGGACACTTACCCAGGCTCCACTTGCCGCCACTTTGAAAAAAGATTATCCCGAAGTGGAGGAATCCGCAAGGTTTATGAGCAAGGAAAGAACTTTGTTTAAAAATGGTGATAACAATTTTTATGAAACAAGCGTGTATTATGCAGACAGCAGCGTCTTTAAAATATTTACTTATCCGTTCCTGCAGGGCAATCCGGCAACGGCGCTTACAGAACCCAACAGCATCGTAATTTCCAAATCAGAAGCAGATAAATATTTCGGAAAAAATACGCCGGCGATTGGTAAAACACTTCGCACGGTATATGACGTTTACAAGGTAACCGGTGTGATAAAAGATGTTCCCCGGAATTCACATTTACGCTTTGATATGCTGATCTCGTGGACATCATTACCTAAAAACTTCTACGGAGGGGATGATAACTGGGGCGATTTCAATAATTTCACTTATGTGCTTCTTAAGCCCGGAACCAGTGCAGCCGCGTTTAATAAAAAACTGGTGCCTATGTATGAAAAGTACATGGCGCCGTTGTTTTCGCAGTTTAATGTGAAGATGCATTATGGCGTTCAACCTATAACCTCAATTCACCTTACATTCAAAACTTCAAAATGAACCCGAAGAAGTGGGCAGCATGTCCTATATCTGGATATTTTCAGCGGTTGCTTTTTTTATGATGCTGATTGCTTGTATCAATTATATGAACCTCACAACGGCAAGGTCTGCGAGACGAGCAAAAGAAATAGGCATGCGTAAAGTAATGGGCTCTGCCAAAAAGCAGCTGGTATTCCAGTTCCTCGGTGAGTCGGTACTTACTGCATTGGTTGCGGTAATTTTAAGTATTTTTCTTGTGCTGCTGCTCATGCCGGCTTTTAATTCTATTTCAGGAAAAGAATTCACCTGGCGAACTTTATTTCAACCCTTTAATATTTTCCTGTTAGTCGGAATCGGATTGATTACGGGATTAATAGGCGGAAGTTACCCGGCATTTTATTTGTCATCTTTTAAACCGGTAAGTGTTTTAAAAGGACAACTTTCAAAAGCGTCTGGAAATATAAACTTAAGGCGGACTTTGGTGGTATTGCAGTTTGCCGTCTCTATGATTATGCTCATCTGCACATGGGTGGTATACTCGCAACTTTCCTATGTACGGAACAAAGATCTTGGGTTTAACAAAGACCAGGTAATGACAGTAATTGTAAATACCGGCGAAGATGAAAGAAGTAAGATAAACGCCATGGACAATGATTTCCGGAACCTGCCTGGTGTTAAACTCGTAGGAACCGGCAATAGCTATCCGGGCAGTTCAAACCTGAATCTGAGTCTTTTCAGGGTTCAAACAGACAGTGGTTATGTAAATAAAGCGGTTAATTGTTATACAATTGATGAAAACTTTTTACCGGTTTTGGGAATTTCAATTGTAAAAGGACGCAATTTTGAAAATCTTTCCGATACAATGCACAGTGTTGTGGTGAACCAGGCAATGGTGAAGCATTTTGGCTGGAAGGAGCCTATAGGCATGCGCGTTAAATTTCCCGGTGATACTTCTGGCCAATATTTGGAAGTTGTAGGGGTGGTGAAAGATTTTAACCAGAAATCATTGTACAATCCTATTGAGCCTTTGCTCTTTTTTTACGGACCAAATGGAAATATGATCCAACTGAAGATGAACACTTCTGAGCTTAAAAGTACAATTGCAAAAGTGGAAAATACCTGGAAAAAATATTTTCCCAACCTGCCATTTGAATATAAATTTCTCGACCAGGATTTTAATTCTCAATACGCCGCCGACCAGAGGAGGGGAAAGATATTTGCTGCATTTTCAATACTTACAATCCTGATCACCTGTCTTGGTTTGCTTGGACTCACAGCTTTTACCACGCAACAAAAGCAAAAAGAGATCAGCATAAGAAGAGTAATGGGCGCAAGCGTCTCCCAGGTCGTTAGTCTTATTTCCGTCAATTATTTGTGGCTGGCCCTGATCGCCGCGTTAATTGCTTTCCCTATAGCTTATTATTTCATGAATAAGTGGTTGCAGGTATTTCCTTATAATGTGGGCCTTTCTGTTATGCCATTCCTTTTATCCGGACTTGTAATTGTTCTTACTTCAGTCTTAACCGTGATGTTTCATTCAACCAAAGCGGCATTGGCCAAACCTGCGGATAATTTAAGGACGGAATAGGTGAAGAATATTTCCTGGAACACATTAATTATTCTTGCTTGCAAAATCAGCATTATTTATTCGTTTACTGATCTGAAATAAAAAAAGGCTTGCATCGACAAGCCTTTTCTCATGTAAGTATGTGGATTAGAAATTTATCCCATTTTCGGATAAGCTACATATCCTCCACCTCTTGTACGCCCATGAATCACATGGTTATCATTTTCGGCACTGGCATAAAGTGTTTCAGGCCATGCAACAAAACCATTACGCGGATTTTCCGGACTTCGTTAGTTGTTTTTCCCGCATTATCTGAAGGAGTGTTCATCATCTCCGGGTTTAGCCGGTAATTTTAATTTTCGTGCAAGTATCGGCTGTGCCAAATCCTAAAATACCAATTAACGTAAATGACCAGCGAAGGCTAACGGCTTGGGCAATAAAACCAATTACTGGCGGGCCAATCAAAAATCCAAGAAAACCAATGGTTGAAACGGAAGCCAAAGCAGTTCCGGGAGACATGGTTTTAGATTTACCAGCCAGACCATAAACGATTGGGACCACTGAAGAAACTCCAAAACCAACAAGCAAAAATCCTATTGTAGCAGTAACAAGATAAGGAAACAGCACAGAAAGCAATAAGCCGGAAGTTATCATTGTCCCGCTGATCTGCAACATATTTTTCACGCCTAGTTTGGTTACAAGCCAATCTCCTAAAAATCTGCCTGTCGCCATCATCGCTGTAAATGCCACATAGCCAAGCGTGATCAGCGAAGCAGGAGCTTCTACTATCTTTTTAAAGTAAACGCCGCTCCAGTCGGCCATCGCTCCTTCAGATAATAAAGTGCAAAAGGCGATTATTCCTAAGAGAAGTATTTTCCTGATCCGGTTTTACAAAAAGCTTTTGTGGCGTCATCGTTACCGGTATCATGCGGCAAAGAGTTTTTGAAAAAAAGCAAAACAAGTATTACTGCCAAAGCCGCAATTATTGAAAAATGAGATGAGCGGCGAAATTCCTTGTGATACAAAGAAGCCGCCGATGAGTGCTCCACTGAAACCTGCCAGGCTCCATAATCCATGAAAAGAGGCCATTACTGAGCGGCCATATAAACTTTCTACGCCCACAGCTTGTGTATTCATCGCAATGTTTATCAGGTTTCCCAACACCCCAAAGGCAAAGAAAGAAATAGTCAACTGAATAGACAGAAGGAGATGATGCCAACAACAATAATATAACAGGATAAAACAAAGCGCCAGCGATCATCATTGGCCTGCTGCCATATTTTGAAACCAGCCAGCCGGACAAAGGAAGACTTAACATTAATCCTGCCGGCAATGCGAAAAGCACACCACCAAGCGCTCCATCACTTAAATGCAATTTCGCCTGGATCGCGGGAATACGGCTTGCCCAGGTTGCAAAAGTAAGTCCGGCAATAAAGAAGAATACACTTGTAGCGATCCTGTATCGTCGCAGCATGTTATCTTTTTTAAAATAAAGTATCGTTTAATTGATTGGTTCGATTAAGGTTTGTCCAGAAAGCACCTCTTTTAACCAAATTTATATTTTCTGAATTCATAATTTAAATTTTGTTTAATAGCTCACTTTTATTTTTTGCTATTTAAAGCAGTGAGTTGAACAAAATTAGAACCAATCTTTGCGGGATTATAATCAAATTATATCATATTTATGGATGTTAATCATATCAATAAACTCCAAAATCCTTTCTGGTATTGCTTTGTATTGAAAAAGAAGGATGATGGCCAAAAACAGCTTCTCTATCTTCATTTCGGGTTCATAAGTTGTGATCAGACATACTGACGTGAAACTGAAAATCCTCAAAGAAAATAACAATATCCGCTTTTTGTTGATTTACTGACTGAAAGGCGTCAAACTCGTTGCAACTGCTATCAATTTGTAAAAAAGTATCATGCCTTGAAATAAACGTTTAATTTTACACTCCTTAAATTCAAAACAGAGGAATAATGAAAGAGGAATTTTTAAAAAATCTTTACTTAAAGCAGCAACAAAAAGAACAGGTTCCTTCCAATAAAGTTATTGCTAATTGGGCTTCTAAACTCATATGTATTTTATATCCTGAGATGTCTAAATGTAGCCATACTACATTGGATGCCATTAATCAGGAATTATTAAAACTGCAGGATGAACTGAAACAAATTCTTGATGCGACAAAAGCTTGCAGTGAATGTGACCATAATAAAGTAAGTGCTGATTTTTTTAGCGGTTTACCTGAACTGTTTCGTATTTTAAATACCGATATCGAAGCGATTCACCAGGGCGATCCGGCAGCAAAAAATGAATTTGAAGTGATAAGGGCTTACCCTGGATTTTTTGCACTTTGTTTTTACCGGATAGCGCATGCATTACATAAACTAGACGTGGCTCTCGTACCGCGCATTCTTACAGAATATGCACACAGCAAAACCGGGATTGATATTCATCCGGCTGCAGAAATCGGCGAGTATTTTATGATAGATCACGGAACAGGAATTGTTATTGGTGAAACTTCTGTTATTGGTAAAAATGTAAAGATGTACCAGGGCGTTACTTTAGGCGGAATGAGTATTGATAAAAGTATGGCGCAGCAAAAGCGTCATCCCAATATAGAAGATAATGTGGTGATATATTCAAACGCTACAATTCTTGGTGGAGATACACTGGTAGGAGAAGGATCTGTAATTGGTGGTAACGTGTGGCTGACGCAATCAGTTCCTCCGGGTTCATTGGTTTTTCAAATTCCGCAAATAACGATCGTAGAAAAAAAATTTGTAAATAATAACGTGTAAGTAATGCCGACTATTTTAGATACTGTGGGAAATACACCAATAGTAGAACTTCAAAGATTAAATCCCAATCCAAACGTAAAAATTTACGCCAAACTTGAAGGAAATAACCCCGGTGGAAGCGTAAAAGACAGGCCGGCGCTGAATATGATAAAAAGCGCGCTTGAACGTGGTGATATCAACAACGATACCAAACTAATAGAAGCTACAAGTGGAAATACCGGCATTGCATTGGCACTGATGGCCAATATTTATAACCTGCAGATTGAATTGATAATGCCGGAAAATTCTACCCGTGAAAGAGTGCTTACCATGGAAGCCTATGGTGCTAAAGTGACTTTAATGGAAAGTATGGAAGCCAGCCGCGATTATGCTGATGAAAAAGGCGCAAGTGGAGAATATTTTTTGTTGAACCAGTTTGCCAATCCCGATAATCCTGCAGCGCATTATAAAACTACCGGCCCGGAAATATGGAGGGATACAGATCATCAAATCACTTATTTTGTTAGTTCGATGGGAACTACAGGAACCATCATGGGTTGTTCCGGGTTTTTAAAAGAACAAAATCGGCATATTCAAATCGTAGGTTGCCAGCCTTCAGAAGGATCGCAAATTCCGGGAATCCGCAGATGGCCGAAAGAATACATTCCTAAAATTTTTGAACCTGAACAGAGTAGATCGGGTCATGGATGTTTCGCAGGACGAAGCAGAAGAAACCTGCCGGCAACTGGCAAAGGAAGAAGGCATTTTTGCCGGCAGCAAGCAGCGGAGGCGCAGCAGCAGCTTCATTACGATTGAGCAAAGAATTAAAAGAAGGAATAATTGTATTTATCGTTTGTGATCGTGGCGACCGTTATTTGAGCAGTGATTTATTTGGTTAAAATATTTATTTCTCATTTTTGAAAAGCAGGATCGGCCTGCTTTTTTTATGCTTATAACCGAAAAATTCAGGTTGCAAAAGCGAAAAATTTGATTGATCAAAATGTTTCCCCAAAAAAGACCTTAATTCACTTGCCGGGGAAGCGTCATTATCCGGGTTTTATTTTTTACGATGCTTTAAAATGCTTTTGATTTAACGTCCTGTCAATAGCTCTCGTAATTAATTTTGTTTTTTCTGCCAAGCATTTCCCGGAAACATTTAATACGTATTTGTAGGTTTCATAATCGCTTAAATCCGTTCATCTATATTTTTTTCAAACCAGTTTTTTATTGACTAAAAACTAATTTTTGGTTCATTCACAAAAAATAATCTTTCAGGATATTTATTAAATGTTTCACGCACGCTGTTAACTACATCTTAACAGAAGCCAATACCACACTGCATTGCCGCCAATACCAATTCTCTTTTTGCCACTTGGGAAATCGAATACTTTTAAGTCTCTTTCTTTCACTTTTTAAAAATTATAGTTATGAAAAAACTTTTTTTATTGTGCTTTGCCGCTTTAATGAGCGCGGGCATTTTTGCAACTCCTTCCCATACTACTTCTTTCGATGAATCGGCAAAAATTCTGAAAATATTTCATCAGAATTTTCCTGAAGTAAGCAACAGCTCAATTTACCGGGCAGGAGATTTTTATGTAGTACATTTCAGTAATCAAGAGAAAGGATCTTCATGTCATATTTTTTATGACCGCGATGGAAATGTCGTGGAAACCATCAGCTATTATAACGCTCAGGGGTTGTCTCCCTTCATGCGCTCAAAAATTGCCAAAAAATACAAAGGCAAAAACATACAAGGGATTACTGAAGTAACCGATGCCAACCAGCATTACTACCAAATAATTATGCAGGATGTCTCTACAATGTTGATCGTGCATGCTTCTGAAAACGGGCTGATGCATATAGAAAAGAAATTCAAGAGGGCGGCCTGAAGTAAACCTCCCTCTAAAAACCAAACTTTAGAAGATAGTTTGGTTTTTTTTCGCCTGTAACGTATCTCTTTTTTGATACTACTTCTTTCAGATTTTTTTTTGAACACCGATGACTTTATTTGAACGTTTACCTGAACTGACATTGGAATTAGCCAGGGAAATGCGTTTTTTCGAAGCATGGCTTTGCGAATCTTAACAAATCCTGGTTTATACTCAAATTAAAAAATCCAAATATTTCTTCGTTTACTGAATTTGGAATTCAAACTGAATAGCATTATTGTGTATTTTTGCACCGGCTTTTTTTAAGTGGTCTTTATATATTTTTAATTCAAATTCAGTCACTTAACTGCTACAAAAAAATCCCTTTCTTTATAGAATGATTAAAGCTTGTGAAATTGTACTTTTGCGCACATTAAGAATAATAAATCAAATTAAATGAATGACCTTTTTGAAAAGATGAAGAAGGATGCAGGACCAATTGGTGCCCATCTTAAAAGAGCTCATGGATATTTTGCATTTCCAAAATTGGAAGGCGAACTGGGAAACAGAATGTTTTTTAGAGGAAAGGAAAAAATAGTTTGGAGTTTAAATAATTACCTTGGAATTGTAAATCATCCTTTAGCAAGAAAAATTGATGCAGTAGCAGCTGAGCGTTGGGGAATGGGAAATCCGATGGGATCGAGGATGATGAGTGGCAATACTTTTTTACACGAAGAACTTGAAAAAGTATTAGCAGATTTTGTGAGTCGCGAAGATGCAATGTTGCTCAACTTTGGCTACCAGGGTGTGATGAGTTGTATTGATTCATTGGTTAACCGTCACGACATAATTGTATATGATGGAGAAGCACATGCTTGTCTCGTGGATGGCGTTCGGCTGCATATTGGTTACAGTTACAAGTATAAACATAACGATATTGAAGATTGTGAAAAGCAATTGCAACGGGCTACTGTAATGGCAAACAAAACTGGCGGAGGCATTTTAGTGATTACAGAAGGTGTATTTGGTATGAGCGGAACCCAGGGAAATATAAAGGAAATCGTTGCCCTCAAACAAAAATACAATTTCAGATTGCTGATAGATGATGCGCATGGTTTTGGTTCTATGGGCCCAACAGGTGCAGGCGCAGATGAAGCCCAGGGTTGCCAGAAAGATGTTGATCTCTATTTCAGCACGTTTGTAAAAAGCATGGGAAGTATCGGCGCTTTTATTGCCGGGCCAAAAGACGTTATTGAATTTTTGAGATACAATGTTCGCTCTCAAATTTATGCAAAAAGCCTTCCGTTGGTTGTGGTGGATGGAATGCTTACAAGAATGCAAATGCTGAAAACAATGCCTGAGTTACGTGAAAATTTATGGCATATTGTAAACAGGTTACAAACCGGTTTAAAAGAAAGAGGGTTTGATATAGGAGCAACCAATAGTCCGGTAACGCCGGTTTATATGAAGGGTGGGTTGCCTGAAGCAACCAACATGGTAATGGATATACGCGAAAACTATAATATTTTCTGCTCAGTTGTGGTGTACCCGGTAATTCCTAAAGGGGAAATTATTTTTAGAATTATTCCTACCGCCGCTCATACGGATGAAGATGTGGATATCACTTTAAAAGCATTTGAAGAAACCAAAAAGAAATTAGATGCCGGTGAATATAAAGCTGAAGAGATTCCTGATATGTCGGATGCCGGATATTCAAAAAAGCTGGTTTAATAAAAACCGGGCTTTTTTAAAGCCCGGACAATTAAAACCTTAACCATTTAATCTTAAATCTTTAAATATTAATCTTAAATCAGAGGATCTAATAATAAGTCGGAAAAAGAATTCAAATGGTTGCGTACCATTTTAAATTTTCAGAAACACGATGAAAGAAAATTAAAAATCTTCGTTATTTGTTTGTTTACTGCAGCTCGAATTTTTTATTTTTCCAATAAATCCGGCCTTCTTTCTTTGGTAATTTCTACAGATTTCTCATGTCGCCATTCTTCGATTTTAGCATGATTGCCACTCATTAAAACCGGAGGCACTTTCCATCCACGAAATTCCTCCGGCCTTGTATAAACGGGAGGAGCCAATAAATTATCCTGGAAAGAATCGGTAAGCGCCGAAGTTTCGTCGTTCAAAACACCGGGAATTAATCTGCCAATAGCATCCACTAAAATTGCAGCACCAAGCTCGCCTCCGCTTAATACATAATTGCCAATAGAAATTTCTCTAGTAATAAAATGGTCGCGTACTCTTTGATCTATACCTTTATAGTGGCCACAAATCAGCAATAAATTCTTTTTTAAAGAAAGGCCATTTGCCATTTTTTGATCAAATATTTCGCCGTCCGGCGTAAGAAAAATAATTTCATCATACACCGTTTTCTTTTGCAGCCATTCAATCGCATTTACAAGCGGCTCTACCATCATTACCAAGCCAGCGCCGCCACCAAATTGGTAATCATCTATCTGCCCATGTTTGTAATTTGTGTAATCTCTTAAATTTATAAGGTTTACTTCCAGCAATTTTTTTTCTTTGGCTCTTTTTAAAATGGAATGGGCAAAAAAGCTTTCCATTAATTGCGGAACAACAGAGATAATATCAATTTTCATCTAATTTGTTTGTTTACTGGAAGGGTTAATTGGTTTATTTAGTTTATTGGTTAATTGGTTTATTTGTTAATTGCCAATTGACTATTGCGTATTGACATTTCACCATTCACCCAACAAATCATCCAATTTTCTTTTCTCTTTTTTTGTTGGCCGGCCTTGTTTACTTTTTCTTTTTCCTGTGTTAAAAATAAAAGCGCTTGATTGTGTTTTATCCGTTGTTTCTTTTGGTGAAAGATCAAGATAATGCTTGGTAGCTTCTTCATATTTTACCCGGTTATGAATTAAAGACGTCACCTCGATTTTCCATTTTTTATGCTCGGTCTTTATATCATACTGATCGCCCACACCCACTGTTTTAGCTGGCTTTACATTGGTGCCATTACTTTTTACTTTACCTGAATTGCAGGCTTCGGCCGCAAGGTTTCTCGTTTTAAAAATCCTGATGGCCCAGAGGTATTTATCAATTCTTATTTTTTCATTTTCTGCCATACACAAATTTATCCTATTTATATAAATGGCAAGGTAACGTAAAGTGGTTTCTGTATTTTTACCCATAAAATAAAAAAGTATGAACCATAAAACTGTAAGATTCTTATTCATTATCATTTTTGTGATCGGCACTTTCACTTCCTATTCGCAGTTCAGGCCAAAGAGCGTTTACTGGACCGATGATGGGAATAGTACCCTATCTATCCAGGATGGCGACATTGTAAAAACAGACATAAAAAGTGGTGACAAAAGTATTCTAGTTAACCATAAACTACTTACTCCTGAAGGTGCGACGGCACCACTTGATTTTAATATTTACAGTTTTTCTCCTGACTATAAAATGCTGTTGATATTTACCAATACAGCCAAAGTGTGGAGGTATCATACACGCGGCGATTACTGGATTTTAAACCTGGCAACTAATCAATTATTCCGGTTGGGTAAAAAATTTCCTTCGCAGTCATTGATGTTTGCTAAAATTTCCCCTGACGGTAAGAAGGCTGCGTATGTGAGCGGGCATAACTTATATGTGGAAGATCTTTCAACACATGTGGTAAAGCCACTAACGGTGGACGGTACACGTAAATTTGTGAACGGAACATTCGATTGGGTTTATGAGGAAGAATTTGGTTGTCGCGATGGTTTTCGCTGGAGCCCTGATAGTAAAAAGATCGCTTTCTGGCAGGTAGACGGAAGAAAAACACGTGATTATTACATGCTCAATACAACTGATTCCGTTTATTCACAAGTAATTCCTGTGGAATATCCAAAGGTAGGCCAGCCGCCGTCGCCGGTGCGTATTGGTGTGGTTACCGTTGACAATGACAATATCAAATGGATGAAAGTGCCCGGTGATCCCGGCGAACATTATATTCCCAGGATGGAATGGGCCGATAATTCTTCGCAGGTGGTTTTGCAACAATTAAACCGAAAACAAAATGAAAGCAAATTGTTTTTCTGCGACGTAAATACCGGTGCTGCAAAAAACTTTTATACAGAAGATGATAAAGCTTTTATTGATATTAAATCAAGATGGAACGATGATGATCCTACAGGCTGGGATTGGTTGAATGGAGGCAAAGATTTTTTGTGGGTTACTGAAAAAGACGGCTGGCGTCACATTTACCTCGTAGACAGGCAGGGCAAAGAAACGTTGGTCACCAAAGGTGACTATGATATTGAAACCATCAAATGCATTGATGGGAAAGATGGTTATGTATATTTTATGGCTTCGCCAAACAATGCCACTCAATTGTATTTGTATCGTACGAAACTCGATGGAACCGGCAAACTGGAATCGCTTTCCCCGTCAGATGAAGTGGGAACTCACGATTATGACATTTCTCCTGAAGCCAAATACGCGGTGCATTCTTTTTCCAATTACAAAACTTACCCTGCTGCGGAATGGATTTCGTTGCCTGATGGCAAGCCGTTAAATCCCGCAAAAAGTATTGCGAATAATATGAAGGTGAATGAGCATAGCAATGTAAAATATTTTAAAGTAACTACAGAAGACAATATTACACTGGATGGCTGGATGGTTTATCCTGATAATTTTGATTCTACAAAAAAGTATCCTGTAGTATTTTATGTATACGGAGAGCCGGCCGCTTCTACCGTTGGTGACCGTTTCGGCGCGCAATATAATTTTTTGTATGACGGCGATATGAGCAAAGACGGGTATTTTCAAATTTCGGTGGACAACCGTGGAACGCCTTCTTTGCGCGGCGCAGCATGGCGTAAATCTATTTACGGAGAGATCGGAAGGCTAAACATTCACGACCAGGCAATGGCTGCTAAAAAGATTCTTGAAAAGTCTTATTTCGATAAAGACCGCGTGGCTGTGTGGGGCTGGAGCGGCGGAGGTTCTTCAACTCTAAACCTGATGTTTCAATATCCGGATATTTATAAGACCGGAATATCGATAGCTGCGGTGACCAATATGCTTTTCTATGATAATATTTACGAGGAAAGGTACATGGGATTGATTCCTGAAAATAAAGAGAACTATATTTTAGGTTCGCCAATACATTATGCAAAAAACCTGCAGGGACACTTATTATTCGTTCATGGCACCGGCGATGATAACGTACAGTACGACAACGCGGAAGCTTTGCTTAATGAGTTGATTAAATACGATAAAAAGTTTCGGTTTATGCCTTTTCCCAATCGCACTCACGCTATTTCAGAAGGAGAAGGAACGAGGAAATTTTTGTCAACTTTATACACCGATTATTTGAGAAAAAATTGCCCGCCGGGAGCAAGGTAACAAGTAAAAAATATTGCATTTAAATGTCCCGTTTGAATTTTTTTGAGCGGGCATTTTTTTTAATTATACAGTAAGCAAACAAATTCTCAGTATTCTTATTTTACCAAATAAATCGACTACTGTTGAAATGAAATTAAAATTATTGAAAGGAAATAAGGGCAAAGGAAAAAGTATCGGGGAGCGGACTTGAACCGCCGACCTTCGGGTTATGAATCCGATGCTCTAACCAGCTGAGCTACCCCGACATTTTGGGCGGCGAAGATAATACTTTGCCCAAAAAAATCAATGCGAAAATTGTTGTTTTAATTAAAACAGCCAACAATTCCTACCTATTTCTTCAGCATATCGAATAATCGATTTGTATAATATTGATTAATAAAAATCACTAACTTCATTGCTTACAATTTTCTTTGTTTTAACTAACTTCAATTACTCATTGTTGTTACCAATTATTTGCTTGATTTTGAATACCGACAAAATATTTAATGACCAAAAACCATAATTCTTGTATTTCAGAAGAAGGAGATTGCTTTTGAAAAATGGTAAGCCAGCCTTGATTGGGGCTGTAGGCCTGAATGGAATTTGTAAGAATTTTTTGAAGTAAATACCATTATTAATATCAAATATTAAAACATGAAAAAGGCTACAAAAAAGTTACTATCAAAAATGAGTTCTCCGGAACCGGTTTCAGGAGAAATAAAAGAAGAATTATCAAAAGATGATCGCCGCAGCTTTTTGAAGAAAGCAGCCATTGGAGGTCTTTCACTGGGTGCATTTGCTTTTGCCCCGATTGAAAAAACTTTAGCCTTTACCACACAAAAGGTAAATAGATATTCCTCGCCTTCTGATCTTAAAATTACTGACATGCGCGTTGCGGATTTTGAGATATGTCCCATTTTGAAAATTTATACTAACCAGGGGGTTTATGGCCTTGGCGATATACGTGACGGGGCTGATAAAAGATATGCACTTGAGCTTAAGAGCAGAATACTTGGTATGAATCCGTGCAATGTAGAGATGATATTCAAAAAAATTAAACAATTTGGTGGATCAAGCCGGCAGGCCGGCGGAGTATGTGCGGTGGAAATGGCTTTATGGGATATCGTCGGGAAAGTATATAATATTCCGGTTTATCAATGCTTAGGTGGTAAATACCGGGATCAGATCAGAATTTATTGTGACACGACGGCCACCAAACGCACTCCTGAAGGTTACGCCGAACGAATGAAAGAAAGGCTGGACATGGGATTTACTTGGCTAAAAATGGATATGGGAATTGATCTTTTAACGGATGTTCCAAACGCACTTGTGAATGATAATTTTTGGAAACAACAAAATGGAAAAATGAACCAGTGGGGCGAAAATGGATCTACTAGTTACGCTCAAACAAAGCATCCGTTTACTGCCGTTCAGGTAACCCCAAAAGGGATAGAGCACCTGGCCCAGTTTGTGGCCGATGTTCGCACGGCGGTAGGTTATGACATTCCCTTATCCACTGACCATTGGGGACATATTGGAGTAAATGAGGCGATTAAGCTCGCTAAAGCGATGGAACCTTACGATCTTGCATGGATGGAAGATCTGATCCCATGGTTTTACACTGAACAATGGCGCCAGATTACCGAATCAACAACAACTCCTACTTTAACCGGCGAAGATTGCTACCTGTTAGATGATTTCAAACCTTTAATTGATAACCATGCGGTAGACATTATTCATCCTGATATTAATTCCTCGGGTGGTATACTGGAAACCAAAAAGATAGGCGATTATGCCGAAGAGCATGGTATTGCGATGGCTTTGCACCATTATGCGACGCCTGTCTCATATATGGCCAGCGTGCACGTTGCCGCCGCTACTCAAAACTTTTTGGCGCTCGAAGATAACGGCATTTATTATCCTTACTGGGATGATCTTGTGACAGGTGTTAGTAAGCCGATTATTAATAAAGGGTATGTAAAAGTGCCGGAAAAGCCAGGTTTGGGTGTTGAATTAAATGATGAAGTTGTTAAGCAGCACCTGGTAAAAGATGGCGGTTTCTTTGAACCTACTCCTGAATGGGATAAACTTCGTTCATGGGACAGACCTTATAGTTAACCTTACCATTTTAAAATAGAAAATTCATCCGCAAAACAAGATCAGTAGGAAGTTTACGTGTTTGGTTTTTCAATTAAATCAATAGATATATGAAAAAGAGTTCCATTTTATTAGCCTCCTTATTTTTATTGGCTTACGTGTGTACAGCGCAACAGGTTGGAAGTTCACCGGCGTATATTGAGGCGCTGACTTCACAATGGAAAGGGCCTCGTTCTGAAGATGGCCGTCCTAAAGTTTCTGATGCAATTTTACAAAGGTTAAAAAAGGTTGCGATGGAAGAAGCATGGGGTTATTTACGCAGTCATGGATATGAAAATCAGTTTGAAGGAAATTGGAAAGTTCTTCACGGTGACAGCGCTATGACCGGCAGGGTTGTAACGGCTCAATATATGCCGGAAAGACCCGATTTTAAGCAAGTGATCAGGCAAGCCGGATTGTCTGAAGGCCGGGATTCTTCCGGCGGCACCAATTCCTGGCCTATTGATATTTTAAAACCCGGCGATGTGTACGTTGCAGATGGATATGACAGAATCATAGACGGCACATTAATCGGATCTAACCTGGGAAATGCCATTTATGCTAATTCTAAAAACGGCGTTATCTTCTACGGCTCCGTAAGAGATGAAGGCGGATTAAGTGGAATTAAGGGTTTTAATGCATGGACGAGAGGAGAAGATCCGTCTTATCTTCAGCAAGAAATGCTCACTTCCATTAATGCTCCGATTCGAATTGGCAGGGCCATTGTGTTGCCCGGCGATGTAGTGCTTGCCAATAAATATGGAACCATTTTCATCCCTGCTTACCTTGTGAATGATTTGGTTTTGTCCGGCGAGGTTACCCACCTTAGAGATGAATTCGGATTTCAGCGACTGCGTGAAAAAAAATATACAGCTGGTGAGATCGATAGCAAATGGAGCAAAGCAATCAGGGAAGATTTTGAAAATTGGCTAAAGAATTATCCGGATGATAAGTTACCCATGACCAGGAAAGAATTAAATGATTATTTGGCGTCTCAAAATGCAGATATGTAAGCGACGGTGCTGATTTGCCACTTTTTTGAAGATAAAATAAAAAACGGCGAAATAAGTTCGTTTACTGTCGCCTTATTGATTCTCGATTCTTCCGGGATAAACTTCCAACGCTTTTTTCAGGCAATCCATTGCTTTGTTGATCGCATCCACATTTAAAACGTAAGCCAGCCTTACTTCTGCCTTTCCCAATCCTTCAGTTCCATAAAAGCCGGTCCCCGGGGCAAGCATTACCGTAGCACCGTTATATTCAAAAGAATTGAGAAGCCACTGACAAAAAACATCTGCATCATCGATGGATAAAGAAGCCATTGCATAAAAAGCGCCGCCCGGATTGGGACAAAAAACGCCGGGCATACTGTTAAGCCTTTTCACGATAGTATCTCTTCTCAACTGGTATTCTGCTTTTATTCCTGTAAAATAATCAGAAGGAAGATCAACAGCCGCTTCGCCTAATATTTGCCCAAATTCAGGCGGGCTCAATCTTGCCTGCGCAAATTTCATTGCAGTTTGCAACACTTCTTTGTTGTGTGTTACCAAAGCGCCGATCCTTGCACCACAGGCGCTGTAGCGTTTACTGATCGTGTCAAGAAGTACTACATTGTCTTCAACACCTTCCAGTTGCATCGCGCTGAAATGTTTTCCATCGTAACAGAATTCACGATAGGCTTCATCTGAAAACAAATAGAGATTGTGTTTTTTAATGATCTTTTTCAGCACTTCCATTTCTTCCCTGCTATATAAATATCCGGTTGGATTATTTGGGTTGCAAATGAGAATTCCTTTGGTTTTATCGGTGATCAGTTGCTCAAATTCTTCAATAGAAGGCAGAGCAAAACCGCTTTCAATAGTTGGAAGTTATTGGTTTAATGGTAATTCCGGCAGAAACGGCAAACCCATTATAGTTGGCATAAAAAGGTTCAGGGATAATAACTTCATCGCCTGCATCAAGGCAACTCATGAAGGCAAATAAAATCGCTTCACTTCCGCCTGTAGTTACAATAATTTCATTATGATCTACATTGATATTTACCGATCGGTAATATTCCACCAGTTTATTCCTGATAGCTTTCATTGCCGGCGCTGTGACTGTATTCCAAGATTTTAAAATCTGAATTACGAACTGCATCCAATATTTCCGGCGGCGTTTCAATATCCGGCTGTCCGATATTGAGGTGATAAATTTTGATTCCTTTTTTCTTTGCAGCTTCTGCAAAAGGAACCAATTTTCGAATTGGAGAAGCGGGCATTATTTTGCCGCGATTACTTATTGATAGCATGGCGCAAAGATAGTTGAGTGGTATTGAATTTTTTGAGCTTTCAAGACGTAAGATTAAAATCTTTAAGGAACTATTTGTTGATCCTTGCCGCAAATAAAAAACCCGAAATGCTTTATTGTACTGCATTTCGGGTTGGGTGGTAGCACGTACGGGATTCGAACCCGTGATTCCTCCGTGAAAGGGAGGCGTCTTAACCCCTTGACCAACGCGCCATTTTTTGCTAAGGGACGGCAAAGATAACCTCAGGCAGTTTTGCTGCCAAATAATTTTGCTTCTTAACTGATAAAAATTATTAAATGATATTTTGAATTAAAATTTGGGACAAGGAATTCCTTTAAAGCCGGCGGGTTTCTTTATATAGATAAGTGAAAGTTCCATTCCGCCCCGGCTTTGAGAGCCTGCTTTTAAACTGGAAACATTTATATCATAAGTAGCTCCAATGCGTAGACCTGCAAATTCCAGACCTATATAAGGAATGATGGCATCGTTGAAGCGGTACCATAATCCTCCATATACATTTGAAGGTTCTTGAGATTTGCTATCAATTACAGCGGCCAAAGCACCACCTAAAACTGTTTCAGAAGCTTTGGCCTGGTACTGATAAATGCCGCTGGTATGTAACGTAAGAATGTCCGAAACAGGGAAATAGCCACCTGCACTGATAGTAGTTCGGGTAGCGATATTCCAGGTAGCGCCCTGGAAACTTTCACTCGGCCTGTTGATGTGATACATGGAAGCGCCTACATAAAAATTATTCGATTCATCGGTTGACATTGAATATAATAACCCTGCATTTACATCAAGATAATTGACGTTGAGATTATCGATTTACAAATGTTTCCTGGGTAACTCCTGTAAAACCAAAAGGAGTAAGCTGGTCCTCAAATTTAAATTTATTTGCATCAAGACATTTTTTGACCATAAGTTCCCTGGAAACCGATTCCCAGTTGTTTAAAACCATCTTCATCCAGCGATTTGTGATAGGAAGTCGATAGTCCTAGATAAGTGTTTTTTAATACACCGTTACCCGCTTGGTCTGTTGAGGGCGAATATTCCAATTCCCCAACGGTCGTAATCCGGAAGTTTATTTCTCAGAATATCAAAATCCACACTCACAGTGTAAGTAGTATAAACGTTATTAAATGCCGGCCATTGGTTCCGATAATTGCCGGCTACACGAAAAGTTCCATCAAATTTTCCGGTAAATGCCGGATTCAGTGTAAGCGGTGATGCAAAAAATTGTGAGAAATGCGGATCCTGTGCCTTAGCAAAAATTGAAATCGGAATAAAAATACACAAAAAAGTAACGGCCTTTTTCATTTTACAAAAGAGTTCAGATACTTAAAGATAAGTTAACTGAGTTTTGAGATATTTATAAATTTTTGCGAATTAATTTTCTTACATCTGCACCTTTATTCCATAAGCAAGATCACCCGCATCGCCGAGGCCCGGTACAATATATCCTTTCGCTGTAAGTTCATCATCAATATCGCCACACCAAATGGTGGCTTTTGGCTCCGCCCGTTGCACATATTCAAGTCCGACCGTACAGGCAAGCGCACACGCAATATGTATCTCAGAAGGATTACCGGCTTCTCTTATAAACTGCATGGTTTTTACCAAAGAAGCCCCGGTTGCCAGCATGGGATCACAAATAATAACGACGCGATTTTCCATCTCAGGACAACTGATATAATCGAGGCTTATTTCAAAACTTCCGTCAGAATGGTGCTTTCGATAGGCACTGATGAAAGCATTATCAGCTTTATCAAAATAATTCAAAAAGCCTGTGTGCATGGGCAACCCGGCGCGAAGTATGGTTGCAAGAACCGGTTGCTTTTCAAGTACTTTACAAACAGCCAAGCCTAAAGGTGTAGTTACTTCTTTTTCGGTCCATGGTAATGTTTTGCTGATCTCGTAAGCACATACTTCCGCAATTCTTTCAAGGTTTTTTCTAAAACGAATCCTGTCGTTTTGTATTTCAACGTCTCTTAGTTCGCATATCCAGTTGGTGATCAAAGAATGGTCGTCGCTCAGATTTTTTACCATCAGTACTGTTTTAAAAGAACCTTAAAGATAAGAGGAATATTTAAAGTTATAAATTTGGACAAATCTAAAAATTAAAAAGAAATATTTCTTTTATGATCTACAATGTGATTGGGTTAATGAGCGGAAGTTCTCTTGACGGGCTCGATATTGCTTTTGTTGAATTTTCTGAAACGGCAGGCAAATGGGACTATAAAATTAACTGCGCTGCGTGTATCGAATATGATGATAAATGGATTGAAAGATTGCAAAGCGCTATCCATCTTCCGGCTTTTGATTATCAAATATTGCATACGGATTACGGAAGATTTTTGGGAGAAAAAGTGAATGATTTTATCGAAGAAATGCATTTGCATCATAAAGTGAATTTAATTGCTTCTCACGGGCACACCACTTTTCATTTTCCTGAAAAAAAAATGACACACCAACTGGGCGACGGAGCTTCTATTGCAGCAATAACACAGCTTCCCGTTGTAAGCGACCTTCGTTCAATGGATGTTGCCTTTGGCGGTCAGGGCGCACCAATTGTTCCAATGGGAGAAAAATTATTATTTCCTGGTCAGCATTATTTTTTAAATATTGGTGGCATTGCTAATGTTTCGGTAAGCAGTAAACCAACAAATTCCGAAGATTTTTCTTTTGTGGGCGAAACAATCGCTTTTGATATTTGCGCAGCGAACCGTGTTTTAAATATGCTGGCGGCAGAAAAAAATCTTGGTTATGATGAAGATGGAAACATGGCCGCTGACGGAAAAGTACATGAAGATCTTTTGCAAAAATTAAATGCGCTTGAATATTTTTCTCTTCCATATCCCAAATCTTTGGCAAACAGTTTTGGCACCGATATTATTTTTCCTTTGATAAAACAGTTTAATCTTTCAACTGATGATTCCCTTGCTACTTACGCAGAACATATAGCTATCCAAATAAAAAATGCGCTTGTTCCTTACTTTTCAAAAACCGAATTGCAGCCATTAATGATCACCGGTGGCGGCGCATTCAATAAATATTTGATTACCAGAATTAAAGCATATTTGCAGGAAATAAATTTTGAAGTTTTTATTCCGGCAGATGAGGTTGTGATTTATAAAGAAGCATTAATTATGGCGTTACTGGGAACGCTTCGCTGGCGCGAGCAATACACGGTTTTGTCTTCTGTAACCGGTGCTGAAAGAAACAGTATTGGAGGCGCTTTGTGGCTGGGAACGGAAGCGTGATATTTTTTAGAAAAAAATATTTAAGATTTTGCATGTAAATATTTTTAGTTATTTTTCCCTTTAAATAAACTTCATTTATGAAAAGTCACCCGGGTTTCCTATTATTATTTTTATTTTCAATCGATTTTGATCGCTTGCAATTCAGAGAACACGGTAAAAGAAAAGGAAAGTTATGATGCGACTAAAAATTCCCTCCTGAAAAAAGAAGAAAATGATCCGGCTGCCTTTATCATCGTCAAAGGTGACAGTAAAAAAAATATAGTTGGACAAACAGTGGTAAAGGGAACCCTGGTAAACAAAGCATCTGTTGCAACTTTTAAAGATGTAAATATCCAACTGGATTTTTATTCTAAAACCAAGGCCTTATTGGAAACCGATAAAGAAACCATTTTCGAAATATTAAATCCCGGCGAATCGCAGGATTTTAAAACCAAATATTTTGCACCCAAAGGAACTGATAGTGTTGGTTTGAAAGTTTTGGGGAGCAAAAGTTATTCAGAAATGACACTTTCGAATTGCTTTCCAGTCTCCTTTATAATAATTGGCTCCCCACAACTCATAGCGTTTATACATCTCCGGTAGTTCTTTTTTAAATTCATCGAGATTTCTTTTGTCTTTGGGCGACCAGAGCACTTCGCTCAACGCGCTCATTCTCGGGAAGATCATGTATTCGACTTTTTGAGGATTAGACATATATTCCGTCCACACATTCGCCTGGGCTCCCAATATAAAATGTGCTTCTGAAGCTCCAAGTTCTGCCGGAACCGGTTGATAATCATAAACGGTGTCAAGCGGTAAATATCCACCAATAGTAAGGCTGTCAGGATTTTTTGTTTGAGAATGATCAAAATAAACGTATTTGCCCGGCGTCATTATCACATCGTGATTTTGTTGCGCAGCTGCAATGCCACCCTGTTCGCCGCGCCAACTCATTACGGTTGCGTTTGGTGCCAATCCGCCTTCCAAAATTTCATCCCAACCAATGATGCTCCTTCCTTTGCTGTTTAAATATTTTTCAATTCTTTGAATGAAATAACTCTGCAATCCATTTTCATCTTTCAGATTTTTTTCTTTGATCAACTTCTGGCAAAACGCAGATTTTTTCCAATACGTTTTCGGGCATTCATCACCGCCAATGTGGATGTATTTTGATGGAAACAACTGCATCACTTCATCCAATACGTTTTCAAGAAAAGTAAAAGTGTATTCGGACGGACAGAACACATCAGGAAATACACCCCACGCTTGCTGAACCTGCTTGCCTTCGTGGCTTCCGGCCCAGGGAATACGGCTTTTAATTTCGGTAGATTGATCAGGGAAGCAGCTTAATTCCGGATACGCTGCAATTGCTGCAGAAGCGTGACCAGGCATTTCGATTTCAGGAATGATAGTAATGAAGCGATCCTGCGCGTATTTTACAATCTCTTTAATTTGCTCTTGTGTATAGTAATCCTCCGTAGCGAATACTATCGTTTCCTGTACCGGGATAATGGCCAATAATGGTTCCATTTCTGTAACCTCCAACCGAAGTAAGTTTAGGGTATCTTTTGATTTCAATTCTCCAACCCTGGTCTTCCGTTAAGTGCCAGTGAAACGTATTGTATTTGTAATATGCCATGTAATCCAGATATTTTTTTACAAAATCAACACCGAAAAAATGGCGGCCAACGTCCAGGTGCATACCACGATATTGAAAACGGGGATAGTCATCAATGGTTACGAACGGAATTGAAAAGCCGGTTGTAATATTTTCTTTCGTTGGAGGCAACAGTTGAAGCAACGTTTGCATTCCATAAAACAATCCTTCGTTGGAGGCGCTGCTGATTATTACTCCGTTGTTATTTACTACCAGATGGTATTCATCTTTTTTTCCTGTGGTTAGCAATTTAAAAATAATGGAAGAGCTATTGGAGGTAGTTCCCACTGTACTTTTTACAGGCAGCTTAAAGCCGTATAATTTTTCCAGGTAGATGTCCAGCATGATTGCTTCATGCATATCACTTTTTGAAGCCAGGATGTTGGTCGTTTTATTGAGATTAAAATTACCATCATGCATTTGCAGGGAAACAGGCTGAGGCACAATATCAACTTTTGTTTGGCAAAAAGTGGTTACTGAAAATAATAAAAGAAAAATGAATAAGAGTTTTTTCATAACAAATCATAAATAATTGTGGGTAAATGGTTTTATCAAGAACACTAAAATACGTTTTTACTTCAACACAAGTAGTGTAATTTTTGAAGAATGCTTTTCAAAATTGCTTCTTGCTTTATTTTTAGCAATAAGCAGATGGTAGTTGATAAAAATTGACCCCAATAATTTTATTTGTATAATTTCTTTTTACCAAACATTTGTTGAGTATTGCGATGCTGATTTATCATTGTATGTTTTCAAATCCTTTTCTTTTTTGTCACGGTCAATTGTGAAGCGTGAAGTTCTGCTTCATCCTTGCTTTTTGTACCAGCCTGAAAAATTCTTTTGATTTTCTTTTTTTAAAGAATCATGATGACCTTTTTTTCTTTATACGATGTATTAACAGTCAAACGAAATCGCTGTGAAGATTAAGTTATGTTTTGAAAATTGAAATAAAACGTTTCTTAACAACTGGTGTATTTGAAATGCGATTTTATCTGTGTCCTGCCAATTTTTAAAAAGGAAAATGGTTTTCGGAAAATATAATTGATAATTTTTAAAAAAGTCATGAATGAAAAAGTATTTAATAACAGCAGCTTTATTCATTACAGGGAGCGGTTTTATTGCATTCCCGTATTTGTTTTCTTCCGGGAAAATTGAGGTTAAAATAAAACCGGCAGCTTATATAATGCCTGCAGCGTACAAAGTGTATTCAAATCCGGAAGTAGCTGGTGGCCGGTATAATCTTTTTAAGGCGATCATCAAAAATACAGGTTCGTCTGAAATTCACAATTTAACCGTGGAGTACCGGGTTCCTAAGTATGTTGATCAATGGACGGAAGTTTCCGCACCATCCGATTTGCTTCCGGGGCAATCGGCTGTAGTTACCTGTTTTCCGGTATTCAACCAAAGTATTACAGAAAAAAAGACTTCTTCAAAAGAAAAAGCGGAAATAAGATTTTTTTACGGTGGTAAAAGTAATCCTGCGAAAAAGATGAATCCTTTTCATTTGATATGACATCGGTGAATGATATTGTCTTTTCAGACATAAGCGATAAAGACAAGGCATATTCTTCAGATTATCAGAGCAATGTTCCGCTCTATGCCTGCATGGTAGCTTCTCAGGATCCGGTGGTAGAATATTATGCGCAGCGCATCCAGCAGGGAATATTACAGGGAGAAGAAGCTGCCGGAGTAGGCACCGCCGGCAATATTGGCCAAAAGCAAATTGAAGAGTTGGTAAGAGTGATGAAGGGGGTATATAATGCTACTTTGGCAACTAAAATGGTTTATAGCGAAACAGAAACCAATGTCAAAACATTTGGTGATATTTCAACGGGTATCGAACACATACGCTTGCCCAGGGAAGTGGCCACCGGCAATACAGGGTTATGCATTGAATTGGCATTACTTCATGCAAGTGTGTTGAAAGAAATGGGAGAGCATCCGATTATTTTACTTCAACCCGGCCATGCAATTCCGGGGGTTAAATTTGGCAATTCTTATTATGCAATAGAATCTACAGGGATTGGAGGTGCAGGATTGGGTTCTGTGATGTCGGCAGACCTGGCTTTTCAAAAAGGAGAAAAGGAATTGCAAGATTTTTTTGTTGCTATGCAACAAGGCAAGCCCGGTTATTATCTACTTGATATTGACGAATTAAATAACGAAGGTTTTTCACAAATGGAAATGAAAGACAATTCTTTTTTGCGTCAAAAAATTGACCAATTGGCTGAGAGTTTTAAAGGGGGTAACTATATCGTTGATAACGGCCCTCAGCAAACAGAGCAAAACGTGGCTTTCAACAATAACCCACGGACAGACAGAAATAATAACACCAGAACGGGCATGGCACGACACAAAGGGGAAATCAGTTTCGAATACCCGGCCAACTGGACAAGAAGAGACCACCCGTTGTCACAACTACCGATATTAACAACTGTATATTCTTCGCCTGGCGAAACACAAGGGGCTGTAGAAATATACAAAATTCCCGGCATCAGCAGCCCGGTACAGGCAATGCAATATGTACAGCAGGAACTTGCAGGAATGGGGATGCAGATAAGATATTCTAATGATGGTCAGCAAAACGGTTTGGCGCGCTTCACCGGAATATCAATGGGTAATGGGATTGTGGTCCATTGGGAAAGTTTTTTGCGATTGATAAATGGTGGAGTAGAGGCGGTAGTAGTAGGTGCAGGGCCTAATTCAAATATAGGTAGTCTTCAACAAAGAATTATGAACACTATAAATTAAAAATCATGAAAATAGTATTTAAGAAATTAGTTAGCCTTCCAGTAATGTTTTTCATTGGTATGTTGATATTCGGCCAATCTTACGGCCAGGTGGCACCAGACAATCCTACAAATCTTGTGCAGATGTTTACAGCTCGTATCGACAAAATGGGAGATGCAGATGTGGAGGTAACTCAAAAAATGACGGCCAGCCAATGGGAAGCTTTCAGGCAAAGCCCGATTTTTAATGATCCATCAATTGCCAAAAGAAATATGGAGCGTAGTATGGCTACTTATGTAGTAAAAGATTTTAAAAGGAATATTGATGAAATGGACAGAAAAGTAGCTATAAGCCTTAAAGTAATTGGCTATTCACAATATAAAGGCGATGGCTATTGGGCAGTAAAAATCGAATTCAAAGACCCTCAGGTAACCAAGCTTGCCGACAATGCTTATATGATTACAGGTAATGCAGTTATGGGAACCAGTTTAGTTCAGCAGATTGTGAAGATATATTTTCCGGCCGGCGCAAAGAATGTAGAACAAACGACAGATGAGTTTGGGAAAGCTATTTTTTCGTACACGCTCAGCGATGGTTTGGTGGCTTATCTCAAGTGGAACAATATTGTCGGTCTTTTATTTATACTTTCGGCAGGAGCCTGGTTTATCAAATCTAACGCGACTAAAGTTCGAAATATTAAAACTTCTCACGCAGCATGAATCATTTTTATATTTCCAGGGTATTTTTCATTGTAATTTTTCTCGGGTTTTTTATTCCGGCTTTTTCCCAGAACAACCTGGTATTAAAGGGAGATACACTTATTTTGAATAAGCAGGCTAAATTCTGGATAAATGAAGAGGTGTTTTTCGGAGACGGTTCATTGCCTGACAAAACTTATAGCTATATCTATGAAGCGCCCAACAGTCTGGTAAAACTTATCAAGTACCATCATAAAAAAAAGTTACTGTCGCCTGGCTATAACGGATATAAAGCAAGGATCATAAAATTTGAGCAAAAGATAAGCCATGAAAAGAATAATTATGATTATGACATAATAGTTCTTGAAATGCCAAATGGAAAAAGATATTGGTGTGATGTTGTTAAGGCTTTTGATAATCATGAAATTTTGCTGGCATCAGAAGAGGAACAATATGCGAAAAAGAAAAAAGCAGGTCCACAAAAGAAAACAACAAATAAAAAAAAGGATTCGAAGTCGATTACCGTATTTTAGTTTCAAATCTGGAATAACAAAAAATATTGACTTTGAAATATTGCAATTCCTGCGTTCACGACAAAGTATGGATAAGCCAAATATATTTTATTAGAGTTTTTGTATGTGCAAAGAAAAATGGTTCTGAATTCATAAAATATCAGTAATTTTCTTAATCATTTACCAAAAATTTAATATTATGAACACAGACGTATTGCAACACATTAGCTGGCTCGCCGTGCTGGTTGCCGGTTTAGCTTATTTTTTTCTGGGCGCTATCTGGTATTCTTTATTATTTGGCAAGAAGTGGCAATCTTACAATACAGTTGCTATGAGTGCTCCGGATGCAAAGAAAGGCGCGTTTGGAATAATGTTATTTTCTTTTATCCTGATGCTCGTTTGCTCTTTCGGACTGGCTTTGATTATTACCCGGTTTAATTTGAGTGGTTGGCTGCCCGGAATTAAAATTGGATTGATTACAGGCGTTTGTTTTGCGGCCACAGCTATTCACATCTCTTATATTTATGAAAAAAGACCGTTAGGATTACATCTTATAAATGGGTTGTATAATGTCTTGGGTAATGTAATTGCCGCCGTTATAATTGCTATTTGGTAATTGTAAAAATATTTTAAACAATTCTGATCCCGATCTTATAAGTAAAAATGAGGATAAGTATATTTTAATTACTGACTTTCGTGATTTTCAAAACATTGGTGGGCAGATGTAATGAAACCGGTGTGCTGCCTGTATTTACTACAACGTCCCCGGTTTTTAAGAAACCTCGTTCACGTAAAATGTTGAGTTGATCATGGAAAATATCATCAAGACTCTCTTCTTCATCATAAAAAATGGCACGAACTCCCCAGCTCAAGCTCAACTGGTTGATGAGGCTTGGAACTTTACTAAAAATGTAAAGAAGAGATTTAGGCCTGTAACTGCTAAGCATAAAACCGGTATAACCACTTTGTGTCATTCCTATCAAAGCATCTGCTGAAACATCCTGCGCCAATTTGCATGCACTATAACAAATAGCATCGCTTAAAAAAGACGGAGAATGTGGCTGGGGTGCCAAAATATCTTCCCGGTTGTAATCATAAGCTGTTTTTTCTATTTCCAGAATTATTTTGCTCATGGTTTGGATAACAAGGGTAGGATTGTTTCCGGTGGCTGTTTCACCGCTAAGCATAAGAGCATCAGCGCCCTCCAAAACAGCGTTGGCGACATCGGTTATTTCGCTTCGGTTGGGTTTTACCCTATCCATCATACTTTCCATCATTTGTGTAGCAACAATTACCGGCTTGGCACGATGCATACATTTCCGGATAATTTCTTTTTGTATGAGGGGCACTTTTTCTACCGGAAGTTCAACGCCCAGATCTCCACGTGCAATCATTATTCCATCACTCTCAATAATAATGTCGCGAATATTGGTTACAGCCTCAGGCTTTTCAATTTTGGCGATTACTTTAGAAGTGCTGTTTCTTTTCTTTAAAATATCCTTCAGGCCTGTAATATCCTTTACTTGTCGCACAAAAGAAAGAGCAATCCAATCAACGTTTTGCCCGATTATAAAATCAAGATCCTTCAGGTCTTTTTCAGTTAGTGCTGGTAATGAGATTTTGGTGTCTGGAAGATTCAGACCTTTTTTTGAAGAAAGTATTCCTCCTATAACCACTGTTACTTCTACATTATTATTGGGAAGAATATTGGTTACTACTACCTCAAGTTTGCCATCATCAATCATGATCAAATTGCCCGGAACCACATCTCTATGCAAATCAGGGTAGCTTACATATATCTGTTCTTTTGTGCCGATGCACTTTGTATTGGTAAAGGTTAATTTATCACCAGGATTTATTTCGAGGGCATTGTTTTCTATTTCGCCAACTCTTAATTTGGGGCCTTGCAGATCGGCGAGTATCGCTATATTAAAGGGAAGTGTATCATTGATTTTTCTGATAATTCCGATAATCCTGGCCTTATCTTCATGAGTACCATGAGAAAAATTGAGCCGGAAAACATTTACTCCGGCTTTCACTAATTCGACCATTGCGTCATAATTATCACATGCCGGTCCCACGGTAGCAACTATTTTCGTACGTTTAATTGAATGATCAAATCCGGCCTTTTTATCCATTTGTTGATGCAGGTATTTGTTGATATTTTTTGACATTGGTCTTTTTAATTTAAGATATAATTCCCTGGCTTTTCAAAATTTAACTTGATAATATTTTTACAATTTTCATCCAGTCTTCACTTATTTTTTGCTTCTGCTTTACAGCCTGGTCCAGCGGAGTGTAATGCATTTTGTTATTTACAATACCCACGAAAACATTGAATCGTTTTTCTCTGAGGCATTCAACGGCAGCATATCCCATCCGACTCGCAATCAGTCTGTCAAAACAGGTGGGTGAGCCTCCGCGCTGGATATGCCCAAGAATTGTTACCCGCACCTCCTGTTCGGGAATTCTTTCAGTAATTACTTTGGCAAGTTCTACTGCTCCAAAGGCTTCTCCTTCTGCAACGACGATAATATTTACCAACTTTTTTCGGCCGTGCTTTTCCTGCAACGCATTTATCACACCTTCAACGTCTGTTTTCTGTTCGGGAATAAGAATATTTTCAGCGCCCGTGGCGATTCCGCTATGTAAGGCGATATAGCCCGAATCGCGGCCCATCACTTCAATTATAAAAAGCCTATCATGCGCATCTGCGGTATCTCTCACTTTGTCGATTGCATCAACAGCGGTGTTTACGGCGGTATCGAAACCGATGGTAAAATCAGTGCCTGCAATATCTTTATCAATTGTGCCCGGAAGACCAATGCAGGGAATATCAAATTCGTGGCTGAAAATTTGAGCGCCACGAAATGATCCGTCACCTCCAATTATTACGAGTCCGTTGATGCCATGTTTCTTCAGACTTTCATATCCTTTTTTTCTTCCTTCTGCAGAAAAAAATTCTTTACAACGTGCAGTCTTTAAGATTGTTCCGCCTCTTTGAATGATATTGGCGACGCTTTTGCTTTCCATTCTAATAATGTCATTATCGATCATTCCCATATAACCTCGCATTATACCATAAACTTCCAATTTATGATAAATGCCGGTGCGTACCACAGCGCGGATAGCTGCATTCATTCCGGGTGCGTCGCCCCCGGAGGTGAGCACACCAATTTTTGTTACTTTACTTTCCAAGATTTAAAAATTACCTTATAAATAGTTTTCCTTTTTAAAATGCGCCAAAAATACACATTTACAATTATTAATTTAAAAGATCATTTTCCGTAAATCTATTTATGCTTTTTATATTCAAAATTTTCTAAAATAAAACAGCTTCAGTAACGGATTTCTTCCGTAACTAAAGCTGTAAAACCATATAATTAATAATTTTTAAAAGAACAGGTTCTTTTAAATCAGGCCGGCTCTGCTACTTGTTTCCTTAATTCAAGCTCGCATTCTATATTCACTTTATCTCCAACCAAAACTCCTCCTGTTTCAAGTGGTGCATTCCAGTTCAATTCCCAATCTTTCCTGTTTATTTCTCCTTCCACACTTAAACCTGCCACTTCATTTCCCCAGGGATCTTTTTGAATTCCTTCAAATTGAACATCCAATTTTATTCTTTTTGTAATTCCTCTGATAGTTAAGTCGCCCCATAATTCATAATGGTTATCATCTTTTTTATCAACTGTGTTTGAGCGGAAGGTGATTTCCTTATGGTGTTTGGTATCAAAAAAATCTTCACTTTTTAAATGAGCATCGCGTTTTTCATCATTTGTTTTAAGTGAATTAGGGTTCATCCAGAAATCAATTTCAGCGGTGGCTATATCGTCGCCTGTTGTATAGATACTTGAATTAAATTCTGTAAAAACACCTTTAACATTTATCATCATCAAATGTTTTACTTTAAAAGCAATTTCGCTGTGACTGCTATCGATTTCCCATTTTGTTTTTGCTGCCATAGGTTTATATTTTAAAATTTGCGGATATTCTTTTAATAAATTCGTTTAAAACTGCACAATACCCTTGCCAATAATGTCTTTCAACTTTATAGCAAACTAACAAATAAGTATAATTTTTATTTTGGGACAACTCCAGGATCGACGTTTGCGAAAAATGTAGAAAATCTCTATTGCTTAAAGGTTAGTAATAGTGTATTTATCTTTCATCTTTTTCAAAAAAAAATTGGCTTAAAATATTTTTCTATATTTTTAGTTTATTAAAGTTTACCAAATTATGCCTCATCCTCTTTTTCGTAAAAAAAGCATTGCCTCAATTTTAACGGACGCACAATCTGGCCTCTCTGATGCCACTCATTCTGCTTCAGGTTTAAAAAAAGTATTGAGAGTGCGTGATCTCACAGCCATGGGGATAGCGGCAGTTGTAGGCGCAGGTATTTTTTCAACCATAGGAAACGCTTCTTTTGAAGGAGGGCCCGGCGTATCCATTTTATTTGTGCTTACGGCGGTTTGCTGTGGTTTTTCCGCCATGTGTTATGCAGAATTTGCTTCGCGAATTCCTGTAAGTGGAAGTGCCTATACTTATGCTTATGCTTCTTTCGGAGAATTGATTGCCTGGATCATCGGCTGGGATTTATTAATGGAATATGCAATAGGAAATATTGCGGTAGCTATTTCATGGAGCCAGTATTTTGTAAATCTTTTGGAAGGACTGCATATTCATGTGCCGGCCTATTTGACTACCGATTATTTGAGCGCCTCTCGTGCTTTTCACGAAGCAAGTGCTGCCTTATTAAAAGGAGGAAGCCTGCAAAGTCTTGCCTCAAACTGTACGGGAAGGTTATAGTGCATGGATCAATGCGCCACACGTTGGAAATTTTAAATTGATTGCAGATATTCCTGCACTGGCCATTGTTTTTTTTATTACATGGTTAGTTTATACAGGAATAAAAGAAACGAGGAAAGCAACCAACATGATGGTTGGGTTTAAAATTATTATTCTTCATTGCAGTGATAGCTATTGGTTGTTTTTATGTAGCGCCGGCAAACTGGAGTCCTTTTTTACCCAACGGATTTGGGGGAATGATGAAAGGTGTTTCAGCAGTTTTCTTTGCTTACATTGGCTTTGACGCGATTTCAACCACGGCAGAAGAATGTGAAAATCCACAGAGAGATCTTCCTAAGGGGATGATCTATTCACTGCTCATTTGTACGGTTTTTTATATTGCGATCGCACTGGTTTTAACGGGCATGGTTTCTTACAAAGATTTGCAGGTAGGCGATCCGCTGGCTTTTGTATTTAAAAGAATCGGCCTGAACCAAATTAGTTATATTATATCCTTTAGTGCTGTAATTGCTACAGCGAGTGTATTGTTGGTTTTTCAAATGGGACAACCGAGAATCTGGATGAGCATGAGTCGTGATGGATTATTACCAAAAGCATTCAGCCGCATTCATCCGAAATATAAAACCCCTTCATTTGCAACCATTGTAACCGGTCTTTTTGTGGCGATACCAGCTTTATTTTTAAATCTTACAGAAGTAACTGATCTAACCAGTATCGGAACATTGTTTGCCTTTGTGCTGGTTTGTGGCGGTGTACTTTTATTACCAAAAAGAGAAGAAGGAGAGGAAGCTCCAAAATTTAAAATTCCTTACATCAATTCACAATTTATTGTACCGGTTTTATTTATCGTTGGGGTCATTATTTTTTGGAAAAATTTTCTCGGTCTTTTTGATTTTTGCGCAGGCTGGGAAGTTTTTAAAGATAAGTTGCCTTTCTTCCTGTTTATTATTCTTTCCATTGCGTTGACAGTGGCTTCCTTTGTAAAAAAGCTTTCCCTAATTCCCGTTCTTGGGCTGGCAAGTTGTTTTTATTTAATGACGGAATTAGGTTTCACCAACTGGATGCGCTTTGTGATCTGGCTGATTATCGGTTTGTTTATTTATTTCCTTTACAGCCGTAAACACAGTAAACTTGCGCCACAAGATTTGACTTAAATAGAAATCACGATTTAAAGTTGGTTTACTATAAATCCTTATCTTTTAAAGCAGATTTTAATCTTACAAAAGCTTCCATTGCAGCATATTTTGTAAGACCCAGGCTTGCATAAAGATTCGCAGTATTTGCATTCCTTTCTTCAGCTCTTTGCCAGAATTCGCGCTCATCACTTCCCTGGAAAGGAACGGAATCTTTTTGAGATTGGTGAATGAAAATACCATAGCGTTTTTTTCTTACCTGCTCAGGGCTCATAGGAACTGCCATTTCAATTTCACTAATATCCCATTCTTCCCACGCACCCTTGTAAAGCCAGATATAACAATCTTTTAGCCATTCGTTGTCTTCTTCCATTGCAATTTTATCAAGAGCAGCAAGTATAATATCAAGGCAAACTTTATGTGTCCCATGCGGATCAGCAAGATCTCCTGCACAAAAGATTTGGTGTGGTTTTATTTTTCGCATAAGGTTAACCGTTATATCAATATCTTCCTGCCCCATTGGCTTTTTTTCTATCGTCCCGGTTTCATAAAACGGAAGGTTCATAAAATGAATCTGGTCATCGGTTAACCCAACGTATTTACAGGTTGCACGAGCTTCGCACCGGCGAATCAACCCCTTTATTTCTCTTATTTCAGGACTATCCTGTTCGGTAGATTTTTTCTTTTTCAGAAAGTTCGATGAATCTTTAAGTATTTTTCTACTGATGGTATCATCAATATGAAATATTTTTTCAAAACCCACCGCAAAGTCGAGGAATCTTGTTACAAATTCATCTGTAACGGCGATATTACCGCTTGTTTGATAGGCTACATTTACGTTATGCCCCTGGTCATGGAGACGCATGAAAGTTCCACCCATACTAATAATATCATCGTCAGGATGCGGAGAAAATATTAAAACTCTTTTTGGATAAGGCTCGCTTCTTTCAGGATGATTGGGCATTACGGCATTTGGTTTTCCGCCGGGCCACCCGGTTATTGAATCACGAAGCATATAATATACTTCAAGATTTATATCATAAGCATTTCCTTTTTCAACCAGCAGATCACTTAATCCGGATTCATTATAGTCGTGGTCAGTAAGACTTAAAACCGGTTTTTTTAATTGCATTGCCATATTGATCACTGCTTTTTTGATCATTTTCGGAGTCCATTCACACTCTCCGGTTAACCATGGTGATTTAAATCTTGTAAGATCCGAAGCGGCAAATTCATCCAGGACAAAAGAACAATTATCATGATGTTGCAATAGAGAAGCAGGTATCTCTTCGGTAGGTCGCCCTTCTACTGCTTTTTGTATCACGGGTGCTTTTGTTTTCCCCCAGGCCATCAGGATGATACGGCGTGATTTCATTATAGTACTTATTCCCATCGTAATAGCCATTCTTGGTACTTCAGAAATATTACCGAATTCTTGAGAATTAGCCATACGGGTAGAATTATCCAACGATATTAAACGGGTTTTAGAATACATTGGCGAGCCAGGTTCATTAAAACCGATATGACCATTTACCCCGATTCCCAGGATCTGAAGATCAATTCCTCCTGCTTCTTCAATTTTTCTTTCATAATCAGCACAATGTTCCTTGATTTTGTCTTTTGGGATCATTCCGTTTGGGAGGAAATAATTTTGGGGATCAATATCAGTTTGCTCAAATAAATACTTACGCATAAAATAATGATAGCTATTAAGTGCATCAGCTTCCATTGGATAATATTGATCCAGGTTGAAGGTGATCACATTTTTAAAACTTAATCCTTCTTCATTGTGCATCCTAACTAATTCTGCATATAGCGACTTCGGCGTAGAACCGGTAGCAAGCCCTATTACGGCTTTTTTGCCCTGTGCATTTTTTTCCTTTATTAAAACTGAAATCATTTCGGCCACATAGAGAGAACCATCTTTCGGGGTATTAAAAATTTCAACAGGTATTTTTTCAAGAGAATCTGAGAGGGAAAAGTTAATTGACATATTATTTTTTTGTGTTAAAAATTTGAAGGTTGTAAAAATATTGCTTTTTACCAACAAGATTGAAAAATATGATACAAGGAAGGATTAAAAAATAGTAATTTTTTTTAGTTTGTTTAGCGTGTGTCCTGTTTGGTAAAAATGGTTCATAATAGAGATCATAAAAAGTCATTTTCAACAGCTTTTTATGTATAATCTTTGACTCTTTTTAAAAGTTCTTAAATGAATTTGATTTTATTAGAATACATTACGTTTCATTTTTCAGATAGTTAGTTGAAATGTGGATTAAGTGTGGAATTTGTTGCACAAATTTTGGATATTTGGCACAAATATTGCCAAATTAGGATGATAATTTGAATTGAAAGGTTGTTTTATTGCCGTATCAAAACAAATGCCAATTTTATTAAACTGTGAAAATATTATAATCCAAGGAGAAATGAAAGACGTAAACTGCTTTTATAATAATCCTTAAAGTTTGTCGTTAATAAGGTTTGGAAAGATATCAGGGGCTACCCATATCTCATAGGCCTTATACCACTCCAGTGACCGTGGAGTTTGTTGTTTAAAATCTAATAACCTAATAGCAGACCTATATGCTAAACAGTAATCCTATGAAACCACTTTTCCTCTTAACCCTGATTGTTTTAGGTTTTGCCGCTTATGCCGGTAATCGGCCTTTAACACCTGCAGCGGGCCCCGTAGCGAATGCCGGCCCTGATCAAACCATTTATTTAACACAGACTTCTAGTGTAACTCTGGATGGAAGTGCAAGTACGGGGATTCTTATCAGTGGACCGAAGTTTCTACTGATTATAAAAGTGGTGCTACAATTACTAATCCTAGTTCTTCTACTACCAGTGTAACTGGGTTGAGCAGGGCGTTTGGTATTTCCAACTGGCAGTTACGACCGGAGGTCGTAACAGCCACGGACGTTGTAATTGTAAATGTCGATTATGACCTGCCCCGGCAGGAAGTACTTTTTAAAAGACTTAGTACGGATTTTGCTAATTCGCACATTTTACAACTTCGTAAATAACCACTCAAATACCAGTCAATTAACCGGAAGTCCCTCTGGTGTGCTGGGTTACATTGTCGATAGGGGCAGGAGCCTTTCCATGGCTGTTGACCGTCAAAAGGTAAGTTTTACTCTACATTGAAGATGGTTATCACTGGCAAGAATGATAATGGCTTATGCCAGAACTGAATTGCATCTACGGATCTGACGGATTACCCTTTGACACAGCTAAAATTTACGATATGTATTGGAAAGGATATTTTCCACAGGATTTTAGCTATCTAGCTGCAAGTCAAACAGTTGTTATGTCCTATGCAAATCCATGGAAATGGCGGGGGGATAATTCTCCTCCTTTTACCCTTACTTTATTAATACGGACATGATGGAGGCAATACACTCGTTGGACAGACAGGATGAAAGGCACTTTATTTTAATGATGTCTTTGTGCCAAATAATACGCCCTCAAACGATTCAGCCTTTCATTATATATGTGATTTAAGCACGCTTGTTAATTCTGCACATACTATAAGGATAAGTTTAAGAGAGGGAATGCAGGAAGTGATGCTTTTATAGAAGGTATATCTTGATGGTAAATTAAAATATGCGAGAATTGGAAATGGTAAGATTGGTGCAACACTACAGCAGGATTATATAAAATTCGCATTCGATATATGATTATGGAAAAGCGACTGGTTGATCCAAACAATGCTTCAAGAGGCAGAACATTTTCATTGGTAACAGAATATTTCCGCGTATATTCAGTAACAGATACGGTTTCTACTCTGGAGCCCCGACTGCCGATGCCGGTTCAAATCAAACCATAACTTTGCCAACAAATACCGTTACTTTATCAGGAAGTGGTAAAGATGCCGGCGGCTCCATATCTTCATATAAATGGACTAAGATTTCGGGACCATCCAGCCAGTATTTCGAATTCTAATTCGGCTACTACCGATGTCACAGGATTAACAGCAGGAACTTACCAATTTCAACTAACAGTGACTGATGATAAAGGCGCAACTGGAACTTCAACTGTTACTATAACCGTAAAGGCTGCAGCCAATACGCCACCAACAGCCAATGCCGGTTTAGATCAGACAATCACTTTGCCTACAAACAGTGTGACATTATCAGGGAGCGGTAAAGACACTGACGGTTCAATCTCTTCCTATAAATGGACTAAGATTTCAGGGTCATCATCTGCCAGTATTTCAAATTCGAATTCGGCTACTACCGATGTTACAGGATTAACAGCAGGAACTTACCAATTTCAACTAACAGTGACTGACGATAAAGGCGCGACTGGTGTCGCAACGGTAACTGTAACGGTTAAAGCTGCAGCCAATACACCACCAACAGCTAACGCTGGTTCAGATCAAATCATTACGCTTCCGATAAGTATCGTAACTCTTTCCGGAAGTGGCAAAGATGCCGACGGTTCCATATCTTCTTATAAATGGACTAAGATTTCAGGTTCATCCTCTGCCATTATTTCAAATTCTAATTCGGCTACTACCGATGTTACAGGATTAACAGCAGGAACTTACCAATTTCAGCTGACAGTGACTGATGATAAAGGTGCGACCGGGACTTCGACGGTTACTGTAACGGTAAATGCTGCAGCAAATATCTCGCCGATAGCCGATGCAGGGTCAGACCAAACTATCACTCTGCCAACAAACAGTGTGACATTATCAGGAAGTGGCAAAGATGCCGACGGTTCCATATCTTCTTATAAATGGACTAAGATTTCAGGTTCATCCTCTGCCATTATTTCGAATTCTAATTCAGCTACTACCGATGTCACTGGATTAACAGCAGGAACTTACCAATTTCAACTGACAGTGACTGATGATAAAGGTGCGACTGGGGCCGCAACTGTTACAGTGACGGTAAAAGCTGCAGCCAACATGCCGCCAACAGCCAATGCCGGTTCAGATCAGACAATCACTTTACCTACAAGTAGTGTGACTTTGTCAGGAAGTGGCAAAGATGCCGACGGAATAATCTCAAGTTACAATTGGACACAAGTATCAGGCCCCTCCGGTGAAACAATAAATAATGCAAATTCTGCTTCGGCGAATGTTACTAACTTATCGAGGGGTGTATACCAATTTGAACTTAAAGTGACCGATGATAAAGGTAGCAGTGCAAAAGATACTGTGAAGATAACCGTAAATCAGCCAATTAATTTTGCTCCTACCGCAAATGCCGGATCTAACAAAAGTGTTAATCTTCCATTAGATAGTATTCAATTGTCCGGGACTGGTAGTGATGTTGACGGAATAATCAAAGGTTATCATTGGGCAAAAATATTCGGTCCTTCCGGGGAAACAATATCAAATGCAGACTCTGCATCAACAACTGTTACAAATTTAGTACAGGGAATGTACAAGTTTGAGCTCTGGGTAACTGATGATAAAGGTGCAACAGGGACAGATGTTGTGCAAATAAGAGTGAATGCCGCGAATAATGTATCTCCAACATCAAATGCAGGCCCAGATAAAACTATCCTACTTCCAACCAATAGTGTTACCTTATCAGGCAGTGGAAGCGATACCGATGGAACGATAGTTAGCTATGATTGGACAAAAATATCTGGCCCTTCCGCAGTTAACATTGTCAATGCTAATTCAGCCTCAACAGATATTACAAATTTGTCGGAAGGAGTATATCAGTTTGAATTAAAGGTGACTGATGACAAAGGAGATACCGGGAACGACACAGTTACAGTGACGGTAAATAAACCTGCCAATGTTGCTCCATCTGCCGATGCAGGTTCAGATAAAACCATTACCCTTCCGACCAACAGGGTGACATTGTCGGGAAGTGGTAAGGATACTGACGGAACAATTTCTTCCTACGAATGGAGTAAAATATCCGGCCCTGCTGCAAGCATAACTAATTCTGATTCTGCTTCTACCGATATTACCGGATTGTCTGCAGGAACCTATAAGTTTCAGCTTACCGTGACAGATAACAATGGCGCAACTGGCACATCAACGGTTACCGTAACGGTAAATGCAGCTGCCAATATTAATCCAACTGCCATTGCTGGGGCAGATCAAACTGTTACACTTCCGACAAATAATGCAACTTTGCGCGGTAGTGGCACTGATTCAGATGGAACGATTGTTTCATATGTCTGGACTAATGTATCGGGTCCTTCGGGAAGTAAAATCTGGAATCCAAATTCTGCGAATACGATTGTCTTAGGTTTGGTACAGGGTGTATATCAGTTTGAATTACAGGTAACAGATAATATGGGAGCCATTGGCAAAGATACCCTTCAGATAAATGTAAATGCGCCGGATAATATAATTCCTATAGCCAATGCCGGAGGCGATCAAACAATAACACTGCCAATCGACAGCTTAACTCTGTCTGGAAGTGGTAAGGATAAAGATGGTACGATAGTTTCTTATGCCTGGACAAAAATATCGGGTCCATCATTATTTACAATTGTAAATCCATCTTCAGCAATAACGGAGATCAGAGGCTTGGTGCAGGGTACTTATCAGTTTGAATTGGAAGTTACCGATAATAAAGGGGATATTGGAACCGATATGGTAGGTATAACTGTAAATCCAGCAGCCAATATTCCACCGACGGCCGATGCCGGTTCAGATCAAATCATAACATTGCCGAAAAATACTGTAACACTTTCAGGAAGTGCTAAAGATACGGACGGCTTAATATCTTCATATAAATGGACCAAGATTTCGGGGCCATCATCTGCCAGTATTTCAAATTCTAATTCGGCTACTACAGATGTTACAGGATTAACAACAGGAACTTACCAATTTCAACTTACGGTCACTGACGATAAGGGTGGCACAGGAACATCAACTGTTACTATAACAGTGAAAGGAAATAAAGCCCCGCCAACTGCGTACGCAGGAAATGATCAGACGATAACACTTCCTACAAGTAGTATAACATTATCAGGAAGCGTGACCGATACTGACGGTACAATAATATCCTATTCCTGGATAAAATTAGCTGGTCCTGCAGGTGAAACTATTAGCGATCCGTCCGCAGCCTACACAACAGTGAATGGCCTCACAGAGGGTAATTACACCTTTGAATTTTCCGTAACAGACGATCAGGGAGCCACCGGAAATGACACGATACAAGTGAAGGTGAACCCCGCTATTAATATGCCGCCAAAAGCCACAGCAGGAAGTAATCAAACAATTGTTCTTCCTGCAGATAATGTGACCTTGCGAGGTAGTGGTACAGATGCTGACGGAACAATTGTCTCTTACTTATGGACAAAAATATCTGGTCCCGCTGGAAATGAAATTAGCAAACCAAACTCTGCCAATATAGTCGTTTCAGGATTAGTACAGGGTGTGTATCAGTTTGAGTTACAGGTAACCGATAATAAAGGTGCCGTCGGAAAAGACACAGTTAAGGTAACAGTAAATGCATCGGATAATATAGCTCCAACCGCGAATGCTGGGGCGGACCAAACGGTAATGCTTCCTACAAATAGTGTAAAATTATTGGGAAGTGGTAACGATGCAGATGGAACAATTATATCTTATTCCTGGACAAAATTGTCTGGTCCGGTAGGTGGGATTATTAGTGATCGAAATTCTGCCAATACCAATATCTCGGGGTTGGTTCATGGTATATATCAATTCGAGCTGAAAGTTACCGACGATAAAGGTGATGTAGGGACAGATACAGTGAATATCCAGGTAAATCCGGCTCAAAATCAGTCACCGATAGCTCACGCAGGTAGCAGTCAAACCATCACACTCCCTACAAACAGCATTACGCTCTCAGGCAGTGGAATCGATTCGGATGGAACAATTGCATCGTACAAATGGACTAAAAAGAATGGCCCATTAGGTGAAACTATAAATAGTCCTTCTTCAGCTTACACTACCGCAAATGGACTTATTCAAGGAGATTATACTTTTGAATTAATGGTCACAGATGACCAGGGTGCTAGCGGAACTGACACGGTCCACATCAGGGTAAACCCCGCTCAAAATCAATCACCCACAGCATACGCAGGCGCCGATCAAACCATTACCCTTCCTGCAAACAGTGTAACGCTTACGGGAAGTGGAACAGATGCCGATGGAACAATTGCATCGTACAAATGGACAAAAATATCTGGCCCTTCATCGGCAAATATTTCAAAATCAACTTCAGCTTCCACAGATGTTTCAGGACTAATAGAAGGAGTTTATCAATTTAAACTTACTGCCACTGACAATCAAGGTGCTACAGGAACGTCAACCGTTACTATAACGGTAAAAGCTGCCAGCGCAAGTAACGTTCCACCGGTAGCAAACGCCGGTTCAGACAAATCTATAACGTTACCAACAAACAGTATCCTACTTTCGGGAAGTGGCACTGATGCAGATGGAACTATTAAAAGCTATCAATGGGGAAAAATATCGGGGCCATCAACTTTTTCAATTGCAAACCCTTCGTCGTCGACAATAAATGTTTCAGGGTTGATAGAGGGTGTATACGTATTTAAATTGACAGTAACGGATGACAAAGGAGCAACAGCGACGTCAACCGTTACGGTGACCGTAAAAGCGGCAGCCAATATTCCACCAACTGCCAACGCCGGCTCAGATCAGACGATTACACTTCCTGTAAACAGCGTAACTTTAACCGGTAGTGGTAATGACGTCGATGGCACGATATCATTTTATGCATGGACAAAAATCTCCGGCCCTCGCTGGCGGAATATTAAATAATCCGAATTCTGCTTCTGCAAATGTTACCGATTTAGTACCGGGTGTATATCATTTTGAGCTGGAAATTACTGATGACAAAGGTGGCAAAGGAAAAGATACTATGGAAATTACGGTAAACTCTGACAACAGTAGTACAACCAACACCACAAATCCCACTACTAATTTGGTGCCGGTGGCTGATGCAGGTCAGGATACGACCGTGGTTGCACCAGTAGAATTTGTAACTCTAAATGGACGTGGTGCTGACAAAGATGGCAGCATTACCAGCTATTCATGGAACCAGATTTCAGGACCTTCCTCAAGTACGATTCTATCGGATAAGAACGCAACTACAAGTGTTGGTAATCTTACTGAGGGAACATACACATTTGAATTGACAGTAACGGATAATAACGGTGCCGAAGGAAGGGATACAGTAAATGTAACCGTCGCATTGGGTAGATATGCGCCTTTAAGAGCGAAACTGGTGCGCATTTATCCGAATCCTGTTCATGATATCGCAACGTTAGAAATAAATACAGGCCGGCCAAATACGAACGTGGGGATTGTAATAACAGACCTTTCAGGTCGAACAGTATACACCGAGAAGTTTGTATCGACCCTCAACAAGGCCACAGAAAAGATCAATATGAGTAGTCTTATCAAAGGAATCTATTTGGTTACCGTTTATTTTGACGGAACAAAGGCACAGACGATTAGAGTTATAAGATTGTAATTGTAATCAGCAAAAAATGGAAATCCCACTAATATCGATTTATTGATTTTGATTATTTCTAAAGAAAAAGCCAGCTTAATTAATAAGCTGGCTTTTTAACTTCGGTATAATACTGAAAAATAGTTGGTAAAATCCTCTGTAATTTAATACAGGATAAGAGTTTGAAAGAAGTTTACTGAAATCGGTTTCAGTAAACTTTTTTTGCATTATGAAAAAGTTAAAAAAAACGCTGTTGGGCGTGTGGTAGTTTATCAGTAATTGGGTGGGGTAAACGGGCCGGGAAACAAAGGTTTAAATGCAAACAATGTGGTATCATGTTCACCCGCAATGACGCTACCCGGCGGGTCCAAAACCGCTTTATATGGTTTCGGAAATGGGTATTGGAAAGGCAGACTTATAAGACGCTCCAAAGAGATAGTGGCTTATCAAAAGATACCCTTCAAAAAGCCTTTTATTATTTTCTCAATCTCGCTCCGGTAACACCCCTTATACATCACGATAAAATTCATTTAAGAGTAGATGCTACTTATTTTAGAAAATTTTGTGTTGTTTGTTATCAGGATGATATGATTAGTTACACCCAACTGTTTCGGTTTTCGGATGGAGAGCGGTATGGAGAAATAAAAGAAGATTTAGAAAATCTTATTAGGCTTGGGGTTCAGATATAAAGCGTTACCACCGATGGACATAAAACTACCCTTAAAGCCATTAAAAAGGTACTGCCGGATATTATCGTTCAACGATGCCTGGTACATATCCAAGGGATGTGTATGCTTTGGCTGACGCGGTTTCCAAAGCATTTAGCAGCTATTGAGCTCAGAGCACGTGTACTACTACTGTTGAAAATAAAAACAGCCAATGAACACCCCTGGTGGACCAGAGAGTTAGACGGTAAATGAAAAATCCTTCAATGAACAAACCGCCAGATATTGGTATGCTCACAGGCCGACAAAACGTTCTTACTTAACTATTAAGCGAGCTTTACCTAATATGTTTCATTACCTGGCACATCAGGAGATACCCAAGACAACAAATGGAATTGAAGGGTACTTTGGACACCTAAAAAATCACCTGGATTTACATCGTGGATTGAGTATAAAACACCGGATCAATTTTATCAAATGGTACATCTATCTATCCAATAAGAAATGAGTTTTTTTAGACATAAGCTTACCAAAAAAATAAGGGCTGAACAGCAAAGTTCAACCCTCTTTTTTTCGTATAAGCATCAAGCTTATTTCTGGCAGGTTGCTCTCCAGCAGAGCCTGCTTCTTCAGCTTGATAAATGCAGTTTAGGGGTTTTTGTCTAAAAAACCGCCAACTATTTTTGATTACATTACCTTAACTTCAAAAGAAGCTTTTTATAGTTACTTATACTTATTCAGGGAAAAAATATTTAAAATTCTAAGCCTAAACCGGACAATAGAATGAAAACAAATTGTTGGAATTTTCGCTAAAACGGAAAAAAACTGTCGTTTTAATTTGTAGGCGATTGAACCTCAAAAATGGGAAAAAGCCCGGGAATCAGGCACGAGAAGAAAAATCGTGACTGCCTCAAGAATAAAATTGAAGTTGCTAAAGCCGCATTTCGATATCTAATTGGGGGACATTGGTAAAGTATACCTACCTACTACGAATCAGGTCTTTCTTAATTCATTATAAGAATTTATTATTAAAGGCAATTTTTTGGAAGACAATAATTATTGGTTAAGAAAATTGCTAATCAAACTTTAATTTAATTTTTATTGTTCTATTAATGATATAGGCGATCCAAAATAATAATACGGGAACGACCATCGAAAACATTCTTGTTTCGGCGCTTCCAAGAATACTCCCTCCCAAATATAAAATTGTGAAAAACAGCAGGAACTTCAAAGGGAAAATAAGCTTCTTCCAGTTTGTAATAGTTGGAACTAGTGAAAAAAGCATTAAAAGGGCAATAATTCCATTTTCTGGCAATCTTAGTAACGTCTGTGGCTTTTCAAGTTCATAAGAGTAAGGAAAATTAAAAAGCATTCTACCAATGTTGCTAATACAGTTTTCAATAAACTTTAAGGGATTGGATTTTATGTTCTCAAACGCAATTGCTTTATAAATGCTATCCTGATCAATTCCTTTATCTTTAAATATTTTATTAAAATCTTTTTCGTGAAGTAAACGTATCGTTTCCTTACTACCCGGGATACGATTTTGTTTCTGGGTTGGAGGATATTCTATCCAATTTCCATATTCATTTGGATATGGAGTACTCATCCAGTATAGGTTATTTCCTCCACTGGAACCCCAATAGAAGACTTTACTTGTAACGGAATATGTATATGTCAAATAAGGAATAGTTGTAATTAGTGCCACAACTAGGATAAAGAAAGATTTTCGATATTGGCTAGTATTATTTATCAGGATAAATACGAGATTTCCTATTATCATACACATAATAACATATCCAAAAATCGGCTTGGTAAGGGCCAGATATCCAAGTGTTAAACCTGCTAAATAAATGTATTTGTTTTTGAAATTTTTTGTTTCTGAATTAAAAGCCTTGATTAAAGTCAATAGGAGTAGGGTCACCAAAAATATAGTCAAAACTTCAGTGTATATGTAACGGATATATTCGTAAATATTTAAATATATGGCCCAGAAGATGCTGATTGGTAATGCTAGTTTTTTGGAGAAAATTTTGATAGCTTTAAATAAAAAAATAATCGAAAAATAATAGAAAAAAGCATTTAATAAAGTTATACAAATCAATGGTAAATGTAATGCCTGAAACGGTAGTAGCAGAATAGGATAACCCGGGCCGTTACCTAAATATACTTCTGGAGGCTTTAAAGAATAAAATCCCTGAATAAGATTGGTAGCAAGGCTTAAGTATTTATTTTCATCTCCAAATGTTCCGTTAGTTGGAAAAGCTATAACTATTCCAATATAAAGAATCAGAAAAGGTAAAAATAGAAGAAATGGATTTTGACTCCATTTTTTTTGATTAAAGGCTTTCATTAAATTACTTTTTGAATGATGTTCCCAAATGAAATAATTCCTCAAAATACCGTTTGCTCTGGAGCGATAAAAACCCTAGACTAAGTATTTGGATTGCTGCAATAAACGTAATTCCACCGACTACGAACGACTGAGGATTTTTCCGAAACTGCAAGTAAAGGCTTTCCGAAAAAGTAGGAATCACTTCATGTGCATGTGAGATATAGGAAAGTGTGTCAAAGAGTAGCCATATCAATTCATACATTGAAAGCAGCATAAGGAAAGCGCCGATTGCCAGGAAAAAGATATAAGGTCTGAAAATAAAACTAGACATGATTCCGGAAAAAAAGCCTCGTAACATCCGAATACTTGAAGTGCGTTTCCCTTTATATTTATTTTGTTCTGTCCAATCGAGATGGGCCGGAATTTCAACGATCCTGGCTCTAAGAATCATTGCTTTATATAATATCTCCGGATTTATTTCGTAATCTTTAGTTTTAAGATTTACGTGTTCTGATAAAGTCTTTTTATATGCCCTTACCATTCCTGTATAAGTATGATATTTCTCCTGAGCCGCAATGCGCATAAATCTGTTCACCCACCTGCTCATTATTTTTCTTGTAAAAGGCACATCCGTAACTTTCCCTCCTGGCATGTAAGGCGAAGCTATTACAATGTCAGAACTTGTCGTTAATGAGTTCGCTGACCATTCTTTCGATATGATCAACAGAATAGCTAAGATCAATATCCATAACTACTAATTATATCTCCTTTGGCATTTTTAAACCCCGTTTTTAAGGCATTCCCCAAATTTAAATTGGTAGGATGATGGATTACACGAATTTTTTGGTTCTCATTTTCGTATCTGTCAGCAATACTCCCGGTTTTGTCTTTACTGCCATCGTCAATTATTATAATTTCCCAATTAAATTGTTGATTTTTACTTTCAAGGTAGGATACAACAATATTTAAATTATTCTCTAATATAGCTTCTTCATTATAGCATGGAAGTACTATTGAAATAAAAGGTAGAACTTTGTTTACTTTAATGTCATTCTGATTCATTGCTAGTTTTTTTATATGTCACCCAAAACAAATCTTCAGCAGGGTAGGGTAAAAGAATGTTTCCGGGGATCAACGCGGTAATTCCAGCCAGCCATTTTAATTTGTTTGATTCAAGTAGTTTATGCTTGATCAGTGATTTTGCATGTTTGGAATGTATGCTTTTTCGGGGAGTTCCCGTGTCTATCTTAGAAAAGCCGGATTTGGTCATCAGGAAATCCAAAGTTCTTTTGCTGAAATAATTCAAGGTGCTCGGCGGACTGAATTCATGCCAGTTTTTCCCAGATAACCGCGCAGTAAGACTATCTTTATTCCATGTTTCAATCAAGACAATACCGTCTGGTTTAAGCAAGTGTTTTATTTTATTTACGGAGGCACGCAAATCATAAATGTGAGCAATTACCTGTATCATAATTATTAAGTCGAATTTTTCTTCAAGTGGCGTATTTTCTATAGAACCTTGTATTAAACTAACCCCCAGCGATTTTTTCCCGTATTCCACCATGGTTTTATTTAGTTCTATACCGGTTCCTGTCCATCCTTTATTCTCAAATCCTTTTAGTATAAAGCCTGCTGCAGCACCTATATCCAAAACTTTTCCAGTGCTTTTGTAACCCGATATCTTATCCGCATAATATTCCCCCCTTTTAATAAGCATATCCTTTTCTAGTGTGTAATCCATATAACCAACTCCGCCATTATAGAAGTATTCATCTGAATAAATTTCACTAGCTTCTTTAGCCGATGGTTGAAAATCTGTGAATAAATGGCTGCAATCTAAGCAATGCAATATTTCATATTGATTTTTTAAAAATTTTAATTTAGTATGGTTGCTATGGCAAATAGGGCAGTTCATATCGCTACAGCTTTTGTTTTGATTTTTTCTCTTTTGTCAATAACGCCTAAATGTTTCGACATAGTCACTAACTCGTAATTTCTCGCAAGCCTTTGTATTACATTTTTAAACACCTCCACCTTTTTTTCACTGCTCACATTCATTCCCGGAAAAAAGGCAAGTTCTTTAATCTGATCTCCCCCAATAAGATCAAGCGGATGAAGCAAAAAACTTATGGGAGTATTGGTGATCTTACACATTCTTATTGCAGTGTTCAGATAAAATTTCATCAACGGCATGGAAATGTTTCCAAGATATATAAGGTAACTTAAATGAAATGGAAGTTTAAAAACCGGCATTGTTGTTACCGGTATTTCTGTAATTGTTTTTCCTTCGCCCAAGTCCCATTTATACGGTTTTAGATCTCTAAATCCTTCGCTAAACTTCCCAAAAAGTTCTTTACGTGCTTTTTTTTCTTCTTTTGAAAGATCAGATTTTTTGAAATAATACATTCTTGCAAGTGGTCCCAGGTAAGTCGGGAGTGTCGATGCATCAAATTGATAACCTCTCTTTTCGAGAACTTTTAATAAATCCGTACTCCAACTGAACCCCGGACCGCGGAAACCGGTTGGCTTCTGTCCGGTAACACGTTCAATTGCTTCTTCAGCATCTTTTATCTCCTTTTCTATTTTTTCATAACTGTAGGTTTGCAACCAGGATTCGTGATGATATGAATGGTTTCCAACTTCATGTCCACGCTCAGTAATCATCCGAAGATATTTTCGGTTTTCTTCTGACTCAGTATCTTTTCCGACAATGAAAAACGTAATTTTTAGATCGAGTTCATCGAGTACGTTGAGTACGTGCGGAACGAAAATATTGAAGTATGAAGGATATTTGTCCCATCCTTCGTCACCATGAATTTTCATGTAAGACCACTGATTATCCAGATCAAGAGAAATACTTGCGATCGGCTTTTTCTTACTCATTTTTATACTAAATTTCTTTCAATTTACTTTCGGCTACCTGAATGGTTTCATTTACATTGAGCGTTCCGTTTATTATTTGTGCTGAATTAATGATATAATAATTAGGAATAGAAGTTTTGATGGATGGAACGTTCTTAGAATAATTGAGAGTGGGTAATGCAAAAACAACGCGCGCTTTTGACACTCCCCAGAAATAAAGATCTTCTTCAGAAAGATTTGGATACATTTTATATAAAGATCCCAGGAAAATCTCTTTTAATTCGTTATCAGTTTTATTAAACAATTCGTCATCCGGATTTACATACTTGGGTAAGTAAACGAGGTTATTTCCTTTAATTTCATTTTTATCAATAAGGGCAGTCATTTCAATGATTCCGGTAAACGGCGGCCAGCTATCGGTAATATTAGTCACATAATACGGCGAAACAGGATTTTTTAACAGCACCGAAGGGCAGATTACGCCGAGATACCTGATATTATTATGTTGTTCTATTTCCCTTTCACTAAGACCTTCCACGATTTTTACTGATTCTTTAGACGAGAGCGTTGAAACTACCTCATCAAAAGTATACGATGAGTTATTGGCCAACACCTCCAACTGTCCGGAAGCAATTTGTTTTATACCTTTTACTTTGGAATTATAGTGAAATTCAACACCCGCCTTTTCAAGGTAAGCGGCGAACTGTGTATTTATTTTTTCATATCCACCGGTTACATAACCAAACATTTCCTTTTTTAAACCACTTTTTCTTGCAGCATACATTCGTTGAATCGTTGACCAAATAAAAGCTGCAGAAGTATTTTTATAATTGTCACCTAATTTTGCTTTTAAAAGTGGTAGCCAGATTTTTTCAAAAACCCTTTTACCTGACCATTTTTTAAGCCAATCCGCAACCGGAATGTTTTCTAACCGTTGCCAATTTTTTATTTTTGACGCTGCAAAAATTGTCAACCCTAATCGAAATTTATCCACTAAATTGATCGGTGGAAATTTAAAAAATTCGATCAGATTAGACATTGAATAAAGTTTGCCTTCTGAGTAAAAACCGGTTTTGGTTTCTACCCAGCGCAGTTCGTCTTCCAATCCTATTTCCTTAAGAATTTTTCTTGTATTTAGATCAGACATTAATATCACGTGATAAAAACGGTCCCACACTACGCCGTCCATCTGCCATGAACTTGTTAATCCGCCTGCTTTTTCGGCCGACTCGAAAATAGTCACTTTATAACCTTTCTGTGAAAGCCGTCAAAGCTAAAGTCATTCCGAGAATGCCACCTCCGATAACTGCCCATGTTTTTTTCTGTTCCATATTAGGCTATCTGATTAATTATTTTTACCATTTTCTTTGTCACGTTCTTTCCAAAAATCTCCTGTTGTTTTTTAGGTGGTTTAAAGGAATCAATTTTAGAAGCAATTTTTTTGCTGCCAGGGTTGATAAGAAGGTTCCATTTTTCCTTTACGGTTTCTATCCATTCGGTTTCTGTTCGTAACGTAATGCATGGTTTTTTAAGAATGTATGCTTCCTTTTGGATACCTCCGGAATCGGTAATAATTCTTTTAGCTGAATTTTCCAGTGTGATGAAATCCAGGTATCCCTGAGGATCCGTCAATTGAATATTTTTTGGAACTGAATAACTTGTAGCCAACATTTTTCTTGTCCTGGGATGAACAGGAAAAATAATTTTTTCGCCAAGTTTCCCCATTTCATCTAATAAATGTTCCAACGTTTTGGTATCATCTACATTATAATTTCGATGCAGCGTCAGTAAATTATATTCTTCATTTTGTAAATGCAAATCTTCAATAATTGTTGATTTACTGAGCGCAATCTTAAGGTTTTGCTTTATCGTGTCTACCATGATATCTCCGGTAAAAAAGGTTCTTTTACCTAATCCTTCCTTCTTCAAAATTTTCACCGCTGTTTCCGTTGGAGCAAATAAATACTCAGAAACGTGATCAGTTACGACCCTGTTGATTTCTTCCGGCATATTTCTGTTGTAGCTTCGCAAACCGGCTTCTATATGCAAAATCGGGATATTTAATTTTGCTGCAATTACTGCTCCCGCGAATGTGGAATTTGTATCACCAAAAACGATTACCAATTGTGGACGATGAACACTCATTTGTTCTTCCAGCTTAGTCATCATCTGGGTGATTTGTGAAATCGTACCGATTTGATTTATTTCCAAATGAATATCCGGCTCTCGTATACCAAGGTCGCTGAAAATTTTTTCAGACATGGCGTAGTCATAATGCTGGCCTGTATGAACAATAATTTCTTCATGCAAACCGGCGAGAGCAGCAGATAGTGGCGCCAATTTTATAAACTGAGGACGAGCCCCAACTATGGAAAAGATCTTCAAGCTACTTGTAATTTACTATTTGAAAAACCTTTTGATGCAAGAGTGCTTTTAAATCCATTGTAGGAAGGAACATCATTAATTGGCTCCGGATCGGCAATTTCACAGCCTGTAGAACAGGTTTTTGCCAGCCGCTGCACGTCTTCAAACTTAACCTTGTTATAATCATTGAAAGCATAGTTGCTGTTGTAGAAATTAATCAGGCCAAGGAGTTCATGTCCAAGTCCCTTTTCCATCGCAAGAAAACTATCATAAGCAAAGTCTACAAATTCATGTACTTGGAGCAGTTGTTCCTTTTCCAATGCCGGCATATTTTTTAGAACTGTCCTCAAATTGACCGTTGTTATAAATATTTGCTGCATCCATAATTCCAATATGTTATCTCTTGAACTGATTTGATCGAATTTATCAATGTACTCTTTGTGCGCCGAGCAAATGAAAACATAGTCTGCAAAATCAAGCGCCTTATTCAAATCATGAGTGAGATGATCCTGTTGCTTAAATTTCAAAAGATTCTGGTCGTCTTCCTTTACGTAAGGATCATGCATGATATACTCGATACCGTTGTCTCTTAAATAATTAGCAAGAACAAGGGTGGGGGAGTTTCTCGTATCTTCAGAGTTAAAACGATATGCAACACCCAGCAAGGCTATTTTTTTGTTTTTTAAATCACCAAACGCTTTTTCTGCTTGCTTGAAAGTGTGAACCGGAGACGCATCGTTGATTGAGCGGGATTCAAGAATCAGGCTGGAAGATGTGTCGTTTCCTTTTTCAAGATTTCTCCACCAAAGAAGAATACCATCTTTGGGAAGACAATGGCCGCCAACACCAAGCATCGGAACTAAAATACCTCCGGTGGGAACCGCATTGGGATCATCACTCGCATTATCTGATTGAGATAACTTTTCATTCACCTTATCTCTTACTTTGTAAAAGTCAATATTATGTTCATCACAATATCTCACGATTTCTGTTGAGAAAGCAATTCTCACATCCCTGATAAGCATTTTCTAAAGTTTTTACAATTTCTGCCGTAAGGCTGTTTGTTTGAAAAACAGTTGCATTTGTTACGATATGATCGTAAAGTTTGGCGATTAGCTTGGGTGTTTCAGGATGGAGCCCACCGGCAAGTTTGTCTGATTCACGAATTCTTTCAACCAATCGGCCTGGCATTACCCGATTAGGACTGTTTCCCAATAAAATATCTTTTCCTTCTTCTAACCCATACTTTTTAAAATGTTCTCTAAACAAGGTGTCCATTGTGGTAGGAGCGAGTGTCGATTCAAAAATAATCAATGGAATTTTAGAAGCGGGTTTATTTTGCAACGCCTCCGCCAGTTTTTCAAGGCCTCCGAACATCGGACCATAGTCAGGTTCAACGCCATTTTCTTTTTTATCAGTTTGAATGGACACCAATATAACATCTGCATCAGACAGAACGGAAAAATCTGAACTGGCAGAAAGATTGCCTGCCTCAACTGCATCATGAGTAATGTCATTAAGTTCCGGTTCAATTCCTCCAATTACTGATTTGCCGCTATTTATAGCATCTACCTTCCATCCCGAGTTTACCGAATTTCTTTGAACTATAACCACTTTAGCTGGCTGATCAGTACCAATTTTGATTTTTGCTTTTGCCAGCATCGCAGCCATTGGCATTCCAACAATGCCTGGGCCGATTACTCCGATTTTTTCAATTTTCCAGTTTTCGGCCGTTAATCGGCGCTGAATTCACTTCCATTTTAATTAATTTTTATTGTTTATGATTTTAGGAATTCCGGTTCTAATAATTCTGCTTCAAATAGTAAAAACTAGAAGTTATTAATGCAACTATTTTCGCTATTTTATACAGTTAGTTATTTTTTGTAGATTATTTTATAGTAAACGAACAAATTATTAATAATCGTATTTTATATTTTATTTTTTTGAGATTTCAAAAAAATAATCTTTTTGTTCTTGAATCAATTTAGTTATCTATAAATTGATTGTGCCATAATTCGAGAGATAGAAGTCCCCATAAGCCCCTGCTAAATGGTTGTTCTGCATTTATTAACTTTTCAACGTAATCTGTATTGATCATATTTCTTTCCCTCGCTTTTTGTGAAAGCAGTGTATCCATTATGAATCCTTTTGCTTTATTTTTCGACCAAATATGAAGTGGTACAGGAAAACCCATTTTGTCTTTTCTGTTCATTATTTCTGCAGGCATAAAATCTTTTATAGTTTTCTTCAAAAGATACTTCATTTCGCCACCTTTAAATTTCATGCCGGCGGGCATCCTCGAAATAAGATCAACAATCCTTCTGTCAAGAAGAGGTACCCGTGATTCAATAGACACCGACATACTTACCCTGTCTTCAACCTGCAATAATCCCGGAAGACTTCCGAGCATGTCAAAATGGGTCATTTTATTAAAATAGCTTTTAGTATCCGGATTATTAAAATAGGTAGAAAATTTATTAAAAATTGCTTCTGATTTACATTCCCTTATGAATTCAGGATGGAAAAATTCGGAAGTGGATCCCATTCTATCTATCAGGTGAAAATATCTTCGGTCCATCGGCTCAAATGAGCCTTCCTTCCAAAAGCTTTTCATCATTGGAATGTATTGTTTAAGTGTTGGAAGATTTGGAAGTATTGACTCAAGAGAAACAATGTGTTCTTCTTCCTCATTCGTTGGTAAATTGCACCTTTCAGCGCTTGTTCAAGATATGCAACCAAATATCGTGTATAGCCACCAAATATTTCGTCACCGCCCTGGCCGCCCAAGATTACTTTCACATGTTTGGAAGCCAATTGTGAAACAATAAATTGAGGGAACAAGCCCGGACCTGCAACAGGCTCATCAAGGTGATAAATTAACTTTGGAATCAGATCGATAAATTCCTGTTCTGTTGGAAAAATCTCAAACAATTCTGCATTGGCGCTTTTGAGCCGCAATTCTTGCATATTGAAGTTCGTCTAAACTCCGGCCCTTCTTTAAAAGCCCCACTGAAAGATTTAATCTGTTTATTTAAAATTGAAGAGGCCACTATTGTTACCAATGAGGAATCGATTCCGCCGCTTAAATAAGTCCCGATCGGCACATCGCTTCTGAGTTGTTGGCAGATGGTTTCCTGCAGTATCTTTTTCAGTTCAACGATAAAATATTCTTCTGTATGAAATTGATCTATTTTAAAATTTGGCTCCCAATATTTTTCCTGAGTTATCTCCCATGAATTTAAGTCGATAGTCATCGTATGCCCCGGAAGAATTTTGTTGATTCCTTTAAACATTGTATCCTCACCCATTATGAACTGAAAAGTTAAATACTCATATAAATTATCAGTATCAGCTTCAGCATTGATAGCGGGATGAGCCAGCAAACCCTTAATTTCACTTGAGAAGGCAATCAATCTCATTATCGTTATACCAATATAAAGGTTTAATTCCAAAATGATCTCGGCAAATAAAAAGCCTGTTTTCATTCTTATCATAAATGATGAAATGCAAACATTCCATTTAACAGATTAACAAAATCTCTTCCATATTCCGCATACATATGAAGTATGACTTCTGTATCTGATGCAGTTTTGAAAGAATGGCCTTTCTTTTTTAAGTCCTCTCTTAATTCAATGTAATTGTAAATTTCGCCGTTATAAACGATGGTACAGTTATTAAAATTCATTGGCTGTTGGCCTCCGGAAGCGATATCAATAATTGAAAGTCGCTTATGGAAAAAACCAACAGGGCCATCTATCATCATACCATCTTCATCAGGACCACGATGATGGATAGTTGTGGCCATTTTTTCAAGCAGATTGGGATCCACCTGCAAATTTGTTTTATTAATAATCCCTACAATGCCACACATATTATTTGAAATTTCATTAATGAAAAATTAAAAAGTATTTCTAATTTATCGTTATACTTGTTTTTGGCTTGAATAGGAACATGAAAGGAATTTTGTAAACGGTGGGGTTACAGCAGTTTCCAAGGATTGGTGCAAAAAGTTAAAAGTACAAAAAATTAATAAGCTTTTGTATCTCCTTTAAAGATATAATAAATCGTCAAAAATAAAATCCTGATATCAAGCCACAACGTCCAGTTTTCCAGGTACCAAAGATCTTTATTTACTCTCATTTTTATTTGTTCAGGATTTGAGATTTCTCCTCGATAGCCATTTATCTGAGCCCATCCGGTTATTCCCGGCTTTATAAACTGTCTTACCATATATTCATCGACAACCTTGGAATAATCTGTCGTATGTTTAATCATGTGCGGCCTTGGTCCCACTAAACTCATTTCTCCACGTAAGACATTTAAAAACTGGGGAAACTCGTCAAGACTGCTCTTTCTAAGAAATTTCCCCAAAGGAGTGATTCTGTCGTCGTTTCGTGTAGCTTGTTTCACATCAGCATCCTTGTTCGATTTCATGCTTCTGAATTTCCAGCAATAAAAAGGCTTTTTATCTTTTCCGGTACGCAATTGTTTAAAAAAAATAGGCGTCCCCGATTCTAAGAAGATTAATAAACCTAAGAGCGGAATCAACCATGAAAGGATAAAAATAGTTACCAATAAACTCACCATCAAGATCCAACGCTCTTTTTTTTATTCTGTTGCCTACATCATCAAGTGGCTCTTTTCGCAACGAAAGTATCGGCAAATCGCCATAGTATTCGATATGAACTTCACGGGTGATAAAAACCGAAAGGTTAGGTACAATCCTAAAACGAATGCATTCTTTTTCAGATTGGTACATCAAATCATAGATGAAATTATTCTGCTCAGGAGTAATGGTTGAAAATATTTCCTGTGCATCTAAATTTTTAGCCACTGTTAATGTGTCTTCTATGTCGGCTAAAACGGGGTAATGAGAAAGCTCCTGAATGTTTTCTTCATCTTCAATATAACCAATGATTTCTGTATTTAGTACGTCTTGTTCAAAATACGTTGCAAGCTTTTTAGCTGTTTCATTATATCCCAGGATAATAATTTTTTTTACCAAAAGATCGCTATTCTTAAAGTATCTGAATACCCCAAGGTAAATGAACTTATTAATCAATAAACTTAATCCAAATGCTACCGTTGTAGTAATAATAAAAAATCGTGAAACAACTAGTTCTCTCGAAAAAAATAAGTAAAAAAGGATACTAATCATCCATATCAGGAAAACCTGAATTGTCCTTTTCGTAAATGCTTCAAAATTGAGAATTATGGAGGCTGCATAAGTTCTTAGCAAGAATGCCAGTAAGAACCACGAAATGTTTGCGACAGCGGCATATTTGAAATAAGCATCGGTTGATTGAAAATGAATGCTTTGAGTAAATATTAATTGAAAAATCAAATAAACCAGATTTAAACCAATAATATCCAGGGTAAAAAATATTATTTGTAAATATCGCTCAAGTTGTCGGTTCACTGTAGTTTATTTAAATTCCTGGGTTGACTAATGCTTTATTTAGAATAAGAAGATATTAAAGATTCGACTATTCTGGTTGAAGTATTTCCATCCCATAGGGGAGGTATTTTACCTGTCTTCCACTTATTGTCAATAATAATTCTTAAATATCTTTTTAATTTATTTAAATCATAACCAATTAGTTCGTTTGTTCCAATAGTCACAGTTTCCGGTCTTTCAGTTGAATTTCTCAAAGTTAAGCAGGGTACATGCATAACGGTTGCTTCTTCTGTAATTCCTCCCGAATCTGTAATAATCCCTTTGGCGTGTTTTATCAAGTAAATAAATTCCAAATAGCCTAATGGATCAACCATTATGATTCTTTTTCTATTTATCTTATATTTATCGATAATCTGCCGGGTTCGCGGGTGAACAGGAAACACAACTGAAAAATCTTCAAGGTCTTCCTCTATAGAAGATAGAATTTCTGTCAACTTTTTGTGGTCATCAACATTCGAAGGGCGATGCAATGTAACCAGAAAATATTTTTTTTCTTTTAAATTATATTCATTCCAAAAAGGAGGCTGTTTTATTCTACTCATATTTTGAAATAAAGTGTCGATCATAGTATTTCCCACAAAATGAATTTTACTTTTTTCGATTCCGTGGTCTTTCAAACAAGTACTTGCCAACTCACTGGTCGTATAAAAATGATCACAAATTGAATCCGTCACAATGCGGTTTATTTCTTCAGGCATCGTCATATCTCCTGACCTGATGCCTGCTTCTACATGGGCAACATCGATGCAAAGCTTTTTTGCCGTGATTGTGCACGCCATCGTGGAAGTAACATCTCCCACAACCAGCACTATATTAGGTTTGTTTTCTAATAATTCTTTTTCAAACCTTACCATAATAGCGGCAGTTTGCTCTGCCTGCGATCCTGACCCAGATTCTAAATTAATATCAGGTTCAGGAATACCCAATTGTTCAAAGAAATCACCGCTCATTTTTTTATCATAATGTTGTCCTGTATGGACTAACCGATAACTGATATTTTTGTTTTCGGACTGAACACTTTTGATGGCTTTGATAATAGGAGCAATTTTCATAAAATTTGGACGGGCTCCAGCGACAATAGTTACGATCAAAATATTAATTAATTAGAATGATTTAAATGTGTTGAATGCTGTTTTTAGAGTTGATTTTTTTTACTGTACATGTCAACCAACTCTTTCGTATTTTTTATGTTCGCACGTGACGATGCTCCAAATAAAATAGATTCAATACCATCCATGTCACAAACATATTGGAGCGCTTCTTTTGGAGGAATGGTTCCAGCGGCGAAAACCTGCATGGCTATTAACCTGCATCTTTTTTCAGCAATTAGTTTTTCATACACTTCCTTTCCACCCGACATTCGAAAACCATTTTTATTAATGGAAGCACAAATCGTGGGATTTTTTATTCCATTATTTTCCAATGTGTTCAATAACAGAGGAAGGTTCATCGTTATAAATCCCGCTTCTGCATTATGTTTCTTCCTAACGTAGTCATGAAAAGCTACTAAAAAATCTGTCATTCCTAAACCCAGCAACAAATCGGTAACAACATTCTGAAGGAAGATAACAGGCGTAGAAATTCCATGAAACATCTTCAATTCAGCATCTATTAGCAGTTCCATCATCGAAATAAAATCCTTCTTTACAAATGCCATACCTCCCTTGGCAAAAGTGCTGAAAATATTGCCTGGAACATATTGTTTTATAGTACCGATTACTCCAAGTTCTGTAACTGCATTAGCGTATTTATGTGCATAAGGCATGCAGGGATAAATTTTAAAATCCTTAAATTTTGAATCAGACCTTATGTTGTTACAAATTTCAGCAATTCTATCGTGAGTGGTACACATGAATGTTTGAATTCCTTCATCCACAGCAATGTTTAAAACATTTAGAATTGATTGATTGTCTTTAAATTTTAATGCCTGCGCCCTTGATTTTTCATCTGAGCTATGATTTACTCCAAAAAACTGGTTATCCCCAAAAATGACTCTTTCCATTTCTTATTTAATGTTATCTTCTAATAATAATTCAATTACTTCATCTGTTACAGTCGCATTTTCAAAAGAACTTTTGTTGTTCATATTTCCAGTTTTAATGCATTGAATAAAATAATCTATTTGTGCTGAATATTCCTCGCCACGCAAATAAAAATCTACATTCTCTGCAAGATTTGTGATGTAATTTATCGTCCACCCTTTTGTTAATCCTAATGATTTATTGTCTTCATTGAGATAAATTTTTAATTCAGTTGCATCAACAATTATTTTTCCTTTTTTCCCAAGAATAGTGATCTGTGTACTCATCTTTCTGTAAGTATCGTCGCTCCAATTAACTGATAATTGTCCACTAATTCCTATTTCAAGAAATATGGAGCTATAAACAGCATCTTCAACACCTTTTGAGAAAATATGTTTTAATTGTGTTCCTGCTACTTTCACCGGTTTCGCCAATAAAAAATTAATGAGATCAATTGTATGTGATGCGTAATCATATAAACATCCACCACCTTCAGATCTATCTGATCTCCATGTTCCCCCTTTTTCTTTTAAAACAACAGGACCATACGATTCAGCGAGAAAATGGTACACTTCTCCAATCGGATTCGCTTGCAAAATCTTTTTTACCTCCATAAAAGTTCCAAGAAATCTGTTGTGAAATCCCACCTGGTTCACCAGATTTTGTTGTTGCGCTTTCGCTGCTAATAGTTTTCCCTTTCTATAATCAAGGGAAAAAGGTTTCTCACAAAATACATGAATTTTATGTTCGAGTGCATAAGAAACCATTTCTTCATGAAACTTTGTAGGAGAAGCAATCACAATTGCATCAGGCTTCATTTGGTCAATCATTTTTTTGTAGTCTTTAAAACATTCAAATTTCGAATATTTTTTAAACCCTTCAAGCACCAGATTTGATGCATCGCAAACAGCTACCAGTTCTACATCCGGTGCGCACCCAAAATAGCACAATGAGAAATGCCCATTTTTCCTAGTCCAATTATTCCAGTTCTAATCATTTTTTCCTATTTCTTCTATTAAAGATTTGATTAAATAATATGATTCTTTTCCTTTTAATAGTAAATCCTTATTTGGCATTTTTGAGTTTTTTTCCTGAATATAGTTAAGTACGTTTTCCGTTGTAAGTTCTGGAAGGTGTTTCATTAGCTTTTTTGTAATTAAATATTTATCAACATCCAAGTAATTCATCCCTGTACACGGAAATTGTTGGAATACCTGTTACTGCCATTTCCCGTGTCATTGTTCCGCCAGCGCCAATAAATAAGAGACAATCTTTTGCTATTTCATCAAAAGAATAGGGTGTTTCTGGAACGTTTACTCCAGAAAACTTAGGATGAGTTATAATGTTCAGTTTGTTCTTTATCTCTTGTCAGAATTATGATGTATAATTATCTTTTAAAGCACAAATTACTTCATCCAAAAAATTTTCACCGCCTTTATAATATTGAGCTGTTCGTGGTTCTGGCCGTATATAAATTTTTTTTGAATTGAATTCTTTAAATCTGAAATTGTTTCTGAAAGATAATTTTGCCATAAATATATTCCCTCTTTAACTCCCGGGTAAGCAATTATTTTTTTGATTTTGCACCTTGTTTTTGCACTTTTTTGAATGTTTAAAAACTCAGGAATCAATACTTTGGTAGCGCAAATAAAAGAAGGAATATTTCCCATTGCATGTTCATTATCATTCATATAAATGGAAGGAATTTTTAACAACCTGGCGGCAACGGGAGAATGAAATGAACTTTGAGAAATAGCGATATCGACATCTAAGGGTTTAATGAATTTTTTTAATTGCATAACTCTTATGGGATAACCAAAGATTTTTTTTAAAAAATTTTTCCCATAATGTTTCCCTATAATTGTATATTCTATTTTATGCAATTCTAATAATGAAACTGTATTAGATAAAGGTCGGCAAGTTACAATTATTTCATGCCCATCAGACTCTAATTCCTTTAATAAATCTTTGAAAAGATTAATATGTGGAGCATTGGACAAATCAAACCAAATTTTCATTATTACTATCTTTAATTATTGTTTGAAATGATGGAATTAACCCTTGAATTAACTTCCTGCGTGTTTACTAAATAATGCGATAATCCATAAAAAATCCATCCTTGGGACCATCTCATATAAGGGATTTTATTAGTATAATACTTCTTTCTTTGAAAATAGAAATACCCTTTTGGAGATTGCATATTTTCTATTGTCCAGTTGATAACCTGTTCAATCATTTTTTTGTTTTCTTTAAAACGATGAGATTTTGATAATGTAATTATTAATTGGGATGGCGCGTGGATGTCAATTGGGTAAAGTGAATTGTTGTAATATTTAGATTTTCCTTTATCATCAAAAAAAGAAGTAAGATAATACTCCAGCCCTATATTGAAGTGCTTATCAAAAGAATCATCTTTTGAAAATAACCCATATTCATATATGCATTCAAGATTAAAACCCGTATGGAAATTATCTATCCATTGATGAAAAGGTAAAGGGCTATAAAACCAGGAACCATCGATATTTTGATAATCGCAACAATAAGCAACCGATTTTTTTGCAAGGGAAATCAATTCCTCTTCTTTTGTGTAACTGTAAATCCGGCTTAACAATCTTGCTCCGAGTAAAGATGCATTAAATACAGAGGTTGTATCAAAAGGAGAATAAGAAAAAGCAAAATTTCCTTTGTCGTTATAAGTACGTTTCAAATCGTTTATAATAAAATCTTTACTTGATATTGCTAACTGGAGAAAAGTTTCATTTTTAGTTACTTCATAAGCATCAAGTAAAGCATTAGCTACATAAGTTGTAGCAACAATAGTTGGCGTAAATTTTTTTTGAAAAAAAGCCCTTGACTCCCAGTCAAAATTGTATCCCCAGCAATCCCGGCAAAACCTTATAGTTCCAGGGAAATCAATCTTTTTCAAAGAAAATCAATTTGTTTTATAGATTCACTGAAATGTTCTCAGTTTCACTGGCTTTGGAATAACCAGAAATAAAAAGAGTTAATCCTTTAGGGTTATAACCTTTTTCAATTTTTAGAATAGGTCTTAAATTTTTAATCGGTAACTTTTTGATTAGTTGTATCCAAATTACTTGGGCAATTTTTTATTGGGATATTAGAGGTAAAGAATTAAAAACTTTGCTGGATAGGCCATCATAAGGATCCCATCCTCTATAATCTTCTTTTTTACAATAACTTTCCAGTTTATTGAACGATTTTATGACATCATTTGTCATATCTTCCATATGGTTTGTTTTAATAAGGTCCCTATTAAGAGTTCAATCTTTCAGAGATTTTCTTCTATTAATCTCAGATAGAATTCTTTAACATCTTCTACAGATTCTACAAAACGTTTATTATCAGTGTTATATTGAGTTGAATGAATTTTAATTATTTTTTTAAGCTGCAATTCTAAATCATTAATGTCACGGTTCTTGAATACTCAAACTCCTTCCGGCCTTTTTACTACGTCAGAGGCCAAAACAATTTTATTTAAAAAAGAGGCCTTCTCTCACAGTTAAAGCGTCGCCATCAGTATTCGTTGGTCTTAAAACGATGTCAGATAATTCTATAATTTTTACAAACGACAACCTCTCGTTGACGAGAAGAAAATGATCATTCAAATTCAATTGATTTATCAATTGTGAGCTTTTTACATACCTATCCTTATATTTCTCTATTGATCCCACAACAAATATGAATTTTACAGGCAGAACTTGATTTACCAAACGTCTCGTGACTTCTATGCACATGTCCAAACCATATAAATCCTGACTATTAAAAGTTTCAAGCAGTGATGCATTTGCACAAATAATTAGGTTATTCTTTTCTTTGTTTATCCGAAACCAGTTAAGAATATAGCCGGGTAAATCCAGCTCATTTTCAAGGATTGGTGGAATAAAAGCTTCTTTACAACAAATTCCGTTCCTTTTAACAGTAAACGAACATTTAATTCATTATTTACGAGTATAGCTGTATTTGCCAATTTGAAAGCGGAACGATATACATTAACCATGAATCCTGAAGATGTATTCTTAAAACTATGAAAAGTTATAACTGTTTTTTTTCTCAAAAATTTTCGCCAAAACTAAATGTAAGCACCTTAAAGAATTTTTACCGCTGTGTATATATGCGTTAATGAGAGAACGTATTTTTTGCAAATATTTGAAAAGGTTTAGACTACTCGACATTAAAAACGTGTTTCTTGCGTACTCTACTTTCATCTACAAAATCAAACGCGAAATCCTTTGATAGTAAATTAGCCAATCTTGAAATATGAATGCTCACTCCCCCAAAAGGAGGTGCTACGGGGCCTACCAAAAGTATTTTCTTTAAGGCATTTGTATTCTTAAACTGCCTTCCCAAGAAAAACCGCAGCTGAGTTAAGGGTAAAAACCGTCTTTTCAATCCATCTATTACAATTTTGTCATCTGTATAATTTATGGTATGAATTCCAAAATTATAGCGCTCTTTTTTGCAGGGAGTAAATTCCTAAAAATAATTTTCTTCTTCAAATTTATTTTCAGACAACTCTGTTATTTTATTGATTATAAGCGAAGAACCATAGCAGATAACTTCCTGATCCTTGTGCAGGCCTGTAGAGATTCCCTTCTACTTCAATAAAATTCCCCGCCGGCCTGGAGCCGTTGATATGATCCTTTACAGGGTTTTTCGCATGGGGTGTGTAAGGTCCTGTAACATGGTCAGCATAAAAAATATGCAATCTTGTGTTTGAATCTTTTCCCCGCGTTGTAGCAAACAACCAATATTTGTTATTGTGTTTTAAAATTGTGGAGTCAAGTAAGGGAAGATTCAGTATGTCCTTTTCAAAAGAAAGTGAATTCTTTTTCTGATCGTATTTATAGCAAGACAATTTTCCGTTTGCGCTCGATTCTGGAAAAACATACGTAGTTCCATTTTCGATAAAAGCAAATGGATAGGAGAGATGGCGGCCGATGTCTAGAAGAACCTGTTTGTCTATAACCTCATTCGTTTCGTTTACAGTAAACGAACAAATATTGCCATATTTTTTTTTATAGTCCATCTTTTCGTATAAGATGCAATATTCATTTGGCAATGTTTTAAAAATAAAAGGATCGGCGAAAAAGTGATGTTTATTATTTATAGGAATCCATGAAATGTGACCCGAGATTTTTTTATTCAAAATCACTTCCCGTATATTTTCATTTACGATACCAATGCTCCATTGCTTTAAAAACAATTTGTCTATAATTTGTGAGAGAAAATTCAAAAAAAAATAATTTTTGAAAAGTTTTTTTGACGTGTAAGCACATTATTATATACGGAAATAAATTTGAGTGCCATCGCATCTATTGAAAATACCTCGCTAACACGTTTTTTTCCCGCTTCTCCCATTCGATTTCTTAATTCGGAATTATTTAACAATATTTCTATTTTTTCGGCCAATTGAAGATGGTCAGATTTTTTTACTAAAAATCCTGTATGCTGATCTTCAACGATCTCACATGTCCCTCCGCCGTCCGTTGCAATTACCGGTTTTTTTAATGCCATATATTCCAGGATCGAATTTGATATCCCTTCGGTAAAAGTTGCTAAAACACAAATATCCATAATGTTTATATACGATTCTATATTCGATTTTTTTCCCAAAAATCTGAAGTTCTCTCTAAAGTCGTCTTTTATTAAATTTTGGCACGTATCAGAATCGGTGTGATTTCCTATCGCCAAAAAGGTAACATCTTTCCTTTTATTTAAAATAATTTCGGCAGCTTTAAAATAGGTTGGATAATCCTTAAGATTTGAAAAAGTTGCAACCATTCCTACCACGTGCGTAGTATTTATAGCTAAATTTTTAATCATCTCCGTCCGGTCAACCATATTTTCAATTCTTTTGAAGTTAAAACCATTGTAAATATGTTGACTTTTTTTTAACGGTGCTTTGTACGCCTTAATACCTGCCTTGGAATTCCCAAGTATTGTATTTGAAAATGGAAAAGTTATCTTCGCTCGAACCCAATTTTTGTTTAGTAAATTTTGTTTCGCAGGAGCGTCCACAATCATTCCGTTTACAAGTTTTACTTTCAGAAGTCTGCAGGTTGGTATAGAATAAACCGCAGTCATCCCGTCCCAGCAATGAATAATATCAGGTTTGTAAGCTTTACAGATTTGATAAAATTTTCTGAAAACTGATAAGTCCTTTTTGGTTTTTCGAATCAAAAAATGAATTTTAACGCCCAATCTCTGAAGGTCGTCCAGATAATTGATTTCATTGTCCATAACCACAAGTTCGAAGTTATAATCTCTTTTGGCTGAGACCTGCTTCATCAACTCCATAAGCCTTCGTTCTTTGCCTCCTAAGTAAATCCCATTAATGAAAAATAATATTTTCATTGTACTTAATGTAAATATTTTTGAAAGCTAAATTTCAAAAATATCAAAGTTATATTATACAATTTAGTAATTTTATTTCCTATCGAAGAATTTTAAGAAAGAAACAACCCTCCTTTTTATTCTTTCAAAACGGAAATGATAATGAATAAATTTTATTTTTTTCATTGACTTTTTATATTCATAGTTTCGGTTTTCATGAATTACATGGCCATTCATCTGACAAGAAATATTGCCCTGAGACAGACATACTACTTGAATATTAAAGAGCAAATTTCATCCATTATCCGTTTCTAAAACATTCTTCGGCTGCTTTTTGTAAAACAGGAGGACCTGAAAGGCCTAATACAGGATGGTTAAAATACATTGGGGCATTCCTCCCGAATCGTCAATTTATTACTTATAAATTTAAAGCCCTAGTGAGAAGTACTGTAGTTATTCCGCTTTGAATTCGCTAATGTTTTCTGGGCTGCCTTAAAAAATATCGGATTTTTGCACTACTAATTATAAGCCATTGGCAAATATCTTTGTTAATACCTATTTGAGTAACTATATCTTGAATCACTTTTTACCCATTCCCTTAAAGGAATAATACACTTACAATCCATGTCAACATAAACCCCTCCATATTGATAAATAATTAAGTATCGCCATAGGTCAGCCTTTGAAGCGCCATACTTAAGCTTATTATAGGCTTCAAGGTATCCTGGAAAATAGTTTCTTATGAATTTAATAATATCGTTATCGTCGTAAAATCTGTATTCATATTCAGGATTCAGGTTTATCCATGAATCAGCATAGCTTTTGATATAAGGAGGAACCTGATTGGTTTTGAAAGTCTGCCATATGATTTTAGGAATTCTTTGGGGATATTCTTCGATATGTCGGACCTTTAAATATTTGGGAATTATTAAAAATTTTCGTCATTTAATTAATAAATACTTATTATGATTATACCATTTTATAAATTCTTTTATTCCTGTTTCAAAATCTTATCTTGGATTATATCCCAGTTCCCTTTTTGCTTTGGATATATCAGCATATGTGACATTCACATCTCCCTTCTGCATTGGCAATTGATTTAACTAGCGCTTCTTACCAACCTTCTTCTCAATAGTTTGAACAAGTTCTTTTAAGTTTATCACTTTGGATTCACCTAAATTGTATATTTTATAATCCTTTTAAATTATTTAAGGCACAATTGATTCCATTTACTATATCATCAATATAGGTATAATCCCTTGAAGTGGTGCCATCACCATAAAAAGGAATTGGTTTTTCGATATCTATTAACCTGGTGAATTTATGTATTGCAAGATCAGGTCGCTGTCTGGGGCCATACACTGTAAAAAACCGCAAACATGTAATGTCGAACTTATGTAAATGGCTATATACATGACATAGGAATTCACCACTTTTTTTTGTGGAAGCATAAGGAGAAATTGGATTGTCAACCGGATCAGATTCAGAAAAAGGAACTTTTTTATTATTGCCATAAACGGATGAAGAAGAAGCAAAGACCATTTTTTTCACTTTGTTATCCTTCATGCTTCCAATAACGTAACAGTACCGTTTATATTTACATCATAATATTCTGAGATAAATTCAATGGACGGCCTTACTCCTGCCTTCGCAGCCAAATGAATAACGCTAGTCAACTTTTTCAGAACTTAAATATATCTTCCAAGGATTCTCTATCGCGGATATCGGCTTGATAAAATTTAAACAGTTTGATTTTGTATTAGATTCTGGAGATTTAATTTTTTAAACTCTATTGGATAAAAATTATCAAAATTATCAATTCCTACAACATTCATTTCCTGCTTTATAAACTTTCGCAAACGTGCGATCCTATAAATCCGGCAGCCCCCGTTACTAAAATATTCATAATGTTCTTTCTTTTTTCTTGTTCTGCTCTTATAAAATCTTACATATTCGATTGGTCATAATTTTCAAATCAAATTTATCATGGACCATTTGATTTCCTTTATTCTCCCAATTCTTTCAGGTTGTCATCTTTCATCATTAATTCAAGATTTTTTCAGACAATTGATCACTACTTCCCGGAGTCTATCAAGATAACCATTTTGATTATCAAATATTACTTCGTTGGTACCTCCTCCTCGTGTAGCTATTACAGGCTTCCCTAATGCCATATATTCTATGATGGAATTTGAAATTCCTTCACCATGTACTCTTGCATTGGTAATAAAACCCCAATATCAAAAATATTAACAATCGGTTCAATATTTAATGTTTTACCTAAAAAAATTATTTTATCTGAATATGTGAGGCAGGAATACTACTTTTCATTTTGTTTAAAAGTCTCCCTCCGCCAACCAAAATAAACCTCAATTTCTTATTGCATGGAATAAGTTTCTTTGCTGCCTCTATTAACGTTTTATAGTCCTTCTCGCTCTTCAAAGGCCGCAACCATACCCACAGTAAAAACATCATTACAATTTCCCAAAAATTTCTTTACTGATTACTGACGGGTCTTTTAGGTTGTGAAAGCGTGTAAAGTCCATTCCATTATAAATACAATAGATTTGTTTGCCGGTGCTTTATACGCTGTCAAGCCTGCTTTGGAGTTTCCGATAATTAAATCTGAGAATGGAAAAGTCAAGCGCGCCCGAAGCCAGTTCTTGTTGGATATATTCTTTTTAACTGGCGTGTCAACGATCATTCCGTTGATCAATTTAATATTCAAAAGCTTACAAGCCGGAATCGCATAAATTGCAGTCATACTATCCCAACAATGAATAACTTCCGGATCGAAACCTTGCATATTTTATAAAATTTGCAGTAAATAGTTAAGTCTTTTTTTTGCCTTCTTATCAGGTAGTGGATTTTAATATTCAAATCAAAAACTTCAGGGTAATTGATTTCGGTATTCATGAGTACTAATTCAAAATCAAATTCCTTTCTAAATTTTAATTCTTTCATCAATTCCAGCATCCTGCGTTCTTTTCCGCCCGGGTGTAATCCATTCATAAAAAATAAGATCCTATATCTCATCACTTCATTCTTTATCCGATTGAAATAAAAATTATATTATTTATCCTTATTAAGCAGCTTAGAGATATGCTCTTTCAATTTTTTATTTGTGATTTGGAAATCACAATGTAGCAGTCTCAATTTTTCAAGAACTGCTTATGTTCTTTAGGATATTTTCAGCCGCTGTTGTAAAATCGTGAAATTCAGACACATAAGAAATTAGTTTGCGCTTGCTATATTGGTCACTAGAATTTGATTCAATCGTCTTCTTCATTTCTATTAAATTCCCATTGCAGTAGGTCCCTAAATGATGCTTTTTTATGACATTTCCGGGATTTACATTTAGTGATATTACCGGAACGCCAACAGCCCATGCTTCCAAAAAGATGTTAGGAAAACCTTCAAAATTTGAAGTATTTATTAAAGCTTTGGCATTTGCAATTAACTGAATAGTTTCCTTATGATTTAGTCGACCAGTTAGAACTACATTCTCCAGTTCATTTAAATGCTTATAAATCCGTTTTGATTTCTTATCTGTGGGTTGGCCAATAACTACAACAGACGTGTTATTATCAAGGATATTAATTAATTCACTAAGATTGTTAGCTCCTTTCAATATATTAAGAGTACCAGGATGAACATAATAATCCTTTGGAGAATCTTTAATTCCTCTTACTATTCCAAAATCAAAAATGTTCGGAAAAATAATTATTTTACCCTTAACGGAATTTAAATTACGCAACTGACCCTCATGTTGAAGAATAATATAATCAGATTTTTTCATTAGGTATTTAAAGACCAAATCATTAGGTAGGCTAACTGTAAAGAATTTAATTAAATTGAAATTTGTTTTGTATTTATATTTGAATTTATCCCAAAAACTTGCTACATCTAAGTCGTGAGCCGTAGCTACAATGAATTTTTTTTTCGTTTTTCGGGATGCTAAATATGGCAACAGATGTAAATAGGATCTGGTACGTACGTAATAATAATCTGCTTTTTGATCTATTAATACGCGCATGAGTTCCGGAATACGATACCAAAATAATCTAACACCCTTTATTCCCTTATTCCAGTTCGGTACTCCCGTTAACTGTATACCGTCAGAACTAACAAAGCATTTTGTTATATCAGGATCAATTATTACTACTTCATGCCCATTTAAAGCCAGCGCCCTTGCTAGTAAGGAAATCTGAAGTTCTGCTCCTCCTTCTGTTTTGCCATTTAAGGCGCTAGAGATATTCCCAAAAAAGCAAAACTTCATTTATCGTAATTAAAATGATTCAAATTGATATTTATAATAATATGGGTCTGAACGCAAAATTCATAATTATAAATTTTGTTTCAACCATTCTTCAAAGAAAATTAAGGACCATATTTTAGAACTTATATCCTTTTTGCCATTTTGAGTTTTTAATATGTATCTTTTAATTTGTTTTTTATCTAGAAAAGAGTGATATTGGCATTTGCGGAAAGCAAAGTATCATTTACGAATTGTTTCAAATCACCTTTAAACCAGAACTGCAATGGAACACTAAAACCTTTTTTAGGGTGGTTTAAAATATTGGGCAGGTAAGGTGCCATTGCTTTTTTTAAAATATATTTCTGTTCATTTCTTTTAAGTTTTAAATTCCATGGGATCTTAAAGGTTAATTCAGCAAATTTATGATCTAACAAGGGAACCCTTACTTCAAGTGAATTTGCCATACTCGCCCTGTCAACTTTAGTCAATATGCAATCTACCATATAAGTGCGTAAATCGATATTTTGCAAATTTGTTACAAAATCATAACTGGGGTATGTTTTCCAGATTTCTTCCTTATATTTTTCAGATCCTTTGAAAAGTCCACCACGCCATAATTAAATAGCAATCTCTTTCTTTCTGATTTTTGCCAAACATTACTATAAGCGCTCATTGATTTTCTGTTTTTGGAAAGAAAATAAGTGGCATTCTTTCCTTTCATATTTTCTGGCATTAGTTTATGAATATTACCCCAAAATAGTTTATTAAATAAGCGAGAATTAGTACTTAATGGGTTTGATTAAAGGTTATGTAACCACTTATAAATATCATAACCAGCAAAAAGTTCATCTCCGCCATCTCCGGATAATGCTACTGTTACGTTCTCTCTTGCAATTTTTGATACATAATAGGTAGGTATCGCAGAAGAGTCGGCAAAGGGCTCATCATACATGTGCACCAGTTTGGGTAATAGATCGATAGATTCAGGCTCCACGATCTGTCTCATAATGATCGCAATTGTACTTCTTAGCTATTTCACGTGCATATTCCAGTTCATTATATTTTTGTTCTTTAAACCCGATGGAAAATGTTTTTATTGGCTTATTTGAATTCGTTGCCATCATAGCAACAACAGAACTCGAGTCAATTCCCCCACTTAAAAAAGCGCCTAGCGGAACATCTGACACCATGTGTAATTTAACTGATTCTGAAAGAGCAGCTTCAATTTCACTTTCCCATTGGTTTTCGGTTTTGGAATAATCAGGTTCAAACACTATTTCCCAGTATTTCTTAATTTCTACGGTTACATTGTATTTAAATGAAAGGACTAAATGATGAGCCGGCTGCAATTTTCTTATTGCTTTATAAATTGATAAATCACTGGTGATATAGCCAAAAGAAAAATAAGAATCTAAGGCATCATTGGATAAGGTTTTGTCGATATTTTCGCACTGTAGGATCGATTTTATTTCAGACCCAAAAACAAATTTTTCATTGTCCATGTAATAATAAAAGGGCTTTATTCCAAAGCTATCCCTGGCACAAAAAAGTTCTTGCTTATCATCATCCCAAATAGCAAAAGCAAACATTCCGCGTAAATAATCAACACAATGAACTCCATATTCCTCGTAAAGTTTTAAAATAACTTCTGTATCTGTTTTTGTTTTGAAAGAATATCCTTTTCCTGTAATTGCTGGCGGAATTCCAGAAAGTTATAAATTTCGCCATTGAAAACGATCCACTTGCTATCGCTATCATTTGAGAGGGGTTGATGGCCTGTATTAAGATCAATAATGCTAAGTCGCCGGAACCCTAACCCTATATTTTTATTGATATAAAAGCCTTCATCATCTGGGCCTCGATGATTAATAATATCCGTCATCTGCTTTAATTGCGAGGATCAATGGTTCTGTCCTTTGCTAAATAAATTTTACCTGTTATTCCACACATTTGCTTGAGTAATTATAATTTGTTTAAAAAGTTATTCAATGGTTCAGCTAAATTTCGATAATCAAATTTTTTTGAGCAACTTTCTTTTCCCTTAAGACCTATATCCTTTGATTCCTCGGGATGGTTTATAACAAACTGCATTTTTTCAGCAAATACATTTATATCATAAGTTTCGGCTAGAAGCATATTTTCCATGTCATTAAAATAATGATTTACCTCTCCATAATCTGTTGAAATAACCGGATTACCGGAAGCAAGATATTCGCCTATTTTATGGGGAAATCTTGCAATATCCTGCAAAGTAGGACTTAATGGAATCAAAAGCGCATGGCATTGTGATAATAAGTGAATAATTCTATTTCTGATAATTTGAAAATAACTTAATTTTTTCATTTTTATTTTTTTTATTAATATATTCTCCGATTTCTGTCATTTCACTTTTACGGCCATTGACCACTAAGTATAAAGAATACGAAGAGTTTTCAAGCAATTCAAAAGAATCAATTATAAATCGAATAACTTCTTTATATCCTGCATAGCCGCAAAAAAGAAAATATTTTTTATCTATATTTTTTTGAATTCCTTTATATCGGTTAAAATCTGTTAATACTGGTATTTTAAGATATTTCTTTTGAGGAGAATTTTTTTTAACTTGGTTGATTAAAAATTCGCTGATTGGGAAAACTCCATCAGCAATAGAAGGTGCGTACCTATCAAAGAAATAATCATTTAACCGCTTGCTAATTTGGTGCTTTTCTTTCTTATATTCCGGAATAATATTCCACGTAATTCAGTATAATTTTAAAATCAAGATACTTTGACAAAAGAGAATAAAAGATAATTGAAGAAAAACTACGAGTTGATAAAATTGCAAAATCAAGCTTTTTTTCTTTTTTTCTTTTTCTTAATTGCATATCTCATTTATTTTTCCTTTAAGTTCATATTAATCTTCTTGATAAGAAAATGTCATTCCGGAAACAACTTCCTGAAGCATAAATATATTCGATATTTTCATAAGAGCCTTCGGGTTTTAATTCAGGCTTTTCTTTCTTTCGAATATGATCCATTCCTGCAAATAATAACCACATTATTTTTAGTATAATAAGCTTTTTGAAATTAAAATCATCTTTTGAGCTTCTGCTAAGCCATATGGAAATCTAAAACCCAAAAAAACTATTGATTTTTTTTCTTTCATTTTATATGCCTCCTTTGTGAAATAAAAATTATTCCTATTATCTTATCTTTTGCTATTTGTTTTGATAACTTCAATTTGATTAATAATTGATTCTATCCTTGGCTGATATTCTCCATCATTATTTGGATAAAAAAATCCAAACATCCAGAAACCATTATAAGAGGTAAAAAAATGATAGTATAACTTATGGATATTAAAATTATTATAATAAATAGTAAATACCTTTTTTGTGTAATTAAAATATCTTGAAAAAAGAAAGGAACTTTTTAATGACATAATTATAAAAAAAAGAAAACCAACTATGCCAAAATTGGCTAAAAGATTTCCTAATCCGGATATCGGAGAAATATTTGCTCCGATTTTTTCATACCAACTTTCACCTGGAATACCGGCATTTCCTAATATTGGATTGTTATAAAAATCTCTGAAAGAGATTAAAAATGAGGTAAAACGCTGTGGATGCTGTTCCGGATTCATTTCCAATAGATTGCCAAACAATATAATCAATATCACTTGGTTTCTTTTACAAAAGCTATAATTTTATTACTCATAAAAGGTAAAGAAAAACAGATATTACCGCAATTAAAAGAAGTGGCAATACAAAGATGATAGTATCAGATTTTTTATTCAAATAATAAGAAAGAATTAATACAATAAAAATTGAATAACCTGTAGTTGATTGGGTTGATAGTAAGGCAATTAACAAAACCCAAAACTGCAAATTGAATTTATTGTTTAGGATTTGTCATGAATAAGATTGATAAATATGGCTAAACAGAGATAAACAGCAAAGCCTCCCGGTTCCCATGCAAATCCAGCATTTCTTGGAATATGTAAAACCGTATAATAATGATGCTGGTGGTTGTCTGGATTGAATAAATTATTGCATTTATGCCTCCATCACCTGATACAAATGAAAATTGCTCAATGCCCGGTATCTTACTTAAATAATTATAAAGTGTGTCGCCACTTAAAATTGTTTGAATACTCCACATCCCAATGCTATAATTGCCAGGCTGATACAATAAAAATTCATATATTCTAAAAAAATTAAACTTAAGCCGTAATTGTAACATAACACAATGAAAAAAATTAAAAAATAAAAAGTAAATATAGTGAGCGTGTATTTCATTATATTTTATTGTTATTGCAATAAAATATAAAAACAAACAAGTGATGAGTTGAAAAATTGCTTGTTAAATTTAATTTTCCATTTTATTGCTAAAATTCCACTTAAAATTATCGGAAGGGAATATCCAACTGGATTGCTGTTTAAATGTCGATAGCTCTAACAAATGTACTTGCCTGTCCCGCATATATGATCATAACAAATACATACAAATACTCAAAAAATGTTAATTCTCTGAGCATTAAAATATGATATTTCAGAACTGATCGAATCAGTATGATCTATTCTATAAGTCTTTTACGCATTTTTCTAAGCTGGATGAATGAAAGCAAGAGTAGCAATTTTAACTTTTCGAGATAAATTATAAAACTATTGCATTTATAAGCATCTACTTTTTAAGTTCATTAATTAATCTTTTATAAAACAAAAACATACAAAGAAAATAAATCACGCCTGAAAAAAACTGAGTATAGGCTGCCCCGGTCTCTCCAAAATATGGAATTAGAATTATGTTTAATATTAATAAACTAAATCCAACTATAAAAGAACTGTTTCTTAATGCTTTTCCTTTACCGTGTGAACCCAAAAATCGATTAAGAAAATCCGCCAATCCACTTAATATCACTCCAAAACATACTATATAAGTAAGTGATATTACGGGATCAAACTTTGACCCATAAAAAAGATTGATAAAAGGCCCTACAAGGATTAAAATAAGTAATAAAGCAGACAGAGCTTATTGCAATTGTAATCAACATTAATTTTCGTGGAATACTGTTTCTTGCTAGAAAAATCTTTATAATGGGTTGTAGCAATAACATTCGGAATAAAACTTAACGGACCGGCAATGGTCATTGCCAGCGAATAGTAACCCACTCCACTGTTAGTATTTGAAAAATAACTGATAAGCACTCCTGTTAATTGAGAAAAGCCTACAGCACAAACAGTTCCCAAATACACATGAAATCCATAGCTTTTATTAAAAGAAATGATTTCTTTTATCCTCGTTTTTAGATTTCTGAATGACGGATTAATTTTATAAATGATATATAAGAAAACTAAAATTTGAGTAATGAGAAAAGCAGCCCATATCATTATTAACCTATTTCCTGAATAGTTGAAAAAAACCATGGTAGATAAGTAAGACTGCAATAAAAAATGCAAGTTTAGGATATAATCTTGAGTTAGCTAATAATTTAATTTTATTGTCGGCCTGGAATAAGACCTCGAAATATTCAACCAATAAAAATACCCAGGAAAATGGAATTAAATAAATAAAAATGTTGTGTAATCCTTTTTGATTTATATTTTTATCAAAAAAGGCATAACCCAGTAAAAAAAGAGACATCGCAATAAACAAAACAGAGAGTAATTGCAATTTCAGCTCCATAATATTCACGTGCTTTCTTTTGATCAGTATTTAGAACAAGTGCTCTGTTTCCTGCCTGGAAAAATCCAAAAGAAAAAATTACAATTGCAAGATTAAAAACGTTGAATAAAAATTTGAAATCACCGTAAGAAGATGGGCCCAAAAACCTCGTGATGATAACACTGGAAATAATTGATAAAGGAATTCCTATAATATTGACTGTATATAGACCAAGGGCTTGTTTAAAAAGTTGATTATTTCTGTATTGAAACAATAATTGCTTAAAGATATTTTTCCTACTGTTCAGAATGCTTGCTTTTTGTAACACTATTCGTATTCTTTTTCTTTATCGTGATTTTTTTTAAATCAGTTAAATTACGGTCTACATAAAATACTTCCTTTGGAGACTCATTTTATAAGTTTCCAAATCGCTTGCTACCATTTCTTTTATCATTTCCTTAAGTGTGTACTTTGGAACCCACCCTAACTTTGTTCTCGCTTTTGATGCATCACCAATTAAAAGATCCACTTCGGTAGGCCTAAAATAATTGGGATCAATGGCCACAACTTCTTTTCCGGCCGGTAATTGATACTTTTCATTATTGCATAAGCGTACAATCCCCTTTTCCTCAGAACCTGTGCCAATAAACTCTATTTCAATACCAGCTTCCTCAAATGCCATTTTTGTAAAATCTTTTACAGTAGTGGTTACGCCGGTGGCAATAACGAAATCTTCAGGTTCATCCTGTTGCAAGATTCTCCACATTGCGTCTACGTAATCCTTCGCATGGCCCCAATCTCTTTGCGCATTCAGATTTCCAAGAAACAAACATTCTTGCAAACCCTGCGCTATTGCCGCAACCGCCCGGGTTATTTTTCGTGTCACGAAAGTTTCACCTCTTAGCGGGCTTTCATGATTAAAAAGTATCCCATTGCAGGCAAACATATTGTATGCTTCTCTGTAATTAACGATAATCCAATAGGCGTAAAGTTTAGCAACCCCATAAGGGCTACGAGGATAAAACGGTGTAGTTTCCTTTTGCGGAACTTCCTGTACTAAACCAAACAATTCAGAAGTAGAAGCCTGGTAAATTTTTGTCTTATTTTGCAGTTTTAGTATTCGTATAGCCTCTAAGAGCCGTAGGGTCCCTATACCATCGGCATTTGCAGTATACTCGGGATTATCAAAACTTACCTTTACATGACTCATAGCAGCAAGGTTATAAATTTCGTCTGGCTGAGTTTCCTGGATAATTCGGATAAGATTTGTGCTATCTGTCATATCCCCATAATGCAATTGAAAATTTGCATTATTTTCATGTGGATCAACATATAAATGATCAATCCGGTAGGTATTTATCAAAGAAGCCCTTCTTTTTACACCGTGTACAATATATCCTTTAGATAATAGGAGTTCGGCAAGGTATGCCCCGTCCTGACCGGTTATACCGGTAATTAAAGCTGATTTCATTATTCAAAACTATGATTTTTGGAATGATTGTTTGAGAAACAAACTGGAGATGGTCAGTGGTTCTTAAAAGTTGGTAAGCTTTTTTTTCATTCCTGATGAGAGAATGCCATTGGTGGCTAAATTTTTTTCTTTGGTCTGATTAAATTTTCGTTTACTGGGTTTATTTATGATTGCAATAGTGAATTTTGTTTGGCAAAGGCAGCGGTTGAATGTAATGAATCCATTTGTTCGACTTTTGCCGTCAGTGTAAAACCGAGTGACGGTAAATTTACCTTTGCCATTGTATTTTTAATGATTAAAACGTTTCCGTTAAAAGAATATTTGGAATCATCTATTAATCGGGGCATTTCTTTGACATTTACCGCAGTCTTTTCGACGCGAATATCCTGATAGTCCGTAACAAATTCTTTAATCATTTCTATTTCATCCTTATTTATTAAAGCAGGGCTACCTTTCCAGTAGAGCAGGTTTACGACGCTATCAATTGACTTTATTTTGTCAATTTCAGATTTCCCCATATGAGCGAAAACGTAAGATTCAAATAGAGGCGCTTGGCAAACCTTTCGCTTTCTTAAAGAAATGATTTCTCTCCAATTAAGCGGGAAAAAATTTTCTATTTTCTTTTTGGTTAACAAAGAGGCGACTTTTTTTTCGCATTTTGGTTTTGTGTAAATAATATACCAATTCTTCTGCATAATTTTTTTTTAAAATTTAAAATTTGCAGCAATTCAAAGGATTGATATCATCCAAATACTATAAGATGAACATGGCTTCGCCGCCCTCAGTTACATCTCAACGTATTGAGTTAGAAAAATCTTTCATCAGATTGGATTTAATACTAGGCTAGGCTGTGGGTGTTTTTTCAGTTTTTTTGCGATCTTTATTTCCATAAACATAATCATAGCCATAGCCATAATTGTTTTTGAAAAAGCCACGCATTTTTACACCGTTGAAAATAATAGCCGGATTATTTATAGGATTAATATGAATATTTTCATCAAGTCTTTTAATCAACATTTTTGGTGTATAATGATGCCTGATAACATACAGTGTTGCATCACATAAACCAGTTAACAGATAACCGTCAGTAACAAGTACCATTGGTGAAGTATCAACGATCACATAGTCGAAAATATTTTCCAAATAATTAAGAAGATCCCCAACTTTACCATTTGACAGTAGTTCAGATGGGTTTTCAGGGAGCATTGCACCTGCAGAAATGAAAAACAGGTTTTCATTCCCTTCTACGTGCTTAATTATTTCTTCCGGATCTTTATCACCTTCTAAAAACTCGGTAAATCCTTCCTCACGGCTAACGTTCAATATCTTATCAATTGTTGGATTATTAAGATCCATATCAACAAGAACCACTTTCTTACCGGTTAAAGAGAGGCTAACAGCCAGGTTTGCAGAAATAAAACTTTTCCCTTCACCTGATATACTTGAAGTCACAAGAATTTTCTTATGAAAGGAATCAATCCCTAAAAAAGATAGTGAAATTCGAAGTTTTCTAAATTCTTCCGCCACGAAACTCCTTGTTCCTTTTTCAATCACAATTCGATCTTTTGATTTGTCGAAGGCAACTTCTCCGATAATGGGAATGGAAGTAAGCGATTCTATTTCATTTCTATAAAGAACCTTGCCTGTTAAAAATTCCCGTATGAAAATAAATGCTCCGCAAATTCCGGTAAACAGCGTAATTGAAACCAGATAGATTAGTAATTTTTTGGGACTAACCGGGTCAGGTCCAACTTGTGCGTAGTCTACTACTCTGCTATTTGAAGCAGCTGAAGCAGCAGCTATTTCGCTCTCTTCTTTTTTCTGAAGGAGGAACGAATAGAGATTACTTTTTATTTCCTGTTCACGGCTTATATCTAATAACTGCCGTTCTTTTTGGGGAACAGAAGTGAGTAGTGAGTTATACGATCCATTGGTGGCTGAAATATTATCCCTGGTAGCCGTAAGGCTTTGCCGCAGACTGCCGATATTACCCAAAATACTGGGCTTGATAGTGTTAATCCTGTCTTTTATTGCAAGCAAACTCGGATTGTTTTCACCAACAGTTTTTTTCAAATTATCATATTCAAGTTCTGAATTATAAAGTTTATCAATTAATGATGTTAAGGTAGGATCACTTACGCCCAGAGTTGATGGTACTATGCCACCTTTATTATTATCATTTGCTTTTACAAAGTTTTCTACTTTATCAAGGACGGCAATTTGCGAATTTACTTCGCTCAATTTTTGATCATTAGCACTTACATTTTGTAAAAACAGTTGCCCCTGAGCACTTATATCCACTGCATGATTTCCGGATTTGAATTGCTCTACCTTTTTTTCAATAGAATCAAGATCGTGGGCTACAATTGCCAAGCGCGCATTTACAAAAGAAAGCGTGTTTTTAGCTAACGCATCTTTTTCATCATTTGCTGATTGCTGATATGCGTCAATTAACTGATTTAAAATATTTTCAGCTCTCAGGGGATCAGTGTCTCTATAACTTAAATCCACGATTGACGATAATTTGCTGGCTTCATCCACTTTCAAACCAAGCAAAAACGAATGAACCAGGTCTTGCGGTTTATCCAAAGTAAAATAAAGTTGCTCTGTAGGTTCTTTGGATCTATTATAGTATTTGTTTTTTTCAAATTTTAATTTCCCAAATGGGGTACTTACTACCGTATTCAGTGGGTATTTCAATTTATTGTTTAAGATTACCGTTTCATGGGCGCTATCATAATTGAGGTTTATTCTCTTATAAGAGTGCAAAGAATCCGGATATACTGCCAAAATCGAAATTGGAGAGGAAACGTAAGCGGGTATATCATGAAGCTGTCCTTCTTTATAAACAGATGCGTACAACCCAAGAGTGGTGATTACATTTTCCATCAATTTTCTGGATTGTATCACTTCTATCTCATTTTCCACAATTTTTTTAGATGAAATCTGATCCAGCGATTCCACTAACTTAGATTCCTCATTTCCCTTTTTTTCGTCTTTTATTATCAACGTAGCCGTTGCCTCATATACAGGATTTGCATACCTAAGATAGGTAAATGCTGCTGCACCACCGGCAATGACTGCTAACAGAAAAAGAGGCCAATAGGGGAGATATTTTGATACAAACTGCTGCATCAAATTTTCCTTATCCTCGGGCATTCTATGTATCCTTGATTGCATTTTTGACATTTAATTTACTTGAGGGTTCTATCCAAAACAATTGCTACGACAGATAAAAGACTAAAAAGAATAGGCAAAAACTGCTGCGATCTGCTTGCGGTTGCTGCTTTTGTTGAATTTGGCTGCACATAAATTACATCGTTTGGCTGTAAGTAGTAATAAGGGGAATTAAAGAAATCACTTGAATTCAAATCAACATGACGGGTGATTTTTTTTCCATTTTCTTCCCTTATTAACAATACATTGTCTCTCTTTCCATAAATCGTTAAATCTCCGGCAAGGCCCAAAGCTTTTAATAACGATATTTTTTCGCTCGGAACAGTAATAACAGTTGGTCTCGCTACTTCTCCGAGTACTGTAACTTCGTAATTAAGAAACCTTATGTCTACTATTGGATCAATCAACAATTTTTTTGATAGGATCAGGTTGGTAATATTATCTTTTAATTGTTCTTTTGTTAGTCCTGCGGCTTTGACTGCTCCCAATATTGGCATGTCAATAGTGCCATCCGAATTTACCAGGTAATTGCCTGCTTCATTACTGCTTCCCGTAACAGTTGTAGACCGGCCGATATTATTGGTTTGTAGATTAAATGGTGCAGAAGCTTCGGCATTAAGACTGCTAATTAGTATGCTTAATATGTCATTGGGCTCAATCGTGTTTTGCCTTTCTACAGTAGTAGCAGGAAATGTAGCATCCTTTACATTATTGAAATAAGTTATTTTTCTTGTATTTGCACAAGAGCTAAACAAAAACGCTACTAAAAATATACCTAAACAGGTTGATAAAAATCTGGTCATATTATAATTTTGTAGTACCGCATTTTATAGGTTAAATACGTCATACACAGTTTTTAATTGTAAATTGGAGATCTTTTTAAGGAATGGGATCAGAGTGAAGGCGAAATAATTCAATTTTTCTGTTGTTCAGAAAGTTTTATTATTATTTGCCACAAACCTAATAGTTTAAAATTGCATCTCCAAATTTTTGAATAAAAAAAGAATAACCTTCATCTTAAATTAATGTTGTTACATTTTTGATTTAAACCTTCATTTCTACTTCGTGTGATTCATTTATTCCCTATCTTTTAAAATAGTTCAACTTTCCTACCCAAAAAATAAAAAAAATTAGTCCTTTCAGTTATATAACTGAGTAACTAACATATTGTGGATAAATACTTTTAAGTAAATGCTTGCATAAAGGTACTTAGTATACTACTTTTACGTTGCTTACTATTTACCCAACCTTTATTTCCGACAATTATTTTTGTCGTAAGAATTAAAAATCCCGTGCCGTAGATTTTTAATCTCATCCTTCCTATAAAAAAACCTTCCGATTCCTTTGACTTACCTGTTTAATCAAAAGTGGCACCAAATTTTATTGTAGCAATTATTGTGAACAGCTACAATGGCTTTTTTAAGCCATATTGTCTAACCTCAAAACAGGAAATTTATGGAAAACATTTACAAAGCTTACACAAAGGAAATCAATGGGAAGACTTTTTATTTTGTAAAAAAGTTTTCGGCGTTTCCTGAAATTGAAAATTGCCCTCCCGTCCTGGACTATATGGGCATGCATACAAATTTTTACAAGGCATGTAATATCGCGCATGTAGATGAAGAGGTGGTGATAAACAATTTAATGAACCAACTTCATATTATTCCTGAATCAGCAAGAGTAATACATATGACCAGGGTAAAATCGATGACCCACTCATTGCTCAGAAATACTCAGCATGCCTTTTTAAAATTAAGGTGGGCTTCTATTAATTAAAAAAGTTACCGGGTGGGTTAAAAAGATTGAGTTTATGTTTGCATTATATGCTATCATTCAATCAGCCAAGCAGGATTGTTGTCACCTGTAGCAAGAGAATTACTCCCTTTCTTGAAATGGAAATAAGCCGGCAAGGGTTTAAAGCAAAAAAAACATTTGCGACGGGAATCGAATTGCACGGAACTTTGATGGATTGTATCCGTTTGAACTTAAATCTTCGCTGTGCAAGCCAGGTATTGTATTCTATAAAATCTTTTCAATGTAAAAATGCCAATGAACTGTATGAAAAAGTTTCAGCAATTCAATGGGAATCAATAATACCGAAGAATGACTATTTTTCCGTTACAGGCAATGTGGATAATGAAACCATCAATAATGCTCTATTTGCCAACGTAAAAGTGAAAGATGCGATTGTGGACAGGTTTCGGAATAAATTCAATGAACGGCCGGACTCAGGTCCGGCAACAGATAAAACGGTTATTAATTTATTTTGGAAAAATGACTTTGCTCAAATTTTTATCGACACTTCAGGGGAAACTTTATCAAAACACGGCTACAGAAAAATTCCAGGGAAAGCGCCTATGCTCGAATCATTAGCCGCTGCCGCTTTGCTGGCGTCAAAGTGGAATCAAAAATCTCCGTTTATTAATCCAATGTGTGGCTCCTCTACTTTAGCCATTGAAGCGGCGATGCTTGCTACCAACAGGTCTCCTGGTTTATTTCGGGAAAATTATGGATTTATGCATGTGTTAGGATTCAGAAAAGATTTTTTTGAAAGCGAAAAACAAAAAATGAAAAATGAAATTAAAACGGTTCCGAATTTAAAAATAATTGCCACTGATATTAGCGAAGATGCTATCAATATTTCTAAAGTAAATGCCGCGGCCGCCGGGGTTGCTGATCTCATTTCCTTTGAAGTTTGCGATTTTAAAGAAACTTTTGTTCCTCAAAATAGAGAAGGAGTTGTATTTTTTAATCCTGAATACGGTGAGCGTTTAGGCGACGAAACTGAACTCGAGAAAATATACGCCGAGATCGGAGATTTTATGAAGCAAAAATGCAAAGGATATACCGGTTATGTTTTTACCGGCAATTTTAATCTGGCAAAGAAGATTGGCCTTAAACCCAAACGTAAAATAGAATTTTATAATGGCAAAATTGATTGCCGTTTATTGGAATACGAACTTTATGCAGGCAGCAGGAGAGAAAATAAGAATGTGTAAATTTTCTTTGTTTACTGCTCACAAATTTCCTTTAAAAGAAAAATCTTTAAAATTTGTTTGTTTATTGCACGAACGGGCAATTTCAGTGCTGTTAATCGTTTCCTAAATCAAAAAGCATAATTTATGTAACCGTTCGTTTTTTTTATCTTGCCGGCTTAAACAAAAAAGAATGAAAAATATTCTACTTACTATTAATATTGTTTTGCTGGCTCTTGTCGGATATCTTTATTATTTGCATTTTAATAATAATAAGAAGCAAGGCCAGGATCATAAGGGTTCTTCCGAAGCGATGTCCTCAAACAGCAAATCAAAAGTTGCTTATATTGACCTGGATTCACTTCAGGACAATTATGGTTATTACCAAAAGTTAAAAAACGATTTTGAAAAGAGGCAAAATAAAGCAAATGATGAAATAACTGCGCTTCAAAAAAAATATCAAAGCCGCGCTATGCAATTGCAACAAAAAGCTGCTACGATGAACCAAAAAGAACAGGAAGCAGCCATGCAGGAAATCAATAAAATGCAACAGGATTTGCAGGTCAGAAAACAAAACATTGACAACCAGCTTTACAATGAAAATTCTAAAATGAAAGAAGACATATTAACGCGGATCCAGGATTTTTTGAAAGACTATAATAAAGATGGAAGGTATTCTTACATTTTTTCATACGAACCAGGGTTTATGTTTTATAAAGATTCAACTCTTAATATTACACCAGATGTAATTGAAGGCTTAAATGCACTTGATTCTTCAAATAAAAAATGATTCATCAGTTCAATCTCAAATAAATAATTATCTTCAATCCCGTTTATTAAAACGGGATTTTTTTATGGATCAACATGCAACTGCTTTCAAACCAAGTCTACGCCTCATTGATGCTACAATGATTGTGGCAGGCTCAATGATCGGCTCAGGTATTTTTATTGTAAGTACCGATATTGTAAGAAATGTTGGAAGTGCCGGCTGGCTTATCGCTGTGTGGGTTTTCAGTGGATTAATGACGGTGATGGCTGCGGTCAGTTATGGAGAAATGAGTGGTATGTTTCCGAAAGCCGGTGGCCAGTATGTTTATTTAAAAGAGGCCTATAATCCATTATTCGGTTTTTTATATGGATGGAGTTCATTCACAGTAATTCAAACGGCAACAATTGCTGCAGTAGGAGTGGCTTTCAGCCGCTTTACAGCCTATCTTATTCCCGAAGTTGGCGAAACTAATTTTCTGTTCTCCATTGGAAATTTTCATATTTCTGCGGCGCAGGTATTGGCGATTGCCATGATACTTTTCCTGACTTATACGAATACCCGCGGAATCAAAGGAGGAAAGATCATTCAAACAACATTTACGTCAGTTAAGCTTTTATCTCTCTTTGGATTAATCATCCTGGGATTTCTTTTGGTAAAACATAGTTTTTGGAGTGAAAACTGGCAAACCGGTTTTCACGCGGTTCAACTTGAAAAAACAGGGGGCGCTTTTGTAAAACATGGGAATTGGTTTCCCATCAGCGGAACGATTTTGATAGGCGCTATTGCCGCTGCAATGGTTGGTTCTCTTTTCAGCAGCGATGCATGGAATAATGTGACATTCATTGCGGCAGAAATTAAAAATCCAAAAAGAAATATCGGACTGAGTCTTTTCCTGGGAACATTTACAGTTTCAGTTATTTACATTGTCACTAACTTAATGTATCTGAACGCTTTATCTTTGGATCAGATCGCTTTTCCCGGCGGAGATAGAGTGGCTGTTGCGGCATCAAATGCGATTTTTGGAAACGCAGGCGCTATTATTATTGCCGTAATGATCATGGTCTCAACATTTGGCTGCAATAACGGGTTGATTTTGGCTGGTGCACGGGTTTATTATACAATGGCAAACGACGGGTTGTTCTTTAAAAAGGCCGGAACTTTAAATAAAAAAGCAGTCCCTGAATGGGCGCTTTGGGCCCAGGCAACCGTGGCCTCGATCCTGTGTTTAAGCGGCGGCTACAATGACCTGCTGGACATGATCGCTTTTGTCGTTGTAATTTTTTATGTGCTTACATTAATTGGAATTTTTGTTTTACGAAAAACACGACCGAACATAGAAAGGCCTTACAAAGCTTTTGGATATCCTTTTTTACCCGCATTATATATCCTGATGGGTTCAGTCTTTTGTGTTTTTCTTATCGAATTTAAACCGCTGTATACATTGTGGGGATTAGGCATTGTTTTAGCAGGCATTCCTGTTTACTACGTTACGATACACAACCGAAAAAAATAAATTAGAATTGAATGGCTGTTGATTTTGAACAATTGTTTGCAGGATTTTCAAAAATGAAAGTTGCTGTTGTTGGCGATCTTATGTTAGATACCTACTGGTGGGGAAATGTAGAAAGGATTTCGCCCGAAGCGCCCGTTCCTGTTGTGGCTGTCAGTAAAAGAGAAAAAAGAATTGGAGGCGCGGGAAATGTGGCATTAAATGTACAGGCGCTTGGCGCCTCTGTTGCGCTCCTTTCTATTCTGGGCGATGATGAAGATGGCGTTCAGCTAAAAGAATTACTGCAGGAAAATAACATTGATACGCGGTTTATTCTCGAAAGCAAAAAAAGAATTACTACCAATAAGATCAGGATCATCAGCAGAAATCAACATATGATGAGGCTGGATGCAGAAGTAGTCCACGACCTGGAAGATACTGATGAGGAAAAATTACAAAACCAGATTGAAAAATACATAACGACAGAAAAACCTGATGTCGTAATTTTTGAAGATTATAACAAAGGGATTCTTACAAAAAATATTATTGAACACACGATTTCTTTTTGCAATAAAAACAATATAACAACAGCTGTTGATCCGAAAAGAAAAAATTTTTTTTGTTACCAAAATGCGACTCTTTTTAAGCCCAACCTGGCAGAAGTTTTTGCAGGATTAAACTTGTTGCCTGAAGTTATTTCTGAAGAATTGCTTTCTGAGATTCATTCTCAGCTGAAGGAAAAATTGGAGCATTCGATTTCCTTGATCACACTTTCCGAAAAAGGTATCTTTTACCAGGAAAACAATATGAAAAATATTGTGCCGTCTCACAGGAGAAATATCGCAGATGTAAGCGGCGCCGGCGATACGGTTATCGCCGTTGCTTCTTTGGTTTATGCCGCCACTAAAAACATTGATCTTGCTGCAAAGATTTCAAATCTTGCCGGTGGCATTGTTTGTGAAGAAGTAGGAACCGTTGCTATTCAGAAAGAAAAACTGCTTGAAGAATGTAAAAGACTGATTAGAGAATAGAAGCATGGTTTTTCATTAGACAGTAAACAAACAAATAATTCTCTTTTTTATTTATTCTCGCAAAATAGAAATTCCTGTTTTTTGTCGCTCCACTGTAAAACAGAAAAGTGATACACGCAGACGGAAGATGACTTATAATTTTTTTAAGTTTTAATTTTGCATGAAACAAGATCAAATTATAAATCGAGATAATGAAGAAAGTTGCATTGATTGTTGCTGCGGGGAATGGTTCAAGAATGAATAGTGATATCCCGAAACAATTTTTACTTTTAAAAAACAAGCCGCTTTTATATTACAGTATCAAAGCTTTTTTAGATGCGTATGAGGATATAGAAATTATTTTGGTTTTACCTGAAGAACATATTGCAAAAGGCAGGGAAATAATTGACGGTTATTTTGATTCATCAAAATTTAAAATTACCGCCGGCGGAAGAACCCGTTTTCATTCAGTCCGAAACGGGCTTTCACTTATTAATGATGAAGCAACCATTTTCGTGCATGATGGTGTAAGATGCTTTGTTACAAAAGAGCTTATCAGGAGATGTTACGATTCTGCAGTTGAATTTGGCACAGCAGTTCCTGTAATTGATTCTTCTGACAGCATCAGAATGATCACCAAAGCCGGGAATAAAATTGTCGACAGAAACAAAGTGAAGTTGGTACAAACGCCACAAACTTTTCACAGCAAAATTCTTTTACCTGCTTTCGAAATTGATTATAAAGATCAGTTTACAGACGAAGCTTCCGTGGTTGAAGCTTTTGGTTTAAAGATCAATTTAGTCGAAGGAGAAAAAAATAACATCAAGATCACTACGCCTCACGATTTGGAACTGGCAAAGGTTTTATTGCTTGAATAATTTTCCGATGGCAGAAAGTTTATTCATTTTTATGCCGGGATATTTTTCCAAAACAGAACCAAAACTCTTATAAAAGAATGCGAGACTTGGGATATTGCTTCCTTCAAAATCCAGTATCATATTTTTACCGGCGTGTTCTTTTATAAATGCATCTATCAATAAATGTGAAGCGCCGGATGTTTTTCCATCCGGGTGATTTCCTACCAAAATATAATAAGCCCTGTTATGTGAAAAAAAGTAAGCGCAGGAAGCCACCAGTTTGTCTTGTGGAGAATAAACGCCGTAAGTAACTGCTTGTTTTCTTTCTTTCAAATATTCAAACAGCGCGGCAAAATCGAGGTACGATTTATCGTCGATTGTTGAAAAATTCTTCGCTTGTTCTTTCGCAAGATTTATAACATTTGCAATCGGAATATTGTTTTTTACAACATTGCCATATTGGATCGCCCGTTTAATGTTTCGGACATGACTGCTCGCATATTTGCTTTTTAAAATTTCATAATCTTCTGAAAGAGAAAGAATATAATTACTTCTTTCATACATCGGAAATCCAGGAATGTGAAAAAGATTATTGCGGTTAAGATAAAAATCCCAATACTTAAATTTTAAAGGAATGTTTTCTAAGAAAGATTTTACAGTCTCAGCAGAAGTGTTGTTCCCAAAAATGCCAAGTGAAGCAGTAAAAACGGGTTGATATAAATAGTAAATCGTATACTTTTTTTTCCAGGTTAGTGGCATTACCATTTCATAATCGTTTACAATAAGTGCGTCCCAGTTTTCACTCATTGCATCAAGGTAAAATGAATACGCATAGATTAAGCCGTTCTCTGCACTATCGATGCAGCGATCCCATTTTTTTTTATTAATATTCGCCTGGGGCAGGTAGGAGATTTTCAAAAAGAAAACTGTTTATTTTTCAAAAGAAGAATTTAAAGGTCCGGTAAATTTATAAATTTATTTAACCGGAAATTCTGGATGTCGATACTGAATGAAATTGTCTTCCAAAATCTTTTTTCCGGAATGGTTGACTTATAATAATTCCTATAAATTTTGCTATAAAGAACCGGCACATAAATATTCACAAGGTTTTTGTACAATGAAATTTGCAAGCCCGCATCATACAAAAATTTTCCCGAGGAAGTATTTTTTTGCCAGGCTTCTGCATAGGTTCCGATATCTAAAAAAAGTTTTAAGGGACTTTGGCTCGCAAAGGCACTGAACGGGTTTATGTCTTTTGGTAGATCGGAAGTTAAATTCAGCGCTGTAAGCCAGTTGTCAGTTTTCCCGATTTTACTGGAAAGCAGATCTGACCTTACTTTAAAGCCGCCATCGCGTATCATTATTTGTTGTGACAAAGCCCCCTGGAATTCATTTCTGCCAAAAAAATAGTTGCTGTAAGTATAATCCTCATACCCATTAGGCCCTGTCATATTCAGATGATAACGGTCGGTTTCAAATTGTTTGTAGATCGTGTTTGCGCCGAGGTACATAAACTTTCCAGCGAAAAATCTTGCATTCACTCCTCCACCTTTTGGGTAATTGAAAAAATATTTTCCTTCGAATGAAAATCTTAAAAAATTGTTTGTTTGCTGTGCAACAATCTCAGATGAAAAAGGATAAAGGGCGCGAGTATTTTGTAATGTAAAACTTGCCTGGTTAAGGTAGCGATTGCTTTTCGGATAGCTGATCACGTCCTGTTGTAAAACGGTGTCTCTTTGAAAAAATAATTGAGTTTCAGTTATAAGATAGGTTTTCCACTGCAGCCATTTTTTCAAAGAACTTGTTGCATTTTTATTTTTGAAAATCAGTTTTACAGAAGGAACAATCCTGGAAAAACCAAGATAGTTTTTTGCGCCGGTAGAATCTGTAAATTCATCCATCGAAAACTTTTCTGCGCTCAGAGAAATTTCTGCCTTTCTTATTAATCCATAGCTTGTAATATTATAGCCCGCTTTTGCAATGCCATTTAATGTTTTGCTTCCGGTAGCATACAGTGGAGCAACAAAAAAGTGAAATTTTGGTTCCGGCAATGTATAATTATGTACGAGCACACCGAGCATTATTTTATCATAATAATTGTAGCCGGCGGCGGGAGACAAAAAAAGATAATTGTATTTGCCGGTGTTTTTAAAATTGAAAAACGAAGCTACTTTAAATTCCTTTTTTGCCGGCGGCTCAAGCCTTCCTTTTTTTGATAGCAATGAAAAGATGCTATCAACATTTTTGCCGCTGACATCTTCTACCACTTTTTTAAAATCTTCCGGATATACATGTTTAAATTTCCACCGATTATAATATTCATGGAGGCAGCTGTCAAAAAGATTTTTTCCAACAAAATTTTCCAGGTTTTTCATCCATAAGCCTGTTTTGTAATAAGCGATTTCGCCATAGTTAATTTCAGAAAAATCCTGTGATCTTGTTTGAATAGGCTGATCTTTTTTTTCCGCAAGCAAAGTTCTGTAAACCAAATTTTCATCGTCTCCAGGAAACCTTTTTTCCAGGAAATCTTCTCTTCGACTTTTCAACCTTTGAGCGGGATATTTTAATTCTTTGTACCGGTTGTCGAAATAGGTATTCATTCCTTCATCCATCCACGGATAATCTCTTTCATCGCTGGCTAAAATGCCATAAAGCCAGTTGTGACCAACTTCGTGTTCTATCGTCATATCCAACGATTCTTCATCTTCCATTGGTGAAATGCTGGTGATGGTTGGGTATTCCATGCCTCCCGGAAAACCTAGTCTTGTTTCTGCTACCGTGACGGTACTGAATGGATATTCGCCCATCCATCGACTTCTCGTTTTTACTGCATTTTTAATAAACCCTATACTGTTTTTCCAGGTAGCCAAATCTGAAGGAAGAAAAAACGCCCATGCATCAATAATTCTTCCGGAAGGTAATTGCAAAGTGTCATGTCTCACAACAAAATTCTTATCCGCAAACCAGGCAAAGTCGTGAACATTTTTTTGATCATAAACGAGCGTTTTTGTTTGTTCCAAAACCGGCTTTTCATTTTTTGTATTGATAATTTTTTTACGATGATGGATTGTTGGCTTATAAACCTTTTTTGTCCTATTAGCCGCAACGGGTTTTTTGATTGAAATTAACGGATGCTGGGAAGGGTCACGGTTGGCTTTTTGTTCCCGCCATTTAATTTCATTTTCATTTTCCAATTTCCCGGTTGCTGCCACAACATAATTTTCAGGAACTGTTATCTTAACGTGATAATTTCCAAATTCACTGTAAAATTCACCCTGGTCAAGATACGGCATGGGATGCCAGCCTTTATTGTCGTATACTGCCGGCTTTGGATACCATTGTGTAATTTGATAAGTATGATCTACGTGACCTCCGCGCGAAAAATTAAACGGTATTTTCTCATGAAAAGGCGTCGAGATTTTTATGGTTTGTCCCGGTGGGAGAGGAGAAGGTAAAATAAGTTTTGCAACATCGATGTACAATGAGTCATCTTCCAAATTGGCTGTGACATCATTCACTTTAAAATCAAGCCGGTTGATGTAGCCTCGTTTTGCCTCATTGGTAAAATAAAAAGCAGTTTTGCCTAATTGTAACAATTGTTCGCTAAAAGCGGTTCGGTCATTTTTATAGGCGTTAGGCCAAAGATGAAACCAGATATATGTAAGTGTGTCGGGAGAATTATTAGTGTAATTGATAATCTCAAAGCCGTCCAAAGTATTTTCATTGTCATTTAATGTTACATCAATCGTAAAATCGGCGTTCTGTTGGAAATATTTGCTTTGCGCAAAGGATGGAGAAAGAAGAAAATAAAGTGAAGCTGAGAGAAATAGTTTTTTCAAAGCAATTATTTCATCAAATATAAAAAATAAAAAGTGTGAAAATCATCACTTCGGATGTTATAACGACCGCCATTTTTAAATTATTTTTATAATCCGGCGATTTATTGAATTTTCATAAAAAACGTGCAGCAAAAATATTTTCCTGAAAATAATATTATTTGAAATAAAAGGTTATCTTTATACTTTGTTAATGGGTTTAGTTTGTTTTCCTCTTGGCTGATGGTTTTCCTCAAAGATTTCTTCAGTTCATTGTAGCTACTGATTCATTAATAGTTATTTTAATTTATTAAACAAAAGTTTTTACAATGAACATTTATGTAGGTAATCTCAGTTGGTCAATGACTGATGAAGATTTAAACAACTTATTCAGTCAGTATGGGACTGTTTCAAGTGCAAAGATTCTTAAAGAAAAAAATACCGGCCGTAGTAAAGGATTCGGTTTTGTTGAAATGGAAGATGAAGATGCAGCTAAAACTGCAATCGCTACATTAAACGAAAGTGAAGTCCAGGGACGCAAATTAATTGTTAACGAATCACAACCTCGTCCCGAAGGTAGCGGCTACAAGAAAGGTGGCGGTGGCTACGGAGGTGGCAGAAGCGGTGGAGGTGGTTATGGCGGCGGCCGAAGCGGTGGAGGCTATGGCAACAGAAACTCCGGTGGCGGTCGCGGTGGTTACAGTAAAGATTATTAATTTTTTTTTGATACCAGATTTTTAAATCCTTTTCAATTCTTTGAAAGGGATTTTTTTTATGGTAAACAAACAAATTCGATTGATTTTTATTTTGTGGCAATAAAAAAGGATGGCCGATTAAAGTCACCCTTTTTTAAACTAATTCGCGGAATCTATTTTTTCATGACTTCTGCCATGGTTTTTCCAATGTCGGCAGGACTTGCTACCACATGAACGCCACATTCCGAAAGTATTTTCATCTTCGCCGCAGCGGTATCATCAGCGCCACCTACGATTGCGCCTGCATGTCCCATCCTTCTTCCTGCGGGAGCTGTTTGTCCGGCAATGAACCCAACCACGGGTTTGCGATTATTCTCTTTTATCCAACGTGCCGCATCTGCCTCCATGCTTCCTCCGATTTCACCAATCATCACAATTCCTTCTGTATCAGGATCGTTCATAAAAAGTTCAACGGCTTCTTTGGTAGTAGTGCCAATTATAGGATCACCGCCAATTCCGATAGCAGTGGAAATTCCAAGTCCTGCTTTTGCTACCTGGTCCGCAGCTTCATAAGTAAGTGTGCCTGATTTTGAAACAATTCCAATCTTTCCTTTTTTGAAAATGAAGCCGGGCATAATGCCAACTTTGCACTCATCAGCGGTAATAACTCCAGGGCAATTTGGCCCTATTAACCTTGATTTTGATTCCAATAAATAGTTTTTCACTTTCACCATATCCTGAACCGGAATTCCTTCGGTGATGCATACGATCAAACCGATCCCGGCATCTGAAGCTTCCATAATCGCATCGGCAGCAAAAGCCGGTGGCACAAAAATAATGCTCACGTCGGCTCCTGTTTCTTTTACCGCTTTTTCAACAGTATTAAAAACCGGCCTGTCAAGATGCGTCGTTCCGCCTTTGTTTGGTGTAACTCCGCCCACTACATTTGTTCCATATTCTATCATTTGTGTAGCGTGGAAAGTCCCTTCCGTTCCGGTAAATCCCTGCACTAATACTTTCGAATTTTTATTAACTAATACTGACATGAAAAAAGATTTTAAAGTTGCGCAAATATATGAAAGTATGTTTGAGGTTTAAGATTTGCGAATTCGTTAACTTGCGGCCATGCAGCAATATCTTCAACTTTTACAAAAAATAATTGATGCCGGTGTTGACAAAAATGACAGGACCGGAACCGGTACCCGAAGCTTATTTGGTTATCAAATGCGATTCGATTTGCGAAAAGGTTTTCCGCTCGTTACTACAAAAAAACTTCATTTAAAAAGTATTATTTATGAATTATTATGGTTTTTGAAAGGCGATACTAATGTGAAATTTTTGCAGGATCATGGCGTGAGGATTTGGGATGAATGGGCTGATGAAAGTGGAAATCTTGGACCGGTTTATGGAAAACAATGGAGAAGCTGGGCTGGCGCCAATGGAGAAACTATCGACCAGGTTTCAGATTTGATTCACCAATTAAAAACCAATCCTGATAGTCGCAGATTAATCATCAGTGCCTGGAATGTAGCCGAACTTCCGGAAATGAAACTTATGCCTTGTCATTGTTTATTTCAGTTTTATACAACGCCCGCAGAAGATGGCGGCAAAAGAAAACTTTCGTGCCAGTTGTACCAAAGAAGTGCTGATGTTTTTTTGGGAGTGCCTTTTAATATTGCTTCTTATGCTTTACTTACTATGATGATTGCACAGGTGGTTGATATGGAGCCGGGAGAATTTATCCATTCTTTCGGAGATGTTCATCTCTATAAAAATCATTTTGAACAGGCGCAACTCCAACTTACACGTAAGCCTTTTCCTCCGCCGAAAATGAAATTAAATCCGCAGGTAAAAAATATTTTCGATTTTGAATATGAAGATTTTGAATTGCAAAATTATGAAGCTCATCCATCTATAAAAGCTCCTGTTGCGGTGTAAGAAGTTAATTGGTTTATTTGTTAATCGGTCTATCGGTAAGTTTATTCTGGGAAAATGAGTTGGAATCTTGTAAATGAATAAACGAATAAACCAATAAATGAATAAACTAATAAACGAATAAATGAATAAACCAATAAACAAATAAACCAACTTCTCATGCTTTCACATATCGTTGCGGCTTCAGAAAATAATATTATTGGAGTAAAAAACGGGCTGCCCTGGCATCTGCCTAATGATTTTAAATATTTTAAAAATAAAACCTGGGGCATGCCGGTGATCATGGGGAGCAATACTTTTAAATCGATGAAAAAGGATCTGCCGGGAAGAATCAATATTGTTGTTACAAGAAAAACAGGCTGGCATCCCGGGAATGTATTTGTTTCCCATACGGTCAAAGATGCTATTGATAAAGCAAAGGAAAGTGATGCGAGAGAAATTTTTATTATCGGCGGAGGACAGATTTTTAAAGAGACGATAAATTTAGTTGACAGGATTTACCTGACGCGTGTTCATGTTAACGTTGAGGGCGATACTTCCTATCCTGAAATTGATAAAGCAAAGTGGAAACTCATAAGCGAAGAATCGCATCCTGCGGATGAAAAAAATAACTATCCTTACACTTTTGAGGTTTGGGAAAGAACTGAAAATGTATAAATCCAAAAATGTATTCCTCATTCCAACTTGCCAAAAAATATTTCCATTATTATTTTCATTCCAAAAACGGTAAAGGCCACGGAGTCCATTCTCCATTTGTTTTTGACTTTATCATTCATGTTTTGGATGACAGGAAAAAATACGCTTGTTATGATATAATAGAATCATTGCGCAGGTCACTTTTGAAAAATGATACTGAAATTGAAATCGAAGATTTCGGTGCAGGTTCAGCGGTTATTCCGTTTAAAAACAGGAAGGTAAAAGACATTGCCCGTTCCTCATTAAAAAAGAAAAAATATGCGCAGCTACTTTTCAGGATTGCCAAATATTTTCATTCAAAAAATATTGTAGAATTAGGAACTTCTTTTGGAATAACCACTTGCTATCTTGCCTCTTCAAACAATAACGCAAAGGTGATTACGCTGGAAGGATCAAATAATATTTCAAAAATCGCATTACAGAATTTTAACGAAGCGACCGTAGACAATATTGAATTAATAAAGGGTGATTTTGCAAAAACTATTTCTTCCGTTTGTGAAAAATTTAAAACCATCGACTTGCTTTTTATAGACGGGAATCATCGTAAAAAATCAACGCTGGAGTACTTTCAATTTTTTCTTAAAAAATCAAATGAGAACTCCATATTCATTTTTGATGATATTCACTGGAGCAAGGAAATGGAAGAAGCGTGGGAAGAAATAAAAGGGCATCATTCTGTTACCTTAACCATCGATCTTTTCTTTATCGGATTGGTTTTTTTTAGTAAGGATTTTAAAGTAAAGCAAGATTTTCCAATAAGGTTTTGATTTTTATAATACCTTAGGAGCATATTTTAAAATTATGACGATTGGCGTTTTAAAAGAACCGTTACCCGAAACCAGAGTCTCACTTTTACCAGAGCATATTAGGATTTTAAAAAAATTAAATGTTGACGTATTAGTAGAAAATAATGCGGGGGAAAAGGCATTCGCTACGAACGAAAAATATGAAGAAGCCGGAGCCGCAATTGATTCAAGAGAAAAAGTAATTGACAAATCTGAAATTGTTTTAACGATACATCTTCCATCATCTTCCGAGATCGAATCACTTAAAACAAAAGTGATCCTGGGGATTTTCCAGCCTTTGTACAATGTTGATTTTGTGAAGAAATTAAACGAAAATAATATCACCGTTTTCAGCATTGACATGATACCAAGGAGCACGCGCGCACAAAGCATGGATGTGCTGAGCAGCCAGGCTAATATTGCAGGATACAAAGCCGTTTTATTAGCTGCGAATTTATATCCGAAATATTTCCCGATGTTCATGACCGCGGCAGGAGTATTCCTCCCGCAAAAGTTTTGATATTGGGCGCGGGTGTTGCAGGTTTGCAGGCAATTGCAACGGCAAGGAGATTAGGCGCCGTTGTAGAAGTTTTTGATACAAGACCGGCGGTAAAAGAGGAAGTGATGAGCCTCGGGGCCAAATTTGTAGAAGTGGAAGGCGCGGCCGATGCGAGTAAAGCAGGCGGATACGCAGTGGAACAATCGCCTGAATTTTTGCAAAAGCAAAAAGAGAGAATCGCGGCAAGTGTGGAAAAATCGGATATCATTATTACAACCGCACAAATTTTTGGGAAGAAAGCACCGATATTGCTGACTGAACCGATGATCGTCAAAATGGAAAACGGATCTGTTATAATTGATCTTGCTGCCGCCACAGGTGGAAATACAGAAATTACAAAAGATAATGAGACAATAAATTACAAGGGCGTTACCATTGTTGGAAATTCTAATCTTCCTTCAACGATGCCCTATGATGCCAGCAAGATGTACGGAAAAAATATCTGCAATTTTTTGCAGTTGATTATTGATAAAGAAGGAAAATTGAATTTGAATCTTGAAGATGAATTGGTAAAAGGAACGTTGATTAGTTGATATGCTGATTAGCCAATGTGCTAATGTTTGCGTGTTAGAAAATAGAAAATAAAAATTTGACGAATTTGTCTGTTTACTCAAAAGAAGGTTGCATAACGGTTATGGTTAAACGAAAATGATTATATTAAAAGAATAAATAAATAATTCAACACAAATGCAAGAAGTAATTCATTTCATACAACAAAATATCCAGATGGTTTACATCGTGATCCTGATGATATTTTTGGGAGTTGAAATTATCGGGCGGGTTCCGAGTGTGCTTCACACACCTTTAATGAGTGGGGCCAATGCTATTCATGGCGTGGTAATTATCGGCGCAATAATCGTAATGGGTAAAGCCGAAGCCGGCAATTATGTAGCACTGGTACTTGGATTTTTAGCAGTGGTACTTGGGAACATTAAATGTTGTGGGAGGTTTTGTGGTGACCGATAGAATGCTGGAAATGTTTAAAAAGAAAAAGTGAGCCACAAAATATCCGCAGCGATTGTGCGGATTAATTAATAAAACGAAAAACCAATTAACGAATTAACTACACTAAATGGGCCTAAGTATTTTATCAGTTTGTTATATCGTTGCTTCAGTTACGTTTATTCTTGGATTGAAAATGTTATCTAATCCTGCTACCGCGAGGAGAGGAAATTTAATTGCCGCGGCGGGAATGATCATTGCTATTTTCGGAACTATTTTTTTATATGAAGATAATGGCAAGAAACTAGGGAACTATTCCTGGATTTTTTCCGCAATTATTATCGGTTGTATCATCGGTACATTAGTGGCAAAAAAAGTCAAGATGACCGCGATGCCTGAACTGGTGAGCTTTTTCAACGGCATGGGCGGAGCTTGTGCTGCTTTAATTTCAATTGTTGAATTTGATTATTTATACCGGCAACACCGCTCAGTAAGTGCTTCTTTTTCCGATGTGGCTTCTTCAGGCCATTATTTGGCGATTATCGCAGGAACGATCATCGGCTCTGTTTCTTTTGCCGGAAGCATAATTGCCTGGGGCAAATTGAGCGGAAAATTTAAGGATTATTCTTTTAAAGGCCAGCACCTGGTTAATAATTTACTGTTGATACTGATCTTTGTGTCTGCCGTATACGCCTGGTTTTCTAGCACACAGATTGTAAATATTCCTTTCTTTATTACGGTCGCATTGGCATTGTTGTACGGCGTGTTTTTTGTATTGCCGATTGGCGGCGCAGATATGCCGGTTGTAATTTCATTATTAAATTCTTTTACGGGTGTAGCTGCTGCCTGCGGCGGATTTTTATATGATAATAAGGCGATGTTAACCGGCGGGATTTTAGTAGGCGCTGCCGGAACATTACTCACCATTTTAATGTGCCGTGCAATGAATCGAAGTCTTCTGAATGTGCTCATCGGCTCTTTTGGGGTTTCAAATGCCGGTTCCGGATCAAAAACTTCAGGAGGTACCATCAAGGAAATATCTTTAAGCGATGCAGCAATGATAATGGCTTATGCAAAAAAAGTAATGATCGTTCCGGGATATGGATTGGCGGTGGCACAGGCGCAGCATACTTGTCATGAATTGGAAAAAGCGCTTGAGGAAAAAGGTGTCGAAGTGAAATATGCCATTCATCCTGTCGCCGGCAGGATGCCTGGGCACATGAATGTTTTACTGGCTGAAGCCGACGTGAGCTATGACAAACTATTAGAAATGGAGGATGCTAACGAAGAGTTGAAAACAACGGATGTTGCACTTATCCTGGGAGCGAACGATGTGGTAAATCCGGCTGCCAAAAACGATCCTTCTTCACCCATTTATGGAATGCCTATCCTTGAAGTGGAACTGGCAAAGAATGTTATTGTAAATAAAAGAAGTATGAAACCAGGTTACGCCGGAATTGAAAACCAGCTTTTTTATCAACCAAAAACTTCCATGCTTTTTGGAGATGCCAAAAAAGTGTTACAGGAGTTATTAGCCGAACTGAAAAACATTTAAGCTTTTTGAAAAGCAAAACAAAAATCTGCTTTATTTCTTCGTTTACTTAAATTCGTTTATGCTTGCTTGTTATATAAACTATTGATATTATTTTTCCTGGTTAGCTTTAAACACCCTGATAAAATTTCCGCCCAATATCTTATCAATATCCTCTTTTGAATACCCGCGCTTGACTAATTCTTTTGTTATCATTGGATACCTGGTAACATCACTTAAAACTTTAGGAGTAAAAGGAATGCCGTCAAAATCGCCTCCAATACCCACATGGTCAACGCCTGCAAGTTTAATAATGTATTCAAGATGATCAAACAAAGCATGAAATGGTGCTTTTAATTCCTCCACCTCTCCGGGATATTCTTTTGCAATTATGGCATCTGCTTCATAGTCTTTTTTTCCGGACGCTATTAACGCTTGTTTTTCTTCTTTATGTTTTTGAATATACGATTTTTCCTTTGGCTCCGATTGTGCTGTCAAGAAAAACAGGATAAAAATTCAGATCTATTACGCCGCCGTTTTTTGCAACTGCTTTTATCTGGTCGTCTTTCAGGTTTCTGAAAGCAGGCGAAAGCGCGTATGCATCACTGTGAGATATAAGTACCGGCTTTGTAGATAAATTGATCGCATCCCAAAATGTTTGTTCGCCGGTATGGCTCAGGTCAATCATCATTCCCAGTTCATTCATTCTCTTTACAACCTGTTTTCCAAATTCATTTAATCCTTTCTTTTGTGGAATTGCAGGACCTGGCTTCCTGGTTTCCTGATTCATATTCTGCACTGGTGGCCCATGAAGTATTATTATTCCAGGTTAGTGTCATATATCGGGCTCCGCGGTTGTAGAGGCTGTCAAGTTTATTTAAATTATCTTCAATCATGTGGCCGCCTTCTACGCCAATCATTGACGCAAGTTTGTGTTCTTTAACCGCCCGGTCTAATTCTTCAGGATTCGTTACAAGCATCATTTTCGTGGGATTACGTTTTATCCAGGCATACAGCGTGTCTATTTCACGGTTGGCAAACTGGTAAGGATTTTTTTGTTCTCCATCGCAAAAAACAGAAAACACCTGGACGTCCAATCCGCCTTTAAACATTCTTGCAAGATCGCTTTGTGTTTTCCCGGAAAGGTCAGTGTCAAAAGCGTAATTCCTTTCAATGCATTTGCTGATAATGTCATTGTGAGTATCACAAACGATAGCATTTCTGTGAATCTTTTTGTATTTCTGTGAATGAGCAGAAAACATAAAAAGAGACAAGAGACCTAAAAAAATAATTTTCATCGTCTAACTTTTTAAAGCGTAAAAAGGTATGGTTTATTTTAAACTTATTTAGATAAAACGAATGGCGAAGGTTCAACTTAAAACCTTCGCCATTCACTATTTCAAAAACAGAAATCCTGTTAATTTGTTTGTTTACTATTCTTTTACAAATTTACTAACAGCTGTCTCACAGCCATTGCTGCAAATGGCTTTTATAAAGTAACTTCCCGCAGGTAACGTGGAAACATCGAAATCAAGATTGTTGCCGCCGTCCATGATAGAAAAAGCCTGGCGGTGAACGATTTTGCCTGCAAGGTCGGTAATGATAACATTGATGTTATTGTTTACGGGCGAAGAAACGATTACGTTAAGTTTATCTTTTGCAGGATTTGGATAAACAGCATTCAGTGATAACGTGGTGATCTTGCCGCCTTTTATCAAAATAACGTTTGAATAATTGAGCCTGCCATCTTTGTCAACCTGCATCAACCGGTAATAAACATTTCCGCCGATTCCTTTGTTATCAACGAATTGATAATTCAAAACAGAACTGCTGTTGCCGCTATTTTGTTTCGAGTTTACAAAACCAAGTTTCCTGAAATCTTTTCCGTTAAATGAATACTGCACTTCAAATCCCTTATTATTAATTTCTGTAGCGGTAGACCACGAAAGAACATTGGCGTTACCGACATGTTCACCTTTAAAACTTAAAAGCGAAATAGGCAGCGGAGCACCGGCAGCCGATATTGTAAAGCCACCTCTGTCGCTCAGGTTAGGCCCAAAGCTATAAACCCGCACCTTGTAATCAGTTCCGGCTAAAGCGTTTACCGTTACCTGTTCGCTACCGCCTTTCTGAGTAACATCACTGCAAGTAACATTTGTTAAGGATCCGCAACTTCCTTTAAATACTTCAAGCACTCCATCGAAATTGCTGCTTCCATTAAGTGTAACTACTACCGTGCCTGTTGAATTTGCAGTAAATTGATACCAGACATCATCGTCAGCTGAACCGGTGTAGCCTCCGCAAGGATCGGCCGGCTGGCTTTTTGTTGCACCAAGTGTAGTGCCGGATTGGAGAGTTGAAATATCAGTGGCTCCCGCGCAATCATCGTTGAAAGGAGTAGCCGGCGGTGGGCTTGTGACGAATAAAGTTGTATTTATTCCGCAACCGATTGCACTTCCGGAAGCGTTTACGGGAACGACATACCAATAATATATTGTACTATAGTCAGCATTATAAAAGTTGGCAGTATCTGCTAAAGTTGTAGTGTATAAAGTGGTTGGAGGAAATTTAGCTTCAATGTAAACATTATAAAAAATAGCGCCGGCTACAGGGTTCCACTTTAAAGTAATGTAAGGAGTTGGGCTCACATTGGTACTTGCATTTGCGGGAGAAACATTTGTAGTGCACGAAGGAACCTGCGCACTCACACTATTTAAAACCAAAGAAAGAAGGACTAGTGTAAAGGTTTTTTTCATGAAGCATAATTTTGGTTAAAGTTATTCAATTTCAATAATCTACAAATTAATTTTTAAATTTCGGATATGTAAAATAAGACCAATTGTTTTAAACAAACAAATTGAATAAATTATTCACCGAAAAAAGATCACTTATTCATTTTTTCCTTTCTTCGAAAGGCGTAAGACGTGCTCAAAATGTACTCATAAAATTCCGTGATGGTGCTATTGGATACAAAATAATAACCAGGCCGGTAAAGCTTTTTATAAGTTTCAAGCGAATCGCCCGTAAGGCCGGTTATGCGTGTAATTGTTTTTGATGAAAACCTGTAATCAATATATCTTTCTTGCTCTTCCTGCACAAGCCGGTTCTTAAAGGCCAATCTTTCTTTGTTTTTCCTGAACCGGAACATTTCAATCAATGCGTCAAGGTCCACACCTGCGGTGCCTCCCGGATCGTAAGTGGAATGAATGCCCGGTTTTTCATCACCAAATATTTTTGCATATTCCTCCCGGTTTTCTATCGAATCAAGTTTATAACTTTTGGTATAAACTGTTACAGGATTTAAGAGTTTATATTTCTGCTTAACAGTTGCATGAAGTGATATATCAAATGCGCTATAATTTTTTATATCTTTTACCGGAAACTTTATCGTGGATTTCCCTTCGTAAGTAAAACTTATTGAGTCTTTGGCAGATACATTGATGTGATACGCACCTGAAGAATCCGTAATGTCTATAGAGCCTGAAGTGCTGCTGACCTGTACACCAGGCACTGCGTATAATTTTGTAACGTCATACACATTTCCGCTCACGGTTATCTGCGCCAATGTTTTTATAGATAGCAGCGTCTGTAAACAAACAAGGAGGCACAAAATTTTTACAATCAGCTTTTTATTCAAAATGAATTATAATATTAGAACGTTGATGTTGCGAATTTAAGAGCAGAAAAATTTCTAAAGTGAGTTTTAGCAATTTGAAAAAGTTAAATAAAATTTTGTTTACCGTCAGGACTCAGTAATTATTTTTCTTAAGAAAATGAATTACTTCACTGGAGAATTCCGGTGTTGCTGCTGCATGGTTGTGGTCGCCGGGAGTGGTCGCAACAGAACTGTTTGGTAAAAGGGACGCCAACTCATGCGAAGATCCATTGTCACTGTCTTTATCACCACTGATAACCAAAACGGGTTGTCTCACGTTCATTAATTCTTCTTTACTTGTTGAAGGTTGCTCCTTTTGTAAATAAGCCAAAGCCAACTGATCAAAACCTTGTGCTTTTACATAATCAACGGCGCCTTTTAATTCAGGAATTGAGTCTCCCATTAATGCGCGGTAAAACATAATTCTTCTCGGCCACTGCGGATTGGTAAAATCCGCGCCCATGCCGCCCATCACCGCATTTTGTATTCTTTTATCAAGTACCAATAAGCGAGCTGTGATAATAGAACCGCGCGAATATCCTACGACGCTGTATTTATCGATTTCGAGTAAATCCATTAATGCCATAATATCTTTTGCTTCCGCATCATTAGCGTAAGCAAGCGAATCATGAGGCTTGTCTGACTTGCCGTTTCCGCGCATATCGAGCAATATGACTTTATATCCGTCATTTAATAAGTCAGAATACAAAGCGGTTCCTTTCCAGGAGTTGCTGTTTACAATAAAGCCATGCACAAGCAACACAGGTTTTCCCTCGCCGCTAACTTCATAATAGATTTTTGTTCCGTCAAAAGATGTGAGGTATCCTGAATCAATCGCAGGTTTTGCTGTGGCTTTTGTTTGCGCGATTGCATTCCCGGAAACAAAAATGCATACTAAGAGTAAAAGTTTTCTCATAATAACAATGTTTGTATGAAGATATAATTTTTGATTCGGTTCAAAATACTTCCTTAAAATAAAAATCAGGCGAATTTCTTCGTTTACCGGGAACAACTAATAACATTCAAACTTCATATTTACCGAATAAATATTTCTTTCTCAATCCATTTTATAAATGTTTAATTTTATTATTCAAATAAATTTTATTTTAACACTTAAACTTTCAACAATGAAAAAGATATTCGCAAAAGGGCTTGTTTTAACATTGGTGGGTATGTTCATGACCTCATTGATTTTTGCGCAACAGGATAAATCCAAAAGGGCCAGTCCTCCTGAAACTGCTACTGGCACAGTTGCCGGATCAACAATTACCATCAACTACAGCAGTCCCGCTGTAAAGGGAAGAGAGATTTGGGGAGGCCTTGTGCCTTACGATAAGATTTGGAGATTGGGCGCCAATGAAGCGACTACTTTCCAAACAAGTAAAGATATTATGGTAGAAGGAAAAAAACTGCCTGCAGGTACTTATGCATTATACGCTTTACCAACTCAAAATGAATGGACTTTTATTTTTAATTCCAAACTGACACAAGACGGTAAGCCGATTTGGGGTATAAAAGATGAAGCGGGAACTACCACCGATGATCCTCAAACAGAGGTTTTGCGTGTAATGGCAAAGCCAATGAAATCATCCACTTTTAATGAAAGAATGAAAATTGTAGTAGACGGTAGTGGTTTTACATTTGAGTGGGAAAACCTGGAGGTGCCCGTTTCGATAAAATAAATTAAGATTATCTGATAGAAACCCGGTTTTCGAAACCGGGTTTTTTTTTGAGCAGCTTGACATACATTTTTCGTATTTCGCGTTTAAACATCTTCGTTACGTCTAAAATAGAAATCTGTTTAATTCCTTCGTTCACTGTAACTCTTTTGCTGACGTTCCTATTTTTTCTCGAGGTTATTATTAGGTAATTATTTCTAAAAATAAACCTTATTTATCCAGGACGCAACTGTTTTATTTTTCGCAATCTTCATTTATTTATCTTTAATGGATAAATTACCATTATGAGAAAATTTCTATTGCTCCTTTTTATTTTTCTTCCTTCTTCATTGCCGCGCAAAAACTTCCTTCAATTGCTGATAAAACCAAAGGCATGGAAAAGCGCGAAGGATTTTTAAATTTTTATATTGATAAAGAAGATGGAAAGATATTTCTTGAGGTCAACAGGCTCGATTCTGAAATGATTTACCAAACGTTTGCCTGCAGGAATCGGCTCCAATGATATTGGTCTTGATCGGGGTCTGTCAAGCGAAACCACGGATTGTGAAATTTGTAAAAAGTGGGAAAAAAGTGTTGATGATTCAACCCAATTATCAGTACCGTGCAGTAACCGACGATGACCAATGAAAAGCGCGCAGTTGAGGAGTCTTTTGCACAGTCTGTCGTTGTGGGGATTTGTCGCAGAAGCGAAACAGGTAATTCGGTTTTGGTAGATGCGACTGATTTTTTATTGAGTGATGCGATGAATGTGTCAAGCACTTTGAAAAATGATAAACAGGGAAGTTATTCGATTGATAAAACACGAAGTGCAGTCTATCTGCCACGGTCCAAAAATTTTCCACTCAACACTGAACTGGAAGCAACCATTACGTTTGTAAACAACAATGACAATCCGGGCAATCTTGTTTCTTCAGTTACGCCAACTCCGAAAGATATAACCGTTAGAATGCATCATTCATTTGTGCAATTACCTGATAATAATTATCAGCCAAGAGTTTGGGATCCGCGCTCCGGTTTCCAGGAAATTTCCTTTTTTGATTACAGCACGCCGGTTTCTGAACCGATCGTAAAATATTTTGCTACACGTCACAGGTTGCAAAAGAAAGATCCCAACGCAGTGATGAGTGAACCGGTAAAACCCATTATTTATTATGTAGATAATGGCGTTCCCGAACCGATCCGCAGTGCTTTGGTGGAAGGCGCAAGTTGGTGGAACCAGGCTTTTGAAGCGGCAGGATATAAAAATGCGTTCCAGGTAAAAATATTACCGGATGGCGCCGACCCGATGGATATTCGCTACAATGTAATTAATTGGGTACACAGGTCTACACGTGGCTGGAGTTATGGAAATTCATTGGTTGATCCGCGAACAGGAGAAATTATTAAAGGCATTGTGTCGCTCGGTTCGTTGCGGGTTAGGCAGGATTATTTAATTGCGACGGGTTTACTGGCGCCCTTTAAAGACGGCAAACCTGCCGATGATAAAATGCTGCAAATGTCATTGGCAAGAATACGTCAACTGGCGGCGCATGAAGTGGGACATACGCTTGGATTGATGCATAATTTTACCGGAAGCACTGTTGACCGCGCCAGCGTGATGGATTATCCAAGTCCATTGGTAACATTAAATGCCTCGGGAAATATTGATCTTTCAAATGCGTACGATATTAAAATCGGCGCATGGGATAAGGTGGCAATTAAATGGGGTTATTCAGAATTTCCAAATGGAGAAAATAAAAAAGATTCTCTGAATTCCATTCTTACTGATGCTTTTAAAAACGGGCTTCGTTACTTAACCGATGAAGATGCGAGACCGGCGGAAGTGTTAGTCCCTATGCGCATTTGTGGGATAATGGGAGTGATGTTATTGATGGATTAAAGCAGGTGATGAAAGTACGAGCTAAAGCACTTGCGCAGTTTGGGGAAAATGATATTCCCGAAGGAACGTCAATGGCAATGCTGGAAGATGTGTTGGTGCCGGTTTATTTTTACCACCGTTATCAATTGGAAGCGGTTACTAAATTAATAGGCGGATTGGATTACAACTATGCGTTGAGAGGAGATGAACAATTTACTACGAAGTCCATTTCAAAAGAAGAGGAAATGAAAGCGTTAGACGCAATTACTGACTGCCTCGATCCCAATTTTTTAATGTTGCCTCCGAAAATTGTGGCACTCATTCCGCCACGTCCACAGGGATATGTTCATTCTGATGAATTGTTTTCTAAAAAAACCGGGGATGCTTTTGATGTGCTTTCTCCTGCGGAAACTGCAGCTGATTTTCCGCTTTCGTTTTTGTTCAACGATCAGCGGCTCAGTCGCATGGAGCAATATGCAGTAAACGGAAGTTTAAGTGTAAGTTCGATGTTAAATGATCTCATTGAAAAGACCTGGAAAGCGCCGCGAAGAACCGGGATGGAACAATTAATTCAGCAACAAACCGAGCAGGTTTTATTAACTTACCTTTTGGCATTAAGTGTAGATAATAAAGTGTCTTTCCAGGCACGTGCTGACGGTATAAAAGTATTGAACGATCTTAAAAACTGGATTCGAATGCAACAAAGTGCAAAAGATCCTTCTTACATGGCACACCTGTGTTGGCTTTGGAAAGGATGAAAAAACCGGAAGATGCGAAACCTTCGATGCATGCCGGGATCCCGCCGGGATCGCCTATTGGAACGGGTTGGATGGAATAGTATAAAATAAACCTATAAGGTTTTCGAAACCTTATAGGTTTTGTTCTTAATGGTGATTTGAACAGCTATTTATCTGTTGAGATATAAAAAGTGATTTTCATCCTTTACGTTGCTGTAATACAAACTTAGGACAGTAAAGGAACAAATTATTGCAATTTTTATTGCGGCTTTCGCGGGGAAGTGAAAATAGACTTAGTCTTCTTTCCGGACAAGGACTAATAAAGGGTAATATTACCGAAATAACTTGCAACAAAATCAAAACAGGCGATTTTGAAGTTTTCATTGGCAACATCTGGCGGCAACTATGCGTTTTTCCTGTTAGTTTCTTTTGATCTGCTTTTGCTCATCTTCTGTATTAGTTTGCTAATTCTTCGATGTACCGATCGAAGATATATCGAAGAAGTATCGAAGGTGTATCGAAGGTGTATCGAAGGTATAGCGGAAGAAACAGCTTTGTGTCTCGACCTGGAATAGCTATACAGGTGAGTAAATAAATCCTGATTTAACTATACAAGTCCTGCTGGTAATCCTGGAAGTCCTGTACAGTTGATTTTTCAAACCTATGACATTTCCGAAAGCTTACAGGTTTTTTCCCCTGCAGGTTTCTTTTTGATGCGCACGTGCAGCAGGTGGCAGGCTTCCAGCAGCTGCAACATGCGGCGGCGGATTTTAAAAAGATCGTAGCCGGGGATGGCGAGGTTGATGGTGTCGATATCGAGCGCACATACAGTTAGCTCCTCCAGGAAGTGATGCCATTTTCTTTTGCTCATAAGGCGGCAACATTTATAAACTGCCTTGTAAGGATCATAAAACTGTTTGGCTGTAAGGTGGCGGGGGAAGTCGTTCCAGGGATTTGCATAGATTTGCTGATCGATATACAAGCGACATTGGTAATATCGGGCAAATCGTTTTCGCCGGCTTCTGTTATGGCATGCTGTTCTTTTTGGCGGCACTCATGCAGGCAGTAAGCGCCTTCCAGCAGCTTTTCGAAATTGTTCATGAAGAACAACAGGTTGCAGGGAACGGAATGTTTCCATACCTTTCGTGAGGCGGCGGCTTCAATGATGGATGCCGCGTATTGGAGGGCATCGGCGAGGGAAAATTCACTGAAGAAACTTTGCAGGCGCTTATGGCCATAAGTAATTTCTTGGAACTGTACGACTAGCGTGGGGAAGAATAGGTATTGTTTTTAAAAATGTTTAGGTGCCGGACTTTTGGTTATTTTTTTGAAAACTTTAAATTTAAAACCCATTTTGTATGTTCAGCAATCTTGAACTCATATTTTCTGGTATGTTTGTTATACCCCAAGTTTTGAATTAATTCGTCGTCTGCCCATTTTATATAATCTGTATTTCCTTTGCTCAAAACTTCTAATAGCTCCTTTTCCTGATTGGGTGTCGGTAGTAAGTCCAAGACATCGTATTGCAATTTTCGAAACAATCCCAACCTGGAGCCTCAGCTCTTTTCAAAAGGGTTATCACTGACTTAATGTACTGGTAATTCACATAAGGGATATTTTTTTGGCCATAAACCCCGGTTCGTGGCACACGAAACGGAAGTACCATTTTATTGTTTCGTGTGCCACGAACCAAGGCGGAGGTTCAAGATAGAATTTTTTATGAGTAAAGCTCCCACCGCCCTGATAACTGCAGCACATCAGAATAAGGGACTGCAAATCTCTTATTTTCTGCCATGTCGTGCCGGAGCGACAGCTAAATTAAAAACAAAAAGTTGAAAAACACATCCTGTCAACCCGCATGTTGGCAATACCTAAGTTGCACGTTCGTGCTGCTATTTAATAAGAAATTTTTTTTACTTAAATAATTTCCACTTCCTTTGCAGGAAATTTTTTTACTAATTATAATTTCCTCTTTGAGCCATGAAGAACGAAACCCTGCAACAGTCTCTCAAATATTTTTTAAAGCACGGCATTCGCGGATGTCAAATAACAAACTTGGAGGCTTGTTAGGCATTTCTACTAAAACGGTGTATAAACATTTTACAAACAAAGAAGCATTGTTAGAAGAGGTTTTGTATCTCTATCATAATATGCAGAACGAAAAACTGCAACATCTTCCCACTGACCGGAATGCCGCTTGTTTGTTTTTCGATGTCTGGCAATTGGCTGTAGAAACAGAGTACAAGGTAAACAAAGTGTTTTACGACGATCTTAGTTATTACTATCCGGAACTGGAGAAAAAAGTAGAAAAAGCCATTGGTAAAAAGTTTGAAATTTTTTTTCTTTCTATTATCCAAAGAGGTATAGAAGAAGGGAGTTTTAGAAAAGATATACCTCCTGAAGTTGCCTTACAAAGCGTATTGGTGTTGTATAGGGCAGCAGTGAGGAACGAACGGTTTAAAAAATTTCGGTTACCTGCAAACGAATTGTTGTTATATACAACTGCCGTTTATATCAGGGGGCTTTGCACCGGTGAAGGCATGCATGCGCTGGATAAACATATAAAAAGGCGTCAATCTGCCGGAAATGCTATAACAGCCAAATGAAGATGTGACAAGAGTAAGGCAGATGAATGCTACGAAATTCAACATAAAACATAAACAATAAATCTCATCACAAAACATACCTATATGCGCACTGCCAACATAATCAAGTGCTTTTTTTGCCTCGCTGTTATTTATTCAACGGCACTCCGGGCACAGACCAATTCAGCTTTAGTAAATAAAGATTTTAGTAAAGACTTTATAACAAAAGACACATTGTTTAAAACGCCTTATGTAGATGTGGACGAGTGGCGGGTAAAACCGGTACGCCACCGCTATGTGCATGGAGGATTCAAGGGAACCGGAACTCGTTTTTCATTTTACTTTCCTGCGAAAGAGGCTTATAAAGGTCACTTCTTTCAATACATTACTCCTTTTCCTGATAATGAAAACATTTCGCAAGCCGGCTCCGGCGAAGAAGATAAAATCGGGTTTGCAGTTTCACATGGCGCATATTTCATAGAAACAAATGAAGGGGGAGCAATAGACTTTTCAAAACCACAGGCAGGTGATCGCACGATTGCTGCCTACCGTGCGAACGCAGTTGCTGCACAATTTTCACGGGTAATTGCAAAACAAATTTATGGGAGGTGGTCGTCCGTTTGGTTATGCTTTTGGCGGCAGTGGCGGTGCTTATCGTACGGTTGGCGGCTTTGAAAACACCAAAGCTGTATGGATGGTGAGGTGCCGTATGTGTTGGGCTCACCGGAGGCTATACCCAATGTGTTTACCGTTCGTATGTATGCGATGCGCGTATTAAAAGATAAATTTCCACAAATAATTGATGCACTGGAACCGGTGAAAACGGAGGCATGTTCGCAGGCTTAAACGAAGAAGAAAAAGAAGCGCTGCAGGAAGTAACGAAAATGGGCTTTCCACCGCAATCGTGGTTTGGCTACAAACGAATGGGTATTCACGGGTTTCTGGTTTTGTACCAGGGTGTTGTAGGTGCTGACAAGCAATATTTTGATCATGACTTCTGGAATGTTCCCGGTTATCTCGGTTACAATCCGCCGCCTTCACTTTTAAAGCACGTGTTCAAAAAGTAAGCGAAATAAAAAAAGGTATATCTGTTGATGAAGCCGTAAGCGCCGGCTTAACGGAACCTATGTCAGCCGAAGAGCGTGGTACTGCTGCCTCTGCATGGAAGGCACTTGGTGGTGGGGAAGGAACCATGCCGGTTGCTTTTCAACTAAATGATATATTGCCCGACGTTGACTTTATGGGTGGTGATTTAATCATCAAAAGCGGTGCAGCCGCCGGAAAGGTTTTACAACTCAGTAAGATTGCCGGCGATAAAGTGGTGCTTGCCATTCCCGATAAATCCGTACTTGTTCTAATAAAGCCAGGCGATACCGTGCAGGTTGATAATTCTAATTTTCTTGCGGTACAAACTTATCACCGTCACCAGGTGCCGGGCAAAGAATACTACGTATGGGACCAGTTCCGCGACAAAGACGGCAAACCAATTTATCCGCAACGTCCCATGTTGCTCGGACCACTCTTTACCAGGGGTGCTGCGGGTGTATTGCCAACCGGTAAGTTCAAAGGGAAGATGATTTTGCTTGAATCGCGTTGGGACAGAGAAGCTTTTCCCTGGCAGGCAGACTGGTATCGTTCAAGGGTAAAAGAAAACCTGGGGGATAGTACAGACAATTATTTTAGACTATGGTACACAGATCATGCGCTTCATGGCGATATTTCCCTCGAAGATGATCCAACACATACGGTTAGTTATTTGGGTGTGCTGCAACAGGCATTGCTTGACCCGAGTGACTGGTGTGAAAAAGGAATTGCCCCGGCAGCTACTACCAATTATAAAATAGTGGATGGACAGGTGGTGATACCGCCAACAGCCAATGAACGAAAAGGCATTCAGCCGGTGGTAACGGTGAAAGCCAACGGCAGCAAACGTGCTGATGTGAAAGCAGGAGAACCTGTAACCTTTACTGCAGAAGTTGAAGTGCCGAAAGGTATGGGCAAAATAGTTGCTGCTGTATGGAACTTCGGGGGGTTACCCAATGAATTCGAAAAAAATTATGGACATGTATGGAACTTTGCAACATCAGATGCCTTCCCGGTAAGAGCAACGTTTACGCCAACAGATAAACAGATTCAACGGTAACTGTAAAAACTACTTACACCTTTACTAAACCGGGAACCTATTTTCCAACCCTTAGAGTAGCATTACAAAGGCAAGGTGATGCAAAAACATTGTTTACGCGCATTCAAAATTTGGATAGAGTACGGGTAGTGGTTAAATAATTTTTAAAAAGTTTCGGCATTTGCGGCTTGGTTTTACGAGAAATTAAAACTTGAATGAAGCAATGTCAGCAATTGGCTCATAGTCAATTTCTAAAAACTTATCTACCATTCTCAACCAGTATTTTTGAATAAATAAACTGTGCTCCGGATGGGCATTATATTTTTGGTAAGCTTCAGTATTGTCAAAAACCATTGCTAAGCCAAATTCATATTCATTTTTAAGGCTGGTTTGTTTTAATGTTTCAAAATGATGTACCCCATTAATCATTGCTAATTTATTGGCTGCATTGAAGAACTCGTGTTTTTCAACATTGTTAATGGATGCTTTGAATTTGAAAATAACTGAATGATATAACATGAATTTATTTGTTAATTGGTAGCAATGTGGAAAATCCCGCAGCAGTTTTAATGTCTTCCGGAAAATCGGTGATTGTTTGAATGGTAATGTCTTTGTAATAACCTTCTGCTCCTTCCGATTGCAACTGTATTTTTCCTTTTGTAAGGGGGATAATTGATTTATCAGGCTGCAATAAGCCAGCGTTTTGGAAAGCCATCACCACATGTCCATTTACCAAATAAACTGCTGATTCACCAACTGTATAGAGGTCTATTGCTGTCCATTTTGTTGAATCACTTTCAAAATTCTCAGACCGGTTTACTCTTATTTTGGGTATCGTTCCTCCCATCCGTTCCATGGGAGCGGTAACGTTCCACTTATGAGAAGTATCAACATGCACGTCGGCTACCGGTGAAATGGTAAATGTTTTATTGGTAAACGAGGAGTAATCCCCGTAGTTTCTTCGGAAATTTGAAATTCCAAACCCATCATAAATACTGACCAAAACGCATCTTCGTTAGTGCCCGTCAAATGGAACATAACACCCATGTCACGAGGTACATTTAGTCGGGGCTCCCATTTTTGAACCCCATTTATATTGTAAATGCAGATGATAGTTGCTGTATTCTTCTTTAGTGGTAAGTCCGCCGTAAATCTCCCCTGATGCTCTTAAAACCTGCTCGTTATCAAGTGTAATAACTTTAAAAACTTCTTTAGGATCGTTTCTGCCTAAAGGAGTACCGTTCATGCCATCTCCTTTGAGTGTACCCGATGGTAAACCCTGAACACTTGTATGTGGAACGCCTATCCATTTATACCAATGGGTAAGTTGAGCATCTAAAATGTTGACCGCATTACCGGCAAACTTATTTTTACTTTGTGGATTACAATTTATCGACAATGACAGGCAAATAATGAATGTAAAAATGGGAGCTATTTTCCATATTAACTGCTTATGAAGATTTTTCATTTTCTACGTAGTTTGATTATTAAAATTTTTTGCAAACATTATCAGTACCACAAGCTTGTCGTAACCATTAGGATATATGCAGGCTAAGTTCATTAAGAGTGTCAACGCAACACACATAAAAAAGGATAAGTTATTCTGCTTATAAAAAATATGTCCTAAAAAATAGCAAGCATTCATGGTATGCCATTCAACAATGCCATGTTACAAACCTATTTCAAGTTAGTTTTTTAACTGTCATGCACTGTTGCTTCCGAATAACTTATTTGAATATAAAGCGGGAAGATTGCTGCTAACAACAAAGATGTATGTTATTATACGCAATTGCAATTTTTTTCACCTTTTTAATATTCCCCTTCTTGGTGGGTGTCCCCAACCGCCTTTCTTAAATAAAAATTACTTTTACGATTCCTCGTTTTCCTTGTCAACTATTAACCTATACTCCGTCACCACATTATTTCCCAGGTCAAATAACTTTCTCCATTCGGTCCAATTATTAGCGAGGCTTTCTAAGGTTACCTGTTTAGTGAAGGTATGTTTATTTGTAAGCAGGTAAAAACTCACGCATTTTTTTCGAAGCTCCTCTGTATAATAAGTCATTTTTGCTTTTGGTAGATAGTTTTAGCTTCATTAACTAAAGCCAGCGCCGCAATTCTTATGCCTTCATGTGCGTATCCGCCAATGTATATTTGTCCCGTACTATATACATACTGGCGTCTCCCGATTGAAAATAATAATTGTTACAACCGCCTCATCAATATCCCAATCCATTACTACTCCGTAAACAATTGTTTTGTCCTCATCTAAGTTCAGTTTAAGCTGTTCAGCAGTTGTTGATAATGCTTTATTGCGCAGCTCACGATAGAGATTTTCTTTAACATCAGTCAGCTTAATTTTTGTCTTATCAATAGCCTGGTTGATTTCAATTTTTCTGTTAGTTATTTCTTGGTCTCTATACGTCGACCAGCAATAATAGGCTATCCACACCACTACCCCTACTAAAAAAGTATAAATCATTTACATTTTTTTATCTCTAAGAAATGTTTGCCAACGGTGATATTGAGTGCCCTAAATAAAAATTACAGTTTTTTGTTGGTTTACTGGCCCATGCTTTCCTTAGTTTAACCATATCCGTTAGTTTCGCAGTTCTGAGGTTCCGCCCCGGAGGACAGGAGTATCTAAGGGCTTACGACTATCAAATCTATAAAAACGATTTCAATTGTTATTAGTCAACTCCTTTTGGTCATAATTGTATATTCGTACCTGTTATGGATCTATAAATTTGATGAGTTGCAAAAATCAGGGTTGTATTACTTTTACTATTCGAATTTTTTGAAGTTACGATTCCAATATTTCTCCAAGAATTCCCACTTATCGCCAAAATGATTTAGTGTTTTAACCATAGAAAGTTTTGTAATAAGTTGTCCTTCTTCTTCATTATTGTTTTCTATTTTAAATATCTTGATTACCTGGGGCTCACCGTCGCATCCTTGTGCGTTAATGTGTCCAACCTGAACTATTTTAAAATTGACAATTTTAAATAAATCGCTTACCCAATCAAAGTCTGCACAACCGGCCCGGTGATAAGAATAATAGTACTTCGGATTGGATTTTAATTGAACCGCATCAGGAAAACTCATGTAGTCAGGGATATTTTGTTGGTGAAGCGTCGCTCTTATCCAACGGTCAACACCAACAAAGGATTCGAATATCTTTTCCCCAGACTGGCCTGACCTCTCTCGACTACTCCTCGTTTGTAACGGGTTACGGATCAAAATGCTTCAATTTCTTGTTTTACTCCTGTTAGCTGCTTTACCGGTTGTACCTTTAAGTAACTTATTTACCGTTTTAATTGATTAAGCTTAAAATATCAGATATGCGTACTACCACAGTCATCAGAAAAACCTTCAAATTCATTTTTGTGATAATTGCCATCAGCATGGTGCAATCCGTCCAGGCACAACACCAACACATGATGCAGGATTCAACCCGTTTGACAATGCCCGGTAATGAGATTTTTGGGACGATACAGGAGGTTGTCCAAAAACTTGAGGCTAATCCAAATACGGACTGGTCGAAAGTAGACCTTGAAGCACTGCGGCAACACCTTTTGGATATGAAGGCGTTTACTGAAGAGGTGAATGTGATTTCCAAAAAACCAATTGATAATGGAGTTGAAGTGCGGGTAGAACCGCAAAGCGAGCGGGCTACCGAAGCATTAAAGCGCTTGTTCAGCATGCATCCGCGGATGTTAAAGATGGAAAAGGGTTGGGATATGAGCGCGAAGCAGGATGGACAACAATGGATTGTCACCTGTACTACAAAAGAAAAATCTGAAGTAGCAGAAATAAGAGCACTAGGTTATATAGGTTTATTGGTTGAAGGATCACACCACCAGGTGCATCATTGGATGATCGCAACCGGTAATTTGCATGAGTAAAAATATTGCCGGTGTTGGTGAGGACGGGTAATAACAATAATTTAAATTATCAAATATTGGTTTTGTTGATGAAGCTCCGCTCTTATCCGGGCTCAACACCGACAAAGGCTCTTTTGCTATTGGGAAGACCAACAAGAACGAAATATTATTTTTTTGTACCTTCCAAGAAGTCAGTTACCCGTTGATTTTTGATTACGACCTTCTCAACATTATAATATACAGCTCATGAAAAAATTTTTTTGTTACGTCGTTTTCCTTTGTCTTCTGTTAACTTCGGCTGGTATTAAAACCGCGCAGGCACAAGACAATTCTTATTACCGGTTGGATGTAAAAAACGTGGCTCCTAAAAATATTAGGTTTATCAATAACAGTAAACTTAAAGTAAAGGTGATTGTGTACAAGGGCCGTGATAATACGATGGCTGTTGGACTAAAGTCTTTTACGATTAGTCCCGGCAAATCTGCTTCATATAAGGTTGGAGTTTACAATGTGAAGATCTTTAAACCCGGACTGGTTGATAAACACTTGTTGACCAAAAAAAATGTAAGTGGCAATCTGAGAATATCTGGTTCAGAAAAGCATTTTTCAGCGGTGAGATTATCAACCAGGAAGAATACTGAATTCAGAAATAATACAGGAAAGAAAATAAAAATATGCCTGTATAAAAGAAGTGACATAGCGAAAACAATTCCATTTGAAACGTATGTTTTAACTGACAACACGAGTACTGCCAGCTATAGTGGCGATCAGTCGTCCTTTTTTGTTTCAGTATTTGAACCCGGCTTACTCGACAAGCTTTTGGTTTCCCAGATATGTCCCTATCGATCCATTATTACCGTAAAAAAAATCAATTAAACAACAGGCCATAATAAAAACCGCACTTGCACAAAACTTTGTTTGTGATTCTGAAATTTCATAGGTGATGCAGGTCTGCAGCCTTTTAATAGTTCATTATTCTCTTCATTTATTATTTAAGTCTGCTGTCCTTATCCAGCCCTTCGTTATTGTTTTGCCATAATATATGCAATATGCCCATTCTCCTTCTACTTTGTTAATACATACAAAGTCGTTTTTAACTAAGTATGATTTTTGTTTTTTATCAATTGATTTTCCGGAGTAAAAGTATGTTTTGTCAGTGGTTACGAACCTTATCTGAATCCAGGCATTTTGTTTTTCTAAAGTAAACTTTACAGGCTTGTCGGCAAAATGTTGAACATTCCAGCATCCTCCGTGGTCTTCAGGTAATTTTATGCTTACTGTCTTGTTGTTAATTATTTGAATGTCTCCTTTTATTAAATCGCCTGATTTTTCATTTGGGTAATAGGTATCAATTGTAAAACGGTTCCCCGTAATAGCTCCTTCGATATAGAATATGCACGAAAATTTTGGATTACCGGTTTCTTCGTCCATACCGGTATAGTTTTCAAAATACCCGGTTAGTTTATTTGTCACAGTGTCGTAAGCCAGCTTTAAACCAGGATCATATTCACCTGCCAATATATTTTGGCCAAAACAAATACAGGTGAGCAATAAAAAGGTTAAAGTCAATAATATATTTTTCATCTTAAGTTATCTTACGGCTGCAGTTTTGTACAGGCAAAATTGAGCCCTTTGATTTTTTTTCAAAGATAGGGGCTTTGTCTGATTGGTTTTGTTGGTGAAGCGCCGCCCGAATCAACGCTCAACACCAACAAAGGATTCTTTTGCTATTGGGAAGACCAACGAGGAAAAACCTAAAAACGCGATTTGTGAGACATGAACCATGGTAGCCACAAATCCATCACAGCTTAATCTGCTAACCTTCATACGTATGAAATTCCGATACAGTTAAATAGTAACCGTCGGGGTCTCGTAGTGAAAATTCCTTTTTCCGTGAGTTGGTATTCAGGTGAATTTGTTCTTCAACCGGCAATCCCATCTTTTCAGCATTTTGATATAGTTGGTTCATGTTTTCTGTCCTGAAATAAAGGATCAATCCATTGCCGGGCGTGATGCCGGCGTCAGTCATGGTAGGATGCTCATGGACGCCCCATTCATGAAGACAGAGAATAATTTCATCATTTTCTGATAGTAAAACAGCAAATTCTTTTCCTCCATGCGCTCTTTTAAATCCAAACAAATCACAGTACCATTTTGCACTCGCTTCCACATCTTTTACGGCTATTATCGGGTCGGCTTTTGTCATTGGTAGTTTTTATTGTATGAACATATGGATATAAGAAAGAATGCTGTCACTCTTATTTCACAACGAATTCAACTGTTCAGTTTTATTTCACCTCTACTTGTAATCCTCCCTTAATCTTCTTCAGCCAACAATAATACGATACAATACCGGGCACGATCCATATAAGCATCGTAAGGATTAAAGGGTCAAATTTAGGGGATGCCGCAATACCTGAATAAACAGCACCGGCAAGGTCGAAAAACAAACCGGCATAGGCCCAGTCTTTTATCCATCCCCGCCCGGGTATTAAGATAATGATTACACCGAGTATTTTTGCAATGCTGATGAATTGAATAAAGTAAATCGGGTAACCAAGGCCGTCGTGTATTATTTGAATAGATTGCTCGCTTGGTTTTACTCCGCCAACCGCCGCGAATATCATCAATCCCGAAAAGATAGTAGTGGAGATCCAATAAATAATATTGTTGGTTTTTGTTGTCATATCGCTGTTGTGTAGTTTGGGATTTAATTAAGCATTTTTTGTTCCTTTGCTAATACGAATATATAGAAACTTTTATTCGAATTCTTCAAACTATGAACCGGATAGTCAACTTTCATTTCCTATCTTCAACAATAATTTCTTATGGCTGTTATCATTGACTATGAAGACCAATATTTGCCCGACTTTCAGCGATTAAATCTTGAATGGCTCGAAAAATTTAACCTCGTTGAATCGCACGACCTGGAGGTATTAAACCATCCCAAAGAGAACGTGATTGACAAAGGCGGTTTTATTTTTATTTTAAAGGAAGATGATGTGGTGATCGGTACCGCGGGTATTTTTAAATTGAACAATAACGAATTTGAGCTGATAAAAATGTCTGTTGCGCCCGAACAACGCGGCAGGAAATATGGCGACATGCTGCTTGCAAAATGCATTGCCAAAGCAAAAGAAGTGAATGCTTCAAAAATGATCTTATTTTCCAACAGCAACCTGCAAACCGCTATCCGGCTGTATGAAAAATTTGGGTTTAAACATGTAGCCGTAACCGATGCACCTTTTGTAACTGCAGATATAAAAATGGAGTTAGAGTTGAAGTGATGCTGTGGCGCCTCTAAAATTTAAAACTCTCATTCCTTATTCAAACTGTGATCTCCACATAATTCCCTTCCGGGTCTAAAACTACACTTTCATAATAGCCATCGCCGGTAGTTCTGGGTTCACTTTCTATGGTGTAATTGTCGCGACGCAGTCTTTCCGTTAATTTGTTTACGGCATCTTCGCTGCCAACGGAAATGGCAAAGTGTGCCATTCCTTTCATTAACCCGCGCCTGGCGGGCTCTTCGGTAATGTCTTGCCTGTTCATTAACTCCAGACGTGTTTTGCCGTCGCCGAATGCCAGGAAGTGAGAAGAAAAACCTTTCTTTTCATTGGTATATTTTTCACCGCTTGTAAGGTCAAAATAGGTTAGATAAAATTGTCTCATGGTTTCCAGGTCATCAACCCATATCGCCAAATGTTCGATCTTCATAAAGGAAGTTTTAATTGCGTTTAAATGAATCAGGCTTTTTCCTTTTGACGATCTAAGGTTTACTAACGCCAATTCGTAAACGAAAATGATCACAGTAAACCAACAAATATCTTTAATTTTTGTTTTGCTCTTCCTGGTTACAAACATACGGACAGATATTTTTTCGTTGCAGAGGTTGTATGTTCACGGCTTTTAGTTATAACTTTTGTTCTATTGCGCTCCTCTATCCGGAAAGTTAACTTTGGACGGTTCTTTATTTTTAAACTGAAGAGAAAATGGTAAGACTAAAACAACTTTCGTTATTTGCCGCAATTACCTGCTGGGCATTCATCATTGGAGGATTTGCCTATTCGCACGTTGTTTATTTTCCGTCTTATCTCACCCATTTACCCGAATCGAATAATCTTATCACGGCGCCGTATGGCATTCATGATGACGCTTTCTGGAAACTTATTCATCCGATCACTATACTCCTAACTTTAGTAGCACTTCTGCTGAACCGGAGGCGCTATTCAACACGTAAATATATATTGGTGGCGTTAAGCATCTATGTTTTGGCCATCATTGCCACTTTCCTTTATTTTGTGCCCAACCTGGTGGATTTCGCCAACAGCAATAACAATACTTCATATAACTTATGTTCTATTGAATCGCCTGCCTTGCTGCAATAAATTTGTTCTATTCATAAACCATAAATTGAAAAACGGTGACAGCAACTGAACAAATAATTCCTGTAACAGGAGAAGATTCAGGAATCATTATCAAAAATTTTAAGCGTCCTTCCGCCGACGTTATTGAGCGGCTTTCCAGACTTCCCATCGCCAACATTTCTGATGCAATGAACAAACACGGCGTGATGAACTATGAAATACGACCTGTATGGCCCGGTTCTCAATTCTGTGGCCCGGCGCTCACTTGCGGGAGCCTCGATCTTACCGTAAAGATCTTCGCCCTTTCTTTAATTAAGCCTGGTGATGTTTTCGTGCAGGCTTCCGGCGGCATTCACGAATACGCCTGTTTTGGTGAATTGGGATCTACCGGTGTCTTTTCGCGTGGCGGTGTAGGTGCCATCGTCGATGGTGCGGTGCGAGACATTAACGGCATCCGCGAAGTGGGATTACCTGTTTTTGCGCGCTCCGTTACTCCACGCAATTATCATTATCCTTTTGGCCAGCCTTACGGTTCAGTAAACAGGCCCGTGGTTTGCGCCGGTGTTTTGGTAAATCCCGGTGATGTGATCGTTGCCAGTGATGAAGGTGTGGTGGTAGTACCAATGGCGATGGCCGAAAAAGTGGCCACCGCTGCAGAAGAAATCCAGGCTGGAGAAAATCAAAGACGCGAAGGCATCCGCTCAGGCAAGATCCCATATGACCAATTGGAAGAACAACTGAAGGCGGCGGGTTTTAGTATCAGGTAGACTCAAAGGCACAAGTGTGATGTTTGCGCAGATAATTTTTTGCCTGTGCAGATGAACATCGCCGGATTACCCTATGTCTGAATCAGGATTCCTAATCCTTTAAATCCGCTCATCCTGTAGATCCTGATTCAGACAAAATAACTAATTCTAAATTTATCCCTTTAAATTAGCAAATCATAATTGCAGTGGTATGTATAAAATGGAACAAACGTGGCGCTGGTATGGGCCCGATGACCCGGTAGTCTTCAGGATGTAAAACAGGCAGGCGCAACCGGCGTGGTTACTGCGTTGCATCATATTCCGCATGGCGAAGTGTGGACAATTGATGAAATTAATAAACGAAAAGCAGAAGTGGAAAAAGAAGGCTTGCGATGGTCTGTTGTTGAAAGTATAACTGTTCATGAAAGCATCAAAACAAGAACGGGCAATTACAAAGATTATATCGAAAAATATAAAACTTCTATTCGCAATGTGGCCGCTGCAGGCATTCCTGTTATCACTTACAACTTCATGCCGGTAAATGATTGGACGCGCACTACGTTAAGTTATAAAATGCCCGACGGTTCGCTGGCGCTTTATTTCAACTGGGTTGATCTTGGCAGTTTTTGATATGTATATTTTAAAAAGAAAAGGTGCTGAACTTTCTTATCCGCAAAATATTTTGCAACAGGCAGAAGAAAGATTTAAAGGATATACTGAAGAACAACTTGATGCGTTGCAGATGTGGTGATGGCAGGAATTCCCGGGGAGAAAGAAAGGTTCAACACAAGAGATGTTGCAACAAACTGGAATTGTATAAAGACATTGACAGAAATGCATTGCAGGAAAACCTTTGTTATTTTCAAAAAGAAATAAGTGAAGTGGCAGAAGAATGTGGTGTAAAATTAGCCATTCATCCTGATGATCCTCCCTTCCCGATTTTGGGTTTGCCAAGGGTAGTAAGTTCTGCTGAAGACTTTGATTACTTTTTGAATAAAGTAGATAACAGCGCCAACGGCGTTTGTTTTTGCACCGGCTCTCTCGGCGCTTCTGCAAAAAATAATCTTCCGGAAATGATTAAAGCCATTGGCGAAAAAATCCATTTTGTTCACTTAAGAAATGTAACCAAAGATGAAGAAGGTAATTTTTATGAAGCCGATCATTTGGGAGGCGATAATGATATGGTGGCAATCGTAAAAGAAATTTTGAAGTTGCAAAAGGAATATAAAAAATCACTACCTTTTAGGCCCGATCACGGCCACCAGATGCTTGATGATTTAAAAAAGAAAACCAATCCCGGTTATTCGGCCATTGGAAGATTGCGTGGGCTTGCAGAAATAAGAGGCCTCGAAATGGGTTTGCTTGATGCTCTTTATAACGATAAAATAATTCAATAATCTCAATAGAGTTTGATTTACTAAAACAATACCAATGCAAAGACGTCAATTTATCAAAAACACCGCTGTTGCAGGTGCAGCAGTAAGTCTCACCGGCTTAAATTTTTCTTCTTTTGCCCGCAAAAGCGCCGCCAACAAAGTTCGTGTAGCCGTGCTCGGTACCAACGGCCGCGGCCTTGCTCACATTGAAGCGTATCACACCATTCCTAATGTTGAAATAGCTTACATCTGCGATGTGGAACAAAATGCGCTGGCCAAAGGCATTAACCTTGCTGAAAAGCTCTATGGCAAAAGACCCAAAGCTATCCAGGATTTCAGGACAATTTTGGATGATAAAGATGTCGATGCGGTTTCTATTGCAACGCCTGATCACTGGCATACGCCTGCGGCCATATTGGCTTTATCTGCCGGCAAACAAGTGTATGTAGAAAAGCCTTGTGGTCATAACCCTGAAGAAGGAGAGATGCTGGTGGCTGCACAAAAAAAATATGGCCACCTGGTGCAAATGGGCAACCAGCGCCGTTCCTGGCCCAACATTAATGAAGCAATGAAATTAATTCATGATGGCATCATCGGCGAAGTGTATTATGCGAAAGGATGGTACGCCAACAATCGTGGTTCAATAGGTCATGGAAAAGTTGTGGCTGTGCCGCCGAATCTCGATTGGCAGTTGTGGCAGGGGCCTGCTCCACGCGAAGATTACCGCGATAATTTGGTTCACTACAACTGGCACTGGTTTTGGAACTGGGGAACAGGCGAATCGTGTAACAACGGCACACACGAAATTGATTGCATGCGCTGGGCGCTGGGCGTGAATTTCCCTTCCAAAGTAGTTTCCGGCGGTGGCCGTTACGCGTTTGATGATGACTGGCAAACGACCGATACACAAATGATCACGTTTGAATTTCCTGAAAAGAAAGCCATTAGCTGGGAAGGAAGAAGTTGCAACAATTATCCTGAAGCCGGTGGTGGAAGAGGGTTTAAAATTTATGGAAAGAACGGAACGCTGGTAAACAGTGGCAACGATGATTATAAAATTTTTGACAAGGACAACAAGCTGATCAGGGAAAGCAAGAAAGAAGAAAAGACCGATACCATCAATACCATGGGGCCGGGCGTTCAGCTTGATGCGTATCATTTTAAAAACTTTATTGACGCAGTGAGGGAAGGAAAGCCTTTGAATTCTCCGATAACCGAAGGGCACAAAAGCGTATTGTTGTGTCATCTCGGAAATATCGCACAAAGAGTAAGCAGGGAGTTGCATTGCGACGCGCCGAATGGGGGAAAGATCTTACATGACAAAGAGGCGCAGGCGCTCTGGAGTCGCGACTATGAAAATGGCTGGAGGCCCAACATTCAATTAGGTTAACTAAAAAACTACCCGATAAATATTCAGATATGAGATTGAAACTTTTTGTTGGCGCACTGGCGCTTTTGTCTTTAGCGGCTTGTAATTCATCTTCTTCTACAAAAGAAGAAGGTTACGCGGATCTTTTTAATGGGAAGAATCTCGATGGATGGCACCAGTTGAACGGCCATGCAAAATATGCGGTTGAAAACGGTGAAATCGTTGGAACTACCGTTGCCAATACGTCCAATTCATTCCTGGTAACTGATTCTACTTATGGTGATTTTTTTCTTGATCTTGATTTTAAAGTAGATACCGCCATGAACTCCGGCATCCAGATCAGGAGTGAAAGTTCAGCTGATTATAATAACGGCCGCGTACATGGCTACCAGGTAGAAATTGATCCTTCAGAAAGAGCATGGAGCGGCGGCATTTATGATGAAGCAAGAAGAGGCTGGTTATACCCGCTGGAATTGAATCCCGGTGCCAAAACTGCATTTAAAAATGGTGAATGGAATCACTACCACATTGAATGTTTGGGAGATACGATCCGCACATGGGTTAATGGGACGCCTGCGGCAAACCTTGTGGATGATATGACGCACAAAGGGTTTATTGCCCTGCAGGTTCACATGGTGGATTCAGCGCACGCAGGCGAAGAGATCCGCTGGAAAAATATTAAGATAAAAACCGAGTGATCTGAAACCAACGTCCCCGGATTCTATTTTCGTGATGAACCTCATACCGAATACGCTTTCCGCGCAGGAAAAGGATAATGGCGTGCAGTTGCTTTGGGATGGAAAAACAACGAATGGCTGGAGAGGTATCAATAAAGATCATTTCCCTGATTCAGGCTGGGTAATGCAGGATGGAGTGTTAACTGTTATGCCTTCCAACGGGCAACAGGAAGGGCTTGGCGGAGATATCATTACCGATAAGGAATATGGCGCTTTTGATTTGCAATTCGAATTTAAACTCACACCCGCTGCCAATAGCGGCGTAAAATATTTTGTAAAAGAAAGTTATGATACACACGGCATGTCGGGTATCGGGCTGGAATACCAGGTGCTTGATGATTCACTTCATCCTGATGCCAAACTCGGCAGAAACGGCGACCGGACCTGCTCTTCATTGTATGATTTGATACCAAGGAAAAACATTCCTGCTGCTTTAAAACCGGTAGGCGAGTGGAATTGGGGAAGGATTGTTGTCTATCCTGACAACCGCGTGGAGCATTGGCTGAACGGTTATAAAATGCTGGAATATGACCGTGACTCAAAAGAATTTGATGATCTTATCGCGATCAGCAAATACAAAAACTGGAAAAATTTTGGCCATTGGCAGGAAGGGTATATTCTTCTCCAGGATCATGGGGACAAAGTCTCTTACAGAAGCATCAAGCTTAAAGTTTTGAAATAATCAAAATAAAAATTCTACAGGAAAGTTTGTCTACTGTGGTCTGCGTTATCTTTTCTTGTTATTTTGAATGTGTGGTTACCGAGCCGGCCCCGTCATCATTTTTTTTCCAGGTATCGTATTGCGGCGAACTGCTCCCAAGCCTTGTAGTGAAGAGCGACGAAGGATCTACGTAGTTTGATGTTGGTGCCGTCGGTGCTGCCTGAATGGGTGGTTTGTTTATCGTAACTGCTGCAGGTTTCGTAACTGTATTTGAATTGTCGACGGTTGTATTTGAAGGTTCAACAGTTACCGGCGTTGAAGTAACCGCAGGTGAAGGCGGAATTTCGGTTTCGGCTGGTGGGGTGGGTGTTACTTCGGGTGCGGAATTAACAACTGTATTCTGTGAAGCCGGCGCTGTAGTCATAACCGGTGCAGGTTGAACCTGCGTAACCGGTCTTGTTGGTGTGACTGAATTTGAATCAGTGGCATAAATCACGCGTATTTTTGGGGGTTGCGGATAATATTTATCCATTTTTGGATGAACAGATTTAAGAGTGTCGATTGTTTGGCTTACTGCCTGCATGGAAACTAAGGCCAACACACTACAAAAAATAAATACAAGTTTGTGCTGCATGCAAATTCTTTTTCTTAAAGTTATTTATATTAATCCAACAAAAGCGCTTTTTGATTAAAGTTTAAATAATTTTTAAGCGGCATTCGATACATTAAATATGCAATTTAAGGACGATATAATTGACCGGCACGAGGAAAACAAGATTGTCCCACTCAGCGCGAAGCAGCGGATACAGTAAACGAACTTATTTTAAAATTTTTTATTCTACACTTTTACCAGTTTCCACTTTCCTCTTTTGAAAAGTATCATGGAGGTAATAGTGATACAGGTTTCTGTTATCACAATACATATAAATACGCCTTTTGGTCCCCAGTTCCACACAATGGCAACAAGATAAGCCAAGGGAATCTGGAAGATCCAAAACCAAAAAAGGTTTACCCAGGTTGGCGTTCTGCTGTCGCCCGCGCCGTTAAAGGCATTCATCATTACCATGCCGACTCCGTAAAAAATGTAGCCGAGGCTCACGATCCGCAACGCTGTAACTGCAACACCGGTTACCGATGGGTCAGTAGTTATGATCCCTACAAAAAAATTGGCGCAGCCTAAAAATAAGAGCGATACAAAAGCCATGAAAATTGCGTTGTATTTCGCCGCCTTCCAAACTGATTCCTCCGCGCGCCCGGGCTGTTTGGCGCCAAGGTTCTGGCCAACCAACGTGGCGGCCGCATTGCTTAACCCGAAGGCAGGCAAAATAAAAAACACGATCCACCGGATGGCAATTGTGTATCCTGCTACGGCATCACTTCCAAAATCGGTCATAATGCGCGCCATCGCAATCCAGCTTGCTGAGCCTATTAAAAATTGTAGTGTAGCGGTGGATGCTACTTTCAACAAACTTTTCATTACTTCCTTATCGGGAATAAAATGATGAAACTGGATTTTAATGATCCCTTTGCCTTTTAACAGGTGCCAAAGCTGGTAACAAACACCGATCCCACGGCCGGTCGTTGTGGCCATGGCAGCACCGGGTAATCCAAAGAAGTGGATAAGTGTGGGGCACAGGATGATGTTGCAGATATTTGCCAGCCAAAGACTTCGCATTGCGATGGTTGCATTACCCGCCCCCCGGAAAATACCATTTAATAAAAAAAGAAGAAGAATTACAATATTGCCCGTAAGCATGATCCGCGTAAACTGGTAACCGTGTTGCACAATATCATCCGTTGCTCCCATGAGCCTGAGCACATTTTTTGGAAAAAATATTCCGACAGCGCTTATTAATAAAGCTAAAATCACCACGAGCAAGATGGCTTGTGCGCTCGCTTTGGCGCCGCTGTCAATGTGTTTTTCTCCAACTCTTCGCGCTACCAACGCAGTTGCCGCCATGCTAAGTCCAAATGCCAATGAATATACAATGGCCAAAACTGATTCAGTTAAGCCAACAGTGGCTGTGGCAGCCGAACCGAGTTTGCCTACGAAAAAAATGTCGACAATCGCGAATACGCTTTCCATGCACATTTCCAGTATCATCGGGATGGCAAGCAGGAAAACTGCCCGTCGAATGCTGCCTGTCGTGAAATCGTGTTGCTTCGTAGAAAGTGCCTCTTTAATAAAATTGACAACTTTTGTTATACTCTTATCGCGGGAATAAGTGGTTATCATGAGTGATAATAATTAATGAAATAAATGAAAATAATGGAACAACCTGCCAGGTTGTTTTAAAAGGAGGGTGGGCTTGTCTGTTTTGAAACGATGCCCTTCTTACATTTTCATAATGCGATAAGTTGTGAACCCAAAAATAGAATATTTTTTAATAATCAAAACAGAATTGTAAATTTTTTACGGGGCTCTTATTTTTTAAAATAAAACTCAAGTTCCGTATCTACATTGGTCATATCTACAAGTTGCGGCTTTTTGGTTGTATTGAAAATGTACATGCCGCAAATATCATTGTTCTTGTTTAAGTCAATGCAGGTATCTGTTCCATCATGTTTAACAAATAAGAGGTAACGGGCTTTGGTGGTTTCGATTATTTTAATTTTTGGATAATATTTTTTAAGAACGACATGTGCGTTTCGCATTTGAAAAAAGCAATCGTGCATAAGTCCTTCAAAAACCATTGGTTTATTCACCGCTTTTATTTTTTCCAGTTGGATGGAATCCGGTTTGTAAAAAATTGCGGAAGAATCGGTTTTTATAATCAACGTATCTGGGAAAGAAGAAGGAGGTTTGGAAATAAATTTCCGGGTAAGTTGTTTATGCTCTTTCGCGGGATTGTCTTGTATTTTTTTGTGAATTGTTATTGCATGCTAAAAATAAAGCAGGCAAAAAGAATTGGAATAATGAATCTTGAAGCCATATTATTTAAAGTTCATTGCGTCTTATAGAAATTATGAAGGTAAAAAAGATTGCAGTGAACCAACTTTTTCTGCTTAAAATTATTCCGGCTTTTCAAGCAAAAAAGCCCTTAATCAATTCGATTAAAGGCTCTCTATTATTGCTGTTTTCTCTGCTTTCTAAAAATTTATTTTAATAATTCCACAATCTTGTAATGTTAAACCCGATCAGGAATTGACCGCCTTTCACTTTCTTTCCGGTTGTTTTATCCGTATATCCGAAAGGTGCATTATGATTAAAAAGATTATCACGTTGCGGGCTCATAAAGGAATAATTTCCTAAGAAGAACTGGAATGAGTGGCCACCGGTATAAAATTCAATTCCCAAAGACAAATTAGGATTCGGATTGTTAGTGGCATGTTTGGTGATAGGCTGATCGTAGTCAAACATGATTGAAGTAACATCGGTTATTTTGTATCTTCCTGAGAAGGAAAAAGCAAAATGGTCAAACTTCATATCTTTAAAAATCACTTTTCCGGTGCTGTCATTTTTGGTGTAGTATCCGTCAACAGAATTCTGGTGCGAAACACTTAAACCACCTTGCAATGAAAGTTTGTCGCTGATCTTACGTGCCACCAATAACTCGTGGAAGAAAGAGAAACGCTGTGAGTTATATTTAAATATTCCTCCATCGGGATCTTTCCTTGTATCGTAAGCCATATTCGCGTAGTATGAAACACTTACAGGATATTTGTGAGGTGTTTGTGTGATGATAGAATATTTTGCATTTCCGTCGAGCAGCATATTGCTTTTGGTAATTCCTACGCCCAGATTAAGCTTGTTGATAGGAACATAGTTAACGCCAAGACGAATGTTAGAGGGAGCAAAAAATCCCCAGAAATCATCGTAGCCGTTAGTGACCACGCCAAACCTGTGCTGGATGTCCACCTCAAGAGATTTCTTTTGAGGAACAAAAATAGTTTGGTTATTTAGTATCCAGATACTTTCAAAAGTATTTTTTACGGGTTTTGCTTTTACCGGTGCTGGCGTTTCTTCGAACGGCAGCAGAATCCTGGGCAAAACCACTGCTGCTTAGCACCAACAGGCAAATAACAAGGAAGGAAGTGAAGACCCTCAAACCTGTTACTTTGATTATAAAACTTTTCATATTGATTTATTTTTTAAAAGTCAATTAATTATTGGGGGCACCGTTTCTTATCCAGTCATATACTTTTTGCCTGTCTTTAGCAGATGGAATATGTTCCCTCATGTCACCATTTATTTCAATATAGAGAATACTTGTCTTTGGAAGATCGGTATTTACAAAACCTCCGTTAACGATTTGTTTATAAGAAATGTCAGTATTCATATAGGGTTTGTGTCCTCCATCAACATGGCAGCCGGATAAAGCGCAATTGCTATTAAATAACGGAGCCAAATCTGTTGAATAGCTTACGAACTGTGGTGGCCCGTCCGGGTCAACGGCCGCTTCCGGAAGTATCACATCTTTGTAACAACTGGATAAAAACAAACCCAGAGTTAATATGAGTCCGAAAAGAATTAATACTCGTTTCATGATAATATCTTTTTAGGGTGAATTATTTATTGTTGAAATTCATGTTGCATTCGATCTGCACATTATCAGCGATGCTTGTGCTGGTTACTCCATAATCACGGCAATTAAACTGGAAGGTGAGTTGCAAACCAAATACATCATAGGCCGAAGCTGTACCGGCATTGACGGTAGCTCTTTTTATGTATTTCAGTTTTCCTATAATAGATTCGGTAAGTGGAGCAGCTGCAGGCCCTTGCCATGTTAAATTAAGGGTTACAATATAATCTTCACTCAAAGGATCGAATTCTACCTTAGTAGTTTTTATTCGTGCAATGTTGGTTAGAGTAAGGTTTTGAGTTCCGGCTACTATAGGTGTAGTACCAAATGAAGACAGAAGACAACCACCGTCTCTTCCCGGTTCACCCGTATTGGCCTGGTTCATTTGAACATACCCGCTAAAGTAAATTTTTGAAGGATCGTTTTCATAAAACGCCCATGATGTATCTTTCAATGGCTGTCCGGTAGTTACATAATTTTGCATTTCGGCATCGGTTACGTCATGCATACCAAATTGGTTAAAACGGCCGGTAAGTAGACCGGCTAATCCAACATAATTTGTTTGCCATAATACACTTGAGTGAGCCTTATCTAATTTCCATTGTGTGGTATCTCCTGCAGTCATGTCTCCTGGGAGCAGAACTGCGTCTCCGCGATTGATTACAACTGTATTGGATGCGGGGGCTGGCAAAACATCGTTTTCGTGTGTACAGCTGGTGATATACCCAAAGCCACTTAACAAAAGTAGCAGCGCCAGGAGGGTTTTGTTACTAAACAGTTTCATAATTCTTTTTTTTGATTATTATTAAATAATTAACACAAAGCTATCATGCACGTACTTACAATTTCATGACTTATGTCACTGAAGAACATGATTCAAATCACAATTAAAAGTGGGATAAATTATGGCTGATAATGGTTAACAGTTAACCAACAAATAATGAAGATTAATATTTTCAATTTGTGTTGAAAACTTTTAAGAAGAGCCTTTTCTGATTTTGGAAAAATAGATGAAAAAAACGTAGATCGATCCAACAAGTAGCAAGGTGATAAGATTGAGAAGAAGACTGTCTGTAAAGACTTTCATGTCATTGTGAATGATTTCACCACCTCGTTGCAATTTAAGTTGAATAAAAATATCTTTCAGCAAAAAGAAAAAAAACACGAGACTGTGCAATAAACTCAAAATTGTTTTTTTGCTGATAAAAGGAATCCAGAAGAGAACTGCAAGAAGTGCCAAAATTTGTAGAAAGGGGAGGCGGAATTGTTCATTAAAATTTTGCATTGAAAAATCAAGGCTGATATTTTTTATAACCATTCCCAGGTATAAAGTGGCAGTAAGTGCATATGCATATGGGAGCAAAATAATCAGTTTTTGTAACCGCGTTTGTGCCTTACTGTTATTACTACTTTTTAATGAAAAGATAATAGTATAAATAAGACAATAGCCTGAAAAAAATCCGAACAATTCAAGCTTTTGTACATAAGCCATTAAATCATTTCCCATAATTAATATTTCCCATTATTTGTTGAGGATCTCTGTTAAACCTTAATTATTTTTGAAGGTATTAAAAAAGCACGTACTACTAATACGTGCTTTTGGAGCCATCAAGAAAATAAATTATTTTCTTTAAGCAGTTATTCCTTCCTTCTTCGGAAGCGGGTCATCTATTGTGTTTTTGCCAATTTTGCCAATTTTTATAAGATTGAAGACAAGATAGATCAATGTCCCCCAAACACCAATCACAATTCCATAAACCGTGAAGAGTAACCAAAAAGGCGTTCTGAACCGGGTAGACCATAAAGTACGTTGTTTAAAAAAACTCCGGTTTATTTCTGTGCGCACACCCCATGGAACTGTTTCTTCAACTCTTAAATTTCCTACTACATCATTGTCTTCAATTTTTGCCGCAATCACGTAATTACCTTTTTCATCTCCTGGTAAGCTGTCTTTTTTTAGTTCTGCAGTTGCAGTACCTGAAGAGTCTGTTGTATAAGTAGGGTCATCACCAGCGGGTAAGATGCTATTCATTCTTTTCACACCTATAGTCATATCTACGTCAGGAACCGGCACCCAGTTGTTGCTTTCATTTAACTGCATCACTGATGCGGTGATATTTTTTACTCCATCGACTGTTGAAGTGTCGAGGCTGATCTTTGCTTTCGTAATCGTGTAATCAGAAAGCACTTCCTCATCTCCCTCTTTAACTACAAAAGTGTGTTGGGGAGAGGCGTTCCATTGTGTAGCCAACGCAGGAGGTATGATCGCTTTTGCGAGCCCGTTTTCATTGGTTGTCACTTTACCTATCAAATTACTTTGTGTACTGCTGTCAAGATAAATTTCATACGTTTTATTTTCCTGTGGAGTTAATACTCTTCCCGCTTTTGATACACTTTTCAGGAGCAAATATTGCATGCTGTTATTGATATTAAAATATCGGAGTGTTACAATACTCACAGGTTTTGGGGGACTGTCCTGGGCTGTTGCTTTATTACCCATTGCGATGAAGGCAAAAAATAAGAGCAGCCAGTGGTATTTATTTTGATTCATCTTTTTCATTTTGTTCGGTTATTGTTTCGTGAATAGGTATGATAGGATATATCCTTACAAAAAAAGTAATTACCAATAAAGAGGCGGCCAGCGAACCCGCGTCAATCGCCCATTCTTCCCAACTTGGAAAATAGGTCATGAAACTGGTTGGAACATTTTGCATCGGCAAAAAAGGATGCAACAATGTCGGCGTTACGATAATATATCTTTTGAACCATGCTCCCACCACCACCATGATGCCAATGATAAACATCGGTAAGGGCTTTCTTCCTTTTTTAAAAACCAGCACAATGATAGGAATGATCATTCCGACCAGGATGGCAAACCAAAACATCGGGGCGTAGGAGCCGACAAACAACTGCCGGATCAGGCCTTCCTCCGATTCTTTCATTTTAAAAGCCGGAGTCAAAAATTCATTCACATTAAAATACAGGTAAACAAGGGCCAGCATTACAACGATCCTTCCCATTTTTTCAAAATGCATTTCTGTAATATATTTTTCGAGGTGATAGTAACGCCGGAAAACATACATCGCTACTGCAACGGCACCTGCTCCTGCGAGGAAAGCGCCCGAAATAAAATAAGCGCCAAAGTTGGTGCTATCCCATCCGGGGCGATAAGTGGTAGCAAATAACCAGGAAGTAACTGTATGTATGCTGAAAGCAACGGGAATAATCAATACGCAAAGTATGCTGATTGATTTGTCACTCAGGCGAAACTGGGCTTTTGTTCCCTTCCAGAAGGAACCCTGGAAGCGATAAAGCTTATTCAATCTTTTACCGGTTTTTTCTTTGAATTTTAGAAGGATTTTTAAATCGGGTAATAGTGGAAAATACAATAAGAGAATACTAATAAAAAAATACGTACTTATCACGATTACATCCCAGAGAATAGGAGATTGGATACGTCCGTGAAGAAAAAGGTTCATAAACCTGTCAGGGCGCCCCATATCAACAACAATGATCAGCGCCGCAAAAACGATCGCCGACACAGCAATTATTTCTGCAATCCTGGTGAGGGGTGTACGCCATTTTACATTTGTCAACCTGAAAATAGCGGTGATGAGCGAACCTACAAGACTGATGGCTACAAAGAAAACAAAGTTGGAGATGTAAATTCCCCACGAAACATAATCGCGCATATGCGTAACGATAAGGCCATATTTTAATTGGCGGTAATAAGCATAAAGGCCAAAAAGGCTGATAACCACCAGGATCGCAACCCATGTCATTCCACGTTTTCCAAATTTTTGTGGCAAAAGATCGCGGGTTATTTGTTCGGCAGTTAAAGAAGTTGATTTTTCCACGGCTTAATTAATTTTAGTTGAAAGTTTTTTAGCATCTTCATAGGTATGATCAGGATCGTATTTATTCTCGAGCCCTGATTCATACGGGAAGTTCCTGTTTACGGGAGGCAAGTAGTAAACGCTGGGTTTGGTGCCTAGATCTTCAAGTAACCGGTAGCCGGCTTTATCTTTTATCAAATCGCTAAAACGGAAGGTTTCGGCTCCGTTGCTAACGGAATCCTGTATCATATCACCAAACATAAATACGCCATTCGGACATGCAGAAACGCAGTGTGGTAACAGTCCTTTCCTGGACATATCCGGGCAAAAATCACACTTGCCCACAGTTCCTTTTTTCTGCGGAGTGCTGGTTTCGCATGAATAGGGCTGCTCTTTTTCTTCTTCTGTCAATATGGGTTCTTCCCAGTTAAATACACGTGTTGAATAAGGACATGCCGCCATACAAAAACGACAACCAATACAGCGGTCACTATCGATCAGTACAATCCCGTCTTGTCTTTTGAAGGTGGCATCTACCGGGCAAACTTTTACGCAAGGGGGTTCATCACAATGCATACACGTAGTGGGTTGCCAGTAAGGCGATGTATGAGCCGATTCTTCCATGCTCAATACTTTTATCCAGTTTTGACCCGGGTGAACATGGTGCATGTGATTGCATGCTTTTTGACAAGCTCTTACATTTTTACACCTGGAAAGGTCGATGACCATTACAAATTTCTTACCCGGAATTCCTCTCCTTGCTTCACTGTTGGAAACAGCAGGAATATCAGGAACGGGTTTTAAAAAGGCTTTATCCATTTCTATTATCTCGCCATCAACGGATAGAAGCTTTACCATCTGGCCTGACGGTTTTATGGTTTCATCTTCAGGCGCAAACGGATTGTTGCTGGTGCTGCAACCTGCCACCGCAGCTGAAGCCAGGAGGCCGGCTACCAGGAACTCTCTTCTTGATTTTGTGTTATTCTCATTCATTGTTGTATGATTATTTTTTTACCCATTGTTGCAATTCTTTGTCGGTTATTTTTTTACCGGGGGAAGTAAGCAGTTTCCTGTCTATCTCTACCAACTTGCCATCTTGCGTTAGCATTTTTACAGTGTTAGTCTTTTTCTTTTTTGGACTTTTAATGAACCTGAAAACTGTGGCAGATGAGAGAATGGTTGCGCTCCACAGCAGAAATTTTTTCCGTGATGTGGTTGGTTGTGCTTCTTGCATTTTGATAATTTTTTAAAAGAATGGTTAAAACTACAGGCTAATGTTTTTTTAATTTATGAGCTATGCCAGTTGTCGACATGATTGTAATCATTAGCAAAAAGGCATAAAAAAAAGCTCATTTTTTATGAGCTTTTTTTTATTTTTTTACTTCAGTGTTTTTATGAAGTTAACCAGGTTCCACCTGTCGTCATTATCAGGTAGTTTCTTTTTGAAAGAAGGCATGTCATCTCTTCCTTCAGATATTCTATAAAATAATTCGCCATCTGTTTGGTTCTGCACGTCTGGTTTGGTGAAATCTCCCGGGTCAGTTTTCAGGGTAGATGCCTTGGTTCCATCGCCGAGACCTTTTGATCCGTGGCAGGATTTACAGTGAGTATTCCATAATGACTTACCTGCTTTAATTGATTCTGCATTACTTGCTATCGGGTTTTTTTCAGCTTTGGCTGCGGCAGGAACCGGCCATGGCTTTTTTTGATCCACTGTCTTTAATGTAAAACTTGCTACAATAAACCCAGTGATGAGCATTGCGATGATACCATTTGTTTTCATTTTTTTATTTTTTGTGTTATTGGTTAAAAAGTTGACTATTTGAGTTTACTTTTTTGTTTAATTCTTATGCAAATTATTTAATTTAATTGGGCAATTTAATGAGACTTGTCAAAATGGAAAATGATTTGCATCATGTTATCAGAAAATAAATTTAAAATCAGACTTATTTATTTGCTTACTGGTAAAACCAACAACGGAATCCTGGTTTGATAACTCATTTCTTTTGTGTGTACAACGCCAAAGATCCTTCTAAAAAAAGTGTGTTTGTGAGCCACCATCGCCAGGATATCAGAAGGGTTTTTTTCCAAAAAATCATTGATGCCGCGTTCTACGCTTTTGTTTGCCACCGTATTGAAGCGATGTTCCAGGTTAACAAAAGAAAGGTTTGCCTCCATTTTCCCGATCGCATTTTCAACAGACATTTCATCTTCATCCCGTTGTACATTCACAATGCGCAGTGATTGCATTATATTTTGTGGCAAATTCTTCAATGAGTGAATAGTTCTCCTTTTCCACGTCAAATTCACTGGCAAATGTGATGGTGCGTATTGGAGCGAAAATATTTTTTTGCGGAATAACAAATACCGGAACTTTTGATTTGCGAATAACCGTAACCGTTGTACTGCCAAAAATTGAATTGCTTTTACCTCTTCCTTTCATTCCCATCACTATCAGATCTGCATCTTTTGATTGTACAAATTGGTTTATTGTTTCAGCGGGTGAACCTTTTCTTATAAAACCCTCAACGGTTATATTAAATTTTTTGGCGAATTTTTCGATTTCCTTTTTCATAAGTTTTTCGTCCCGTTCCACTATTTCCGCTTCTGTCATCAGGTATGCTGACGCTGAAATGTCTTCAATTACAATTGGTGGGACAACGATATTTACTAAAATTAATTTCGCATTAAAATCCTTCGCTAAAGCGGCGGCATATTCAGTCGCATTCCTGGATGCTGCTGAGAAATCGGTGGGAACAAGAATATTTTTCATCGCGACATTTTTTAAGATTGACACCAAAATTGGCTTTACTAAAAGTATCTTAACAATCAGTTTTTAAAATTGACTTATATCATTTTGAATACTGATAGTTGTCAGCTTCGCAAAAAGCATTGTTGATTTTAATGACAAAGGATGGCGTGTGAGGTATTTGGGAAATTGGCCGGACTTATATAAGGAATTCCCAGTCCCAATCCTCTAACGATCAGAAGGCAAGCCATAATAAACATCAGGTAAGGGTAAGCGGCTCGAATTTTTTTACGTGCCGTTATATTGATAAAACTCCCGAAAAAGCTTACGCTTAACATCATTGGAAAAGTTCCGAATCCGAAGAACGCCATGAAGAGACTTCCGTTGATAATAGAATCTGTGGCAATAGCACCGGCAACTGCCATGTAAACCAAACCGCATGGCAACAATCCGTTCAGTAAACCAATAAAAAACACGGATTTATAATTTCTCCTGGAAAATAATTTTGCAAGCGCCGCTCTTACTTTATAAAAAAAGTGTACGACGACATTTGTTTTTTCAAAAACTTTACTTGTATTGGGAAGTAATAAGAAAAGAATTATGATAACGCCCAGAATAATCGACAACCACTGCTGAAAGCCAAAGAGGGCAAAGGTTCTGCCGATAATGCCGAATAAAAGCCCAAAGAAAGAATAGGTAACAACACGCCCCGTATTATACAACACGACTGAAATAACTTTTGAATTTTTTCCTTTGTTCACTAGCGGCAACGATAAAGCCAGGGGGCCGCACATGCCCACACAATGGATGCTTCCGAGACCGCCGAGTATAAATGCCGAAATGAACAAAGCAATCATTTGATTAAAACTTTATGTTCTGAATAATATTTTGTGGTATCCACTTCCCAGTTCATTTTTAATTCATACATTCCTTTATCTGCTTCGGGTAAAACGAGGGTGAATTTTCCGAGGTGGTTTCAAGCGTGTAGACAGAATCCCTGCTGTCATCAGCTGCATGATAAAGGAGTGTTTGGGCAGTGATTTTTTTATCTTTCACCTCCACGGGGAAGTAAATGGAAATTTCATTTTTATTCACCTCGTATTTTATCGGTGATGACAAAGATTGCGCCCGTTCAGCTTCGTCAATTTTTTGCTCGTATTTTAATTCCTGCTCGTAATAGTTCTTCGTTACCAGGTCCACTTTTTCTGAAGATGATTTGTAAACCAAAACAAGAATGCCGGCGATAAATACCAGGTAAACGAACAATATTTTATATCCCCAATTCATGTCATTTGTTTTAAAGCTTTATAAATTTATTGGTACACTTCAGGACCAATAAATTTTGCTGTGATTGTTTTTATTTTTTTTGTTGAATCGTATAAGCCAATAACGACTGGTGTTTCCCAGTTTTTAACATCCTTCCTGTTCAACTTTACAAAAAATTGAAGTGTTATATAATCTTCTTTTTTTATCACCGGGTGAGGATTATCTATTAATTGAATTTCGCCTGGAAGATTTTCTAATTTTAAAGAAACAGGAATATCCTCATGAGTCTTATTGGCAAGTTTTAGATTGTAAAGATTGCTAATCCTTCCATCAGGGAGTGAAGTGTAAGTCATCCCCGCTGTGCGCATTAATGTGGCATCAAGATCTGTACGGCTTACCATCAGGAAAACCAGCAAAGCAATCAGGAGACTGAGGATGGCCGTATATGATTTAATGCGATTGGTAAATTTCAACTGTACACCATCTTTAATACTATTTTCCGATGCATAGCGAATCAATCCTTTTGGTTTATCAATGCTTGTCATGATCGCATCACAGGCATCAATGCACGCAGTACAATTAACACATTCCAATTGGGTTCCGTTTCTGATGTCTATGCCAGTCGGACAAACACGCACACACGCAGCGCAGTCAATACAATCTCCTTTTAGCTCAACATTGGGCCCGGCGGTTTTCTTGGCAATTTTTCCTCTCGGCTCGCCGCGTTTATAATCGTAAGCAACAAGGATTGAATTTTGGTCAAGCAATACACTTTGTAATCTTCCGTAGGGGCAAACAACAATACAAACCTGCTCCCGAAACCACCAATACACAAAGAAGAAAACGCTTGTGAAGATCATTAAAGAAATCAGGGTTGGGATATTTTGCGCAGGATGTTCAATATAACGCAACAACTGGTCCATGCTTATTAAATAGGCAAGAAAAAAATTGGCTATAATGAAACGAGATCAGGAAAAAGACCACAAACTTTAAAGCGCGTTTTCTTATCTTTTTTGCATTCCACGGCATTTTTTTCAGCAACTTCTGCTGATTGGAATCTCCGTCGATCCAATATTCAATTTTTCGGAAAACCATTTCCATAAAAATGGTTTGCGGACAAGCCCATCCACAAAATATGCGCCCGAACACCACGGTAAAAAGGATAATAAAAACGATGAACGTTAACATGGCAATACCGAAAATGAAAAAATCCTGCGGCCAGAAGATCATTCCAAAAATGATAAAGCTTCGCTCAAGAATATTAAGCATTAACAAGGGTTCACCATGTACTTTTATAAAAGGAAGTGTAAAGAACACAACCAGGTAAAATATGGAAAATATCGTCGTCGATTGTATAAGCTGCCTTTGGGTTTTTTAGGATTGATAAAATTGCGTTTACCTTCTTTGCTTATGGTGGCAACCGAATCCCTGAAACTTTCCTGCGTATATGGTATTTCCAGATTCAGCCATTTTTGTTTTTATTGTTTTATAGTTGTTGAATCATGCGCCGGGTGACATCTTCTGTAAATAAATCTCCCTGCGGCGCTTTTGCCATTTGGTGGATTTGTGCCATGTAATGTTTTAATATATCCTGCCAGGTCGTTGATCTCTTTTGCAGAAAAGCTTTTTTCCCAGGACTGCATTCCTTTATCAGGATAGCCATGTTTTATAGATTGATAGATATCATTCAATGAACCTTTGTGCAGCCAGTAATCATCCGTGAGATTAGGACCTACGCCACCTTCTCCCAGTTTACCGTGGCAAGGCCAGCAGGTAGTTGTGAAAATTTCTTTCCCTCTTGCAAGACCGCTTGCATCGGGCATTTTTATATTATTCTCATCGATCGTATTCCCGCTTTTTGCTGCGTACTCGGCCATTTGGATTTTTGCTTTCGCCATTTCCTCATTATATTCCTGCGTAGGATTTTTTCCGTAACCTAAAACTTCATAATTCAATAAATAAACAATAGCAATGCCGATGGTGATATAAAATCCGTATTTCCACCATGGTGGTAATGGATTATCTAACTCGCGTATTCCATCATAATCATGATCCAGTAAAATATCTTTTTCTCTTTCTATAGGAACCGCTTTGGTAAAAAACTTTTTATCTATTCCTGCCCACCATTTGCTAAAATTGAAAGATTTTGCTTTTGACTTTTTAGGGAATAGTTCGCGCTCAAATCTTTTTATCATAAACAAAAAGACAGCGATCACGATCATTTCTATTGAAATTACAGACACCAACATCCAGAAAGCACCAGGAGAAAGCCCTGCATAATTATGTGTCACTTTTGCTGCCGCGTGGAGTCGTATCCTGCGCTCCCGACGTATAAGTTAAAAGAGAAAACGCTATCAATAATAGTATTGGCAAAACTTTGTTCGCCTCTTTACTTTTTTCCAAAGCCTTTCTTGCATAAGCAATAAGCACACCGCTTAACCCCCATATAACGAAAGCAAGCAGGAAAGCAACGGTTACCATTAAAATTACTGCGTAATTGGTGTTATCTTTTGAGGTGGGCGCAGCATCAGTAGCCGTTTGTGCTTGTAGCGACAGACTTAATATTGCAGCAAAAATGCTGAGCGAAATTTTTTTATAGTTTTTATTAAATCTCATAATTATTTCTTTATAGAATGTTAGATGTAGGTTCTTCATTTTCGTCCAGTGGAATGTTTGACAATGTTTCAACTCTTTCTTTACTCATTTTAGAAACGCCCCACAGTAAAACAACAAAAAACAGGAAAAAGATCAGCAGCGAAATCATCGGGTAAATCTCTGCGCCCTCTATTCTTTCCGTAACGTCTTGAATGAATTTATACATGGCTTTAATTTTTTAATGTTTGATTTTACTAATGTCTGTTCCGAGTCTTTGCAGGTAAGCAATCAACGCGATAACTTCTTTGTTAGGTGAAATACGGATGCTGTCCGAGTATAAATTATCCGCAATTCCTTTAGCCTGTTTCATCAGATCAGCATTAGCTATTTTATCATATCCTTTCGGATAAGGAACACCCAATGTTTGCATTGCCCTTATTTTGGCAGGAGTTGTTGAAGTGTCAAGATTTTTTTTTAGCATGAAAGCGTACGATGGCATCAGCGAACCTTGACTCATTGAAGAAGGCTCACGCAGGTGACGAAATTGCCAGCCGTTTGATTTTTTCAGGTTACCTGCTCCTTCACTGGCCAGGTCGGGACCTGTTCGCTTGCTTCCCCATTGGAAAGGATGATCATATACAAATTCACCTGCTTTTGAATATTCACCATATCTTTCTGTTTCTGAACGGAAAGGCCTTATCATTTGTGAGTGGCAGAGATAACATCCTTCTCTTACATAAATATCGCGACCTTGCAATTCAAGTGGTGTGTATGGTTTTACACTGCTAATGGTAGGCACATTTGATTTAACCAAAAAGGTAGGGATGATTTCCACAGCACCGCCGATTGAAATAACAATAAGGCTGAGTACCAGCATTTGCACCGGCCTTCTTTCTAATATCCTGTGCCAGTGTTCGATGTGTAGCAGATTTTTTCAATTTTTGAAGGGTGCAGCTTCCGCGGCTTCATTGGCAATTAACTTACCTGATCTTACTGTTTTGTAAAGATTGTAAACCATTAAAAACGCTCCGATCAGATACAATGTACCTCCGAACGACCTTACTGCGTAAAATGGTTTCATATAGGTAACTGTTTCGAGAAAAGAATATTTTAGTTGGCCGCTTCAGTAAATTGTTTCCACATACTGCTTTGCGTAAAACCTGCCCAATATAACGGAACCACATAAAAAACGATTCCAAGTGTGGCCAGCCAAAAATGATTGGCTGGCTAATTTTTTTGAATACAACTTGGTTCTAAAAATTCTTGGAATCAACCAATATAAAATTCCAAAAGTGAGGAATCCATTCCAGCCCAAAGCGCCAATATGTACGTGCGCAATTATCCAGTCTGTATAGTGGCTGATTGCACTTACACTTTTTAATGAAAGCATGGGACCTTCAAAAGTTGCCATACCATAAGCGGTAACAGCAACCACCATAAATTTTAAAATAACATCGTCTCTTACTCTGTCCCATGCGCCTCGTAAGTGTCAGCAATCCATTTATCATCCCTCCCCAGCTCGGAAAAATGAGCATTAATGAAAATACAGTTCCAAGAGATTGAGCCCAGTTTGGCAACGCGGTATATAACAAATGGTGCGGCCCTGCCCAGATATATAAAAATATAAGTGCCCAGAAATGAATAATTGAAAGCCTGTAAGAATATATCGGTCTGTTAGCTGCCTTAGGCAGAAAATAATACATCAATCCCAGGTATGGCGTCGTGAGGAAGAAAGCCACTGCATTATGTCCATACCACCATTGCACCAATGCATCCTGAACGCCTGCATACCAGGAATAACTTTTCAGGAAGGTAACCGGAAGTTCGGCAGAGTTCACCATGTGCAATACCGCAACGGTAACAAAAGTGGCAATGTAAAACCAGATTGCCACGTACAAATGTCTTTCTCTTCTTTTAATGATTGTGGCAAACATGTTCCAGCCAAAAACAACCCAGATAACAGTAATGGCGATATCAATGGGCCATTCCAATTCGGCATATTCCTTGCTGGTAGTAATACCCAAGGGCAAGTGTAATTGCCGCCGCCAGGATTATCAGTTGCCATCCCCAAAAATGGATTTTACTCAGTTTGTCACTGTACATCCTGGTCTTACACAGGCGCTGCAATGAATAATAAACGCCCATAAAAATTCCATTTCCTACAAAGGCAAAGATTACCGCATTGGTGTGCAAAGGCCTTATGCGACCAAACGAACCATATTGCATAATGTTTAATGAAGGAAAAACTAATTCGAGCGATACATAAAGACCAACCAGCATTCCGACTGCCCCCCAGAAAACGGTGGCATACGCAAAATTTCTAACGGTCTTGTTGTCATAATAGAATTTTTCTACAGCTGCTTTTGGCGGGTTGGCTAAATAATTTTCTTCAGTCTGCATGTTTTTGGGTTGTTTTTTTCGTTTTAATGTTTTTTTTACTTTCAGGCTCATTATCAAATAGCATCCTTACTGAGGGTGTGTAATCATCATCGTACTGGCCGTTGTTCACCGACCATAAGAAGGCAACAAGAAAAATTCCTGCTACAAGAATGCTGATTCCAATAAGAACAAATAATGCGCTCAAAGTTTTTAATATTAAATAGATTCAAAAATAGATTCGAGCCATATTACCAGAGATGACAGTGCTCAATTGGCAACATGATCTTTCTCAGTTTTGTAATTGACAATTCTTACAGTTTTTTTCGTTTTCCTATAAATGATGATAGCCCGCTTGCCAGCGCTACAATACTGATACTACTCGCAGGCATAAGCACAGCTGCTATAACCGGATCTAATCTTCCCTGAACGGCAAATGAAAGTCCTACGACATTGTAAAGGATTGATAAAGCGAAACCGGCACCGACTACTTTTTTACCTGCTTTTGCAAACTCCATAAAACGCGCGGTCTTTCGAACAACATCCCCATCAATTATAGCATCGCAGGCAGGAGTAAATCGTGCAGCATTATTACTAACAGCGATTCCCACATCCGCCTGCCGCAAAGCTCCGGCATCATTAAGTCCGTCGCCGATCATCAAAACCTTTTTTCCTCCGGCTTGCAGGCTTTTGATGTAGTCTAATTTTTTCCCGGGGGAGGTATTAAAATTGAGTGTGGTAGATGAAGTGAAAATTTGATCAAGCCTCTCTTTTTCTGCAGCGTTGTCACCCGAAACAACATGCAGTTCATAGCTTGCTTTCTTTAACTCATCCACCAGATCTTTAATTCCCGGCCTGTATTTATTTTTTATTTCAAAAAAGCCTTTAGTGGTATTATCAATCATCACGTATACTCGTGAACCATTTTTATCGGTGGGTTCATAAATATTTTGTTCCAGCAAACCGGCTGCCCCCATTTTTAGAGAAACCTGGTTAATAGTCGCAGTGATTCCTTGTCCGGGATATTCTTTAAAATTATCTATTTCGGCAGCTTCCTGATCTGTCTCTTCTTCATTGAAGGAAGAATAAATGAGTTTGCTTAAGGTGTGAGACGATTGCGCTGTTACTTTTTTCAAAAGCGATTTGTCGGTCGCAGAAAGTTTATTTCCTGTATAATGTACATCGGCAATATTGGTTTCAGTTAGGGTTCCGGTTTTGTCAAAAACGATGGTATCGATCCCGGCAAGTGTTTCAATCACGTTCGCATTTTTGAGGTAGAGTTTGTTCTTCCCAAAAATGCGCACCATGTTTCCAAAAGTAAAGGTGGCAGAAAGTAAAAGCGAACAAGGACAAGCGACAATCAAAACTGCAGTAACCACCGGCCAAATTTTAGAAGAATCATTAAAATACCAAAACGCAGCAGCGCAAAAAGCAACCGCGAAAAGTGCGCCTGTAAAATAGCGGCTCCATGGATGAATAAAAGAAGTGGCCGTATTTTTTGGTTGTCCGAAAATTTCGTTGTTCCACAATTGCGTAATATAACTTTGGGAAGGCTCTTTGAGTACATTGCAATTTTATCGAAGCACCTATTTGTTTTCCGCCTGCATATATTATTTCTCCTTTATTTACAGGAACGGGATTGTTTTCTCCGCTTACAAAACTGTAATCAATAAAAGCTGAACCCTCTGTCAACAAAGCGTCTGCGGGAATCATCTCTTCATTTTTGATGATGATATGATCACCTTTTTCGAGTTTGGTGGCAGGAATATTTTCTTCTTTTCCATTCTTTAAAACCGTAACGCCCAAAGGAAAATACGAATGATAATCGCGGTCGAAAGTGAGTGCGTCGTAGGTTTTATTTTGAAACCAGCGACCAATGAGAATAAAGAAAATGATTCCTGTTCCCGAATCAAGATAACCTGCGCCTGTTCCTGATATTATCTCATAATAGCTGCGCGTAAACGTAATGATTATAGCAATTGCCAGCGGCACATCAATATTCAGGTCTTTTTGTCGTAAACCCTTCCAGGCTGATTTAAATATCTCGCTTGCGCTGTAAAACAGAACCGGAATTGACAAACCAAAAATGAGCCAGGAGAAAGTAAGTTTTAAGCCTTGTTCATCAATCAAGCCATGCGAAAAATATTCAGGAAAACTGAGCATCATTATATTGCTAAAACAGAAACCGGCTACGCCAATCTTAAAGATTTGTTTCCTGTTGAATTTTATTGATTTTTTTTCTTTTGAATCATTTAGGCTGATAAAAGGCTCATAACCGATAAAGGCAAGCAATTCTACTACTTTTCGAAGTGAAACAATTTCTTCATTGAAACTGATAAAGACTTCTTTGCGTTGAAAGTTGGTTTGTGAACTGGTAATTCCTTCATTAATCCGATGAAGGTTTTCCAACAGAAAAATGCATGAGGAACAATGTATCTGGGGAAGTGAAAAAGTAACATTGGTTTGTGTTGCACTTCTGAAACTTACTAGCTTTTCTATTACCGATTCATCTTCAAGATAGGCAAAGCGTTCACTTGCAAATTTACCCTTCACTTTTATGCCCGGGTTCTTGTCAAAATTGTAGTAGCTGCAGAGGTTGTTTTCATTTAACAATAGATACACCTGCCTGCATCCCTGGCAACAGAAATTTTTATCGCCTTCAGTTATTAAAGTGATACACTCTTCGCCACAATGGTAACAGCTGGTCATTTCTTTATCTATAGTTTGAAAACTTCTCTTGTAAAAGAAAGAAACAAAAATACCCGGGTTAAAAAATGAATAACATGAGCAAGATCATCCCTGAAGATGATGTTCGTCTGCGGCAGGCCGTTGGCGCCTGTTTACTTTTGAAAAACAAGGAATTACAGTAAACAAATGAATTTTAGAGATTTTTATTTTAAGGTTATATCTGCGGTTCTGTAACATTAGTTGCTGTTTGAAAAAAAAGCATAAACCAACTTTGCAGAAGAATAATAAATGAAATTATATGAGTTACTATTTTTCAAAAACCGTTGACGAAGATTTTGACGCGGCCATTGAACACGTAACCGCTGAATTAAAAAACGAAGGCTTTGGCGTGCTTACCCGGATTGATGTTCAGGACACCTTGAAAAAGAAGCTGGATGTGGATTTTAAGAAATACCGAATCCTCGGTGCCTGCAACCCCAACTTCGCTTACCAGGCATTGCAATCAGAAGATAAAATCGGAACCATGCTTCCCTGCAATGTGATCATTGAGGAAAATACCGATGGAACAGTTGAGGTATCGGCAGTGGATCCTGTCGCTTCGATGTCGGGTGTGAAGAATGATTCGCTGGGAAATGTGGCGATGCAGGTAAGGGAGAAATTGCAGAGGGTAATTAATAGTCTTTAATCTTAGTTAATTAAAAAATAAAACACAATGAAAGCAAATCTGGGAATGGCCGACAAAGTCGTGAGGATACTTGCGGCAGTCGTAATTGGTACTACTGTATTTCACGAATGTGATTACAGGAACAACAGCAATTATTTTTTTAATATTCGCTATAATCCTGGCGCTCACCAGCTTAATAAGCTTTTGCCCGCTCTATTATTTACTGGGTATAAAGACAAGGAAAAAAACAATTCAATCATAAAAAATTAACTACACTATGGCACACGAAATTGAAGTACAATGGATGGGAAAAATGCAATTTAATGCGTTAGTAAACGGGCACACCGTTATAATGGATGGCCCTGAAAAAGTAGGAGGAGAAGATAATGGCCCGATTCCAAAACCGTTTGTTTTAACCGCTCTTGCAGGTTGCACCGGGATGGATGTTGCAGCAATTTTAAGAAAAGCGCAAAAAGAAGTGAACGATTTTGAAATGAAAGTTACCGGCGAGATCAGCAAAACGGCTCCTATTCAATATACATCCATCCATATTATTTATGATTTCAAAGGACCGGAAGAAAACAAAGAAGCGGCTTTAAAAGCAGTGACCGATTCACAGGAAAAATATTGTGGGGTAAGCAGCATGTTGAAGAAAGCACTACCCGTTACCTGGGAAGTAAATTATAACGGCAGTTCAGGTATTTAATAATAAAGAAGAAGAAATAGCCGTGTTAGCGTGATTTCTTCTAAATAAGTACTATATATGGAAACTATTAAAGAAACATTGTTTTCGAATTGGAATTTTATGCGCTGGTTAAGGCTGGCATTAGGAATAGTAGCGGGCGTGCAGGCAATTGCATATCATGATACGTTGTTGGGATTTTTGTCTGCATTCCTGCTTTTTCAATCTCTAACCAATACCGGTTGTTGCGGGGCAGGAGGCTGTACCGTTCCACGCGTCAAAAATCAATTCCCAAAAAATCGAGGAAACGGAATACGAAGAGATAAAATAAAAAATCGGGTTATTTATTGGTTTACTCTACACCCGGAACTGTTCTTCAGGCACCAGGTTTTGCTGCAGGTAGCTGTTTAAAGCATTGATACATTCACAACCTTTGTTGACAGATTGTTTTAATTGAATAGCAAGTGATGCGATCAGCTTTATGAATTTTTTCTTTGTCATCCTTCAATGTCCATATGCATCATTTATTTCCAGCAATTGCGATTTTACTTTCTTGAATTAACGGGCTGTTGGCATGTTGGCGGTGCCAGTCTTCCAGGTCATTTAAAGTATTGTTAATTATTTTTACAGCTTTAGGCACTTCTGCTTCTCTTGCAGATATGGTGTCGTTAAGTATTTCCGAAACTTCATCCACATCCATCAGCGTGGTCCCCGCATGTTCTTAATTCTACTGCCGGATCAACATTTTGCGGCGAGGAAAGATCCAATACCAGCCTTGGCTTTTCAGTAACGAAATAAGACGGAAGCACAATAAAATCTTCTGAAGAAGAACTCACCATTATGACATCTGCATCATCACATCCGCGTGCCATGTATTATAAGCTACAAAACCTGCATCATATTTCTCAGCAAGCAACCATGCTTTTTCATCTGTTCTGTTGCAAAATGAAATGCTTGCCCCGGGCAAATAATCTTTAAGATTTTTTGCGATCTGGTTTCCAAATTTTCCGGTGCCCACCAACAAGTATTTTTTTGTTGCGTAAGTTTTTAATTTTTTCTTTTATGATCTGGATGGCCGCATAAGAAACTGAAACGGTTCCGGAACTTAATCTCGTTTTGGTTTTAATTTCTTTTGAAGCTTGTAAAGCAAAGTTCACGGCGCGCTCCATAAAACTGCTTAAACCGCCATTTTCTTTAGAAACTCTTTGCTGCGTGTTTTAACTGGGATAAAATTTCATAATCGCCAATGATTTGCGAATCCAATCCTGAAGCCACTTTTAACAGATGTTCCATAGCGGCACGACCGGTATAAACATAACCTTGTGTTTCAAAATCTCTCCTGTCACCGTTAGTATAACTGCAAAGCAGGCTTGTCAGTTCCCTTGGATCATTGCAAATTCCATACACTTCAGTTCTGTTGCAGGTTGATAGCACAAGACATCCCTGAATTTTAGCTGAAATGGCTTCATCAATCAGCTTCACAGATTGTTCGGGTGCAATAGAAAATTTTCCTCGGATGCTGATGTCACTTTTGCGATAATTGATTCCGACAATGCTAAAATTTTGTAGGGAGCTGTTAAATTCGTTTGTACAATTCATTCTCTTTTTTTCAAAAATAATTTTCAAAGTGGTTTAGAAACTGTTTTCATATAAAAACGAATAAGCAAATTTCACCGGAAACGGTTTTGAAAAAAAGAACATAAGTCATTTCAAATATGAGCCTCCTCATGTTTTGATTCCTGATTGGAAGTACATTTATTATATATTATAAATTGGATTTTTTTAAAAATTTGAACTTATAGTAGTTTATGTCAAAGCTTCCAATTGATGTAAAAGGGCTTTCAGAGGAGCAGGTTTTGCTTTCGAGAAAACAGTATGGGATGAATGAATTGGATCAATCTTCCAAAAGCCCTTTCCTGGCTGCTTTGCTGGATACGCTTAAAGAACCGATGCTCATTTTGCTGTTTGCAGCGGGTATTCTTTATTTAATCTCCGGAATAAAGTGATGCCATATTTCATGCTTTCGGCCATTGTGTTGGTTTCTGCTATTTCCCTTTACCAGGATTCAAAAAGCCGCAATGCGCTTGCCAGCCTTAAAACAACTTTCGCAACCGCAAACCAAAGTGATCAGAGAATGGAACATTTCTTCTGTCGCAAGCAAAGAGGTGGTTGTGGATGACGCCATTATTGTTGAAGAAGGAAGTTTGATAACGGCCGATGCACAAGTTATTTATTCAAATGATTTCACGGTGAACGAATCCATCCTCACAGGCGAATCTTTGGCAGTAGAAAAATTTGCCAATGAAGATAACAGAATTTTCAGCGGCACTTTGGTTACAAGTGGAATGGCCATCGCACGGGTGACTAAGTGGGCAATGCGACTGAACTCGGCAGGATCAGTAAATCATTAGAAGATATTAAGGAAGAACAAACACCGCTGCAGATACAGATAAGAAATTTTGTAAAAAAGATGGCCCTTTTTGGGCTCTATGGTTTTTCTGTTGGTATGGGCTTTTAATTTTTTTCAATCTCTAAGCCTGGTAGATAGTTTATTAAAAGCATTGACATTGGCCATGTCGGTTTTGCCTGAAGAAATTCCTGTTGCTTTTACCACTTTTATGGCGCTCGGCGCCTGGCGACTGATGAAGAATGGGAATTATTGTGAAGCAGACAAAAACGGTGGAAACGCTTGGCAGCGCTACGGTAATTTGTACGGATAAAACCGGCACCATAACTGAAAATAGAATGGAGCTTGCCTCTTTATATGTTTTTAAAAATGATCATTTATTTAAAAGTGCGCAAGAAGATGTAGAAGCGGTACGGGATTTAGTCAGGACAGCAATGTGGGCCAGTGAGCCGCTACCTTTCGACCCGATGGAAAAAGCCTTGCATGAAAATTATAAAAAAATAGCTTCTATTGATGAACGGCCTTCGTTTAAAATGATTCATGAATATCCGTTAGCAGGACGGCCACCTATGATGACTCATCTTTTCGAAAATGAAAATGGAGAAAGAGTAATCGCGGCAAAAGGAGCGCCTGAAAAGATTTTATCTGTTTGCAATTTGACGAAAGAAGAAAAAGCAAAAATTGTTCGTTCACTACAAAATTTATCCGCACAGGGATACCGCGTTTTAGGAGTTGCATCCGCTTCCGTTCGCAGGAAATAATTTTCCCGAAGCAACAGGAAGATTTTGATTTTCAATTTATTGGCCTGGTCTCTTTCTATGATCCACCAAAAAAGAATATAGAAGCTGTATTTGAAAGTTTTTATAAAGCAGGAATCAGTGTAAAGATCATTACAGGCGATAATAAAGCTACCACAGAAACGATTGCAAAGAAGGTAGGTTTCAGGGGCGCGGAAGAAGCGTTGGACGGAAACTGAATTAATGAAATTTTCTGAGCAGGAATTAATGGATAAAGTGATGCATGTAAATATTTTTACCAGGATGTTCCCGGAAGCCAAACTAAAAATTATCAACGCGTTAAAACAGCAACAACAAATTGTAGCGATGACCGGAGACGGCGTAAATGATGCGCCCGCTTTGAAAGCAGCAAACATCGGAATCGCTATGGGAAAAAAAGGTTCGGAAACCGCAAAAAGCGCTTCCTCTTTAATTTTAGCGGATGATGATCTTGGAAAAATGGTGACAGCCATTGCCATGGGACGAAGGATCTACAGTAATCTTAAAAAAGCCATCCAATATATTATTTCCATTCATATTCCGATCATTTTGACTGTCTTATTACCACTCGTTTTAGGCTGGATTTATCCGGCAGTTTTTACCCCGGTTCATGTTATTTTTCTTGAATTGATCATGGGGCCTACGTGTTCTATTATTTATGAAAACGAACCGATCGAAGCCAACTTAATGCAACAAAAGCCGCGTCCTTTTACCAACACTTTTCTTTCATGGAAAGAATTGCAGGTAAGTATTCTGCAGGGAATTATTATTACCGCAGGCACATTGGGAATTTATCAATACGCTGTTTCGCAAGCCTACGATGAAGAGCAGACCAGGACAATGGTTTTTACTACCCTGGTAGTTGCCAACATTTTTCTGTCGTTGGTAAACCGGTCATTTTATTATTCCATATTTACTACACTCAGGTATAAAAATTATTTATTAATCCTCATCATTTTTGTTACGATCCTGATGCTGGCATTGATGTTGTCTATCCCCGGAATTATTTCTTTCTTTAAATTCCGAAAACCCGGTGTTTAACCAATTGCTGATTTGTATCATGGCGGGATTTGTTTCGGTCATTTGGATTGAAATTTATAAATACTTTAAACGACTGAGAGTCACTTTGAGCCGGCAGATATAAAGAGTCTTTTTAAATTTATAAGAAAACATGAACAAATCGGACTTGTTTTAAGTGGTGGGGGTGCAAGAGGTTTTGCCCATTTGGGTTTTTAAAAGTACTGGATGAGTTGCAGGTAAAGCCTTGCGCCATTTCAGGAGTAAGTTCCGGTGCTATTTTCGGGGCTTTATATTCTTATGGAAAAACGCCTGATGAAATTCTGGACCTTGCGAATAAAGAATTCTTATTTTGGAATTTCCAATTTTTTGTGGAGAAAGGAAGGTTTGTTTTCAATGGAAATCGATCAGGAAAATTTTGATTGAAAATATTCCCGGAAAACTCCTTTGAATCTTTGAAAATTCCGCTTTATGTAAATGCAACAGATTTTTTGCATAATAAAACTATCTTTTTTTCTTCCGGCGAATTGATAAACCCATTAATCGCCTCGGCGTTCTTTCCTGTTCTTATTTGAGCCGGTACAAATCGAAAACAGTAAATTGGTTGATGGCGGGTTGCTCAGATAATTTACCAGTAGAACCTCTTGTTGATCTTTGTGATAAAATTATTGGGTCGCATGTAAACAAATTGGAAAATATCAACGATATGAACATTCAATTTTCAAAAGCAGTATGATTGAAAGATGCTTTCATCTTGCCATTGCTAATTCAGTCTATTCAAAAGTGCAGGTTATGCGATATTTTTATTGAACCCTCCTTTGATCAGTTTCGGCTTGTTTCGTATGAGAAATACCTGAAGCAAATTTTTGAAATTGGTTACCAAACTGCTTTAAAAGAAAAAGATAATATCCTCAGATTGGTGGAATAGTTCTTTGCTTCAAAATCTCTTCCGAAATTTTCATCACTTGTTTCAAAAGCGGATAATGTTGTATCATTAGCGAACACCCGTTTCTAAAAATGTGTTTTATAATTCATTGATTTTACATTTATTGTGCTTTGGCACGCCGTTGTAATATTCATAGATCAGAAACAATTATTTAAAACTTTAAAAATACAATCATGAAAACTCAATCAAACAATTTGTTGGAAAGTCTGAAAAACAACGAACTCAAAGTTCTTACTACACAAGTAAAAGAAACTCTTTGCAACAACTTTAAGAAAGACAGGAAAAGGATTTTTAGCGCAGCCGATTATTGGGATATCCAACGCCGCAGGAGAAACCTTTTTGTGAAGAGAATGGCATTTTAAGGATGAATGTTTATCTCCACCTGTGCGGGTCAGAAAATAAAAAAAATATCTCATTATTCTTTGTTTACTGTGCCTGGAAACGATGCCAAGTGTAATGACAAAGATCATAATTGCAAATGAGTAAAGTCATTTGTGTTTCTTCCGTTGACAGGTAATTTTGGTTAATTATTCATACAACTATATATTATGCTCTCTCAATATGAATTATTGGCCAAATATAACACATCGGTTCCGCGATATACAAGTTATCCTACCGTTCCTTTTTGGAAGAATTAACGCCTGATCTCTATTGGATGAATAACTTTCGCCGTGATTTCAACCTGCAAAATTCCCGGGGCGGCATCAGCCTTTATTTGCACCTGCCTTTTTGTGAATCACTTTGTACTTATTGCGGATGCAACAAAAAAATTACCACCAATCATTCTGTTGAAGAAGAATACATTGATACAATACTTAAAGAATGGAAGTTATACAGAAACCTGATGAGCGAAGTGCCGGTGATCCGTGAACTGCATCTTGGCGGCGGAACACCAACTTTCTTTTCTCCGCGAAACCTTGAAAGGCTTATTGAGGGCATTTTAAAAGATGCTACAGTTCATCCGGATTATGAATTTGGTATCGAAGGCCATCCGAATAACACAACTGATGAACATTTGAAAACGCTTTATAATTTAGGTTTTCGGCGCATCAGTTTTGGTGTGCAGGACAACGATCCTGTTGTGCAACGTGCGATTAACAGGATTCAACCGGTGGCAAATGTTCGTCGCGTTACTGAAAAAGCAAGAGAGATTGGCTTTCGCTCTGTAAACTATGATCTCATTTACGGTTTGCCGTTCCAGACATTAACAGGCGAAGCAAAAACACTTGATGAAACCATTGAACTGAGGCCGGACAGAATTGCTTTTTACAGTTATGCGCATGTTCCATGGAAATCAAAAGCACAAAGATTATTTGATGAAAATGATCTTCCTTCTCCTGAATTGAAAACCAATTTGTATCTGCTGGCAAAAGAAAAATTTAAAGCTGCGGGCTACGTTGATATCGGAATGGACCATTTCGCTTTGCCGGAAGATGATCTTTATACCGCATGGAAAAACGGAAAACTTCACCGCAATTTTATGGGATACACTACCACCCATACTTCTTTTTTATTGGGATTAGGCGTTTCTGCTATTACCGATACAGGAACTTCTTACAGCCAGAACCATAAAGAACTTGGCAACTATATGCGGCTTATAAACGAAGGTGATTTTGCTGCCAACAAAGGTTGCTTTTTTGATGAAACCGACATTGCATTGAAAGATTATATTTTGCAAACGGCTTGTAAAGGCAAAGTAACTTTTCGTGAAGAAGATGCAGAGTTGTTGTACCAATTTCCTTTACAACATTTGCAGGAACTGGCAGATGACGGGCTTGCTTGAAGTTGAATGAAGATGGGTTTGAAGTGCTGGAAACAGGCAGGCAATATCTTAGAAATATTTGCCAGTCATTTGATCAAAAATGGTGGGAGGCAGAAAATTCGGTTGCCTCACAACTTTTCAGTAAATCAGTTTAATTTTGCTTGTTATACTGGTTAAAATATTTCCCGATTAATAATATAACAAAATATTCTCAGATTAAACTCCTTGATTTTCTTTCGATTTGTCTATTTATAATTATTTTTAATTCTCGATTAAAAATGAATCACGAATCAAATAATAAAATGAAAAGAGCATTAAAAATTATACTGATCATTTTACTGGTCGCCTTTATTGTTATCCAGTTTATAAGGCCAGCAGAAAATAAAAATGATGAAATCGCCCAGGACCAGATCACCGCCACTTACACAGTTCCTGATAGTGTGATGAAAAACCTGAAAGTTTCGTGTTACGATTGCCACAGCAACACTACAGTATATCCTTTTTATTGGAAAATTCAACCTGTCGCCTGGTTTCTACAACAATCATATCGAGGAAGGTAAACAGCATTTAAATTTTTCAACTTTCACTACTTACCCACTTTGGAGGCAACATGAAAATTTTAAGGATATAGTAGAGCAACTTAAAAAGGATGAAATGCCTTTAAGCTCTTACACCTTGATTCATCGCGATGCAATTTTAACTGCTGATCAGAAGCAGGCGAATGGAAGATTGGGCAACTGCTCAAATGAAAGAAATGGAAGCAAAATATCCGGCTGATAGCCTTGCCGGCCTAAACGTTTTCAAAGGCCGGGCAAGACTAAATTTTAAAATCTGGCTTTTAAACCAAATTGAAAATTTACTGTTCCGGGGTAAGAATTTACCGGAACATTTTTATTGATAGGATCTATTGCAAAATTGATCGTTGGAGAAAAATGTAAGGGAAAGATTCCGGTAAATATTATAATCAAAACCTATGCCGCAAGACCACTGAAATAAAACGGTTTCAACCCATTAATTTCATGTGTTTTTTCCATTTCCCTTTCAGTTCCTCTTTTTACTTCAGTACTTATTTTTCCATTAGATAAAATATTTGCAGATAATTCCTGCCAAGCAGATTCACTGAAAACCGGCTATTGGTTAATATTATATTTTACAGCCAACGGAATACCTGTATACTAAAGTGAATGGTTAATATTTTTGGTAAACAGACTGTCTCCTATTCTTGGATTATTACTAAAAGAAGGTAGAATATATCCTTTTCCGGACGAAGTATTGATTTGGTATTTTACTGATCCCTGGTTATCACGTTCTGCATATATTTTTTCGGGTTCGATGTTCATTTTTATGGTTGAAAGGCTAACACCTGATTGTAAGGACCATTTGTTGTTCAAACGGTAATCAATCAAAACACCTAAAGAATACGAATAACTTGCTGTTTCATTTCTTTCAAATTCACGTGAATCAGGATTGCCATAATGGTGATCTTCATCCCTCAGGTGGGAAAAGGCGATATTGGGTGAATAAAAAATTGTAGCGAACAAACGCGGCGGACCGGGAATATGAATTGGAGTTTTAGTTGCAATTCTTTCAGGAGATTTGTATGGAGAAATCCTACCTGAATTTTTGAGATTTTCGGGATTGTTGAAACTTAACATTTCACGTGCATCAAAAGCAACAGGAGGTGGTAAAGTCAACTGGCTCTTGTGGTTGTAAAATGGTTTTATTAATTTCTTCAGAATCCCGGAAAGGTTGTGTGGTTTGTGATTTCGCTAATATTTTCCCTTGTACCCGCCTGCTGGAGGTTGTTCGCCACTTCAACCTTTTTATTTGCTTCATTAATCCTTGCAGGATTTGGAAGTATTGGTGTTCCTGGTTTTAAGCTTTTTAAGGAATTGCCGGATTGTTGTGAACCGGATTTAGCAATTTCTGAATTGTTTTTAGGGTTTAGATTCCTATTTATCGGCGCTTTCCTTTCTGCCGGGGTTTCTAAAGGAATTTCATTTATTTTTCCGGAGGAAGAATCCGGATTTCGCTTAACATCATTTTTCTGAACAGGTTGAGCGGCAGCCACATTTTCGCTTTTAGTTTTGTTTTCACCCTTCTTTCGGGACTCATTTCTTAAAACGTAAATGCTTAACAATGCTAACACCACGACTAAAATAGCCGTAGCCCTTTTTAAGGAATAATATTTCTTTTTAAATTTTAAACTGTTGTCTTTTTCGAGCGATTGATCAATAGTATTCCATACTTCTTCAGAAGGAGATTCCTCATTTCCTTCCAGCCCTTTTTTAAAAAGATCTTCAATATTTTGTAAATTTTTATCCATTCGTGGATTTTTGGTTTGACAATTTTCATACTGTTGTTAACAGCGCGTTGTAAAATCAATTTTGCATCATGGAAATTCGATTTTGAAGTTCCTTCAGAAATACCAATTGTTGCGCTATTTCACGATGTTTTAATCCTTCAAAAACGTAAAGGTTAAAAACCATTCTATAGGCAGGTGGCAAATCTTGTACCATTTTTAATAATTCTTTTTTGCCAAGGCGGCTTAGGATTTCTTCATTATTGTACAGCGACAATATTTTCGGTTTCAATATTTAAAACGGAATGCAATTTTGATCTTCCACGGTATTTCGCAATGGCGCTATACACCATAATTTTTCGGATCCAACCTTCGAAGGAACCCGAAAATTTAAAGTTTTGCAATGATTTATAATACCTGCACGAACCCTTCCTGCATATATCTTCTGCTTCTTCCCGATTTTTCGCATAGCGAAGGCAAACACCAAACATTTTCGGCGCATACAATTCATACAAATTCCTTTGCGCATTCCTGTCTTCTGCAAGACATGATCTGATGAGTTGCCTGGTTTCTTCCAAATGTTCAGTCTCGTTTATACCCATAGTGGAAATAATTGCAGGATTGGTTGGGCGTAACTTTTATTAATTTCTACAAAGGTGCTACTATTTTTCAAGTAATTTCAGGAGCTCTGAAAGCTCAGCCAGTAAACAAATAAACAATTGTGATTTTTAGTTTGTGATTATCGGTCCTGATTAAAACCATTTCAATAAGCTTTTATATATTTGGCGATCTTCAAACGCTCAGTAGTCACCGACATGTCGAAGCCCACATACCTTTTTTCTGTTCCGGGGAAATTTGCAGCTGCCGTATTTTTTCTGTTTTGCTTTTACTTTTCAGAAGCCCAGAAGCCTGACCAAGATCATTTTTCAAAGCAACTTTCTTTGGTTTCCGACAATGATTTTTACCTTTTGCAGGGAAAAGACGGATACTATACTAACGGCATAATGGTGAACTTTAATAAAATTCATCATTCCGGAAAAACGAACGCTTTATTAAACAGATTGACCAGTTTGAGATCGGGCAAAAACTCTACACTGCTTATTCAAGGAAAATTTATACATGTTGATCAAATTGACCGGCCGATAACCGGGCTATTTGTATTTTCATTTTTTGCGTACCGATTTTTTAAGACATCAACCAATTGTTACAATGGGGCATTTCTGCAGGCACTATTGGTAAAGCGTCCCTGGGGGAGTGGATGCAAAATACCTACCATCATCTGATCGATATTAAGCAGTTGTTGGGGCTGGATTTGGGACTATCAATTGAAAAGTGCCGTTCGGGCTCAATCTTCACGCAACCTATGCAAAAGCATTGTTACCCGGCGAATGCTTCATTTATACAAATTACCCCTGTCACGCAGGCTACCCTCGGCTCTTTCTTTACAAATGCCACCGAAGGTGTGTTGCTTCAAATGGGTAAAATTAATTCTCAAAGTGAAAGCGCTTACTGGGATGCAGCTATGCAGGAAAATGCAAATAAACTTATCAATCCGGAATTATTTTTTTATTACTATCCCGCAACTGACCTGGCAATTGTACAATGCCACCGTGCAAGGCGGTTTATTCAGAAAAGATAAAGGACCGATCGTTTCTGCCCCGGAACCGTTTGTTTTGTTGCATCAGGTGGGAGCCTTGTATTCTTTAAACGATATTCACTTCGGATAGCGGTTACGTTTAAAAGCAAAGAAGCCAAAAGTCAACGATTTAACCATAAATACGGCACTTTGCAGTTGAATTACCGGTTTAATTGATTTCTTACATCAAATAAAAAAGGGACTTTCGGTGAAAGTCCCTTTTTGTGGAGCTGCAGGGATTCGAACCCTGGTCCAAACACATTCGCCGTAAGCCTTCTACATGTTTATTTTTGCATTATTTGTCGGGAAAAAGCAGGAGCAAAACAAACCGACTTTTTCCTTAGCTGAATCGTCTTAAGCGATCGTCACAGCCTTCAACCGCAGCAGCCTGTTTTGTTTTGAGTCGGCGGAAGAGCGTGGCAACAGGCCTGGCCCGCTCAACGGCCCTAATGGAAGCGAATCTATCGATTACGCAGCCATGGCAAAGTTGTGTATTGCCATTTAAAGGTTTCGCATTCAGATTAAAGCGCTAATTACGCAACGCGCTACATGCTTATACTTACAAAGAACTATGCTGTCAAAACCGGTCAGCCCCGGAGATATTATAGAGAATCATGAATACAATTTAATCAGCTTAGCAGAAATATCCTCGAACTTTTTTAAATCTATTAAATATTTTCGGCTTTTCATTTTCTTTATATGCTTCTCAATTAACCTTGCTTGATTATATTCCAAATTGTCTATCGAAAAAAACAAAAGCCAATCACTAGCTTTGAAGTAAAACTGCTATCATATTTTCCTGACCTATGTTCATCTATTCTTTCCGGAAGATTAACGCAACTTCCAATATAATATTTATCTAATTCTTCAGAATAAAGAACATATACAAAAGCCATTGAAAAGAAATTTACAAAGAACTAGCTGTCAATCCCGATAGCTATCGGGACGGTCAGCCCCGATAATTATGAACCTGCAAATTTACAAAATAATGAAGCATGAATTGATAAAGAATCAATAAAAAATTGATTTAGTAGCGATAGTTCCACTTATCATGTCGAATCGTTAATCCTCGATTTATCAGTTACATTTACAAACTTTTTTAAGCAAATTGAAGTAATGGAACCAAAGGAGTTTTATGAAGGCCGGTTGGATGAACTTAAAGCGAAGACTGCAACAAGTGAAACAAAAAAAATCCGCTTTTGCCTGGCTCAGGCTTGGCAGTGTGATGGCCCTGGTTGCCGCTTTTTATTTTTTCTGGTCGCTGGGAACTATATATGTTATTGTGGCGTCCATATTGTTACTACTCATTTTTATACAACTTATAAAAGCTGATCTGAAAAATCAGGCTAAAATAGAACACACGCAGCGGCTTATCAATATCAACACAAATGAAATAAAATTCCTTGCCGGTGAATACCTTGAATTTGATAATGGTTTTGAACATATTCCCAAGGAACATGAATATGCAAATGATCTTGATATTTTTGGTCGCGCTTCTTTGTTTCAATACCTCAACAGGACAACTTCAGAACCCGGAAGCCAAAGTCTTGCAGAATATTTAAAATTTCCCGCAACCATTCCTGTTATTAAGGAAAGACAAAATGCGGTAAAAGAATTGTCAGGCAAAATCGTATGGATACAGAATCTCAGATCGTACGGATTAAAAAATAAAATTACTTTTTCAACCAAAGACCGGCTTGGAAACTGGATAAAAGAACCGCCGGTATTTTCCGGTTTTAAACCATGGAAGTGGCTGCGGTATTTATTACCTGCTATCATTCTTACTGTTGTTACACTTTATATTTTTGATGAGGTTGGTGATACTATTTTTTATTCGTCACTTTTCATTTTTGCGATAATTGCTTACCAGGTAAATAAATATGTAGCTCCCATCCATGACCAATTGTCAAAAGCTGCAGATGAATTGAGTACACTTTCAGAAAGCATTTCTTTGATAGAAAAAGAAAAATTTGAAAGCCCTTTATTGCAAAAATGGCAAGCAATTTTTGTTGAACAACATAAAAAGGTTTCGGATGATATTTCAAAATTGAAAAATATATTGGATAAGTTGGATATACGTTACAATATGCTTTTGTCTGCGCCATTAAATCTTTTGTTGTTGTGGAATTTGCAGCAGGTTCTTGATCTTGAAAAATGGAAAAAAACAGAACAAAATAATTTTAATTTGTGGTTTGATACACTTGCCAATTTTGAAGCACTTAATAGTTTTGGTGTGCTCAGTTTTAACAGACCTGAGTGGGTTTTCCCGGTAATAAAAGCGGAATATTTTTCTATTGAAGGGAAAGAAATAGGGCATCCGTTAATCCCCGTTGAGAAAAGCGTAACTAATTTTATTAATATTCCGGATAATGCGGAACTCATGCTGGTAACTGGTTCTAATATGGCGGGGAAAAGCACTTACCTGCGTAGTATCGGCGTAAACATTGTGTTGGCAATGGCCGGGGCGCCTGTTTGCGCAAAGTCATTTGCTGTTTCGCATGTGCAACTTATCAGCAGCATGCGCATAAGCGATAACCTGGAAGAAAGTACTTCTACTTTTTATGCCGAATTAAAAAAGCTGAAAACCATAATTGATAAAGTAAATGCAGGAGAAAATGTTTTTATCCTCCTGGACGAAATTTTAAGAGGGACAAATTCTCTTGACAGGCACACAGGTTCCAAGGCGCTCATCAGGCAACTGGTCAAAAAGAAGGCCGCCGCTATTATTGCCACTCATGATTTGGAACTGGCAACTTTAAAGGAAGATTTTTCCGGGCATATTTTGAATTATCATTTTGATGTGCAGGTGAGCAATGATGAATTGTATTTTGATTACCGCCTGAAACCCGGCGTTTGCACTAGTTTGAATGCTTCAATACTTATGAAAAAAATCGGTATTGAATTGTAATTTGCGCCAAAAACTTATTTGGCATTGAAGTTGAACTTTATCATTCTAAAAAATTATGAAGAAAACATTTCTTTTGGGATTGATTCTATTATTTGCCTTTAGTGGTTGTGAGACGGCAAAAACCATTATGAATTCTGTTGGAACAAGCGGCAACGGGAGCCTTACAACTGCGGAAGTAGTAGATGGATTGAAGACTGCATTGGAAGTCGGAACAGATTCCGCAACCAGCAAACTATCAAGCCTGAACGGCTTTTATGCAGATGCGATGGTTAAGATACTAATGCCGCCCGAAGCAGAGAATGTTGAAAAAACGTTGCGCAATGTGGGATTGGGAAGCGTGGTTGATAAAGCGGTATTATCGATGAATCGCGCAGCCGAAGATGCATCCAAATCTGTAGGAAATATTTTTATAAATGCAATTAAGCAAATGACCATCCAGGACGCGTTTGGAATTTTAAGAGGCGGAAATACTGCAGCTACTAACTATTTAAAGGAAAAAACTACCGATCAATTGACTGCGGCATTTAAACCAATTATTTCCAAATCACTTGATAATACCAGCGCCACCAAATACTGGAGCGATGTGTTTACCACTTACAATCGTTTCAGTAACAAGCCCGTAAATACTGATCTTACCGCTTATGTAACTCAAAAAGCTTTGGATGGATTGTTCTACAAGATTGGTTTGGAGGAACAGCAAATAAGCCAGGATCCTGCAGCAAGGGTTAAGGATATTTTGAAAAAAGTATTTGGTAACCAAAATACGGCTACATCTTTTTAGCCCAAATTAAAAAATAATAATTGCAGAAATTTGTTGGTTTACTGTAAACGATGCGTATAACGGTAATAACTACACGAAAAAATATCCCGCAGTTTATTCTGCGTTCCGAATAGCGTTTGCCAGTGATTCATACGTTTCATCGTAGGTTTCCAATCTTTCATCATCTATAAAGAAGGTAGGGGTTTGTGTTACTTCACTTCGAATGCCACTTTCGATATCGCTTTCAATTTTTGAAATTACATTTTGACTGTTGCAATCATTTTCAAACTGATCCAGGTTCAGATTTAACGATTCTGCAAAATAAACAAGATTGCTTTCGGATACCTGGTCATGTTGTTCAAAAATCAGGTCGTGCATTTCCCAGAATTTATTTTGCAAAGCCGCCGCTTCAGCAGCCTGGGCAGCTATCATAGCTTCGGGATGAGTATCCAACGGAAAATTCCTGAATACAAAAAGCAGTTCATTATGAAATTCTTTCATTAATTTTTTTATCAAAGGGTGTGCTTCCCCGCAACGGGAAGACTGGTAATCTCCATATTCGACTAAAGTGATAGTTGCGCTTGTTTTTCCCTTTATATGATCGAGCGAACCTACAGGGGTAGTTAATTCAACCATGATATAATATTTATTTTTTTGAATTTTGAAACGGCTTATTTTCGCGCGTTTTCATTTTTAAAACTTTAATTAAGTATTAATCAAGATTAATGCCGTTTTATTTCAAAAAACTTTCAGTTGGAAAATAGTGAATAGATTTGTGTCAAATTCTGAAGAAATGAAAAACAAACCGCTTAAAAGAAATGAAAATCTTGTAAAGCTTTCAAGAGACCATCATGCGGGCCTGTTGTTTTGCTGGAAGATCAGGCAAGGTGTTAAATATCACATTGAAGTAAGCCGGATGATCAAATATGTAAAATATTTTTGGGAGCATCATTTTTCACCCATTTTAAGGAAGAGGAAGAATTTCTTTTTGCGCCAGTAAAGGATAAGGAAGTTCAAAAGGCACTTGATGACCATCAAAAAATTAAAACGTTTGTTAATAAAATTGGCGTTTCAGGCATGGAAAATGAAGATGATATATTGCTGGAACTGGCAGACACGGTGGATGATCATATCCGTTATGAAGAAAGGGTTTTGTTTCCCCATTTGCAGGAGCAATTGTCGGATGAGCAGCTTGAAATGATAGGCGAACAGATAGTAGATGAGCCATTAACAGATAATTACGAAGATGAGTTCTGGAAAAAATCAAGTTCATTGTAAGTGATACTCAAGCCGGCAGTAAACAAATAAATAAGTTGAGTTTTTATTTCTCTTTTTATAAAAAATTACCTGGAAAATAAGCTTCTGTTTCTCCTGCTTTTGAAAACTCCGTACTTTTATCAACTAAAAATTAAACCTTTGAAATATTTATTTTTACCATTTATCTTTCTAATTACTTCCTTTTTTAGCATGGCGCAAACAAACGAAAAATCGAAAATCCCGGATTATTATATTCAGAAAAAAATTTTTAATGATTCATTGCAAAAAATTGTTGAAGATGTAAATCTTGATGGAACGTATGACGCGGGCGAGGACGGAATGGAAAAAATTTCATTTGCCGTGGTTGATTTAAATAGCCGAAAACCTTTACTGGGTGGAGTTAATATTGATAATTTCATTTATCCTGCATCACTCTACAAAATGTATGTGGCGATGGAAGTGTTGAAACAAGTGAGTGAAGGAAAATATTCATTGTTCAAACCTTATGTTGTAAAATCGCCAAACGATGTGGATCAAACGCGTGAAATAAGTTGGGATCCACGCCCACTTTTACGCGACGGAGATACTGTTACAGTAGATTACTTGTTAGATTTGATGATCACGCGAAGTGATAATTCTGCAGCCAATTGCCTGATCGATATTGCGGGCAGGAAAAACATCAACAAAAGCATGCACGAAAATGGCTGGTATGGCAGCGAGGTAACAAGAAAATATTTGAGCCGAAAATTTGAAGACCCTGGTTATGACACTATTCGCGGAACTGAAACCTGCGCCTTGCATGCCGCAGATTTTATGTATAAAGTATATAACAATAAACTTATTAATCCGTGGGTGAGCCAGCAAATGAAAGTTTTATTGGGCAGGCAACTCGACACTACAAAACTATATACAGGCCTTCCTCAAAACGCGATGTTCTATCATAAATCCGGCTGGTGGAATTATTTTACAAATGATGTTGGCATTGTGGACGATGGACATGTTAAATATGTGATCGCTTTGCTGACACCTATCACAGAGCAAGATGTGAGGCCAAGGATGAAAAAACTTTCAAAACGGGTATATGAATTGATGAGGAGGAAATATAATAATAGTACGAAGTAAGAAAAGTTAGTTGCGGTTTGGGATCTGTAGAATTTTATAACTCAACCATATTAAATAACCTGTAACAAACAGTGCCTCAAGAAATACCAGATTATTTCTGAGTTTTGACATTCTTTGGATAAATAGAAATTGTAATTATTTGTTTGTTTACTGAGGTTTGATAAAATTGTCGTTATCCTTTTTACTTTTTCCTCATTTATAGTCACTGCCGAAATACCCGTATTGTGTTTGATATAAATTTTGATCCTGCAAAGGCCGGTCCGCCTCTGTTGTGTGCATAATTGCCACATCATTGTTTGCAGAATCTTTGGATAGTACTACATTTTTTGTTAATGTCTCCAATGTCTGCACGGAAACCAAAGGATCTTTCCCCGGATCTGCAGGAGCTCTGTGCAAAACTTTGAAGAGAAAAAAAACAAATAGCAAGTAAAGGAAGTAATTTTTTGAGTATATTCTTTTTCATAGGGTTTGGTTAAATAGGTTTTCAAAAACAAAATTAGTTTTTCAGGTCGTCAAAAGATGTAGTTCAAATTGCACCCCTTTGTAGAAAATTTTCTAAAAAAAAGCGATAGGTGTTGCTATCGCTTTTTTCGTTTCTGAGGTTACCAACGGCGCAATCTTTTTGGCGCTAGGTTCGCTTCAATCAGTCATAAAATAATCAATAGGATAGAATGGATTTTATTTTGATTATCTTATCTGATGTTAAGTAAAAATAGAGTGGCAGTCCAATAGTATTTGTAGTGATTGACACTAATTGCATTGTAGAAAAAAAACGACAAAGATGCAAAAAGATTTATTTCATCAGGAAGGAATAATAACGTTGTGAGCTTTGGCAAGATTGGTGAGGTCAATTATATTATTGCAATGCAATTTTTCAAATATCCTGGCTTTGTGTGTTCCAACTGTCGAAGTATGAATATTTAGCTTTTTTGATATTTCAGCTACAGAATCTCCTTTGGCAAGATGTTGCACTATTTCAAATTCCCGGTCCGACAATTTATCAAAAGGATTTTCTGATTCTTTTTTTGACTGTAAATCCGATAACATCTTCTGAGTCAGTTCGCGGACTTAGATAGGTTTTATTATTTAAAACCGTGTTGAATGGCCTTTTCAATTTCATTATTGGGCGCATCCTTTCTCAGGTAACCCATCGCACCCATTTTTAAATATCTTTTGGCATAAACCTCTTCCGCATTCATGCTAAACATTATGATTTTTGTTGAAGGTTTTAATGTAAGAATAGTTTGTAATGTTCCAAAAGAATCAGTTTCAGGCATGTTTACGTCCATTACCACCAGATCATAATCATTCTGTTTTATTTTTTTTAAAGCAGAATCGCCATTGTGAGCTTCATCAATATTCGAATGCGGAAGAAAATCCTGGATAAGTAATTTTAATCCCGTTCTCACTATCGAATGATCATCAACAAGTAAAATATCAGCCATTTTTTGTATTTAACTTTTTACTATTCCCTCTAACCATTAGATACCAAATGTAAATTACTAAACTTTTTAAAGAAAATTTCTTTTAAAAAATTGCAAACATCTGAAGAAATAATTTCGTTTATTCGTTACTGTAGTTTTGGTAATTATCGATCATTTTCTGTGCATCATAAATAAGAATACTGCTCTTTCCGGCGTTTCTTTAACGTGGCATTAATGTTGAACAATATGGTATTGCTTTAAATTCTTTGTTTCTTTGATGTTAATTTTGACAGATTGACAAGTGAAAAATATATATGAAGTAATAACTTTTTTTTGAATGGGCCTGAAGACGAAATGGAATTTATGCCCATGATTCCTTTGCATGAAGACGGAGATGGAAATGATGAACAACTGATCCCTGCTGAATTAACGCTGCTTCCCTTGAGAAATACAGTTCTTTTTCCGGGTGTAGTTATTCCGATTACTGTCGGCCGTGATAAAAGTATAAAGGCTGTAAATGACGCGTATAAGGCTGACAAATTGGTAGGCGTCGTTTCACAAAAAGACAGCCAGGTAGAAGAGCCATCTGCAAATGATTTGGTAAATATCGGAACAGTAGCAAAAATTCTGAAACTGATAAAAATGCCTGATGGTGGAACTACGGTGATCATCCAGGGCAAAAAGCGATTTAAAATTGATGAAATCACTTCGGAAGATCCATATTTTAAAGCTAAAATAACGGTTCTCGACAGATGAGGAATTGAAAGATGATACAGATTTTGACGCGATGGTAGGTTCTATAAAAGAACTTTCCGGCCAAATCATCCAGCTTTCGCCCAACATGCCTTCAGAGGCAACTATCATTTTGAAAAATATCGAAAATCCGGCATTCTTAATTCATTTTGTAAGCAGCAATCTTAACAGCAATATTCTTGAAAAACAAAAGTTACTGGAGATTCAGAATATTAAAGAAAGAGCGGAAGTGTTGTTGAATTTATTGCAAACAGAATTGCAGTATGCTGAATTAAAAAATAAAGTAACCAATAAAACGCGCGCCGAACTTGATAAGCAGCAAAAAGATTATTTTTTGCAGCAACAATTAAAAGCCATTAAAGAAGAATTAGGCGGCGATAATGTTGCGGAAGTAAAGGAAATGCAAAAAAAGGCCGAAACCAAAAAATGGCCGGCTGCTGCAAAAGATATGTTTAATAAAGGCATTGAAAAACTGGAGCGAATGCATCCTTCAACGCCTGATTATTCGGTTGTTTATAATCACCTTGACTTGATGCTGGATCTTGCCATGGGAAGAATATACCAAAGATCAGTATGATTTTAAAAAGGCAAAAAAGATTCTAGATCACGATCATTACGGAATGGAAAAGATCAAGCAAAGAATTTTAGAATACCTGGCCGTTTTGAAATTGAAGGGCGATATGAAAAGCCCGATCCTTTGTTTTATAGGCCCTCCGGGAATTGGTAAAACTTCTCTTGGTAAAAGCATTGCCAATGCTATTAACCGAAAATATGTGCGCGTAAGCCTTGGTGGTCTTCATGATGAAAGTGAAATTCGCGGACACCGCAAAACTTACATTGGCGCCATGCCTGGAAGAATTCTGCAATCGATCGGAAAAGTAAAATCCTCAAATCCTGTAATGATTTTGGATGAAATTGATAAAGTAGGAACTGATTTTCGTGGTGATCCTTCTTCAGCTTTACTTGAAGTTTTGGATCCGGAACAAAACAATAATTTTTATGATAATTATCTTGAACTTGAATATGATTTGAGTAAAGTTTTGTTTATAGCTACAGCTAATAATCTCCAAAATATTCAACCTGCGTTGCGCGACCGGCTTGAAATTATTGACCTGAGTGGTTATGCAATTGAAGAAAAAATAGAAATTGCCAAAAGGCATTTGTTGCCAAAGCAAAAAGAAGCGCATGGATTAAAGAATGTTTCTTTTAAAATAAGCGACGCCGTTTTAGGAAAAATCATTGCAGATTTTACAAGAGAAAGCGGTGTGCGTGAATTGGACAGGCAACTGGCAAGTGTGATGCGAAAACTCGCGAGGGAATATGCTGAAAAAGGTAAATTGAAACCCACTGTGAGCATGAACGACGTTGAGAAAATTCTTGGCAGATCAAAATACAGCAATGAGATGTATAAATCAGCTAACATGGCCGGTGTGGCTGTGGGCCTTGCCTGGACCTATGTAGGCGGAGATATTCTATTTATTGAATCTGCTACAAGTGATAATGGTAAAGGTGATTTAAAACTTACAGGAAATTTGGGAAATGTAATGAAAGAAAGTGCTTCCACTGCACTAAGTTATCTTCAGTCGAATGCGAAAAAATATGGAATTGATCCGGAAATTTTTTACAAAAAGAACGTCCACATTCACGTTCCTGAGGGAGGAGTGCCAAAAGACGGACCAAGTGCAGGAATTACGATGATGACCGCATTAGCTTCTTCTTTCACAGGACGAAGAGTGAAACCGTATCTTGCCATGACAGGTGAAATTACTTTACGCGGGCAGGTGCTGCCGGTCGGCGGCATTAAAGAAAAAGTGTTGGCTGCAAAACGATCAGGCATACGCGAAATTATCATGAGTGCTCAAAATGAAAAGGACGTTCATGATATTAATCCTAATTATATCAAAGGCCTGAAAATTCATTATGTAAAAACAATGCAACAAGTGCTGGACCAGGCTTTAAGCTAAATTTTAAATTTCTTCAAACAAAATTAAACCAACTTCACCAGTTGGTTTTTTTATTGAGACAGTAAATAAATAAATACTTCGAATTTTTATTTTCGCCAATAGTTGTACCGGGGGAAGGATAAGATCTTGTATAAGAAAGATAATTTCAGATAACTTTTTTATTGATAATGACTTAAATTGTACCCCGTTTAACTATTAATGAAGAATGAGACATTGTTTAGCGCTTGATTTAAAGGATGATGAAAAATTGATTCGCGAGTATGAAAAATTTCATCAAAAAGTATGGCCTGAGATCATCAGTTCTATTAAAGATGCAGGAATAACTGAGCTCGAAATATACCGTGTTGCCAATCGCCTTTTTATGATTATGGAGGCAGATGACACATTTTCTTTTGAAAAAAAGAACACTATGGATAACGCAAATCCCAAAGTGCAGGAATGGGAGAAACTTATGTGGAAATACCAACAGGCGCTTCCGGTGGCAAAGCCCGGTGAAAAATGGATTTTAATGAATAAAATTTTTGATCTTAATAAACCTAATAAATAAAATATGGCTTTAGCCTCTGTAAATCAATCTGCCGGGAGCGTTTCCGGCGACAATAATAATCGTTATTTATTTCCAATTATTTTAGTTACTTCTTTATTTTTTTTCTGGGCTTTTTTGCACAACATGAATCCAATACTGATTCCTCACTTAAAAAAAGCCTGTCAGCTTACCGATACCCAATCATCCTTTATCGATTCATCTATATACGCAGGATATTTTTTGATTGCCATTCCCGCCGGGCTTTTCATGCACAAGTATGGCTATAAAAAGGGTATTCTGGTTGGACTTGCATTGTTTGCATTGGGGTACGCTTTGTTTTTTCCGGCAGCATCTTCCAGGAGTTATATTTTATTTCTTGCCGCCTTATTTGTTGTAGCCAGTGGCGCAACTTTTCTTGAGACTGTTGCTAATCCTTTTATGACCTTGCTTGGGGATAAAAAGACTTCCGAACAACGTTTGAATTTCGCGCAATCATTTAATGGCCTGGGCGCCGTAATTGCGCCGATCCTCGGGGGACAATTCATTCTCTCCGGTATTGACCATTCAAAAGCCGAATTGCAGCAAATGAGTACTAATGGTACACTAAATTCCTATCTGCAATCAGAAGCGAACACCGTAAAAATGCCTGCACTTATAATGGTGGGGGTAATTGCTGTAGTGTGGTTGTTATTCTATTTTACCAAATTTCCACCTGTAAAAGAACCGACCGCTGATGTACCTGCTACAGAGTTCAATGCGAAGGTTTTGCGCCACCCTCACCTGTTTTGGGCTGTTGTTGCACAATTCTTTTATGTGGGTGCACAGGTTGGCGTAGGAAGTTTCTTTGTGAAATTTTCGCATTACGTAAGTAACCTTCCGGAAAAAGAAGCGGCATTTCGCTGGGGATATATTGCTATGGCTGGTTTTATGGTGGGAAGATTCACCGGCACATTTTTCATGAAATATATTAAGCCGGCAAGTCTTTTAACTTTGTATGCCTTAATAAATATAGTTCTTTTAACTGTTGCAGTTACAGTAAAAAGCGACATAGCAGTATATGCTGTGATGGCTTCACCATTTTTTATGTCAATTATGTTTCCAACTATCTTTGCTTTAGGCATCAAAGAACTTGGCGAAGAAACTAAACTTGCGTCATCATTTTTAGTAATGTCGATTATCGGAGGCGGGTTAGCTCCCATCGCCATGGGATACATTTCCGATAAAACAGGCAGCATGCAAACAGCTTATATCGTTCCTTTGTTGTGCTTTGTTGCAGTTTTATATTTTGGCATGAGGGGCTATAAAATCAGAACGGTTAATGCAATTACCTAACTGGTGAAGCGATTTTGTCTTGCATTGGATTTAAAAAATGATGAACTGTTGACCGCTAACCTTAAACATTTGAAATTTTGTTTAGTTTAAAAAATAAAACAGCTGTTATAACCGGTGCCGGTAGCGGAATTGGGAAAGCTATGGCAATCCTTTTTGCGAAGCAACAAGCTGAAGTTCACATTATTGAATTGACAAATGAAAGTGCTCAATCAACTTTAGACGAAATTAATTCCGATGGTGGTAAGGTTTTCAACCATACTTGTAATGTAGCCATTCAAAAGGAGGTGATTTCCGCTTTTGAAAAAATAGGAACTCACGATATTTTAATCAATAATGCCGGCATTGCTCATGTGGGAAAGGCGGATACCACGGCAGAAGAAGATTTTGACAGGGTTATAAATGTAAATGTAAAAGGTGTTTATAATTGCCTGTATGCTTCTATTCCCCTGATGAAAAAAAACGGAGGTGGCGTAATTATAAATATGGCCTCAGTTGCTGCGTGGTGCGGGCTTGACGACAGGTTTGTTTACTCCGCCGCCAAGGGTGCTGTTGCTACGATGACATTATCTGTCGCCAAAGATTATATTCATGATAATATAAGATGCAATTCTATTTCTCCGGGAAGAGTGCATACGCCCTTTGTAGATGGTTTTCTTGCAAAAAATTACCCGGGAAAAGAGAAAGAAATGTTTGAGAAGTTATCAAAAACACAACCCATTGGCAGGATGGCAAAACCGGAAGAGGTTGCCGCTTTAGCCCTATACTTATGCAGTGACGAAGCGTCTTTTATCACCGGCACAGATTACCCGATTGATGGCGGATTTTTAAAATTGAATACATAAAATATTGAAATGAAAAAATTGTTTATTTGTTTGTTTACTGCGATGACTATTGCTAACAGTAATGCACAAACGTATAACCCCGCACCAGCTAACCTTGAAGCAAGAAGTCAATTCCAGGATGCGAAATTTGGTTTATTTATTCATTGGGGCGTGTTTAGCATCCTCGGCGATGCTGAATGGGTAATGCAAAATGAAAATATCCACGTGAAGGATTACACCCGCCTGATGCATTATTTTAATCCTACTCAGTTTAACGCACATGATTGGGTAAGCATGGCAAAAAATGCCGGAATGAAATATATCACTTTAATTACCCGTCATCACGATGGCTTCAGCATGTGGAACACAAAATATTCAGATTTTAATATCATGAATACGCCTTATCACAAAGATGTGGTGAAGATGATCGTTGATGAATGTCATAAACAGCACATGAAAATATTCCTTTATTATTCTTTGCTTGATTGGCGACGGAATGATTATTCTTATTGGACCGGCAGAACAGGGCAGGGTACAGGCCGCACGGTTCATGGAGACTGGAATGATTACATCGCTTTCATGAAAAATCAATTAACTGAATTACTTACCAATTACGGTAAGATCGATGGTATCTGGTTTGACGGTTATTGGGATCAAACTGCTCCTGAAGGTGCAAAAGACAGGACACCAAAAGTGGACTGGCGTTTACCTGAAATTTATGCGCTTATTCATAAACTGCAGCCGGCGTGCCTCATCGGTAATAATCATCACTTAACACCTTTTCCCGGGCGAAGATTTCCAGATGTTTGAAAAAGACCTTCCCGGCCAGAATAAGTCAGGCTTGAGTTTTCAAAAACCATCCGAACAACTTCCTTTGGAAACATGCGAAACCATGAACAATTCCTGGGGATTTAATATTAAAGACGATAATTACAAATCGGTTCCTAAATTGATACATTATATTGTAAATGCAGCCGGAAGAAATGCCAATTTTTTATTGAATGTTGGCCCGCAACCGAATGGAATTATTCAACAGGAATTTCAGGATACGTTGAAAAAAATAGGAAAGTGGATGGATAAATATGGAGCAAGCATTTATGGAACCCGTGGAAATATAATGCAGCCACAGGATTGGGGCGTTGTTACTTCGAAAGATAACAAAGTATTTGTGCACGTTTTGACCGATCCTAAACAGCAATCAGTCCTTATTACAGGAATTAACGGAAAAGTGAAAAGTTGCCATTTAATGGGAAGTGATCATAAAGTGAAATGCGAACAAAATAATACCGGGGTAACAATTGACCTGGACGGGTTTTCACTCGACAATATTGATACAATAATCGAAATTGAAACAAAATAGAAAAGTAAAAATGAAATTAATACGATTTGGAGAAGCAGGAAAAGAGAAGCCGGGAATAATAATTGATGAAAAAAAGTATGACGTATCATCATTTATCAGGGATTATGACGAAGAATTTTTTGCAAATGACGGCCTTAATAATTTAGAAAAAATTATACGTGAAAATGAATTAACGGAGATTGATACAAATGTGCGATTGGGAGCACCGGTTTTTAGGCCTTCCAAAATTATATGCATCGGTTTAAATTATGCTAAACACGCACAGGAAACCAATGCGACTCCACCCAAAGAACCGATTCTTTTTTTTAAAGCAACTACTTCTGTTTCAGGCCCGGACGATGATATTGTTATTCCAAAAAAATCTGTAAAAACAGACTGGGAAGTAGAACTGGCGGTCGTTATAGGAAAAAGAGCTTTATATGTTGAAGAGAATGAGGCAATGAATTATATAGCCGGTTATTGTTTACATAACGATGTCAGTGAAAGAGAATTTCAATTAGAACATGGAGGCCAGTGGGTAAAAGGAAAAAGTTGCGATACTTTTGCTCCTCTTGGCCCATGGATAGCCACCAAAGATGAAATAACGGACTTTAATAATTTGCGTTTATGGCTCACCGTTAATGACAAAAAAATGCAGGATTCAAACACTAATGATTTGATTTTTAAAATACCTTTTTTGGTTGCCTATATCAGTCGTTTTATGACTTTATTGCCTGGCGATATTATTTCTACCGGCACACCATCGGGAGTGGGTCTTGGATTTAACCCGCCTGTTTATTTAAAAGAAGGAGATATTGTTGAATTGGGTATTGACGGTCTGGGAACTCAAAAGCAGAATGTTATAAACTGGTCAAAATAGATAGTAATGATAGATGCGCATGTACATTTTTGGAAGTATAATAAAGTAAGGGATGCATGGATCACTGACGATATGAAGATTGTTCAAAAAGATTTTCTACCGCAAGATTTACAACCCGTTCTTTCAGAAAATAATGTTGATGGAGTTATCGCCGTTCAGGCAGATCAAAGCGAAGATGAAACCGATTTTTTGATTTCCTTAGCAGGACAAAATTCTTTTATAAAGGGAATTGTTGGTTGGGTTGACCTGCAAAATGAAAATATTGAAAATAAGTTGCTTCACTATTCACAATTCCCTGTTGTAAAAGGTTTCCGGCATATTGTACAGGCAGAAGCGGAAGGTTTTTTAAAAAGTAAAAGGTTCCTGCAAGGTGTGGAGGTTTTGAAAAAATTCGACTTTACGTACGACGTGCTTATCTATGAAAGCCAATTGAAGGAAGCTGTTGAATTTGTGAATTACTTTCCTGCTCAAAAATTTATTGTTGATCATTGTGCCAAGCCAGCTATACGGGATAAAAGTATTGTTCAATGGAAAAAATGGATAACTGAAATTTCAAAACGCAAAAATATTTTTTGTAAACTTTCAGGATTGATCACAGAAGCAAGATGGAATCAATGGGAAGAAAAAGAGCTTTATCCCTATCTTGACGTGATTTTTGAATCTTTTGGAACCGGTAGAATTGTATTCGGAAGTGACTGGCCGGTGATGTTGCTGAGTGGTAATTACATCGGTTGGAAGGTTTTAATAGAAAACTATATGAGTGGCTTTTCCGCAGCGGAAAAGGAAAAAGTTTTTTCCCGGAATGCAATTGATTTTTACAACCTAACCTCCTAAACTATCTAAACTATCTAAACTTTCTTTAAATGGATCTTCATCTCGAAAATAAAATAATCATTGTTACCGGCGGCGCCAAAGGAATTGGTGAAGGAATTGTGAAAGTGCTTGCTGATGAAAAAGCCATTCCTGTGATCGTTGGAAGAAATGTGGAAGATAACCTGAAAGCGCTTGGCGCTATTGATAATAAAGGATTTCAGGTTGTGGCTGAGTTGACGAAACCGGAAGAATGCGAAAACGCAATCAACCAGGTAATTGCGAAATTTAATCGTATTGACGGCCTCGTAAACAACGCTGGTGTCAACGATGGCGTTGGTTTGGAAAGCGGAAGCTATGAAGCCTTTATTTCTTCGCTTCACAAAAATTTGGTTCACTATTATCTCATGGCGCATCACGCACTGCCTTATTTAAAAAAGTCAAAAGGCGCAATTGTAAACATTGGTTCTAAAACAGCTGAAACAGGGCAGGGGAACACGTCAGCCTATGCTGCATCAAATGGGGGAAGAAATGCTTTGACGCGCGAGTGGGCGGTCGAATTATTGAAATACGGAATTCGTGTGAATGAAGTTATCGTGGCTGAGTGTTATACGCCGTTATATGAAAAGTGGATTAAAACATTTGAAAACTCTGAAGAGAAATTGCAATCAATCACGGAAAAAATTCCTTTTGAAAAAAGAATGACTACAGCTATAGAAATTGCCAACATGGTAGCGTTTCTTTTGTCGGACAGATCAAGCCATACGACCGGGCAGTTGATTCACGTAGATGGAGGTTATGTACATTTAGATCGGGCAATTTGAATAATATTAAACTAAAAACGCAAACAAAATGGTTTTGAAAAATAAATGCCGGAAAATTTTACTGGTAACTTTCCTGGCGTCATTTGCAACAGTTTCTATGGCACAAAAAACAGTTCCTCTTTACAAGGAAGTTCCGAACAGTAAACCTGCTCCAAATTATATTGAAAAAGCGGACACAATGCAGGATGGGGTTATTATTATAAGCAAAGTTTCTGTTCCGGATATCAAAATTTTCAAACCGGAGCATCCCGATAAAAATCATTCAGCGGTAGTTATTTGCCCGGGTGGCGGCTATGCTGTTTTGGCTTATAACCTGGAAGGAACAACCGTTGCAAAAATTTTAAACAGTTGGGGCGTTACGGCTATCGTTTTAAAATACCGGTTGCCAAGCGATGAAATTATGAAAGATAAAACTATCGGTCCTTTGCAGGACGCACAAAGAGCGTTGCAATACGTAAGAGAAAATGCCGCAGAACTAAATGTTAATCCCAATATGATTGGAATAATGGGCTTTTCAGCCGGCGGACATTTGGCTTCTACTGCTTCCACTCATTTCGATCATTCTTACATTGACAATCCGCTCAACACTTCCCTCCGCCCTGATTTTTCCATTTTGGGATATCCTGTTATTAGCTTTAGCGATTCACTAACGCACATGGGCAGCAGGGATAATCTGATTGGTAAAAATCCATCCAAAGAAATGATCTACAAGTTTTCCAATGAATTGCAGGTAAACGAAAAAACACCTCCAACTTTTCTGGTACTAGCTAGTGATGATAATGCGGTTAATCCTGAAAACAGCATAAAATACTATGAGGCTTTATTGAAAAACAAGGTTCCTGCTGAAATGCATATTTACGAAAATGGCGGTCATGGTTTTGGCACACATCTTCTTGCTAAAAATAACTGGATGGAAACCTTAAAAAACTGGATGGAACACAATGGATACCTCAGTGACCAATGATTTCGAAGGAAGCAACACCTCAATAGAAAGTGCAAATGCTTTGATGGCAGCGTAGTAGTAAACAAAGAAATAATGTAAATTTTTATTCTTCCTTTTCTCCACTTGAAAAGTTAAGAAGTTTACCTTTATTCCAGGCTTTTAGTTCTAATTTATAATTCTTCTTATTTTGTTTTGTAAGATGTGGATCATCTAATGAAGTAAGGTCTGGTTTTCCTGCATTTACCCACGCAGTGTACCAATAGGATGCTACGTCATAAATTGACAATCGCAATTGATGCTCAACCATTCCTCCTAATGCCGTGTTGAATTGCTTTTCATATTCATCAGAAAAAACGGGTGAATTATAAAACTTAATGACGTTTCCGGCGCTGTCTTTTTTGTACATATTATCTTCTGTAAAGCGACTTCTAACTTCTTTTTCATCTGCCAATAACGTATCCACTAAAGCATGAGATTGACCAATCATTTTAAAAGTTTCGTCGGGAATATTATCAAAATATTTTGCGGAAGGTGTTTTAAAATTATAAGAACCTCCAAAGGTTTCTGGCAGCGCGGATTCCCAAAGTGAGTGAATTCCTTTTTGACCCGTAAGCTGGCCGTTATAATTGGTCGAAGTATGAAGAGGCATGTGCGCATCGGCAACATAGTGCGATAACTCGGCCGAGAGAAAGAGTATTTCTGATTTATCTCTTTTTTCAAACGCGTGGGTAAGTTTGTCTGTGAGTTCTTCAATATACCAGGGTAAATATCCATTCCTGTTTAGGAAAGAACTATCGAATTTTTCACAAGCTTCTTTTGGGCTTTTTGGTAAAGAGCTTACCGGCATATTAAAATTTTCAACATCGATATAATGCCTTGGTGGTTCATTTTTGTCATTCAGTAAACCTCTTCTCAAATCCGGTACTACAGCGCCTTCCGTAATGAAATCAATGTGATTGTAATAAAATTTCTGCATAGGAGCGGGCAAAGCAAATACCGCCGCGCGGCTAATGTGTTTATGCCCCCACCGGCCCCACGCAAATGCCAAGGTAACGGAACCGGAAATGAATAGAAATAAAAATGTAACTTTTAAAATCCTGGCTTTCATGCAGTGTTTTTTGATACAATTAATTTAAATAGATTTTCCACAAAATAGTGGAGAAACAAATAATCTCAATTTTTATTTTGCTATGAAATATTATATTCAATAGTGTGCATAATCCATTTCAAAATTCCCTTTTATTCTCTCCATTGACGGATTAAAATAACCAAATTTTAAACCAGGAAATTCTTCTTTTAATAAATCCATCATTTGCCTGATGCCAAGGCATTCACCGGTTTCTGTAACACCAATTTTTCCCAAATACCAGTCGGGATCAATATTGAAATTTCTCCACTGGATCATTTTTAAACCGGTTTGACGTTTATTAGTTTTCTAAGCGCTTCATATTCTTCCACACTGTCTGTCATTCCGGGGAAAACAAAATAATTAATGCTTGTCCAGCCACCATAACTGTTTACAATTTTCAGGCTTTCAACAATGTCTTCAAATTGATAATTATTCGGCCGGTAATAAGGGGTATAAATTTTTTCCCTTGCGGAATTGGTACTTACGCGAATACTGTTCAAACCAGCTTCACACAAAGCTTTCACGGCTTCAGGATCGCTGCCGTTTGTATTGATATTGATACTTCCCTTTTGAGTATGCTTTCTGATTTCCTTTATCGATTCTTCAATCGTTTTCCACATTAATAATGGCTCACCTTCGCATCCCTGCCCAAAACTTACAATCGGGAAAGGAGCAGTTTCCAAATGAGGAATCGGTGTATTCCACAATTTCTTCAGCAGTCGGTTTGAATGTCAAACGGTCTTGTGTAGAGGTAATATTTTCTTCCTGTGGCTGAAAAGAAATGCAACCGATACAATTGGCATTACATGCCGGCGAACTCGGAACAGGGCATTCCCATCTTCCCATAAAAAAATTTCGGGCCGCAGGGCAATGATAAGTGAGGCAACAATTATTAGCCAAATGCTGAACTAAACGGTTATGCTTATACGCAGATAATAAATTTTTTACACCACTTTCAATTTTTTCTTCATCAAAGCCGGCACTTTCCTGGCGAATATCTTTTTCAATTCTTACGGCGGTTACATAAAACTTTTCGTTGTACCAGCCTGCAGCCGTGTAACAAAACAAAGGTAGTGTTTCTGCATCCGGAAGAGTTTCATAAGCGGCAAGATAAGTTCCTGTAAATGCCGGAGGAATAAAGGCGGCAACGGCCCAGCCTTTTTCGCACAAACGCATTTCGCCCGTTTTAACATCTATGCCTATTCCGCGCCGATCGGGCAATTCATACAACTGGCCACCTTCCGGGAAGTTCAATCCATTCTTCATTTTCAACAGGCAATGCATCCCAGCCACTTCTTCCACAAACGTACAGGGAAGTATCTTCAAAAATATTTCCTTTGCCGTCAGAATATAAAAGAAATGGAGAATGTTTCATATTGTCACATTTTTTCAGGTTAAACAGATTCCGCAATTGAAGGAGCGTTTACCCGCAGTTGCGATTTTGCAAATGAGTTAAATTGTTTTTCATCCATGTTTTTTGGTTCTTCTACTTCTGCCTGGATCAAATGATTATTCTTAAAATCAAGTGTAAGGATATTGTCTTTAAGGATTACATTATTAAATGTATTCCACAAATATTCTTTTTCAGGGAAATTTAATTTCATCACTTTTTGACTGGTAAAAACAATCTGCAATTTTTGCAAGGCCAAATGATAAAGATACACCAACAATCACCAATGCGGCCACCATATAATAATTCTGCAAACCAAACCAACATCCTGCAAGAACAAAGAGAAGAACCTGATCAAGATAATTTCCCTGCCGATATTTTTTTATGAAATACAATCGCATAAAAATATAAATACCTACCAGCAAAATGGCTGAAGCCGCTTCATAACGGTACACGTCGTAAAACAACATCAAAATAAAAATCGACAGGTTGAGCAAGAGCACAATCAGTGCAATTGTCCGGTAAGATTTTATTTTTTCATTTTTTAAGATGATCTCAAACTCGCATGTTTATCATTTGAAGCAATCAGCAAATTGCAAAGTTTAAAAAGAATTCTTGCACCCACATTTTCATCCCATTCATTGGGACTGATGCCTACTTCATTTAAATCAAAACCGATCAGTTGTCTTCCGCTTGCCATTATTTTCCGAAGTAAATAATAAACCTGTTGAAGGTCAAATCCTCCAGGAACAGGCGTTCCGGTATTGGGACATAATTTCGGATCAAGTCCGTCAATGTCAAAACTCACATATACTTTTTGAGGAAGATGATCTACTATTTCCTCAACAATTTGTTTCCATGTTTCACCTTCATAAAAACGTTCTTTAATGTTTTTATCAAAATAAGTTACCACACGGCCATCGCTTTGTTCTGATGAATTCCAATTCGCGTGGTGAATAATCGCGAATGCCTGCCTGCACCAATTTTGTAAGCTGCGGAATCTCTTTCAATGCATTGTACATGACAGAGGCATGAGAATAAGTAAGATTTTCATATGACTCTTGCGCAAGTCGCAATGTGCATCAATTTGCAAAATTCCAAAATCATCATGCTTTTCTGCAATGGCTTTATAAAAGCCAAATGGAGCACTATGATCGCCTCCCAGAATGCCAACCAATTTTCCCTGGTCCAGCAAGATCTTTTGTTTGTTCATACACCCAGTTATTTAAGAAACACACTTCCTTCATTTATCTCACGCAATACTTTCTGCATGAATTTATTGTCACAAAGATCTTCTCCTTCGGCAATAAAGTTGATGTACAATTCCGCTTCTTTGCGCAGGTAATCACTTTTCATCATCACATTTTTATCTGCGTCTCGCAAAAAAATTCCTTGCTTCCATCCATCGGATTGTCCACATCAAAAAGGTCAACCTGGAGGCTTGCATGGCAAATCCGTTCTGAAACTCTTGCTGTGCCTGCTTTGTAGCTTACCGTTACTTCCCATGGAACTGAAAGGATAATTACTTTTGAGTCTTCTTCTGTAAAAGGAAGCCCGAAAATTCCGTTATTGGGATTCGAAGCTGAATCCACGTCAAAATCTGTAAGGTCAACCATTGTCTGTTCTTAAAATTTTTTTGGACGGCAAAGGTACAGAGTATAAAATTAACGATTAAAAGCGGAGCGTTAAAATTGAGCCTTAGCATAAGTTGTAAGAGAAAATTAACTGCAGTAAGATCAGATAAATAACCGCGAATTTTTTTTTAGCCATTACAGTATTGTTGTCAGCAGGGAATGGTTAATTTTAAACTTGCAACCTTTGCCGGGAGCAGATATTATATCCAGTTTGCCGGAATAAAATTCTACACGGCTGCTTATATTTTGCAAGCCGATGCCTTTGGCCCTTTCGACTGGTATCAAAACCAATTCCATCGTCACTTATGGTTAATAAAAGATTAGTTCTTTTAGCTTTCAGTTCAATCGTTGCATTTTTAGCGTTGGAATGCTTTAAGAATATTATTTATTTGTTCCTGCACTACGCGGTAGATCATCAGTTCTTTTTTACTGCCGATGATCTTGCCTTCCTCCATTTCATAATTTAATGTCATTTGCAGTGCGTGCGTCTTATTTACCTCGTCCACTAAATCATTTAGCGCCTGTTTCAATGTGATATTGCCGAGCGCGGGCGAAACAAGTGATTTTGAAAGTTTTCTGATTTCCTCAATCGCTTCATTTACATATTCTGAAGCTTTTGCCAATAATTCCGGATCATTTTTATTCGGATCTCATCATTCCATGATACAATTTTACAGTTGCCAGGATCTGGTTGATGTTGTCGTGAATTCTTTTCCAATTTCATTTCTTTCTTTTTCCTGTGCAAGTAGGGTAGTTTCTGTTATAATTTTTTGCTGATTCAATTGTTGCTGCGCAAGTTCTTTCTCCAATCTTTTTCTTTCCGTTACATCAGTTGTTGAGCCAAACATGCGGGTAGCTTTACCTAAATGGTCAAACAAAAGATAACCGCGACTGAGAACATCTTTGTAAGAACCATCTGCTGCCATAAACCGATATTCATCCTGCCAGTTTCTAATTTGATTTTGTAAATGATATTCGAGATCTTTTAACACCCTCTCCCTGTCATCCGGATGAATCCATTTTTTCCATGTCTCAAAATTAAAAACAAGATTTTCTTCTGAATAGCCGAAAGTGCGCATAATACCTTCGCCCCATTGACCCATGTTCTCTTCAAAATTCAAATCCCACGTGGTATCCAGGGTGGCCTTGTTGATAAGTCGAAAACGTTCATTACTTAAATGCAAATTTTCGAGGATCCTTTTTCTCTCAATGCTGTGTTGAATTGTTTTTGCCAATAATTTTTCATCAAAATCGCCTTTTACCAGGTAATCCTGTGCACCAAGAGAAATTGCTTCAAGGGTAGTATCTTCTGAGGGAAGAGTGGAAAGGCAAATGATGGCAGTTTTGGGTAAAAGCCTATCAACAGCAATTACAGAATCAATGCCGGCACTGTCGGGTAAGGACAGGTCAAGCAAAGCAACATCAAAATTCGTTTTGGTAATAAGGTTTGGAATTATTTCCATATTTACCGCATGAATGATCTTTTTTACCGGCAACCGCATCCTTTGCAGATGTTCTTTGAGAATAAGATAATCACCTGCATTGTCTTCAACTATTAAAATGCTAATTGGATTATTGGTAATAATCATTCGTCTTTAATTTTCGGTAATTACGCAATGTTAATCCAGAAATCTTTGATTGTTTGGATTATGTCGGGATATTTTTCCAAATTTACAGGTTTGGTAATAATACAATTTGCGTGGTTTTGATAACAGTCAAAAAGGCTGCTTTTTCGACCACGAACAATGAGTACAATTGCCGGAACAAATCTTACTTTCTTATCCTTTTTTTATATGAAAGTAATTCCGGGCCATTCATTTTAGCCAATTGCAGATCGATAAAAATCAAATTTGGCGTTCTGGAATCAGAATATTTGCCTTCTTTATTTAGAAATATGATGGCTGTTCCTGTATCTGTCAGCGCCACTATTTCATTTCTGCCACCAGGTGCTTCCTATGTTTCCAAAGTAGCAAAGGTATTTCCTCCCATACTTTCGACAACCAATATTAAAATTTTTTTCTTCATCCCTTTTGGGAGTGAGTTGTCATTTGAAAAAATGAAGGTAGTAACAAAAGGAGAATTGCCGGAATTGTAAATCACAAATCGCGTATTTGCTTTTGGAATTCTTTTTGTGACCTTAAAAAATAAAAGAAAGTTATGGAAGAAAAAAAGTTTGATTTTACAGTTCAGGGAATACCATACGAAGTTAAAATATCTCCTTTCGACTTTAATAATGAAAAAAGATTTTATGTAAATTACAATGGCGGGCCGGTAGATACTTTTGTGTGGGATTCAGACCTGAAGCGGCTTCGCGCTATTGATACGGATGCTTCTACATTACCTGATGGCCTGGAATTGGCCATTTCAAACCGGATAGAAGAAATGGGTTATTAAGATTTTTTTTGATTTTAATATTTGTAATTAAACAACAAAAATTGGAAATTTTATTTCGCGAATCATGGTAAAAAATACCCCAAAAATTGAGTGCCCCTGTAGAAACAGGGGCACTTTACCAAAACTAACTGCTTATGAGTTAGCTGGAAAATTAGTTTATTTTTAATTATAAACAGAATTTCTTTATATATTTTTACTGATTTATTGCAATTTGTTATAAATCCCGGCTCTCATAAAAACGGTTATATTTAATAATTTTGACTAATTTGACTGGAAATAAAATTCAAATTGCTCATGAAAAAAATGTTATTGCTTTTTAAAAACAGGAATGTTTGTCTTCTTTTGATTGCTGTTTTTTCGTTGGTGTCACTCCCGGCAAGTGCAAAAAAAATCAGCATAGAAGAATCAGATTCACTGGCGATACAGGCGCGGTGGGATATTACTATCAATATTAATGGTAAAATGTATCCTTCCTGGCTTGAGATTCATCATTCAGGATTGAGAATGCTTGTTGGAAGCTTCGTGGGTATTGGTGGGAGTGCACGACCTATTTCAAGAATTTATTTGGAGAATGGGAAAATGAGTTTTTCTATTCCCCCACAATGGGAAAATGAGCCAAACGACCTGAAAGTGGAAGGTACGATCCAGGGTGACACTCTTACCGGAACGATGACATTTCCTAATGGAAACACTTACAATTGGGTTGGGAAAAAGGCACCTCGCTTACATCGCGATAAAGAACCTGATTGGGATACACCTATTAAACTTTTTGATGGCAAGACCATGAAACAATGGCACGCTACCGGGGAAAATCAATGGATTGTACAAGACGGCATTTTAAGAAGCCCGCATTCAGGTTCTAACCTCATTTCCAATCGTACTTTTAATGATTTCAAGCTGCATATAGAATTCCGTTATCCAAAAGAAAGCAATAGCGGCGTGTATTTGCGGGGTAGATATGAAGTGCAGGTAATTGACAGCAAGGGGATGGAACCATCCAGCGTTCTACTAGGTGGTATCTATGGATTTTTAGCGCCAAGCGAAATGGAGGCCAAGGCGGCCGGTGAGTGGCAATTTTATGATATTACGCTGATAGGAAGGATGGTTACAGTGTCTGTAAATGGTAAAAAGGTGATCTGCAATGAAGAAATTCCTGGTATTACGGGGGGTGCTCTCGACAGTGATGAAGGTGCTCCCGGCCCTATTTATTTACAGGGTGATCATGGACCAATAGAATATAGAAATATAATTATAACGCCGGCAAAAGATTAAGATTTATCCTCTTAATAAACCTGCAATAACCAACGCGGGAACAATTGAAATCAACCTCCGCGGTACGTATATAAATTGTATAATCTTTTCGGTGATGGTGACCTTTGGGTACGGAAGTTTTTTTCCAAATTCCTCCTTTGTAAATACCAGGCTTTACTAAATAATAAGACCGGCAACGATTAATACGATACCCGCTATTGGCATTCTTTAATTTTTCTAAACAGATTATTAAAACTGAAGTTTTCCTTCCATGCAGTTGACCATGCTAGACGTTGCAAGTAGATTATCTAAGTTATTTTTGACCATCTTATATTCAAATTTTTTATTTACTAGTTAAATTTCGCAAATATGTTTACCAATAAAACATGGCATCAATTATACCAGGAGAGGCTGACTGTTGGCCAGAAAGTTGCCGACAAAGTTGCACATGGCATGGGCTCATGGAAGTTTATTATTTATCAAAGCATCTTTGTAATAATATGGATGTCATTAAACTTTGCTGGATTTTTTTACCATTGGGATGCCTACCCTTTTATTTTATTAAACCTGCTTTTCTCTACGCAAGCTGCTTACGCAGCACCCATAATTATGATGGCGCAAAACAGGCAAAACGAAAGAGACAGGATCCAGGCACAAAAAGATTATGATACCAACACACAGGCAAAACTGGAAATAGAGGCCCTGCAAGCTAAACTGAATTCCATCGAAGTTGAAAAGTTGGATAAGATCATAATGATTTTGAATGAAATGAAAAAGTGAGGTTCCCTGAAGATACAGACCATTAAGCCCTATTTCAAAGCAAAAAAATAGGTAAATAAAAGTACGTTTACCGGAACCCATTTGATATTTCTAAATGCATTACAACCTCCCATTAACATGAAGCATTGCTAATCATCAAGCAATAAACCTTATTGTATTTTATTTTTTTGTATATTAAGACGGCTTGTTTTATCCTCTTCACATTGGTGATCAATAAATTTATTTGTTATGAAAAAGCTATTCTTATGTCTTTTGCCTTTTATTTTACTTGTTTTCGGTTGTAACACTAAAACGAAAAGGCCATATAAAATAGAAGTAAAAACGGCCGATTTTGCATTTATTGCTCCTACTAAAATTCCGTCCGGTTGGATCACTTTTGTGCTAAATAATACCAATGCGAAACATGTGCACGAGATCAGCATTTCCAAATTGCCCGAAGGAGTAGATTACAGGGAGTATGTGAATAAATTTGAAGGTGGCTGGGCTACCATCTTAAAGGACTTGCAGGACAGTGTGATCGACGTTTCGGGAATTTATGCGCGTGAAAAAGAGTTGCTTCCGGAATGGGCCGATAGCGTAGGATATATCACCGCGCGCGGGCTCGTATCGCCGGGACACCAGGCAGAAAAGACCATTTATCTTGAACCGGGACTTTATGCTATGGAGTGTTGGGTAAAAACTTCGGCGGGGCAAATTCATGTCAGAAGAGGCATGACTTTACCGCTTACTGTTACTTCCGACACTGCTGAAAGTTCGGAACCGGAACGCAATGAAACTATTACCATTTCTAAAGATAAAATCGAAAGCAATTGGGAGCCATCAGTCGGTCAGCATTCTTTTGCTGTTCACCTGCAGGCAGATTCTTCCGGTATGCCTTTTCACAATAATATCAACCTGGTTAAGCTCGCGGGAAAAACTGACCTTGCAAAAGTTAACCGGTGGCTTGACTGGTATCATGTTGGCGGCTTGAGAAGCCCGGCACCTGCAGAATTTTTGGGCGGCCTAAGCACTTATCATTCAAAAGTAGGACAGCGTGCCGAATACTTTACCGTGAACCTGAAAGAACCCGGTAAATATGCCTGGATCGTACAGGTGCCAGAAGGCCAGGAATTGTGGAAAACATTTGAAATTGATTGAAATAAGAAAAGGCGGACAAAATAAAAATGTTGAACAAAAGTTCGTTTACTGTAGATTTTGGCTCAATCAAATCTTCTCAGAAATATTATTCGGAAAACGAAACATTTATCTTATTGAGAAATAAAAATTTTCCAGAAGCCTGTAATAATCTTTCAAATGAGCCACTAACTAATAAAGCAAGACATTTTGAGTAGTGATTTTTATGTAACCTCCATTTTACCATATTCCGGAATAATAATAAAGATATGCAGGGCTTATACCGATACGCAGGAAGACTTTGAAGATTATTACCAGGAAGTTTGCCTGCAAATTTGGAGAAGCAGGGACAATTTTAAAAAGGCATCTCAATGGTCAACCTGGGTCTACAGAATATCGTTGAATGTTTGTTTGACTTTACTTAAGAAAAAGAAAAACAACAAGCAACATTTTGTTTCTGATGTACTGCCTGAAGAGGCAATCATAGAAAGCTATGCCTTTGCTGATGAATCACTCAATCAATTATACGCTGCTATAAGGCATTTATCTGAAGTTGATCGCGCAGTTATATTGTTGTACCTGGAAGAAAAAACCTACCAGGAAATAGCAGATATCATGGGAACCAATCCCAATAATGTGGGTGTACGAATCACGAGAATTAAAGACCGTTTAAAAAAACTATTAAATTATTAAAAATATTGAAATGGAAAAGTCGATTGAAACAATTTGGAAAGAAGGCTTTTTGCAAAGCGAGGCGCTGCTGGCACCAAAACTCAACAACCTCTACTCACAAAAATCTATAGGCCTGGTTGAAAAATTCAGGAGAAGATATAAAATAAACAGGATCGCGATCATTGTATTTGCATGTATATTATTACCTGTTTCTTTTATTACTAACATGCCCTATATGGGTATCCCTATGAGCCTGGTTTTTATTGCAATCAGCTTCATTGCAGATAAGTTCAGTAAGCGGCTGGATGATTTAGATAAGACTACAGACAGCTACCATTACCTTCTTTCATTTGACAAATGGATCAACGATCTGGTGTCGGTTAACACCAGGTTGTCCCGGTACCTGTATCCTGTGGTTTTTATGTGCATGTTTGCAGGATTTTGGTTTGGAAGTATTGGGGGAGACGTACCGGGCGATAAATTTATAAGTTTCCTGCTTGCGGAGTTTCCAGGCACCTGGATGGTTTTTGGTTTTCCTGTAGTTGTAATAGTGGGAGCCATTTTAAGTATAGCCTTATTGGCTGTCTTTGGTGGTAAGATCGGAAAGTGGGATCTTAACCTTGCTTATGGAGGGTTAAAACGAAAGTTGGACGAGATACTGGCAGAGATGGAAGAATTAAGGGCAGGTGTAAGTGAATACGGGAATTGAAAATAATTTGTATAAAGATTTATACAGCCGTTTGCTTTTGCGAAGGAATGAGAACAACCTGTATCGGCGTAAATATTAAATTATGAAAAAGGATAAGGCCTGTAATAATATGAGTCCTAAAGCGACTAACCAATAAAAAAACAAAAATTATGAGCATTAGCAAAACCGTAAATTATCTTAGAAACTTAATAACCGGCACTCAAAAAAAAGCTGATATCAGATTGTATGAAAAATACATTGCCTTGTTGTCTGACCTGGAGAATAAAGATCTTAGCGAAGAGCAATTATCATCAATAGAAGAAACGCTGAATGAATTAAAACTTGATGCAGATACCGAAAACCGAAAAAAATATTTGCAAAAGCAATTTGAAAAATTTTCCGGATACCTTAAAAAGGAATTTTCCTTTATCACCGAAGGCTATTACACCACCATGGGCGTAGCATTTGGATTATTATTCGGAACGGCATTCGGAACAATATTCGGATCGCTGTTTGAGAGATCTTTAGGTATATCACTGGGAGCGTCTTTTGGCCTTATAATAGGTGTAGTAGTTGGTAAATACCTTGACACAGAAGCAGAAAAACAAAACCGTGTTTTGAGAACAAAATAGAAGCTGTCTAGCTGAAATCGCGCTTTTTATCAAATAAAAATATTTGATAAAAGTTGGTTTACTTATTCAATTTAAGTTTTACGAATTGTATCGGAGATGTTAATTTTAGAATCAAAAAAGAAGGCTTTAAATCAACAATGATTTAAAGCCTTCCAAATTTACGCTGTTATGATATTTTAGGTATAAGGGCAAAACCTATGCAATTCTTTTTTTAATATGCTTCTGGTACTTTCATAGGTAAAATACATTATTGTTCCCTTATTTCAAGCTCGCCATATCTATCACAAACCTATACTTCACATCATTTTTTATCATCCTCTCAAAGGCTTCGTTGATGTCCTGCATTTTAATTACTTCGACGTCAGCGGTAATATTTTTTTCGGCGCAAAAATCCAGCATCTCCTGTGTTTCTTTGGTGCCACCAATCATAGAGCCGGTAATAGATCTGCGGTTTTTTATTAATGCAAACGGATTTACTTTCGGGTTGTCTTTCGGCAAACCCACCACCAACAATTTTCCGTTCAGGTCTAAAAGATCCAGGTATTTTTCATAATCGTGGTCGGCACTTATCGCGTCGAGGATCACGTTAAAATGCCCATTAAGTTTTTTCATCATTTCTTTATCGCTGCTCAATTCGAAATGATGAGCTCCAAGGTTGAGCGCATCCTGCTTTTTGGAAGGAGAGTGGCTTAACACGGTTACATCTGCGCCCATGGCTACCGCAAATTTTACCGCCATGTGTCCCAGGCCACCGAGCCCCGCCACAGCTACTTTTTCGCCCGGTTGGACATTGGCAAATTTCAGCGGAGAATACGTAGTGATGCCCGCGCACAATAAAGGTGCTACTCCGGATAATTCTAATTTATCTGAGATGTGATACACCCATCTTTCGTCTGTTACGATTTTGGTGCTGTAGCCGCCATAGGTTACTGTTTTTTTGTCTCTTTCATATCCATTGTAGGTTCCGGTCATTCCTTCCACGCAATATTGCTCCATGAGGTTTTGACAGGGCTTACATTCGCGGCAACTATCTACCATAACGCCCACACCGGCTAAATCGCCTTCTTTAAATTTGGTAACCTTACTTCCCACTTCAAGTACTTTTCCTACAATTTCGTGGCCGGGTACCATCGGGTAAATCCCGTTTCCCCATTCGCTCCTTGCCTGGTGTACATCAGAATGGCAAACTCCTGAATAGAGAATGTCAACCAATACATCATGTTCTTTTAAATCTCTTCTTTCGATTTCAAAAGGTTCTAACGGAGATTCAGGCCCCTGGGTTGCATAAGCTTTTACACGTATCATTTCTTTTATATTTTTTGGGATAAAGTTATTAAACTTCGCGCTACACCCTGAGGAACACTTTCTTCCTGTACATAAAATAGAGGAAAACCCATTTCACAAATACAACCAAAATAGCCATTATCACTACATTAAAAGGATTACCTGTCAACTGTCCGAGCCAACCAAAAAAAGCATTGGTGCTGTATTCCCAGTTGAGAAATCTGCCTGACATATAAATTAGAATGGAATTCATGCCGATAACTTTAAAGAAAAATGCCCAGCTTTTGTAACCCAACACATCAATAATATAGTAAAATAGCGAAAGTAGCAGAAGGCTTATGCCACCCACATTCAACACAAATGAACTGGTCCAAAGGTTTTTATTGATAGGGAAATCGAAGTTCCAGATAAGAGCAATTCCTATTAGTATTACGCCCGCAATCGCCATCCGGCTTGCTTTCTTTTCTTTACTCATCGGGTTGTTCTTTAATAACTGGCCGGTTAATATTCCGAGCAAACCGGTAGCTATTGCAGGAATGGTAGACATGATTCCTTCGGGATCGTGAATGCCGAGGTACAGCCGGCCGGGCAAAAACATGCGGTCAACATAAGAAGCAAAATTTCCCTGCATCGTCAGGTCGCCGGGAGGGAAACCGGGCGCTGAAGTAAATTTAAACATCAGCCAGTAACCGATCAGGATACCGAAAAACCAGATGACCTGTGTCCGCTGTTTGGAGTAGATATAAATGATATTGGCAAACATATAAGCCAAACCGATTCTTCCCAAAACACTGGCAAAACGAATTTTAGAAATGGGTTCTATCACCAGGCCGTTGTTATAAATAACGCCAAGTATTACGAGGATCAATCCTCTTTTTACCACCCGCCATAAAACCTGTTGTTTGGTTTTTCCTTTTTCCAGTTCGCGGCCTACAGAATAGGGAGTTGCTACGCCCGCAATGAAAAGGAAAAGCGGAAATATCAAATCGTAAAAGTGAAAACCATTCCAGGCGGGATGTGTAAACTGGTTAGCAATTGTTTGCCAGAAAGGAGAGCCGGTTGCTTTTGCCGTGTTATGAAGAATTTCATCTGCGCCCATGATCCAGAACATATCAAAACCACGCAAAGCGTCAAGCGAATAAAGTCGGCGTTGAGTTAAATTTTCAGCCATTGTAGTTATTGGTTTTAAAGTGTATGTTAGTCAGTAATTAATATCTCAAGTAGATGTTGGTATCAGCAAAACGAAGTACTAAAGATAATTGTTTGAGCACAGGCAATGAAAAAAACTTTTCACGCCGGCTCAAAATAAAAATACCCACAATAAGTTGATTTACTGTAAGGTGGCAAAGAGGTATTTAAGAAAGTGACTACGTTTTATTTACGGCAAATGCATTTAATTTGCAACTCACCCATTTCGGTTGAAATTATTTTTACCTTTTATTATTCAATATGAAAAGTTTCCTTTTTAGTGTTTTTGCAGCCTTTGTTTCAGTGAATGCAGTGGCGCAATGTTCCGACTCTTTGACTGCAAAAGATTATTCAAATGCAGAACAGTTCTTGTATTATAACACTTACAAATTAATAGATCATGGACGTGTAGATCCGCATTGGATTTCAGATGATCAGTTTTGGTACAGCGATTCAAAGGCTGATGGGAATGATTATGTTTTAGTAAATGCGGCAACGGGAAAAAAATCTGTTATTTCGCACGCGGATTTGCCAAAAGAAGAAGATCATAGTCGCCCCAATAGAAATGAAGTACTTTCCCCTGACGGAACAAAAACGGCTTTCATTAAAGATTACAATTTGTGGGTGAGAGATATTTCTACCGGCAAAGAAACGCAGCTAACTACGGATGGTGTGAAATATTTCGGCTATGCTACAGACAATGCCGGCTGGAAACACAGCGACGCACCGATTGTACGTTGGTCGCCCGATTCAAAAAAAATTGCCACTTTTCAGCAGGACGAAAGAAAGGCCGGTTTTATGTATTTGGTGAGCACAAATGTGGGTCATCCTAAATTAGAAGAATGGAAATATCCTTTACCAGGCGATAGCAATATCATTACGATCCAGCGCGTGATCATAAACGTAGACACGCCTAAAGTGATTCGCCTCCAAATTCCACCTGATCCGCACCGTGGTTCTTTGAGCGATGATGTTTCGAGTAGCGGCACTTTTGATGATGTGGATTGGAATCCCAACGATAACGAACTTGCTTTTGTGTCTACTTCACGCGATCATAAAGTAGAGAAATTCAGGATTGCCAATGCCAATACCGGCGAGGTGCACGAAGTGTTTACCGAAACAGTTCCTACGCAATATGAATCAGGACAGGGAGCCATCAACTGGCGCTATTTGCCAAAAACTCACGAGATCATCTGGTATTCTGAAAGAGACAACTGGGGACATTTGTATTTATATGATTCAAATACAGGCAAGCTAAAAAATAAAATTACCACCGGAGATTTTGTGGTTACCCAACTGCTGAAAGTAGATCAGAAGAATCGTCAATTGTATTTCCTCGCCGATGACCGAGAGAAAGAAAATCCTTACTTCACACAATTTTGTAAAGTTGATTTTGACGGCAAACATCTTACCACACTTACACCTGAAACCGGAAATCATTCCATTGAACTTTCTCCTGGCGAAAATTATTTTATCGATAGTTATTCGCAGCCTGGTGTGCCGCCGGTAATTGTGTTGCGCGATTTGAATGGGAAGATTATTTCAACTTTAGAAAAAGCAGATGTTTCAAGATTGAAAGCAACAGGCTGGCAACCGCCGAAAGTTTTTTCTGTAAAAGCTGCAGATAGCAAAACCGATATTTATGGATTACTTTTTATGCCCACCCATCTTGATCCCGATAAAAAATACCCAATCATTGATTATATCTATCCCGGCCCGCAGGGTGGAAGCGTAGGAAGTTGGTCTTTTGAGGCTTCAAGAGGTGACAACCAGGCGCTTGCTGAATTAGGATTTGTTGTGGTTGAAATAGAAGGCACCAGCAATCCTTTGCGCAGTAAGAGTTACCATGATATGAGCTACGGTCACATGTCAATAAATACTTTGCCCGACCAGGTAGCTGGAATCAGGCAATTGGCTGAAAGGTATTCTTATATTGATACTACCAAAGTAGGCATCTGGGGCCACTCAGGTGGCGGATTTGCAACCGCCGATGCCATGTTTACTTATCCCGATTTTTTTAAAGTGGGCATTGCTGAATCCGGTAACCACGACAACCGAAACTATGAAGATGATTGGGGCGAGCGTTATATCGGTCTTTTAAAAACCGGCACTGATGGTGTTTCCAATTATGAGCCGCAGGCCAATGAAATTTATGCCAAAAACCTGAAAGGCAAATTAATGCTGGCTTATGGCACGATGGATGACAATGTTCCGCCTTCCAACACGATGTTGGTTATCCAGGCGTTGGAAAAAGCAAATAAAGATTATGATTTGATAATTTTCCCCAACGCCCATCATGGTTACGGGCAATATTCTTTATACATGATGCGCCGCCGTTGGGATTATTTTGTAAAAAACCTCCTGGGAGCAGTTCCTCCTAAAGAATACGAATTTCATTATTCGTTTAGCAGGAGAAGGTGATTTGTTAAAGAATAACGGTAACGTATACACTAAATTTGTTGCACCGGTAAATCAACAAATTTGCAGGATTTTTATTTTGCTTTTACCGCTTTAAAATAAAAAACTCGCTAAAAGTATGGTACGGTTTTTTCATTCATTTAAAGAAAAACCGCCATGCGTTTACTATCCGTTTTTTCCGTTTTGGGAGCGATGACCTTATCAGCGTTCTCTCATTCTCCTTCTTTAAAAATTACCAGTTCGGCATTTTCAAGCAATGGTAACATTCCTATGAAATATACCTGCGAAGGCGAACAGGTGAGTCCGCCGTTGGATATTTCAGGCATTCCGGCCGGGACGAAATCATTGGCCATCATTGTACACGACCCTGATGCGCCGATGCAAGGTGGTTTTACACATTGGGTAGTTTGGAATATTGATCCTGCTAACTACCCACGTTCCGGAAGGATTTGACGGCGCCGACCAGGGATGGAACGGCGCTAAAAAGGCCGGCTACATAGGCATGTGCCCTCCTTCAGGAACACATCATTACCATTTTATGGTATATGCATTGGATACAAAGCTTGATATCAGTAAGCAAACCGGTAAAGACGAACTTGAAAAAGCGATGAAGGGGCATGTTCTTGCCCAGGGAGATTTGGTGGGATTGTATAAGAAGAGTAAGCAGTAGAAATTACCACCGCGTAGCAGTGGGTATTTGTCATTAAATCTTCGACGAAAGATATAGAAAAAGTATATCTAATGGTATCTGTAATTAAATTGCATATGATAAAATTAAATTGTATCTTGAGTCTTTACGGAAATGAACGTCTCTGAGTAAAGTAATCCTTCCCTTTCAAAACATTTCCTCGGCTTTATAATCGACTTTTTGGAAAAAGAGTTTATCGCGGTCTGTACTGTTTGAAAACTTTCTGCATGAATGTTAAATAAAGAATAGACTATCTCTATATTTATTTAAACATGCAGCAAACCGCAAAACTTGCTTCTACAATGAAAATAGTTACCATCTTGCTGCTGTTTATTTTCAACTTTCCAAAGTCTGTTTTTTCGCAGCAGTGTGAGATCGACTCGCTACAGCAACTACTGAGAACCGTAAAAGAGGATACAAACGCCGTAAAGCTCCTAAACAAGATTGCTTACCTATATCTGCACGTCTCATCTGCTGATTATGAAAAGGCTTTACCCGTTGCTGAACGAGCACAAAAGCTGGCAAAAAAGTTATCCTACGAAAAAGGGTTATTTACAGCATATAATGACTTGGGAACTATTTATGGATATTTTGGAGTGTATGATAAAGCCTTCAAAAATTTTCTAAATGCACTTGAAATTTCAGAAAAATTAAAGGATTCCGATATGATATTGAATTCATATCGGAATTTATCACTGGCATATTCACTACAAGGAGATAATGAAAAGGCACTGCAAATGGATTTTAAAATTGCCAAAATGGTAATAAAGTCCGGAGATAGTAATAGAATAGCTGTCAGTTATTGGAGGCTGGGAAGCACCTATGCTGGAATCTGTAAAGAAGCGATCAGGCGAGGAGATTCTGAAAGTGCAAATTCAACTTATGGTCAAGCAATCAAGAATGATTCGATGGCATTGGACATCGTCTGAAAAACGTAAGGATACACAGAACATTGGCTTTTTTCTCAATCGCGTTAGCATCTGTCGAGGATAAGTGCAACATGTGCGAAGATTCAAAAATGGCGGTTCAGGCTCATTATATAACTTCCAATTATTTCCGGCAAGCTAAGCAAAACTATCTTCAGGCACTGCAGATTTATCAACAGTTAAAATATAAACAAGGTTTACCCGATTGTTACTCCGGTTTAGCCCTTTATTATCGAAATCAGGGAGAATTGGCAATTGAAGCAGATGAGAAAACTGCAGCCGGCGAATACTTTAAAAAATCCCTCAATTATTTTTTTAAAACGCTTTCACTGTTGAAAGAATTGGGTTATAAACATGGCATAGCATATTTCAGTAAAGAAACCGGGATAACTTATTTGAAAATGAATCAGTTGAAAAAGCAGAAGAATATATGCTCAATGGCGCAAACATATTTGATTCGATCGCATTTAAGGAAGGCTCTAAAGAGTGTTATGAAAAATTATCGGAGGTAGCAGCAAAACGAGGAGATTACCAACAGGCATTTGAGTTTTACAAAGAATTTTCGGCCCTTAAAGATTCGATGTTCAATGAATCCAAAAGGAAGGAAATTCTGGAAATGAATATCAAATATGAAACGGACAAGAAAGATGCTGCAATCTTATCTGAACAAGCACTTATAAAAAACGAAAAGGAAAAGAAAAACCTCGCGATAGTATTAGGAGGTGTTACACTTCTTTCGGGCGGCCTGATAACATTGATGCTTTTCAAAAGAAAACAAAACCGGCATGCCTTTCAAACAAGGTTACTGGAAAATAAAGTTCTGCGGTCGCAGCTAAATCCCCATTTTATTTTTAATGCACTCAATTCTATTCAAAATTTTATCCATACACATCCTGAAACTGCAGAAAGCTATCTTGCCACCTTTAGCCACCTGATGAGGGAAGTACTTGAAAATTCGGAACAGGAATCCATTACTCTTGAGGAAGAACTCTCCATGTTGAGAAAATACATGGACCTGGAATCATTAAGAGTGAGCAATGGGTTTGATTATGAAATAAATGTGGATGCTTCTGCGGAAGAACAAATCATAAAAGTTCCCCCGTTGATTTTGCAACCGATTGTTGAAAATGCGATCTGGCATGGCATTGCCGGCAGAAGTGGAAAGGGAAAAATAGTAATAGAAATTCACTCTAAGGATAAGATGCTTCAATGTAATATTGAAAATTATTGCGTTGGAGAAATTTCGCGGAACAAGGAAGAAAACACAAAAGGAAAGTCAATGGGCTTACAAATTGTCAGGGACCGGCTTTCAATTTTATCCGGGAAAAATCACATAAACGGATTTTTAAAAATGCTTCAAACCGATAACGGAATGAAGGTTCAACTAGGCATTCCTATATAAAATTCAAGAAAATGATCAAAACTGTAATAATAGAGAATGAACCGGCTTCGGCTGAATATTTGGCTTCGATGATTAAAAATAACTTTTCGGAAATAGAAATTGTTGAAGTTTGTGACACGGCTGAGAAAGCCATTGAAGCGATACATAAGCAATCCCCGGAGCTTGTTTTTATGGATATAAAACTTGATGAAGATAAAACCGCATTTGATATCCTTAGAACTATTGGCAAAGTTGATTTTGAAATAATTTTCACCACAGCTTATGATCAATATGCCAAGCAGGCCTTCAGAGCAAGCGCTTTGGATTTTCTTGAAAAACCCCTGGATAAAAATGATTTACTCGAGGCGATATCAAAATATAAGAACAAACAAGGGCGGGGGATAAGTCTTCAACAATTGGAAATATTATTAATGACTTATCAAAATCCATCCTTTCCACTCAAAATGTTTGCTTTGCCCACCACCCGCGGATTAACTTTTATCGAAATTGAAAACATCATCTACTGCGAAGGTGCCGGTAACCAGACAATGGTTCATTTTGATTGTAAAGAGAATAAAAAAGAATGTGTAAACAGAACTTTAAAGGAACTTGAAGAGATATTGCCTTCCTCCGTTTTCGCAAGAATTCATAAATCTTATCTTATCAACCTAAACCGTGTCCGGAAATACATTAAAGGGTAAAGATGGAGAAGTTATCATGAGCAATGGAATTTCCCTGGACGTTTCGCGCAACTTTAAAGATAATTTTCTTGGCCGGTTTAAAAGCCGGTAGCTTCCCGATCCTATTTAATCCGTCTTACCCGTTTATATTCCCCTTTCACTCATTCTGCATTGCATGCTGAATATATAGTTTATATATTTCAGGACGCAAATATTTAGTGAGGGAGAGTTACCATTCCCGCATTTACCTGAGAATACTGAGGCTGATTGACTTTCTGATCGATATCCTAAAAAATCCCGCCGTTCCCGATTATTATTACAGTAAGCTGTAGTCTTTTACTAACGCTTTTTCGAACATTTCATACTGTTCAAGATATTATACCCAAAGGGTGGAATCCGAACGCCACTTAAAAAAAACGGGCCTGCCCGCATAGGTATTTTTTGCGGGGACAAAATAAAACTACCACAATCATGACCGAAGAATCATCCTTGCCGGAACCAAAAGGCGTTGAATCAAAACCAAACACTCCGACCTTATCCCAGGATTTTTTTAAACATCCATCCAACCTCCTTTTAGTTTCAAGCTCACTAATATTTCTTGGATTTTTTCTTCCCTGGATAAATATAGACGGATATAATTATAATACACCTACCTTCAACGGAACCTATCTTCTTTCGCACATAGGTCAAGCTCCCACGGTCGGACCGATCCTTCTGCTTTTAATGATTTCAATTCCTGTTTGTTCCGGAATCATTGCTTACAATAGTTATAATAAGAATCTGGCATCAGTTAAAACGATTATTACTTGTATTTCGCTGGCGACATTTATTCCGGTATTGGTTTTATTTATTAGCTTTTTTGAGTCGAGTTTACAGGAACTAAATGGATTAGGAAATTTTGGCTCGGCGTTCAGCCTTGGGTTTGGTATGCTACTAATGGTAGCGGGTTCTGCTTATTGCTTATTTTTTGCCACATCTGAAGTATTAAAAGAAAATCGGCTCATTAATTCCAGTGAACTCATAAAACATGGAGCCATTGGGGCAATAGCGACTACTATTGCACTTTTTATTATATATAAATTTTCCAATGCCTCTCCGGGATGGATGGTGCTTCTTCACCTGGCAATCTTTGCAACAGGCATCATTATCACCAACAATATTCATGCACAAAGTATCGGTAGGACTGACTATGGCAGGACGATCACCCTTGGCTTCCTGGTATCTGCATTTACTATCATTTTGCTATTTATCGTGGTCAATATATTTTATTCAAGTGAACTAAGGGAGGCCCGCAACGAGGGCAGCCTGCTATTTTTATTTTTGGTTATTCATATACAACTTGGTTTCATCATCACTTCAATTTCCGGTGCCATAACTAACCTGGCACCTGTAAAACCACCAGTACGACAGGTTGCTGAAACTTCGAAACAAACCAGTGAAGAAGACAATGTTACCGAAACTACAACAGTAGCTCCTGCGCCACCTTTGGACCTGCGAAAAATCATACTAAAAAATAAAATGGTAATTGTTATAGTGAGTGTAATTGCAGTTTGCGGGATAGTACTTTGGCTTATTTTCAAAGCTGATCCTGAAAGCGATGCAAAAAAAGCTGCTTCCACATATTGCAATTGCTCTGTAAAATACTATGACGGAACGATAAAAGCCGACCAAGATTTTGTAAGCTCATTCAGCCCAAATCATTTCAAAAATAGACAAGAGGCAAGAAATAAAATACAAGAATTACAAAATGCAGTTGTCGCTCTAAGTACAGATTGTAATGGTAAAGCACAAGTCAACTATACGGAGAAAAGAAATAAATACCTTGCTGATGAAGAACAATTAAAAAAGTTTGACTTCACTTACAATTCGCTATTGGGCACCTGTAATCCCGGCGATCAAAGTAAGGTCATTTCCTTGAATGCGGAAATAGAAAATAAAATTTCTACGATTAATGATCCTGCACCAGGCATAGAAAAAATAAAATCCGATCTAATCGGCATGAAAATCCCAGGTTGGAATTTTGATTATTTAGGAGAGTTTCAAAAATGTGAAATAATAAATACAAATAAAACACCTAACAGATTAGAATACAATCTGAGAATGACAATGCTTGATCAGAGAAATGGCAACACTTACCCACTTGCAGTAATTATAACTTACGTGCAAAACGACCAGGGATGGTACTTCAACAGTGTAAAGATGATTTACATTGAATATAAAAATACTGCACCTTTAAATAATTGGCTTGCAGTTACGCCACTTCAAAACTGTACTTACAAAATAATTGATAATGGACAACGGTATTGGGTTCAGGATGGTAGTTATGGCCAAAAATACAAGGGAGGGGGCAGCGATGCAGATCAATATTATCTGCGAAGCCCCCAGATTTTTTTAATGAGCAGAGAAGATCATCCTGTTGATCTTGTATTTAGATACACTCCAAATAATTAAATTGAATTATAAAAAACAGAAATTAAAAAGTTGATATAGAAATATAAAAAAGTGGGAAATCGACGATCTCTGTTGGTAACTATACAGTTCACTATAAAATCAAAAGCAATGAAATTCAAAAAATATTTTTTATTCATTACTCTGGTTTTATCACTTATAAATATTTCTTGTTCTTCCGGTGACAAGTATTTGGGGACGTGGGAAAATATTAATAATGGGAAGCAGATGACAATTTCAAAGCACAAGCTGGGTACTCTATTTTCAGATATAGGTACTCCTGTTGATTATGATATTAATTATTCAGGGCAGATTTTTTATTGCGGCATTAACGGAAAAGGTGAATTGGGCATATTACGATAACCTTTCTATGCAATTTTTTAGATCCACATTAAAATATGAAAATGGTCATCTAAAAGGTGTAATGGGATGGCTTGTCAATGAAGGCGAATGGGAGAGGAAATAACAAGTTTTATAGGCTCATCGGCTCTTGAAAAGTAAAACACTAAATGTCAGCGCTGTTACAATTTAGGCTTTACTGTAAAAGAAAAAGGCATGAAAAAAACCCATCCAACATTTACTTAAACTGTAACATGTTTAACAAACCAGACTCGGCCGCTTTGTGGTTCCAGCATAAGATTAAACATATGGTCCCAGAAAAATATTTTTGTAATCGAGTAAAATTTTCAATAAAAAATTAAATGATGAAAAATAAATCTTTATTGAATATCAAATGGAATGGTGAATTTCTATTTGGATTTAATATATTATTACTCCTAGTCTCAATTAATTCTAAAGCACAAGAAATATTACCGCCAGAAATAAAAAAGATTTTTTTTGAAACATCAAAATTTAACAACCCAATATGGCTTGGACTACCTGATGAAAGTTCACTCGCTCAATTTCAAAAAATCTCAAATACACCTGATATATATGAATCAGGTATTCCTTCAACTACTATAACAATGAATACAAGCAATAGTCTCGAGGATTATGATAAATATTTTTTGAGCTTTCTTGTCAAGAATGGTTATGCTAAAATAGAAACCAAAATTCAGACAAAACATAGTAACTACGGTGCAAGTTCTACAGTTTATCATTTTTTATTCTACTCCGATGATTTTAAAAAGAATATCCATTACTACAATGTGTCTGAAAATTATCGGCAAACAGCAAAACCATTTATACAGTTAGCTCATCGCAATCTTATTTCTATTGACTACAAAAATCAATATGAAGATGCTCCTGGGGGAATGAAGAGAACATTTTATTCAATTACTTTTTCCTACAAGCTTGTAAATGATTTAACCAACCTTCCTGTGATTAATAGGGTTTTTAAAGGTAAAGGAAAGATATTCAAAGATCCTGATGATGGTACATGGAAAATGACTGGCCCATTTGAAAATTTGGGTATTGCTCTTGGCGATAACGATTATAGTGAGTTTTCGTACATAGTTAGGACAAATTATACTGCTTTTAAATTCGATGATAAAAACCCAACTCACCCTATTTCAAATACAAATATTCAGAACAACAATAACGAAATCAGAAAGAATAACGGTTATATCAAAGATTGCCTGACCGGAAATACCGATATAGTTGTTAATAAAAAATCGGGTACAAAACAGTCAACTAAAATCATTTTTATGTTTATCAATGAGAATGATAATGACGGAATACCTTATCAAAGTCAACTAATTCAACATATTTCGAATTGGCTAAAAGAAAGAATAAAATTGTCATTCGCAAATATTGATAGCATCAACACGGATTCATTGTTTAAGATTGAATTGGGCTTTACCGAAAAGTTCAGATCTTACATATATAGTAAAGGGACTTTTTGGTATGCTGACTTACAAACAACTATTATTATTACACAAAATGGGAAATTACTAAAAGAAAAATCTTTCGTAAATAGCACTACGATGCTAAAAGGGAAACAGGACAAATGGACTGCCCTGGAAGATGCTATACCAAAATGTGAAAAGAGAATTGGGGATGTTTTAGAAGACTATGTGCCTGTTAATTGAACCATCGTGATCATAAAAAAAACCATAAAGATTACTCTTAACACAGCATATATTAAAATAGACAGCTAAATATTTTCTTGTCAACATCACAAGCACTCATGATTTCAACTAATAGCGCAATACGACAGCAATGAAAAAGCAAATTTTACTTATTACAATGTTTACATGTTTGGTGAATATTATAAATGCCCAAACTTCTACGTCCCTATTGGTAAGTAAAATGAGTATAGTAAGTAATGATAAAAATTTCCCCCATTCCTGTTGATCCCAAATCTGAAATGCAATCAATTACTTTAACAGTAACTTGTTTAACAAACCGGATACAGCCGCCCGGTGGATCCTTTAGGCATAAAGTTAAATTGATGAATGGAGGTGTTCCTGTTCCAAACGCTGAAGTGAAAATCAATGACCCAATTGGGAGGGTTTGCTCATTCGTAACTACTGATGCGAATGGGGAAGCCACATGGACTCTACCGATTCCCACGGATCTAAAGCCAATGTGTTTCGTGATCGAATTTTTTTATGGGGATATAAAGCAATTTAGTAGTATATGATTGCTTCTCCAAAGGATATAATCGTGCTTCCGAGTTACTCGATGGAACTGAAGACTGTGTCTGCTCTGACCACGCCGATGTTGGTGTTCCCGAGTCGTGGTGGTTTCCAGAATATCGAGGAAGATGCTCAGGCCATGCTGCAGGAAACCGTGAAAGTGGGTGTAGCGATGATTCAGGATTTTTGGCGTAACCCCGTAAACAAGGCCAAGACGGTTTTGATGGTCGGCAGTTGTGTTGCCGTACCGTTCACCGATGGCCTAACCGCACCAGTGTGTCTTGGTTTGGTCGGTTCTGTAGCAAGTGACCTTATATCTTCAGACTTGAAATTGTTGGCTTACAAAATCATCGATGCAACTAATTATTCTTTGTCGACTAAGTTGTTTCTAAAAAATATGCTGGATTTGACGTCCGTCGGAATTTCCGTGACAACATTAGACCCGGCCGAAGGCATTATCTCAGACATTGACGCCCTCGGCTCAGAGGTTGATTTTCTCAACAATACTTCGAGTCAAATATTTTATGATCAAGGTGTCGTGCGGGGTGCATCTATTTCCGTTCAAAAAAAGGGCAGTAATGAAGTGTATTTGTTTACGATCTACAATAGGGATTCGTCAAGTCAACCTTCGGTGACAAAGTCAAAGGATCCAGATTGTAAGACCAGCAATACCGGTGATTATAGTTTTCAAAACAATACAAAATTCGATTTAAGGGTTACTCTTAATAGCGCTCCCGGCAAAATTTCGGGCCGTAGTGAAAATTTTACCTGCACCCTTCAACCGGGCCAGAGACAATCATTTTTTGGTGTACCGGCGGGTGCTGCACGATATACGATACGAACTACCGGAACCCTTAGCGCTTATGGTTCTGCAAGCCCTTACAAAAGCATTTATGCAGATGGCTCGGTATATGTAGATGCCTGCAATGAAAACACCTTTATCATTAATATTGATAAACCATCTTATTCTACTAATATCCCTGCTCAAACAGATGAAAAAAATACTCAACCATCAAAAGCCCCGAACTGCAAGGAATCAAATACCGGTGATTATAGTTTTCAAAACAATACAAAATTCGATTTAAGGGTTACTCTTAATAGCGCTCCCGGCAAAATTTCGGGCCGTAATGAAAATTTTACCTGCACCCTTCAACCGGGCCAGAGACAATCATTTTTTGATGTACCGGCGGGTGCTGCACGATATACGATACGAACTACCGGAACCCTTAGCGCTTATGGTTCTGCAAGCCCTTACAAAAGCATTTATGCAGATGGCTCGGTATATGTAGATGCCTGCAATGAAAACACCTTTATCATTAATATTGATAAACCATCTTATTCTACTAATATCCCTGCTCAAACAGATGAAAAAAATACTCAACCATCAAAAGCCCCGAACTGCAAGGAATCAAATACCGGTGATTATAGTTTTCAAAACAATACAAAATTCGATTTAAGGGTTACTCTTAATAGCGCTCCCGACAAAATTTCGGGACGTAATGAAAATTTTACCTGCACCCTTCAACCGGGCCAGAGACAATCATTTTTTGATGTACCGGCGGGTGCTGCACGATATACGATACGAACTACCGGAACCCTTAGCGCTTATGGTTCTGCAATCAAAAATTATTATGCTAATGGTTCATTATCGGTAGATGCGTGTATGGAAAGATCTTTTATAATAAAGTAGATTTTATCTCTTATGAGCAAAAAATGAAAAACCGAATTTATTCACTTAAAAAATTAGTTTATGAAAAAACTTATTTTAATCATTACAATTCTATCGCTTATCTCTTCTTGCGGGCAAAACGGTACCAAGCAAAAAGAAAAAGACACAAGTGGATTATTCCCGATTTTACAAAACAACAAATATGGATTTATTGACAATTCGGGGAAAATTATTATAAACCCACAATGGGACAATAAACCAAACGTGCAAAATAACGATGCATACCATTTTTCTGAAGGATTAGCCTTAGTAATAGTTGGAGACAAATATGGTTACATTAACATGGAAGGGAAAATTGTCATCAATCCGCAATTCGACTATGCCAACAAGTTTTCTGATGGAGTGGCAATTGTAAAGGTTGGAAATAAATATGGTTACATTGACAAAGAAGGTAAATATATAATTAATCCTCAGTTTGATGGTGCCGATAGATTCTTCGAAGGGCTTGCTGCGGTAAAGGTGGGAAATAAGTATGGTTACGTTGACCCATCCGGTAAATTTATCATCAATCCGCAGTTTGATTATGCCTGGAAATTCTCTGAAGGGCTTGCCGATGTTCAGGTTGGCACTGAATGGGGTTTCATTGATAAATTGGGCACCTATATTATCAATCCTCAGTTTGATGGAGTAGGAAATTTTTCGGACGGTCTCGCGGTAGTAAAAATTGGAGATAAATATGGTTTTATTGATAAGTCAGGCAAATATGTTATCAATCCTTTGTATGATTATGTGTATGCGAATTATTCAGGTGAAGAGCCCCCTTATTTTTCAGAAGGGTTAGCTGGTATAAAAATAGGAAGTAAGTGGGGCTATATTGACAAAACTGGTAAAATAGTTATTAATCCACAATTCGACCTTACAACCGGTTTTTATGATGGAGTGGCAATTGTAAGGGTTGGAGAAAAATATGGCTACATTGACAAATCGGGTAAAATTATTATTAACCCGCAGTTTTTGTATGCAGATAATTTTTCTGATGGGCTGGCAGTAGTATGGATTAAAGATGAGAGCAGCCAAGGAGGAAATGGATCAGAATGTGGCTACATTGATAAGTCGGGTAAATATGTAATAAGCCCTCAATTCAATTATGCATGGGAATTTTCTGATGGACTCGCTAAGGTAAAAGTTGGAGATAAAATAGGATATATTAACCAATCGGGTAAATATGTTTGGAATCCGACAAATTAAAAAAAGTGCTTCTGGAATGAATCCTTTAACTCCTTAAAGCCTTAGGTAAGTCTTATTCTAACCGAAATAAAAAAATTAAAAAACATTATTGCTCATTCGGTTTACAATTAACAATATAGGAGCTTGCGGGAGCTTTAAACGACTACTAAACTAAATTAAAATATTATGAGCAAATTTATCTACGTTTTCATTTCATTATTTGTGATGATACTAATTAATTCCTGCGGGCTAACCAATACCAGAGAAGCTCAGGTTCACGACTTTTTACAACAAAAGGTAACTTCAGAATCACAAGGAGCTCTTAAACTTGACAATTTCAAAAAAATAAATGGTTATGACCAAAATATAGCAGGGATGAAAAGATATATTATTGAATGGCAGGCCGACATTTCTACCCAACAGGAAATTTGGAAAGGAGGAAATTTTTTAGTAGGATATTGGAGTGACTTTAGAGTGATGGCAAAGCAACCAAGTTCTATGGATGAATTGATGATGGCAAGTAGTTCAAAACACTTTAATACAGGCACAAAGATTCGTTTGACCGGCAATTCCTATCTTCAAAAAACAGAACAGGGATGGAGAGTGGAAGATCTGAATGTAAAAACATCTCAAACACTTAGTGAAGGTTCGGCGACAAACAATTCAAGCCCAGGAACAAATTCTACCAAAAGTACAAGCCCACAAAAAAATCAACAAACAACTCAACCAAAACAACCAATTTATCAGGGAGGTACTACATCAACCATTCAAACCACAGTTTCAGGAATGTATCCACAAGCATCAGAAAGATATTTAGCGAGCCGTGATGTTGTTAACCTGAATAAATTCCAACTTAAAATAATGAGAAATGAAATTTTTGCACGACATGGATACATTTTCAAAACTCCGGACATGAAATCTTATTTTTCTCAACAATCCTGGTATCACGGACAATATAACGACGTTAATTCAATGCTTTCGGCTATTGAAAAACAAAATATTGAATTAATAAGAAAGTATGAATAATTTCTGCTTCACTATTTTTCTGGCATTTTTCCTTTTTGATTGCAATTCCCCGCAAAGTGCCAGAATGCAAATTGCTGCAGGTCCGGAAAAGCAAAAAGTTTTAAAAAGTGACTCAATTCCAAGTGCAGTGAAAAAACTCATTGAAGCTTATCCGAATTTTATTATTGGTTATAAATCTAATTTCATCATCTGGAAAGATTCTACAACCATGTTATTCAGTGATTCTAAAAATTCAAAATCTCATTCTGAGCTATTGAATGGTCCTTCATTATCTGATGAATTCATGTTCAAATATCACAAAGGAAGACTAACGACTAATCCAAAAAAGAATTATGACCCGGGCAGAATAAGGTATGAGCCATTTTTCTATAAAATGTATGGTAAATCCCAAAAAGAAGTTAGAGACAAGTTAGTCGAAATTAACTGGTGCCCTAAATTAGGCGGACAAAAAATTAGAGTTACCACAATAAACGGAATTGATAAAAAAGTAAAAGCCATTTCAGATGAATTGGATAAACACCCGGAATTGAAAGAGTATGTGACACACATTGGCGGAACTTTTAATTGGCGCAAAGTGAATGGTACAAGCAGGCAAAGCACACATAGTTTTGGGATGACTATTGACATTAATACCCAATTTTCTAACTACTGGCAATGGGAATGCCATTGCACGAATGAAGATGCAGATATTGTCTATAAAAATAGAATTCCCGAATTAATAATTGACATTTTTGAGAAGCATGGATTTATCTGGGGAGGCAAATGGTATCATTTCGATACAATGCATTTTGAATACAGGCCTGAGCTTTTATAGATCATTTTGAATTTATATCCGATGCCATATTCCCAATTGATTTCTCTTTTCTTCAATTAAGCTTATGTGGATAAATATTAAAAATTTACTTATCTCACAAATTAATCTACCTTTATAACTACTTAGAGATATCCGTCTACTGCAAGCTTTTCTAACCTATCCCTTTTTTTATTTATTAAACCTAAATCAATTTTATTATGAAAAAAGTATTCTTTTTTGCCGTCATGGCGGCGATGGTGAGTTGCAATTCCAACAACTCAGCATCAACAGATTCTATGTCCTCTGCAACAGACACAACTGCACAAAAGATCAATTCGCCTTATCCCGTGCAGTATTCGTCCGATTTTTCAATGGACGATCCTAAAAATGCTGAAACACTTTTATCGATTTGGAAATCCTGGGATAACGGGGATTTATCTTCTGCCAAAGATATGTTTGCAGATACCGTAGAAATGCATTTTGCCAATGGCGCTGTGATGCGCTCATCACGTGACAGCACACTGGCAGCAGCTCAACAGGCAAGGAATAGTGTTGGAAATGCGGTGAGTACTGTTGACGCCATAATGCCGGTTAAAAGCAATGACAAAGACCAGAACTGGGCGTTGATTTGGGGTAAAGAAGTGGACACAGATAAAAGCGGCAAAGTAGATTCATTTTATCTGCAGGAAACATGGAGGTTTAATAAAGATGGTAAAGCGGACCTCGTGTACCAGTTCCGCGCAGCCGGAACTCCTTCTAAACAATAAATGATCACTGATAAATAATAAAAGTTCTTGTCCGGGCAGGCATTATCCCGGCAAGAACTTTTTACTTAAAATAACACGGGGTATCTTAGTCAGTAAAAGCTAAAGTTTACTTCAAAGAAGAAAAACAGGGCATACCTGCAAACTTTGCCACAGGAATTACATAATATTGGAAATGAAATTTTTTTAAAGCCGTTAAAAATTTAAAAATATGTCCGCCACAAACCTGGCTCCTCAAACTGCTTTAACAGAAAATGGATCACTAATAAAACGGAGGATTGAGTCAATTGATATACTAAGAGGAATTGTGATGGTAATTATGGCACTTGATCATGCGAGGGATTATTTTCATACAGCCGATGCACCTCTTAATCTTGCGACTACTACTACTGTTTTATTTTTTACGAGATGGATCACACATTTTTGCGCGCCTGTTTTTGTGTTTCTTTCCGGCACTTCCATTTACCTGCAGGGTTTAAGAAAAACGAAAAAAACGTTGCAGTCATTTTTAATAAAGCGTGGGTTGTGGTTGATCTTTGTAGAAGCGATTATCATTTCATTTGCCTGGACTTTTAATCCACACTACAACCTCATTATTTTCCAGGTGATTTGGGCTATCGGAATCAGTATGGTATTGCTGGGGATATTGATAAGGCTGCCTTACAATTTTATCCTTGGTTTAGGATTAGTTATAGTTCTTGGCCATAATCTTCTGGATTTTGCAGAAGCGGCGCCTGGTTTTAAAGCCGGTTTCTGGTGGGATCTTTTTCATCATGGAAACTTTGCAATGTATCCGATCACATCTAATCATATATTAGTGATCTTATATCCTTTCGTTCCGTGGACGGGACTGATGATGCTTGGCTATTGTACCGGCAAATTCTTTTCATCAAAATATACAGTTGAGCAAAGAAGAAAAATTTTAAACAGCTTGGGATTGCACTGATGTTATTTTTTATAGTGTTGAGGTTTATAAACGTTTACGGAAATCCTGAACCGTGGAGCACTCAAAAAAATGCATGGTTTACGGTTCTGTCTTTTATTAATGTGCATAAATATCCACCGTCACTACTATATATGTGCATGACTATTGGGCCGGCATTTTTGTTTTTATCATTATTTGAAAAAGTGCAAAATGGCTTTATAGAGAAGATGAGGATTTACGGAAGAGTTCCCTTCTTTTATTATGTTCTTCATCTTTATTTGCTTCATTTAATATCTGCCGTGGTTTATATGGCTCATGGGCATACCATTACCCAGGCTACAACATTAGGCCCCGGAGTTCCTTTTTATTTTTTGGCGGCAAATGATGGTTACAGCCTTATTATTGTCTATATAGTTTGGATTTCTGTAGTCATTGCGTTATACCCGGTTTGCAAATGGTTTAATAATTACAAAACCAGTCACAGGGAAAAATGGTGGCTTGGTTATTTGTAAAAGGGTATAGAAGAGTACCAAAACAATCAAATGCTTTTCCCGGGCAAAGTATATTGATAAGCAGTGAATGAACAAAAAAGCTAAATTCTTATTTTGTTCTGAAATTATTCCTGGACGCCTTCCTTCAATAATTTTTCAATGATACGGGGATAATGCTGATGTTCCAGTTTGTGAATTTTATTTGCAAGGCTTTCTGATGTTTCATTTTCTTCCAAAGTACATTTTGCCTGGAAGATGATTTTACCATGATCGTATTTATCGTCAACATAATGAATCGTGATACCGCTTTCGTTTTCTTTTGCATCAATTACAGCCGCATGAACCGCGTTTCCATACATTCCCTTTCCTCCATATGCCGGCAACAACGCCGGATGTATATTAATTATTTTTCCCGGAAAATGATTGATGAGTATTTCGGGTATCATCCATAAAAAGCCGGCAAGAACGATCAGCTTTGGATCATATTTTTCAATTTCAGATAAATAGCCTGTTTCTTTAAACTGGTCTTTCTGAATTAGTAAAACAGGAATTTGTTCGCTTGCTGCGATTTGCAAAACACCCGCTTTCGGGTTGTTACAAACGATGAGCACCACATTGATCTCTCTGTCTTTTTTGAAATAATTAATGATTTCCCGCGCATTACTTCCTGCACCGGAGGCGAAGATGACAATATTATTTTCAGTCATGTTGATCATATAACAATTGAAATATTTGTGTAATTTTTTTGCAATGTTTTATTCGATATTTTCTTTTTCAAAATCATTCTGCTTTTTCAAAATCGTTCTGATAGTAACCCCGGTAATTATTGGTTTTTTTAAAAGAAAAACAGTTGAAGTTTTTTATTTTATCCAATTGAAATCCGGTTAATTAAAAAAAGGAATTTGGATTTCCCCACCAGATATATCCTTTATTTTTTTGATAACAATAGGTTGTTGTTTTCTAAAACCCTTATCAATAAAAGGTTTTATGAATCCTGATCAGCTGTTTCGAATGATGCCACTTGTTTTTTTCTTCATCAAATATTAGTCAAAGATGAAGTTTTTAAAATAATCTCCTGATCATTTTTGAAAGAAACAGTCAAAGTCTTTCATTTAAGAATATCCACATATATAATATTAAAAGCAATACGCTTTTTTACTAAATTTTGCTGTAAATAAATTACTAATGAAGAAAAAAAAAATTTAAGAATGTTAATAATTTATCAACATGCTTTGTTACTTTTGCGGCCAACGATGTAATTATTCCATTAATTCAAGATAGGTAAATAAGAGTATGAACCAAGTCAAAGGGCTTTTTACTAAAACATTCGCGGTTTTCATTTTTCTGACTCTGATTTCTTCCCGGGAATTTCTGTATGCACAATCTTCAAACGGCGAAGCTTTATTTAAAGCAAACTGCGCAAGTTGCCACAAACCAGATGAACAATATGTTGGGCCTGCTCTTAAAGGCGCCCGCGACAGGGAACCTTCAAAAGACTGGGTGTATAAATGGGTTCACAATACCACCACGATGGTAAATACAGATCCTTACGCAAAAAATTTGAAGCAACAAATGGGTGGTGTAGTAATGACTGAATTTCCGGATCTATCCAATTCAGACATTGATGCGATTTTAGAATATGCCAATAATTACAAACCCGCCGGCGGTGGTCCTGCTACAGGAGCTCCCGGAGCCATAAGCAGTGAGAACACCGAATTCTTCTTCTTCAGATAATACAGTCCTATATGGTATTCTTACCTTAATATTAGCGGTTGTAGGATTGATACTGTTACAGGTAAATAGTAATCTTAAAAAACTCACAGATGAAAAAGATGGAATAAAATCTCCGCAACCTGTGCCGTTTTATAGAAACAAGGCTTATTTACTGTTGATCACTATTGTTCTTTTCGTCTTTGCGGGGTATTTTCTGGTAGAAGGCGCAATGGGACTTGGTCGCCAACAGGGATATCAACCCAATCAGCCCATTTATTTCGTTCACAAAGTTCACGCGGGTGTTAACCAAATCAGTTGTCTGTATTGCCATGGGGGCGCGCAGGATAGTAAGCATGCTACCATTCCTGCCGTAAATGTTTGTATGAATTGCCACATGGCTGTTAAAGAATACACCGGCGCCCCGATAAAGCGTGATGACGGAACAACTGTAGATGCTAACGCAGAAATCCAAAAATTATATAAGTATGCCGGTTGGAATCCTGACTACCAAAACTTATGATAAGCCCGGCAAACCAATTGAATGGGTTAAAATTCATAATCTTCCTGATTTCGTATATTTCAATCACTCACAACATGTAAAAGTTGGCCACGTTGCCTGTCAAACCTGCCACGGTGAAATTCAGAATATGATTCAGGTAAAGCAATTCTCAGATTTAAGTATGGGATGGTGCGTCAATTGCCACAGAACTACCAACGTTCAATTTGACGACGGAAAAGGAAATGGAAATAAATTTTACAGCATTTACGAAAAATTCCACCAGGATATCAAGGATAAAAAATATGATAGTGTAACCGTGCAAATGATTGGTGGAACTGAATGTGGAAAATGTCATTATTAAAATATATTCCAGGCTCTCAAAGAGGTTGGCTAAAACAAAGAAACAATATTGTTCATTTCTTAGATCATTTGATTTAAGCTAATAATCCGCCGGGGGCGGATGGGATTAATATGAGTGAAAAAAAATACTGGCAGAATTTTGGAGAACTCAACCAATCGGAAGCCAATAAAAAAGCATTAAAAGATGAATTCAGGAAAGAACTTCCTTTTGAAGATTTAGCTGATGAAAACATTTTCAATGCTAAAACTCCAAGAAGGGATTTTCTGAAATACATGGGATTTAGCACAGCTGCTGCAGCTATTGCAGCAAGTTGCGAAATGCCTGTTCGTAAAAGCATTCCTTTTCTTCATAAGCCTGATGATATTATTGCAGGTATTCCTAATTACTATGCTTCTACTTATATAAGTGATGGAGATGCTGTACCTGTTGTGGTAAAGCAAAGAGAAGGCCGTCCTATTAAAATAGAAGGAAATGATCTTTCTACTTTAACAGAAGGAGGAACCTCAGCACAGGTGCAGGCTTCTGTTTTGGATTTATATGATACAAGCCGTCTTCGCTACCCAATGGTAAATAAGAAAGAAGCCACTTTTGAAGCGATTGATAAAATGGTAGCAGACGGATTGGCAGCAAATGCAGGCAAACCAGTTGTTTTATTAACCAGTTCCTACACTTCTGTTACCGGTAAACAAATTATCAATGAATTTTTAGCCAAATATCCGGGAAGCCGTCATGTACAATACGATGCGGTTTCCTGCAGCGGAATGATCGAAGCCAACGAGGCTTCCTATGGCAAAAAAATAATTCCTGCCTATCATTTTGATAAGGCTAAAGTGATTGTAAGCCTTGATGCAGATTTTCTTGGAAACTGGCTTAGCCCTGTTGTTTTTGCAAAACAATATGCAGTAGGAAGAAGGATAAATGAAAAAAATCCTTCAATGAGCAGGCACATACAGTTTGAAGGATTTTATAGTATGACTGGTGCAAATGCTGATGAAAGATATCTTCATAAGCCATCTGAAACCGGCGCTATCGCGCTGGCTCTTTTAGGTGCTTTAGGTGGAGGAACTTCTGCTTCATTATCCGGAGATCTTACCAGCTGCTGTTAAAAAAACTGCAGCAGAATTAACAGCTAATAAAGGGGCCGCTTTAGTAGTTTGCGGAAGCAATGATAAAAATATTCAGATTGTTGTTAATGCCATCAATGAAGCTATTGGTGCCAATGGTAAAACCATTGACTGGAATTCTAAGGTGAATTATCGCCAGGGAGTTGATTCTGATATGGTAACACTTACACAGGATTTAAACTCCGGCAATGTAGGTGCTTTAATTGTTTATGGTGCTAACCCTGTTTATAATTATTTTGATGCGGCGAAATTTGCCGAAGGATTAAAAAAATGTCCATTCACACTTTCTTACAGTGAAAAAATGGATGAAACTACTGAGCTTTGTAAATATGTAATTCCTTCACATCATTGGTTGGAAAGCTGGGGTGATTCCGAACAGCAAACCGGCTACATAAGTGCAATTCAACCTTTAATTCATCCGTTATTTAAAACAAGGCAATTCGAGTCATCTCTGTTAAAACTAACAGGTAATGCTAATGATTATGAAGCTTATTTCAGGAATTACTGGATGCAAAAACTGGGAGGTCTTGATAAATATGAAACATTCCTCCAGGATGGTGTCATGGAGAATTCAAAACTGCATACAGAATCTACCGTGTCGATCCTTCCAGATCTTACATCAGGTGTCGCCACTGCGCTGGCTGCAGTTGGCACTGCTAGATTCTCTCGGTTCTGTAGCTCCTGCGCCTTTCCTTGATAAGCTATCACTGATTCTTCTATCGAGGTTACTAACGTGGCAAACCAACGGCTGCTCTTGCGGCGGCGACCACTTTTTCGGGAAACGTGGCAGATGCCGCAGCAAAAATCGGAGGAATTAAAGGAAGCGGAAATTGAAATGGTTTTATATCAAAAAATTACGATGGGTACAGGTGCAAGGGCGGGAAATGCCTGGCTACAGGAAGCCAGTGATCCTATGTCTAAAGCCACCTGGGATAACTATGTAATGATTTCTCCTGAGCTTGGAAAAAAACTTTTTGATATTGATATATTTAATCCTCACCAATCTGATCAATTACGAAATTCATCCGACCAAACCGGTTGTAAAACTTACTTCAAATGGAAAAACCATTGAACTTGCTGCTATGATCACCCCGGGAATGCATCCTGATGTGGTAGCAGTGGCTGTAGGTTATGGACGCGAAAGCAATGATAAAACAAAAACAGCTGAATATATTGGGCCGGCTGCAGTAGGTGCAGGAAAAAATGCTTATCCTTTTGTAGTTTTTAATGGTTCCAATATAATTTACAATGCTCCTGTGCAAATTGAAAAAACAGGTAAGGAATATAAGATTGCCACTACCCAAACACATAGCCTCACTGAAGGACGCCCGGTGGTGAGAGAAACCAGACTTGCTGATTTTATAGCTGATCCCGGAGCACTTAATAAAGCAGAGGAGGAAGAATTTAAAGCATATGGAGAAAACTTTACAAGGGATGCCACGCTTTATCCGACTTATGACAGACCGGGCATTAAATGGGGAATGAGTATTGATCTTAATACCTGTATTGGCTGCAGCGCTTGTACAATTGCCTGTGTTGCTGAAAATAATATTTCAACTGTTGGTAAACATGATGTTGCAAGATTCCAGGATATGCAATGGATTCGTATCGACCGCTATTACACAGGAGATCCTAAAAATCCGGATGTAGTTTTTCAACCTATGCTTTGCCAGCAATGCGATAATGCGCCTTGTGAAAATGTTTGTCCTGTTTCATGCTACCAACCATAGCAGTGAAGGGCTAAATCAAATGATCTATAACCGTTGTATCGGTACAAAATATTGCGCAAACAACTGTCCATATAAAGTACGTCGATTTAACTGGGCCGACTGGAACGGAGCTGATAGTTTTCCTGATAACCAAAAGGGAATTATTTCTGATGCTACGATGAACCTGCAGGATGATCTTACAAGAATGGTATTAAATCCTGATGTTACAGTACGTTCGAGAGGTGTAATGGAAAAATGTACTTTCTGTATTCAACGTTTGCAGTTGGCCAAATTGAATGCCAAAAAAGAAGACCGGGTTATGAAAGATCAGGAAGCAAAAACAGCGTGTATGCAGGCTTGTCCTACGCATGCCATTCAGTTTGGAAATGTAAATGATCCGGAAAGTAAAATTGCCAAATTAAGAAATGAGGAACAAAAGAACAGGAAGTTTTATGTACTTGAACAGTTGCATACGCTTCCTAATCTTAACTATCTTACATTGGTAAGAAATACAGAAAGGAAAGTAGGAAGTACAAAAGAAAAAGTTTAAGAACCGATAAATTTAATAAGCTTACAGATCAAAGCTGTAGCAAAAAGCTAATAAAAGAGTATGTCATTATTAAAATATGAATCGCAACTCCGGGAGCCTTTAATTGATGGTGATAAAAATTATCACCAGGTAACAGAAGATATTATTAGCCCTGTAGAAACCAAGCCAACACGACTTTGGTGGATTGGTTTTTCAATTGCTATTGCCTTGTTGCTTTTTGGCGTGTATTCTGTTTACAGGGAAGTTGATTACGGTATTGGCCAATGGAATCTTAACCATACCGTAGGCTGGGGTTGGGATATTACCAACTTTGTGTGGTGGATCGGTATTGGTCATGCCGGAACTTTGATCTCTGCTATCCTTTTATTGTTTGGACAAAAATGGAGAACAGGTGTTAACAGGGCTGCTGAAGCGATGACAATTTTTGCGGTAATGTGTGCCGGCCAGTTCCCAATATTTCACATGGGACGTGTTTGGATGGGTTTCTTTGTACTTCCTTATCCAAATTCCCGCGGTCCTGTATGGCCGAATTTTAATTCCGCGCTTTTGTGGGATGTATTTGCGGTATCAACTTATTTTACTGTTTCGCTACTTTTTTGGTATACGGGACTTTTGCCGGATTTAGCTACCGTTCGCGACAGGGCCAAAACCAAGTTCAGAAAAATGTTTTATGGTCTTGCTTCTTTTGGATGGACAGGCAGTACCAAACACTGGCAACGCCAGGAAAGCCTTGCATTGGTTTTGGCGGGATTGGCTACGCCTCTCGTATTGTCAGTACATACCATTGTATCTTTCGACTTTGCCACTTCTGTAATTCCCGGATGGCATACCACCATTTTCCCTCCTTATTTTGTTGCCGGTGCTGTATTCTCCGGGTTTGCAATGGTGCAATCATTATTACTGATTACGCGAAAAGTATTACATCTTGAAGATTATATTACAATCGGGCATATTGAAGCGATGAATAAAATCATTGTTTTAACAGGTTCTATTGTAGGATGTGCTTATATTTCTGAATTATTTATTGCATGGTATAGTCAAAACACTTATGAATGGTGGGCTTTCCGTGAAAACAGGGTAAATATTTTCAGCCCTTATGGCTGGGCTTATTATGGAATGATGTTTTGTAATGTGGTATCGCCGCAACTTTTCTGGTCAAGAAAATTGAGAAGAAATGTAATGTTCACTTTCTTCCTTGCTGTTTTGGTAAATGTAGGAATGTGGTTTGAGCGTTTTGTGATCATTGTTACTTCTATTTACAGAGATTACCTGCCTTCTTCATGGACAACTTATTATAGCCCTACGATTTGGGAGATTGGATTTTATCTTGGCACTTTCGGTTTATTCTTTACCTGTTATTTCTTATTCGCAAAATATTTCCCGGTAATTGCGGTGGCTGAAATTAAAGCGATTTTGAAAATTAAGTGGTGAAAGTTATAAAGATAAAATGTCTGGTATGGAAGAGATGAGTGCAGATAAATTTTATGCTGAAGAAGTAGAAGCACATGCTCATTAATTGTATTTAGAGCAAAGGCAAACGGAAAAGAGATTATTAAATTAAATAGCCCGGACAGGGCAACAGAATATGATTAAAAAATTTGTTGTTGGTTCCTTCGAAGATGAAAAAGTTTTATTTCCTGCTGTAAAAAATGTACGTAGAGCGGGCTATAAAATTCACGATGTTTATACCCCGTTTCCCATTCATGGGCTTGATAAAGCAATGGGTTTAAGAGAAACCAGTTTACATACGATGGGTTTTATTTTCGGAATAACAGGGACTTCTATTGCGGTTGGCGGAATGGGATACATTTTTACTACTGACTGGCCTTTGAATATTGGTGGTAAGCCTCACTTTCCTTTGCCGGCTTTTATCCCGATCACTTTCGAACTTACCGTTTTAATGTCGGCAGTAGGTATGGTTTACACTTTTTGCTGGTTGTGTAAAATGATGCCCGGTGTTAAAAAACATCATTTTAATTTAAGATCAACAGATGACCTGATGACGATGGTTATTGAATGTACTCCGAATTCTAACCCTGCTGAAATTGAAAACTTTTTAAGAGAAAACGGAGCAATAGAGATCAATACGCAGGATGCTGAAGAAGGATGGTGGTTTGGCAGATATGATAGGGAACAAAAATTGTACAGAACCGAAGAAGTAGCAGTAGAAGAGTAAAATAGAAATCTGTATTATTTGTTGCTTTACTGATACTGACCTTTTTTAACTGATTAAAAAAAATTCGAAATAAGAATTTTAGATATGAAAAAAACAAGAATTCTTTTATCTTTTGTGATAATAGTCGCAGTGGCTACTTTGATGAATAGCTGTGGCAATAAGCGCGAGCCGGGATTAACTTATATGCCGGATATGGCGTACAGCCGCGCTTATGAAGCGTATGCACCCAACAATCTGGCTAAGGAAAATATCAATTATGTTGATTACCCGGTAGAAGGCACTATCAGGAGAGGGGATTTATTTCCTTATCCTTTACCTAATGATTCTACAGGTTACAGGTTGAGCGCGGAGATAAAAGATCCGTTGCCGCCGCTTGATTCTAGCGAGATGAAAGAAGCCGGACGTCTTGTTCAATATTAATTGTGCTATTTGTCACGGGCCGAATATGGATGCGCAGGGACCGTTGGCCACAGGAGGAAAAGTGCCTGCAGTTGCCAATCTTACATTAACTCAATATGTGAAGATGCCGGTAGGAACTATGTTTCATTCGGTAACGTATGGCAAAAACAATATGGGAAGCTATGCGTCACAATTGACGCGCAAGCAAAGATGGATGGTAATTCAATATGTGAAGCATCACCAGTTGGAAGTTGCAGGCGGAAAAGCTTCAGCAAACGGAAGTGATTCAACAGGAACAAAATAAAGTTTAATACAACAAAATATCTTTTTTAATGAACAATCAGTATGTAGCACCGGCGGGATATAAAAAGTGGTCAACTGGATTAATGATAGTCGGCTTACTTACCCTCATTCTTGGTATTATATTTTTAAATCCGCTTGCAGGCGCTGATGGAAGTAACTTAAACAGTACCCGTTTTTGGGCAGTCTTGCTTCAGAACAGTATTTTCTTTTTGCTTATTACCAATGTTGCCACTTTTTTTATCGTGATCAATACGCTTGCCATGAGTGGCTGGCAGGAAGCATTTCGCCGGGTTACAGAGGCGATTTCTTCTGTAGTTCCTGTAATGGGGGGTATCGCAATGGTTGTTTTTCTTTGTATTGTTTTCGGCCACCGTGGGGATGTTTATGCATGGCTTGATAAAAAAGCGATGGCGCATGATGTGGTTTTAAGAGGGAAAAAAGGATTTTTGAACCCTGCATTTTATTTGATTTATTCGCTGTGTACTATTTTCCTATGGTCTTTCTGGGGTAAAAAATTGAGAGATCTTAGTTTGAAGACCGATGAAGCCGGTACGATGGATTATGAAACTTCAAAAAAATGGTATAAAAAATCTTTAGGAATTTCAGCATATTATGTTGTTTTCTACGTAGTTACAGTCGGCTCTATTATTCCCTGGTTTTGGCTGATGAGCTTAGATGCACATTGGTTCAGTACCCTGTTTAGCTGGTACACTTTCGCAAGTAGTTTTGTATCCGGAATCGCTCTACTTACTTTATTTGTAATTTATTTTAAAAACCGTGGCCAGCTCGAATATGTAACCAATGAACATTTGCAGGATTTGGGAAAATATATGTTTGCTTTTTCAATTTTCTGGACTTACTTATGGTTTGATCAGTTTATGTTGCAATGGTATGGAAACATACCTGAAGAAACGATCTATTTCAAAATCCGTATGCAGGGACCTTATGAAGGATTGTTTTATCTGAACCTTATTTTAAATTTTGTGGCTCCTATTCTAATACTGATGAAAAGAGCCGCCAAGAGGAATTATTTTATTGTAACTTTTATGTGCATCCTTATTCTTTTTGGCCACTGGATAGATTTCTACCAGATGGTAATGCCGGGCACGGTAAGAATGCATCCGCATTTAAGCTGGTATGAAATGGGTATTACTTTGGGATTTGTGGGAATAGTGATGTGGGGTGTAAACAGGTATGCATCAAGGGTGCCGATGACGCCAAAAAATAATCCTTTCATAAAGGAAAGTATGATTCACTTTGTGTGATTGAAAAATAAAAGTTTAATTAGGAAAACCGGTAAGCGTTGTAAGGGTTCGAATAAATCTTAAACTTACCTTTGTGCCACCGGATTTTAGAGAGAAAAAAAGATTTTCTTAACTGGTAAAAAAGTAAAATAGTTTTGGGATTTGAATCCGAAACGATTGACAGTATAAAAATAAAAGTCCGTACACCGGATGAGGAAAAATAAAGTAACATGAATACCTTTTTTTTAATAGCGATTATTGTACTTGTTTTTTTAGTGATTTTTCAGATTTCGAAGGCCAGCGAATATGTAAGCGTTTTGAAAGGTGAAGAAAAATCGCGAAAACAGAATAATAAAATCAACGGATTTTTAATGATTGTTTTTTTGATCCTTGGGTTGATCGGTGTTTGGTGGTGTAACGATCTTTTTTATCATAGAACCCTTTTATACACCGGTTCGGCATCTTCGCAAGGGAAAAAGATTGACGAGATGATGTGGATCACCCTTATCATTACGGGTGTTGTATTCTTTATTACCCAGATTTTATTGTTTTGGTTTTCTTATAAATACCAGGAAAGCGATAAAAGAAAATCACTTTATTTTACGCATAGCAATAAACTGGAATTGATCTGGACAGGAATTCCTGCCATTACCATGACTGTACTGGTAGTTTTCGGTTTAAAATACTGGTTCAAGTTTACTGCGAATGCTCCAAAAAATGCGCAGGTGATTGAAATCACAGGTCACCAGTTTGGTTGGGAATTCAGATATCCGGGAAGAGATGGAATTCTTGGAAGAAAGAATTATAAATTAATCGACCCTTCGAAAGCAAATCCTTTGGGCGTAGATTGGTCAGACGCAGGCAAGCCATGATGATATTCATGTGCCTACTACTGTGCACGTGGTTGTAAACAGGCCGGTAAAATTTGTGATCAATTCAATGGATGTAATACACGATGTGGGTTTGCCCCAGTTCCGTATGAAAATGGATGCCGTCCCTGGTACGCCTACCACTGAATGGTTTACTCCTATTTATACCACAGAGGAGATGAAAAAGAGAACTGGTAACCCTGATTTTAATTATGAAATAGCCTGCGACCAAATGTGCGGAGTGGGCCATTATACCATGCGCGGTGTAATCATAGTTGAAACACAAAAAGAATTTAATGCATGGATGATAAAGCAAAGGCCGGAATATTTGAGAGCTAAGAAATTCCTTACTGATGCTTCATCAGATTCGACGAAGACAGTAGCTATTTCTAATCATCCGGGCAAACAATAAAAAAGGATCTCCGAAAGGATTTTAAAAAAAATATCAATATGAGCAACGAAGAAATTTTGCATGAAAAGCCATTGGTGGTGCATGAATCGGACCACGCTTCACATGAACATCATAAGCAAAGTTTTATTACCAAGTATATTTTCAGCCAGGATCATAAAATGATCTCAAGGCAGTTTTTAGTTACAGGAATTATCTGGGCAGTTGTTGGGGGGATGTTTTCAGTAATTTTTCGTTTGCAGTTGGGTTTTCCTGATCAAACCTACCCGATTCTCGAAGATATCTTTGGACACTGGGCGAAAGGTGGGAGACTGGACCCTGAATTTTATTATGCGCTGGTTACTATGCATGGAACCATCCTCGTGTTTTTTGTATTAACAGCGGGGTTAAGCGGTACTTTTGCAAATTACCTTATTCCTTTGCAGATTGGGGCAAGAGACATGGCTTCACCGTTCCTGAATATGCTGTCATATTGGTTCTTCTTTGCCGCGTCCGTAGTAATGTTTTCATCTTTATTTCTAACTACAGGCCCTGCAAGCGGCGGATGGACGATATATCCACCTTTAAGTGCGTTAGGCGATGCAATGTCAGGCTCTAAAAGTGGTATGGACTTTTGGTTAGCCAGTATGGCCTTGTTCATCATATCTACTCTTTTGGGAGGATTGAATTATATTACCACGATACTAAATATGCGTACCAAAGGAATGTTCATGACCAGGTTGCCTCTTACCATTTGGGCGTTGCTATTTACCGCTATTTTGGGTGTGCTTACCTTCCCCGTTTTATTGTCCGCTGTAGTGCTGTTATTATTCGACCGTCACCTCGGAACAAGTTTTTATTTAAGTGACATTTTTATAAACGGAAAAATCTTACCGAACGAGGGGGGAAGCCCGATATTGTTCCAGCATTTATTCTGGTTCCTCGGGCACCCCGAGGTTTATATCATTGCCCTGCCGGCAATGGGTATCACTTCAGAAGTGATTTCCACCAATTCGCGGAAGCCGATTTTTGGTTATATGGCTATGGTGGCTTCTTTCTTTGCAATCGCTGCACTTTCATTTCTGGTATGGGCTCATCATATGTTCGTTTCAGGCTTAAATCCTTTCCTGGGATCTTTCTTTGTGCTGTTTACATTATTAATTGCTGTTCCATCGGCAATCAAAGTATTTAACTGGCTCACTACTCTATGGAAGGGAAATATTCACTTTACACCGGGAATGCTTTTTGCTATTGGTTTTGTGAGCTTGTTTATTTCCGGTGGTTTGACAGGGATTTGGCTGGGTAACTCAACACTTGATCTGCATTTACATGATACGTATTTTGTAATTGCACATTTCCACCTGGTGATGGGCGTGGCTTCCATGTTTGGAATGTTCGCGGGAATTTACCACTGGTATCCGAAAATGTTTGGGAGATTTATGAATAATACACTTTCGTATATCCATTTCTGGACCACATTCATCGGGGCTTATTTGATCTTCTGGCCAATGCATTATGAAGGATTAGCGGGTATGCCCCGCCGTTATTACGATTTCAGCAACTGGGAATCTTTCAAAATGTTTGGCGGCCTTAATACCTTTATCAGCATAGTGGCTATGATTGTTTTTGCCGCCCAGTTTTTGTTCATATTTAATTTCTTTTATTCAATTTATAAAGGAAGAAAGCTTACGGAAAAAAATAAAAATCCGTGGGCTTCCAATACAATGGAATGGACTACACCAATTCATCCGCCTCATGGCAACTGGACTGGTGAGATTCCGGAAGTTTACCGTTGGGCATATGATTATGGAAAAGACGGCAGGGATCATATCCCTCAAACAGAACCGATAGGTTCATCGGAGACATAGTATCAAGGGTAAAAGAATTATTTAATTATTATAAATATTTGTCTGAATCAATTGCCCTGTTAATTCAGGGCTTTTTTTAAAAAGGTTTTATTAATGGATAAAACGATAACGATTATTCCTCATTCGGTTTCATATACCATTTCAAGCAAAGTGAAAGATTACTTTATTTTGATCAAATTCACTTTGAGCTTCATGGTGGTATTTAGCTCTGTGGTTTGTTATCTTCTTGCCCCAAATGTTGAATATAATTTACTTTCTGTTCTCGTTTTATTTTTTGCCGGTTTATGCATTACCGGTTCCGCAAATGCTATTAATCAAACGGTGGAAAGAAAAACAGACGCTCTTATGAAAAGAACTGCCGGCAGGCCGGTAGCGGCAGGCAGAATGAGCGTAAAGGAAGCTTATACGTTTGCTTTTATAGCCGGGGCAGTTGGCGTAATTCTTATGGGGTACTGGTTCAATTTGGCCAGCGCCATGCTTTCTTTGTTTAGCCTTTTTCTATATGCCTATATCTATACTCCATTAAAAAGAATAAATGCGGTATCTGTTATAGTAGGCGCTTTTCCGGGAGCATTGCCTTGTCTTATAGGTTGGGTTGCAGGCACAGGATATTTAAATCCCTTTGCTTCGTTCCAGGGTGTATTGTCTAATGGTGAAGTTGCTCATTTCATGAATTATGGAGGCTATATTTTGTTTGCCTTACAGTTTTTTTGGCAGTTTCCTCATTTTTGGGCGATTGCTTGGTTAGCGCATAAAGATTATGATAAAGCAGGATTTAAATTGTTGCCAAGCAGGGAAGGCACCACTAGGTTTTCTGCTATGCAAACTGTAATTTATTCAATGATGATGGTGCCCGTAGGAATGCTACCATATTACTTTCATGTGGCAGGGATTTTATCTTTTTGGGTCTTGTTATTTTGTAACTTATGGATGGTGTTTGTGAGTGTTCTCCTCGTGGTAAAAATGAATGCCGCGGCTGCAAGAAGGGTAATGTTCAGTTCTTACTTTTACCTTATGATCGTATTTCTTTCATTATTGTTTGATAAAATTTAATTAATAAAAGGAAGAAAAAAGTTTTTTTATGATAGTAGCGATGAAGCAAGAAAAGAAAATAATACATCCGCTAAAGTTTGTAATGTATGCTGCCTGTGCAAGTATCGTTATGATCTTCGCCGGGTTGAGCAGCGCATATTTGGTGAAACGTAACCAGGGCAATTGGATCACCTACGACGTACCACATATTTTTTATTATTCAACTGCAGTTATTGTGTTGAGCAGTATAACGTTACTGCTCAGCCGCAAGGCTTTTATCGACAGGCAAATGAGGCAATACAAAATGTGGCTTTCCTTTTCCGTTGTGCTTGGCTTTACTTTTGTCTTTTTGCAATACTTTGGTTTCAGACAATTGTGGGCAAGCGGTATTACCATCACACGCAATGTTTCTTTTTCTTTTTTGTATGTAATAGTCAGCGTTCATGCCTTGCATGTATTGGGCGGTGCAGTTGCCCTGCTGGTGATGTACCTGAAATCGCACAGTAAGAAAAGAAAAAATTACAACCGGATTTATATTGACCTGATGAATACTTACTGGCATTTTGTAGATATTCTTTGGATCTACCTTTTGGTTTTCTTATTGTACATCGGTTAAAGTAAATTAAGAATTAAAATAAAAAGTTTGTTTACTGTGTAAGGATTAAACATTAGACTAAAGCAGCTAAATAAACCTGAAAGACAATAAACAATTAATTTTATTTTTGTAATAACCTTTTAACGAATAATAAATGGAAACTGCGATAGCAAAAGCAAAAACTAAAATATGGGCAGGCGGCAGAAGCCCCTTCAATGTAAGCTACGGCAAACTGATGATGTGGTACTTTTTAATGAGTGACTCATTTACTTTCGGCGCTTTTTTGATTTCCTACGGATCCATTCGTTTTAGTTTGAATCATTGGGTTGATCACAATTATGTCTTCAATAAGTTCCCGTTCACTGAAGCAAATCTTCCCCTTGCCTTTGTAAGCCTCATGACTTTTATTCTCATCATGAGTTCAGTAACCATGGTACTCGCGGTACACGATGGCCATAAAATGAATCAAAAGGGTGTGGAAAAATGGTTGGCCCTGACTATTCTCGGAGGTCTTGCTTTTTTGAGTTGCCAGGCGTGGGAATGGACTCACCTGATTACCCATCAGCATGAAGTTTTGGTAGATGGCGTAATTCAGCATTGGGGAACTACCGTAAGTCATAATCCATGGGGGCCTGACGTATTGTATAAAGGCCACATGGTGGCAACTCCCGGTCCTGTTGCATTTGGAGGATACTTTTTTGGAATTACCGGTTTTCACGGTTTCCACGTATTTAGCGGAGTTGTAATAAACAGTATCATGCTTATCAAAACCAAAAGGGGCGATTTTAACAAACGTGGTCACTATGAAATGATTGAAAAAGCAGGACTTTACTGGCACTTTGTAGACCTCGTTTGGGTATTCGTATTTCTTTGTTTTTATCTTATCTAAGTACTAATAAAATATTTTATCAAAAGAAATTAAAGAAAACTTATGACTGCAGAAACAACACATTTAGGAACCACAGAAGCAGATAAAGCGCAGGTAAAAAGAATATGGAAGGCATTTTGGATTTTATTGGTACTTACCATTTTAGAACTGGCTTTGGGTTTAACGATTTATAGGATCGATCTTGGCGCTAATCCCAATGAGGGTTTGGTTTTAGGATTAAAAGGAGTGATTTGCATTTTGACACTCGCAAAAGCTTTTTATATTATTTCAATATTTATGCACCTCGGCGATGAGATCAGGACGATGGTAATGACCATAGCGCTTCCGGCATTATTATTTGTGTGGTTCATTATTGCCTTTATCGCTGATGGATCTTCTTTCAGGCATTTACGGAACACTGATGCAGGCGTTCGTCATTATAAAGAACAACCCGAACAATTTCATCATCCTTCAGCTGAACCTGCGGAACAGAGTGACAAGAAATTAGATTAAAAATTAGGTTAAAACCTTTAATAAAGCATTTTTAAATTAGCTGTTGCTCTTCGCAATGGCTAATTTTGCTTTACTATATTATGAACAAAAAAGCTTTTATCGCGTTACTTGTAGCTATTTTATTACCATTAAGCGGTTATTTGCTCGTAAGTTATTACAGCAGCCGGGCTGTACAAATGCCTAACCGGTATTTTTATGATAGCGTACAAGTATCTCAGAAAAACGGAAAACTTACCTACGATACTGCCTGGCATCATGTAAAAAATCTGCATTTTACCAATCAATTAGGACAACAGGTTTCTCTCAATGATTTAAAAGGAAAAATTATTGTAATGGATTTCTTTTTCACGCATTGTCCTTCATTGTGCCCAAGGTTGGCGCTTGCAATGAAAAAACTACAAAATTCATTTCCTAATAGTGATTCTATAGTGCAATTTGTATCCATCTCTATTGATCCCGAGCATGATTCTCTTCAACAGTTAAGAGGTTGGGCAAAAAGATTTAATATCAACCCCGATAGTTGGTGGCTTGGCACGGGCAACCGCGATAGTATTTATAACTTTGCATTGAGCGAATTAAAAGCAAGTGTTGTAGACAGTAACATTGACACGGCTTTTATCCATAGTGATAAATTCTTTTTACTTGATAAGAACCGGGTTGTAAGAGGATGGTTCAGCGGAGAAGATTCTGTTGAACAATCAAGACTCGTTCATGATATTCCATTGCTGATGCTTGAAAAAGATAAGACAAGATCTTTTGCGGATTTTCTAAAAGGGCTTTTTAAAGCAGGTTAAAATAACAGATGAAGCAAGAGCTACCACGCAAATTTCCCCGACCTGTTTTGGAAAAGAATGATAAGACCGCGCGCATTTTAATTTGGTCCGTCTCGGTCATTGTTTTTGCAGCAGTTGCCTTTCTATCAGGAATTAAACTAAATGTCAAACTCAGTTTTGATCCACATGTTTTTGCTGAGTTCAACGCGATTGTTAATTCATGTGTAGCGGTTTTACTTGTAGCTGCATTGGTAGCCGTAAGGAAGAAGCACTATCTTCTTCATAAAAAAATAATGATCGCGGCGATCATTTTGTCCGTTCTTTTTTTAGTCTCTTATATTTGCCATCACCTGTTGAGTGGCGAAACAAGATTTGGTGATCTCAATCATGATGGAATTTTAAGTCCCGATGAAAAAGCTACTTGCCGGTTCACTTCGCTATGTGTATTATGCTATTTTGATCACCCATATTCCTTTGGCAGGAATTATACTTCCTTTTATTTTGTTCACGGCCTATCGTGCACTGTCAGGCGATTATAAAAAACACAAAAAGCTTTCAAGATTAACCTGGCCCATCTGGTTTTATGTGGCAGTAAGTGGTGTGGTAGTTTATTTATTGATAAGTCCTTATTATACCTGATAATTTATATCTCCAGTTCTTTCGCGGGATCCCAAAAGACTTTTTCAAAATCAACGACTGTATCGTTTTTCACTTTTATTTTTTCTTTTGCGAGTAGTTCCTCCATTTTTGTAGGCGTTGAAAAATGCGCTTTTCCGGTCAGCATTCCATTTCGGTTCACTACCCTTTGTGCAGGCACGGCCGGCTTTACATTGTGCGCTCCGTTCATTGCCCAGCCTACCATTCGTGCTGAAAGTCCGGCTCCTAAAAAATTGGCAATGGCGCCATAAGATGTTACACGGCCTTTCGGAATTTGACGAACCACGTCATACACGTCTTCAAAAAAACTATATTGTTTTCCGATCGCTCTGGGGCTTTCCTGGATTAAAATCTTTTCTTTTTTTATTTTCTGTTGCATTATTTTTCGATTTTTTTGGCTCAAAGTCAATCTAAAAATAAAGAAAAATAAAATGGGAATTAGATGAATTTGTTCGTCTACTGGTAACTGTTATCTTCTTTAAAAAGGTCATTGATTTGGATTAAGTAAAGTAACCGGCTGAAACCTATACGCAGTTACATAGCGCCCGTTTTGCATTGCAGGAATCCATTTGGGACCTTTCCGGATCGTATTTACAGATATTTCTGCAAGTTTGCTTCCCTGCATTGTTGTCGCTTCCACATTGCTCACATTTCCATTTTCATCAACCTGGAATTTAACCGTGCATGTTCCGTAATCTTTGTCGCTGAATTCATCTAATTGCCGTTGGATGGCTCTTTGAATGTATTTCTGCCATGCAGCCGGCCCCCCGGGAAACTGCGCTTCTTTTTCTATTGGTATAAAATGGGAATCTTCTTCAGTCTTTTTACTCACAGGTCCTTGCACTACACTGGTGCCCGTAATTTGTGTTGGAGGATTTATAATTCCGATACCGGGTTTTGGTCCATCGATTTTTTGTAAACCGATGATGGCTTTCTCTATTTCGTGTACGTCCGGCGGAGGCGTGGTTACTAAATGATCTTTCACAATTTCAGGTGTTGAATATTTTTCGGTAGCAACATGAACAGGAGTTGGCAACTTCGGAAGTGTCTTGGGTTTATCTGGTGCCACCTTTTGCAAAAACAACCCGGGAGTTGTAAACTGGATGATACTTTTATTTTTTTCAAATCTCTTGCCGATGATAAAGCTAACTATCAAAAGTCCCATGAATAAAAGGGTTCCGAGAAGTGCTTTGGTGATTCTTTGGTTATAAGTTTTGCGTAAATCGTATGCGCCATACAATTTATTTTTTCCGTCAAACAGGATATCAAGAAATCCTGATTTGCAAAATTTGTTGTGCTTCCATGATCTTATTTTTTTTAAATAAGATGTTTGAATCAAAAAAATTCCATAAAAATTTTTTCCCCTGGAGAGGAATTAATCAAAAAAATAATTCAGGTTATTTGTTGATTTACTGTTTGCACAATTGATATTTCGAAAAAAGAATAAGGAAATTTATAATAACTTACATCACATTCGTAACGCTAAAATCTTTAAGGATGGATCAACACAAAAATTCAATTTCCCGCAAAAATGCAATTAAAAGAATGGGCGGTTTATCATTAGGTCTTCCGTTTCTTCCTTCCATGTTGGGAAACCTTTCAGCAGAAGAAAAAAAAGACAAGTAAACCATTTTCAGCAAAAAGAAAAAAGAAATCAGCCCAATATTCTTTGGATCACTACAGAAGGCGTTCCGCTTAGTGTGTTAGGTTGTTATGGAAGCCGGTTTATGCCAACGCCAAATATTGACAGCATTGCCAAAGAAGGCATGTTGTTTCGAAATTCATTTTGCAACAATGCCCTTTGTGCTCCCAGCCGCGCTACTTTGCTTACAGGCAAATACGATCACCTGAATGGAATGCTAACGAATCCCGGGGATACCACCAATGGACAAACGAAAAGTTTGTTTGATCCTTCCCAGGAAACTTTTGCCAAGATTTTGAAAAGAGCCGGATATAAAACCGGTATGGTAGGTAAATGGCATTTGGTGTCTGATCCGGCAAACCTTCCAATCCCGGCAGAGGCAGGTTTTGATTATTTTGTATTTAAAGAAGGCGCAGGCGGTCCATACTATAATCCGAAAGGTTATTTGCAAAATCCTTCTCTTGGAAGCCACGAAATAGTAGGAAAAGGAATATCCCGGTTATATAACAGATAATTTTACTGACCTTGCCATTGAAGGGATTAAACAACTGAAAGAACCTTTTTGTATGGCGGTTCAGTTTTTTAATGATCATCGCCCTTTTGATCCGCCACATAAATACGAACATATTTTTGATGATAGCGCGTTTCCCGGAACCCGGAACTTTTTGGGATGATTATGAATTCCGTTCTGCTGCCGCCCGTGAAGCGCACATGCGCATTTCAGACATGATGGATTTTAATCCGCCAAAAGATCTTACAAGAAGACAACGCCAGCAATGGAGCTACCAGCAATTGATGCGGCATTTTTTGGCGACACTAAAATCGCAGGATGACAATATCGGCCGCCTTCTTGATTACCTTGATAAAGCAGGTTTGGCCGATGATACCATTGTAGTTTTTACCGGCGACCATGGATTTTTTCTTGGTGAACATGGTTGGTTTGATAAAAGATTTATGTATGAAGAAGCATTGCGTGTACCCTGGATGATCCGTTATCCCGGGTGTGGTAAAGCCCGGAAGCACCAGTGAATGCGTGGGTTACAGCAATCGATAACGCGCCTACTATTCTTGATCTTGCAGGATTTGACATTCCGGCTGATATGCAGGGCAAAGTCTTGTTGCCGGTTATCAAAGGAAACACTCCTGCCGATTGGCCTACTTCAATGTATTACCATTATTACGAATTTGCGCCGCCTCATTGGGTATTGCCCAATTATGGTATCAGGACAGATCGATATAAACTGATTTATTACTACACGATCAACGAGTGGGAATTCTTCGATCTGCAAAACGATCCGGATGAAATGGAAAGTCTGCTTGTTATGGAAGGCATGAGGTGAAGACCGGGATATGAAGATATTGTGAAAGACCTAGTGAGCAGTTGAAAAAAATGCGGGAAAAGTATAAAGATAATACCGGTGAACCTGTACGTTCTGGCCGCCGAGAGCGTATAACTAAATTCAGAAAAGCTTATGGAAGATAAGAAAGGTAATAATTGTTGTGCTGCAGGTCACTGCCCCTTCGGGGGCGCACACCAATGCCTACGAAAAAATACAGAAGAAAAAAGGTTCAACAGAAAATATGGTGCAACTTCGCCGGCGGAAATTTTTTGATGGGAACGAATGATGAGGAAGGCTTTCCGGCCGACGGTGAAGGACCGGTAAGAGAAATTACTATCGATTCCGTTTTTATCGATAATACCACCGTTACCAATTTTCAGTTTGCCGACTTTATCAAAGCAACCGATTACAAAACAGACGCCGAAAAATTTGGATGGTCATTTGTTTTTTATGGGTTACTTTCTGAAAAAGAACGGGATACACATCCAAAAGTAGCACAACAAACGCCCTGGTGGTGCGCGATTCCGGGCGCCAGATGGAATCATCCTGAAGGAAAAAAATCAGATATTAATGACAGAATGGATCATCCTGTAGCGCATGTTTCCTGGAATGATGCGCAGGCATATTGCAATTGGGCCGGCAAAAGATTGCCGACTGAAGCCGAATGGGAATATGCTGCAAGGGGAGGACTTGTTCAAAAAAAATTTCCCTGGGGAGATGAATTAACGCCCGGCGGTGAGCATCGCTGTAATATCTGGCAGGGAAATTTTCCATCCTACAATAGTTTGGAAGATGGTTATCTTGGAACGGCACCGGCAAAAAGTTTTCAAGCCAAATGATTTTGGATTGTACAATATGGCCGGAAATGTTTGGGAATGGTGCAGTGACTGGTTTAGCGCCGACTTTCATAAAACATCGACACAAATAAATCCTGTTGGACCATGGAAGGTGATGCAAAAGTGATGCGGGGCGGATCTTTTTTATGCCATCGTTCTTATTGCAATCGGTACCGGGTAGCAGCAAGATCTTCCAATACAATTGATAGTTCAACATCCAATATGGGGTTTCGCTGCGCGTTATCAATTTAGCTGAAACAAGAATCGTCCTATTTTGTTCGTTTACTGTAAAACGATTTTAAGAAATCAAGTCAGCAATTTTATTTTTTTTATGGCGGAAAAAAAGCTTGTGTTTGTTTATAATGCAGGCAGTGATCTTTTTAGTTCCGTGGCTGATATGGCGCATAAAATTTTTTCGCCGGCAACTTATCAATGTCATTTATGTGCCTTAACCTATGGCAATTTTCATGTAAAAAAAGATTGGAAAGCTTTTATTGATTCACTTCCGGTTGAATCTGTTTTTATTTATAAAGACCAGTTTCTAAAACAGTATAATTTATTTTTTGATTTACCGGCAGTATTTCTGCAATCGCAATCCGGCCTTAAGAAATCATCTCAAGATCCGAACTTGAAAATTGTACAGATTTGGAAGAACTAAAAAAACTTGTCAGCGATAAAATATCAAACGCTAAATAAAAAAGCGTTATTTATTATCCGGCTTCATCCACAATTTGCCATCCGTTTGCTTTTCGTTCCAGGTAAATATATCGTGTAAGAGCGCTTTCGTTGTTGGTTTTTGTGAGCGCAGTTGCGGCAATCACAATTTGCTTTTTGAAAAACGGGAACATCAAAAATAAAATGATAAAAATTATTTCCGGATAAAATGATCTCTTTAATATTTTTTGGATCATTTTGATCTAAATTATCCAGGTCGTTGAATTGATAAATAACATAACGGTTTATCAAGTCATTTTTTACGTGTATCACGGAAATACAAATCAATTGAAGTGGTAAAAAAAGTAGGTTTGGAACTATCGTAAGATAAAACCGGTGGCAATGGTTTTGCAGAATCTATCCAGGCCATTGGTGGAACTATTGCAGGATATTTATAATAATTATTTCGGAGAGTATCACTCCATCCATTTGGATTGCTGTTGAAAGTATTGCTGCTGAAAAAAACACTTCCTTCATATCTGCGGATATTGTCTTAAAAATTGTATCTGGTCAGGCAATTCATTTTTATGATGCCATGCATAAGATTGTGGTTCAAGCGCCCTGTAAATTCCCTGGCCGATGTATAATTGTCTTCCGTAAGCATGCCTGGCCCACCAATCTGTAAGCACTTTAAAGCCTAAGCAACTTTTGGCTTATTTCCCAATACAATTGCGGCACTACATAATCTATCCATTTGTTTTTAAGCCACAATAAAATGTCGGCATACAGATCATCATAATTGGTTACGACTGCTTTTGTATTACTTCCTTCAGGATCATCGTCAATATTTCTCCAAACACCAAAAGGACTGATTCCGAATTTGCAATATTTATTTTCTTCTTTAATTGCAATGCTTAAATGTCTAATTATCGAATCAACATTGCTTCTGCGCCAATCACCCAAGGCTCATGCCATTTCCATATTTTCTGAATGAAGCTGTGTCCGTAAATTCTTTGCCGGCTATGTGATAAGGATAAAAATAATCATCGAAATGAATGGCATCTATATCATATCTTTTTACCACATCTCTTACCACATTCACCACAAATTTCTGAGCATCTTTATTTCCGGGATCAAAATATTTTGTATTGCCATAAGTAATGAACCAATCAGGATGCAGCTTTGTTATATGAGTCAGGAGAAATAGAAGATTTGTAAATATTAAATACGGCGCGGTAAGGGTTCATCCACGCATGAAATTCCATTCCGCGTTTATGTGTTTCCGTTATCATGAATTTTAAAGGATCATAATAAGGATTGGGAGGCGTTCCCTGTTTGCCGGTAAGAAATTCGCTCCATGGCTCATATTGCTGATGGATAAAAAGCATCAGATGCAGGCCTGATCTGCACTACCACCGCATTCATTCCATTTCTTTTATTCATATCCAGCAACTTGATAAATTCTTCTTTTTGTGCTCGGTACTTAAAAATTTTGAAGAAGGAAAATCAATATTGCCAACTGTTGCCACCCACACACCACGAAATTCATATTTATTTTGCGCAATAATTTTTGTGAAAATAAGCATGAGTAAACAAACGATAAAAGAAAAGAATATTTTTTTCATAGGAGAAAATGAAATTTTAAAGAACGCAAATGTAATAAGATACTGCTTTATTCTCTGGCGGAAGCGAAGAATGTTATCAACAGTTTAAGAAATTAAAGCTTGCTCCAGCTTATATTTCCATCTTTTTCATCTTTCATTTCAATGCCGAGCTCTGCAAGTTGTTTTCGTATTTTATCTGAAGTGAAAAAATCTTTTTTTGATTTGGCTTCTTTGCGAATTTCAATCAGCAATTCCATAATTCCATTTAGTTGTGCGGAACTTTCTGACGGATCTTTTAATCCTAATATCTGTTCAAGAAAAATCGAAAAAGATTCTTTAAGTTTTTTAAAAGTTGATGTTGAAATTGCATTCGGTTTTATCAAGCCATCTTTCATTGAATTAATTACCGGAACAATTTCAAACATATTGGCCAGCACTTTCGCCGTATTAAAATCATCATTAATAAATTCTTCAAATTCATCAACCAGTCTATTTATTTTTTCGTCAAGTTCTTTGTCTGCCGGCTTCTTCTGCATCGGAAATTTCAAGTTTTTTTAAAACTTCAAAAGCTTCAAACAATCTTTTCATTCCTTTTTCTGCGGCCGTTAATGCTTCGCTGCTAAAATCAAGTGTGCTTCGATAATGGGTTTGCAAAATAAAAAACCGGATCACCATTGGTGAGAAACCTTTTGTAAGCAAAGGATGATCGCCGCTAAACATTTGGGTAAGGGTGATCTGGTTGTTATAACTCTTTCCCATTTTTTTCCCATTCACAGTAATCATATTATTGTGCATCCAGTATTTTGCCGGTGATGTATGATTGCAAATAGTACTTTGCGCAATCTCACTTTCATGATGAGGAAACATAAGATCCATTCCTCCTCCATGAATATCAAATCTTGCTCCAAGATATTTGGTAGCCATTGCTGAACATTCAATATGCCATCCCGGAAAACCTTCTCCCCACGGGCTTTTCCAGCGCATAATGTGTTGCGGCGGTGCCAGTTTCCATAATGCGAAATCAGCTTTATTTCTTTTTTCATCCTGTCCTTCCAGTTCGCGCGTTGTTTCTAAAAGATCATCTACAACGCGGCCGCTTAATTTTCCATAATCATGGCTCTGCGGCATATTTTTTTACATCAAAATAAACCGATCCGTTTACTACATAAGCATATCCTGCATTGATCAATTCTTCAATCATTCCTATCTGTTCTACAATATGCCCTGTTGCCGTTGGCTCTATACTTGGCTCAAGCGTATTTAATTGCCTGAATGCCCAATGAAAAAGGCTTGTGTATTTATGAACAAGTTCCATTGGCTCTACTTTTTCAAGTAACGCTTTGGAAGAAATTTTGTCTTCAGCTTGCCGCCCTTCTTCTTCGAAATGGCCCGCATCAGTGATGTTGCGTACATATCGACTTTATAACCCAGATATAACAGGTACCTGTACACGACATCAAATGTAATATAAGGCCTGCGCATGACCAAGGTGGCTTTCTCCACTCACAGTAGGGCCGCATACATACATTCCTACATGTGGCGGATTTATCGGGATAAATTCTTCTTTTTCTTTGCTTAACGAATTATAAACTCTAAGACGCCATGCAACTGTTTATTTAATAATTGTTTTCAATTGTAATTATATTGATGCTTATTTTGAGCGTGTAAAGATATTCCACCTTTTACAATCTTATTTTAATAAAAAAAATTATCGATTTCCAGGTTCATATTTCACATCGGCAATGATTGGAAAATGATCGCTGTAGCTTTTTTTGACTCTTGTAAATTCAGTGATCTCAAATTTTTTATCAGTAAAAATATTATCGATCCGGAGAGTGGGAGATATTGAACTGAAGGTTCTGGAAATACCTGAACCTTTTACTACAAAAGCGTTTTGAAGCCCTTCACCAATTGTTTCATAAGCATAAGAAACAGGCACATCATTAAAATCTCCACAAACAATTACCGGATAAGGACTATGATCCAATTCGTCTTTTATGAAATTGGCCTGTGATGCTCTTTTTAATACACCCATCTTAATCTTTGAAATAATATTTTTTGATTCTGAAATATTACCTTCTGACGGCACAGTACCATTATCCAAATAATTCAAATTGGTCTTGAGAAAATTTCAAAGATTGAAGATGAACATTAAAAACCCTGAAAGTATCTTTTGCCACTAAAATATCTACATACTGAAAAGTTGAATTATAGCTATCAGGGTTATTCACTAATGTTTGTTTTCTTACGATCGGGAATTTTGAAAAAATAATTATCCCAAAATGATGGTATTTGTCAAAGTCATTCTTTACCACATACGAGTAAAAATAATCAGAGAATTTCAACGCCTTTTCAATATCCGGAAAATAATTGATTGCCTTTTTGTTATCTCCAGCAACCATTTCCTGGAAACAGGCAATGTCAGGATCATATTTATTGATTAGATCAATGATTTCCTGTTTTTTTTCAGGATGGTCTTTGTAATGAAGTATATTAAATAACTCTACATTCCAGCTCATGATGCGAATGGTTCCGCTTTTTTTCTGAACCTGGAAATCAGAATTCAAACGTAGTGGAAAAATATTTTCAACTGCGTGAAGAGAAAATAAAATTATTAAAAAGGAAACGAGGCTCCAGGCCGGTTTTACAAAAAGCCAAAAGATAATAAACAAAACGAGGAGAAGAAGTAAATAAGGCAATGCCAAAGTGAATAAACTAATAAACCACCAGTTTTCGGGATTGAAATATTTCACATTTGCGCCTGCAAGAAAAAAGATACCAACCAGTATATTCGAGAGAATAAAAAATTTTTTTGTAAACCTGCGCAGAAAGGGGTTTTCCATTTAAGGCAATCCTTTTATTTTGGTGAAAGAAGGTATTTATTATTCAGAATTAAAAGTCGGTCTCACGCGCTTTTTCCAGGATGGCTTTTTCCTCATCAGATAAGTGATTGTATCCTTTTTGGTTTATTTTATCAAGTATCTCATCTATTCGTTGCTGTGTTATTACCGGTTTTTTTACAAAAGGCCTTTGTCCGCCCGTATTATAGAACACTTTTTCTTTAATCTTCCGATTATGATGAACGGGTTGATCCGGATTAAAAAGATTGATAAACCAATTGTAAACATTATTCATCCACGAACTCCAGTCATATCCCTTTCTTAAGCTCACGATAAACAAAAATCCGATCAGTCCTCCGCCAAGGTGAGCCAGGTGATGAGATGCTTCACCTGTCCCCGTGAAATCAATGATAACATAAAGAATTGTCAAAATCCATAGAGGTATTCCCCCGTTCAGCATTTTGAAAAGACGATAGTGAGGCGCCAGTGTGGTGGTGGCTATTGCTACTGCCATGATACCTGCATTTCCACCATACATAAATGAATACTCTACCTGGTCTCTTAAATTAGGGAAAGCGTAGCTGGTAGCCACAAAAAATATTGCACCTGCAATTCCCCCATAAATGTAAACAGGAATTATTTTTGAATTTCCGGAAAGATCCTGCAAAATGGACCCAAAAACCCATAGCCACACAAGATTGATAAGCGTATAAATAAAACCGACATGGACAAACATATAACTCAACACTGTCCATGGTTTTGCTGCAACCGAAGAAAGCTTGGCCGGAACAATAAACCACCTTAAAATTTCATATTGAAAAGCTGTGGTAGACGATTTTGAAATGTAATAAATCACCTGGATGAGCCCAAAACTCACGAAGATCAATGCGTTGATGGCAACAAGAGCCATTAGCGCATTATTGTCGTCGCCAAGCCTGATTTTTTTCAAATGGCGGTCCATATACCTTTCTGATTCACCCATTTTCGGTTTCTTAAATTGTATGGTAAAATTACCAAATTACCCGCATTTTTAAACAGCTTAATTCCGGTTTTAGTAATTTCTTCTACCGCCTTTCTTCCAAATAATACATAATACTAATCCCATAGCCAGTCCGCCTAAATGCGCAAAATGAGCAACGTTGCCACCAAAACCAGAGAATTGGCCAAACAGGTCAAAGGCTGCATAAATGATTGCCAGGTATTTCGCTTTAATCGGGAAAGGAATAGGTAAGATATAAAATTGAATATTGGGAAACGTATAAGCAAAAGCACCAAGAAGCCCCATTATAGCGCCGGAGGCGCCTATGGCAAAGCCAATTGGCACGAGAAACATTTCTGCAACACCTGCAGCTAATCCGCAAAGAAAATAAAAGATAAGAAATTTTTGCGGCCCCCATAATCTTTCCAACGCCGAACCGAATAACCAGAGAGCGTACATATTAAAAAGAATATGAAAAAATCCTCCGTGAGCAAACATGTGCGTTACCAACTGGTAAGGCTTGAACAAGCCGGTATCTATAGACCAGAGCCCAATCCTGCTCGTAAGCCAGCCGAAATTGGTGCCGCCGGTAACATCCAGTCCTGTTTTATCAAAAACTAATTGAGCTACAAAAACGATCGCATTGATGATTATTAAATTTAAAACAACCGGCGTTGAAGACTGATTTGGCCGGTAACTATTATACGCCATTCATTAAAATTTTAGGCTGCAATTTCGGAAATTGTTAGCGGAAATTATACTTTATAAGTTGAACTTAACAAATACAGCATATAAATGGCAAATTTTGAGATGCAAATGGCATTGACAAATAATTGCTTTAGCAGTAAACCAACAAATAAAATAGATTCTTGTTTTCGGAACAGGTCAACTTCTACACTTTCTCTGAAATAACATTGCCTGCCAAATTTTTATCATCGCTTCCGATGATCGCATGACTTCCATGTGCAAATAATTTGATGGCCACATTACCAGGCACTTTTTGCATTGATGCAATTATTTGCTTAAAAGAAAGTCGCCCTTCGCAAAAGATGATTTCATCAGCCCGGGAAAATGAGAACACGTTTGTAAGATCGCGCAACGAACCAATTGTATTTTTACTTAAGACGTGGTCCGTCTCTATTCTTCCTGTTATGTTTTTGTAAGGCGCCGCATCTTTTAAAAAACTTTTTACCTCTAAAAATTCTTCCTCACTTCCGGCTATAATTACTTTTGTTGAAACGATTGAATTACTTTCTTTTTTGATAGAAAAATTTTTGCTTATTCGTTTAAAAGCCGAAAGCGATCCTCTGAAAAAAATAGCCGAATTTAAAAAGAACCGGTAAACTCCCGCCTGTTTTTCTCCGTAATGTTTCTTTACAAAAACACTCATTGCTTTGTAAAATAATTTTACATAGTTAAGGCTTCCCTTTTTAGTGCTTTCTCCCTTAAAATGTATGATCGGGCTTTCTGCAAAATAATAATTGGAAAATCCGGCTTTTTGAATTCTGTAACTTAGATCAATATCTTCGCCATACATAAAAAATTGTTCGTCAAATCCGCCTGTTTTTTCCAGAATCTTTTTTGGAACCATCATAAATGCGCCTGCCAAAACATCTACTTCATGATTTTGATTTTGGTTCAAATTACCAAGGTGGTACCTGGAAAATATTTTTGAATGCGGAAATATTTTTGACAAACCTGCGAGTTTGTAAAACGACGTCAAAGGCGTCGGAAAGCCTCTTTTGCTTTCCTTTAAAAATTTGCCTGAACCATCAAGCATTTTTATCCCCAAAGCGGCAGCGTTGCTTTTTGACTTTATAAAAGCAATGCATTTTTCCAGGCAATCTTCCGGGATAAATGTATCAGGATTTAGAAATAAAATGTATTCACCTTTTGCTATTTCCAGCGCCTGGTTATTGGCTTTTGCAAACCCCGGGTTTTTTTTATTCCATTGAAAAGTAACATTCGGAAAGCGATTTTTAAAAAAATCAAAACTTCCGTCGGACGAATTATTATCGATTACAATGATCTCGCCATCAATATTTTTAAGCGCTTTTTCAACAGATAAAAGACATAGTTCTAAAAAATATTTTACGTTATAATTAATTATGATGACAGAAAGTTGCAATGCTTAAACTACAATTTATTGTAAAATAAAAATCCGGTTAATTTGTTGGTTTACTGGTAAATGGAATGATCTATAAAAACAGCAATTTAGCAATAAAACGAGATACCAAAAGGTAAAAAAGATGGAGTATTGTTTTAGAATAACAATCTGATTCGACAAATCAAACAAATTATTTAATCTTTGCAAAATGTATAAAGAAACTTTGATGGCCGCCACAAATGCCGGCGCAAATGAATTAAAAAGATTTTTTAACGGCAAGTTTATTATCAGCCACAAAGAAGGTGTTAACAACCTGGTGACCGAAGCGGATCATGCCTCTGACAAAGCCATTCGTGAAGTGATCAAATCTGCATTTCCTGATCATGGAATTGTAAGCGAGGAAAGCAAAGAAAAGATTTCGACCAGCGATTATAAGTGGATCATTGATCCGATTGATGGTACGGTAAATTTTGCAAACGGAATTCCAATTTGTTGCGTAAGTATTGGACTTGAGTACCAGGGCGAAATGCTTATGGGCGCTGTTTACAATCCGAATATCGAAGAGTTTTTCTTTGCAGAAAAAGGAAAAGGGGCAACACTTAATGGTGAAAAAATTTCTGTAAGCTCCAATAAGCACCTGCTTACCAGTTGCCTTGTTACAGGATTTCCCTACACTTACCTCGATAATCCAAATGGTCCGCTGGAAGTGTTTGCGAAATTGATAAAAAAAGGAATACCGGTAAGAAGATTGGGAAGCGCAGCTATTGACCTTTGTTGGGTGGCTGCAGGACGCTTTGATGGCTTTTATGAGCATGAATTGCATGCGTGGGACAGTGCTGCAGGTTTTTTGATGGTGGAAGAAGCCGGCGGGAAAGTAACAAACCTGAAAGGTGATCCTTATTCCCCCTTTCAGCCGGGCATTATCGCTACGAATGGAAAGATTCACGATGAGTTGCAAAAAGTTGTTGCCGGAGGTGTCGTGCAGGAACTTCCTTAGATAATATTATTTTGTGTGGGAAATTTTTTAAGGTTTCTGATGCACTTCCATTTTCTCCTAAATTTGCAGCACTTTAAATCACTTATATGAAGAGTACTCCTTTCACTGAAAAACATATTGCTTTGGGCGGCAGGATGGCGGAATTTGCAGGTTTTAATATGCCGATCAGTTATTCAGGAATTAACGATGAACACCTGTCTGTAAGGAAAAACGCCGGTGTTTTTGACGTTAGTCACATGGGTGAATTTATTTTAAAAGGAGACAAAGCGCTTGATCTTATTCAACGGGTAACAAGTAACGATGCTTCAAAACTGACGGCAGGGAAAGCGCAATACAGTTGCTTTCCAAACGATGAAGGTGGAATAGTTGACGACCTTATTGTTTATTGCCTTGAAGAAAATAAATCTTACATGTTGGTCGTAAATGCTGCAAATATTGACAAAGACTGGAATTGGATTTCAAAACACAATACCGGAAATGTGGAGATGTACAACATCTCTGATAAAACTTGCTTATTGGCGATACAAGGCCCTAATGCGACGAAAATTCTTGAACCGCTTACTGATATTGATATTCTAAATATGAAATATTACACATTCCAAAAAGGGAAATTTGCCGGTGTGGACAATGTGCTTATTAGCGCAACGGGTTATACAGGATCAGGCGGAATAGAAATTTATTTTGAAGATAAAGATGATAATGCGGATGTCGTATGGGATAAAATTTTTGAGGAAGGCACTCCCAAAGGATTAAAACCTATCGGTCTCGCTGCGCGCGATACCTTAAGACTGGAAATGGGATATTGCTTATACGGAAATGATATTGATGATACAACGTCTCCACTGGAAGCCGGACTTGGCTGGATCACAAAATTGAATAAAGAATTCGTGGCAAAAGATATTCTTATAAAACAAAAAACTGAGGGGGTAAACAAAAAGTTGGTTGGATTGGAAATGATTGAAAAGGGTATTCCACGCCATGGATATGAAATTCAAAGTAAGGACGGGGAAGTGATAGGCCATGTGACAAGCGGCACTCAATCACCTTCGCTTCAAAAAGGAATAGCCATGGGGTACGTTGACATAAGTCATTCAAAAGTTGATACTGACGTTTTTATTAAAGTAAGAGACAAAATGCTACAGGCAAGAGTGGTTAAAATGCCTTTTGAATAAGCATCGGCCTTAAAAAAATATTTAAGTGTGAAATGAGATTTGCAAAAAAAGAAATACCTGCATTAAACACAGTTTTGTCTCCGGCGCTTTTAAATTTGTACGACATTACTGATAGTATAGTAGTCATCATTGATATACTCAGGGCTACTTCAACAATTGCAACCGCATTATATAATGGTGCAAAATCTGTGATTCCGGTTGACACGGTTGCCGGCTGCATCAGGCTTGGAAGACAGATGGAAGTGATTACCGCGGGAGAAAGAGATGGAAAAATCGCAGAAGGTTTACAATACGGAAATACGCCATTGCAATACACTCCCGGTTTCATAAAGGGGAAAACGCTGGTACTCACAACTACTAACGGAACCAAACTTTTGCATGTAGCACTTGCAGCAAATGCGAATTCTATTATTACCGGTTCATTTTGTAATATCTCATCAGTTTGTGATTATTTGGTTAAAAAGAAATCCAGTGTAATACTCGCTTGCGCTGCCTGGAAAAACCGGATCAATATAGAAGACACGCTTTTTGCCGGAGCAGTCATCAACCGGATAAAAGAACACTTTGACATTAATTGCGACGCAACCCAAATGGCAGAAGCTTTGTACCTGCAGGCAAAAGGAAATTTATTGGATTTTTTGAAAGAAAAAAATGCTTCGCACTATCACAGGCTTATGAATTTTGGACTGGAAGAGGATATTAAATATTGCCTGACTGAAGATAATGCGGATATTCTCAGCATCTACTCTGGCGGCCGCCTGGTTGCAGGTTAAAAAAAATCTTAATTTTCCACAATATCCCCGTGTAAGCTCAAATGGGCTTTTACCTCTTTCAAAATTTGCTTACTTTTGCAAATTGCTTTTTTCGCATTGGAATAGAATTAACATCAGCGTTTTTAACTGTAAACATTAATTTTTTGGCACTACCCTATTTTATTAAATACATCTATAATTCCGGGACGGATGAGGTGATTCGCCGGGGAAAGAAAATTTATTCACAACGGTTTGTTGAACTATTAGATCATGATGAACTGATGCATTCTGTAAACTTTCGGGTCAGGGACGATAGTTACAATACGTTTTACAAAGTGCAGGTCCAAAAATATGATGATCCGAAAACGTTTTCTGTTCGTTGTTCATGCCCATATAACATCAGTGACATTTGCAGACATGAAGCCGCCGCTTTAATGCAACTACAGGATTTGGTAGATAAAAATTTACTTGATTCAAACGACTCGACACCGGTTTACAATCAGAAGCATACGATTGTTAAGATAAAATATATTGATCTTAAAATGGTCAGGATGCTAACCGGAATGGAAAATTATACCGCCGCCGAAGAAATGCTAAGAACCAACAAATGCAATATTCTCGAAGCTGCAAATGAAAAGGTAGTAGCAGAACTTGAAACAGCCGACAAAACTTTTCATATCATTCTTCAAAAAAATGAAGAAAGAAATTTTGATACTTCCTGCGATTGCAGTGATGGTGAACATCTGCTTTGCAAACACAAAACTGCATTATTTCTTCAGTTGCTGAATAACTGGGGCCCAAATTATTTCGACAGCATCCGAAACTGGGATAAGGAAAAAAATAAATTACTTGAGGGCTATGGATATAGCCTTGATGATGATCTTTCGGGCAAATTTGAATTTATTTATAAAGAAGGAAAACCTTACCTGAAAGTTATTGATTCGTCGATAAGAAGAGTTTCTCTTCCTGCAAACCTACGTCCTCAGCCCGAATTGGCAACAGAAATCCTTGAGGTGGAAACAAAGCCCTTAAGGGCAAAAAGTAAGCAGCTTACCCTGGTTTTTAATGCTAATGAAAAATCGTTTCCTTTTATTTCGATTGATGTAGTTCAGGGAGAATTCGATGATGATGATAATAAGTTCGTTGGAAGAATTGAGCAGCTTGATCTTTCAAAATTTATTAATACCTCCGACTTTATTGACCGGGATAAGCAATTACTTCAACAGGCGAGGAAACTCCAGCAACCGGAGATCAACAAATATTTGAATCGTAATTCCCCATTTAGTGGTTATTGGGAAAATATTATTTATGATGAAAATGATGAACTGCCGCAGGAAACAAAAATGTTGATTGCGGAGTTTGTTCATCCAAAACTTAAAAGGATTTTTTCTGAAAATGAAGATAAACCTGTGTTTTATCTGCCAAAAGGAAAAAGATTTACAACTCAAAATCTTGAGGCAGTCGACATTTCTTCCGAAAACCCGGTTTTTGAATTTATGGTTGCGCCGAGCGGGACGGAGTATGTGATGGGATGCGAAATCATTTTGGACCAGGAAAAAGTGAAATTATCAGATAATGAATGTAATTCTGACCTGCTTTTTCTTCATGACAAAACTTTTTACCTCTGGGAAAGGTCTGAACAAGTTTTGGTTGCAGAAAAATTTAAAAATCCACTTAGAATTCCTGCAAATCAATGGCCTTCTCTTTTAAAAGAAATGGTTCTTCCTTTATCTGACGAGTACTTTGTTTCTTTTGATAAGTCTTTGGTAAAAGAAACAAAAGAAGGCCAGCCGGATATCAGCGTTATGCTGATCGAAAAAGGCGATTACTTAATGTTCCAGCCTGTATTTACCTATAAAGGATTTAGTGTAAAAGCCAGCGATAAGGATACCATTATCGTTCCTGAGAATGATAAAGTGCTTATGGTGAAACGCAATATGGAAGCAGAACAGCAGTTTATTTCCAAATTAGCAAGCCTTCATTCACAGTTTATAAACCGGCCTCAAACCAAAAGCCTTGTTTTAAAAGGGCCGGACGTGCTTAAAAACAACTGGTTCTTTTTATTTGTGGATGCGATGAAAGAAATGAAAGTGCCGGTTTTTGGATTTGACGCACTTAAAAATTTCAGGTTCAATACAGCTAAACCTTCTACGCACATTCACCTCAGCAGTGGAATGGATTGGTTTGATGCAAGAGTGGAACTGGCTTTTGGCGAACAACGAATTGGGATTGCTGAAATTCAAAAAGCCCTTGCTAACAAACAATCATTTGTGCAGTTAAACGATGGTACGCTTGGTATTTTACCGGATGAATGGATAAAAAAATATGCATTGCTATTCAAAGTAGGCGAAGGAAAAAACAATAACCTGCGTTTATCTAAGTTTCACCTTAGTGTAATTGACGAACTATATGAGCAACGCGACGAAACCGAACTTTCATTTGAGCTCGATGAAAAATATGAACGCCTTCGAAATTTTAAAAGCATTCCTGAAGTTCCGGTTCCCGAACAATTGGAAAGCAGGCTGAGGCCTTACCAGCTTGCAGGTTTTCATTGGTTAAATTATCTGAATACTGTAGGCTGGGGTGGCATTCTTGCTGATGATATGGGATTGGGGAAAACGGTTCAGTCTTTAAGCATGCTTCAGCATTTTAGGGAAGAAGAAGGAAGGTTAAAAGCGCTGGTGGTTTGTCCTACTACTTTAATTTATAACTGGGAAAATGAAATTCGGAAATTTACTTCGTCTCTTAGCTGGCGTATCCACCATGGTAACACCCGCGCAAAAAGAAAAGAAGATATTGGCGATGAAAATATTGTTATCACTACTTATGGAACTTTAAGAAGCGATGTGCACATGTTGATGAAAATTCCTTTTGATTACATTATCCTGGATGAGTCGCAGGCGATAAAAAACCCGGCATCAAAAGTTACCCGCGCAGCAGGCTTGCTTAAGGCTAGAAATCGCATCTGCATGAGTGGTACACCGTTGCAGAACAATACTTTTGACATTTATGCGCAAATGAATTTCCTGAATCCTGGCTTGCTGGGGAGCGTAGAGTTTTTCAGAAATGAATTTTCAACCCCGATCGATAAATTGGGTGAACAGGAGCAGAAGGAACATTTGAAGAAGCTACTCTATCCTTTTATTTTAAGAAGAACCAAAGAACAAGTGGCAAAAGACCTTCCTGAAAAAACGGAAACCATTCTTTATTGTGAGATGGAAAGAGCCCAAAGAACTGTTTACGATAGTTACAGAAATAGTTACAGAAATAAAATCTTAGGAGTAATAGATGAACAGGGTGTAAACAGATCGCAGCTCACCATTTTGCAAGGATTGATGAAACTTCGCCAGATATGTGATAGTCCGGCCATATTAAATGAAGAGGAAAAATATCCCAACGATTCTATTAAGCTGGAAGAACTTACGCGTGAAATAACTGAAAATATAGGTGAGCATAAAGCACTTATCTTTTCGCAATTCCTTGGTATGCTTTCGCTTATTAAAAAGAACCTGAAAGAAAATGATATTGAATTTGAATATTTTGATGGCAGTACATCGCCGACAGATCGTGAAAAGGCGATCCAAAATTTTCAGACAAATGAAAAATGCCGCGTTTTTCTTATTTCACTGAAAGCGGGCGGAGTAGGGTTGAATCTCACGGCGGCAGATTATGTGTACATTGTAGATCCTTGGTGGAACCCGGCTGTGGAGCAACAGGCTATTGATCGTACCCATCGTATAGGGCAGACAAAAAATATCTTTGCTTACCGGATGATTTGCAAGGATACGATTGAGGACAAGATCTTAAAATTACAGGAGCGCAAGCGTATCCTTGCAAAAGAGTTGATTTCGGATGATCAGACTTTTGTGAAGAGCCTGACCAAGGAAGATGTAGAATATCTATTCAGTTAAAAGTATTTAAGAAGTGATAAAATCTTTCAACCTTTGAAATTCTCTCTTGTTTCCGGATTCAAAGAGGGCTACAAAATTCTTTGCAAGATGTCTGAAAAAAACAGAAAAAGCTGACTTGCTCTCGTAAGCATCTTTCTTCATAATGATTCAATTTTAGTATAAACAATTAATGGACGATAAAGTAAAAGCATTTATTCTTTTTTTGCAATAGCAATTTCCCCCGTTTATCCTGTGCGTAATTTCCGTAATATGTTTTTACCACATATTTTGATGATGCCTGCTATATTTGCGTTTGGTCCTGCTATTATGTTTTGTAGGATAATAATCGGGGTTCTGCAAGAGTTTTGAAACCAGTGCTTTAAATTTCTTACCTAAAAAAATTGCCTGAATATTTTCACTAAAGTTCATAAGATAGCTATGTTACGATTACAACGCTCAGAAATTATGATTTATTGTATTATATAGTAAACGAATAAATTAGGTGGATTTTTGTTTTATTGAAAAGAGATTTTGAAAGGAATTTAAAAGTTGGAGAATAAAAAAACCGCCGGAAAGTGGCGGTCTTTTAAATAAAATCAGAAAGCCTTAGGCGTTTTCAAAATTTTCAGACGCTTTTTTCCAGTTTACAACATTCCAGAAATTTTTCAGGTATTCAGCCCTTTTGTTTTGATACTTTAAATAATAAGCATGTTCCCAAACGTCGCAGCCTATTACCGGAGTGCATTTGCATTCAGCGATATCCATTAAGGGATTATCCTGGTTGGGTGTGGAGCAAATGGTTAATTTACCATCTGCAACGCCAAGCCAGGCCCAGCCACTTCCGAATCTTCCTGCACCTGCTGCATTAAATTTCTCTTTCATTTCATCAAAAGAACCAAACGCATCTTTAATGGCATCCGCCAGTTTGCCCTCGGGTTGCCCTCCGCCGTCGGGAGAAAGTATTTCCCAGAAGAAGCTATGGTTCCAATGTCCGCCACCATTATTACGAATGGCTGTACTTAAGCTTCCTGCGTTTTTAACTAATTCGTCGAGCGATTTATTTTCATTTTCTGTACCTGCAACTGCCTTATTTAGATTATCTACATAACCCTGGTGATGCTTATCATGGTGGATATGCATGGTTTGTTCGTCAATGTTCGGCTCTAACGCGTTATAACCGTAAGGTAGAGGCGGTAATGTGAATGCCATAATTTTTTATTTTTTAAAAGTGAATGAATTAATTTGAGTTACAAATTTACTTAATGTATAACAGAAATTCGGGGACTTCTTTTCCCCTAATAGAAAAATTCCGCTTTTCGAAAAGTAAATTCTCTGAGATAGGTGCACAAACTCCAAGCCAGTATTATCTTTTCTTGTTTGAAAAAATCTTTAATTAGCAAAGCACATTCATCCGGCAGGATATCTTTTACTATTTGAGTTTTTGGATGCAACATTTTTTTGGTAGAATTATGTAAAGACAAACCGCCATGTTTTGGATCGGCAGCACCATAAACCAATTTACCAATTTTACCCCAATATAAAGCACCGCAACACATGGTGCATGGCTCAATGGTTACATAAAGTGTGGCTTCGGGCAGATATTTTGAACCTAAAAAATTGAAGGCAGAAGTAAGTGCAATTATTTCTGCATGTGCTGTAGAATCGTTCAATGTTTCTACCTGGTTATATCCACGGGCAATGATTTTATCATTCATTACAATTACGGCGCCTATCGGAACTTCGTCGGCATCCAAAGCTTTACCGGCTTCTTTGAGCGCCTGTTTCATAAAATATTCGTGCCCGTTTTCCATCATTAATGCTTAATTTCTATTTCTTAATTTGTAACTGCCACTTCTTTCACAGTTCCTGTTCTTCGCAATGCGCCCCAGCCCTGGAGTTCTCCTTTTATGGCTTTATTAAAAGATTTGAGAAGAATGTAATACATCAATTGGCGATAAATTAATCGCTGCGGCAACATCCAAATTAATTTTACATGATTTTCTTTTTCATACGCAAAAGCGAGTGCCGCCCCGGCAATATCCACTAAAGTAAAAATTAAATAGTAAAGAATGATGTGCGGAATGCTAGCTACCACAATTCCAAAAGAGGCTGCGAGTAAACTCAGTACTAAAATAATATCAGCCAAAGGAGCAAGAATTGGCAAAATGATCTGGAAAATAAGAATGTTCGGCATGGCAATCATTCCGAAATTTTTATATTTTGAATTGAAAAGTGTATCCCGGTGTTTCCAGAAACACTGCATCACACCAAAACTCCACCTGAACCGTTGCTTCAAAAATTGTTTGAAAGTTTCCGGTGCTTCGTATAAGAAATTGCTGTAGTGCAATTCCGTATCACATATCCATTTCTTAAAAGCCGCATGGTGAGATCGCAATCTTCAGCAAAGTATCTGTAGTAAAACCACCCGCAATCAATATCGCATCTTTTTTAAAAGCACCAATCGCGCCGGGAACAACTGTGATGCAATTCAACAAATCAAAAGCCCGGCGGTCAAAATTTTGAGAGGTAATATATTCAATACTTTGCCATTTTGTGATCATATTTATCTCATTACCCACTTTTACATTTCCTGCAACAGCCGCCACATTTTCATTCGTCAAATTTCTTCATCAATAAAGTAACAGCATCTGATTTCAACTGTGTATCTGCATCAATACAAACTACAAAATCGCCGTTCGATTTTTCAATTCCAAAATTAAGCGCAGAAGCTTTGCCGCCATTTATTTTGGTAAAAACATGCACTTTAGGATTTCGCTTAAATTGTTCGTTTACTGTAGTAAAAGTTTTGTCCGTACTTCCATCATCTACAAAAATTATTTCAATCTTGGGGATAATCCTGGGAAAGCAAACTTTTTACAGTTCTTACTGCATTTATTTCTTCATTATAGGCAGGAACAATAATACTTACCAAAGGAAAAAAGTTTTTGTCATCGCCGATTGCAAAAAGCAGGGAAGATGACTTCAGAATTTTTTTCTTTTCTTTTTTGAATGCTTGCCAGAAGCGCCATTAATATCATTCGACCGACAGATAATAAAATGCCGATGATAAATAAAGTGAATAAAATTTGCCCGGCCCAATAAGCAGATTCCGCAAGAAAAAAATTGAACTTTCCTGGTCCACCGGTCCCGTGCATTGGTAACCCGCGGCATTACCTGGTCTCTTGTTTTTCCCATCAGGTCAGATACGGTTGTAAAAACATATCCTTTTTTCTTAAAATAATCGATAATTCTGGGAAGCGCTTCAACAGTAGCTTCTCTCGGTTTCGCCGCCGGCATCATGCAATAAAATAATACTTGCATTATTACTTTCTACCTGTCGGACCACGCGGTTAAAAATAGTGTCTGCCGAAACACCTGGCTGCCCAGTCATTTGGATCAATACTTTCATTGATCGTTAAATAATTTTCACTCCGGCTTCTCTGAATAGGAGCGAGTTCTTCATAAGTTTCAGGCTCTGAGTCAGCATTATAAGGCGCCCTGAATAAAATCGTTGAATGGCCGGTTATACTTTCAATCAACAACCGCGTAACTTTCATTTCAAGCGCTGCTCGTTGCACGCTCATTTCCGCAATGTTGTGGTGCGTGAAAGTGTGATTGCCGATTTCGAAACCATCATTATATTCCCTTGCCAAAATAGGAATATTTTGTTCCGCATTAATTCCTACCACAAAAAATGCAGCAGGTACTTTTTCGCGTTCAAGAATATCGAGAATTTTCGGTGTCCACTCAGCACTTGGCCCGTCATCGAAAGTGAGTATCAGTTTGTGTCCTTTTCCAACAGTTGTGTCTTCTGCAAATTTTCTGATCACATATCCTGAAGGAAGTTGCAAATAATTCTGCTCGGCAATTAATTCTTCTGCTAGTGTCTATTTCAAAACTGATCTTTCCCGGGCTGGGGAGAATACAAAATATCCAGCACTTCACCTTCTCCCTGGAATCCTACATTGTTTTGGATTATCGGAATTGTTTTTAAAGAATCAAAATTAAAAGGATGTTGTTTAAGCGAATCATTGCTCAAATTTCGATTGTAATATTTCCAGATGCGCTGGTCTTCACTTCCAAGCCGCCAAAGCGCCGTTCCTGCTGTTGGAAATTCATCACTGAATCGTAAAATATTAAAAGTGGTTGCTGCATCGGTAAACCAAACCTCGTGATTTACAATATCTGTTGAATCGGATTCACTTTGAGTTGCATAATTATAATGAAGATTGTAAGTGTCATCATCATAAATAATTTTCGCATCTATCGTTTTTGCTTTATTGATCGCATCATTATAAGTTAGCGGAAGTGAATCAATTTTTCCATCAGACCAACTGTATCCAAATCCTGCAATACCTAAAATAATTTTTGAAGGATCTATTCTGTCAGATGTCCATGATAAAGCATCTTCGATCCATTTTTGTGCACTAATAGGCCCGGGGCCTGTAGAACCATTGTATTCATCATACGCCATCAATATTATGTAATCATTGTAATCAGATAATTTCCTGATAATCATAATCATTATTTTTCGGTTCAACATCCATGCTCACCAGCATATTTCGCGCATGCAGTGTTTCATATAATTTTTTCTGAAAGGCAGTAAGCGGCGCATTTGTTTTTTCGGCAATCTCTTCAAAGTCGACATTGATTCCATTGAGATGGTAAAACGAAAGTGTATCAGCAACCTGCTTGATAAAATTATTTTCTGCAACTGAATCTTTTAAAATTGAATGCAGCAATTTCCCGTCAAAATCACTTTTTGAAGAATTGAAATTGGAAAGAATCGGCATGATGCGCAGATTTCTTTTGCTTCATCAATTTTAATCCTGCACTATCAATCCTGGTTTGCAGCTGATGAGTAACTGTATCAATAAAAAACCATTCAGGAAAAATGGTATTGATCTTATCCGCATTTTTTTCAAGATCTGGCAAGGCGAGTTTTGCATTCCATGGCGTATAAAATGCAGCTCTGATTAATGAAAGTGAATTGGCTTTTGAAACACTCGCGTATCTTATTCTTTTTTGTAGAATCTGTTTTTAGTTTATTGAATAAAAAATCTTTAAAACCTTTGTATTTAGTATTTTGGTTGTTTTTTAAAATGAGCGGGTTGGAAGGATCAAGAGCGGTTTGGTATTCGCGCGCTTTTGCCTGCAGGTTAGGAACATTCGGCAATGAACCGCTGTACAAAGCAATACCAAGAACAACAAGGAAAAAAATCGTGATCATCAGAAGCACACGGCCTGTCCATTTAAACCTTTTCCATCTTGTTGGTTTGTTTGTCTGGAAAATTTGCGGCGTATTATTATTGCTCATGCCTTATAGGAATAATGGTTTCAAATTCCAGCATTATTGCGCGAAGTTAAACCGCGTGCAATTGCCATCTTTATTTATTATGGGAATATCAAAGGGCTTAACAAAAAATTATTAGTTGCAGGTTTTTGATAAAAAGAGAAGGCCCCTGTAGAAACAGGGGCCGTTTACCAAAACTAACTGCTTATGAGAAAATTGAAATTTAATGTTGTTTGACTTGTATGTTTCAAATCACATGCCAAAAGTAAAAACGCTTTTGTTAATAAAGATTTAATAACAACAGTAAATAGCATGAAATACAAACTTGTTTTACCAGAATTTAGAATTAATTAACAATTGAACGCTAATCAATCGGCAAAATAAAATTTCCGCGAAATTTGTTTGTTTACTGGTATTAATGACAAATTACTCGTGTAACTATTGATTAGCAAGCTTTTCAGCGTTTTCTGCAAACTGAAGTGCATCAATAAATTCCTGCAAATCACCATTCAGCACATCTTCCAGATTGTAAACTGTCAATCCGATACGATGATCTGTCACTCTGCCTTGCGGGTAGTTGTAAGTTCTTATTTTGGCAGACCTGTCACCTGTACTTACCAGGCTTTTTCTATGGCGCGAAATCTCTTCTTCCTGTTTTCTCACTTCTTCTTCATATAATTTAGTACGCAACATTTGCATTGCTTTTTCACGGTTACCAAGCTGGCTTCTTTCCGTCTGGCAAACGATTACTAATCCTGTCGGAATATGCGTCAGCATTACCTTTGTCTCCACTTTGTTTACATTTTGTCCGCCTGCTCCACCACTGCGCGCCGTTTCCATTTTTACATCACTTTCCTTTACATCCACATCCACTTCTTCAGCTTCCGGCATCACTGCCACAGTTGCAGCACTTGTATGAACACGGCCGCTGGCTTCTGTATCAGGAACGCGTTGCACACGATGCACGCCACTTTCAAATTTTAAAGTTCCATAAACGTCTTCGCCGGTTACTTCAATTTGCACTTCTTTATAACCGCCGACAGTGCCTTCACTTTCGCTCAGCAAAGCAGTTTTCCAACCTTTTGATTCACAGAATTTTAGATACATTCGCATCAGGTCACCGGCAAAAAGAGAAGCTTCATCTCCGCCTGTACCTGCCCTTATTTCAAGAATACAATTCTTTTCATCCTGCGGATCTTTTGGGATCAGCATAGTGCGAATTGTTTTTTCCAATTGCTCTTTTTGTTCCTGTAATTGCGGTAGTTCTTCCTTAGCCATCTCACGCATTTCTTCATCATCGCTGTTCATTACCTCCTTGTTAAACTCAATGTCATCAAGGGTTTTAGCGTATTTATTCCGCACATTTACAATTTTTTCCAGGTCCCGGTATTCCTTGCTTAGCTGTTTATATTTTTTATTATCGCTTACAATTTCAGGATTAGTTAGCGCTACACCCAATTCTTCAAATCTTGCTTTTATCGCTTCAAGTTTTTCAAGCATATCTTTTTAAAATATTTTATTTTATGGTCGTTGGGTAAATTGTTTACCAATTTATGTAGAAAATATTACCCTTTATCTTTGATAATTGTGGGCAAAATTAATCTAATCCTTTTTACATGCGATATCGAAAATTTAAAGCCGATTATTTATTTACCGGAGAAGAAGTTATTGGACGAGTGAAAATGTTCTTATTAACCGACGAGAAAGGTAAAATTATAAATATTGTTCATGAATCGGATGCAGGAGAAGATGTTGAAGTTCTGAAGGGAATTCTTTCACCTGGATTTATCAATGCGCATTGTCATCTCGAACTGTCACATTTAAAAAATGTAATCCCCGAAAAAACAGGTCTTATTGATTTTGTTTTTAAAGTGGTTTCAGAAAGGCATTTTGAAGAGAGTGAAATTTTGAGTGCGATGGAAATTGCAGAACAGGAAATGATGAGTAAAGGAATCGTTGCCGTTGGCGACATTTCTAATAATTCGCTATCGGCTTTGCAAAAGCAAAAGAAAAATCTTCGACTATTATAATTTCATCGAAACAAGTGGTTGGATGCCGGCAGTTGGCCGAAATACGGTTTGAGAAAAGCAAAACCATTTATGAAGAATTTGAAAAAATGGGATTGCCGGCTTCTATTGTTCCACACGCACCTTATTCGGTTTCTGAAGAGTTGTGGGAATTGATGATTCCTTATTTCGCCGGAAAAACGATAAGCATTCATAACCAGGAATCGCCGCGAAGAAGATTTGTTTTTTATGGAAGGCAAAGGCGCTTTTATAAAAATGTTTGAGATGATGAATATTGACAATTCGTTTTACCAGGCAAAAAAAATAAGAAGTGTGGAAAGTTATTTTAAAAGATTTTCAAGTGCCGCGTCTGTGATTCTCGTTCACAATACTTTTACGACAACAACAGGATATTGATTTTATAAATAATATAAAAATGAAAATCAACTCATCTCATTTTGCCTTTGCCCGAATGCCAATCTATATATTGAAAATGCGTTGCCCGATGTGGATCTTTTTGTAAAAAACGATTGCAATATCGTTCTCGGAACTGATAGTCTTGCTTCCAATCATCAGTTAGATATTTTGGAAGAAATAAAAACGATCGTCAAAAATTTTCCTTCCGTAAAAACAGAAAGTTTGTTAAAATGGGCTACTCTCAATGGCGCAAAAGCGTTGCAGATGGAATCTGCTTTGGGAAGTTTTGAAAAAGGTAAAAAACCGGGAATTGTATTAATTGAAAATGTGGAAGGAGAAAAAATAACTTCTAATTCAATAGTTAAAAAATATTTTAAACAAGGGTGTCCTTCTCCTTTGGAGAAGGGTTAGAATGAAGATCTTGGATAATAGCACTTATCCTAAAACTTCCGACAAAACATTCAACGTTTTCATCGTTCCAAATTCGGGAACATGCCACACATAATAATTCTCAAGGCTTTTTAAAATGGCAGAACGAATATTTCGATTCAGTTTTATTTCCGGCAGATCTTCAGGATGAACGGCTTTTAATAATTCAGAAATATGAAAACTTAATTCTTTACTTAAATGATTTGGCGCTGCAGAATTTTCATCAGAAAAACTGCCTTCATGCAAATTGAAAATATTTCTTTTTTCAGAATAATTATCCTGTAATCGAAATCCCAGTATTTGTGCAATCTGAATCGAAAAGTAAATGGGGAAATTTGCGGTTACATCATTATCGGCGCTATCCAATTGAAGAAAAGCATCTTCACAAAAGTTAAAAAGATCTTCGTTGGTTTCGGGTTGTTTCAGACATTTCTGCAACAATTCCACCATATAAAGTGCTACTGCATTTTTAGTTACATCGCTCAAAATATTTTTATAAAGCACACTCCATTTAATGTCTTTGATTCGTTGCAGATTTTTTAATTCATTGTGATAGACCTGCATTTCCAAAATTGACGAAGGCTGGAAAAAATGAGCCCTGGAAGTTTTACCCGAAGTACGCACGCCATTTACTAAATAAGATTGTATGCCGAACAATTCAGTAAAAACGGAAGCGATTACACTCGTTTCGCCATATTTTATGGTTCGTAAAACAATACCTTTTGTTGAGAAGATCACTTCGCGAATTTGAAAATTGAATAATTTGAAAATTACAGTAAACGAACAAATAATTGGAAAAGTAATTTTCGTCACCAACAATAAAACAATGAGGCAACAACGCAAAATTTACTAACTAATCAATAAACTAATAAACCATTTAACCAATAAACTTAATTTGCAGTCATGCATACACTCAAAAAATCCCTCGGCCAGCATTTTTTAAAAGATGAAAAAGTGGTTGATAAAATCATTGCTGCATTGATGCAACATCCATTTAAAAATCTATTGGAAGTTGGCCCGGGCGGCGGCGCACTTACCAAACATTTAGTCAAAATTCCAAATATTCATTTTAAAGCGGTTGAATTGGATGAGGATAAAAGTAGATTCTTTAGTAAAAGAATTTCCTTCTCTTAAAAATGATCTCATTCATAAAAGTTTTTTGGAAATTGAAAGGCCGTTTGATGAACCTTTTACGGTAATTGGGAATTTTCCTTACAATATTTCTACGCAAATTTTATTTAAAGTTTTGGAATGGAAAGAATATGTTCCTGTTGTGATCGGAATGTTCCAGAAAGAAGTAGCAGAGCGTGCCGCGGCAAAAGAAGGAAGCAAAATCTATGGAGTTTTAAGTGTGCTTATTCAATATTATTATAAGGTTGATTATTTATTTTCTGTAGGAAATGAATCGTTTACACCACCGCCAAAAGTGCAAAGCGGCGTGATTCGCTTAACAAGACGAGAAAGTTTTTTGCCTGTAAAAAGTGAAAGGGCATTTTGGGTTTTGGTAAAAACTGCGTTTAACCAACGCCGTAAGACGCTGCGAAACGGAGTTAAAAGTTTATTACCAAAGGAAGAACTTCAGGATAAATTTTTCGATCGCCGGGCAGAGACTTTGAGTGTTGAAGAATTTGCAGAACTTACTTTTAAAATGATCTAAAAAATCAGCTTAAATCTTTTTATTTTGAAAATTACTTAATTTATTTTCACTTTCTTTAGTTGTAATTTTACAAAGTATCACAGTTGCTTGAAAACGTAATTCGTTAGAAGACGGATTAAAATTCTTTAATAAACGATTTGGATATGCCCGAGAAAAAAAATCATAAGTAAGAATTGTAACCGCAGCTTCATTATTTGATGGACACGATGCTGCCATCAATATTATGCGCAGAATTATGCAAAGCAAAGGCGCAGAAATTATTCACCTTGGCCACAACAGAAGTGTTCATGAAATTGTGGAATGTGCGATAGAAGAAGATGCTGACAGTATTGCCATTACCAGTTACCAGGGTGGACATCTTGAATTTTTTAAATACATGAAAGATCTTTTGGATAAAAATGGCTACGAGCATATTAAAATTTTTGGTGGCGGCGGTGGAACTATTTTGCCTGAAGAAATTGAAGAACTGGAAGCTTATGGAATTACGAAAATTTATTCTCCTGATGATGGAAGAAAAATGGGTCTGGAAGGAATGATTGAGGATGTGATTGAGAAAGAGCGGCCAGCGCTCCGGAAAATAAGAATTTAAAAAGCTCGAATGGTCATAATGGAAAATTTGTTTTAGAGGAATGGCATGATATTAAAAAAGTCGCGAAATCAATTACAAGGGCTGAGACTGGAAAGGAAATTGAAATCCGTGAAAATAAAACAGAAAAGAAATTGGCGCCGGTTCTTGGTATTACCGGAACGGGAGGAGCCGGAAAATCTTCAGTTACTGATGAAATTGTTCGGCGTTTTTTAAAAACTTATGAGGATAAAACCATTGCCGTTATTTCGGTTGATCCATCAAGGAAAAAAACCGGCGGCGCTTTATTAGGCGATCGTATTCGTATGAATTCAATTCACGATCCCCGGGCTTATATGCGCTCATTGGCCACTCGCGAAAATGATAAAGCACTCAGCAATTACGTTCAGGAAGCGCTTGATATTTGTAAAGCTGCTGGTTATGATTTTATTATTTTGGAAAGTGCCGGAGTGGGGCAGAGCGATGCTTCAATTCTCGATCATTGTGATGTGAGTATGTATGTGATGACGCCTGAATATGGTGCTGCATCTCAGTTAGAGAAAATTAACATGCTTGATTATGCAGATATTATCTGCATCAACAAATTTGATAAAGCAGGCGCGCTGGATGCGCTTGCACGATGTAAAAAAGCAATATAAACGTAATCATGGCTTGTGGCATTCAAAGGACGATGAAATTCCCGTTATTGGAACGGTCGCTTCTACTTTTAATGATCCGGGATGTAACCAGCTTTTTAATAAAATTATCGAAGAAGTAAACTCCAAAACCGGCCGTGAATGGAAAAAATATGAAGTACCTGCACGGAGCGAAAGTTTCAACCATTCCATTATTCCGGCAAAACGGGTAAGATATCTTGCAGAAATTGCCGAAGAAATCGAACACTATAATAAGTTGGCTGAAGAACAATCTGCTATTGCTACGCAACTGTATCAATTGAATGGTACGATTGAAAATTTTAAAAATTTCGATGAAGAAAGGGAACAGAAAAACGCTTCACTTGTAAAAGATCTGGAGAAAAGAAAATCGGAAATTGAAAAGAAACTATTACCGGTTTGTAAAAAACTTTTGGATGAATGGGAGAAAACAAAAGCGCTTTATCAAAAAGATTTTTTTGAATATCATGTAAGAGGAAAAGTAATAAAACAGCCGTTGTTTTTTGAATCTCTTTCCCATACTAAAGTTCCTAAAATTGCGGTACCGAAATTCAAAGATTGGGGGGATATTTTAATGTGGCGTTTACAGGAAAATTTCCCGGGCAAATTTCCTTACACGGCCGGCGTCTTTCCATTAAAGCGCGTGGAAGAAGATCCTACAAGAATGTTTGCCGGAGAAGGAGGCCCTGAAAGAACCAACAGGAGATTTCATTATGTTAGTGTGGGGCAACCGGCAAAACGCCTGAGTACAGCATTTGACAGCGTCACTTTGTATGGTGAAGATCCTGCCATTCGCCCTGATATTTATGGAAAAGTTGGTAACAGCGGTGTAAGTGTTGCCACTGTGGATGATGCAAAAAATTATACAGCGGATTTGATCTTTGCGATCCCAAAACTTCTGTAAGCATGACGATCAACGGGCCGGCACCGATGTTGCTTGCCTTCTTTTTAAACGCTGCCATCGATCAGCAATGTGAAAAATACATTCTTGAGAACAACTTACGGGAACGTGTAAACGCAATTATTGAAAAAAAATACAAACCCGAAGATCTTCCAAAATATATTGGTGTAAATGGTGAAGCGGTTTTGCCGGAAAAAGGAGAAATGAAAGGTCATTTGCCAAAAGGAAATGACGGGTTGGGATTGCGATTGTTGGGTTTATCCGGGGAAGATGTTTTGGATAAAGAAGTTTATGAAGAAATCAAATCAAAAACACTTTCATCAGTGCGCGGAACTGTTCAGGCGGATATTTTAAAAGAAGATCAGGCACAAAATACCTGTATTTTTTCCACAGAATTTGCATTGAAATTAATGGGCGATGTGCAGGAATATTTTATTGAAAATAAAGTGCGCAATTTTTATTCTGTTTCCATCAGCGGCTATCATATTGCTGAAGCAGGCGCCAATCCTATTACACAGCTTGCGTTCACTCTTTCCAACGGGTTTACGTATGTAGAATATTACATGAGCCGCGGAATGAAAATTGATGATTTTGCACACAACCTCTCTTTCTTTTTCAGCAATGGAATGGATGCTGAATACAGTGTAATCGGAAGAGTTGCACGTCGTATTTGGGCGAAAGCGATGAAGTATAAATACAAAGCGAATTCGCGTTCGCAAATGTTGAAATATCATATTCAGACAAGCGGCAGAAGTTTGCATGCGCAGGAAATTGATTTCAATGATATCAGAACCACGCTTGCAGGCTTTATATGCGATTTATGATAATTGCAACAGCCTTCACACAAATGCTTATGATGAAGCGATTACCACTCCAACAGAGGAAAGTGTTCGTCGGGCAATGGCCATACAATTAATTATTAATCGTGAATTGGGAACGGCAAAAAATGAAAATCCTAACCAGGGAAGTTTTTTAATTGAAGAACTTACTGATTTGGTAGAAGAAGCTGTGATGGCTGAATTCAACCGGATTTCAGAAAGAGGCGGCGTGCTTGGAGCAATGGAAAGAATGTATCAAAGAAATAAAATTCAGGAAGAAAGCCTCTATTATGAATCTTTAAAAAACAGCGGAAAACTTCCAATTGTTGGGGTCAATACTTTTTTAAATAAAGAAGGTTCACCAACTATTCTTCCTGTAGAAGTGATCAGGAGTACCAAAGAAGAAAAAGATCTGCAAATAAAAAATCTTGAAAAGTTTCAGGAATTGCATAAAGATAAGAGCGACGAAATGCTCAAACGTTTACAGACATGTTGCTATCAATAATGGAAATTTATTTGGCGAATTAATGGAAACAGTAAAATATTGTTCTCTTGGACAAATCACTCATGCGCTTTATGAAGTAGGCGGACAATACAGGAGAAATATGTAAGAGGATTTTAAATTCCGAATATCTTAATCACTTATTAATATCAACCTATAAAATCGATTGCTTTTATCTTTACCTAAAACTATGAGCGCTAAATACAATTTCCTTTTTTTTGTTGTTTTACTGTTTATTTCCTGTTCATCCAATAAATATGCGGCTGCCAACAGTTTTTATAAAAAGCAGGCGAAAACTTTTAGCAAAGAAATCAGGCGCGCACCCCGGGATCAATATTATGATAAAAAGACCTGGGCAGGAACAACCAATTTTGGAATCCGCAAACCTGATTTTGTTATTATTCATCATACTGCTGAAAACAGTTGCCCTCAAACCCTTAGCACTTTTACCAATCCTGTTTCCCAGGTGAGCGCTCATTATGTTATCTGTAAAGACGGAACGGTTCATCACATGCTGAATGATTATTTGCGTGCATGGCAGGCCGGAGTGTCTTCATGGGGAAACAATAAAGATATTAATTCATGTTCCATCGGGATAGAACTGGACAATAACGGCTATGAGCCCTTTCCTGCTGCCCAGGTAAACAGCTTACTAACCTTATTGGATACCCTAAAAATAAAATATCACATTCCAACCGCCAATTTTGTCGGGCATTCTGATATTGCGCCTACAAGAAAAAAAGATCCGAATGTAAATTTCCCTTGGCAGTTATTGGCAGAAAACGGTTATGGTTTGTGGTATGATGATACAACAATGATCAATGTGCCCGAAAATTTTGATGACCTACAGGCTTTAAGAATAATCGGTTATTCGATAAAAGACACTTCAGCAGCAATTGTAGCTTTCAAAAGGCATTTTGAAACACAGGACAGCAGTGTTACATTAACTGGAGCAGACAAAAAAATCCTTTACGACCTGATGCAGAAATACGAATAGTTTTTTCTCTTTTTGCAGGTTTTGACTTGTTTACAGTAAACCAACAAATAAATAACATTTCTGTTTAATAAAATTGATAGAAATTGAAACGGAAAACAAGCCTTTACTTTTTAATAGTTATTGCGGTTGTAATTTTTCTGATCAAAACTTTTGGCGGATTTAAAAATGAAAATAGCCAACAGCGGTCTTTCAGGAACACAAGCCACTTAATTCTTACCAAACATGTAAAATGCCGGATGGATTGCAGACACATTACTGAAGAAGAAATAAGGGAAATTTTAAAAAGCGGAATGGTAAATTATGCTAAAAGCGGTATCGGTTCAAAAGGGGATAGCACGTTCGCCCTGGAAGGATACAGCCGTGAAAACCAACACCTAAGAGTGGTGGTTGCTCCCGAAAGTGATGGTCTTGTAATTATTACCTGTATTGATCTTGGGCATGAGTGGCCGTGCAATTGTTATTAAAAACAGGCTACATAAATAAGGGTTTTATTTGTAAATTTGTCAATACCCATTAGTATCAGATGTCAATGAAATTTAAATCATACCTGGCAAAGCCTTTTGCCCTTTATATATACAAGCAAATAAAAAAATCCATGCTCACGGCTGTTGCAGATCAGAACAGCATATTCAACACCCTGATCAAAACAGGGATGAAAACAGAATTTGGAAAAGAGCATCACTTTGAACAAATAAAAACGCATGAGGATTACGTAAAAAATGTTCCTATCCGCGAGTATGAAGATTTTAAGGTTTATATCGAAAAATTAAAACAAGGGCAAGCAAAATATTTTATGGAAAGGGTTTCCTATATACTTCGCTAAAACAAGTGGAACCACAAGCGGGATAAAATATATTCCCATTACCAAAGATTCTATACCCAATCATATTAACACGGCAAGAAACGCCTTGTTGTGCTATATGGCACAAACAGGTAAAACCCAATTTGCCAATGGAAAGATGATCTTTTTAAGTGGTTCTCCTGAATTGGAAAGAATAGGGGGAATTCCAACAGGACGCCTGAGCGGAATTGTAAACCACCATGTTCCGCGTTATTTACGATCTAACCAATTGCCGTCATTTGAAACCAATTGTATTGAAGATTGGGAAGAAAAACTTTCTAAAATTGTAGATGAAACGGTGAAGGAAGATATGACCTTGATCAGTGGTATTCCACCATGGATTCAAATGTATTTTGATGAACTTGGAAAAGAAAACCGGGAAAAAAATAAAAGATGTTTTTCCGCGATTCAGTGTGCTTGTGCAAGGAGGTGTAAATTTTGAACCCTACAAAGCAAACTTTTTGAAAGCATTGGAAAAAAAATTGACACGATAGAATTGTATCCGGCGAGCGAAGGATTTTTTGCTTTCCAGGACAGCCAGGCTGAGGAAGGCCTTCTGCTCAATACTGACAGTGGTATTTTTTATGAGTTTGTACCGGTGGACGAAATTTCTAAAGGAAAATCCAACACGCCTCACATTAAAAGACGTTGAATTAAATAAAAATTATGTGCTCATCATCAGCAGTAATGCAGGCTTGTGGGCTTATAATATTGGAGATACGGTGAAGTTTGTTTCATTAAATCCATATCGCCTTGGTTGTGACAGGAAGAGTGAAACATTTTATTTCGGCGTTTGGCGAGCACGTGATTGGGGAAGAAGTGGAGGAAGCTTTGATGAAAGCTGCTGAATCTGAAAATATTCATATAACTGAATTTACTGTGGCTCCAAATATTTCTGAAACAGGTGAAAAAAGCTTTCATGAATGGTTTATTGAATTTGAAAATATTCCAGGAAATTTAAGCCAGTTTGCAAAAAAAGTAGATCAAAATCTAAGAAAGAAAAATATTTATTACGACGACCTTATCAAGGGGAATATTTTGCAACCTCTTAAAATTCAGGTAATGCAAAAGAATGCGTTTATTAATTACATGAAAAGTGTTGGTAAACTTGGAGGGCAAAATAAAGTTCCGCGATTAAGTAATGACAGAAAACTTGCATCGGCATTGATGCATTGGATAAAGAAACAGCCTGCAGAAATATTGAAATAATAATGAACTAATCTTCCTGGTTCCATTTTAATTTTATTTATTTTTGTTTGCAATGCAACTTTTACAGGTTTTAGATACTAATACTGCAAGAGAATTTTTAAAAGTTCCTCTGATAATTTATAAAGGTGATCCCAATTTTATCCGGCCGCTGGATAAGGATATTAATGATGTCTTTGATCCAAAAAAAAATAAAGCTTTTCGTTTTGGGGAATGCAGCCGCTGGGTTTTAAAAGATGAAGATGGACAATTTGATCGGACGTATCGCGGCTTTTGTTTACAAAAAATATAAAAATAAAGGAGACCAGCAAAAGACCGGCGGAATTGGTTTTTTTGAATGTATCAATAACCAGGAAGCGGCGGATATGTTGTTTGATGTGAGCAAACATTGGCTTATGCAGCGCGGTATGGAAGCGATGGACGGGCCAATTAATTTTGGTGAGCGCGATCGCTGGTGGGGGCTGGTAGTGGAAGGTTTTAAACCGCCGATCTACTTAATGAATTATAATCTTCCTTATTATAAAGATCTGTTTGAAAATTATGGGTTTAAAAATTTTTACAACCAGGTTTGCTGGCACATGTTTGTTGATACGCAACTGAATGAAAAATTCATTGAACAGGCAGAAAAGTATAATTCGCTTCCCGATTATTCAGTTGTTCATATTAAGAAAAAAGATCTAAGAAAGTTTGCAGATGATTTTTGTGCTGTTTATAATAAAGCGTGGGCGGGCCATGAAGGCAACAAACAAATGAGTAAAGAAGTAGCTTTTAAAATGTTTAAATCAATGAAGCCGGTTATTGATGAAAGGCTTGTTTGGTTTGTATATCATAAAAATGAACCTGTCGCTTTTTGGGTCAATCTCCCGGAAATGAATCAAATATTTAAAAATTTTAAGGGCAAGTTTGGAGTGATTGAAAAATTACGGTTTTTGTGGCTGAAGAAAAAGGGATTGAATGATAAATTTACAGGAATTGTATTTGGGGTAATTCCGGAATACCAGGGAAAAGGAATTGATTATTACATGATAACGGAAGGAGCAAAAGTGATTCAAAACAAAACCAATTATAAAGAACTGGAATTGCAATGGCAGGGGGATTTTAATCCTAAAATATTAAATATTTCAAAACATATCGGCGGAAAACAAAGTCGTTTATTAACCACTTATCGGTATCTTTTCGACAGGTCCAAAGAGTTTAAAAGTCACCCGATTTTAAATTAGCTTTTGCAATCTTTTGATGTAAGAAAGTAAAATTTTATATTGATTTTCTAATTTTCTTTTAAGAGAGGGTTTCTTAACTTGCAGGATTCTTTAATTACAATAAATTCATTTTTGAAGGTTCGGTTTTATGGATAAATTCATTGTTTCAGCACGAAAATACAGGCCGCAAAATTTTAATACAGTTGTGGGGCAATCTCATATTACCACTACTTTAAAAAATGCGATCAAAAATAACCAGCTGGCACATGCATTTCTTGTTTTGTGGCCCGCGGGGTGTAGGTAAAACAACCTGCGCAAGAATTTTGGCAAAAACAATTAACTGCGAAAACCGTACCCCTGAAGGTGAAGCTTGTAATGTTTGCAATTCATGCGTTTCGTTTGATAACGGAAGTTCTATGAATATTCATGAACTGGATGCCGCCAGCAATAATTCTGTAGATGATATCCGTACATTGGTTGAGCAGGTTCGCTTTGCACCACAAGCCGGAAAATACAAAGTATATATTGTTGATGAAGTTCACATGTTGAGTGCTTCAGCCTTTAATGCTTTTTTAAAAACGCTGGAAGAACCACCGCCATTTGCCATTTTTATTTTGGCCACGACAGAAAAGCATAAAATACTTCCAACTATTTTATCACGTTGCCAGATATTCGATTTTAAAAGAATTACCAATGACGATACTGTTGAACATCTGCAGGAAATTTGTGAAAAAGAACATATCAAAGCGGATAAAACTGCATTGCATATCATTGCGCAAAAAAGCGAAGGTTGCCTTCGTGACGCCTTAGTATTCTTGATAAAATTGTAAGTTTTACCAATGGTACAATCACTTACGCCAATACGCTTGAACATTTAAATATTCTTGATGAAGACTATTATTTCAAGCTGGCGGAAGCGATGCAAAATCAAAATGCCGGAGATGCTATTTTGTTGTTTGATGAAATAAACAGGAAAGGTTTTGAAGGCGACCTGGTTTTAAATGGTTTTTCAGAATTCCTTAGAAATTTGCTGGTAAGCAAAGATCCTAAAGTGGCTGTGTTACTTGAAGTTTCTGAAGGATTTAAAGAACGATACCTTGAAACGGCTTCAAAAATAAATGACTCATGGCTTTTGAGTGCACTGAATATTTTAAACGAATCTGAAATTAATTACCGGCTTGCAAAAAATAAGCGGTTGCATGTTGAACTTACTTTTATAAAGCTTTCTTATCTCGATCAGGCACTTAACCTGGTAAATGAAAATGGCCGGTTGTCAAAAAAAAAACAACTTGAAAACATAAAGCCGGTTTCTTTTAAAACCATTTCTCCGATAGCAGTTAATCTTCCTAATAAAAAAGAATCAAAACCGGGTTCGCCAAAAATCAAAAAGGAAGTGCCTTCGAATAATGAAGCCACGCTGATTATTGAAAAAGAGGCCGAACCTGCAAAAAAACAAAGGCCTCAGCAAGAAGCCCAGGTTGCTACCGTAAAGCTACCAAAAACTAAAATCACCAAGCTACGTTCTTTGGAAAAGATCAGGGAGAAAGTTGCCGAAGAGAACAGGAATAGCCGCACCATAGAATTAAACGAAGAAGAACTTTATATAGCATGGGGAAAATACATTGATAAACTGGTAGCGACCAATAAAAAACCTGTCGCCTCTAATTTCAAAACGGCAAAGCTGAATATTGTGGATGAAAATTGTATAGAGATTGTTACCCAAAGCAGTTTGCAACAAAAATTCATAGAAACCGAAAGGGGAGAATTGATAACGCATTTTCAATCGCACTTTAACAACCGTTCTCTTATTTATAAACTGGAAGTTGAGCCGGCATCTGAAGACTGAAAATGGGCCAGAGGAAGAAGTGTTGAATATGAAGCAGCAATATTTAAGAATAATTGAACAATATCCTTTGGTAAAAGAATTGAAAGATAAATTGGGAATGCAACTTGATTACTAAGAGAAGTATTGCTTTATTAACAGAAAGCGCCGGTTTAAAAATTATAGTGAACAAAGAAATTAAGCAAATTCCTGTTTTTATATTGTCCGGAAACAAATAACAATTATTTGCTTCCTTTGCGCAAAAATTCTTTAAAATTATGTGGCAACGCCTGGCCAAGTTCGTTCTTAAAAAACGATTAATTCTCTTACTCTTATTGCTTGTAACTACTGCTGTTATGGGGTTTTTCGCGAGCAAAATAAAAATGAGTTACGAGTTTTCAAAAGCCATTCCTGCTGACAATCCGAAATACCAGGACTACCTTTCTTTTAAAGAAAAGTTTGGTGATGATGGAAATGTTTTGGTAATCGGTGTGAAAACTGACCATTTTTTTGAGCTTAGAAATTTTCAGGCGTTTAGTAGTTTAAACCGGGATCTAAAAAAAGTCCCTTATGTAGAAACAGTTTTAAGTGTTGCAAATGCAGTTGATCTTTTAAAAGATACTGCTGAACAAAAACTGGATGCTATTCCCGTCTTTCCCCAAAACCCCAAAACGCAAAGTGAAATAGACAGTAGTTTAAGAGTGCTTTACACACTTCCGTTTTATCGGTCGTTGTTGTACAACCCTGTCACTAACGCATATATTATAATTGTAAGAATTAATAAAGAAATTCTTAATTCAAGAGGCCGTACCAAGGTCATCAACGATATCATAGGCAAGACAAATGAGTATACGGCGGCAACAAACATTCCTACACATATAAGCGGGTTGCCATTGATAAGAACAGAAGTCGCAGATCGCATCGCCAATGAAATGAAATGGTTTGTGATCGGGTCGCTTATTCTTTCAGCATTGATATTATTATTGATGTTCCGGTCGGTTAAAACCACTCTTTTATCTTTGCTCGTTGTTATTGTCAGTGTGATCTGGAGTGTTGGAATCATGTACCTTTTTGGATATAAGATCACTTTGTTGACTGCTTTGATTCCTCCGCTTATCGTGGTGATTGGCATTCCTAATTGCATTTATTTTTTGAATAAATACCATTCTACTTATAAACGAACAGGCAATAAAGAGCAATCATTGATTGATATGGTGAGCAAGATGGGCGTTGTGACTCTTTTTTGCAATATTACGGCTGCTATTGGTTTTGCGGTATTTGCACTCACTAAAAGCGCTATCCTGGTTGAATTTGGCGAAGTGGCTGGCCTCAGTATCATGCTTATTTTTGTGATCTCATTTATTTTACTGCCGGCTGTTTTGAGTTATATGCAAACACCGAACGTGCGGCAGTTGAAATACCTGGATGTAAAAATTCTAACCGCCTTTTTATTAAAGATCGAACATTGGGTTTTTAATCACAAAAAAATAGTGTATGTGCTAACGTTAGTACTCGTTATTTTTTCTTTTTTTGGAATTTTTAAATTAAAGACTGAAGGTTTTATTGTTGACGACCTGCCTAAAACAGATAAAATTTACAAAGACTTAAAATTTTTTGAATCAAATTTCAATGGAGTAATGCCCTTGGAAATTGTCATTGACACAAAAAAAAGATATGGACTTGCGGGATCCCGGGTGTTGCCGGTTTTGGTAAGAATGGATTCACTCACTTCTTATATAAAAAAGCAAAGTGAGATGAGCAAGCCGCTTTCAATTGTCCAGGGAATTAAATTTGCGAAGCAGGGCTTTTATGAAGGCGATTCTGCAAATTATGCTTTGCCCAATTCTTTCGATATTGCTTTTGTCGGCGATTATCTGCGTCCTCAAAAAGACACCGGCTCACAAAACAATTTGTCAAAATTGCTCACCAACTTCATCGATACAGCAAGAGAAAGCACGAGAATGAGCATAAACATGGCCGATGTCGGAACGGAAAGACTTCCGGTTATTTTAAAGAATCTTAGAACAAAGACTGATAAGTTATTTGATACCTCAAAATACAATGTGACCTTTACAGGCTCTACCATTACTTTTTTAGAAGGAAGCAGTTATATAATCAACGGACTTAAGGAAAGTTTGCTTTGGGCGTTTTTGTTTATCGCCCTTTGTATGCTTTACCTGTTCAAATCACTTCGCATTTTAGTTTGCTCGTTAATTCCTAATGTAATTCCACTCATTGTGACTGCCGGCATTATGGGTTGGGCGGGAGTGCGTTTAAAACCGTCAACTGTCCTGATCTTTAGTGTCGCTCTTGGAATTGCTATTGATGTTACCATCCGCTTTTTGGTGAATTACAAACAAGAACTGCCATCTAATAATTATAATATCAATAAAACCGTTTCTGAAACCATAAAACATACCGGTTTAAGTATTTTATACACATCACTGGTTTTAATAGCTGGTTTCGTGATTTTTTGCTTCAGCGGATTTGGCGGAACTCAATCTCTTGGGTGGCTTACATCTGTTACGTTGTTTTCTGCCACACTAACTAATCTTACGTTACTTCCTGTTTTGCTTTTGGATATTTCTGGGAAAAAGGGAAAGAATCATGAACAATAAGGCAGTAAACAAACATTTTTTGGGTTTTTCTGTTGTAGAATAAATTCCTCACCCTCTTTTGTTTTCAATTAAATTCCACTGAAATCCAATGGTTTTAACGTAATTAAAATAAGGCATAGGAATTTCATAGTAATTATTTCATCATTAAAACGTAATTATTATGAGACCAATCTGGACAGGCGCCATAGGTTTTGGATTAGTGAATATTCCTGTAAAAATTTATAGCGCAACAGAATCAAGTAACCTTGATCTGGATATGCTTGACAAGAAAGATCAGGCAAATATCAAATTCAAAAGAGTTAACGAAAATACGGGTAAGGAAGTTCCCTGGGGCAATATTGTAAAAGGCTATAAACTCAATAACCAGTACGTGATTTTGGAGGATAAAGATTTTGAAGCGGCAAGTGCAAAAAAAACGAAGACTATTGAGATCAGTGATTTTGTAAAAGAAGATGAGATCAGCAGCCTTTACTATGAAACGCCGTATTATCTTGAACCCGATAAGTCGGGAACGCGCCCTTATAAATTATTATTGGAGGCGCTCAAGAAAACAAAAAAAGTTGGAGTGTCCACTTTCGTAATGAGAAATAAAGAAGCACTTGCCATTTTACGGCCCGATAAGAACGTAATTGTTTTAAATAAGATCAGGTTTGAACAGGAAATACGAGATCCCGCGCAATTAACTCTTCCAAATGATACAGAAGTAAAACCGGCTGAATTAAAAATGGCGGTAACATTAATAGATCAGCTTACCGGTAAATTTGATATTTCGAAGTATAAAGACACTTACAACGAGGAGTTATTAAAATTGATTCATGCGAAAGCGAAAGGTAAAAAGATCAAAGCGCCTCAATTGAAAGTAGTTCATAGCAAAACAAAAGATTTGATGGATCAGTTAAAAGCAAGTCTTGAAGTGAAACGTAAAAAAGCATCATAATGGGTTTAACACTTTATAATAAAAAAAGAAATTTTAAAGAAACTTCTGAGCCGGAAGGAAAGGTAAAGAAATCGGTTTCCAACCTCATCTTCGTTGTGCAGCGGCATAAGGCTTCCCGGTTGCATTACGATTTCAGGCTTGAACTTGATGGCGTTTTAAAAAGCTGGGCAGTTCCCAAAGGCCCCTCAATGAATCCAAAAGATAAAAGACTGGCGATGATGGTCGAAGATCATCCTTATAACTATAAAGATTTTGAAGGTGAAATTCCTGGAGGAAATTATGGAGCCGGAATTGTGGAAATATGGGACAGCGGAACTTATTCGGATATTGAAAATTCTCCAAGGAAAGAAGCTGAAAAAAATCTTCGGGCAGGCCTGAGATCAGGTGATTTTAAATTTCGTTTGTTTGGTAAAAAACTGAAAGGTGAATTTGTTTTGGTGAAATTGAAAAGTAAAGAGGATAATAGCTGGTTGTTAATAAAACACCACGATGATTATGCAGTAGATGAAGACTATAACAGTGAAGAACACACGAAAGAAAATTCCCCGATCAACAAATGGCTTGCAGCACATAACAAGCCTCCAAAAAAAAAAAGAACTAAAACAACTAAATAACACCGTCTTTCCAATGCAAAATGGCAAGAAGGTCCACAATTATATAAAGCCGATGCTTGCTAAGGAAACCGATGAACCTTTTGATGACGAGGGCTGGCTTTTTGAAATAAAGTGGGACGGATACCGCGCCATTGCTGAAAAGAAAAAGGACGATATTTTATTGTATTCCCGCAATGGGCTTAATTTTAAGCCAACTTATCCCATAGTTGCCGATCAATTAAAAAATGTAAAGGCAGATGCTGTTTTAGATGGCGAGATTGTCGTGCTGGGTGATGATGGCAAGCCGGATTTCCAATTGCTTCAGCATTATTCTGAAAATCAGGACCGCCCGATTCAATATTGCATTTTTGATTTATTGCAACTTAATGGAGAAGATACTACTTCACTTCCACTGACAGACCGAAAAGAATTATTAAAAAAGATCATTCCTGCTGATAACCCGGTGATAAGATATTCGGACCATATCCTTGAATATGGAAAATCGTTTTTCCAGGTTTCAAAAGAGAAAAACCTGGAAGGAATTATGGCCAAAAAAATGGACTCAAAATACTATCCCGGCAAGCGAACAACTAACTGGCTCAAAATAAAAAATCATAAGACCACCGAAGTGATCATTGCCGGATATTCGGAACCATCCGGATCAAGGAAATATTTTGGCTCACTGATACTTGCCGCCAAAAAAGGAGGAAAATTTATCTACATGGGCAATGCCGGCACAGGTTTTAACCAACGAAGCCTAAAAGAATTGCATGATCTTTTTGAGCCGCTGATCCGGGAGAAATCTCCTTTTGAAGAAAAAATTAAAAACAATTCAAAGGTGACATGGATAAAACCCGAATTGATATGTGAAGTGAAATTTTCAGAAGTTACCGGTGATGGAAAATTGCGGCACCCGGTTTTCTTACATTTAAGGGATGATAAAACCATTAATGAAATAAATATGGACAATATTAACGCAGGACAAAAGACGGATTCAAAAAAAAAGCAAAAAAGCGGAGGGGAAAATGACAATAAAAAATAAAGCAACATCAGCCCAAAAAAGCAAAGATGGGAATGATAAAATTTATTCCTTCGGGAAAAATAAGGTGACGTTTACGCATTTTGATAAGGTTTATTTTCCTGATGAAAAAGTAACAAAAGGCGATGTGGTCGATTATTATATTTCAATGGCAGACTATATTCTTCCTTATCTGAAGGGCCGGCCTGAATCGCTTTTGCGCAATCCAAACGGGATAAAGGCAAAAGGGTTTTTTCAAAAGGACGCGGCCGATGAAGCACCTTCTTATGTGCATTGTAAACAGATTTATTCTGACTCCACCAAGAAAGAGATTAATTATATCGTATGTGATAATATTGAAACACTTGTTTACCTGAATAATTTGGGTTGTATTGAAATCAATCCCTGGCATTCAACGGTTAAATCTTTGGATAAGCCGGATTACCTGATGATCGATATTGATCCTTCCGATAAAAATACGTTTGAGCAGGTGATACAGGTAGCATTGACCGTTAAAGAGATTTTAGATAAAGCCGGAGCTTCTTCCTTTTGTAAAACTTCCGGCGCTTCCGGAATCCATGTGTACGTTCCAACCGGCAAAAAATACAGATATGACCAGGTAAAAGATTTTGCTTATTTAGTATGCATGATGGCAAATGAGAAACTGAAAGATTTTACTACTCTTGAAAGAAATTTGCAAAAACGTGGTAACAAACACATTTATATGGATTACCTGCAAAATCGTCGTGGTCAAACAATTGCTTCAGTTTATAGTTTGCGTCCCAAACCCGGGGCGACAGTTTCCACACCATTATTATGGGAGGAAGTAAAACCGGGATTATCGCCAAAACAATTTACCATTTTTAATACTTTGGAAAGAATCAAAAAGATGGGAGATATTTTTAGGGGCGTGTTGGGCAAAGGGATCGATCTTGGCAAATGCCTTGAAAATTTAGAGAGTGCTTCCGGGAAAATTTCTGCTTAATAATGAATATATGGCGGTATCTTCAAACTTTCCATTAAAGAAAAAGTCTTCTTTAAAATAAGCTTCTCTTACAAAACCGGTGCTTTCTAAAATTTTTGCTGAAACAATATTCAATGGAGTAATGTGACCTTCAATGCTGTGCAATTTCAACTCGTTGAAACCATAATTAATTACTTTTAATATGGCTTCTTTTGTAAGTCCTTTTCGCCAGTATTGCGGAAGCAACATATAACCAATCTCTCCCCGATAATGTTCTTTTATCAGTCTCCAAATGCCGATCGTACCTATTAAATTCGCGGGTTCTTCTTTCAGCGCAATAGCCCAGGTAATTCCGGAATTACTTTCCAGCAGATCATTGATCATTTTGATAAAATCATGTGCTTCATTCATGGAAGTCATTGGATTTTTACCAATGTGTTTCATCACCTGATCGTTGGAGCGAAGATTGAAGAATTGGTGCGCATCGTCTGCATTTAATTTTCGTAACACTAATCTTTTTGTTGTAAGCGCGGGAAAAGGCTTAAAATTTACTTCGAGCATATTTGATACTTGATAAATATGAAGATAAATATTTTCGGTTTGCCAAATACCCTAAAAATTTTTATACGGTAAAAATGTTATATATTACACTACAAATTCTATAGAACCTGCTGAAAGCTGTCCTTTCCTTTTCTGAACATCACGTTTTTAATTAATTATCTAATCTAAAAATTTTAAAAATGAAAAAGAATATTATCATCTTTCTTTCATTGTCATTAGCTATTCTGTCGTGCAATAACAAAGAAGAATCTAAAACCGATACGATGGCTACCACGACAGAAAGCTCCATTCAACTTCCTTATGAAGCATCTTACAGCACTAATTTTACTAAAGATGTTCCTGATTCGGATTTACTTGTTACCCTAAACTCCTACAAAGCCTGGGAGAACGGAGATATGAATGCGCTACGGGCAACGATGGGTGATAGTATGACTGTATATGGCTCCAACGGCTTCAGGTTTGCTGGTCTCACAGATTCTCTTATGAAAGATTGGGCATTGTCACGGGATAGCATGAGTTCTGTAAAAATCGACATGCAGGTATGGTTAAAAAACCATTCTGTAAAAGACGGAATTAACTATATAAATGTTTGGTATAAAGAAATTGATACTTACAAAAGCGGAAGAGTGGACTCTGCAAATTATGAAGATGATAATGGAATGAAAGATGGAAAAGTGATTTGGTTTTCATCGCATAAGCAAGTCCTTAAATGAGGTAAAGTGTTCAGTGATCCATCTGCTGTAGCGGCAGGTGGATTTTTTTGTATTAGTAAACAAGCAAATTTGCAAGATTTTTATTTTGGTTAAGTAGCAGGAATGCGTAAAGACTATCGGGAAAGAAATTTTTCAGCCGAATGCCAATTCAGGTTTGCAGTTTAGAAAATTCCCAAATTTTTCGACTTCTTTTTGTAAACCGGACTTATTGACTTTGTTTTTTGAATCAAAAAAAAGGGTGGTTACAATTACTTTATCTTTTTTTATTTCCCTTTTCCAGGTTCCGGCGACTTTGCCATTTATGACAATTGTTGGCCAGAAGATACCATTTTTTGAAAACGCTTTTGGCTCATGATCTGTAAAGATAGACGCGCTTCTGTCTTTATAACTAATTAAATACTCATCAAAGGCGGGCAATAAAAAAACGGTTCTATTAATTTTTTTTGGAGAAGTAGCAGCAACCGGAAATAAGTATTCAACGCCATTTATTTTTTCGGGAACAAAATCTTTTTTTATCGATGAAATTGCTTTTTTGGCTTCAGTAACGGATAATCCTGACCACCATAAAAAGTCGTGTAAAGTAGCGGGAGAATGGCTTTGAAAATATTTGGTTGCCAGTTTAAACAAAGATTCTTCTTTATTGGATAACTTTTTTTCAGGCACTCTTTCGGCAAGCAGTGCGTAGGTTGTTTGACCTTCTTTCATTTTTCCACTACAAATGATCCCATCTAATTCTGCGTTTAAAAAAATATGTGAAGAACGATTGTTATCTGTTGGAATTTTGGCTTTATGAAGTTCTGATACTAATTCTTTTCTTGTTAAATGCGTCTCGGTACTTAAGCTTTTTTCTATCACAGAATTGGCCTTTTTTAAGATATTTTCACTTAATTCAAGTTGCCTGTGCCTTCCTTTCATTCCTGCTTTTATTTTTGGCCCTGTCAAATTCAACATCCAGTATATATCGGTAGCTGACACGAAATGCCATGTAGGCCTGAGGAGATGTGTTCTTATGATTTCTGCGGAATCAATTGCTTTGTATATTTCACTTTCTGTTGATTTTGTTAGGCGAAGTCCTATTGCCCATTTTGTCATTCCAAAATCCTGGGCTTGCATAGCACCCATCCAACTTACTATTTCTGCGGCAGTTTCAAATTTAGACTCCGCAATTTGTTGTGTGATCAGGCGCGTTTTTGCTATCTCTTTATACTTCATAAAATTTCAATGCTCATGGCTGGCTACAAAACAGAAATCCTGTTTTTTTATTTGTTTACTGAGTAAAGTAATTTTTTATTCATCCCAAACCAATTGATGTGTTTGCTTGATAATTCCCATCACAAAAATACTTTGCACATGGCCCACATTTTCAATTTCACTCAATTTGTTTACGTGAAAATCGTAGTAAGCATTCATGTCTTCACAAACTACTTTCAGCATAAAATCAAATTCACCTGAAATACTGAAACATTCGATTACTTCATTCAGTTCATTAATGACTTTTATGAATTTTGCGCCGGCGTTTTTGCCATGTTGTTTCAAAGAAACATAGCAAATTACCATAAGCGATTTTTTTACTTTTGTATTGTCCACCAATGTTGCATATTGCTTTATAATGCCGGTTTCTTCCATCCGTTTGATACGCTCATGAACAGGAGTTGTGCTCAGATGTACTTTTTCAGCAATTTCCTTTACGGTTATGCGCGCATTTTGTTGCAGAAGTTTTAAAATGGAGAGATCTTTTTTATCCGGCATGTAAGATACAGTTACCAATTCTTCTTTTCGTGTTTGTGATTTCATGCTTAAACAGGTGTTTTATTCTTTTTAATAAGAAATAAGTTCAAATATATTCTAAAGTTAGAATAAGTATTAGTATTTTATTCTAATATTCTTACATTTGCAATCTAAAAAAATAAAACATTATCATGTCAGAAGTTACAAAAAATACGATTGACTTTGGTCTTAAATACAAAGTGAAAGATATTGGTCTTGGCCGATTGGGGTCGCAAAGAAATCAATTTAGCAGAAGCTGAAATGCCGGGCTTAATGGCGCTTCGTGAAGAATTTGGAAAAGAAAAACCTTTAAAAGGCGCACGTATTGCCGGATGCCTTCACATGACTATTCAAACGGCAGTTCTTATTGAAACTTTGGTTGAATTGGGCGCAGAAGTGAAATGGAGTTCATGTAATATTTTTTCTACGCAAGATCAGGCTGCTGCTGCCATTGCTGCTGCAGGAATTGGAGTTTTTGCATGGAAAGGGCAGACACAGGAAGAAAGTGATTGGTGTATCGAACAAACTTTATTTTTCGGAAGCGAAGACCGGCCATTAAATATGATTTTAGATGATGGTGGCGATTTGACCAATATGGTTTTTGATAAATACCCTGAATTGATTCAGCACATAAAAGGGTTTCAGAAGAAACTACCACAGGCGTTCACAGGTTGTATGAAAGAATGGAAAAGGGAACTTTGCCCATTCCTGCAATCAATATTAATGATTCGGTGACCAAATCTAAATTTGATAACAAATACGGTTGTAAAGAAAGTTTAGTAGATGCGATAAGAAGAGCCACTGATATTATGATGGCCGGAAAAGTAGCTGTTGTAGGAGGTTATGGTGATGTAGGAAAAGGTTCCGCTGCAAGTTTGCGTGGTGCAGGAGCGAGGGTAATTGTGACGGAAATTGATCCTATTTGTGCTTTGCAGGCGGCAATGGATGGATATGAAGTAAAGAAAATGATTGACGCGGTGAAAGAAGCTGACATCATTGTTACTGCTTCAGGTTGTCGCGATTTGATTACAGGTGAGCATTTTAAAGAAATGAAAGATAAAGCGATTGTTTGTAACATTGGCCACTTTGATATTGAAATTGATATTGCATGGCTGAATAAAAATTACGGAAATACAAAAGATACTATTAAACCACAGGTAGATAAATATACAATTGACGGAAAAGATGTTATTGTTTTGGCTGAAGGTCGTTTGGTGAATTTGGGTTGTGCCACAGGCCATCCAAGTTTTGTGATGAGTAATTCATTTACCAACCAGGTGTTGGCGCAATTGGAACTTTGGCTGCATTCTGACAATTATGAAAACAAAGTATATGTGCTTCCAAAACATTTGGATGAAAAAGTAGCCCGTTTACATTTGAAAAAAATTGGTGTAGAACTGGATGAACTTTCTGACAAGCAAAGTGCTTATTTGAATATTCCGAAAGAAGGCCCTTATAAGCCAGAAATGTACAGATATTAATTCTTCAAATTCCCCTGAGGAAAAATCATAAAACCCACTTTGTGAAAAGTGGGTTTTCGATTTTATAATACTTCACTCTCTTTCTTTACTTTTGTCTAAATACTGATTTATGCAACAAAACAAACCAAAGCTTGATATCATCAATATGCTGCTGGAAGATTGCATCATGGCTTTTCCTGTTTCTTCTTTTGTAATTAGCATTTATCAGCAATACCAGCGAAGAGGATGGCTGAGCAAAAAGCAATTGCAGGGCTTGTATGATAAAGCTTCAAAAATAAATGGAGTACTTCCGGGGCGGCTGGCTGCTTTGGAATCAATCATAAAAAAAATGCCTACAAGAGAAAAATCTGAACTTCCTGAAAATGCCCCGCTTTTTGAAAAAGATAAAGAGGCCGGCAAATTAATTGAAGATATTCTTGCAAAATATCCGCAACACAAAAGGGTTTTGTTTTTAAAAGCAAAATACGATAACAATGAAGTTCTTTCTCCTTCTGATGTTTCTGAATTAAAAAAGTTCCGGCAACATCTGAAATAAATTAGCCGCTTTTTTCGTTTTCCTTTTAACATAAAATTTTATTTCCGGATTAATTTCTGAAAACAATTTTTAGTCTTACTAATAGAAATAAAAATTGTCAATTATGGAAAAAATTATACAACAGGAAATATTACTTATTCACCGGCACTCATTTTTCATCAAGACAATGCTGGCAAAAACTAAATGAAAACGAACGTATTGGTTCTGAGGCAGATCAACTTCAGGATGCCTGCTGGAATGGGCTTTTAAAAAATATGCTTCCCGAAATTGTCGAAGGCAATAAAGATCTTTATTTGTGGCAGATAAGAGAAAATAAATCAGGAATAGAGATTGAACTTAGGCGAACTTCCTTCAGAAATTGATCCTTATTTTTCAATTGATCCTTATCTGTTTTCAGAAGGTCAGTTTATGAATTAAAAGAAAGCAAAATAAAAATCTTTGTTATTTATTTGTTTACTGACTAATCTGTTTAATCATTTCCGCTGATCATTATTTTGCCTGAATAAAGAAAAATCAGAGTTGCCGAATTTGTAACTGAACGTAAGCCTGAAACTTCTTACCCAATGCCGGTTATACGTTTCCTGGTAAAAAGTAGGCGTATCATAAATTACTCCATATCGGTGTGTATTGAAAATATCATTCACGCTAAAAGTGATCAGAGCCGCGATTGTTTTTAAACAAATCTTTTTGCATCGCAAAATCAGAACTAAATCTTTCTAATCTTCTTCCCTGCGGAATTACTCTTGGTGAATGATAATCTGCGTTTAACTGAAAGCTGAGATTATTAAACACATTAGATTCTTTCTCGGTTTTTATTTTATAATTGGCTGTTAATTTAGCACTGAAATCAAATCCTTCATTACTTAAGATTCAAATGAATTTGCGCGGCATTTACTTTTCTATAACCAATATTTACATTGGGCGTGATATCGAAATTGTCTCCGAATTTTTCCTGCAAGGTAAGTTCCAAACCTGCGCGGTTGGTACTTTTTGAATTAATAAAAGTATTAAGAATTGCATTTGGATCTACACCGGCATTTTGAAGTTTGTTGTATTGTTCGGCTGTTAATGTGTCACTGTATCGTGTAATGTCGCCGGTGGTATTTCTGTAATAAACGGAAGCAAGAAAATTACTGTTATTCTTAAAAGATTTGCTGTAATTAAATTCAAAAGAATTGCTGTATTCAGGTTTTAATTGCGGATTTCCCTGTTGAATATTTAAGGGATCATTTATATCAATAAATGGATTTAATTGCCAAAAATTGGGCCTTCGGATTCTTCTCGAATAATTTAATTGTATTTCATCTGTTTCATTTAATTTTTTTGAAAGATAAAGACTCGGGAAAAGTGCATTCCAAATATTTTTTAATTTCAGATGGATATTCATAACCAAATTTTTTCGCGCTGTCAAGAAGTGTTCCTGTAAATTTTGAATATTCACCACGTAAACCCGCCTGGTAACCGATGCTTTTTATTTTTCCGGTATAAGTAATATAAGCTGCCTGAACACTCTCAATGTATTTATAATTATTGCTTAAAGGGAGTTTAATCGCCTCGCCGTTTTTCATTGAATAAGAATTAAAATCACTCTTATAATTATTGGTGTAACTGCGAAGCCCGGCTTCTAATTTTTTATCATCCCCTAACGGATTTACATAATCAATTTTTGCAGTAACCTGGTTGTTATTATTGGCGCCATCATCCTGCACCACACTTGGATCTCCAATCACAGTGCCATCAGGATTATAAAAAGTATTTATGATTTTATCATGATCATTCACGCCTCCATAATTCATTTTTGCACTTGCATCTATCGTTTCTCCTTCTTTCGGAAATTTATGGGTATAATATAATAGATGAACTGTTTCTTTTAAATTGAAAATGCCCGTCTGAGTTTCTGATTCCTGATTGGGTCAATTGATTGTTATTGTCATAATATTCCTGGTCCTGGGTTTGAATATTTGAAAAACGACCATTTACATATCCTTGCGACAAAGTAATCGTGTTCCTGTTATCAAGAAGAAATCCACACCACCTCTTACCCAATAAATCGCCGCGTGTGGTTATTTAATGAATGTTGATTAAAATAATTTTCGACTATTCCATCGCTTTTATTTTGCCTGAAACTTTTTCCATGGGCATCATTATTGGTATAGTTGTAATGCCCGGAACAAAAAAATTGAATTTGCCCTGGCGTCAAATTAAGGTTAGCATTTCCCGAATATCTTTGGGTGTTCCGGCAGTAACAGACACAAGTCCATTTAAGCCATATCTTTTATTTTTCTTTAAAATAATATTGATAATTCCGCCTGTGGTTGATGCATCATACTTTGCAGATGGATTGGTAATAATTTCTATCCTGTCAATATCATCCGAAGAGATTTGGTCGAGTGTAAGAATAGTTGGACGGCCATCAATAAAAATTGTAGGATTTGAATTTCTTAACTGCACATTTCCATCAACATCCACAGAAACTGAAGGAATATTTTTCATCACATCTATCGCTGTTCCTCCTTTTGAAGTAATACTTTTTCCCACATCAAAAATCTTTTTATCAATACCCATTTTTAAGAGCCGGCCTTTCTGCGATCACGGTTACTGTTTGCAGCTTTTCATTTGCATGTGCCATCACGATATTTCCCAAATCTTTATGAATTGCCGGTTGACTTTCAGTTTTATTAAAAGAAAAAATATGATTGTATAATGAATATCCAACTGCAGATATTTCAATGTCTCAGAGAGATAGAATAGGAATTTTTGCAAAGTGAAAATCGCCATTTGGCTTCGTTAGCATTACGGCGATGAGTGAATCCCGGGTTTTATTGGCAATTGAATCGCTTTTTGAAGCAAACAATTGAACAGTTGCGCCGCTGATTCCTTTGTTGGTTTGTATATCCACAACTTTTCCAAATAAACTATTTGAATTATTTACTTCTATCACTGTCGCATCAGTTGTTGGAAGCGGTTCTTTATCAATTTGGGCTAATAAATGAGAAGTAAAAAAAGCAAAAGAAAGAAGTAAAAGTAGATATTTCATCATAATATAAAAGTTCATTCGAGTTCAAAAGTAAATTCTACAACATTAGAAAATCTACTTCTGTTTTTAAATTGGAAAATAGTTTTCAACTGGCTTAATGTATTAAAATATTGCCACCACAATTATACCGTTCATACTTTAAACTTTTCAGCAATTGAAATTTTAACATTTAAGAATTTTCATGAAAGGGGATATCGAGATATTAGTGATTGCTAAATAAAAAAACCGGCAGAAATTGCCGGCTCTTCAAAAAAATAAAAATATCTAAAATTTATTTGCCTACTACTTTATATTGAACTATTCCATTGTTATTTTCTTCCTGGAGATAAATATTGTCCGGTGTTTCATAAAGTTGCTGACCGTTTACAGTTACAATTTTTGAATCTTGCGGTAATTGAGTTACAATATCTCCCATTTGCAAAGATTCAGGAGCTGTTGTAACATCCGCTTTGATCCATTGCGGTATTATTGATTACTCCATTTTTACCAACCACAACAAATACATTGTTACCATTTTCATCAATCTCGGCTTTGTAATAAGTTCCATTAAGTTCATACAAACTTTCTCCATTAATTACAACAGAACGGGCTCCTTCAGGAAGGGATGAAACGGTTGCTCCCATTGGTGCATCAACTACCTGGTAAGTATTATCATATTGCCGATAATAAATTCCGTTATAATAATAGTAGGGTATTCCCCCGATGAATAATCTTATATAACCAAAAGGAAGAACACTGATGTGTAAACCAAAAGGAGGAAAAATTGGGCAATAATATCCATTATAATATCCATAGTAGTAACCACCATAATAGTAATAAGGATATCCGCCGAAATGAATAGAAATAAAATTATGTGGAATTACTGTGTAGCGTGTTCCATACATAAATCTGGTTCTGCGGCCATATACATTATCCATAATAACGGTCGTCTCTATCATAATGGTTGTAATACCGGTTCTCACGATCATAGTCGCGATAATTATTTTGATAAACATTGCGGGAAACTGCCCTGTTTCTGTCAAAATTATTCACTCTGCCATAACTGTTGTTTCCATTCGGGAAACAATAATTCTTTGGTAGAATCAGAAGATTGTTCTTTGAGAAAATACTCGCTGGTTACTTGAAGAATTTTGTAAATTTCTTGTTTGAGCAACTCTGTTTTTATTGAAATTTCTGTCAGGTGCCTGGCTCACTGTCATTTGCCTTGATGGCTGGGAATTTTGAACGCGCGAAGCAGAACTGCGATTGTTATCAAAAGATCTTACCGGGGCAGATCTTGTTTCCATTTGCCTTGGAGCTGAAGGAGTGCGCGATACACTTGAAGACGCGTGAATTTCCACCTCCTCTGAATTCCCGTGTTCTTTGTGCAAACCCTGTATTGAGCAAACCGGCAAAGATAATGCGAAAGCGAAAATATTTTAAAAATGTTTTTCATTTATTGATAGTTAATGTGTTAAGAGATGTTATACCAAATTTAATTTATTTAGTGTGGCAATTTTTGTTAAATGTTTTTGAGTCATTTATACAAAAACCTCCATTAGTTACAGACGCAAATAATTGTAAAAAAGTTTAAAAGCGTATAATTTTTTTTTTCGTTTATTGTAAATCTAAAATACTCATATTAATCCTGCTTTCAAATCTTCAACGAGAAATGCGTATTTTTCAAAAAAAATTATAAATGAAAAGACCTTTTTATACTAGTATCTTATTATTATCCATGACTCTCTTTCTCATCAACTGTTTTTTGTCCAATATAAAACAGATAGAAAACTTGAAAATCAACTAAAGGAATTATTAGATACTTTCCACGGAACTGCTGGTGTTTATGTTCGAAATTTAAAAACCGGTAAAGATAGCAGCGATAAATGCAGACACGATTTTTCCAACGGCAAGTATTGTAAAAGTTCCTATCCTTGTTGGTATTTTTAAGAAAATTGACGAGGGAGTTTATACTTATCATCAACCACTAATTTATCGCGATAGTATCGCGCGGGGCGGCTCTGGTTTAATGCAATTTTTTAAAGATTCAACGCCAACAGATTTAAGAACGCTTATTTCTTTAATGCTTTCACATAGTGATAACACTGCTGCTGTCTGGTGCGAGAAATTAGCCGGAGGCGGAACTGAAATTAACTCGTGGCTAAGTGATCATGGATTTCAATTTACCCGTGTAAATGCCCGCACCGCCGGAAGAGAAAAGGATGAATAAAGAATATGGCTGGGGCCAAACTACTCCACGTGAAATGGCCAATCTTGCTGGTAATGATTCGTGAAGGAAAAACAGTAAGCAAAGCAGCCAGCGAAATAATGTATCGTGACCTTACCGATGTTTTTTGGGATGAATATGCGCTTTCGCAAATTCCGCCTTATGTGCAGGACGGCTTCAAACAGGGAATGGTAAATGATTCACGTTCAGAAGCTGTATTGGTAAATGCGCCTCATGGAGATTATGTTTTTTATATCGCTACAAAAAATAATAAAGATCAAAGATGGGAAACTGATAATGAAGCGTGGCAATTAGCACGGAATGTTTCTGCATTATTGTGGAATTATTTTGAGCCACATTATGGCTGGAAGCCTGCTTCCGGTGTTGAAAAATACCGTCAGTAATTTTATTTCCGGTAAACAGACAAATTTTTCGGTTTTCTATTTTCCTGTTTTTAGATAAACATTGTTCATGATTTTAGATAAACAGATTCATCGAACACCTTAAAAAAAGGATTAATTTTTTTTGATAATGTATTATTTTGCAGCGAAATGGCAAATAACACTTACGAATTTGAAACTCAACCTGAGCCCAGGCCTTCTTTTTTTACCTGGTTGTGCATACTTACATTTATAGGAAGCGGCTGGGCAATTATTAGTAGTGTTTATACTTATACGACGGCAGAAAAATATGCAAACATTTTATCCGAAGAAAAACCTTTGAAAAAAGATTCAACTTATATTGATTCAACCCGCTCTGTCCATAATGAAAGGCATAATGAAAGAAAAGTGTTTTCAGAAAAAATAAAAGCCTCTTTCAGTAAAATTCTCGATAAAAATAATATGCGAAAACTTGCTATCGGAAATTTGATTGCCGCATTATTTACATTAACAGGAGCTTTATTTATGTGGCGACTTAAGCGAACAGGTTTTTATATTTATATAATTGGGGTTATTATTGGACTGATGATTCCCTTTTATCTCTTTGGAAATGACATGATTGCCGTAGGAGCCACCGCCTTTAACAATTTTTTCGGATTGGTATTTATCGCTTTGTATGCTTTAAATCTTAAAGCAATGAACGGAAAGGCGGCATAATATGAAGTTTTTATTAAAGGAAATATTTTCAAAAAAATAAGATTTCCCCTTTATTAAAAATCAAAATATAATAGTACATTTGCAGCCAATTATTAAAATTATTTCAAAAAAGATGTCTTATTTAACTTCAGAAAGCAAAGCAAAATACTTTTCAGAATTTGGCGGCAGTGAAAAGAACACAGGATCTATTGAAGCGCAGGTTGCGATATTGACCGAAAAGATCAATCATATTTCCAATCATTTAAGTACTAATAAAAAAGACTTCAGTAGCCAACGTGGTCTGATGCAAATGGTTGGTAAAAGAAAAAGTTTATTAGCGTATTTAAGCAAACATAATTTAAGTGGATATCGTGCATTAATTGAAAAGTTAGGACTTCGTAAATAATTTGTTACTAATTAATGATATTGTAAGCATTCCCAACTGAATAATACGGTTGGGAATACTTTTTTTTAAAATAATTAAAAAATAAGATGAATACTCCAAATCCAATAAATGTAACTTTCGATATTGGCGATGGCCGGATAGTTACGATAGAAACAGGCAAACTCGCCCGCCAGGCGGATGGGGCAGTTACGGTGCGTTTAGGCAATTGTATTATATTGGCAACCGTTGTTGCCAACCAGGAACCAAAAGAGGGGCAATCATTCTTTCCTCTTAATTGTTGATTACCAGGAAAAATTTGCTTCAGCCGGAAGAATTCCGGGCTCTTTTTTCAAAAGAGAAGCACGATTGAATGATTATGAAGTGTTAACCTCAAGATTGATTGACAGGGCTCTAAGGCCTTTATTCCCGGATGATTATTTATGCGATGTGCAGGTGTTGGTTTCACTGATTTCCAGTGATCCCGAAATTATGCCTGATGCAATGGCTTGTCTTGCTGCATCCGCAGCGTTAGCTGTTTCTGATATTCCTATCCAGGAAATTATTTCTGAAGTTAGAGTGGCAAAAGTAGATGGTGATTTTGTGGTGAACCCAACCACGCGGCAATTAGAAGTAGCTGATCTTGAATTTCTTGATTGCTGCTACCGATAAAAATATTATGATGGTGGAAGGTGAAGGAAAAGAATGCCAGGAAGAAGACCTGGTAAAAGCAATTGAAGTAGCTCACAATGCCATTAAGGTACAGGTAAAAGCACAGGAAGAATTAAGAGAAAAGGTTGGTGTAAAAGGAAAACGTGATTACACTAAACCGTATAGAAATGCGGAATTAGACGAAAAGATCATTGCTTTTGCAAAAGATAAAATGCTTGAAATTTCTTCGTCTGCTACATCTAAAAATGAAAGAACAAGAAGCTTTTGATAAATTATTGGAAGAAACCACAGAGCATCTTGGGGAAGAACTTCCGGATGAAGATAAGGGTTTGATCAAATATTATTTTGGTGAATTGCAATATCATGTAGTTCGGGATATGATCCTTTCAACCAGGTAAACGTCTTGATGGCCGCGGACTTGAAGAGATAAGACCTCTTACTATGGAAGTAAATGTTCTTCCTTCTCCTCATGGGTCTTCGCTATTTACCCGCGGTGAAACACAATCTTTAACTACCGTAACCTTGGAACCCCACTTGATGAATTATTAGTTGAAAGTGCTGCTACCAGCAATTATTCCAAATTTATTTTACATTATAACTTTCCTCCTTTTTCAACCGGCGAAGTAAAAATGATGCGTGGCGTGGGAAGGAGAGAAGTTGGACATGGAAACCTGGCTATGCGTTCTTTAAAACAAATAATGCCCGGAAACGATTATCCTTATACCGTTCGGGTGGTGAGCGATATTTTGGAAAGTAATGGTTCTTCTTCAATGGCTACTGTTTGTGCGGGTTCACTTGCGTTGATGGATGCGGGCGTTCCTTTCAAAAAACATGTGAGTGGCATAGCGATGGGATTGATTTCCAAAGGAGATCAATATGCTATTCTTTCTGATATTTTGGGTGATGAAGATCATCTGGGAGATATGGATTTTAAAGTAACGGGAACAAGGGATGGAATATGTGGCGTGCAAATGGATATAAAAGTAGATGGATTGAGTATGGATGTAATGAGGAAAGCGCTTGATCAGGCGAAGAAAGGAAGAATGCATATTTTGGATGCGATGTATAATTGCATTCCTGAGCATAATGCGGATGTGAAACCGCATGCTCCGAGAATGGAAAAACTGATCATTGATTCTGAATTTATTGGAGCGGTGATCGGGCCAGGTGGAAAAATTATCCAGGAAATTCAAAAAACTACCGGCGCTACAATTAATATTACTGAAGTAGGTAAAACGGGCGAAGTAAGTATCTTCTCTGCTAATAAAGAAAGTCTTGACCAGGCAGTTGCGTGGGTAAATAGCATTGTTGCTGTTCCTGAAGTGGGAGATGTATATGAAGGAACTGTAAAAGGAATTAAAGAGTTTGGCGCTTTTATTGAATTTTTACCGGGCAAACAAGGATTATTGCATATTTCGGAGATCATGTGGAAAAGGCTTGAAAATATGGATAATGTTTTCCATGAAGGTGATAAAGTAAAGGTAAAATTGATCGGAGTTGATCCTAAAACCGGTAAGTTTAAACTGAGCAGAAAAGCCTTGCTGCCAAAACCGGAACAGAATTCAGCTCCGCAAAACAGATCTCATAATGAGCATTAATATTTAACAATAAATTATTTGAAAGCTTGTATTAATTTACAGGCTTTTTTTTATGAAAAATTTTTCAAAATACAAATTGAAATAACCTCTGCTGAAGAAGCAGAAATACTTATTGCTGAACTTTCAGAAAATAAATATTATGCTTTTGATGAAGAAAATAATTTATTGAATGCTTACGTTAATGAAGAAGATTTTGATGAAGAAAAACTGAAAGAAATTTTGCCTCCCGCTATCCTTATTTGCAAAGCATATTATTGAGGAAGAAAATTGGAATCAGCAATGGGAAAGCCAGGTAAAACCGGTAGTTATAAATAATTTTGTTGCCATTCGTCCCTCTTTTTCATGAGCCAATAAAAAATGTAAAACATGATACTCATCATTACGCCTAAAATGAGTTTTGGAACCGGCCATCATGCAACTACATATCTGATGATTGAATTGATGGAAATCATTGATTTCAAAAATAAAAGGGTTATTGATTTTGGAACCGGAACAGGAATATTGGCCATACTGGCAGAAAAATGCGGCGCATCAAATATTGTTGCCATTGATTATGATGAATGGAGCATCAAAAATGCTTTGGAAAATATTGAAGCGAATAATTGCCATAAGTAAAATTGAAACAACAAAGTAATCTTTCAGGAATTGAGAAAGCTGATATAGTATTGGCAAATATCAATCTTAAATGTACTTAAAGACGCAGGCGTTTTCAATATCTTCAATTACAAAAAGCGGTTCATTTTTATTGGTTTCAGGCTTTCTTATGAAAGATGAAACAGAGATGCAGAAGCGTTTTTGAAAAAAAGAATTTTGTTAAACTTAAAACTAAACAACGGACGGTTGGCTCGCAATGCTTATTCAAGAAGAAGTGATATAAATTTTTAGAAATTTAAGATCGAAGCAGATTAATTTAATGCTATATTTGCTACCCCATGATTTGAACTATACAGTCAATTATGAAAGAATTTATTTTAATTATACTGGCTTACTTTATTGGTTCTATACCTACAGCATTAATTGTTAGTAAAGGTTTTTTCAATATTGATATAAGCGAATATGGTAGTGGAAATATGGGGGCCACCAATACTTTTAGGGTGTTGGGACCAAAGTTTGGAACCATTGTCATGGTTGGTGATATGCTTAAAGGCATTTTAGCTGTCTCGCTTTATAATTTACTTCCTTATTATCTTACCAATGAATTAGATCGGACCAATCTTATGATTGGATTGGGGCTTGCAGCAGTTATCGGGCATATTTATCCTGTATGGGCTGATTTTCGCGGAGGAAAAGGTGTTGCTACTTTATTTGGGATGGTTTTGGCGATTCAACCAATTGTTGCTGTTAATTGTGTTGGCGTTTTTCTTCTTGTACTTTATTTAACCCGTTATGTTTCCTTGAGTTCAATACTTGCAGGCGTGGCGCTTCCTATTTGTGTATTATGGATATATAATGAACAGGAAGTTTTTTATCGCGTATTTGCTGTGGCCGTCGCGGCCTTATTCTGCTGACTCACCAAAAAAATATAAGCCGGTTGCTAAAAGGCAATGAAGGACGTGTACCCATCCTGAAACACCGCGACCGGAGAAAATCACACCGCAAGGAATTTTAACTTTTTTTACTTTTTCATCTTTTTACAGTCTAAAACATTTCTCTTTAGATCCAATAAAATTATTTTTTGGTACATCAATTGTTTATTCAATTAAATAAATTTAATACGTATGAAAAAGTTATTCATTCTACTAATTAGTTCAGGCCTTTTTCTTTCGGCTTGTACAAAAAATGCAATAACGGGCCGGAATCAATTGACACTTGTCCCGGAATCTACTCTTCAGCAGGAAGCTGTTTCTCAATACCAGACTTTTCTTTCACAAAATAAAGTGGTAAGCAGTTCTTCAAACCGTGATGCTGAAATGGTAAAGCGTGTCGGAAGCCGGATTGCTGATGCTATAACAAAATATTATGCTTCAAAAGGTTTATCAAATCAACTGTCCGGCTATAAATGGGAGTTTAACCTGGTACAAAGCCCCGAAGTGAACGCCTGGTGCATGCCCGGTGGCAAAGTAGTGGTTTATACTGGTCTATTACCCGTAACTCAAAATGAAGCAGGTTTAGCAATTGTTTTAGGACATGAAATTACCCATGCTGTGGCCCATCACGGACAGGAAAGAATGAGTGAAGCTTTGGTCGCACAAGGAATTGGTGTAGGTGCCGATTTGTTTACTCAAGGAAATCCGAAGGTAAATAATATCTTTAACGCCATCTATGCTCCAACCGCGCAAATTGGTGTATTACTTCCCAATTCCCGGCAGCAGGAATACGAAGCCGATCATTATGGTTTGATTTTCGCTGCTATGGCAGGTTACAATCCAAGAGAAGCTATTCCTTTATGGGAAAGGATGTCTAAGCTAAATACAGGTAATCAAACTCCGGAAATTTTAAGTGATCACCCATTAGATTCTAAAAGAATTGCAAAATTAAAAACATATATGAATGAGGCATTAAAATATTACCATCCGGTAAATTCTTAGAATGTAAAAATTGAATGAGTAGTATTTTTGTTAGACAGGTTTCTTACCGAAGAAAAGAATTTTTTTCGTAAATTTGCACCTGTCTTAACTGCATATCTATTATTTTTATGGTTTATTCCATTTTGTCGAAAAACATTGTGCAGGTATTTATAGACTATTTTTTAATCTTAAAATATTGCCTCAATTATGTCCCAAACAATGTTTGAAAAATTGCAATTAGAGGATGAGAAAAATTTGCTGATTCAAGGCCTTCCTTCCACTATTGAGAAACAGTTTTCAAAACTTTCATTTTCAAAAAATGTAACGCCACTTTTAAAAATCAAGAAAGTTGATTTTGCACTTGTGTTTGCTTTAAACTCTAAACAACTTCAGAAAATCTTTTCTGAATTATGTGGCGCCTTACATGATAATACTAAACTATGGATTGCATTTCCCAAGCAAGCTTCAAAAATTGTTAGTGATTTGAACCGGCACGGTTCATGGGATTTTTTAATTGAGAGAGGATATGAAACAGGCGAGAAAGTCCCTCTGGATTATGTGTGGAGCGCACAACGTTTTACTAAAGCGCAGGTATGTGAGCAAATAAAATCTAAATCCATCTCAAAAGTGGTAAGCATGAAACCTGATTCAAGAAAATTTGCAGAAGCTGAAGGATTTTAAAATCAATAAATTTTTTTTAATAAAATCACCATCTAAAACTTTGGATGGTGTTTTTTATTTATGGGAATCGCATTTTCTACCAGTAAACAAACAAATATTCTAAGATTTTTTTTTGATGCTAATAGTGAGCATTTTTGTCATGTCACTTCATAATCACCATTCCTATTTCTTTTGTGAGTTGCATTTCCATTTCTTTTAAATGCGAATGCGTTTGAATCAGTAGCATTTGCCTGTCAGCTGATTTGGTTTTTCCCAATTCATCTGCATTCAAATTGATCAATTTTTTTATTTTTTTCAATTCAAGATATCGTAATGTTGAAATGATATCAGTTTTGTAAGTTTCTTCTTTTGTAGGAACTGACATTTCATATTTTTTCTCCCAACCATCACTTACTTCATATGGAAATTCTATTAAATGGACGACGGTATTGCTCATTGCAAGATCTTCAGTATATAAAAAATTTTTGGCCGTCGGTTCCAAATTTTCTTCATACCAGGCTTTATAAGTGTTCACTATTTTTTTCAATATCGCATCTTCAATCGTATCCTCCTCTATAAAATCATATAATAAATAATCGGCTACTTTTTTTTCCCCTTCCCATTCGTTCAACCCATATTCGAGTAAACATCTAACCAACGATCTTTCATGATAAATTTCATCTTTTATCAGTTCAAAAGATTCTTCTGCTTTCAGATGAATATTTCCGGAATTTCATTTCGCGGCTGTTGAGAAAATTTTTCCTGCTGAAAAAACTTTCTTTTCATCTTTTGAAAATTTTTCCCTTATGAATTTATTGACGAGATTATGCAATCCGCCTTCATCAACTTTTAAAATTTCAGCAGTCTTTCGTAATGTAATCCTGTTGCTTTGTAAAATCTTCAGCTTTATTTATTTTGGAAATAGATTCAGCAATACGATTTACAATTTGGGCTTTTTTGTTAGTGTCATCACCTGCTTCAGCCAAAGAAAATTCAAGCTGGAATAAAATGAAATCCTTTTTATTTTCTTTAATAAAAGCTGGAAAATTTTGCGGCTCCAAATTTGTTCACATAACTGTCCGGGTCTTCCTGGTTGGGCAACAAGGCCAATTGTACATTCAAACCTTCTTCCAGTGCAAGATCTAAACCGCGCAATGCGGCTTTTACTCCGGCAGCATCGCCGTCGTATAAAATGGTAAGATTGGAAGTGTATTTTTTTATTAAGCCTAATTGATCCGGCGTGAGAGAAGTTCCGCCACTCGCTACTACATTTTCTATTCCTGCCTGGTGAAGCGAAACTACATCGGTATATCCTTCTACCAAAAGGCATTCATCATGTTTATCAATTGCCTGGCGGGCAAACCATAAGCCATATAAGAATTTTACTTTTTACATAAATTTCATTTTCAGGAGTATTAATATATTTCGGCGCTTTATCATTTTTCCTGATAAGGCGTGCACCAAAACCCGCACACTTTTCCTGATTGATTATGAATCGGAAAAATTACTCTTCCCCTGTAATTATCCTGCAATGCCACTTCCCTCGCTGCAACTACCAATCCCGATTTTTGTAAAAGATCTTTATTGAATTGTTTTTCTATCGCAGCATTCGCAAATAGTATCGCGGCCTTCAGGATTGTAACCGATTTCAAATTTTTTAATTATTTCTTCCCTGAAACCTCTTTCTTTCAAATAACTCAAGCCCAACATTTACTCCCTTCTTCGGAATTAAATAAGAGTATCAGAAAAAAATTGTTGTGCAAATTTGTTGATGATATAAAGGCTATCTGCTGCTTGTTGCTGTTGTTTATATTCAGGGCTGGTTTCTTTTTCTTCAATCTCAACATTGTATTTTGCAGCCAGCCATTTCAGCGCTTCTACATAACTGTATTTTTCATGCTCCATCAAAAAGGTGATGGTATTGCCACTGCGGCCGCATCCAAAACATTTATAAATTTCTTTTGAAGGAGATACGGTAAAGGAAGGTGTTTTTTCATTGTGGAAAGGACACAAGCCGATGTAATTCGTACCTCTTTTTCTAAGTTTTACGAACGAATTGATGATCTCAATAATATCAATTCTGCTAACAATTTGCTGTATCGTTTCCTGCGGAATCATGTGCTGTATTCTTTGTATTTAGCAAAATTTAGTTGCCCGGCTTTTCTAAAGCCCTAATAAGTCCAGGCAAGGCATATCATAGCGATAAATACTAATAATACCAATGTAACTATTATAGTAGTTACAAAATTTTTCATTGTAATAACACTGCTCATGGTTTAAAAATTTTGATTAATTTTATGCGAAGTAAATAAAATTTTCTTTCATTTAGTAAAGCAATAAATATCCTATTTTTTTATTTTGCTTTGTTTTTAAAATATACAGCCTTTAAACATCGGCAAAAATATTCTAAAAAAGATTTTATCTTTTTATAAAAATTAATGCAGCTAAAACTAATTTTTTCATGTCCTCATTAAAAGGACTTTTGTCTTTATATAAGTTTTTAATGTTTTTGATTGCTTGAAAGTGAAACAATATCCAATATATAATGATAAGGAATTATTGCTTTTAATTTCTGAAGGTAATAAGAAGGCTTTTCGCCAATTGTTTGATAGATTCAGAAACAAAATATATTCTGCTGCAATGAAGTTTACCGGCGAAAAACAGGCGTCAGAAGATGCTGTTCAGGAAATATTTTGCAAACTTTGGATAAACAGAATAAAGCTGCCACAAATTGACAACCTTGATGCATATCTCAACAAGGTGGTTCGTAATTACTTGTTTAATTATTTAAGAAAGATTGCTAACCAACAAGCTTTAGTTAAGAAAATATCAATTCTAAGCCAGGTTACTTCCAATGATGAGATTACAGACATCATTTATTACAAAGAATTGGACAGCCTTGTTCAAACAGCAGTAGAGCAATTATCTCCTCAACAAAAAAAAGTTTATAATTACAGCCGCCTTGAAGGCATGAAACACCAGGAAATAGCCGACACAATGGGCATCTCCCGCTCAACGGTAAAAGGCCATATTTCCGAAGCATTAAAGCATATAAAAAGTGTTATTATCACCAACCAGGAAATGAATGTAATTGCTATTTACCTGTTGCTTTTTGTTTTTTACTTTCCTTCTCTATAAAAAATAAAACTTAAGACCAGTCCTTTTTCTTTTTTCAAGTGTCTTTATATAAAAACGTAATAAGGCTTGATAAAATCGTCTTTGGAACGTATTGTGCTTTTCCGATAAATATATTTCATGAGAAAAAATATTTCCAGGTTTAATAAGTTGTTTGAAAAGTATATTCACAGGAGTTATACTTCTGAGGAAAGAGATGAATTTCTCGAAATGGTAAGTCACGAAGATTATACTACTGTGTTAAAAAGATTAATAAGCGAAGAAGTAAAAGCCAATGTTCCGGATCATACGATGGACGCTGATGCTGCCAATGAGATATTCGATGAAATCGTAAAGACAGCAAACGAAGGGGATCATTTACAGAACTATCAGATTCATACGAGGTTTAATTTTAAATGGTGGGTTGCCGCTGCTGTGATGCTCATCCTGGTATCGGGTTCTTATTTTCTTCTTTTTCGCGATCAAAGCTCTCATGTAACTGCAAAAAATAAAATTATTAAACCAAAAGCGATAACAGCTGATGTTCCGCCTGGCCATTCAGGGGCAATATTAACTCTGGCCAATGGAAAACAAGTCGTTTTAGATAGTTTGAATAATGGTCTTTTGGCGAACCAGGGAAATGCAAAAGTTATTAAACTCGGAAACCTCGTTTCATACCAAAATGAGCAGGCAGCCCCGGGGAAAATTTTATACAATACAATGACAACGCCTAATGGCCGCCAATACCAATTAGAATTGTCGGATGGAACGAAAGTGTGGCTTGATGCGGGCTCTTCTATTACTTATCCTACTATTTTTAGCAGCAACGAGAGAAAGGTGGAAATAACAGGCGAAGTTTATTTTGAAGTAAAAACCCTATTTGTTGACGGAAAAAACAAAATGCCTTTTACGGTAGTCATCAATCCTTCTTCCAAATTAAAAAGGCAAATACAGGTGCTCGGTACCCATTTCAATATCAATGCTTATGATAATGAAAATGCGGCCAAAATTACTTTACTGGAAGGAAGTGTAAAAGTCTTTAATAGCAATTCGTCTGTAACTATAAAACCCGGCGAGCAGGCTGTAATGGATAACCAAGCCGATAAAATGTCGGTTGTAAATGCCGACGTAAAGGAGGCGGTTGCCTGGAAAGATGGGTTTTTTAGTTTTAAGGATGCAAGCATAGAAGCGATCATGCGACAGGTTGAACGCTGGTATGATGTTGAGGTGGTGTATGACGGGAAAAAGCCGACGGATCGCTATGGAGGAGAAGTGTCAAAAAATGTAAATGCATCCCAGATGCTTAAAATTCTTGAAGTTGGTGGTATCCATTTTAAAATAGAGGGAAAAAAAATTATAATAATAAACCCATAAAAAAGCCTCACAATATAAACAAACAGATTATTCTTAACCCAAATGTTTCATAATATGCAAATTGCTCGATTTAAAACCCTGTATATTCACAAGGGATTACTGATTAAGACCTTGAGGATAATGAATGTGGCAGCAGTGCTATTAACTATGGCCTGCATTCAGGTTAGCGCCAAAGGTTTCTCTCAAAGTGTGACTGTTATAGGAAAAAACATTCCGATCGAGAAGGTTTTTTCCTCAATTAAAGCTCAAACGGGATATACTTTTTGGTACAATGTAGCACTCATGGATAAAGCCGAAAAGGAAGATGTAAGTATTAAGAACAAGCCACTCAAAGAAGCACTTGACATTTATTTTCAAAATCAGCCTTTTACCTATGAAGTAATAGGTAAAACTGTCGTGATTAAAGAAAAAAGTGCTCCCGAGGCCCGGGAAACGATGGTAAAAGCAGAATCGGATCCGCCTCCTCCAATAGAGATAACGGGTAAAGTTGTTAATGAAAACGGAGAACCTCTTGCAGGCGTAAGTGTCACCGTTCAAGGTGGTACAACAGGAACCTCCACAGGAACTGATGGAACTTATACAATTACAGCGCCTTCTGATGGTAAGCTTATTTTCTCTTTTGTGGGATATGCTTCGCAAACCATAAGTATCAACTCAAGAACATCTATCGATGTTAGATTAATAATGGAAGTAAGTTCATTGAATAACGTAGTAATTATCGGTTATGGAACCCAGAAAAAAAGAGATCTTACCGGTTCTATTGCTGTCGTAGATGGCGATGTAGTAGCCAGGCAGCCTTCTACAAATCCCATCTCTTCCCTTCAGGGAAGGGTAGCAGGTTTAACGATAGTTAATTCCGGCCAGGCCGGCGCGTCGCCAACTGTTAGAATAAGAGGCGTAAACTCAACTAATAATGCAGATCCATTGTATGTTGTTGATGGAATGTTGCAAACCAATATTGATTACCTGAACCCGGCTGATATCCAAACTATTGAAGTTTTGAAAGATCCTTCTTCAATTTCAATCTATGGTTTGCAAGGCGGAAACGGTGTTATTATAATAACGACCAAAAGGGCCAAACTGGGGCAAACAAGAGTCAGCTTTCAATCGAATATAAGTGAACAAACTGTAAACAATAAGATATCTGTTGTTGATGCTGCAGGTTTTAAGAAATTATACTCAGCACAGCTTGCGAATATTGGAGCCGCGCCATTTGACTTTACTAATTATACAGCAAATACCAATTGGCAGGACCAGGTGCTTCGTACTGCATTATTGTCTAATAACAACCTGAGTGTTTCAAACAGAACCGATAAAAGCAGTACTTACCTAAATGTGGGTTACAGTAACCAACAGGGAGTTCTGAAGTATGATCAATATGAAAAATATGTTGCTCGTTTAAATGAGGAAATCCATCTCAATAAAAATATAAGGGTAGGTGGAGATATTACCGGGTTCCATTATAAACAAAATCCGCCGGCAGGTGTAGGTAATCTTGCTAATAAAGCTACGTGGGCAGCCCCGATTGTGCCGATACAAGCAGGTCCAGGATTGTATTACGCTATGCCTTCCTTCCAGAGAGCACAAGTGGATAACCCCGTAGCGCTTATTGATCAGAATAACGGGAATGCAATTAACACTGGCTATCGTGTAACTGGAAATATATTTGCAGAAATTAAGTTTCTTAAAAATTTCACATGGAAATCGACACTGTTTACTGATCTGAGTTTCAATCAGTCTCGCAATTACCATCCTTTGCCTTTTCATTATATTGATTTAGGTGAAGGATCCACGCCTACCGATACGAGTTATGCCGTGAATCCGCACACTTCAGTAACCCAGGCGCAAACTCTTTACAAAACTTTCCAACAGGATCATACATTGACATTTGAGAAAACCTTTTCCGGTGGTCATCATATAACCGCATTGGCGGGGTTTAGTACTTTGTACCATTACAACGAAAGATTATATGGAGAAAGAACTGATACTTCCTTAAATGTTCCAAATGATCCGATGTTCTGGTATTTATCAGTTATTCAGCAATCAAATCCATCAAATTTGAATAATGAGGCCAATACTAACTATCAGGGCGAAGATGCTTCTACTTCATTTATTGGAAGAATCAATTATGCATTCCAAAGTAAATATTTGTTAAATGCAACATTCAGACGTGATGGCACTTCTAAATTTTCACCCTCCCACCAATGGGGCAATTTTGGAAGTGTAGGTGCCGGATGGGTAATGTCAGATGAAAGTTTTATGCAAAATATAAAATGGCTTGACTTTCTGAAATTAAAAGCATCATGGGGTACGGTAGGGAATGGCCTAAACATTGGCAATTATCTTTCTTATCCCGCCCTGAACAACTCTAACGTGGGAATTTTCGGAGATAATATTTATCCATCTGTAGTACCCGCCTATGTTCCGGATCCTAACTTGCACTGGGAGAAAGTAGAAGGTAAAGATGTTGGTTTTGAAAGCCGGTTGCTCGGTAACCGTTTGAGTCTTGATGTGGACTTTTACGACAGGAAAACACATGATATTCTTACAACGATCACGTTGCCGGGAGCATCAGGAAACACCAGCTATTTCACTAACCTGGGAACAATAGATAATCGTGGAATTGAGGTAACTGCAGGTTGGAGCGATAAACTGGGAAAAAACTTCTCCTATTCAATTAACGGTAATTTCAGCGTAAATAAGAATAAAGTTGAATCAATTGGTAATAATATCAATTTCCAACTCATAGGAAATGGGGGAGTTAATTTAACCCAGACCGGTTATTCAATTGGTTACTTTTATGGATATGTACAAACCGGTATTTATCAGACAACCGCTCAATTGGATAAATTGCCTCACCTGAGTTCTTCTGCTCCGGGAGATATTTCATACGCAGATATAAACGGAGATGGAAAAATTGACCAGAATGACAGAACCTACCTGGGAACTCCTTTTCCAAAATATAACTTTGGAGGAAATGTATCATTGAATTACAAAGACTTTGATCTTGGTATAGATTTGCAGGGTGTGGCTGGAAACAAGATATACGTGCAACGCCGTACAGCCACTTTTGCGATACTTAATTATGAATCGAATCGGCTGAACGCATGGACAGGGCCCGGTACTACCAATGTGGAACCAATCCTCGATAATACACGATCAGGTAATTATTTGTTTTCCAGTTATTGGCTGGAGCCGGGAGATTACCTTCGGATCCGCTCCATACAGTTAGGTTATACATTCAACCCTAACATACTTAAAAACTCTGGTATAGAAACCTTCAGGATATATGTAAGTGGTCAAAACATAGCCACTTTCACGAAAGCGACCGGCTATAGTCCCGAAGTACCTATTTCAAACCCTATAAGTGCGGGTGCTGATAACGGCGTTTATCCCGTTCCGGCTATTTATACATTCGGAGTCAATTTAACCTTTTAAATAATTTCTAAATATATACAAGATGCGAAATAATAAAAAAAATACAGTCCTCATAGCAGCGTCTTTTACCATTTTAATGATCGGCTTTTTCAGTTCGGGGTGTAAGAAAAATTTTCTTGACAGAACGCCCTTAGGTCAATATACTACTGATAATTATCCCTACGTAGCAGGTAGCGGTCCTTATGATCAATATATATTTGCAGCTTATGCAAGTTTGCGTACCTACCAAACTACTGTTTTTGGATATGTAGGGGCAGTAAGTATCAGAAGTGATGACGCCGACAAGGGCAGCACACCAGCCGATGCTCCTGCACAACTCGAAATGGATAATTTCCCTGTTACGCCTACCAATGGATTAACCAATGATCTGTGGACAGGTTATTATGCTACCATTACGGATTGCAACATCATTCTAAGCAAGGTAGCAAAAGATAGTTCAAATACGCCGGAGGCTACTAAAATGCTGGCACGCGGAGAAGCGAGATTTTTACGTGGTTATTCTTATTTCATGTTGGTAAGGCTTTTTGGAAACGTGCCGATAGTGGATACAGTTTTAGCAAATGTTAGTGCCTCTAATATTCCTCAGTCTACTGCAGCAGAAGTGTATGCCTTTGTTGAAAACGATTTACAGTTTGCTGCTTCAGCTTTGCCTTTAACCTGGGATGCAAAATTTATAGGAAGAGCTACAAGTGGTGCTGCCAACGGCATGCTTGCAAAAGTATATTTATATGAGAAAAAATGGCAGCAGGCAATGTCAACTGCAGGAATAGTGATCAATTCCGGGGTATACAACTTAAATACTCCCTATGACAAAATCTTCACTGAAGACGGAGAAAATTCAAGTGGTTCTGTTTTTGAAATCCAGGCGTACGCCGATGCAAATCACAAGGAAGATTCTTATGGCTGTCAGTATGCCAACGTGCAAGGTGTAAGAGGTTCCGGGCAATTTAACCTTGGGTGGGGATTTAATGTTCCATCCCAGCAGTTAGTGGATGCTTATGATTCCGCAGACCCGCGTGAAAAGAGTACTATCTTATTTTGTCCGAGTCCGGAACCTACAGAGTACGGTGAAGTGATCCCTGCGGAACCCAATCCGAGGTATAATAAAAAAGTTTATACTAATCCCGCTGTTCGTAATGCAGTAGGCGATCAATTTGGTTGGTGGACAAATGTCAGGGTGCTCAGGTATTCTGATATTTTACTAATGTATGCAGAAGCTGCAAACGAAGTGGGCCAGACAGATGAGGCTTTGGCAAAACTGGAAATGGTAAGGGCTCGGGCAAGGGATGGCAATAACAATATTTTGCCTCCTGTAACAACTACAGATCAGTCTGAACTGCGTGATGCAATACGGCACGAGCGCAGAATTGAGCTCGCAATGGAAGGAGAGCGGTTTTTTGATATAGTAAGATGGGGAATTGCGGATAGTGTATTACATGCCGCAGGCAAAACAAATTTTGACGCTTCTAGGGATGATCTGTTGCCTATTCCTCAAACACAGATCGATTTATCAAAAGGGGTTTTAAAGCAAAATCCCGGTTATTAAAATGCAGAGTAAAAAAATATAATTATGAATATTCAATTTAAATACGCAAATAAATTATTCCTCATATTGATTGTAGGAATAATAATAATGCAAGGTTGTAAAAAAGGTAATCCTAATAACCTGCCTTCTGTTTCACCCGGCGATTTTGCGGGAAAAATTGAAGGCTTCGATAGCTCCGCGCAAGTGGCTTCTGATCAGTTAATTGCTTATTGGGGCTTTAACGGAACTGAAGCTGAGTCCATATCCGGCACTGCCCCAACAGCTACTTCTAATGATTCATATGTGGATAACGGAGTGGTGGGGAAGGCTGTATCGCTTGATAGCGGCTATTTGTATTATGCATCACAGATACCTGCATTTGATACTTCGCTTAGAAGCTTTACTGTAAGCGAATGGGTACAAATTCAAAATAACGGGTCTACTCCTACAATGACTTTTAGTATTGCTAACCCGGGACAGTTCTGGCCAGATTTTGCATTTCTTTTGGAAACCGGCCAGCATCCTGCTTCCGATACGAGCGATTTTGTTGTGCACCCAAGTTATGCAGACGTGAATGGGGGAAGGCAGGATAATCTGAACGCGAGTTGGACCAGCCACTATAAATCTCCCACCGTTCCTCCTGGTAAATGGACGAACCTGGTAGTTACTTATGATCGTGATTCTAAAATATTCCAAATTTGGGCAAATGGAGTTATGATCGGTGAACCCGATTATCAAAACAGGGGAACCGGTTATTTCAATCCTATTGTTCCTAATGAAATAATTATCGGAGGATGGTACAACAATATTCCGGGTAAACAGCTTACCAGTGATACCTGGACTGTACCAATGCGGGGAAAAATTGACGAGATCCGGGTGTATAAATCGGCCTTGGGAGCCGCAGATATCATTGCGTTGTATAAATTGGGCTTGGCAGGCAAATAAAAAGCTAAGAGGATATCAGCGCAGTATTGTAGTAAAATAAAATTTCCGTTTTTTTGTTGCTTTACTGCGTTTTGCGAAAGCACAAAAAGGAATTTTCGCCTGCTGTAAAATATTTGTTGAATGAATTTTAGTAAGCGTCTACAGATACTGTTGGTTGGAACTCTTTCATTTCTTGAGATCAATACCGTGACAGCCCAGTCAACCCAGGCAGGTACTTATTGCAACCCGCTAAATATCGATTATACTTATATGATTTACAATGCCTACCAAGGCATTTCGTACCGGTCGGGTGCTGATCCCGCTGTCGTAAAGTTTAGGGGCGAATATTATATGTTCGTAACGAGATCGTTGGGATATTGGCATTCATCGGATCTTCTAAACTGGGATTTTATCACACCTGAAAAATGGTATTTCCAGGGGTCGAACGCCCCGGCCGCAAGTAATTACAAAGATTCAATTTTGTATGTTGCCGGCGACCCTTCAGGCGCGATGAGCATTTTATACACTGACGATCCCAAAAAAGGAGATTGGAAAGCGGTGCCTGGTATTTTGAATGATTTGCAGGATCCGGACCTTTTTATCGACAAAGATGGAAAAGCTTACATGTACTGGGGTTCGTCAAACGAGTTTCCGATCAGGGGCAGAACATTGGATCGGAACAACGATTTTCAGCCGGGCGATTCTATTTACAGATTATTCAATCTTGATATGCCCCATCACGGCTGGGAACGCTTTGGCGAGAATAACAGTGATACGGTTCTTGGCGGATATATTGAAGGCCCCTGGATGACGCGGCATAATGGAATTTACTACCTGCAATATGCAGCCCCGGGCACGGAATTCAATGTATATGCTGACGGCGTATATACGGCTAATAATCCTTTAGGGCCTTTTACGTATGCACCTTATAACCCGGTTTCTTTCAAACCAGGCGGCTTTATCAATGGGGCTGGCCATGGCAGTACTGTAAAAGGGCCTCAAGATGATTATTGGCATTTTGCGTCAGGAGCGGTATCCGTAAACGTAAATTGGGAAAGGCGAATAGATATGTTTCCGTCCGGCTTTGACAGCTCAGGAGAAATGTATGTAAATACCTATTTTGGAGATTATCCGCATTATGCACCTTCCATTGCCGGAAAGCACGGCGATTTCACAGGATGGATGCTGTTGTCGTACAATAAACCGGTAAAAGCATCATCTTACCAAATGGACCACAAGCCGGCAAATGTTGACGACGAGAACATAAAAACATTTTGGTTGGCCAAAACAAACGATTCGACGGAATGGCTGCAAATTGACCTGCAAAAACCTGAAAAGATCTTTGCGGTACAGTTAGATTATGCAGACTACAAATCAAACATGTACGGCCGCTATCCCAATCTGTATCACCGCTACAGGATTGAAGGCTCTTTGGATGGTAAAACCTGGTTCATGCTCGTAGACAGGAGTAATAATTTTAAAGATGTGCCCAATGATTATGTTGAATTAGGTATACAGCAAACTTCAAGGTATATCCGTTTTTCAAATATTCATGTTCCTACACCTAATCTTGCTATTTCCGGGTTGAGAATATTTGGTTTGGGCAACGGAAAGGCACCGCCGCCAGTTACCGGATTTAAGATGAAAAGATTACAGGATAAAAGAGAAGCCTTTTTAGAATGGGATAAAGAAGCCGGTGTCCAGGGCTTCAACTTGCTTTGGGGAATTTCGCCTGGCAAACTGAATCATTCATGGATGGTATATGATAAAAACAACCTGGATCTGAAAGCACTGGATGCTGACCAGCGTTATTATTTTTCTATCGAAGCTTTCAACGAAAACGGCATCTCGGAAAGAATCCGTCCTGTCAAAGCGGAGTATTGATTTCCATCAAAATAAAAAATGCTTCTATTTGTTGATTGACTGTTCAGAAGGACTAAAACAGGAGCGCATCCGCGATAACGCTCAAATTGAAATACAGCCAAATAGCCCATAGCAATTTTATTACCTTTGTTTATATAATTTAAAACATGGAAAAGAAAGAAGTATACATTTTATCGGCTGTCAGAACACCTATTGGCAGCTTCGGTGGATCATTAAAAGATATTGCTGCAACTAAATTAGGAGCAACCGCTATTAAAGGTGCTGTAGAAAGAGCAGGAATTAAACCTGCAGATGTGGAAGAGGTATATATGGGCTGCGTCTTGCAGGCTAATCTTGGCCAGGCTCCTGCGCGACAGGCGGCTATTTATGCCGGGCTTCCTGAAAATGTTTGTTGCACAACAGTCAATAAAGTTTGCGCAAGCGGAATGAAAGCAATTATGAATGGCGCGCAAAGTATTTTGCTCGGCGATGTGGATGTAGTCGTTGCGGGCGGAATGGAGAATATGAGTAGTGCGCCTTTTTACGCACCTTCGGTTCGCTGGGGAAACAAATATGGAAATTCCGTGTTGATTGATGGAATGGCAAAAGACGGATTGACGGATGTTTACAAAGACTATGCAATGGGCAATGCGGCAGAATTGTGTGCCAAAGAATGTAACATTTCCAGGGAGCAGCAGGATGAATTTGCGGTAGAAAGTTACAAGCGCAGCCAGGCTTCTGCAAATGAAGGGAGGTTTGAAAATGAAATTGTTGGTGTTGAAATTCCGCAGAGAAAAGGAGAACCGGTTTTGATGCTGAAAGATGAAGAGCCTTTTAATGTGAAATTTGAAAAAATTCCGGATCTGAAGTCACCTTTTGAAAAAGGAGGAAGTGTAACTGCTGCTAATGCAAGTACTATCAATGATGGAGCTGCAGCGGTAGTTTTAATGAGCAAAGAAAAAGCAGATAGTTTAGGACTTAAAGCCGATCGCCAAGATCCTTAGTTATGCAGATGCGGAACAAGCACCTGAATGGTTTACTACTACGCCGTCAATGGCGGTTCCAAAAGCTATTAAAAAGGCCGGCCTGGAAATAAGTGAGGTGGACTTTTTTGAGTTAAATGAAGCTTTTAGTGTGGTTGGAATTGTAAATACACAGAACATGAAACTGGATGCTGCCAAAGTAAATGTAAATGGCGGTGCGGTAGCGCTTGGACATCCTTTAGGTGCCAGTGGCGCGAGAATAATTGTTACGCTAATCAATGTTTTAAAACAAAATAATGGAAAAATCGGTGCGGCCGGAATTTGTAATGGGGGCGGCGGTGCAAGCGCAATGGTGATTGAGCTTTGCTAGAAATCACCTTTTACTACTTATTTTGACAGTAAAATACGAATCGATGATTTTTGTTCGTTTACTGATAAAGAACATTAGTTTAATTTTTCATAATACTTAAGGCCGTGTTCTTTATTTTTCGATAAAATTGTACTTTTACTTATTAATTTTTACTGAATGGAAATTACACCCGGGCCTTTATTAAAGAAAATTAATTCACCCCAGGATTTAAAAAAATTAGATCGCACAGAATTACACCAGTTAAGCGATGAACTTCGCCAGTATATTGTCGATGTAGTAAGTGTGCATGGTGGACATTTCGCTGCCAGCCTTGGCGTAGTAGAACTTACTGTCGCTTTGCATTATGTGTATAACACGCCTTACGATCAGCTTGTTTGGGATGTTGGCCACCAGGCGTATGGTCATAAAATACTAACCGGAAGACGCGATAATTTTAATACTATCAGAAAAAAAGATGGATTAAGTGGTTTCCCAAAAAGAGCAGAAAGTGAGTACGATACATTTGGCGTCGGCCATTCTTCTACTTCTATTTCCGCTGCTTTGGGTATGGCGATGGCCTCTCATTATAAAGGAGAAGATGACAGGCAACATGTTGCCATTATTGGAGATGGGGCGATGACCGCCGGAGAAGCTTTTGAAGCGATGAATCATGCAGGAATTGAAAAAAGCAACTTACTGATCATTCTCAATGATAATTGCATGAGCATTGATCCTAATGTGGGCGCTTTAAAAGAATACCTTACTGATATCACTACTTCCCAAACTTATAATAAATTTCGTGATGATTTCTGGAAAGCATTGGGAAAGCTTCCAGGGAAAACATCCTCCAGGAAGATGGTTTCAAAAATTGAAGCCTCCTTAAAGGGAATGGTTAGCAAAAGCAGTAATCTCTTTGAATCCTTAAATATCCGCTATTTTGGTCCCATTGATGGCCACAATATTACCAAACTCGTGGATACTTTGCACGACATAAGGGAGATTCCCGGGCCAAAATTATTGCATATAAAAACCGTAAAAGGAAAAGGTTTTGAACTTGCGGAAAAAGATCAAACCAAATGGCACGCCCCAGGTCTTTTTGATAAACTTACCGGGGAGATTTATAAAAAGCGATTTGACATTCCGCAGCCCCCAAAATACCAGGATGTTTTTGGGCATACTATAATTGAACTGGCTGAAAAAAATGATAAGATAATGGGCGTCACACCTGCCATGCCCAGCGGCTGTTCGTTAAAATATATGATGGCTCAAATGCCGCATCGCGCATTTGATGTGGGCATTTGTGAGCAACATGCAGTTACCTTAAGCGCAGGTATGGCCACACAAGGTTTGCGCGTTTTCTGTAATATTTATTCTTCCTTTATGCAGCGTGCTTACGACCAGGTGGTTCATGATGTAGCGCTTCAAAATTTACCTGTTATATTTTGTCTTGATAGAGCGGGTCTTGTGGGCGAAGACGGCGCAACCCACCAGGGCGCTTATGATATTGCTTACATGCGTTGTATTCCCAACATGATTGTAAGCGCTCCAATGAATGAAAGTGAATTAAGAAATCTGATGTACACCGCGCAATTGGATTCTACAGAAAATCCTTTTGTGATCCGTTATCCGCGCGGGCAAGCAGTTAAAGCTGACTGGAAAACACTGATGAAAGAAATTAAAATCGGTACCGGCAGAAAATTAAAAGATGGCGAGGAGATTGCAATTCTATCTTTTGGACATCCGGGCAATTTTGTTGCCCAGGCAATAAGAGATGTGAAATCAGAAGGTTTTAATCCAGCGCATTACGATATGCGTTTTGCAAAACCATTGGATGAAGAATTGTTGCATGAAGTTTTCAAAAAGTATTCCAAAGTAATTACTGTGGAAGATGGAACTGTTTTAGGTGGTTTTGGTTCTGCTATTTTAGAATTTATGAATAACAATAACTACAAAGCTGACGTAAAAATATTAGGAATTCCTGATCAAATTATTGAACATGCTAGTCAGAAACAACAACAAGCTGAAGTAGGAATTGATGCTTCTCATATTGCTGATGCAATAAGAGAGATTTCTAAGATAGATGTTGAGAAATTATTAAAAAGCTGAATGAAAAATCACTCGGTTTTTCTTTATTAGCTAAAATAAAAATCTTTTTTATTTCTTCGTTTCCTGGATAATTAAATTATAAATCAAGCAGGTCGGGCTTTATAAACTTAGATTACTTTTTTAGTTTTCTCCAATACTGAAATAGCATTGCGTTTGATGTGTCTGCAATTGTACGGTTGTAATATGCCTGGTAATAATCCTTCGTCATCAAATTTACCTGGTAGGAATAAGTTTTATTTTTCTTTGCAGCACCATATAATTTGCTAATAAAAACTTGTGCAAAATCTCCTGCGCTATAATTATTTAATTCACTATTCTGAATTTTTTTATCATTAACCCAAACACCATAAATTTTTGAATTTTTGAAACCTTCAAATTGTTGTTTAGTTGGAACAACTCTTGGCAAAGGTTTAGAGGGTTTTAAAAATACAACAGTTTGTTCTTTTTGCTGGTCGTAATCCATTTTCATAAAAATTGTTTCGAGTTTCTTATAATCTTCTTTGGGAATAATTTCCCTGAATTTTATCCAACTTATCTCCGGTGTTTTTGTCCGGTTGATGATATTTTGATACTCTTTTAATACTTCAGGCGTTACGCCTTCTTCTGAGCCGCCTGCGTAACGGTCAAAATGCACTGGTTTTGTTGTATCTTTTGTCTCAGTCGATGATTGTTGAAATGACTCTTTATTCAATCGCGGCGTCTCATTTCCTTTCGCAAGGACGTCTTTTGTACTAAAGGTGAAAATTGATGCTAGTGCAACTGCCGCTGCTAACACAATACTTTAAAAAAGCTTTTTCGGAGACGTGTTTTTTGTGATCATGATTAATCTTTTTTTTATCGGTGAAAAATTAAATTGGCTGGTGACCGCATAAGCTTTTTGCATCCCGGATTTACTAAGTAAAAGATATTGGTAAGCGTGTGTATTTTGGAATTGCTTTATTACTCCTTCGTCCGCCAGGAACTCATGATTAAGTTTGATCGCTTTTCTGTATAAATAAATGAAAGGATTGAACCAGAGAAAGACTACAGCAAGTTCTATAAGTAAAACATCAATGGTATGTCGTTGCTTTATGTGCGATAGTTCATGGTACAGAATTTCAGGTTCAATAGATCCTTTTTCAAACTCAGTTTTATTCAGGAAGATGTAATTGAAAAAGCTGTGGGGAGTGAGATTTTCTTCGATTAAAATCAATTTGCTGCCTTTATAAATAATGTATTCTTCCCCCCTGATTTTGGAATACATCGATATAAGACTTCTTATGAACAGGAATAGAAGAACAGAGGCTATTATTAAATAAGCAAGAATTAGGATTTGGTCAATATCATAATGTTTTACGGTGTCGTTTACTAAAGGAGCTTTTCCGTCCAAAACAATCGCATCAGGTTTAAGATTGGCAGTTGGAATAACAAATTCATTCACGGGTTGTAGCGGAGAATTTTTGGAGATTTGAAAAGTGATAGAAGGAGCAACCAGTGCAACGGCAATACTTACCAGAAGATAAAACCTGTTAAACCGGTACATTTTTTCTTTTTCCAGAAAAAGAAAGTAAACCATTAAAAGCAACCCGGAGCAGAGCAATTATTTTAAGAAGGTAGACTATCATTTTTTCTTTTTTTTGATTTCGGTATCAATTATTTTTTTCAACTCTTCCAGTTCCTGGCTTGATAAATTTCCGGTGGTGGTGAAGAAGGAAGCAAATTGCAGATTCGAATTCCCGAAGTAATTTTTGATAATTCCTTTTACATGCTTTGAAAAATAATCGTTCTTTTTTACAAGTGAATAATACTGGCGCGAGTTGCCAAACTGCTTGTAAGCTACAAAGCCCTTCTGCTGCATTCTTTTTAAAAGAGTTGCTATTGTAGTAGAAGCTGGCTTAGGTTCAGGATAATCATCGAGAATGTCTTTCATAAAAACTTTCCCTTCTTTCCAGATTATTTCCATTAATATTTCTTCCGATTTAGCCAGTTTCATTGTTCTACATTTTGTTATATTGTTCTACAAATGTAGAACTAATTTCTTAATCTCCAAATTTTCTATCTAAAAGAAAATTGATGGAAATCTTTGAAAATAAAAAAGGCAGAGTTGAACAAACTCTGCCTTTCACTTCAAAATAAAAATCTCCTTTATTTTTACGTTTACTGTTATCGGAAAAATTTATTCGTGATTCGGCGACATATAAAAGACCAACTTTCCTCCATTCATTATTTCATTCTGTGTGATGTATAGACGATTTAACGGCTTTCCATTTAATTCTATTTTCTTTACAAATACATTTTTATCACTTTGATTTTTCGCTTCAATGGAAAACGTTTTTCCATTTTCTAAATGCAGTGTTGCAGAATTAATTGCGGGACTTCCAATTTGATAATTTGGCGATCCCGGCGCTACAGGATAGAACCCTATTGTGCTAAAAATATACCATGCACTCATTTGCCCCGTATCATCATTTCCTCCCAAACCGTCAGGCCCGGTATGGTATTGATTTTTTAGTATCATGCGAACGGTTTGTTGCGTTTTCCATGGCTCATCCGTCCAGTTATACAAGTAAGCAATATGATGTGAAGGTTCGTTTCCATGCACGTATCCGCCGATAATTCCGTCTCTCGTAATGTCTTCTGTTTCTGCGAAAAACTGATCAGACAAATGCATGTTGAATAAAGTATCAAGGTAATTTGTAAATTTTTTCTTACCACCCATCAATTGAATTAATGATTTAGGATCTTGTGGAACAAACAAGGTGTAATTCCACGAATTTCCTTCAATAAATCCTTGCCCAGATGTACTTAACGGATCAAAATTTTTCATAAAAGAACCATCGCTCAATCGGCCTCGCATGAAGCCAACCGAAGGATCAAAAACATTTTTATAATTTTCAGAGCGCTTGATAAATTCATTGTAAATATCCATTCTGCTTCAGTTTTTTTGCCATTTGAGCTATCGCCCAATCATCATAAGCATATTCTAAAGTGGTGGAAGTTCCTGTTCCGTTTTTATCAACCGGGATATAACCCATGTCTTCATACAAGCCAATGCCATCATAACTTCTGTGTCGTGCAGTCGTTACACAAGCATCCAAAGCTTTATTCGGATCAAATGGCGTATTGCCTTTTACAACAGCATCTGCAATCACCGCAACAGCATGGTAGCCGGTCATGCACCAGTTTTCATTGGCCGAATTAGACCAGATCGGCAACATGTGCATGACGCTTTGATCGTAATGTGCCAGCATTGATTTAATCATGTCTCCATTCCGCTTTGGTTGAATAATATTAAATAATGGATGCAGCGCACGGTAGGTATCCCAAAGCGAAAAGGTGGTATAATTTGTAAAGCCATTCGCATGATGAATATTCTGATCTAATCCTTTATACTTTCCGTCTTCATCCATGTAAATGGTTGGATTGATAAAGGCATGATACATCGCAGTGTAAAAATTTATTTTCTCATCTTTATCCGCATCAATGACAATTTTGTTCAACTCTTTGTTCCATTGCTGCTGACCTTGTTCTTTTACTTTTTCAAAATTCCAACCGGGAACTTCTGCCTGCATGTTTTTCATGGCTTCATCGGTGCTTACAGGAGATAAGGCAAATTTTATTTTGATCTTTTCACCTTCAGTGTGTTTTAAAATTGAAATACATGCGCAATTGTCTTCCCGCTAATGGCAGGAAAGTTTTTTGATTGATCAAATTTTCCCCAGAAACCACGATAAGGTTCAGGTTTTGAAAATTTTTTATCGCCATATTCAAAAAATGGTTTTGAAAATTTCATGGCGAAATAAAGCGTTCTTGTTCTTGCCCAGCCGCTTGTTTGCCGATAACCTGTCTACTGTTGAATCGTTTAAATACACGAATATAAGTCCAAACGTTTTTATCAGGATAATTATAGATGCCACTCATTAAATCAAGAATGATATGCGCGTTATCGGATTTTGGAAATGTATATTGATGAAAACCAACACGGGCAGTAGTTGTGAGCTCGGCCGAGAATATTATAATCGGCCAGTTTTACTTTATAATAATCGGCTTGCGCAACTTCTGTGTTGTGAGAAAATCTTGAACGGAAACCACTTTCGGGATCATCTGGCAGTTCCGGGATTTAATTGCAATTTTCCAACTGTTGGCATAATCAAAAAATCGCCAAGATCGGAATGGCCTGTGCCGCTGAAATGCGTATGACTAAAACCAACAATCGTTTTATCATCATACTGGTAACCTGCGCAATATTGATAAACTTTCGGGTTATAATGTCCGTTGGTTTCATACGGAATTGTATCCGTATCAGGACTTAACTGAACCATTCCAAAAGGAACGGTTGCACCCGGGTAAACGTGGCCCATTCTTTCTGTACCAATTATCGGGTTTACATATTGAACTAAATTTTCAGTTTTTTGAGATTGAGCGGATATCGCTAAAAAAAGAATCAGTGCGGATAAAATGCTTTTAAGCATGAAGAAATAAATTAATGAAGTGTTTAAATAATTAGTTGTAAAAATAGCAACAAGTTGCTGAATTATAATTGCGGCAAAAATAAAACGGAATGCTTAAAAAATCGAATAGTAATGAAGTGATTTTCTTTGTTTGTGTTACGCAAGTATGGAGCCTCGTTTTATTAACACTCATGGGTACACGAAAAATAATTTTTTATCGAAGCAGTTTTTCTTCTATTTCTTTCCAATTGGTTACCCGTTCATAATGTTCTTCATAAATGTTATGGTGCTGGGTATATAAAATTTTTCTTCCCTGGAAATGACTAAAATTTCTTGTCCTGTCGTCGATCATAATATCCGTTTGCACAATGCTTTTATTTCCGCAGAGGCAAATCTGGCGCCATGTAATAAAAGGAAGATTTTTGCTGATCCAGTCAAATTTATCTTTTAAAGAATTAGGAAATTCCAATGCGGCAGAAACCACATACAGATCGTATTTTTCATTTAGTTTCTTCTAACACTTCTTTCTGCATCGGGCATAATTTCAAGATCTCCAAAAAATCCGGGAGCATTCAAATATTCATGAAATTTTGAAAAGTGCTCCGGCTTTACCACTTGCTTCAAATCCTTGCCATGTAGATCTTCTGTACTGAAAACAATTCCGAATTCATTGTTGTACCAGTCTTTTAATTTTTTTGCGGTATCTGTAATCACTTCATCCATGTCAATGCTTAGTGTGAGCATATCTGTTGTTTTTTTAGATTGTATAAAGGGCAAGTGTAGTAAAAACTAATCAAATTCTTTCAGCGCCTGTTGTAGTTCATTTATTACACGCAAATATTCTTCCTTTGTTTGATTCATAATCTCCGTCCCTAATTCTTTATTCAATAATTGCAAAGCGCTTTCCAGTGTTGCTTTTATTTTATTAAGATCCATATCTATTTTTTAATAAATTTAAGCATTGTGATTTTTTAAACCAAGCGCATGGGTTTAAAATTGAATACAGTGAACAAAGAAATAATTAGGAATCCTGTTTTGCATTTTGGCCGGATAGATCCAATACTTTATCAGGTGCAGTTTTCTTTTCTTTATTGGAGTTGAGGCTATTTTCCACAAAATACATTTCAATTTTTCCTTTGTTTTTTGCCGTCTTTTTTCCCCGGTAAATACATTGATATTTTTCTTTGACCAATTCGTAGGTCGTGCGGGAAATATTTATTTTATTAGCTTCACTGTTTTGTTCCATTCTTGACGCAGTATTAACGGTATCGCCCCAAATATCGAATGCAAATTTTTTATCTCCCACAACGCCTGCTACGAGCGGCCCGGTGTGAATGCCAATGCGGATATCAAAATAATTGTCTCCATCGGGGCCTGTGCGAAAGGCCTTAATGGCATTTAAAATTTCTATTGCAGCTTCAACGGCATTTGTAGCACTGTGAGATTTTGGATCCGGAACGCCACTCACGCATAAGTAAGAATCTCCAATGGTTTTAATCTTTTCCATTTTGTGCCGGGAAATAATTTCGTCAAATTTTGTGAAACATGTGTCGATGAGATTTACCAATTCTTCTGGAGTAAGCGTTTCACTTTTGCTGGTAAAATTTTCAAAATCGGTAAACATCACGGTAGCTATTTCGTAGCTGCGCGGCTTCGTTCGCCCTGTTTGTTTTAACTCATTTGCTACGTCTTCAGGCAAAATGTTTAATAACAGATCATCTGACTTTTTCTTTTCGAGCTGTAATTCATTCGTTCTCTCCATTACTTTATTTTCGAGTTCGTTGTAGAACAAAGCATTTTCAATAGATACCGCCATCTGTCCCGCCAATAATTTTAAGAACGGCAACCCCTTTGGCCGTGAAAGCGCCCGACATGAGATCATTTGCCAGGTAAATTACCGCCTGTATTTTGCCCATATTCATAAGCGGAATACACAGGATAGATTTGCATTGATTGTCGCGGATAAAATCATCGTTTCCAAAAAGTTCGCTCTTGCTCGCATCATCTAAAATAACAGTTTCCTGCGTCAGATAAACATAGCTGACAACTGCTTCAGCCAATAATCGCTACCTGATACAGGAATGGATTGTAATATTTTTATTTCTTCGTTATCCGCTTTTATTTCTGCCTCAATTAATTTTTCACCTTCCTTTTCCATTACCAGGAAACCATTTTGCGCCCCCGCATTTTCAATAATGATCTGCATCATTTTTTTTAAAAGCCTGGGCAAAATTATTTCTCCCGATAGTGCGGCCGAAGCTTTTAAAACTGTTTCGAGATCTATGTTTGCCGTTTGCCGCGCTCGACGTTCATCCAGCAATTGATTTTGCCATTCGGCGCCGCCACCGCTTCTCAGTTGAACGTAGTGGCTTTCCATTTGTTTCAATTTTGCCGTCGCACCCCAGCGTTTATAAATGCGGTAAGCATTTTGCAGGTAAAAATTGGCCAGCAAATCTTGCTTGGTATTCATAAAAAAACGGCCTGCTCTTTCCCAAGTATAAGCAAGATCGCCGGTGATGTTAATTTGCGTAGCCGCTTTCAGGGCTTTATCATATAAAATTTTTGCTTCTTCATTGTCGCCTTCAAGTATTTGTATTCTGCCTCCAGCAATAATATTTTGTGCTGTATAATCTGCCGGGCAATATTTTTCATATTTTCGTATTTCCTTAATATCTTTTTTTACCTGCTTAGAACTGTTTTTTTAGCGGCGAATTCGGCGGAATGTCTGTGATAAGAAGAGAACGGTAAAAATAAAATAACGGATATAATGTAGTTCCCTTTACACTTTCCTGGTATTTTTCTGCAACCGCAACATATTTCCGCGCATTGGATTCTAAGGTTAAATATTAAAGCGAGATGTAACTTTTGAAGGTACAAATTCTGGAAATAGATTTCATTGCTTTTCGTTACATCAGCAATATCCATTTCTGATTCATCAAAAATTTCTCCTGAAAGTAACATCGGGATTTTTAGTTTCTTCTATCAGGTTTAAAATAGATTGGTGAAACAACCGTAATCTTTTAAGCGTAAGGTCTTGCTGAAATTTTTCAATTTTCAATTCCAGCGATTTCTGCCTTCTTCGCAAGTTCCGCCAGAGGATAACCCATGATATAAAACTGGTACACGATGTTGTGCGCGGCATAAGATGCATATTCGTTGTCGCCGGATTCCAGTCCGCTTGTAAATGCTTTTTCAAGATCATGAATTGTTTCTGTAATCGGCACTCTTCGATGGACAAGAAATAAATTTTTGGTTAGCTACGATGGAAGCGATCAAGTTCTTCGGCATGTATTTTTTTTGCAAGATGTAAAGCTATGTCGCCAAAGTTGATTCCTTTATCTATTTCATTTAAGAAAACACTTAAAATATATCCGTATGCGACAAAACTAAAGGGAGATTTCCTTGATAAGCCGTAGCTTATGGTAAGCCGGATCATTTTAAAAGCCAAGCAGTGGAACAAGATTCGGGCACTGCGAAAAAAGAGGCGGAAGAAATATCGGATAAAATACGCATTGCCGCATTTTTTTCCGGGTCTTTCATTTCCGGCAGGTTGTTGTAATAATCCATTGTTTTCTTTCGCAGTAAAAATTTAATTTTCACCAGGTCTTTCATTACTGCGAATTTTCCCGGCTTTAGAGGAAGGCTAATTCCGATTTTTTTCAGAATTTCCAATCCGAGTTTTACTGCTTCATAGGGTTTGTTTTGTGCAATTAGTTTTTTAATTTCTATCTCGTAAGCCTTTACAGAATCAATTAGTGATTTGCTGTGCTTCAAAATATTACCAACGTGCTTTTCTACACGTTTTCATCACCTGACAGATAGGCGGCTTCTGCGGCATTGGAAGTAAGTTGTAAAATAAAATCGTATTGATCTATCCCAATCCTTTTCGTCTAATATTTCATAACCTTTTTCAAAATAAAATAAAGCCTGCGGAAATGCGGTAGAGATAATGGCTTTATTGCCTGCTCTTAAATTAAGGCTTGCAAGATTGTTCTTTTCCTTTTTATTTTCGATCTTTTCAGCGCCAAGATTCCATTGCTTTACGAGGTCAAATAGTCTGTCATCCAGTTCACTTTCGTTGTAGTTTGCAGTTAGACTTTGGCCATTCAGAAGATGCATTGCTTGTTTTTCATCTTCAGGAATGAGTGAATAAATAGCCTGTTGAATTCGGTCGTGCGCAAATTTGTATGCATCTTCATAAACAATAATCAACCCTTCGGTAACTGAAAGGCTTAATAAATTTTCGACAGTCCTTTCACTTATCTGCTTTATGACAGAAAGATTTCTTTTTGTAAAATTATTACCGATTGTTGATGCGGTTTTGATTACGTCAAGCGTGTCAGGCGGAAGTTTTAAAATAAACGAAGTCATTAGTTCCACTACGTTTCCTGACACGTTCATTTGTAAAATCAAATCCGAATTAAATTGCCATTGCAAGAGAATCAAAATCAAAATGCAGTAAGCCTTCATCATAAATTGATTTTAGAAATTGCCTTACATAAAAAGGATTGCCCTTTGTTTTGCTGAAAACAATTTGCGACAGCAAAGAAATATTTTCCTGCCTGGTGAGTAGGGTATCATTTAACAGTGAATGAACATTTTGATAGGAAAGATCTTTTAAATTCAGTTCTTCAAACGGAACGCCGTCTTCTTTTAATTCACCCATTTTTTTACTTAGCGGATGATCCTCGTCTACTTCATTTTTACGGTATGAACCGATCAACATGGCATATTCAATGTCCCTGTTTTCTGTAATAGTTTTAAATAAATTCAGAGATGAGGGATCAGCCCATTGAAGATCGTCAACGAAAAGTACCAAAGGCGAATCTTTATCTGCAATGCTTTTAAAGAACCTGGTAAATTCGTAATTAAAACGGTTCTGGGCTTCAAGGCCTTTCAATTCAGGAGATTCAGCCTGCTTCCCAATCAGTTTTTCGATGCCGGGCATAAACTGTGTAAGAATTTTTCCTGAATTCCCGATCGCTTCTGTAATTTTTTTAGTCCATTTTGCCTTGAAAACTTTATCCCCTGCAAGGATTAGTTGTATCAGTTCATTGAATGTTTGCACCAGTGTTGTGTAAGGTGTGTCTGAACTTATCTGGTCAAATTTTCCTTTTAGGAAAATTCCTTTTTTGTGAACTACCGAATTTCTTAAGTTCTTCCACCAAAGAAGATTTGCCGCTGCCGGAATTTCCGGAAATAACCAAAATCTTTTTTTCGCCTCCGGCGCACGTCGTCATAGAGAGCGTTCAGTTCTTTTATTTCTTTTTCCCTTCCATATAATTTGTTGGGGAAATTTAATCTTCCGGAAAAATCAAATTGCGCTATTTTAAAACCTGCCTGACTCAGATTGTCAATTTCCCCGTTTTCATTAAGTTGCTTCAAACATTTTTCAAGGTCCGCTTTTGCTCCAAAGGCAGATTGATAACGATCTTCAGCGTTTTTTGCCAACAATTTCATTGTAATATCAGAGAGAAGCTGAGGTAATTCCGGATTTAATTGAACTGGCTTCAAAGGAGTTTTAGCGATATTGGCATACATCAGTTCCAGCCGTGCCTCACTATCGAATGGCAGTTGACCTGTAAAAAGACGATATAGTATTAACCCCAGTGAATAAAGATCGGCGCGTTGGTCAACTGCATGGTTAATCCTGCCGGTTTGTTCCGGCGCAATGTATTTAAGCGCTTCAATCTCTTTTTCACCGAAGGTGGTAATTCCTTCTTCAAAAACATTGCCTTCCGTCGCCAATCCGAAATCGATCAAATAAATTTTATTCGTGGATTCTTCTAAAAGGATGTTTGAAGGATGAATGCGCCGGTGAAAAATATTTTCTTTATGTAAACCGGCGAGGGCAGAAGCGATATCTGTAGCCAGGTGAAGCTGTTGAACGAGCGTTAGTTTTTCTTTTGTCAGAAGTTGATTTAGATCTCTCCCTTCAATATATTCCAATACAAGCGCTTCATGTCCTTCGACTTTTTCGCGTTTAAGCGCTTTCCTGACATTGCTGTTGGCGGTTTGCGAACACAAATTAAATTCGTTGTCAAGCTGCGTCAATATTTCTTTAGAAGCAAATTCTTCCTTTAATACCTTGAGGCACGAAGGTTTACTCAACCCGTTCTTTCCGGATTTAATAATTATTGAATCAAAACCATAATGAATAACATTCGCATGATCTATGTTCTTTATCATTTACCTCTTATTGATGGTTATTAAAGTTACTGTATCATTTACTGAACGGTGTGTTCAAAGGTATGCAGCCGGGTTGCCAGGGACATCATTTCCTATGAAAGTAAATAAACTTTTGAAAAGAATCTTAAAATATTCTTATTCATATTTTTAAAATATTTACTTTTAAGAAACTATTGATTCAATCTCATACCTGAAAGCTGCATATTTTTCTTAAATACTTTTAAAAAATGGTCAATCAAAATCCACTCACATTACTTACTCCTGTAAGGGGAGACCGGTTTGATACATTGAATGGAATTCTTGAAAAATTTAAGGTAGGCCTCAACCACGGGCTAAACGAACGCTTTAACCGGCTGGGTACATTGCATTACGCCCGCTGGTTTGTTTTGCAGGAAAGCTCTTTTCGAGATAAAACTGCGTTTACTGTACCGGTTCGGCTGGTTTTTTCATCCAACTTTGATGGAGATGAAGAGGAGCATGCCACGGCCCTTGTAACCGTTTTCCCTGAATATTTTGATGAGTTATATGAGTGTTGTGAAGGTTATCCTGAAGCTGCTGACAGAACCACAGAAAGCCGGAAGAATTATCTTTTGAAGTGGAAGGTAAAAACGACCGCTTTTTATACCGGAGCGCCTGGCAGAAGTTTAAAGCAAATTCAGAAGGAAGATGCCTTGAAAAAATTTATCCGGAACTGTATCAATAAAAATAACTGGGAGGGGATGCCCGCCGTTCAAATAAAAAATGCGCTGAAAGAAGAAGTATTTAAGCGTCCTGAATTTGAATGGGCTCAAAAATCTGAACGTACGAAATATACCAATTGGCCCGGGTTATTGCTCATGGGTATTATAATGCTGATATTGTTACCAATAATAATTATCTGGATTTTAATACTTCATTTTTTTTACGAACGAAAAGATAAAAACTGCTATGATAAACGCAGCCAGTTGAATGACGACCTGGTGCGCCGCCTTGAGGCCGATGAAGACCTGATCAATCAAAATCAATTCACACAAGTATTGGTAATGAAACCCGGAAAAGTAAGATTGATCACAGTTCATGCGCTGATGTTGTTTGCAAGAACTCTGATTAAAAATCTATTTGTGAAGGGAAAGCTGATGGGAATACCGACCATTCATTTTGCGCGCTGGGTCTTGATCGATAACAACAAGCACATGATGTTCTTTAGCAATTTTGATGGAAGCTGGAATCAATATCTATGTGATTTTATAGATAAATCCGGTTGGGGTTTGACCGGCATTTTTAGCAACACGGTTAACTTTCCAAAAACCAATTTTTTGTTTACCGGGGGAGCATATGATGAAGAACATTTTCTGGCGTGGAGTCGTGGCACTCAAATTCTTACACAAGTTTGGTACAGTGCCTACCACGATCTTTCGATAAAAAATATTGTCAATAATACATTAATCAGAAATGAATTGAGCAAAGACCTGTCTGAGAAACAAGCACAATTATTTTTAAAGAGATTCTAAAAAAAAATTATCAATGGAACAACTGGAACTTTCAGAAATACAGGGTTTTCTCGTGAGGGATTACAAGGAGATGCCTTTTTCAAAATATTTTCTTTTGCAGATTTCGGATGCAGGAAAAGCGAAAGCTTTTTTAAAAGGAGTTTCAATAAAAATCACTTCAGTTACTGTTGCCAACCAGGAATCTTATTTAAATATCGGCTTTACCGGTTTGGGGCTTTTGGCGCTGGGTATTGCATCCAGATAATGTACATTCTTTTACGAGAGAATTTCGGGAGGGAATGGTAACTCCTCATCGCCAAAGGCTTTTGGGCGATCATGACAGCAATGATCCTGAAAACTGGAAATGGGGCGGACCCAAAAATGCACCCGTTCATTTGATTTTGATGGTTTTCGAAAAAACGAATGAAATTCTTGAAAATCATACACGGCAGAACTTCATCAACAATTTGATGAATACGGCTTAAAGGTTGCGCATATTCTCGATGCCGAAACGTTTCCCGACGATAAAGAACATTTTGGTTTCAGGGATAGTATTTCGCAGCCAAGCATTATCGGCAGCGGAGTTAAAGGTTTAGAAATAGATGATATTAAACCGGGAGAATTTGTGCTTGGATATCGCAATGAATATAACGTTCATCCCGATACGCCATTGATCAAGCACGAGCAGGGAAATATGTCAATGCTTCCGAAAGATCCGGACGGATCAGATCAAAAGGACCTTGGAAGGAACGGAACTTATTTTGTGCTTCGGCAATTGCAGGAAAATGTAGATGGCTTCTGGAATTTTTTAAATGAAAAAAGCAAGAATGAAGATGGAAGCCTTGACCCTGAGGAGAGCACAAAACTTGCAGCAAAAATGATGGGCCGTTGGCCAAGTGGCGCTCCGCTGGTCAAATTTCCGGATAAAGATCCCGGTGGATTGAGCAATGACAATGATTTTGTTTATACAGAAACTGACGAACTTGGATTGAAATGCCCATTTGGCTCACACACACGCCGCACCAACCCCAGGGATAATTTTGAAGAAACCGGCCCTGCAAGAATCTTTAAAGCTTACCAGGAAACATCGCATTATGCGCCGGGTGCGTTCTTACGGAGAAAAGTTCGTTGGTTCGGCAACACAACATTCACCCGCAAACGAAGTTGGAATTTTGTTTGGATGTTTCAATGCGGATATTAACCGGCAATTTGAATTTATTCAATACACCTGGGCCAACTATCCAAAGTTTAAACAATTGTACGCAGATCCTGATCCTTTTATAGGTGTAAAAGAAAATCCGCCTGAAGGTATTGTTCAACAATTTACCATTCCGACGGAAACGCACAATAAATATATTGACGGATTAAAAAGTTTTGTAACCGTAAAAGGTGGTGCTTATTTCTTTTTTCCGTCATTAAATGCCACTTGAGTATTTGACTACCATTTAAGTAGTGAACAAACAAAAAATGAAAATTTTTATTTAATTCAAACGCATCAGCGATCACTTTTGTGTCCATAAAAACCTGTACGTTGGTAATTTTTCCGTCCTGTAAAGTAAATGCCTGCACCCAATCGGCCGCATAACTTTTGCCGGTGGGTTTTACTTCGGCTTCATCATGGCCAATGACCACGACCGTGTCTTCGTTCGTGCAAAATTTTTGGGGTACAAAAGATTTCATTTTCAGGTTTTCGTCCTGGATAGCAAACATTTTCATTACTTCTTCTATGCCGTTAAAGGTTCCTGAAAAAGGAATGAAAGGCGCGCCGGCTCTTGTCCACACTAACATCTTTGCTAAATGCCGCCATTACTGCCGGAATATTCCCCTGGGAAAAATCACGGTACATCTGCTGTATTACCTGTTGGTTGTTGTTTTGCATGTTGATTCAAATTTGTATCATTAAAAAAATCGTCACCTGCCTGCGGCTCTGTCGGGGTAAGCATATTTTGCCGATGGCGAAAGTCGCTCATTTCTGTATAAATTATTTTTCTCGACCTGTTGAAGTTTCCTATTGGCCGATGTTCCGGAAGTGAATGCCAAACATTAAAAGAAAGATCTTCTCCAAACTCCCTTTGTTCCGGCGTATCAAAAATTTGCGTGGGAATACGGATCGTTGCCACTTTCTGAAAAGGAGAACCCCACTCTTTCGTAGGATCTTCAACGGGCATCTTTTCAGCATCGGTTTGAAATTGCACACAGAAATCAAAAATGATTTCATTTTTAGATAAAGTTTCCTGCATTTTTAAACGTAAAAAATCAGGATCAGTATTGCCTTCGCTGCACGTAAGGTCATTGTTATTAGAAGGAAATACCGCATATTTTACAGCTTTGGTTTCGTCGCCAAAACGATAAGGAACAGTACTGAAGTAATTCAATTCAAAAGGATGATTACATTTTATTTTTGCTTTTCCTCCATTTAAAAAAATAGAAGCGTTCTTGAAAATGTAAGGAATCTTCTTTAGTGCAGGCCCTTCCAAAGGCTTCATGGTAACCACTTGCAGCACGTGATAAAAATCTTTCACCCTTTTTGCCACAAAACTTTTTGTATTCATCAGGATAAAATCCTGGTTGATGCATTCAGCATTTTCGATCTGTATTTTTTCTCCCGGAACATTCATTATCTTAATGGCAAATCCACGAATGTCTTTTTTATAGTCGGGCAATGGTTTGGTGATTTCCATTCGAAAACCTGATCCAGGAAGGATAAGAAGTTTCGTTTTTGAATAAACCGACTTTTAATTCTTCGGGAAGATTTTTTTCAATAATAAATTCGGCTTTTACACAGCCGTTCATTTTTGGGTGAATTTGCCGCAACTGCTTTTTATTGTCATAAAACCGCAACATCTGCAGTTGCAAAAGTTCTGCAATCTGATGAGCCACTTTTTCTTCTCCCGGTTCCGGATATTCTTTTCCGGGAAGAGGTTTCTCTTTTGAATCGGTTGTGTCCATTTATTCTTTATTTAATATTTAAAAATGAAAGAAATAATGCTCTTCGCAGGTGCGCCGGTTTTCAGAAGAATGAAGGATTTTGATTGAGCCTGATAATTCTATGAATTTAGTTAATTTTATTATCTTTAATCATTCCTCGAAAAACCAGCTTGCTTCCGGACTATAAATAATCACCATTTTATATTTATGAATAAGATATTTTCAGAACAAAGCGACTGGGATGAATTGTTAGATTATATTTCTGACAAGCAGCTAACGCCGATCATTGGTAAGGAAATGTATAAGTTTAAAAAAGACGATCTCCTTATTCCGATTGATCAATATTTATCCCAACAAATTCTTAGTGCTTTCCAGGTAACAGACCAACCAGACCTGTCACTTTCCAGGGCCGTTGACTATCTCGTAATCGCAAAAGGAATTGAATGGATGGACATCATGAGGAAATTAAAATCAATGGTGAAAGACATCAGTTTTGAATTTCCATTACTGACTGAATTTTTGGGCATTTCCGATTTAAACTATTTTATAAACACAGCAGTTTATAATAATGTGTTGGAAAATAATCTTGCAAAGGAAAGAGATGTAACACCTACTTCTATCAATTTTTCGATTAAATGAGCCATTTACTGACAGCGGTAATTTAGAAAGATTGGACGTGCCGTTTGTATTCAATGTGTTCGGATCGTTGCTGGACACAGTAGATCCCGCTTTAAGGGATGAAGATATGCTTGAGTTTACCAGCCGGTTCAAGGAAAAAATGGGTGATGCCAAAGCCATTAATCTTATTAACGCTTTGCAAAATAAAAGCCTTTTGTTTTTAGGATGCTCTTTTCCCAACTGGATGGTTCGGTTTATTTTACGCCTTTTGTCCAATCAGCCGCTACAGTCGTGGGGTACGCAACGCAGAATAGTGGTCGTGAACGATCCGTCTGATCTACGTAATACGCAATTTGATTTTTTGAAAAATTATAAAGTATCTACCTACTTGGGGAGTACAGAAGAGTTTATTAATGAATTAGCACGGCAATGGAATCAACGCAACCCGGCAACTGTAAAAAATAAAGTGGTTTTTCTTAGTTATACGGTAAAAGATAAGGAAGCGGTGGAAAATTTAAAAAAAGCAATTCTCGGAATCAATAATGTAGAATGCTGGTACGATATCGATAAGATCGGTGCCGGAGATGATTTTAAAATAAAAATTGCTAAAAATATTAAGTCTGCCGATTTATTTATTCCTCTGATTTCTGAAAACAGCTTACTGCATAAAGATGGATATGTACAGATAGAATGGTTTACCGCAGATAATGTAAATACTTTTAGAAAAATAGATGGCAGAACGGATAAATACCTGATGCCCATTGTAATTGACGATACCAATCCTTACAATGAGAATGTTCCAAAATACTTTTCAGAATTAAGTATCGGAAAAGTTCCTCTTGGTAATCCGACGCCTGAATTTATCAACCAATTAAAAGAAACGCTCAATTTAACTTAATTGTATTATGGCAATTGAATACCCCTGCTAAATTACCAACTTCTGATTCGCTATTTATTGGACTGGAATCTTATACGGAAGCACAGTCAAATATCTTTTTTGGCAGGGACGAAGAAATTGAGCAGCTTACCAATCTTATCAAATCCAACACCCTTACAATAGTTTTTGGTAAATCGGGAACCGGTAAAACTTCTTTACTAAATGCCGGCGTTTTTCCAAGGTTGAGGAAAGATTATTTCCTTCCTTTCAGAATAAGGCTGGAGTTTAAAGACGATAGCGCCAGCCTGGTAACACAAATAAAAACGACTTTAAAATCAGAAATCGATAAATATGGTTTTGAGGTGGAAAGCTATCCCGGCAGTGAAACAACATTGTGGGAATATTTTCATTCTGAACCTTTGTGGAAAAGTGTGACTCCTATATTGATCTTCGATCAGTTTGAGGAAATTTTTACTCTCGCCAAAAAAAGTAATCATTTCGGAACAGCTGAACTGTCAGCTTTTTGGGAAGAACTCGCCGATATGATCGAAAACTCAATTCCTGAGAAACTGAAGGCAAAATTTCTCAATGACAAAGAAAAAATCGATTACAGTTATAAAACCCAAAAAGTAAAAGACTGTATTCGCATTTAGAGAAGAATTTCTCCCGGAATTTGAACACATCACTGCAAAAATACCTTCTCTAAAATCATCACGTTTCAGGCTCATGCCCATGAATGGCAACCAAGCTTATGACGTAATTACCAAAACATGGAAAAATAAAATTGATGAGAACGAAGCGCATAAGATCGTTAGTTATTTTGTGAATGAAGAAGATGAAAACAAAAGTTATGAATTGATGGAAGTAGAGCCTTCTCTTCTGAGCCAGGTGTGTACCTATATTGATAAAGAAAGGATTAGTGAAGGAGGTGATAAAATTTCTTCTGATTTCCTTGAAAAATTTCCGAAAGAGAAAATACTGCACTCCATTTATGAAGAAGTGTTGGCCGAAAGCAATGCAGCTGTTTTGAGAAATCTGCCGGATCAACAGGTGAATCAAAAACCCGTAAATGGATTTTTGGAAGATAATCTGATCACAGATGAAGGCTATCGCACCAAATATTCAATAAATGAAATTGACCGGTCATTACTGCCTGGAATTGATGTTTTAAAAAGAAAGTATTTTTTACGCGACGACGGGAAAGCCATTGAAGTTACGCATGATGTTTTAGCGCCAATAATAAAAGATGACAGGGAGGCAAGCGCAGAAAAACAATTAGCTGTGGCGGCGAAAAGCAAGAATAACGTGTTTGCTAATATGGGATCTGCGTAGGTAGCGGCCAGTTGTCTGGTTAGCCATCGCCGGGAGGGCCGAATATAATAAAATTGAAGCCAATAGAGCGGAACAAAATCAATCGAAAGCAAGGATAAAATTCTACTTCCAGATCGATTCGTTAGTGATCAGTTCGTGATTCATTATTAAACGCATCGGAAAGGTAAAAGTAAATTATCACGCCTATAGCGCTTACCTGGAACTGAGCACCCAATGAAAGACAGTTCTCAAATCGATTCTCTTCTAAAATGCAATTTGTTGATTTAATAATGAAATATCGCAGCTACAAATAATCTTGAATTCGCAAGATATTCAAATTGCAAAATTGAGAACAATAAAAATGCACCACTGATTCGCTCGATGCGGCGAGTTCAATACTATCTTTAAGAGGCCGTGTTCACACTGATAGTGCGACAGTTGGTTGAACTTGAAACAAGCTATGACACATTGAACATTGAATACAAGCGATTGAACAACGAATATGCGGAATATCGAAAAACACACCCTTTTGTTATCCTACAGATACTATTTCGCCGCCACTACCGCCTCCTCCAGATGCCAATAGCATTGTATTAGACTTGCATTTATTCTCTGGGTTAAGTAAACGTGCCGCATAATTTATTAATTTACCTTATTCCTGATAGCGCTATAATGCTAAAATTATCAGGAAGTCAAAGTGTATGAAATAGGTTGTGATATTAGTATCGTAAGCAATAAGGCAATAAAAGTGCGCAAAATACTTTAAAGACAGTCGATATGTATTTTACGATGTAACACCCGGGAAATATTTTATAAAAGTGTGCTCTTATTATGGAGGATATGGAGGACATTACACTAAGGAACCAAATAGAAAATGTAAATATAGACAAATTTGATGCAGCACCACCGATAAGATAATTGCTTCTTTCTAAAATTTTGCGAAATGTTCCGGCTTAATTTCAGCGGCAGCTTTGCTTCCAAGTTGATAAAGTAATTCGCGGTTAGAAGCTTTACTCATATCTGTTAAACTTTTTACATCATCATCAGTATAAACCTTATCTTCTGCTTTTAATGCATTTAGGTTTTCGCAGGTAATACAAAAATTGTAACGCAAATAAGAAATCAAAGGATTGACTTCCCATAAAATCATTTTTCAAATCCCCGATTTCCATATCAAGACTATCAGCAGTGGGAGATTTTGAGATCCATTGCATTAAATGACCTGGTTTTGCCAACTTGCATCCTGCATCAGCATTTCAGGGATGTTGGAAGCCCAGGACAACAAAGTGGCTTTGTCTATTTCTTTGTATTTCTTTTTGAAGACGCCATAGCCTGTTCCGACAGAAACCAACAGGATTTTATCTTCACCCATTGGCCAGTGAAATTTAAAGCCGCTCAAAGTGGCCACCATTAATAGAGTTAAAGAAGGATTGTTGGCCATGCTTAAGCCGCCGTCAATAAATGCAGCCGTTTGTCCGGCAGATACTTCAATCATTTGTGGCGCAAAATAAGTAGGTGCGGCGGTGCTCGCTCTCACCACTCTCCAAAGATCGAGGTCCTTGTTGTTGCCATTTTCTGAATCATAAAATTTCCCGTTTGGATTATTGATCAATGGCCAGATACTGTTAGTGTCGGCTCTTTTTGCGACAATACATAATCCTGTTTTAATTTCTTCTCCTCCTAATTTAATGTCTCCAAAAGCATGCTTGAGCCCTTCTTCCATGGGCTGATAATTATAAGCTGCCCTCAATCGGCCACTGAAGTCCCACCAATTTGTTTTCTCTCCAAAAATTTTACCCCCCAAATCCATGTAAAGATCTTTTATCTCATCAACGCTTTTACCGATAGCAAGGCATCCGGCAATGATTGCCCCTGTGGAAGTGCCGCCAATCAGGTCGAAATAATCACATAACCGAAAATCCGGGTTTATCCGGATATTTAGCCTTAAGAATGTCTTCAATTTTTTTTAAATATCCTAGTGTAAGCGCACCGCGAATGCCACCGCCGTCAAGTGATAAAATTTTTTTCGGTCCGGGGCTGTTGATGCGATCTAAGTAAGGCAGACATATTTATGGTTTAATGGTTGTTTAAGTAATCAGCTATTTCTTCTAAAGTTTTAAAATATTGCGCACCATTTTCTTTAATCATCTTTCCTGTTTGTTTCAAAGACTTTAACTGGTGTTCAGAAAAAGCTTGCCCATCGTCTTCATGAACGAAAGAAAATATTGTTTTTTCCGGACGTTTATTGCTGTCGTCAACCACTTCAGCAATTGAATAAAAACCCGTCATTTTTGGAGTGATCACATAAAGACAAAAATCACATTCAGCTCTTTGCTTTATTTCTTCCTGCATCATTTCTGGAGTCCACTCATCGCTTTGTGGCTGAAAGTAATTGATCTTTAAATTTTTTATGAGTCCGTCCGCGCCATGTTGATCCGTTGCATGTTCCGCCCAAAAAAACTTTTTTCATTGCAACTAATTTTATTGTAAGATAAAATTTTAATTACAGTTGAATTATTTTTTCTATAATAAGGTGTAGTAAACGAACAAATTTGCTTGTTTTTTATTTTTACGCCTTTAAAGAAGATTAATTCTGTCGTTGGTAGATTGTTAGGGTGAGAAACCACTAATAAATTCGAGTAGTATGATTCGTTTCGTTCGCGATAAAATGCTCGCTTATTTTTGCTGATGAGCAATCCTTGCTGCTCACCGACTATTTCTTTTTTTTATCAACATAAAAAGTGCAGTTCCCTTTAATAAAAAATTGTTGCGCGTTTTTATGAAAATGCAATTGTTCTTTTGTTCGCCGTGGGCATGCTTTCATACTTTACAGATAAGTTTTTGATTTTCAGCTAAAATCCAACTGTCACAATTGTTTCCCCATACGTAATGCGCGGCATTTTTTTATCAATTACTTTGCTCATGATTTGTATTGTAGCTGCAAAGATGGTCACTTATATGCAAATTTTTTTGGCCGAACAGTAAACGAACAAATATTTGCTAATTCTGTTTTCGATAAGAAAGTAAATGTTATTTTAGAGCAAATGAATTCAAAAGATGAAAACAAAAACCTTTTGTAATATTTGCTACTCCTGTTTTTTTGTTCTTTTATTTCGAGCAAGCGAAAGCGCAGGACAACAAAAGCGGCGCACAAAAAATCTATTTCAAAAGTGCGCGGGGACCATACTGGAACAAGTCGCAACTGGATTCTTTTCTTCTTTCAAAAAACAATAATCGTTATAAATTGGTTACAAGATTAACAGGAAAAGAAGAACAAAATGATAGTCTTATTTATCGTATTGATATCATAATGGATCCGGCACCGGTTGATGACAACAATAAACCATTAGCCGGACAACAACTTCCTGCTTTTGATTTGCAAGATCTGAGCGGAAATAAGGTAAGCACAGAAAGCCTGAAAGGACAAACCAGTAGTCATTAATTTTTGGTTTACCAGTTGCGCGCCTTGTATCTCTGAAATGCGCGCATTAAATGTCCTTCGTGAAAAATACAAAAATTCGGATGTGGTTTTTCTTGCCATCACATTTGATAAAAGGACAGCGGTGCTTAATTTTTTAAAAAAACATTTTTTCAATTTTACGATTGTTCCCGATGCCATGTCATATTGCTATCATATGACGTCTATCTATCCAATAACTTTGTTTGTAGATAGAAAGGGAGTTATCCGGTTTGCAGAACATCTTATTCCTTCTTCACGTGATCCGGAATCTTCGCTTAGTACAGGTTACCTTGATATTAGTTCCTTTGAAAATAATATTAATTTAATTTTAAAGTAGACCAACAAAAAAGTAGAATTTTTATTTTACCAAAATTTCGCTTAGCGAAATTCTATTGCCTTTACAGGTTGTATTTTTTTTATCAATAAAGAAGGAATTACCAGCATTAAAAAACAAATGATTAATGTGGATAGGTCAACTGCTGCAATCTGCCACCACACAATATCTGCATGGGCTTCTTTCATAAAATAAGCTTCTTCATCCAGTTTGATGAAACCTGTCCATTGTTGCAAATAGCAAATTCCCAAACCCAATATGGTTCCTGCAATGACGCCGGTAAAAGCAATGATGGTGGTGTTATAAAGAAATATTTTTTGTATGGTAATATTTTTCGCTCCGATAGCTTTTAATATTCCAACCATTGTAGTTCTTTCCAACACCAAAATGATCAGGCAAGTGATTAAATTTACAACTGCAACTACCATCATTATAACCAAAAGGATTGTTTTAATTCTTCCCTGTAAATTAAGCCAATCGAATATGTTTGGATAAATTTCCTGGATAGTTTTACTGTACCATCTTCCCGGCAATTTGTTCGAATCGTATAAATAATTATTTACTGCATCTGTCTTTTTATAATCTTTCAGAAAATATTTCATAACCGCCAATTTCATCCGAATCCCAATCATTAAGTCGTTGGATCAATTTAATATCACCAATACAAAAATTATGATCATATTCATCAATGCCGGTTTTGAAAATTCCGGCGATCTTTAATTTTCTTGCTCGTTGTGTAGCCATCACTTTGAATAAATAAAATGATCACGCTATCGCCAACATTGGCTTCCAACTGATTGGCCGTGTAGGCGGAAATATCAATGTCTTTACTGTAACCACTGTCTGTAAATGAAATCCATTTTCCTTTTTGCAAAAATGAATTTAACCTGTCAAAATCAAAACTGCTGTCAACGCCTTTCATCAACACACTTTCAATGTCTTCTTTAAACCTGATGATCGCTGACTTGGTAGCGTATCGCGCAACATTTTTTACCTCCGGGATGTGCTTTAAAAAATTTTCGAGAGAATCGTTTCTTACAATCGGCGTTTCTTCTGCAATGTTTGCCTGTGTTAAAATATTTTGCTGAACGCGAATGTGACCCCAAAAGCTGAAAACCTTATTACTGATCACATTTTGAAAGCCATTTACAAAACTTAAGGCCACGATCATCACTGCCACACTTATCGTTGTGGCCGTAATTGCAAGCCCGATTATGAAACGAGAAAAAGTTTTTTGTTTATTAAAGGCGATGCGCCCGGCTATAAATGAAGAAACATCCAAAAGAACTAAATTTGATTTCTGTAAAACTAATTTTTTTTAAAACATTTAAATGAAATCACTAAAAGTTGTTTTTATTTTTCTCATTTTGTTGGGAGCCAATAAATTATCAGCACTTAACCCGGATAGTATTTATGTGGCAAATATTAAAACCGTGAGGCTTTATAAGTTAGGGAATCAACTAACTCGATTCCTTTGATTCATTTAAATGGCAATGATCAGTTGGAATTAAATTTTGATGACCTTGATGCAGACGTAAAATATTATTATTACACTTACGAATTATGCAACGGCGACTGGACGCCTGCAAACCTGGGGCAATTTGATTACCTGAAAGGCTTCACCTCAGAAAGAATAAATAACTATCGTTTTTCTTCTTTGGCGCATGTGCGTTACACGCATTACCAGGCAGTTTTACCAGACCGGAATATGTATCCCACCAGGTCTGGAAATTATATTTTAAGAGTTTTTTTGAATGATGATACCTCGCAGGTCGTTTTTACGAAAAGAATAATGGTACTGGACAACAAGGCTTCTATCATAGCAAGAGTGATTCAACCTTACTCACCCCAGTATTTTAATACTCATCAAAAAGTTGAATTTACTGTTGATGTAAAAGGACTTCAAGCTTTTAATGCGGGGCAACAAATAAAAGTGGTGGTACTTCAAAATTATCGCTGGGATAACGCAATAACCGATATGAAACCCGCCTTTATCCGCGGGACATCGCTGCAATATAATACACAAAATACTGGTGTTTTTCCCGGCGGAAAGGAATGGCGTTGGTTGGATATAAGAGATTTTCACTTACAAAGCGACAGGGTACTTACAGCAGATTATAAAGCCAATTCCACTGATATATTTTTAAGGCCTGATTTTCCGTTGTCAGCACAGCGATATGTATATTATAAAGACTTAAATGGCATGTCGTCTATTGAGGCGATCCGGGGCGTTAATCCATTTTATGAAGGAGATTATGGTACTGTTTATTTTTCTTTTACTCCACCTGATAATCAGCCATATCCGGATAAGGATATATATCTTTTCGGTCAGCTAACTAATTACAATTATATTGATAGCCTTAAACTTACTTTTGATCCGGCCAAAGGGCTTTATCAAACTCATCTTTTATTGAAACAGGGCTACTATGATTACACTTACGTTGCTGTTGATAAAAATAATCCTTCAATTCGGACGGAACTGGATGGGGATAATTTTGAAACCGAAAATATGTATACCATATTTGTTTACTACAAATCATTTATAGGCAGAGCTGATGAATTAATCGGTATTTCAACTTTCGATTCAAGAGCTGATCTGCCTGGGTTAAGTTTTTAGCGACCTATGTTTAATTTTGATCCTTGTTATTGGAATTTTTTATAAGATTTTATCTAATTATGACAGGGAACTAATTAAATTCACTGATATTTACGGGATTGTGTAACCTTTATAATTTAAATATAATGAAAAAAATTATCGCTATTCCTGCAATCTTACTTATGGGATTAATTTCATGCAACTCAGGTAATAACAGCGGGACTACTTCCGGTAGTGATTCGACAGCCATGTCAACTGACACTTCTAATTCTTCAATGGCAATGAGTGAGACAACAGTTCCTGAAGCTCCGGCAGGTGCTACTGTATCTTTTAAAAATATAAAAGACGGTGAAACTGTATCTTCCCCTGTCAAAGTAGAGATGGAGGCAACAGGAATTTCTGTTGATTCGGCAGGAACAGTAAAGCCAAACTCAGGACACTTTCATATTTTGATCGACTCTGAAGATTCCATACCTACGGGTGTTGTTGTTCCAAAAGACAGTACTCATCTTCACTTTGGAAATGCACAACAGGAAACCAGTCTTACTCTTGCTCCTGGAAAGCATAAACTCACATTGCAGTTTGCCGATGGTGCACATCGCTCTTATGGAAGTAAATTGGCTACTACCGTTACAATTAATGTGAAATAAACGAGGTAAGAAAATATTTTACGATATAATAGAATTTGGCAAATATTTGGCAGTTTATTTGCGAAGGATAATTGATTTTTAGACGTCTAAAAACACAATCAAAAAATATTCTGATAATTCCACTAATCTTTTCATCATGAACCCTGGGAAATTAGTACCGGCCATACTTGTTATGGTTTTGGCCCTCTTCGCGAATATAGGCTGCAACAAAAACTATATCGCACCAATCACTCCGGTGGACTCAAGTTCTGTTCCTCATATTGACACCAATTTATATACTGTTTCTGGAAGCGGCGGTGTTGATTCGGGTGACATTTTATTGTGCATGAATACCAAGAACAGCACCGACGGATTTTTATTGGTATTGAATAAAGACGGATATGTGAAAAAAGAAAAAGAAGTGGGAGCCAGGGCCGATGATTTTCAAAAATGGACCTTCAACGGACTACCTTATTACACTTATCTTTTGGCGGAAGGGGATTATGCGATAGGTGGCCAGGGAACCGAAGAAGGATATGATATCATTTGCGATTCTAACCTAAATGAAATTAGCCGCGCAAAATATCTTTCTCCTGGTAATGTAGATGACACAGCTGACAACAGGTTGGATGTTCATGATTTTATTTTGTTGGCACCCAATCATTATATGGCAATAAGCGCCCATCTTGAAACGCCGACCAATATTCCCGATAGTTTACATCCATCCTCAAAGGCAAGAGTTGTTGCTTGTAGAATTCAGGAGGTAAATAATGGTCAGGTAATTTTTAATTGGGATGGAACTGATTATCCTGAATTTTATGGTGAAAGTGTTGAGAATAATAACTTCAGTGATTCAGTAAATACAATCGATTATATGCACATGAATTCTCTTTGTATCGATCCTAATGATAATAACATTATTTGTTCATTTCGCAACCTGAATGAGATCATAAAAATTAACCGCACTACAGGGGCAATCATGTGGCGGCTTGGAGGAAAGCATAGCGATTTTCCACTTACCACCGATGAACAATTTTTGAGGCAACATTATGCGCGTTTTACAGATGATGGTCAAACGCTTATCTTAGTGGATAACGGCGAGGCAACCTTGCGTCCTTACAGCCGTATTGATGAGTTTCAATTGGATGAAAATGCGAAAACTGTAACAAGTTTCAGCTCTTACCAGGTTCCCAATTTTATACAATATGCAGGTTCAGTAAAAAAACAGAATGGTTATTATTTTATCGGTGGCGGTTCAGGTAAATTATGCTTTGCAGGTCAATTACACAACAAACGAAGTATACCTGAGAATCAACCAAAATTATTCAAGCTACCGGGCTTTAAAATATTGACCTGTTTCTACGGAAAACAGAAATCTTTTTTATTTGTTGGTTTACTGTTCCAGGTTTATTTTTCTCTCCTTATATTTGCAGCCGGCAAGTCTTATACGACCAGCTCCTGCAGAACTCCCCCAGGATCGGAAGATAGCAAGGGTATGTGGTTGAGCGGTGCGATGTAAGTAACTTGCCGTTTTTTATTTTAACCAATCGCTCTAAACAAATTAAACCTCTAGACTCCTCCCGCAAACTTCTCCAAACACTTCTAAACCATAAATAATATATTTGCCGGATATTTTGAATTTATAAAACATAACTTTTTATGAAGTATTTCATTGACACAGCCAACCTGGATCAGATAAAAGAAGCAAATGATCTTGGGAATTCTTGATGGTGTAACTACCAATCCTACTTTGATGGCAAAAGAAGGAATTAAAGGCGAGGAAGCAGTTTACAATCATTATAAAACCATTTGTGAGATTGTTGAAAATGGAGATGTGAGCGCAGAAGTAACTGCCGTTGATTTTAAAAATATTGTGGAGCAGGGGAAAAAGCTTGCAGCTATTCATAAAAATATCGTAGTAAAAGTGCCGATGATTCCTGAAGGAGTGAAAGCAATTAAATGGTTTACTGATAATGGGATCCGCACCAATTGTACATTAATTTTTAGTGCCGGCCAGGCACTGATCGCTGCCAAAGCCGGAGCGTCTTATGTTTCCCCCTTTATCGGCCGCATCGATGACAGTGGCTGGGATGGTATAGAACTTATCAGCCAGATTGCTAATATTTACGCCATCCAGGGAATTAAAACTGAAATTCTTGCCGCTTCAATCCGCAATTCTTTGCACATAATTAAATGCGCTGAAGCTGGAGCCAATGTTTGTACTTGTCCTCTGGATTCAATTCTTGGGTTAACCAAACATCCGTTAACCGATATTGGCCTCGCCAAGTTTATGGAAGACGCGAAAAAATTTGAATAAAAACCTTTCTTAAAAATAAATGCGCTGTTGTTTTTGCAAACTTCAGCGCATTATTAGGTGTGTAATCAAGGGGGTTAATTTCTTCTTTTTCTTTTTGAAGAAGATGTCGGTTCATTTAAAATTTCATCCATAGTTTTTAGTTTCTTTGGATCGGGTATCTTCTTTATATAAATATCAAATTGTTTATAAATAGCAGGATTTGATTTAAGAACTGCTTTTATATTCACTTTCTCTTTACTAAAATCTCTGGAAGGTAAAGAGAATTTCCATAAAATTTTCCATCGCTGGAAGTAAAAACAAGATCAGTCGTATCTAAAGGAAGATATCGGCCATCACTAAGTTTTCCGTCAATATTTATGTAATTATAAGTTCCCTTTTTCAGGCTATCGGTATAAAGATGAACATAAATACTGTCGATCTTTTGTCGCTTTTGCAAAGGTAGAAAATGTAACCAGTATGAAAAATAAAACTGTTTTCAAATTCTTCAATTTCTAATCAGATCAAATTTAAGACGAGATAGTTGCATAAACACCTGTTTTATGATTTCTTTTAATTTTAAAAAAAAATTTGTTGATTAAAAAATTTCATTACATCTTTGTCTTCAGTCAAATGAAATTAAACAACACATACAATAGCTGGTGGCACACAATCTAATGATTGTGCCGAATTGCTATTATTTTGTGAAATGAATAAATACTACGCCCCGGCATAAAAGCCGGGGTTTTTTTATTAGTTATGAAAAAAATTGAACTATCCACTACTTCCAAAAAATTACTGGCAGATGTTTATACGCCTGTCGGAATTTATTTGCGGCTTCGCGATCGTTTTCGTGATACCATTTTGCTGGAAAGCGCCGATTTTCATGCTGGCGAAAACAGTTATTCATTTATCGGGATTAATGCCATTGCCGGAATTGAAATTAGAAATTTACAAAATTGAATATAAGTTTCCGCTACAGGAGCCAAAACATAATTCCAATTAGATGCTTCAATAAAAGTAACTGATGAAATTTGGAATTTTATGCAGCATTTTAATATTGCAGAACCTGCAGAAATGCCGGTAAGCATGGCGCAGGGATTGTTTGGATATACCACTTTTGATGCGGTTCAGTTTTTTGAAACCATAAAATTTAATTCTTCTTGCACCTCCGTCAAATTCCATTAGTGCGCTATCGTTTGTACCAATATGTTATCGCGATCAATCATTTTAAAAATGAATTATTTATTTGTGAAAATCACATTAAAGGAATTGAAAGTGAAGGTGATTTAATCGAAAGTATTATAAAAAGCAAAGATGTTCCTGCATTTCCTTTTGCTGCATTGGATAAGGAAACGTCGCCTCTTGACTGATGATGAATATGTAGAGATGGTAAAAAAAGGAATTGCAAGTTGCGAACGGGGCGATGTTTTCCAGGTGGTGTTGAGCAGAAAATTTCAGCAACGATTTTCCGGCGATGAATTTAATGTATATCGCGCATTGAGAAATATTAATCCAAGTCCTTATCTTTTTTATTTTGATTATGGCGATTACCGCTTGTTTGGCAGCAGTCCTGAAAGCCAATTGATTGTAAAAAATAATACAGCGATCGTTCATCCGATTGCAGGCACTTTCAGAAGAACGGGCAACGATGCAACCGATGAACAATTGGCTGAAAAATTATTAAAAGATAAAAAAGAAAATGCCGAACATGTGATGCTGGTGGATCTTGCACGCAATGATCTTAGCCGTTTATGTAGTGATGTAAAAGTGAGCATTTTTGTGAAGTGCAATATTTTTCTCATGTAATTCATTTGGTGAGCGAAGTAAAAGGGAAGGTTGAAAAGAATACCAATCCTTTTGATCTTTTGGCAATTACTTTTCCTGCCGGAACATTGAGCGGCGCTCCAAAGTACAAAGCGATGCAACTGATTGATGAATATGAAAACAGATCCAAGGGGATATTATGGCGGTTGTATCGGGTTTGTAGGCTTTAATGGAGATATTAATCATGCAATCATGATCCGCACTTTTTTAAGTAAAGATAATCACCTTAATTACCAGGCCGGAGCCGGAATTGTAGCTGCGTCTAACCCTGAGAGTGAGTTGCAGGAAGTAAATAATAAATTAAATGCATTAACGGCGGCGATAAAATCCGCAGAAAATATTTAGAAGATGAAAATTTTGATTTTTGATAATTACGATTCTTTTACCTACAACCTTGTACATGTTGTTGAAAAAATCATTCATGGAAAAGTAGATGTTTACCGGAATGATAAAATTGCTCTTGAAAAGATAAATGATTATGATAAAATTATTTTATCCCCGGGACCGGGGCTTCCATCAGAATCGGGTTTGTTATTGCCTTTGATTAAAGAATATGCTTCTTCAAAATCCATACTGGGTGTATGTCTCGGGCAGCAGGCAATTGGGGAAGTGTTTGGGGGGAAATTGGTTAATCTTAAAGAGGTTTATCATGGAGTGGCAACGAAAATAAAAGTGAAAGTAGAACCGGAATAAATCTGAAAATGATATTTTTAAATCTTGCCGGATGAATTGAAGTGGGCAGATATCATTCATGGATTGTAGAGAAAGAAAATTTTCCTGCAGATCTTGAAATAACCGCCGAAGATGAAAACGGATATATTATGGCATTGCGCCACAAAACTTTTGATGTGCAGGGAGTTCAGTTTCATCCTGAAAGTGTTCTAACTCCTATGGGTGAAAAAATGATGAGAATTGGCTGGTATGAATTGCGATTTTTGTAGGTCTAATAACAGTAAATGAACTTATAATAAAGATTTTTAATCTCTCATTAATTATGAAAAAGATATTACAATTTTTATTTGAACATAAAACGCTTTCACGAGAAAAAGCAAAAGAAGTTTTATTGAATATTTCAAAAGGAATTTATTCAGATGCGGAAATTGCTTCTTTTACAACGGTATTTCTCATGCGAAGTATTACCATTCCTGAATTAATGGGTTTTCGTGATGCGTTGATGGAACTTTGTGTTCCTGTTGATTTGAATGGCTACAATGTGGTGGATATTGTAGGTACCGGCGGTGATGGAAAAAATACTTTTAATATTTCTACGCTTAGTTGTTTTATTGTTGCAGGTGCAGGGCAAAAAGTAGCTAAGCATGGAAATTATGGCGCTACTTCTATCAGTGGTTCCAGTAATGTGATGGAAAATCTGGGTTATCGTTTTTCAAATGATAATAAAAAATTACTTAAGGAAATTGAAGAAGTAAATATTTGTTTTATGCATGCGCCACTATTTCATCCGGCATTAAAAGTAGTAGGCGCCGATTAGAAAAAATCTGGGAGTTCGTACTTTTTTTAATATGCTTGGACCAATGGTAAATCCGGCATCTCCCGGCGTGCAAATGATTGGTGTTTATAATCTTGAAATGGCAAGAATTTACTCTTATCTGTTGCAACAATCAGATGCTAAGTTTATGATCATTCACAGTCTTGAAGGCTATGATGAAATTTCGCTTACAGGCGATACAAAAGTAATTACCAACCAGGGAGAAAAAATTATGACTGCTCAATATTTGGGAAAAAGAACGGTAAACCCTGAAGATATTTATGGTGGCAATTCAACAGAAGAAGCTGCCAAAATATTTTTAAAGATTATCAAAGGAGAAGGAAGCTGGGCGCAGAATGCAGTGGTAATGGCGAATGCTGCAATGGCATTGTATGCTACCGGCAAATATTCTACTTATGACGAATGTTATGCCATGAGTGTCGACAGTCTTGAAAGTGGAAAAGCATATCAAAATTTTGAAAAATTAATGAGCCTGCAATGATGAATATTCTTGAAACTATTGTTGCTAAAAAGAAAATTGAAGTAGCTGAAAGAAAAGTCGAGAGAAGTATTTCTGTGTTGGAAAAACTTCCTTTTTTTCAAAGCCAACGCTTTCATTCAGGGAATTTTTATTGCGTCCTGATAAGACGGGGATTATCGCTGAATTTAAAAAACAATCACCCTCAAAAGGAATTATCAATAATTGTTCGTTTACTGCTGACGTAGTAAAGGATTATGAGAAATATGGCGCCAGCGCTGTATCTGTTCTTACTGATACAGGTTTTTTGGAGGAACATTGGACGATTTAAATGAAGCGGCGAACATCTTGCAAATTCCTTTGCTACGAAAGGATTTTATCATCGATGAATACCAGCTTGTTGAGTCAAAAGCTTTTGGAGCTGACATTATTTTACTCATCGCCGCTTGTCTTACAATCGAAGAGGTGAAAAAATTATCTGCTGCGGCAAAAAAACTTGGCCTAAATGTATTATTGGAAATTCACAATGAACAGGAACTGGAACATATTTGCGAAAGTGTGGATGTAGTAGGAATCAATAACCGCGATTTGAAAACATTTAAAGTTGATATCAATCATTCCATAGAATTGGCAAAAAAAATACCTTCGCACGAAATTAAAATTTCTGAAAGCGGAATTGATGATGTAACAACAATTCATCACTTAAAACAAAATGGATTTAGAGGCTTTTTGATCGGAGAAAAATTTATGAAAGAAAATGATCCGGGAATTGCTTTCGGAAAATTTGTGGAAGAACTAAAACAGGAATTGAAATGAAAATAAAAGTTTGTGGTAATACAGATCTGGAGCAATTAAAAGAACTGGATTATTTGAAGATTGATTTTGCCGGAATTATATTTTATGAGCAGTCACCTCGTTATGCCTTAAAAAATCTTAAAGGAAATGAGGTTAAAGAACTTAAATTATCACTAACGAAAGTGGGTGTTTTTGTAAATGCTAATGAAGAAGAAATAATGCAAAGGGTTGACGAATTTGGGCTTGATATGGTTCAGCTTCATGGTGACGAAACGGCTACATTTTGCAATAGAATAAGCGATCATATAAAAGTAATCAAAGCTTTTAGGGTAGCGGATTATGATACAAATATTGATTGGCTGATTAATGAGTATGATGAAGTTTGCGATTACTATTTATTTGATAAAGGATCCGCAGGGTTATATGGCGGAACCGGTCAGAAATTTAACTGGAATCTCCTGGAAAATTCTATGATTAACAAACCCTTTTTTCTTAGTGGTGGCATTGAGAGAACGGATGCGCAGGCCCTTAAAAAATTTAGCCATCCATTTTTCTACGGCGTGGATGTTAACAGCCGTTTTGAAAATTCGCCCGGAATAAAAGACATGCAACTGGTAAAGGAGTTTATAAGCGAATTGCATTAAATAATTTTAAAAATTTTAAAGATGGAATCAGCTGAAAACAAAAAAGTGATATCTGCAAGGGGAGAATGGCATGTAAATGAAAATGGCTATTATGGCGAATTTGGAGGAGCTTATGTCCCGGAAATGTTGTACAGTAATGTAAAAAATTTACAACAAAACTATTTGAATATTATCCGCGAAAAAAGTTTCCAGGATGAATTCACTTCTCTTCTCAAAGATTATGTCGGTAGACCAACTCCGTTGTATCCGGCAAAAAGATTAAGTGAAAAGTACGGTGCAAACATTTTCCTGAAGCGTGAAGATTTGTGCCACACGGGCGCTCATAAGGTCAATAATACAATCGGTCAAATATTACTTGCGGAGAAGCTCGGTAAAAAAAGAATTATTGCTGAAACAGGTGCCGGCCAACATGGAGTTGCTACTGCAACAGTTTGCGCTTTAAAAGGGTTGGAATGTATCGTTTACATGGGTGAAAAAGATATAGAAAGACAAGCTCCGAATGTAGCTCGTATGAAAATGCTCGGAGCAAAAGTAGTTCCTGCAACAAGTGGTAGTAAAACGCTTAAAGATGCTACCAATGAAGCGATCAGGGATTGGATCAATAATCCGAATGATACTTACTACCTTATAGGAAGCGTGGTTGGCCCCCATCCTTATCCTGACATGGTAGCCCGTTTTCAAAGTATAATAAGTAAGGAAATCAAAAGCCAGCTAAGAGAAAAGACGGGTAATGAATTACCTGATTATGTAATTGCGTGTGTGGGTGGTGGTAGTAATGCAGCCGGAGCTTTTTACCATTTTTTAAATAATGAATCGGTAAAATTAATTGCAGTTGAAGCGGCAGGCTTGGGCATTGATAGTGGCATGAGTGCTGCAACCACCCAATTGGGTTCTGTTGGAGTTTTGCATGGGAGTAAAAGTTATGTTATGCAAACGGAAGATGGCCAGGTTGTAGAACCACACAGTATTTCAGCCGGGTTGGATTATCCCGGCATCGGGCCAATGCATGCGAATTTATTTGCAGGTAAAAGGGCGAAATTTATGAGCGCCACCGATGAAGAATCGTTAGAAACCGCCTTTGAACTGGCTAAAATGGAAGGCATTATTCCGGCGTTGGAGTCGGCACATGCATTGGCTGCATTGAATAAATTGGAATTTAAAAAATCAGATGTAGTTGTTATTAATCTAAGCGGAAGAGGTGATAAGGATATGGATACTTACATGAAAGTCCTGGACAAAAACCCAAAATAAAAATCTTTGCTTTTTATTGGTTTACTGTATCTAAAATTAGTTAGCGAATGAACGCAATTCAAAAAATGTTTGCTGCCAAAAAGGAAAATATTTTAAGCATTTATTTTACCGCGGGTTTTCCCCGTTTAAACGATACCGAAAATATTCTCAATTTATTGGAAAAATATGGAGCAGATATGATCGAAGTGGGAATGCCCTACAGCGATCCTCTGGCCGATGGCCCGGTTATCCAAAACAGTAGTATGAAAGCATTGCACAATGGAATGACCATAAAAATTCTTTTTGAGCAGTTAAACTCTTTTAATCAAACTTCCGCAGATAAAAGTGTTCCTTTGATTTTAATGGGGTATTTAAACCCGGTGATGCAATATGGATTTAGAAAGTTTTGTATTGATGCCAAAAATTGCGGCATCAGTGGCATTATTCTTCCTGATCTTCCGATTACAGAATATGAAACAGAATACAAAAAAATATTCGACGAAAATGGCCTGCCTTTGATTTTTCTCATAACGCCGGAAACTTCTGAAGAACGCATCAGGAAAATTGATTCTCTTTCCAATGGATTTATTTATGCGGTTTCTTCTTCTTCTATAACCGGGAAAAACACTGATATAAATGCACAGGAGAGTTATTTTGAAAGATTAGAAAAGATGCATTTAAAAAATAAAGTTCTTATCGGCTTTGGTATCAGGGATCATAAAACTTTTAAAGCTGCCTGTCAATATGCCTCCGGCGCTATCATTGGAACTGCTTATATCAGAGCCATTGAAAATGCCGAAAATATTGGAAATGTGACCGAAAAATTTCTTAACTCAATTTTACATGACCAGGATTAATAAAGCGCTTTCATTTGTTGAGTAAAAAAATTAAATTTGCTGTTAATATAATATTCTAATTAATGAAATCTCTTTTCTTATTTTTTATAATTGTTCCCTTTTTTGCCTTTTCACAATCAACCTCCAAAGGATTTGAAATCTCAGGAAATGTGACGGGTTACGCAGATGGAACTTCCGTTTCTTTTTTAAATCAACAAACTCAAACCCCTGAAAAGCAGGCTACAATTGAGAAAGGCAAATTTACCATAAAAGGCCAACTTGCTGAACCCTCATTTATTATTTTGATCTTCGCAGATCAACCACCCGCTATTCCTTTGTTCATCGACAACAGCAAAATTGTTATCAAAGGTGATAAAAGCGATTTGGACAATCTTTCCATTACGGGTTCTAAAACAGAAGCTGAATACCAGGAATACTCAAAGGCCATAAAACCTTATGAAACCCATGTTTGTTCCCGGCTCAGAAAAAGATCCGGATTCAGTCAAAGCGGTGCAAAAGATCAGCGAAGATTTTGTAAAAAAATACCCTACTTCTTATGTTGACCCGATTGCGATTATCCGCATCATGCAAACTTCAGATAATGTGTCCGCAGCTGATAATTTGTATAAAATTATGTCTAAAGAGGTGAAGGAAACCAATCTTGCAAAATATGTAGACCAGCAATTGGCAATAGCAAAAATAAACCCAATAGGATCGCAAATCGCAGATTTTTCTGAAACAGACACAGCGGGTAACAAAGTGAAAATTTCATCTTTTCGTGGCAAGTATGTACTGATAGATTTTTGGGCAAGCTGGTGTCGCCCTTGCCGCATGGAAAATCCAAATGTGGTAGCGGCTTACAATAAATATCACCAGAAAAATTTCACCATCCTCGGCGTTTCGCTGGATCAGGCCAAAGCCGCGTGGATAAATGCTATCAACATGGATGGCCTCACGTGGACGCACATAAGCGATTTGAAAGGCTGGAATAATGAAGTGGCTGAGAAATTTAAAATTACAAGCATTCCTCAAAATATTTTAATTGACCCTAACGGAATCATTATTGCAAAAAATCTTCGCGGGGAAGCGTTGAATCAAAAACTGGATCAATTATTCAACTAATTCGCGAGCTGTCTTTTGTACAATTGAACTGCATTTTCCAGTCCTAAATACAACGCATCAGAAATTAGCGCATGGCCAATTGAAACTTCCAGGAGGCCGGGAATATGTTGGGCAAAATATTTTAAATTGTTCAGGTTAAGATCGTGACCGGCATTAATTCCGAGGCCAAGTTCGACTGCTTTTTTTGCAGCTGTTACGTACGGTGCAATCGCTTCTTCTTTATTCTTCTTTTGAAATTCACTGGCATAACTTTCGGTATATAATTCTATCCTGTCGGTACCGGTTTTTTTTGCGCCTTCTATCATTTCAATCACTGGATCAACAAAAATGGATACGCGAATTTTTGCCTTTTTAAAAACGTCGATCATCTCAATTAAATAGTCCTGGTTCTTAATAGTATCCCAGCCGTGATCAGAAGTTAACTGGCCAAGGTCATCCGGGACCAGTGTCACCTGGTCGGGTTTATTTTCCAATACCAAATCAACAAATTTGTCTTCCCTGCAATTGCCTTCAATATTGAATTCCGTTGTAATAATTTTTTTGAGTTCGTAAACGTCCGCATATCGTATGTGTCGTTCATCAGGCCGCGGATGGACTGTAATTCCATCCGCTCCAAAATTCTGAATATCAACAGCTGCCTTTATCAAGTCGGGATTGTTTCCGCCCCGGGAATTTCGAAGTGTCGCTATTTTATTGATATTAACTGAAAGCTTTGTCATACATGCAATTTACAATTATCTGTTTTTGTTGAAAACAATTATATTATTTATCCTAAAAATACTATCTTTAAAATCCAATTCTTCAAAACCTACTCCTGTTCCCTTTTATTTTCTTAATTATAAAAACAAATAGAAATGAAAAAAAATTTTTTTCTGACTGCTGTTATTTTAATTTCTTTTTCCTGCAATCAAAAAGCTCACGATTACGCAAAGAATGCTGATGTGAGGGCAGATAATTTAAATGGAAATGTTCGGCAAACCGTTTCGACAGATTATAAAGTTGATAGTAGCGGAAACATTGGCGAACAGGATTCGTGCTGCGTTATTACAGCTAAATATGATGAAAAAGGGTACATTACTGAATATGATAGTGACGATAAAACCGGCGAAAATAAACAGAAAGAAACATTTGAACGTTACGAAAATGGCGCCATGAAAGATCTCAAAAATGCTAAAAACGGGAAAATGACTTCTACTATTTCTGTTAGCATCGATTCTTCCGGAAATTATACAATAGCGCAGGAATATGACTCTGCCAATAAACTGAAATTTTATTACACTGACATCTCACAAAATGATTACGGGCAACTTACCGGCATGAAAAAATACAATGCCGATAGCAGTTTAAGTGGCTCCATGGTTTCTAATTTTAATAATAGCATCTTTACCGGAAATGAAGCGAAAGATAGTCTTGGTAATATTACTTTTTCATCTATCGTAAAACTGGACGAAAAAAATAACGTGGTTGAAAGGGATTCAAAAAATGTAACTAACGATTCTACCGTTAACAAGGTGGTCAAATATAAATATGACAGCTTTGACGACCATGGGAACTGGACACAACGAACAGAATTAGATGAAAATGGCAAACCGGTGCAAATCACCAAAAGAGAGGTTACCTATTACAAACAATAAACGACTTATTTTTTTTTGCAAGCATGATCAAAAAATCAATTCAATTTTTGATCGTGCTTTTTTATTGTTTAAGTTGTTCTGTAACGGGAGCGTATAAACGAAAACCCTTCTGATTTGGGGGAAAATAAAAACCCCCGGACTTTGTTCGTTTACTGGCAAGCTTCCGAAAAAATTGATCTTAAATTAATCATTTTTTCACCTGCCTTGCTTTAATTTAGCATATTAATATTTAATTTGGGTTGATTGCAAATATGAAAAAACATCTTCAAAATAATTTATGAGTAAAAAAACGGGAAAGAAAAAACCCACACCTTTAATCAAAGGGACTTTGGAAATTACAAGGTCGGGAATGGGATATGTAATTGTTGAAGGAAGGGAAAAAGATTTACTCGTTCGCCCGCAGGACTTTAATAAAGCATTGCATGGAGATATCGTCCGGGTCAAAGTGAAGGATACACACGGAGGAAAAAGAGTGGAAGGAGTGATAGAAGAGATAGAAGAAAGAAAGCAGACAGAATTTATCGGCAATATACATGTGAGTGAAAACTTTGCATTTTTTGTTCCGGATACACAAAAGCCTGTCCCCGATTTTTATATAAGTATTAAAAATCTTAATGGCGCAAAAGACAATGACAGGGTAGTAGTTAAATTTTTAAACTGGGAAAAAGGCGCAAAAAAACCGGAAGGAGAAGTGGTTTCAGTTTTGAAAGCCGAGAGTGCTGGCGATCTTGCCATGAAAGAAATCATAATTCAGAACGGTTTCCCTTTAGAATTTTCTCAAAAGGTTTTGGATGAAGTTCACAGCCTTAACGATACAATTGAAGAGGAAGAATTGGCAAAAAGAAAGGACTACCGTGATGTATTAACTTTTACAATTGATCCTGCAGATGCGAAGGATTTTGACGATGCGCTTTCGATAAAAAAGTTAAGTGCTCATGAATATGAAATTGGTGTACACATCGCGGATGTAAGCCATTTTGTAACACCCGAAACAGAAATGGACAAAGAAGGATATGCGCGTGCAACAAGCGTTTATTTGCCAGACCGTGTAAACCCGATGCTACCTGAAAGAATTTCCAACGAACTTTGTTCACTTCGTCCCAACGAAAATAAATTTACTTTCTCAGTGATTTTTAAAATCAACAGCAAGGGAAAAGTTAAAGAATATTGGCTTGGCAAAACCTTTATTTACAGCGACCATCGTTTTAATTATGATGAAGTGCAGCAGATAATTGAAGACAGGAAGGGAATATACAGCGAAGAGGTTTTGCTACTAAATTCACTTGCCCGCATCTTCAGGAAGGAAAGATTTAAAAACGGCGCCATTAATTTTTCCTCTACAGAAGTGAAATTTAAGCTCGATGAAACCGGCAAGCCGATTGGTATTATTGTGAAAGAAAGCAAAGAGTCGCATCAATTGATTGAAGAGTTTATGCTGTTGGCAAATCGAACTGTTGCAGCGCATGTTGCGAAAATAAAAGTGAATAAGAACCCCGTCCCTTTTCCTTACCGCATTCACGATATACCTGATGAAGAAAAGCTAAAACCTTTTGTAGCTTTTGCCAGAAAATTTGGATATAAATTTGATATGAAAAATGAAGAAGAAACAGCAAAATCTTTTAACCAGTTGCTGGTTGATGTTCATGGCAAGCCAGAACAGCACGTACTTGAGCAGTTAGGAATCCGCACAATGTCAAAAGCGATTTATACAACCGAAAACATCGGGCACTATGGATTGGGATTTAATGATTATTGCCATTTTACTTCGCCTATCCGGAGGTATCCTGACATAATGGTTCACCGGGTGTTGCAGGAAATTTTGGAACATAATATTCATCCTGATAAAAAAATGGAACAAAAATGTGTTCATTGCAGCCAGAAGGAAAGAGCTGCGATGGAAGCGGAACGCGCAGGGAATAAATACAAACAGGCAGAATTTATGATGGATAAATTGGGCGAGAATATGGAAGGCGTGATCAGCGGTGTTTCTTCGTTCGGTTTCTGGGTTGAAACGGTTAATGAAAAATGTGAAGGATTGGTTTCAATAAAAGATCTTTCAGATTATGACGACTTTCGTCACGACGATTCGGAATATGCATTAATTGGAATGCGTACAGGGAAAAAATTCAGGATGGGAGATAAGGTCCAGGTAAAATTGGTGGCAGCAAATCTTGAAAAGCGACAGCTTGATTTTGAATGGATTCCCGGTATTGAGAGCCTGAAGCAAAAAGCAGCAAAGGCGAGAAAAAAGAAATATCCAAAAAAGAAAAAGCAAAATTAGTTGTAAAAGAGCGAGTGATAGTAACGCTGCACTTTCTCTGAAAAAAACGAACCGATGAGTATTTCACCTTCTGCAACCGGGAATCAAAATAGAAATGAACTTCAATCATTCGGCCGGTTGTCTGCAATTTTTGAAGAAAAATTTAAGAAAAGGCATTTCTCCGAAGAGCCTCGGCAGTTATATGATGCCGCTCAATATTTACTAACGGTGGGCGGTAAACGCATTCGACCGGTAATGTGCCTGATGGCCAATGAAATGTTTGAGGAAATAAAGGAAGATGCTTATCATGTTGCTGCGGCGATTGAACTATTTCACAACTTCACTTTGATCCATGATGATATAATGGACAGGGCGCCGATTCGACGAGGCAAGCCAACGGTTCATACAAAATATGGAGAATCTACGGCATTGCTGGCCGGTGACGTAATGCTGATCGCCGCTTATGAAAACCTGAACCGCATCAACAATGAATATCTTCATGCTATCCTGAATTTATTTAACTCAACTGCAAAAAAAGTTTGCGAAGGCCAGCAACTTGACATGGAATTTGAAAAACAGGAGCAGATAAATTTTGAGGCATATGTAAAAATGATAAGTTTAAAGACTTCTGTTTTGCTTGCCGCAAGTTTGCAGATGGGCGCAGTCTTGGGCGGTGCCGGCGCTGGTAATCAAACTCACTTGTATGAATTTGGGAAAAACCTTGGCATCGCTTTCCAGGTTCAGGATGATTACCTTGATGCTTTTGGAAACCCCGAAAAATTTGGTAAAAAACAAGGTGGAGATATAATGGCCAATAAAAAGACCTTCTTATGGTTAAAGGCTATGGAAGCTGCTTCTCAGCAGCAAAAGAACAAATTACGCGAATTATTATTTCGTGATGATGAAAATAAAATTAGCGAGGTTTTGAAAATCTATAGATCCTGCAATATCGATGGTTGGGCAAAAGAGTTAAAGCAAAAATATTACTCTATTGCAATGGAGCATTTGGAAGAGATAGCAGTTATTTCTGTCAGAAAAAAACCGCTGCGGCAACTTGCCGAATATTTAATGGAACGGGACGTATAAATAAATTTTTACAGTCCCGTTCCAACATTTTTTTGAACTATTGATTAGGATCCGGCAGGGGCCTTACCCAAATATTTCTAAAACTGATGGGAATACTTTTATCACCATGAGCCTGTAACTTTATGGGCGAGGGTCCGTGGGGTTTGTAAGAAGGATTTCCAATATAAAGAGTCGGGCCTTTTAATTTTACATTATTCTGTATCAGTATACCATTAAAAAATGCAGTCACTTTTGCCGGAGATTTTAATGAACCATCTTCATTAAAGCGGGGCGCAGTCCATATTACATCATAAGTTTGCCAAACGCCTGGAGGAAAATTCGCATTTACCAATGGTGGATATTGTTTGTAAACAGCTCCCGCCTGGCCATTTACATAAGTTGAATTATGGTAATTGTCTAATATTTGTAATTCATAACCATCGTCACCTTTTCCGGTCGAAGCGAGGAACAAACCACTGTTGCCGCGGGCCTGTCCTGTTCCTGAAATATCTTTTGGCTCTTTCCATTCAATGTGCAGTTGATAATCCATAAAAGATTGTTTTGTCTGGATATTACCTGCCTGTTTATTTACAGTTACTATTCCATCATGTACGTCCCAGTTGGCTGCTTTTGTTGTGTCATTTGTTTCCACCCATTTTGAAAGGTCTTTCCCGTCAAACAATATGATCGCATCAGAGGGCGCCGCGCCGCATGTTTTCCCCGGGGTAACTACCGGCCGGTACCGGCGTATAATATTCGGTGTCTTCGGGTTTCATTTTTTCCTGTGCGTTTGCAGTGGCAAAGCCTGTGGTAATAAAAGCAATACCGATAAAGATTTTTTTGTGCATGTTTTTATGTTTTTGATTTAGAATCTTGCGAGCAATTTAAAATTTATAAGTCGTGGCGTCAGCCTGTTAGGAATGCTAAAAGTGTCGTTAGCAAAATCTTTTATTAATTGGTAAGAAATCGTATTTGCGCGGTCAATTAAGATTGAAGACTTCAAGGCTGGCCCATATATTTTCAAAGCTGCGGAATGGTGAATGACTTCTTCTGTGTGATTTGTCGCTAAGTAATAATGCGCTGAAACCTATATCTGCCCTGATATACGGCTCAATGATCAGCCCATTTCGGTATTTCATACTGTTAGGAATACTGTAAGTCATGTTACTTCCGTAAATCAGGTTTAAATGTACTTTAAAATTTTTATTCGTACTTAAATAATCCTGTAAAAATAATCCCATGGTTATCAGCCGGTCACTTGGTCTTCTTATCCAACCAATATCAGTTCTAACGCTATCTGCAACTTCCTGGTCTTTTGATTGCGTAGGTGATCACTTCGCCTTCTTTATTTTTATACGTGTAATAAAAATCATTATCTATATTTTCTTTGGTTTGGCTGATACCAATGCTGAACCAGCTTTCAGCGTCTTTTACCAACTCAGTGAAAATTCTTGTTTCGACGCCGGTAGCATAAGCGCGAGCGTTATTTTCGCCAAAATAAGTGATCTGAAGATTGTTGATGTCATACGGATCAACATCCCAAAGTGATTTAAAATAGGCTTCGGTGGTAATACGCATTGGCCTTTTTGTATTGGAAAGATTGTAATCGAACCCGGCAACATATTGAATGCTCTTCTGGCTTTTTAAGGCGGTGTTGATAGTGCCATCCGGCCTTCTCATTTCACGATAAAACGGCGGCTGGTCATATATCCCCGCAGAAGTTTTAAATATAATATCTCGTTTCCAATCAGGTTTGTAACTGATTTGTGCACGCGGGCTAATTAAAAATTCTTTATTTAACGCATCATAGTTAAACCTTGTTCCTGCTTCAAGGGTTACTTCATTAACTCCGTGGGATAAATGAATATTATCCTGAATATAACCGCTGTATTTATCGACCGACAAGTTTTCTTTGGATTTTAAAACATGGCTCAGGTTAAGTTGATTGGGATTAAAGGGTAATGAATATCCGGCACTATCCTGCAACTCCCATTCATTCAAATGATCATTAATTGCTGAATGATCAAAAGAGAGGCCCCATTGTAAGAAATGTTTTCCAAGATTGTAACTTCCTTTATGGCTTATATTATAAACAGCTATGTTCAAACTGTTTCGTGCATAATTTTGAAAAATACCTGCACCGAGCGGATTGGTTATCTGCCCAAAATCGGGCTGGGTTTTATCAAAACTTCTTTCACCAAAAAGATAAGCACCTGTAATATCGGTATTTTCATTTTCGATATCTCCATACCGGCTGAACATCCATTTTAATTTTACTCTTTTGTTTAAATTTTGCACCAGGCTTATCCCAATCAGATTACTGTTGTAATTGTCTTTTTCCTGTCCGTCGAAATAAATGTCAAGTCCGAGATTCGCTGTAAACAGCGGGGAAAAAACGGCAGTGGATTTTTGTGCCGATTCCGGAATAAGTGTAAACTTCGAGCCTGAAATAATTCCCAAAACTTCCAGTTGTAACTTTTCAGATAGCTGGTAAGTAAGATATGCCTGTAAATCAGCAGCCGAAGGAATATAATTTCCTTTGGTTTCCTGGCTGCTTAATAAATCCCTGTTGGTTTTGCTTCTTACTCCAAACAACCATGAAAGTTTTTTATTTTTTGAAAGCCCTTCCAAATGTAACCCTTGTTCCAAAAGGCTCACATAAACAGAACCGCCAAAGGAAACGGGTTTTCTATATTGAATATCCAAAACACTGCTGATCTTGTCGCCATATTTTGCCTGGAAACCGCCGGTGTAAAAGTCAATATTTTTTACCAGTTCAGGATTTATAAAACTTAATCCTTCCTGCTCACCGGTTCTTACCAGGTAAGGCCTGTAAATTTCAAAATCATTGATGTAAATCAGGTTCTCATCATAATTTCCTCCGCGAACAGAATATTGAGACGTAAGTTCGTTGTTGCTTCCGACGAGTGTTTTTATAAGGCCTTCCACTCCACCTGTTGCAGTGGGAGCAGTAATCGCATTTTTAGGATTGATTTTTACCAGGCCTGTTTCTTTTCTCTCTTTTTCATTTTTGATCACAACTGTTTTAAGCATTTTGCTGCTGCGCATAAGCTTAACCGTCAGCTGTTCTTTCTCTCCCGGACTCAGGTAAAAATTTTTCTGTTCATCATGAAATCCCGTATGTGAAAAAACAAGAGCAAAAGCTTTTTCCGCCGGAACTTCTATTTGAAATTTTCCCGAATCTGAAGAAAGAATGCCATTTTGCTTTCCAAGTACGGTAATGGATACAGCAGGAATCGGATCTTCATTTTCATCGATCACTTTGCCTGAAACATATGCGGTTTTCTTTTGGGAAAAAGAAGCCAGGCCTGAAAACAAAAGGAAGATAAAAACCGTTAGTCTCATGAAGTGAAGATAATATTTTAAGAAACATCTCTCTTTAATTAAACTAATAATTACACTATTTATTATTGACTTTCATCTCTATTTTATTATTTTTGAAACATGCGAAAACTAACCTTAATCTCCCTGGTTTTATCTCTGCTGTTTTCGAATTGTGTTGTTCCTTCTCAAAGCGGGAACGAAAAGCTTATTGATGAAACTTCAGAAGTGGCAGATACTTTTCATTTATTGACTCAATATTGGGAGTTGACCGATGCAGATCATCCCGGCCCAAAGGACGTTTCCTTTGATTCCGGCGGGATAGAGTATCAATCCGGGATTGTTTTTATGACCGATTCTTCCGTTCTTGAAAATCCTGCAGGCGAAATGACTTATGGTAAATTCAGTTTAAAAGGCAATACGATCGATGTAAAATTCAATGACGGAAGAAAGGCCATTTACATCATTGATCGTATAAATAAAGAACAACTTTTACTGTCGAGAACTGAAAAGAAACACCTTTCAAAACTGACGTATAAAGGGACCAGTACAAGTTGGCCCAACACAAACAAAAATCCTTTTGCACGCGAAAATTATAAGTGGAGCCAAAAACCTAAAAAACCGGAAAGTGATGCTGAGATCAGAAACCGGGTAAAAGAAAGTGTGGAATTTTATGTTTACTATTTTAACGGGTTTATAAATGGTAACGCCCAACAAATTGATTTCAGTGGTTTGCCCAATTGCCTGCACTGGTACTCCGGCGGCATTGCGATCGATAATGAAGATAAACTTGATAAAAAATGGATGGATTGTTTTTATTCAGAAGAACAGGCTGATGAAGGAAGACAAATGTTGGAAGATGCGCTTGTGCAAAAAAAATACAATTGGGATGTAAATGAAACTAATTGGATAAAACAAACCATGCCGGTGCTTCAGCAAATACATGACGGCATGTGACGCTTTACAAAATAAGATTTTAATGAATTTGTTTATTTATTGTTAGGAAATTGAAAGTCTCCTACAATTTTTTCATCTTCCTTATTGTTTCGGCTGGATTTTCTGATTTAAAAATAGAACTGCCTGCTACCAGTACATCAGCACCTGCATCAATAATAGCAGAAGCATTTTCCAAAGAAATGCCACCATCTACTTCAATTTTTGCAGAAGAACCGGTACTGTTGATAAGAGATTTTTAATTCTTTTATTTTTTGAAGAGAATGTTCAATAAAAGATTGGCCTCCAAAGCCCGGGTTTACACTCATCACCAACACCAAATTCAACATCTTTGATAATATCCTGCAAAAGAGAAACTGGCGTGGCCGGATTAATTGCAACCCCTGCTTTCATTTCAAGTGATTTTATTTGCTGGATATTTCGGTGGAGGTGCGGACAGGTCTCCTGGTGAACCGTGAGGCCATTAGCACCTGCTTCTTTAAATGCCTCAACATATTTTTCAGGCTCTACAATCATCAAATGCACATCAAAAAATTTTGAAGTGGTTTTTCTTAATTGTTTGATGACCGGCAATCCATAACTTATGTTAGGTACAAATCGTCCATCCATCACATCAAGATGAAACCAATCTGCCTGGCTTTCGTTAAGCATTTTGCATTCCTTTTCAAGATGTAAAAAATCAGACGCTAAAAGTGAAGGAGCAATAATTGGCATTTTGTTTATTTAATTAATGAATATAATTAATGTTAGCGGGTGTCCTGAAGCCTGTCTAGCGCCTCGCGCGCTTCGATAAAATCTTTATCGTAAAGTAAAGCGTTCTGATAACTTTGGATGGCTTCGTCTTTTTTATTTAATTTTTCATAACATTTTCCCATCCAGTAATATCCTTCATCAAAATTATTCTGAATAGTAACGGCCCGTTTCAAAACTTTTATTGCATCGTCATATTTTGTTTTCAGTGTACAATGCTATGGCTTTTTCACGATACGCATACATATAAGTAAAATCAAGAGCAAGACAACTATCTAATAAGGGAATTGCTTTTTTGGGTTCATTCATGTAATTATAATAAAGGCCTTTTATAAAATAAGCATCTTTCCCTGATTTGGCTTTGTTTGCTTTCAAAAGCTTCATCGGCAATATAGAAGTGATTTTGGATTTTTTATTTCGGCATATACGGTTCCAAGCGCTACCAGGTAATCAGGAAGAGGGTAAATATCAATTGCACGTTTCAACGAACTGATGGCATTCATTGTGTCGCCATTTTCAAAATACAGTGAAGCTTTTATATTCCATAAATAGGCGCTGCCACTGTCTTTTTTTATTTCCTCGTTGGCGATGGAAATGGCAGAATCATAATATCCCTGGTTTCTGTATGCTTCAATTAAATTCTCTTTCAGCATTAAAGAATCCGGATGTTGCCTGATCTCATTTTTGATAGATTGAATTGTTGTTTCGTTGAGAAGGCGGTGGAGTTACGGTTTTATCACCGGAATTGCAGGCGACAAAAATAGAGATGGCAAATGACAAAAACATAAAATAATTTTGAACGGATCATCATGCAAATTTAATATTCCATATTGTAAATTAATAATACTGTGTAATTGATTTTATCCGCGGGGTCCCAGTTCAATCACTTCACAATCGCGGATATTTTTACCATCAATAGTAAAACGGATCAAAGTTCTCATTTTGTGCCAACCATGTTTGCCTGCCGCGCCTGGATTGATGTGCAGGCAATTTAATTTATCATCATACATTATTTTTAAAATGTGTGAATGTCCGCTGATAAAAAGTTGGGGTTTATGAATTAATAATTCTTTTTTTGTTTCCGCATTATATTTTGGCGGATAACCGCCTATATGCCGCATCATTACTTTCACTTCTTCGCACATAAAAACTAACTGTTCGGGATAAACGCTTTTTATATCATATCCATCAATATTACCATAAACTCCCCGCAAAGGTTTGTGAGCTTTTAATTCTTCAGCAATTGCTGCAGTTCCAAAATCACCGGCATGCCATATTTCATCACAGTTTTTAAAATGCTCAAAAACGGTTGGATCAAGATAATTGTGTGTGTCTGAAATAAGGCCTATTCGTGTCAACTTTTTTTTAGCGAATTTACTGATTTGAGAAAAAGTTGATTGGTTTTGACAAAATGAGATTTCGGTTTATTTATTTGTTTACGGTATTTCCCAAACCCTCTAAACCATTCTAAACCATCCAAACCATTCTAAACCTTCTAAACCATCTTAACCGTCCCGATTCTTTTGTAATTTTATTCAAAATCTAATATATTGTATTGTTAAAAATATTTTATTATGCCTCATTATCATAAATCCGGCTCTGTTCCGCATAAACGCCACACCCAGTTTCGAAAACCTGATGGTAGCTTATATTCAGAACAATTATTTTCAACAGAAGGATTTTCTTCAGATTCTTCTTTGTTGTATCATACTCATCCTCCGACACAAATCATAAAAACAGATAAACCTTATAATGTTGCTCCTGAAGTGGCAGAAGAAAAAATGCTGAAACACCGGAGTTTCCAGGGATTTAATATTAAACCCGAAAACGATTATTTAAAAAGCCGGAAACCGGTTTTAGTTAATAACGATTGCCATATTTCTCTCGCTGCTCCAAAGCAAAGTATGAAGGATTATTTTTATAAAAATGCAGATGCGGATGAAATTATTTTTGTACATGAGGGTAATGGAAAATTGAAAACACAATATGGTGAACTTCTTATTTGCTTATGGAGATTATTTGGTGATTCCGCGTGGAACAATTTACCAGGTAGAATTTGGAAAAGAAGATAACCGCTTATTTATAGTTGAATCGTTTAGCCCGGTCCGTTATCCCAAGAAATATTTAAGCAATTATGGCCAGTTGCTTGAAAACTCACCTTATTGCGAAAGAGATATTCGTGTTCCTGCAAAACCTGCAGACAATTGATGAAGAGGGCGATTTTTTATTACTGGTGAAGAAGAAAGGAATGGTGTATGGCATCCATTACCTGCATCATCCGTTTGACGTCATTGGGTGGGATGGTTGTTGCTATCCTTTTGCATTTTCTATTCATGATTTTGAACCCATTACGGGCAGGGTGCATCAGCCGCCTCCTGTCCATCTTACATTTGAGGGTCATAATTTTGTGGTGTGTTCGTTTGTTCCCCGGATTGTTTGACTATCATCCACTTTCTATTCCGGCGCCTTATAATCATAGCAATATTGACAGTGATGAAGTGCTTTATTATGTGGATGGAGATTTTATGAGCCGCAAACATGTTACCCGTGGAATGATCACTTTGCATCCGGGAGGAATCCCTCACGGGCCTCATCCGGGTGCTGTTGAAAAAAGCATTGGCATGAAAGAAACAAAAGAACTGGCGGTGATGGTGGACACCTTTCATCCCTTGCAACTTACCAAAGAGGCATTGGAAATAGAAGATGAAAATTATGTGATGAGTTGGGCCGAATAATGTGCTGATGAGCCAATAAGCCAATTAATCAATGCGGTAATGTGAAATCTATTAGCATATCGATAGTTAAATAAATAATAGATTAATGATTAATAATCAACAATCGGTAATCAACAATTCAATCTTTTTCATAAATTGAGCAAAAATTCTAACGTATGATAAAGTTCAATGAATTAAAAAACGGGGATTATGTACTTGCAGAAAGTGATGGCCAGGCCTGGCGCGGAGAAGTGGTCGATTTCAACCATGATGAAAAGCAAGTGTGTGTAAACAATGGAGTTCAGGATTTGTGGTTTGAAACCGAAGATTTATACCCATTACCCCTCGATGAAGAACAGCTTCTGAAATTGAAGTTTACGAAGCATGTAAATGACGATGGTTCTGTTAAATATATGAAAGGGGCATTTAGAATTCAAACTCCCAAACAGGACGATTTTTCAACATTTGAAATGTGGTACCGGGATGAAAAAAGAATTATGACCCATTCTATTTTTGTACATGATCTGCAAAATCATTATAATGCAATGACCAAAGTGCATCTTACTGATGATGTTATTTAATTTATTTTAAGTTGGAGCTCATTAATTCGGTTTTTACATTTATATTTTCAACAAGCCCTGAATAATCAAGTTGATAACACTGGTATTCTCAATCAATCCATATTTGGGTGCATAATAACTATCGATACTTGAAGTAAAAGCGCTCGAAGGAATTAATGCAGAAGAAAGAGTAGTTGATACATGAATTACATTTGAATAGGCTGTTCCGTTCACGGTTCTGCTAATTCCTTTTTCTGCTATTTGATTATTAACAGTTAAAGGAACTGGAAGGGGAAATCCAGGGATTGTTAACGAAAAATCCTGGTTCCATGTTGCTCCCGTTGAAGCATTGTCTTTTAAATATAGCCTTTCAATATTGATTCCACCGTTTACGGGAATCGAATCGTACTGATAATAATCATGGCCGTCCATACCTAAGTATTCACTTCCGCCATAGGAATAATTATAAACATGATACTTACGGGAATTAATGGTAGTGTCGTTTGAAGTAGAAGTTACGGTATAATTGGAAGGAGGATTGTTTCCTGTAAGATCAGTTTGCTGATAAGACCAGGAACTTCCGGCGTAGTATTTATATAGACATCGGTAGTAGTTGTGCTTGAACCTGAATCATTCTTTTTACAGGCGGAAAAAATAAGTGCGAGCGGATAGAAAAATATGCGAGCGTTTTCATGTTTTTTATTTTTTGGGTTATACAAATATAGAAAAAGTTATAATGATTATTAATTAACGAGTTGGTCAGCCTCTTCTCATATGAAAACCGTTGCCAGGCAGAAATGCATAAAAATCTCCTTTAAAACAGGGCATATTTTTTTATAAATTAAAATATTAAACTTATCTTTGCGCCTCCAAAAATAGTATGGCCAAGCAAGCATTAATAAAACAAGACGGTACAATCCTGGAAGCCTTATCCAATGCGATGTTCAGGGTTAAATTAGAGAACGGACATGAAATTTTGGCGACAATTTCCGGAAAAATGCGAATGCATTATATCAGGATTTTGCCGGGGGATAAAGTAGGAGTAGAGATGAGCCCTTACGATTTATCGAGAGGGCGGATCATTTTCAGATATAAATAACAAACTTTTCACAGGTTAAAAATAAAAAGTGAAATCATGAAAGTAAGGGCTTCAATAAAAAAAGAAGTGTTGATTGCAAGATCGTAAGACGAAAGGGCAGGTTATATGTGATCAACAAAAAAAATCCACGTTATAAACAAAGACAGGGATAAGGAAAAATTAAAATTAAAAATTAAAAATTTACAATTCTTATGGCGCGCATTGCCGGTATAGATTTACCCAAAAACAAAAGAGGCGAAATTGGACTTACCTATATATATGGTATCGGAAAATCGACTGCCCATTATATTTTAGATAAAGCAAATGTTGATTATGATAAAAAAGTGAATGAGTGGAATGATGAAGAGCAAACTGCTATCAGGAATATCATCAGCAGCGAGTTTAAAACTGAGGGTGCATTACGCAGTGAAGTTCAGACAAACATCAAACGCTTGTTGGATATCGCCTGTTATCGCGGTTTAAGGCATCGTAAAGGTTTGCCTTTGCGCGGACAACGTACCCGTACCAACAGCCGCACCCGTAAAGGAAAGCGTAAAACTGTTGCCGGTAAGAAAAAAGCACCTAAGAAGTAAGTGTTGATAGCTGAATGCATAAGGCTGAATGCAGGACTCAATAAAGGCTTATATTTTTTGAATCAATACCAGATATCTAAAAGCCGGAAGGAGGGTTGATTCAGATCCCGAAGTTTCGGGAATAAACAATTTAAAGATTACCTATCAGAATTTATTATGGCAAAATCCACAAATGCTAAAGCATCTTCAAAGAAAAGGGTTGTAAAAGTTGAACCTTACGGAGAAGCTCACATCGTAGCAAGTTTTAACAACATCATCATTAGTTTAACCAACAAGCAAGGCCAGGTTATTTCATGGTCTTCTGCCGGCAAAATGGGCTTTAGGGGTTCTAAAAAGAACACTCCTTATGCTGCACAAATGGCTGCCGCAGATGCTGCAAAAGTAGCTTCTGATGCAGGTTTAAAACGCGTTGATGTGTTATGTTAAAGGTCCTGGTTCAGGCCGTGAAGGTGCAATCCGTTCTTTATCGCAATCAGGTATTGAAGTAGTAATGATTAAAGACATTACTCCTTTGCCGCACAATGGTTGCAGGCCTCCCAAAAAGAGAAGAGTATAATCAACAGAATATTTAATAACCGGGTGCATTATTAATTTTCGATTTTTAATGATGATGCACCGACACTAAAAAATCAATAACAAACTATGGCTCGTTACACAGGACCAAAAACCAAAATCTCCAGGATATTCGGAGAACCTATTACAGGTAATGGTAAATGGTTAACAAAAAACAGCAATCCTCCGGGAATGCATGGAGCAGCAAGCAAGCGCAAAAGCCTTGGTGAATACGCTCTTCAGCTTCGCGAAAAACAAAAAGCCAAATATACTTATGGCTTATTGGAAAAACAATTCCGCAATACATTTAATGAAGCATCACGCCGTAAAGGTGTAACCGGTGAGCAATTAATTAAATTGCTGGAAGCGCGGTTGGATAATACTGTTTTTCGTATGGGAATCGCTCCAAGCCGCCAGGCTGCACGCCAGCTGGTTTCTCACAAGCACATTACAGTAAATGGTGAGGTAGTAAATATTCCTTCTTTTACTTTAAAACCCGGTGACGTGATTGGACTTAAAGAAAAAGCAGCACACAACACTTCTATCACTTCAAACCTTCGCCCAAAGAATCCAAAATTCAACTGGCTTGAATTTAATGAAGGAGAAATGAAAGGAACTTTTATTGCTTATCCTGAAAGAGAAAGTGTTCCTGAAAATATTAAGGAATCACTGATCGTAGAATTGTACAGTAAGTAATACTTCCTTGTCAGGAATAGAAAGGAAATAAAAAATTCAAACAATTAAAAAATCTTCCTCGATAGAAGAGTAAGATAAAATCTAAAACAAAATAAAAAATGGCCATTTTAAATTTTGTAAAACCAGACAAAATTGTTCTTCAAAAAAGTACAGATTTCGAAGCGCAATTTGAATTCCGCCCTTTAGAACCGGGCTATGGTGTTACCATTGGTAATGCTCTTCGCAGGGTGTTACTTAATTCTTTGGAAGGTTATGCAATCGTTGGTATCAGCATTGCAGGCGCCGACCATGAATTTGCAACAATAAAAGGTATTACAGAAGACGTAACTGAAATTATTCTTAACCTGAAGCAGGTTCGTTTTAAAAAGAAAACGGACCAGGACAGCGGTACAGAAAAAATCAGTTTGTCATTAAAGAATAAAACTGAATTTACTGCAGGAATGATCGGCGAAGCTTCTCCCGCTTTTGAAGTAATGAATCCTGAGCTGTTGATTTGCACTATGGATACTTCTGCAAAACTGGATATCGAAATTACAATTGCGAAAGGCCGCGGATATGTTCCGGCAGAAGAAAACAAAGAAAAAAGTTCTCATTTCGGATACATTCCTATTGATGCAATTTACACTCCGATCAAGAATGTAAAATACAGCATTGAAAATACCAGGGTTGAACAAAGAACTGACTTTGAAAAACTGGTAATGGATGTGGTTACTGATGGAACTATTCATCCTGAAGAAGCAGTGAAACAGGCTTCAAGAATTCTGATTCAACATTTGATGATCATCACCGATGAAAATATCACTTTTGATAATAAAGAAGAAAAGAAAGAAGATTTGGTTGATGAACAAACTTTACAACTTAGAAAAGTATTGAAAACTCCTTTGGAAGATTTGGATCTTTCTGTAAGAGCATTCAATTGCTTAAAAGCCGCTAAGATCAATTCATTAAGCGAACTGGTTCAGTACGAACAGGAAGACCTGATGAAATTCAGAAACTTTGGACAGAAATCATTGAGTGAAATTGAACAAGTGTTGAATGAAAGAGGCCTTGGTTTCGGATTGGATCTAAGCAAAATAAAATTAGACGAAGAATAATTAATTAGCAAATTTGCAAATGAGCTAATTGAAAGCATTGGCAATTTTCAAATTTTCACATTTTCAAATTTTCACATTAGCCCTGTAATTCCTGACACGGTACAGGGTTTTAAAAACAACAGTCATGCGTCACGGAGACAAAATCAACAATTTAGGCAGAACAGCGAGCCATAGAAATGCGCTGCTGGTAAACCTCACCTGCCAGCTTTTTGAACACAAAAAGATTGTAACTACATTGGCAAAAGCAAAAGCATTACGTCCTTTTGTAGAACCTATTATTACAAAATCAAAAGAAAATACCACTCATCAACGTCGCCTGGTTTTCAGCCGCTTGCAGGATAAAGCAGCAGTGAAAGAATTATTTGATGTAATCAGTCCAAAAATTGCTTCACGTCCCGGTGGTTATACAAGAGTTATTAAATTGGGAAGAAGAGTAGGGGATAATGCGGAATTGGCGTTGATCGAATTGGTTGATTATAATGAAATATATGGTAAAGGCATAGGTGAAACAGAAACCAAAGGTGAAGAGAACACGTAGAGCCGGTCGTAGTAAAAAATCTTCGCGAAACGAAAGCTGCGCCGGAAACAACAACGCTACAGAACCTGAACCTGAAGCAGAAGCGAAAGCTAGAAGCTAAAACCTGAAGTGGAACAGCCAACTTCTGAAGCTGCAATTGATGATGCTGAAAAAGGGAGACGAAGAAAATACCGGAGAACCCGGAACTGAAGAAAAAAAATAATTTTCAATTTATAAAGCCTGCCTTATCGCAGGCTTTTTTATGCACCTTATTTGTAGTAAACAAACAAATAAATCAAATTTTACCATAATTATTTGAACGCATTTTCTTTTCTTTGCAAAACTTTATTCATGTCTGATACACAATCTCCACAATCCGCAATTTTAATTCTTGAAGATGGAAATATTTTCCATGGAAGAGCTTTTGGTAAAATCGGAACCACCACCGGTGAAATTTGTTTTAATACGGGGATGACCGGCTACCAGGAAGTTTTTACTGATCCAAGTTATTATGGGCAGGTAGTGATCATGAACAGCGTTCATATCGGGAATTATGGCATCAACGAAAACGAAGTAGAAAGCGATTCCATCAAAGTAAAAGGAATTATCGGGAGAAATCTTGAAGAACAATATTCACGTTTTGCGGCAGATCATTCGTTACAGGAATATTTTGAAAAGCAAGATATTGTGGCGATCGATGGCGTGGATAGCCGCGCTTTGGTCATTCATATTCGTGAAGCAGGCGCGATGAATTGTATTATTTCTTCTGAAAATAAAAGTGTGGAAGAACTGAAGAAAGATCCTTGCTTCCGTTCCTTCTATGGCAGGACTGGAATTGGCTTCCGCTGTTTCTACCAAATCAGAATATACTTTAGGAGATGAAAACAGTAAAATAAGAATTGCAGTTTTAGATTATGGCATCAAGAAAAATATTTTGAATTGCCTTGTGGAAAGAGGAGCTTATGTAAAAGTATTTAATGCCAAAACAAGTTTTGAAGAATTGCAGAAATTCAATCCTGACGGATATTTCATAAGTAATGGTCCCGGCGATCCGGAACCCATGGATTATGCAGTGGATACGGTAAAAAAAATTCTGAAAGCAGAAAAACCATTATTTGGAATTTGTCTTGGTCAGCAATTATTGGCACTTGCGAATGACATTCCCACTTTTAAAATGCATCATGGCCATCGTGGATTAAATCATCCGGTAAAAAATATTATTACCGGCAAATGCGAGATCACCACACAAAATCATGGGTTTGGTGTAAATGCAGAAGCGGTGAGAAAAATGATAACATCGAGGTTACCCACATCAATTTAAATGATGATTCTGTAGAAGGAATCAGGCTTAAAGACCGTCCTGCTTTTTCTGTGCAGTATCATCCCGAATCTACACCGGGCCCCCATGACAGCCGATACTTATTTGATGAATTTTTTGACATGATCAGATCCTAATTCCATTTACTTTTTCTCCTGGAAAAATTGGCTCGTTATTTTCTTTAGTTTTGTATTATGAAAATATCAATTATCAACGGGCCGAATTTAAATCTTCTTGGCACCAGAGAACCAGGCATTTATGGTTCAGAAACATTTGAACATTTTTTTCAAAAACTTCGTAAAGAATATGAAACTATCGACTTTGATTATTTTCAAAGCAACGTAGAAGGCGAACTGATCAATGAGATACAGGAATCTGCAAAGCATATGGATGGAATTATTCTTAATGCCGGTGGATATACGCACACTTCGGTTGCTATTGGCGATGCGATTGCAGCAGTAAAAATTCCGGTTGTGGAAGTGCACATTTCAAATGTGGAAGCACGAGAGGAATTTCAGAAAATTCTCGCACATTTCCGCAAAATGTGTTGGTACTATTTCAGGCTTTGGGTTAAAAAGTTATATGCTTGCTGTAGAATCTTTTATAAAAAATATTTAATTCCGTCCGGATTATTATTTCTGAAGAAAAGGAAAATATAATATTTGTTGGTTTATTGGTTTTGGTAAAAATATTGGCTTGCTTTCCGAGTTGGATTTTCACGGAAGGTAGAAAATCTGCATACAAAATTAAAGAACCCGCAACCAGTAAACTAATACAAACCCGTGCAATTTTAATTTTGTTTTCCATGTGACGGTTAGCTATAAACGTAATTTATTTTTAATAGTAAAAGGCAATCAGCGAAAACGTTTTACCAATTACAAATTTATCCGCGGATTGCCTTTGTAATCAAAAAAAATAGAACAGGAACATTTTAAAAGCAACTTATTCTTTTAAAACTTCGCTGGTCTTTTCGGGATATCGCATTTTATAAAAATACGTTTTTTAGTTAGCAGATTTTAAAAATGCTACTACTTTGGTTACTTCCTGGTCAGTAAGGTTAGCTTTGTAGCGCATGTGCTCACCTACTGCTTCCCATTGAGCATCGCTGATAAATGTGACGGCGGTGGTGTGTTATGACAGCGTGTACAGTTTTCTGCCCAAAGTTGAGCGCCGGGTTTGGCTGCAATTAAAGCAGGCGTTTTACAACTGCCGAGAATAGCGACTATCGTGATAAAAACAATACTTATTAGGATAGTAAGAGTTTTAAGCTTCAATATATTTTTCATGACTGATGATTTTAAAATTTATATAAGAGTGCGGATAATAAATTCGTTGTTTAGTTTGGTGCCGGCATCGGTTTGAATATTATATCCAAAATTGATCTGGCTGCTCCATGTAAACCAATAGGTTAAGATCCAGGGTGAATTGTTTGGAAGGATCCCCTCCCCACAAGGCATTTTTGGGTGGATCATATTGTGCATACCGCGCGCCAATTCCAGGTCGTGAACAAAGTCATTTGCAGAACCTGTAGGTCGTATAGTGCCGGCGAGATACCAGGAATTTCCTTTGTTGTTGAATGTGTAGTCACTGGTAGTGCCTGTAGTATCCGTTACCTGGTATAGGTTGTATTCCCGGTTTTTGTTTCTTCATATTGTCCCATCAACCTGATCATTATTGTATTTAGTGTTTTATAAAAATTAAAATCTGCTCCGTAAGATGAACTGCTTACATTCTGATATTTTGATCCTATATCACCGGTTTGCCCTGCATATTGCCCAAATGCATCTATCTGTAGAGAAGAATTGGAAAAGGTAGAATTCCTATTTTTCCGCCAATCGCTTTATTCTTATTATTATCAGTTAATGATTCGTAGCTCATGTGGCCTGTCATATTATCTGAAAGACCATCTTCATTTACAATTAATTGAGGACCATTTGCCAGGTAAACTTCATAAAGCATTTTTGCAGTTCCTGCCTGAAAGCCTCCCTGCGCACCGAAACCTACAAGGTCTGTCGGAGCCATTCCATCATCCGATAAACCAATCGGCCCAACGGGAAAGCGACTTACAAAACCTTCTCCAAACATGTCAAGAACATTTCCCCATGGTGCAGCAAATTTTCCGGCATGTAAGTGTTAACCATGAATTAACACGATAATGCAGATTGAGTGCTTCAAGACCAAAACCAAAACTTCCGTCATCCTGCATTTCCATTTTTAATCCGCTTTCAAGGAATAATCTGTCATTGATTTTTGTCAAAGGCATAAGCATTAAGTGTTAAAGGCACAAAAGTGTTTCCATCTTTTGAAGCGAGAAATAATGAGGATGCTTCGCCCGTTAATAAAAAACTTTCCGATCCGGGATTTGGAGAATTGGGTGTTTGAACAGTTTGTAAAGGCTCGGCTAAGTAGTTGTTGAATCCTGTGCTTTGGAAGTGGCTGAAAGCAGCAGTAACAGGCAAGATCGCAGGAAATCTTCGTTTTAATTTGTTTAAAGGTTGCATAACATTTTGATATAAGTGTGAATGAATTTTTTAATGTTTTTTGGAAAGTGTTCTTATGTAATTGATGATTGACCATCTTTGATCAGGATGCAAAACTGCTTTAAATGGTGGCATAGCTGTACCAGTGTGTCCTTCTGAAATTTTGTAAAATAATGTGCCGTCAGATTCAGCCTGTACTGCCGCAGAGGTATGATCAGCGGGTTTGGGATGCAACGAAGTCGCAGCCGGCCCATCTCCTTTTCCGTTATTGCCATGGCAAGGAGCGCAATAAGCCTGGTATAATACCTTTCCGCTTTTTACAGTTGAGGAATTGCTGGGAACAGGGTTTGCAAGATCTGCAGCGGCTTTAGGAACCGGCCATGAGTTTGATTGGGCGATTGGTAAACTACTGCAGAAGAAAAAACCAAAGCAAGATAGTGATGCTTTAAGAATGTAAGGGTTTTCATTTGAATTTGTTCTTAATTGTATTGTGGAATTTAGATGGTGTTCATGAGATTTTATTGAATTTTTAAATCAGGATTAGTCTTTAATTATTGTTATACCAATTAATGTTATAACATCTAATTCTTTCACAAAACTGATCGGAGGAGGTATTAAAATAAAAATGACGGAAATCATGGAGAAAGTATGATTCAAATCATTATGTTGAAAGAGGAATAAGATGCGAAGATTTTTAGGAGCGCATTTTATCAAGCAAGTTGTTTAGCTGCTTTAATTTCTTCATCGTTTAGATTGGAAAGAAACCGAATCCATTTCTTCAGGCTTCTTTTTTCAATCTTATTTAAAAGTTCTATGCCCTTTTGTGAGATGATTACATCTACTCTTCTGCGATCTTTTGAGTTTAATTCCCGCTTGTACCAATCCTTTTTTTCGCAGCCCTTCCACAACCCTTGAAGCATCGGAAGCTTTGTCGAGCATTCGCAGTTGAATCAGTTTTACTGTAAGGGCATGTGGGTATTGTCCTTTCAGGATTCTGAGAACGTTGTATTGTTGAATAGTGAGCCCGAATTCACTGAACAATTCATTATGCAAATTGATGATCCATCTGCCTGAATATATCAGGTTAACAGTAGCTTTATGGTAGGCATTTCTAAATGCATGGGGTTGTTGTATGGCTTCTTCAATACTTTTCATTATTCATTCAATTACATTTTTTCAAAATTGAAAATTCAACAAAATATCAGTTTTCCAGGGCTTTAAAGTTAATTCATCTCTTAAAAAGATATATGATGCGCATCATGCAGGAGAAAAACATGCGGGTATTTTTTATGGAATTGCAATTAATTTTGGTTCTTTTTGGTATTGTAAAAAAGAAAGTAGTTCCCTTTCCAATTTCAGATTCGATCCATATTTTCCCGTCAAGATTTTCGATGATCTTTTTGGTAATTGCCAAACCGATGCCTGTTCCGGAATATTCGGATCTGTCGTGTAATCGCTGGAAAATGGTAAATATCTTTTCAAAATACTCTGATCCAATTCCAATTCCATTATCTTTTACTTCAAACTGCCAGTGATCACCAAGATTTTTCGCGCAGATTGAAATTTCGGGAACTATGCCTTGTTTTAGCTGATTGTACTTTAAACTGTTGCTGATGAGATTTTGAAAGACTTGTCTGATAGCCGTTTTTGGAACTGCCATGATGGGAAGTTCACCTGCTATTATCTTTGCGTTGGTCTCTTCAATTCGCTTTCCATGCAGTTCCAATATTTCTTTCACCAGGATATTTAAATCGACCTCTTCCACTTCAGCGACATCTCTGCCGGCTCGTGAAAATTCAAGCAGGTCGAGGATCATTTGTCGCATGCGTTTTGCACCATCCACTGCAAAATGTATGTATGTCTTTCCTTTCTCATCCAGGAGGTCGTTGTATTTTTTCTCTATTTGCATAAGGAAATTGCTAACCATCCTTAGAGGTTCCTGTAAATCGTGTGAAGCAACGTAAGCAAATTGTTCCAGTTCCTGGTTAGATGCCACCAGTTCCTTTGCCCTTTCTTCCAATTGTTCGTTTAGCTTTTTAAGTTGCAGCTCATTTTCTTTCAACCTGGAAATATCCCTCGAGGCGCCGATCATTTTAATCGCTTTTCCATCGTTGTTTCTCATTATATAGCCGCGGTCATATACAATCGCATAGGAATTGTCAGGCTTTAAAAACCGATACTCATCTTCCCAGTAGTTTTCATCCGGATATTCAAAAAGTAAATTTCTTCTTTCAGAAATTCTTCGCCAATCGTCGGGGTGCACGTGGTTTTGCCAGAAATTGTCAACGTCGAAAGGTGCAATGTCTGTGTATCCTAAAACACTTTCTAATGTTTTTGCCGGCCTTATTACTGTGTTTGTGACGAAATCCCAATCCCACATAGAATCGTTAGTGGCCTTGGCAACAATTTCATATCTTTCGTTACTGATCTTCAATGCTTCTTCAGTTTCTTTTCTTTGAGTAATATCCTGCATTCCACCAGCGAGTTTTAAAGCTTTCCCGGCTTTGTCCCTTATAAAAAACCCTTTGTCCAGCACATAGGCATAAGTGTTATCGGCTTTCCGAAAGCGGTATTCCACTGACCAGTTGGAGCAGGTGCTTTCGATAGCTTCCTGAATATCATTGGTAACTCTCTCCCGGTCTTCCGGATGTATATTTAATTCCCAGAAATCATCCTGCAGATCAATTTTATTAAGATCGTACCCAAAGATTGTTTGAAAACCTTCGCTCCAGTATGCCTTGCCTGTTGTAAAATCCCAGGCCCATATAGCATCAGAAGTAGCTTTCGAAACCATTTCATACCGCAGGTTGCTTTCTTCGAGCGACAATTCAAGAAGTTTTTGTGAAGTGATATCCTGGGCGGTTCCTTCAAACACAACAGGATTGCCGTGATCATCTTTTATAAATTTTCCTTTTTCGTGTATCCATTTTATCGTTCCATCCGGTACGACAATTCTATATTCAGCTTCATGGTCTTTTACATTATTGAAGGTGTGCTCCCGTGTTTTGTAAAAATTTTCCCTGTCATCGGGATGAATACTTGCAAGCAAAGTTTCAAGTGTCGGATGAAAATTTTCTTTTTTTACCCCGAAAATATTGTAGATCTCATCCGTCCAGTAAATTTGAAAGTCGTTCAAATCAAATTTCCAATAGCCGAGTTTTGCAATCTTTTGAGCTGTAATAAGTTTTTCCTCGCTGTCTTTCAATTTTTGCAGCGTCTTTTCTCTTTCGGTTACATCAAAAGAATCAATAACCATGCAATTCCTGTTGTTAAAACGACACTTATGTCCTGATACTTCCACTTTTATCCTCGAACCATCTTTCTTCAATTGCGTGAATATTCCGAAATGCATAAGACCCTCCGTTTTCCTGATATTTTCAAATATTTCAGGCATTCGCTCTTGTTCTTCAGGAGGCTTGATGTCGTTCACCGTCATGCTCAAAAATTCTTCGCGGCTATAGCCATAATGTTGTACGGCTGTTTCATTCACATCAAGTATTTGTGACGTTTCCAGGTCGAATATCCATTTGGGAGAGGTGCTGTATTCAAACAGGAACCGATATTTTTCTTCACTCTCTTTCAATTCCAGTTCGGCTGATTTTTTATCGGTGATATCATGAAAATTGTCAACGATACCGTTTATTGCCGGATTATGAAGCATATTGGTGATGGTGCCTTCATACCAAACCCAGTTTCCGTTCTTATGTTTGCATCTGCACTGAATTACCGGTAATGAAATACCGGGATTTTTAAGACATTGCTCCATTCTTTCTGTTACACGGGGCCGATCGTCAGGATGAACTACTGTATAAACCGACAACTCCAGTGTTTCTTCTTCCGTGTATCCTAAAACCCGTTTGATTGAAGGCGATGCATAAGTTGGCTTTCCTTCTTTATTCAAAATCACAACTGCGTCAACTGCCTGCTCTATTAAGGCACGAAACCTCGTTTCAGCACTTTCAAGTTTACTAATATATTCCAGGCGTTCCTTTTCCAGATTATATTTTTCAAGGGCAGAATTAATCGCAACGGGTAGACGTTCCATTCGATCCCTGTTAACATAATCGGAAGCGCCGGCTTTAATGAGATCGAGAATTTGTTCTATTGGTATGTGATCGCTTACCAGGATAAATGGGATTCTTATATGCTCCCTCTTCAATATTTTTAAGGCTTCGGATGAACTGAAAGATTTCGTAGAAACTTCGCCAAGGATAACGTGCGCCGGGAATTCTTTTAAGGCCTTTTCAAACTTTTCTTTTGAATTCACTACTTTCCCTTTAAAAGAAGTTTGGCCTTTGAGCAAAGCCTCGTTGATGGCTATGACATCTGATTCCTTTTCATATACATACAAGATTCTTAATAGGTTTTTCATATCAGGAACTACCCTTCTTACTTCAGGTCCGTGGAGATATGTCATTCGAAAAGAATTTTATTCTTTTAAAACATATTCCCGTCGATTTTATTTTGCAAAGAACCAGTTATTTTCAAACTATTTTTAAAGATTAAATATAATTTTCAACATGACATGATAAAAGTAAGCCTGTAAAAGGGTTTAGCACTTTTACCTGTTATTGAAATGGCTAATTAATATTTAGATTGTAGGAGTTTTTCCCCGATAGTTTGTTGTATTTATTTCTATATTCTATTGGTGTAAGCCCGGTAATTTTTTTAAAGGTGGTACGAAAGGCTTTTGTATCTGTATAGCCCACGTCATACATCACTTCATTAATATTTTTGCGACTACTTTCAAAACTCCGCTTGGCGGCTTCTATCTTTACACGTTGAATGTACGTGAGTACCGAATTGTTGGTGGCTCGCTTAAACCTTCTTTCAAAACTGCGCCTGCCTACAGCTACTTTATTTGCTAATTCATCAACAGTAATTTTTTCCTCAATATTTTTTTCGATATAATCCTGAACATCCTTTACCGCCTTATCATTGTGTTCTTTCTGTCCTTTAAAAATGGTAAAAGGAAATTGAGAATTTTTATCAATGTCTACTAAAAAATATTTGGATGCCAGTATCGCGGTTTCACGGTCCGTATATTTTTCAACCAAATGGAGCAGGAGGCTCCAGTAAGAATTGGCGCCGCCGCTGGAATAGATGCCCTGCTCCTCAGTAATCACTCTTCCATCAACCAGTTCTATTTCAGGAAACATCGTTCTGAATTGATCAGCGGCGTTCCAGTGCGTTGAACATTTTTTCCCATTTAATAAACCTGTGGAAGCCAGTAAAAATGCACCAATACAAAGAGATGCCACTTCTGCTCCATCGTTGTGTTGTTGCACGATCCATGGAATAAATTTTTTATTCAATTCAAGCGCTTTAGCAATGTCTCCGCTGATGGCAGGTATAAAAATCAGGTCGGTCTTTTTAACTTCATGCAACAACTTATCTGCATGAACAGTAAACAAACAATTATTCAATTTTATTGTTTTGGTCAAACCTACCAATTGAATCTCAAACAAAGGTTCTTTGCCGGCAGCCTGTAAAAACTCGTTTACAGCTCGAAACATATAGTGGGGATCAGCCACAGCTTCTATTACAGCAGTTTCGGGAACTAATATTGATACATTTTTCATGGGATAAAGATAGAAAATTTTTATGTCGCATATCGCCTTTTAATTGTCGTCTTTGCACAGTATCTTTTTTTAATAACGCTTTTACATTTGTATCAACAAAAAAATAAAAAAATGGAAACTAAAAACACTAATCACGGTAGAAACAACAGTCAAAGCACCGGTTGAAAAAGTTTGGAAAAACTGGTCAACACCTGAAGATATCATTCAATGGAATAATGCATCTGATGATTGGCATACGACAAAATCTGAAAATGATTTGCGCGCAGGCGGAAAATTTATGGCGAGTATGGAAGCAAAAGATGGAAGTGCGGGATTTGATTTTGAAGGTGTATATGATGAAGTAAAGCCAAACGAACTGATCGAATATCACGATCGGCGATGGACGTAAAGTGAAAGTTACTTTTTCGCCCGATGGAGATGAAACAAAAGTGACAGAAACTTTCGAAACAGAAAATACTCATTCCCTGGAAATGCAGAGAACCGGCTGGCAGTCAATACTTGACAATTTTAAAAAGTATACGGAATCAAAATAATCACTCTTAAAACTATTTAAAATGAAAGGACCCATCACACCATGCCTTTGGTTTAATAACCAGGCGGAAGAAGCAGCAAATTTTTATACGTCAATTTTTAAAAATTCTAAAATTGAATCGGTAAGCCGTTATCCAAAAGAAGGATTTGAAGTTCATCACCAAAAAGAAGGAACTGTTATGACGGTGGTATTTGAAATCAACGGACAAAAATTTACCGCTCTAAATGGAGGCGATCAGTTCAAATTCTCTGAAGCAATTTCCTTCCAGGTTTTTTGTGAAACACAGGATGAGATTGACTATTACTGGGAAAAACTTTCGGAGGGGGGAAGTGAAGGCCCTTGCGGTTGGCTCAAAGATAAGTTTGGTTTGTCATGGCAAATTGTTCCGTCTATGATGGGACAACTCATGAGCAATCCTGCAACATCCGGGAAAGTAATGGCGGCGTTTATGCCGATGAAAAAACTGGATATCGAAACTTTGAAACAAGCTGCCGAGGGATGAAGCACCGCAAAATGATTTTTCAACAGTAATTCATCTAAAGAAAACTAAAATGGAGAATCAATATTCAATAGAACTGATCACGGAAAGCGTAGCAAATTACTTTAAAACTTAATCACTCAAAAATTCAAAAGTATGTCAACTATTAATTCTTATTTAAGATTCAATGGCAATTGTAGCGAAGCGATGACTTTTTACAAAGATTGTCTCGGCGGCGAACTGACTATGCAAAAGGTTGGAGAATCTCCAATGGCGGGAAATATGCCGACAACAAATGCAGGACAAAATCATGCATGCAACATTAAAAAATGATGGCTTTATTATAATGGCGTCCGACCTTTGTGATGAGAAGGGTTTGGTAAAAGGCAATGATGTTTCCCTGATGCTCGATTGCGACAGTGAAGAAGAAATAAAAGCTGTTTATGAAAAATTATCGGAGGGCGGAAAGAAAACGCATCCATTGGAAAAAACTTTCTGGAATGCTTTATTTGGCGATCTTACAGATAAATTTGGTATTAACTGGTTGTTGAATTATCAAATGGAAAATATTTCACAGGTTTCCGAAAATTGATGTTACTTTTTAATCAGAAAAGCAGATTTGCGAAATTCTTTTTCCGTTGGATCCTGCTTTCATTCTTTTAAATTCGTAATCTTTAAATTCAAAAAATATGTTGAAAGAATCAAAAGCATTTAGCAGCTTTTCTGTAGACGATCTGCAAAAAGCTAAAAATTTTTATGCCGATGTACTTCAGGTACATGTTGCAGACAACCCGATGGGATTGATTGAACTTCATTTTGGCGAAGATCATAAAACGCTGATATATCCAAAGCCTGATCACCAGCCGGCAACTTTTACTGTTCTTAATTTTCCCGTGGAAAATATTGAAAAAACAGTTGATGAACTTGCGGCCAAAGGAGTTGTATTTGAACAGTATGAATACCTGCATACAGACGCCAAAGGAATCAGCAGAAATCCGCAAGGGCCAAAAGTTGCCTGGTTCAAAGATCCTGCAGGAAATATTTTATCGGTTATTGAAATGTGATTTTTTAATTTTTACTTAAATCAAATTTATGATAACGGACACCGTAGACGCAAAAGAATTATTTGCTTCTCTTGATGAAACCTGGAATGAACTTATTCAATTGGTTTCTTCAACTGATGAAGCCTTGATAAATAAAATTCCTTTTGAAAGATAGCTGGACCGTTGCGCAACTGGCAACTCATGTTACCAAGTCTAACAACGGCATGACAAAGATTTTGAAAACCACCGGAACGCCTGCCGAACGTGATCCCGCAATGGGAGCTGCTAAAATGAAATCAATTTTTCTTGATTTTAATGCAAAATATCAATCGCCCGAATTTATTATTCCTGAAGTGAAAGAATATGACCGTAAGACAGTTGTAGATGACCTGGAAAATTCAATCCGGCAATTAAGAGAAGAATGTGGCAAACAGGATCTGTTACAGCTTTTAAACGTTAAAATTTTCGGTGAAGTGACCAAACTGGAATTGAATTATTTTGTTTTGTATCATACCCAAAGGCATATTCATCAGCTAAAAAATATGCTCAGGGAATTACACGATATTTCAATAGTAAACGAGTAAAAAAGAAAGATTTTTATTTTATCTTACTGTTCAAAAATAATAGTACCTGCCACAGCGCCGAGGCTTAAAAGATAGCCGGTCATATCTTTTACAAATTCATCGGGGCCACAAACATAAAAGTTGCTGCTGAAGTCTCGGATCATTTCTATAAGATAGTTTCTGTCAATCCTTCTTTCCCTGAAACCAATTACGCCTTCACGGGTGAGAACATTGATGAAATCAGGGCCAAGGATATGATACAACTCTTTCCCGTAAATAATATCTGCAGAAGTTTTATTGGATAATATCAGTTTATTGCCTGCTATTATCTTCCGATTATAAAGATCACGGAATATGGCGATAAATGGCGTAACTCCCGCTCCTGCAGCAATGAAAACGCCAGGCCCTTTGTATTGAATTGTTCCGAAAATATCATGAAGCAGAAGCGTTGCGCCAGCATTTGTTTTTCCTAGTTGTTCGGTTACACCATGATGATCATTATAGATTTTTATGGTGAATTCAAGATAAGGCCATTCATTCAGTGAAGTAAAAGTAAAAGGCCTCAACTCATTTCTCCATTCAGGAAGGTCGATGGAAACCACCGTTGCCTGCCCGGGAATAAAAGCATAACCTTCCGGCTTTTCCACAATAAATCGCTTTACATCATGATTGATATAACTGCATTCCAAAATCTTTACCGGGTATTCATTCATGCGGCAGTTGTTTATTGATAAAGATAAAGCAGGATTTTTTAGAAGTAAATAATTTTAGAGCTACTATAACTGTAAGGGTTAAACGAAAAAAGCTTTGCCAATTCCAGTTAAAATGCAAACCGATAAAACTCATCTTTTTACTTTTTATACAAATGAATCGATTGTCCCACCAGCTTCCATTTGCCATCCACTTTTTCCAACATCCTTATTTCATAGGAATAACTTTTTTGACCATCAGCTGCGGTTGAATCTTCGTCATGACTTACCCACGCACCAATACCATGAATGCTGATTTTATAATTGCTGTTCACAGATGTGCCTCCTTTGCCCATGCTTCCCGGCGCCGGATGAATCATCATTTCAGGCGGAACATCATATACTTTCCCGTCTGCCGTTGATACAAGAATTCTGCTGTAAGGCCTGATCTTCCAGCAAGCCGCGTGGGCCACTGAATCACCCGAACGCCACGTAGCCGATTCTTTTTGTAATAATTTTATTATCGCTGCGGCATTATCGTTTTCGCCGTTGCAGCTAACGATGAAACAAACAGAAACAATAATAATCCAGGGCATGATTCTTTTCATATTCTTATTGATTTTGGTGATAATTCAGACAGCTGCATTTTCCGGAGTTGGTTTGTGAAAATGAATTCCTTTTGCTTCAGGGCCGGCAAGGATCACAATGGTGCCGACAACAAATACACAAGCGGCCGTGATTTCCATGGCGGTAGCATAACCTAACTTTTCGGCGATCGCCGATTCAACATATGGCACCGGTGCGGCAATTAAAACACCCAATTGATAGGCAAAGCCGGGAAAGAAACCACGCAGCGGCCCGGGCGATAATTCATTGATGTGCGCGGGAATAATTCCCCATGCACCTTGTACCATAAACTGCATGGCAAAAGCTCCTAAGGCGATTAGTAAACTTCCGCCCGCAAGCAGCCATAGCGGTATCAGAACCAGCGCCAGGATCACCGCCGTTGCCATCATTTTTTTCCTGCCATATATATCAGATAAATAACCAAAAAATAATCCGCCCGCTATGGCGCCCACCATTGAAATCATAGTTATCACGGCTTTTTCATGCGGTCCATAATTTTTTTGTACTTCTAAAAATGTGGGATAAAGATCCTGTGTTCCGTGAGAGATCAGGTTCATCATCGACATCAACAGCACAAGGTATAAAAACAATTTCCAGTGCTTCTTTACCGCGTTTCCATATTCTTTCCAATCGGTTGAGCGATTGGCTTTCCATGCCTCGGTTTCTTTTACTTTGCTTCTTATAAACAAGGTAACCAATGCCGGAAGGCCGCCAATAAAAAACATTGCTCTCCACCCAAAATGTGGAAACACAAAATAATACGCCCCTGCTGCCAGTAGAAAACCGAGCGCATATCCTTCCTGTAAAAGGCCCGATAGAAACCCTCGTCGCTTCACGGATACCGATTCCATCACCAGTGATGCGCCCACGCCCCATTCGCCTCCCATGCCGATTCCGTATAACAGGCGCAATATTAAAAATACCTGGTAAGAAGGTGCCAGGCCGGAGAATATTTCCATCACTGAATAGAAAATAATTGAGATCATTAAAGGCCCTTTCCGGCCATACCTGTCGGCAAGCAAACCAAAGACCAGCGCGCCGACGGGGCGCATGACCAGGCTTGCAGTAAGCGTAAGCGCCATTTCAGGTATGGTCTTATTAAAATCGGTCGCTACTGTCGAAAGAATAAGCGTAAGAATAAAGAAATCAAACGCATCCAGGGTCCATCCTAAAAAACCGGCAAGCACCGCATTGTTCTGGTTTCGTCGTGCTTCTTTGCCGGTGAGGACAGCCTTGTTTGATTCAGTTTCAGGCATCGGATGTCAATTTAGTTTTGATGATCAGTTATTATATCGGTTGTGATAGATTTCAAGCTTACGTTATCTTTTTGCCATGCTAATATACTAAAAACCATTTCGGGTAAATCAAATATTTGTGATGCTTTTAATGAATCAATCAACAGCATGCGGAATTAAAATCTTTGATAATTGTTCGTTTACTATAACAGGAACGCTTATACGCAAAAAGCCGGGAACGTCCCGGCTTTCTAAAAATCAAAAATAAAAAAAGCGATTATTGATGCAGCGTTACGGATGATATTTTAATGGCTGTGCCGGTGGTCACGGTGACCCCGGTGATGGTAGTATCCTGGTAACCAAATGATCCCTGGAAGCTAACGCTGTAAGTTCCCGGGTTTAATCCCCTGATCTTGAACATGCCATTTTCTTCCGGCTCTGCAGTGGCCGTGTCCGTGTCGTTCCATGCGGTTACATAAGGCCTTGCTGCGAATGGTAATACTGTCCCTTCGATGCCACCGGTATTGTGCATAGAGAAGACGGAAATAAATGGTCGCAGGTAATAATTGCCGTTGTGGGGAATGATGGATTTACATACGTTAAAATCAAGCCACATTGATGTTTGCCCCGGATTGTACTGGTTGTCTTCATCCTCCTTGTGCACCTGCACGTACTCATAGTTATTGGCTCTGTTGATTGTTTGAAGAGGATAGGTAACCCCCGAAATTACCACCGAATTGTTGGTGCCCAAAGTAAGTCTTATACGCCTGATCTTGCCGGCAGGAATATTCACCGTTCCCAAAAGTGTATCTATGCCGTTACGCAGGTCTAAAATGTTGTAAACACCGGAACGGATGGAAAGTGTATCCCAGGAGCCGTATTGATCACCGTGGCGATGATCCTGTAAATGATCATTTTCGTGATCCCCAAAATGATCGTCGTTCATGTGCTGGCTGGTATCAATTTTTATCTCCACATATTGGATATCAATAAAAACCGAATCATATTGGCATGGATCGTCAGTTAAGTAAAGTGCTACCTGCCTTGGTGATGACGAATTGGCGACCGGTGCCACATTCTTTTTGCAGGCAAAGAATAAAACCGACAATAATGCCAGCAATGTGGCCGCTCCCGGGATGTTTTTTTTACTGATTTTCATAAAAGGTTTTTTAAATGATTAAAAGGGAGTTTGAAAAACGTATTCAATATCATGAAGCATTGTTGACGGATCCTTCTTAAAAAGGCACCTTAATAATGCATTCAAACATGAATACGAGGAGTAAAAATCAGCTATAGATCTCGGGTTAAATAGGTTTCTAATTCAGAGGTAAATGCTAACTACATAATTCAAATATCCTGCCTCAATTTGTTCTTCCTCTTACGCAAAGCATTTTTTTACAGTAAACAAACAAATTTTCTGCTTTTATATTCAGTAGTGAAAGAAACTAAAAAGGTTGGGCGGACAAGAAATTTTTATCATTTTTATTTTGATCCTCAATTAATTAGTAAATTGCTGATCTTCAAAATCTTAAATCTAACAAAATGAAAAAAATTGCTTGTATGTTTCTCGGGCTAATGTGCGTATTGGCGCTAACCCGATGTAATTCTTCTACTTCCAACAACACCTCTTCTGCAGATTCCACTTCATCCACCTCTGCAGACACAGCAAATGTAACGGCTAACTGGAAACTCGGTGTCCAGATGTGGACCTTCCGGATGTTCACCTTTGCCCAGGCGCTTGATAAAGTTGATAGTTGCGGCATCAAATACATTGAAGCTTTTTGGGGACAACCTCTTGGCGATGGTTTAAAAGATAGTTTCGGTGTAAGAATGTCTGATGCCAGTAAAGCCAAAATAAAAGAACTGATGCAGCAAAAGGGGATCACCATGGTCGCGATGGGTGTTATCGTTCCGCGCACCCGCGATGAATGGAAAGCTGCTTTTGATCTTGCTAAAGAATTCGGCCTGAGTTATGTGACCGCTGAACCGCTCAAAAATCAATGGGATATGGTCGACAGTATGGCTGGTGCTTACGGCATTAAAGTGGCGATTCACGATCATCCCAAACCCAATATGTACTGGAGTCCCGATTCCGTATTGGCAGCAGTAAAAGGACATCCCAATATAGGTTCATGCGCCGATGTTGGCCATTGGGCAAGGAATGGTGTGAACCCGGTAGACGCGCTTAAAGAACTGGCCGGCCATGTATATGGTGTGCATTTGAAAGATATTGTGAAGTTTGGCGATAAGGATGCGGCTGATACCGTTGTAGGTAAAGGTGTAATTGATTTTACCCCGATCTTCCAGGAATTGAAACGCCAACACTTTAGTGGTATGTTGTCTATCGAACACGAATCCAACTGGCTCCACAGTGTGCCTGATGTTATAGAGACCCGCAAATTTTATGAAGCACAGGTAGCGAAATTGCAATAAGAAAATCAACCCTGATAAAAAGTCTTACGGGTAAAAGCGTAAGACTTTTTTGCAGGGCTTACTTCACCGGTACGCTCAAGCGAAGAACCGATCATTTTCAGGCGCCAGGTTGAACTAAAACCGGAAGTGTGTAAGTTTCAAGGTGAGAAGGTGTGAAATAAAATACTTTTGCCGCTACCGGTGAGACAAAGATGCCTACACTTTTTCCGTCAGATCTGCAACGGACCCCCTTTATGAGCTTTCTTAATTCCTTTATTACCGGTACAACTCTTTCTTCAGGATAATCCATCAATAATTCCTTTTCAACGTTGTCAGCCTGCGAAGTAAGAAAGTTAAGTAATTCCGGTTGTTTTTTCATCTTCGAAGTGTACGGTAACACTAGTGAAATACGCGGCGTAGCCTCGTATTCTTCTGTTATTTCGGGGTATTCTATTTTACTTTTCATAGCATTCGATAGGTTTGTATTGGCGTAAAACTATTCAACATGGTTTCTATATCTCATGAGCACCATTATTTGAAGAGATGATGTTCGTCATGTATTTTGCATACATAAGCCTTCTCATAAAAGCATTTAGGGTCATGTAAATTCCCAATCGCAATTATCTCTTCGAATAATGCTGCCTACCTTACCAGCGATGACGCTTTTCTGAAGTGGGTTATTTACAAGTTTACAATCAAAAAAACATTAATATTGATCTTCAGAAGAAAACAATTCTTTGAGCCTTTATGAAGAAGTTTTTTTTTACGGCAACATCGGTCTTACTGATCACCTGTAAGCAGGCTGAGAAACATGAAGTCTCAAATTCAGCTCCTGCTACTTTTTCTGTTGAAGCTAAAAAAGTGATTGTTTACACTACCGCCGATAGTACCGATTTTCGTCTTACTCCAACTGATACCTTGTCTTTTAGCGAACTTGATCAATCAGAAGAATCACAACCTGCCATATTTGTGGATCCGCTGCACGCGTTTCAAACCTTTATTGGAATTGGCGGTGCACTGACAGATGCCGCCGCGGAAACTTTTGCCAAACTTCCTGTTGGCAAACAAAATGCAGTCTTAAGTGCATATTATGATACGGCAAACGGAATTGGTTATACGATCGCCCGCACGAACATGAACAGTTGTGACTTTTCAAGTGACATGTACACTTATGTGAAAGACAACGATTCAGCGCTAACTTCCTTTGATATAGCGCATGATGAAAAATACAAAATACCGCTTATTAAGAAAGCAATGGCAGCAGCCGGAGGTAAATTGCATTTGTTTATCAGTCCGTGGAGCCCGCCTGCATGGATGAAAACAAACGATGATATGCTCCATGGCGGCAAACTGAAACCGCAATATGATCAAAGCTGGGCGAACTATTACGTTAAATATATTCGCGCATTGGAAAAAGAGAATGTACCGGTGTGGGGGCTGACTGTACAAAATGAGCCGATGGCAACACAAAGATGGGAATCATGTGTGTACACGGCTACAGAGGAGAGAGATTTTATAAAAAACTTCCTGGGACCGACGTTGCATAAAAATCATCTTGAAGATAAAAAACTGATTGCATGGGATCATAACCGGAACTGGCTTTACCAGCGAGCTTCCATTTTGCTCAACGATCCTGCATCGGCTCAATATATCTGGGGCATTGGCTTTCACTGGTACAGCGAATCACAGTTTTCTAATGTGAAAAGAGTGGCGGAAGCCTTTCCGGGCAAAGCCCTAATGCTGACTGAAGGCGGCAATGGCGACTTTGACCCGAAACACCTGGATAATTGGAGCCTGGGAGAAAATTATGGACTGAACATGATACATGATTTTAATAACGGCGCCGTGGCATGGACAGACTGGAATATTTTGCTGGATGAAAAGGGCGGTCCAAATCACGTAAGTAATTTTAGTTTTGCGCCCATACATGCCGATCACAAAGAAGGAACGTTGCATTTTACCAATTCCTATTATTACATAGGACACTTTTCAAAGTTTATCAGGCCGGGGGCCAAAAGGATCATTGTTTCCTCAAACACATCGCAATTACTTACGACTGCTTTTAAGAACCAGGACGGAACACTGGCGATTGTTGTAATGAATCCCGGCGATGAAGAAATCATTTACAGGATGTATATCGGCACTAAGGCTGTTGAAGCAAAAGCGTATGCTCATTCTATTGCTACCCTTGTAGTTCGTTGAAATATTTTTTATCAGCAATCCAAAAGGCGAAATAAAAACCTGTCGTAAAAGTTGGTTTACTGTACTTAAATTCACCAATAATAAAAATGATCTTGTTTTTAGAATCTTAAAAAGGCTTGCCGTCTCTAAGTCTGCAACCAACACAAATAAAAAATTACACTTATCAGTTGCCTTGCAATAATTATTTCGTTTGTCCGTAGTCGTTAGACTTTTTCGCGATTGTTCTTTTTATTAGAAATATTTGCGTTCCTGATTTTGCCCGTATGTATTTCCTGTCAACCAATCACTTTTTCTTTTCTTTTGTTTTGATAAGAAAGAAGCAAAAACCCGGGTAAAACCCGATTGCTCTGCTCATTTGCAATTAATCAGCAATGTGAAGGAAATCTGAAGCCTGTTTATGGGAACTTAATGATACAAATCATTTTTTAAAATGACCAGTGGCATTATTTCTGTTGCATTTATCGGGGAAATTTACAGGTATTGAAAATGAGCTTTTTAGTAATAAATTATTGAATGCCGTGGACTACAGTCCTTACATGCAAAGTGAAAAAAATGATAAAACTTTGGAGAACGGAAAAATAATCTCCGTTCGGGGAAGTGTTGTAGATACCTGGTTTGAACATGATCTGCCCCCTGTGTATTCACTACTTTTTGCCGGCGAAAAAAAACAGGTTTCCATAGAAGTACTTACCCAGCCTAATGCGAATACAGCCCGTGGAATCGCTCTCAATCCAACGGAAGGTTTATCGCGGGGAATGCCTGCATACCAGTCAGGCGGTGGCCTTACCGTGCCCGTTGGTCCCGGGATTATGGGCCGGATGTTTGATGTTTTTGGAAACACAATAGATAACGGCGAAACGCTTCCTCCGATGAAGAGACGCAGCATTCACCAATTACCGCCTCCTTTGGAAAAACGATCAACCCAATCAGAAATATTTATAACCGGTATTAAAGCGATCGATGTATTGATACCGCTGGAACGCGGTGGCAAAGCGGGTTTGTTTGGAGGTGCCGGCGTTGGCAAAACCGTTTTGCTCACAGAAATGATCCATAACATGGTTGGCAACAATAAAGGCGTAAGCATGTTTTGCGGCATTGGTGAGCGTTGCCGGGAGGGAAACGAATTGTACCACGACATGAAAAAAGCGGGTGTGCTCAACAGCATGGTAATGGTTTTCGGCCAGATGAACGAACCGCCGGGTGCACGTTTTCGTGTGGGGCATGCTGCGTTAACGATGGCAGAGTTTTTCAGGGATGAAGAAAACAGGGATGTGTTGCTGCTAATTGATAATATTTTCAGGTTTATACAGGCGGGTATGGAAGTTTCGGGGATGATGGGACAAATGCCTTCACGATTGGGTTACCAGCCTACCATGGAAACCGAATTGTCTGAACTCGAAGAACGCATTGCGAATACCGAAACCGGCGCCATCACTTCTATCCAGGCTGTGTATGTTCCTGCGGATGATCTTACCGATCCCGCAGCCGTTCATACTTTTTCGCATCTTTCCGCTTCTATTGTTCTTTCACGAAAAAGAGCGGCTGAAGGGCTGTACCCTGCGATAGATCTTTTGCAATCGAATTCAAAAATGGCCACCCCGGGGATTATCGGTAAAAAACATTATGAACTGATCCAAAAGATCCGGCATACGCTTTCAGAATATGAAGCGCTTAAGGACATTATTGCCATGCTCGGTTTGGAACAATTAACGGTCGGCGACCGTATGCTGGTAAATCGTGCCAGGCGTCTGGAGCGGTTCTTTACACAACCTTTTTTTACTACCGAGCAATTCAGCGGTACAAAAGGAAAGGAAGTAAGCCTTGAAGCGGCACTGGAAGGTTGTGAAAGAATACTGGCAGATGAATTTAAGGACGTTCCGGAAGACGCATTCTATATGATCGGTTCCGTAGACGAAGTGAAGAAAAATGAACCTTCCAAAGTGATGCTCAACAGCAAACAAGAAAAAAGTTAATAAAATGGAATCACTATTTATGAATTTAAAAATCCTTCTTCCTTACAAGGTATTTGCTGACAAAAAAAAGGTAACAAGAATAGTGATGCAGACCTCTAAGGGGGCATTTGGTTTACTGCCACAAAGATTGGATTGTGTGGCCGCATTGATGCCCGGCATTTTTACCTACGAGACAAGTTCCGGTGAAATTCATTACCTGGCTCTTGAAGAAGGTGTCCTGGTGAAAGCAGGAATGGACGTAATGGTTTCTGTGCGTAACGCGATCGGTGGCGCTGATCTTGGGAAGCTGAGGCAATCCGTGGAAAAGGATTTTCAGGAAATAAGTGAAAAAGAAAAAAAGGTAAAGACGGCAATGGCAAAACTCGAAAGCTCTTTTATTTACAATCTTGAAAAGTTCAGAAAAAAGCAATCATGAAGCCTGTTGATAAAAATAATGGTGAGCTTTTTAGCAAAAAGGTGGGTGAAGAAGAAAAACGAAAGATGAAAGCACTTCATGAAGAAAAGCGTAGTATCTGGTTCGGGCTCGGCATGTTTGGGATGGTAGGATGGTCTGTGGCAGTTCCTGCATTATTGGGCGCATTATTGGGATTATGGTTTGATAAGATTTATCGTCAATCCTTTTCGTGGACTTTAAGCCTTTTAATCGTAGGGCTGTTTATTGGATGCCTTATTGCATGGTATTGGGTTGCAAAAGAAAATAAAGAAATGCATCAAAACGAAAACGAAAATGATGAATGAAATCGTAAACACTATATTGGTATTTGCCGCGGGCATTGTGTTGGGCGTAATTTTTTTTGGCGGCCTTTGGCTTACTGTAAAAAGAATTGTTAACTCAAAAAAGGTTGCTCTATGGTTTTTGGGAAGCTTTGTTGTACGCGTTGCTATTACTTTATCAGGATTTTATTTTGTGGGCGGCGACGACATGAAACGCCTTCTTGTTTGCCTTGCAGGATTTGTTGCAGCACGCTTTGTGGTTTTGCATTTTACAAAAATGCCCACAGCTAAAAATTTCCAAATACAAAAGGAGGTAAGTCATGACATTGAGCCCTGATGAGATTATCTTCTGGAGACACGGGTTTTTCAATTTGAATTTAACCATCGTTACCACCTGGGGTTTAATGCTTCTGTTGGTTATTGCTTCGGCATTGGTAACCAGGAAACTAAAATCGTCAGTTCATATTTCCCGTTGGCAAAGTATCCTCGAAATAATCGTGCTCGGAATGCAAAGTCAAATTAAGGATATAGGATTAGCACAAACCAAACAGTATATCAGTTTTATCGGCACTCTATTTCTTTTCATAGCTCTTTCCAATATATGCATCATCTTTCCATTGTATGAACCGCCTACCGGTTCGCTTTCAACCACTGCTGCACTGGCGATCAGTGTATTTCTTGCGGTTCCTTTTTTTGGTATCAAAAAGAGTGGCGTTAAAGGCTACCTGCGATCCTACCTGCAACCTACATTTATCATGTTGCCCTTTAATCTTATCAGCGAATTATCAAGAACACTAGCTTTGGCAGTCAGGCTTTTTGGCAATATCATGAGTGGTGGTTTGATCGTGGCCATCCTGCTGGGTATATCACCATTCATTTTTCCAATGGTGATGAAGGTGCTGGGATTGCTTACCGGGATGGTGCAGGCCTATATATTTAGTGTATTGGCAACAGTGTATATCGCTGCCGCCGTTGAGTCAAGAAAAAAATCAAAAACAATTAAAATAAAACAAAATGGATAATATAACAGTCATAGCGATAGCCTCGATCATCACAGCCGGTTTAACCACCGGCATCGGATGTATGCTACCTGCCTTCAGTGAAGGTAAAGCGGTATCATCAGCTTTGGAATCGATAGCACAACAGCCTGATGCTTCCTCGACTATTACGCGAACCTTATTTGTAGGATTGGCCATGATCGAGTCTACAGCAATTTATTGCTTTGTGGTTTCTATGATCCTGATTTTTGCCAATCCTTTTTGGAATCATGTTCTCGCAAAATAATGGAAAATGAAAATTGATTGGTTCACAGTTATAGCACAGGTTTTAAACTTCCTCATCCTTGTCTGGTTGCTGAAGCGGTTTCTTTATAAGCCCATCCTGAATGCCATTGAGGAAAGAGAAAAAAAAGTAAACGACCAACTTTCTGAGGCGGCCTCAAAAATGGAAGAAGCCATAAAAGAGCAAAATCAATTCCAACAGAAAAATGAAGATTTCGACCAGAAAAAGCAAGAGTTGATGAACGAAGCAATTACTCAAACTAAAGAAGAAAAGCAAAAACTTTTTGAGCAGGCGAGGAAGGATGCGGAGACAATGCGCTCGCAATTGGAAAATGCCGCAAAAGAAAATGAAGAGAGCTTTGAAAAAGAAATCGCCGAAAAAACGCGGCGGGAAGTGTTTGATATTTCAAGAAAGACGCTTAAAGATCTTGCTGATACAGAGTTGGAAGACCGGATAGTAAAAACTTTTATTGCAAAATTGAATGACCCGTCAGGTACAGTAAAACAACAAATTCTTCCAATTTTTAATTCGGGCAAAACAGAAGTGACGATTAAAAGCGCATTCGGCCTGTCTGAAAAGCAGCAGGAAGAAATTAAAAATGCTGTCAAAAATATCAGCGAACAGGCAAGTGCTTTTCAGTTCGACAGATCGCCGCAGATCATCAGCGGTATTGAACTTTCTGTGAACGGGTACAAAGTAGCGTGGAGCATTTCAGAATATCTTAATTCACTTCAAAAAAATATTTCCGAAACCTTCAAAGAAAAAACAAAAGAGACAATCGTTAAATAATGCCTGCAGAAAATTTAAACACCATATTAAACAACACTTTTGAGACCATAAGCCGGGCGCGGCAAGGATATGATTTTTCAATTGCACCGCGCGAAGTTGGTTACGTAAAAAGTGTTTCTTCAGGCGTGGTAAGAATTTCGGGACTTCCCGGTGCCGGCTACAAAGAATTATTGAAGTTCCCTTCCGGCTTATCGGGTATTGCCTACAATATCGATCCGAATGAAATTGGCGTAATTGTTTTGGGCGATTATTCAAAATTGGCTGCCGGCGATGAGGTAGAAAGAACAGGCCGTGTAATGGATATTCCTGTAGGAAATGGCTTGTTGGGAAGAGTGGTCAATCCATTGGGAGAACCTTTGGACGATAAAGGTGCCATTAAATTTGAAAACCGGTTTCCCATAGAAAGACCTGCTCCTGCCATCATGGACAGGCTGCCGGTGAATGTGCCACTACAAACCGGTTTAAAAGCAATTGACGCATTGATACCAATCGGCCGCGGCCAGCGCGAACTGATATTAGGCGATCGGCAAACGGGTAAAACGGCGATTGCGCTTGATACCATCATTAACCAACGCGGTAAGAATGTAATTTGTATTTATTGCGCCATCGGGCAGCGAACTTCTGCAGTCGCAAAAGTGATCTCCAACCTGAAAGAAAAGGGCGCCATGGAATATACAGTTGTGGTGGTAACAGAAGGGGATAGTTCGCCGGGTTTAAAGTACATTGCTCCTTATGCCGCCACAAGTGTTGCCGAATATTTTATGGAGAAAGGAAAAGATGTTTTGATCGTTTACGACGATCTTACTCACCACGCAACGGCTTACCGTGAGCTTTCGCTTTTATTAAGAAGACCTCCGGGAAGAGAAGCTTTTCCCGGCGATATTTTTTATATCCATTCAAGATTGCTGGAACGCGCTACTCATTTAAAAGAAGATTTGGGAGGAGGCTCTTTAACCGCGCTTCCTGTTATTGAAACAGAAGCACAAAATATTTCGGATTATATTCCTACCAATCTTATTTCCATCACAGATGGACAGATATACCTTTCGCCGCAGCTTTTTGAACTCGGGATTTTGCCGGCGGTAGATGTAGGAAAATCGGTTTCGCGGGTGGGAGGTAAGGCGCAATTAAAACCCTATCGCAAAATTGCCGGTAATCTGAAGTTGGCCTATTCACAATTTGAAGAATTGGAAAATTACGCCCGTTTTGGAACTCGCCTTGACGAACACACACAGAAAATAATTGCCCATGGGAAACGCATACGTGCATGGCTTCAGCAGCCGGAACTTCAGCCATTGACGGTAGCTGAACAAATGATCTTACTGACCGCCCTTACAAATGATGTTTTTGATACCGTGGAATTGGATAAAATGCAGGAAGCAGAAGGTGCCTTGTTGGAAAACAGTAAAAAACTCGCAGAGCAAATTGATAAAGAATTACCTGAGGATAAAGAATTGAGTGAACAGACGGTTTCTTCTATTATTGCTGTTGCCAATGATTGTTTGGCACCGTTCAGGGAAGCCAAAAAGAAAAATGAAAATAACGACTAATGGAAACACTTGAAAGTTTGAGAAAAAAAATTAGTGGCGCCACTGAGATACAGTCTGTAGTAAGAACCATGAAAACCATGGCTGCGGCCAATATCGGCCAGTACGAAACTGCGGTAAGCTCATTGCAGGATTATTACCGCACCATTATCCTTGGTCTTATCGCCTATTTGAGGGAAGAAAAGATTGGCGAAATTGTGGAGGGAAAAAAGAGTAAAAAAAAGGAAGACAGATCTGCGGGAGCAATTATTTTCGGATCTGACCTTGGATTAGTAGGACAGTTTAACGATTCACTGGCTTCATTTGCGGTACGGGTGCTCAGTGATTTGCCCGGCAAAAAAGAACTGTGGCCGGTTGGTGAAAGAATGCAACAGTTACTGTCAGGTAACGGATTTGACCCCGCAACACTTTTTTCGGTTCCCAATTCTGTTGATGCTATTACGGGGCTGGTGGGACAGTTACTAATAAAAAGTCAGCAAGGTATAGAAGAAGGCAATCTGCAAGCCGTATATATTTTTCACAATAAACCGGTTGCTCCGGCCGGTTATGAGCCGGTATTTCAACAACTCTTGCCTTTGGATGAAAAGTGGACGCATAATCTGGATCAGTACAAGTGGCCGGGTAAAAATTTGCCTGAAGTGGCAGGAGACCGAAAGTCAACACTGGAGGCCCTGGTCAGTGAATTTCTCTTTGTTTCACTTTTTAAGGCTTGTGCAGAATCGCTTGCCAGCGAAAACGCCAGCCGGCTCGAAGCAATGCAAAGGGCCAAGAAAAATATTGATGGAATGCTTGAAGACCTTAACCGCACCTATCACCGTCTCAGGCAGGAAACCATTGACGAGGAATTATTTGATGTGGTTGCCGGTTTTGAATCTTTAAAGAATAAAGAGCAATAAATAGATAGAGCATGGAAACGATAAATGAAAGCAAGATTTACGGATTGTGGCCTGCAGACATTGAAGGAATTGATGCACTGATGGAACTGGCGCTCAACATGCAATGGTCATGGAATCACTCTGCCGATGAATTGTGGAAGGAACTTGATCCTGCTTTGTGGGAACTTACCCGCAACCCCTGGATCGTTTTGCAAACCATTTCTCATGATGAGCTTGAAAAGAAAATGGCCACTTCTTCTTTCAGGGATAAGGTCAACGAATTGATGAAACTGAAGGAAACTGCCATTTCCCGCGAAGCATGGTTTCAGCAAACCCACCCCGGTTCCAGGCTCACCAATGTGGCTTATTTCAGCATGGAATTTATGTTGAGTGAAGCTTTGCCTATCTATTCCGGCGGATTGGGAAATGTTGCCGGCGACCAGTTAAAATCGGCGAGCGATCTTGGCGTTCCGGTGGTGGGAGTGGGCTTGCTTTATCAACAGGGATATTTTCATCAGCTGATTGACAGTTCTGATAACCAGGTGGCACTTTTCCCCTATAATGATCCCGGTCAGTTACCAATTACACCTTTGCGGCTTAAAAACGGCGAGTGGCTTCGGATTAAAATAGATTTTCCCGGTTCTGTTATATGGCTTCGCAGTTGGCAGGTGCAGGTGGGCCGCTTAAAACTTTTATTGTTAGACAGCAACGATGCGGCCAACCTCCCGATCTACCGGGGAATAACCAATGAACTTTACGGCGGCGGACCGAACATGCGTATTCAGCAGGAAATTTTATTGGGTATTGGCGGATGGCGTTTGTTGAAAGCGCTCGGCATACGGCCGGAGGTTTGTCATATGAACGAAGGCCATTCGGCATTTCTGGTGCTGGAAAGGGCACACGATTATATGGATGAGTACAACGTTTCATTTGAAGAAGCTTTGACCGTAACCCGAAAAGGAAATCTATTTACGACGCATACCGCTGTACCTGCCGGTTTTGACCATTTCACGCCTGCACTGATGGAGCAATTTCTTGGTAAGTATGTGAGGGAAGAACTGGAGATTGAAATGAAAGATTTGATGGCGCTTGGCCGCCAGTATCCCATATGATTCTTCAGAAAGCTTTAATATGGCGTATCTCGCTATTCGTTCCAGTGGCGCCGTAAACGGAGTTAGCAAGTTGCACGAACAGGTGAGCAAAGACCTTCTTAAGAATCTTTTTCCGAGATGGCCGGTTAGTGAAATTCCTATCGGTCATGTAACGAATGGGGTCCATATGCCGAGTTGGGACTCCGAAATTGCAGATAAATTATGGACAGAAGCAGCCGGTAAAGATCGATGGCGCGGTGATCTCGAAAGTCTCGAAGAGGATATATCCAAATTATCCGACGAAGAGCTTTGGGAAATGAGGTGCGTTTCCCGCAAGGACCTGGTTGATTTTGCCCGAAATCGCTATGAAAGGCAATTGCAGGTTGCGGGTGTAGCAGCAGGCGAACAAAAAATAGCAAAAACTATTTTAGATCCTGACACCTTAACGTTAGGCTTTGCCCGGCGTTTCGTTCCCTATAAAAGGCCCAATCTTTTACTCGCTGACCCTGCGAGATTTATCAATATTCTTACCAATCCCGAGCGTCCCGTGCAACTCGTGATAGCAGGAAAAGCGCCCCCTTTCGATGAATCGGGAAAAGCATTAATCAGGGAATGGATCAGGTTTATAGAACAAAATAATTTACACAGGCATATTGTGTTTTTAAATGATTATGATATGTTCCTTACTGAAAATATGGTGCAGGGTGCTGATGTTTGGGTAAATACACCGAGACGCCCGTGGGAGGCGTGCGGAACGAGTGGAATGAAAGCATTGGTAAATGGTGGTATCAATTTATCGGAACTTGATGGTTGGTGGGCAGAGGCTTATACTCCGGAAGTTGGCTGGGCTTTGGGGGATATGCAGCAACATGGAAACGATCCTGAATGGGATCGCATTGAGGCGGATAATTTGTATGAAATACTTGAACAGAAAGTTGTGCCAGATTTTTATACAAGAACTGAGAAAGGAATTCCCGGAAAATGGATTGAAAGAATGAGAAACAGTATGGGACGACTAACGCCCCGTTTTTCAGCAAATCGTACCGTTCGTGAATACACTGAAAAATATTACCTGCCGGCAGCTTCCGGTTTTTTAAACAGATCGGCCAATAAGGCTGCTGTAGGAAAAGCAAATGGTTGATCTGGCTAAAGAACTTGCCTCTAAATGGCCTGGAATCAAATTTGATACAACAGAAATAATTAGAAACGAAGATGGGTTTACTTATGAAGTTTCTGTATTCTTAAATGACATTGATCCCGGAAATGTGCAGGTTCAGCTTTATGCAGACGGAATTGATGAACCGAGCCCGCAGAAATAATCATTATGGAATCGTCTTAATGTAAAAAGCCAGGAAAAAATAATTTACACTACTGAAGTAACGACAGGCAGGTCAGCTAATGATTATACAGCGCGCGTTGTTCCTCATTATCCCGGCATTTCGGTTCCTTTGGAAAACGGGTTGATTTGCTGGCAACGCTGATTTTTTGAGGGAAGATTTTAAGTAGTATTTAAATAAATTTTTTAAATGAATTTTAAAATAAGCAGTTATGGACACACAAACAATTGAAAAAGAAAAAGAGCCTCTTACAACAGGGCTTTTGAATAAAATAAATGCCTACTGGCGTGCAGCCAATTACCTCGCTGTGGGCCAGATTTATTTACGTGACAATCCCCTTTTACGCGAACCGTTGAAGCCGGAAGATATTAAAGCGATGTTGCTAGGCCATTGGGGAACCACTCCCGGGCAAAATTTTATTTATGTGCATCTTAACCGGCTTATAAAAGAGCACCAATTAAACATGATCTATATTGCCGGTCCCGGCCATGGCGCGCCTGCGATCGTAGGTAATGTTTATCTTGAAGGAACTTATTCTGAAATCTATCCAAATATTTCGCAGGATGAAGAAGGATTGAAAAAATTATTTACCCAATTTTCATTTCCCGGCGGAATTCCGAGTCATGTTTCTCCTGAATGCCCCGGCTCTATTCATGAAGGCGGTGAGTTGGGTTATTCATTGAGTCATGCTTTTGGCGCCGCTTTTGATAATCCTGGTTTGATTGTTTCGTGTGTAGTTGGCGATGGCGAAGCGGAAACCGGTCCGTTGGCCACTTCATGGCATTCCAATAAATTTTTGAATCCGGTTAATGATGGAGTGGTTTTGCCCATTCTTCATTTGAACGGCTATAAAATTTCTAATCCTACGGTTCTTGCGCGCATCGGCAATGAAGAACTAAAGAAACTTTTCCAGGGTTATGGATGGAATCCTCATTTAATTGAAGGAGATGATCCGATGGAGATGCATCAAAAAATGGCAACCTTGCTTGATGAAGTTTATGCAGAAATAAAAGAGATAAAAGAAAATGCGGCAAAAAATAAAGATGTATCAAGGCCGCGCTGGCCCATGATTATTTTAAAAACACCTAAAGGATGGACAGGGCCGAAATTTGTAAATGGTTTAGCCGTCGAAGGAACCTTTCGTGCTCACCAGGTTCCCATCACTGATCCGAAGGAAAATCCTGAACATCTAAAGCAACTGGAAAATGGCTTAAAAGTTATAAGCCCCAGGAGCTTTTTGATGAAAATGGACAGCCTATTCCTGAATTACTAGACCTCGCTCCAAAGGCGAAAAGCGCATGGGCGCTAATCCTCATGCTAATGGCGGACTGTTGTTGCAAGATCTTCACATGCCTGATTTCAGGGAATATGGCGATCGATGTTGAAATTTCAGCGGCATTACCGGCCCGGGAGATACATTGGTTTTAGGCAAATTTCTTCGTGATGTAATTAAGCCGAATAAAGATCAAAAAAACTTCAGGCTTGTTTGGCCCTGATGAAACCATTTCCAATAAGCTTAATGCGGTTTTTGAAGTAACCAACCGCCAATGGGAAGCGCCTGTAATTGATACTGATGATTTTCTTAAAAAAGAAGGAAGAGTGATGGAAATGTTGAGTGAACATCAATGTGAAGGCTGGCTCGAAGGCTATCTGCTTACCGGAAGGCACGGATTGTTTAATTGTTATGAAGCGTTTATTCACATCATCGATTCCATGTTCAACCAACATGCAAAATGGCTTAAAGTTTCGGGGCAAATTCCGTGGAGAAGAAAAATAGCTTCTCTGAATATCCTGTTGACTTCGCATGTGTGGCGGCAGGATCATAATGGATTCACTCACCAGGACCCGGGATTTCTTGATTTTGTGGTAAATAAAAAATCAGAAGTGGTGCGCGTGTATTTGCCACCGGATGCCAATTGCCTTTTATCGGTTGCGGATCACTGTTTGAAAAGTCGGCATTATGTAAACGTGATTGTCGCCGGCAAACATCCCGCTCCCCAATGGCTTTCCATGGAGGAAGCTGTTATTCATTGCACAGAAGGTATTGGCATCTGGAAATGGGCCAGCAATGATGAAGGTGCAGAGCCGGATGTGGTTATGGCTTGCGCGGGTGATGTGCCCACACTTGAGATTTTGGCGGCAGTTACCATTTTAAATGAAAAATTACCCGGGCTTAAAATGCGTGTGGTAAATGTGGTTGACCTGATGAAACTTCAGCCGAAATCAGAACATCCGCATGGTCTGAGTGATGCTGATTTTGATACGTTATTTACGAAAGACAAACCGGTGATTTTTGCCTTCCATGCTTATCCATGGCTTATTCACAGGCTTACTTATCGCAGAACCAATCATGCTAATATTCACGTGCGTGGTTATAAAGAAGAAGGAACGATTACCACTCCATTTGATATGACGGTGCTTAACCAGATGGATCGGTTTACACTGGTGATGGATACGCTCGACCGCCTGCCTCAATTAAAAGATAAAGGTGCATATCTGAAACAGGAAATGGAAGATAAACTGGTAGAGCATAAAAATTATATCCGCGAAAACGGACGCGATCTGCCTGAAGTGCGAAACTGGAAATGGTAGTGTTGAAAATAAAAATCTTTGTTTTTTGTTTGTTTACTGTTTGGTATACGTTTTAACGGGAATGATTAGACGAAATTATTTTTTGCCACGGATTACACGGATTTTCACGGATGAATCAGTACGGGCTCCAGCAATTATTTCCAATCATGTTATTGTAATTTCGTTTTGATTAAGGGACACATTTCAAAAATTCAACTAAATTTAATTTTTGCGCTCTTTAAGACACAACGGTTGCGATGGCATCATCATAAAAGAGTTCCTGAAAAGATTGCTATATTAAAAGCTAAAAATTGTAATGACAGAAAATGTAAACTTTCCGGTAGTATGTTTTGGTGAAACGCTTTGGGATTTTTTGCCCGAAGGAAAACTCCCCGGCGGCGCACCTGTTAATGTGGCGTATCATTTAAAACAACTTGGGAAAAATCCGGCTGTGATCACCCGCATTGGAAATGATGAATTGGGTAAAGAATTGAAAGATGTGTATGAATCGAAAAATATCGACACCCGCTTTTTCCAGGTAGACGAAGAACATCCGACAGGAAAAGTTTTTGCCACATTAAAAGAAGACAATGAAGTAGAATACGAAATTGTTCAACCCGTAGCGTGGGATTTTATTGAATATACTGATGAAGTGGAAAATATAGTAGCGGAGGCAGATTATTTTGTTTTTGGAAGCCTTGCCTCGCGAAATGAAAAATCGGGAAATTCATTGCTTCACTATCTTGATTCGGCAAAAATTAAAGTGCTTGATATCAATTTACGCCCGCCCTATTATACAAAAGAAATACTGCAATCTTTGCTCCGTCACACGGATATCCTGAAATTAAACCTGTCTGAATTGCATCTTCTTTCCGGTTGGTTTGCAAATCTTGAAAGCGATGAAGAAATGGTAAAATTTTTGAAAAAGAAATTCGACCTTCAAATTGTGATTGTTACAAAAGGCGGTGATGGCGCGATGCTTTTTATGCACGGTGAATTTTATTATCATCCCGGCTATGCGGTAAAAGTGGCCGATACGATTGGCAGCGGCGATTCGTTTTCTGGCGGCGATCATTTCAAAATTAATGGATGACGCTTCGCCCGAAGAAGCGCTTGATTTTGCCAGTGCGCTCGGCGCTTTTGTGGCTTCCCGCTCCGGCGCCTGTCCTGAATATTCAATCAATGATGTGGTTGCTTTAATGCAAAATAAGAAAGCAGGAAAATAATTACTAAAAAAACGATTGATTAAAAAAATTGCAATGAAAAGATTTTTTATTAGTGTTGCCACTTTGGTTTTATCAACATTTGTATTTGCACAAAACGAAATTCCTACGCCTCAATGGCGACCGGTTTATCATTTTACGCCTGTAAAAAACTGGACGAATGATCCTAACGGCTTGCTCTATTTAAATGGAGTTTATGAATTGTACAACCAGCAAAACCCTTATGAAAATAAATGGGGACACATGAGCTGGGGACATGCTACCAGCACCGATCTTGTTCATTGGCAACATTACGATCTTGCGATGCCTGAAGGAATAAATGGCGAAGACACCACGTGGAGATTTTCAGGCTCTGCTGTTTGGGATAAAAATAATACCAGTGGTTTATGCAAGGACAGTGGTTGCATTGTGGCAATTTATACAGCCGATCAACCGCATATCAAAAAAGAATCGCAATACATTGCTTACAGCAACGACGGGGGAATGAGTTTTACCAATTACTACAACAATCCCGTGATTGATCTGCATAAAAAAGATTTTCGCGATCCTAATGTGCAGTGGGATGATGCAAATCAATAAATGGCTGATGGTGGTTTCGTTGCCACATGAAAATGAAGTGCAGTTTTATTCATCGCCTGATTTGAAAAACTGGGATTTGTTGAGCGAATTTGGACATGCAGGTTTGCAAGGCGGAATATGGGAATGCCCGTTTTTTATAAAACTTCCTGTTGAAGGGACTGCCGGAAAATCGAAATGGGTTTTGGTAAATTCTTTCCAGGACACTACCGGCAATGATATCGAAGAATATTATGTGGGAGACTTTGACGGAAAAACTTTTACCAATGATAACCCTGCGGATAAGGTTTTATTGGTAGATAACGGAAATGCATTGTACGCGGCTATTCCATGGAATAATTTACCCGCCGGGCAACACACTTACATCGGTTGGATGGTTCCTCCTGTGCAGGAAACTTATCCGTGGAGAGGACAAATGTCTATCCCGCGTGATTTAAGTTTGAGGGAAACAAAAGATGGAATACGGCTTTTTCAAAATCCTGCGAAAGTGATAAAAGATAATCTTGTCAATACTATCGAAAAAGATGGTTCATGCTGAAAACCTGGAAGTGAAAGGTACTATGGATGATATTTTAGAGGGCAAAAATATTACCGGTAATTCCTACTGGCTGGAGGCTGAATTAGAAGTTCCCGATAATGCAATGGCCGGTTTTAAGATCGCGCAGCAAAAAGATAAAAAAGGAAATGTTACTGCTGAAACAGTGGTGGGTTTTGATGCTTCAAAAAATGAAGTGTATGTTGACAGGAGTAATACGGGCAATGAAAAAATAAATTACAAAAAATTAACCCAGTCAATGGAATGTAAATTCAACAGGCGGCAAAATAAAACTCGAAATACTTTTTGATAAATCTTCTCTCGAAGTTTTTGCAAATGATGGTGAAAAAGTTTTGACAACCTACATTTACCCGGATAAAGATGCTAATTTATTAAGTGCTTTTTCTTTTGGCGGAAAAACAATAATTAAGTCTTTGAAAGTTTGGGATATGTCAAAATAAAAATTCCGTTTATTTCTTTGTTTACTGTGCTTGTTATTTCAGGATCATCACCGGCAAAGGGCATTTTTTATACAAAGCTTCTGAAACACTTTTGTGGGTGAGTGAATACAAAAAACTGTGAACGCCCGGCAACGCGATCATGAGTTGCACTTCATTCAGTTTTTTAAAATGTAAAATCCCGTTGATTACATTTTTGTCGGCTTCATAATAAATTTCATGTTTGAAATTTTTGAGGTAATCGTGTAAACTTTTTTCCGCTTGTTTGCAGTTTTCATCCGGATCGGTACTGCGTTGCGAAGCGTCCACATTTAGTGCCAATATTTCCACATCGTGCCACCTCGGTGAAGAGCGAAGCCTGTTGATCTTACTGAGAGAACCTACCGTTTTAAAATCAACAGGAACCAGCGCTTTTTCGACCGGCTGGTATCGATAATTTTCGGGAACGATCAGCACCCTCACGGGGCTTAATCTTGCTATGGCTATTACGTTTCCGGCAACAAAGGCTTCGTTTCCGGCATGATGCTGTATCGCTGCCAAGTAAGATCATTTCGGGTTTTTCATTTTTGATAAGCTCAATAATACTTCTTACCAATGGCAATTCGCTAACTGCTGTTTGCACCATTATTTCTTCACCCGTTTTTTCATCGGTCTCCTTACACAATTGGTTCAATAACGCTTTTTCATCGTCCCTTTTTTTATTCAGGTATTCTTCATTCACGCTTGAAAAATCCGCCGACATGATCATGTTTTCGTACATAGAACTATAAAACGATCTTAATAAAATAATGCGCTCATACGAATATTTTTTGGCCCATTCACAGCCGAAATTAACCGCCTTATCAGAAGTATTTGTAAAATCGACGGGTATCAACAGTGTTTTCATATTCTTCTTTAATCTCTATAAAAACAAAATTACGTAATGAAGGTTTTCTCCACGCTTAAACTTACGGCTGTTTTATGGCATGCTTATGGGAATCTTAAAATGAACCAACCAAATTTAATAAGATAATAGAAGTTGATTTTTTGCTCTTTAATTTATCGGTGAATAATATCTCCTTTTCAGGGGGAATTATTAATTCCGATAACCGGGTAAACTTCAACTTAAATTTATCTTTTATATGAAATAAAAGTAATTCTTAATTTTGTATAACATTCGTATTTCCTCGGAAACCAAAGCAGTTGAACCAGTAATGTAAGGTGAATAACTATTTACGGATCTTTTAAATTTTTATTCAATGAAAACAACAACTACTTTAATTTTAAAACCCATTTTTCCGAAAGAAGACAACAATCAAATCTTTCTCAGGCTTAAAGAAAAAGCAAACCAAATTGTAAATGATCTTCAGCCGCAAAGAAAAAGAATAGTTTTATTTAAAGCGATCCTTTTTCCGTTTATATATATCGGCGCTTACCTTTCAGCCATTGTTTGGGCACAAGAACCCGTAGTTTTCTATGGATGTTATTTCGTTATGGGATTAATGGTTATGGTCATTTTTATTAACCTGATACATGATGCCGTTCATCATGTTTTATTCAAAAACAAACGCATCAATAATCTCTTTGTTTACTTTTTCGATCTTATGGGCGCCAATAGTTATGCGTGGAAAATCAGGCACACACGCCTGCATCACAATTATCCGAATGTGATGGGATGGGACAGTGATATTGATCAAAGCCCACTTGCGAGAATTTTCCCTCATGGCCCCTTTACACGGGTTCACAAATACCAACATTTTTATTTGCCGGTGTTATATTCTTTTTATCTTCTCAACTGGCTGATTGTGCGTGATTTTAAAGATTACTTCAATAAGAAAAGAGTGATCTGGAAAGTTGCAAGAATTCCAAAAGTTGAATATGTAAAATTGTTTTTCTTCAAAGCTTTCTTTTTCTTTTATATGATTGTGGTTCCTGTATTAGTTGGCACAAGCTGGCTGCAGGCAATTGCGGGGTTTTTACTGATGGTTTTTACGGCGACCGTTTTCTCACTTTTAATATTGCTGTCGCCCCATGCGAACGTAGATCATGATTTTCCATTGCCGGATAATAACAATCGTTTACCTGAATCCTGGTTTATGCACCAGGTCAATCATACCAATGATGTATTCACGACAACTGGTTTATACGTTTTTTCATGGGAAGTTTTAATTATCATGTGGCCCATCATTTATTTCCGTCCGTCAGCCATATCTATTACCCGGAAATTACAAATGCTTTAAAGCAGGAAGCAGAAAAAAATGATTTGCCTTATAAAAGTTATACACTTGTTCATACGCTTGTGAGCCATTACCGGCTTTTGAAAAAAAACGGGATGGTAGAAAATATTTTTGAAGAGACGATGTAGCTTCGGTGTCTTTGAAAAGGAATTGGCTATCTTTATTCATGACTTGAATTCGTGCAATGATTGCTGAAAGTCCTTTTATTAAAATCCCATTTGTGAAATAAAAAAATGAAAAAAATATTTGTTTACTGTATTGTACTAATTCTTTGTGCTAACCAAAATTCCTTCGCTCAAAAAAATTCTTTGAAAGCTACAGTTATTGCCAGGCCCGGAAAAGGAAGCAATGATTATTATCTAAGTAACAAAGCGCCTTTGGAACCTTTGAGTTTTATTAAACTCCCGGTGGGAAGCATACAACCGGAAGGCTGGATATTGAAATATCTTGAATTGCAACGGGATGGGCTGACAGGGAAGTTAGGAACGATAAGTGCGTGGCTTGAAAAGAAAAATAATGCCTGGTATAGCGGCAACGGTAAAGGAGATCATGGCTGGGAAGAAGTGCCGTACTGGCTAAAAGGTTATGGTGATCTTGGCTATATCCTGAACGATAAAAGTATGATCGATGAAACCAAGTCATGGCTTGAAAAAGTTTTTCAAAGCCAGCATGCTGATGGTTTTTTTGGACCGGGGGAAGTAGTGTACGATAAGCAAAATAATATCGTAAAAATTCCCGACCTGTGGCCTGATATGATCATGCTGTGGTGCATACAATCTTATTATGAATATAGCGAAGATGCTCGTGTAATTCCGTTCATGACCAAATATTTCAGGTGGGAAAATAAAGTGCCTGATAGCCTGTTGTTAAGAACTTATTGGGAGCACAGCCGCGGCGGCGACAATCTTTACAGTATTTATTGGTTGTATGATCATACCGGCGAAAAATGGTTGTTGGATGTGGCTGATAAAATTTACAGGAATACGGCCAACTGGTCGCAGGCGAACAATTTACCCAACTGGCACAACGTAAATGTCGCCCAGTCTTTTCGTGAGCCTGCTACCTATTTTATGCAGAATAAAGACAGCAGTTCTTTAAAAGCTACCTACAATGATTTTTATCTGATAAGGAATATTTACGGCCAGGTTCCCGGCGGAATGTTTGGCGCCGATGAAGACGCGCGCAAAGGTTATACTGATCCCGGCAAGCAGTGGAAACGTGCGGTATGGTAGAACAAATGTCTTCAGATGAGATATTGACGGGTATTACCGGCGACCCGATGTGGGCCGATAATTGTGAAGATGTGGCTTTTAATACCTACCCTGCAGCCGTAATGCCTGACTTCCGAGGATTAAGATATTTAACGGCGCCCAACATGGTGGTCAGCGACAGTAAAGACCATGCCCCCGGAATAGAAAATGACGGACCTTTTCTTACCATGAATCCATTCAGCAGTCGCTGTTGCCAACACAATCATTCGCAAGGATGGCCTTATTACGAAGAACATTTGTGGATGGCAACGCCTGATAATGGCATCGCTGCTCTTTTATATAACAGTAGTGAAGTGACCGCAAAAGTTGGAAAGCGTGTAGGCCACACCGTTATATTGAAACAAACCACCAATTATCCTTTTGATGAACATATAAAAATTGAAGTGAATACCGGTAAGCCGGTTCGTTTTCCGTTGTATTTGCGTGTGCCGGGCTGGTGCCATAGTGCGGCTGTTTCAATAAATGGGAAACCCGTTGATGTTGACGCCAAAGCCGGTTCTTATATACGGCTTGATAATAACTGGAAAAAAGGTGACCTAGTGCAATTAACATTGCCCATGAAGGTTGTGCTTAAGAATGGACTCAAAATAAAAACAGTGTAAGCGTAAATTACGGACCCCTGACTTTCTCCTTAAAGATCAAAGAATATTATAAAAAGATGGATCGCAAAGCTGCTGCACAAAAAGATTCGAAATGGCAGGCGAGTCGCCGATCAAAGTCAAATGGCCGGCTTATGAAATTTACCCGGCAAGCATGTGGAATTATGGATTGCACCTTACCGATCAACCCGTTAACCAACAATTTGAAGTGATCAAAAGGCCATGGCCATCAGACGATTTTCCTTTTACCCAAAAGGATGTTCCCCTCGTTATAAAAGCCAAAGGTAAATTGATACCGTACTGGACAACTGATCAATATGGCTTATGTGGCATTTTGCCTCAAAGCCCGGTAAATGTTTCCACGGAAGAACAGCAAATAGAACTGATACCCATGGGCGCAGCAAGTTTGCGGATATCCGCTTTCCCGGTTGTGGAATGAGGAGACCGGTCCTGCGTCCTGGCTTTCCCGGACAATTTTCTCTCATTGGCGAAGAAGTTATCTGCCACCAATTACACCAATTGACACGAATAGAAAAACCAGGTTACTATAACTTGCAGGTACTCTTTTCCCCGGGCGGACACCAGCACCGACAGTATTTATCAATGCAACACACCCTTTTCATCCTTTATACTATTCACAGGGCGGCATCTTAATCTACCCTGGCTATCGGCCGGTTAAATTATATTACTTTATCGCAGCACTACATACCAGGCTATCCTTTTCGGACGTTCTTACAGGCGAATGCCTGCTATTATGAACAGGGTACCTCCGGTATATGCCGGACTTACCCCGGTCTAATGGTAGCTATGGCAGGAAAATAACTACTTGCATCCACAGGGTGGGTATAACTTTTCCCGGTATTAAAAACGATTCATTTATATTAAAAACAACCCTATGCCCTCTCAGATCAATGTGCAACTTACAGGAAGAATTGGCAACCTGGTTTTTTATAAACTGGGTGATAAATATTATACAAGGACTGCACCCTCACATGTAAAGCAAACAAAGGCAACCAAAAAAAGAGCGACCGAATTTGGCAAAGCTTCCCGCGCCGGCAAGTCGCTGCGGCAGCAGTTGTTGCCCGTCATTCCCTTTCCCCGGGACAACCGAATGCAAACAAGGCTGGTTTCTGTCCTGTTCCAATGGTTAAAAGCTTCCGATGGAAATCCGTTGCTACCATGCAGAGAGGTGCCTTATGTAAGTACGTTTCAATTTACAGAGGGCTACACGGTTGCTGAAAGGTGGAAAGTGGCATTGGATTTTATTCATGGACCCGGAATGATTGAGGTGAAGATTCCCGCTTTCATACCTTCGAAAGTAATATCAGCTCCTGCTGATACCGTTTCGGTGACCTGTCGCATCAGTGCAGCAGGATGTAACATGGAAAATGGAGTGGCGACCGGCGGTGCTAACACATCGCTTGATTTTGACTACGGTGACACGGAAATTCCTGAACAAACCATATCGCTGCCTTTGTCCACCCCGGCAGGAAGCCTTTTTATAACGGCCATTTTCCTGGAATATAATTATATGAAAAACGGCCATTTGCAAAAAACTACCAATAAAGCTTTTATGCCCGCGGGAGTTGTGAATGCAGTCTATTTGTGAAGCCACCAGTCATGGTAAAATGTGTTTTTGAAAGCGATGTGTACAGTAAACAATTTTTTGATACAACAATATGGTAAATTGGAAGTTTTAAGCCTCACCCCGTCCCTCTCCGGTGGGAGAGGGGGAAGTTTCGACAAGCCCCGGATGGCAAACTTCGATGGGGCCGGGATTTGGTAATATCACCACGGTTCCGGAACATTGGGATACGCCCTCTTTTGGTGGAGGTAAGGTCGGGTTACCTCACCCGGCCCTTCTCCGGTGGAGAGGCGTGAGACCCTTCATACTTGATGACATAAAAAAAGCCCTCCGAAACCGGAAGGCTTTTTTACATCAAACGTTTAAAAGAAACTATTTTGTTTGTATATCTACAGTATTCACGTCTCCGCCGCCTACCATCACATTGGTATCTATACGGTCTGCGCTGATACCTTCTGTTTCTGTAAGGTATGCTTTAATAGCTTCCACTCTCCTGTTAGCACATAGACTGTGAAGCTTTGGTTGCTGCCGGATAACCGGTTACGACTATATTACAATTTGGCACTATTCTTCATTTGTGAAGCTACATTAGCTAACATTGCTTTTGCATCGCTGGTTAAGCTGCTCCTGTTACCACTGGAAAGCTAATGCTTGGCAGGTTCAGGTTACAGGCGTTCATTGCTGCCAGTGTATCACGGATGGCTTTACAACAATCCGGCTCAGGGCATTTACCTATACCGTCTGCATCAACCGGCTGACATTGTGTTGGAGTAATCAGTTCTTTATCTTTACAATCAGGAACACCGTCACCATCTGTATCGCGGCTTACACCGTGAGTATCAACGGGACAACCTGCAGGAGTGTTCGGTTCTTTATCAAACATATCTGCTACACCATCACCATCGGCATCGTTTGACAATTTGCTAACCTGGTTTTTAACGGTATCGATTTGTGTTTGAAGATTGTTGTTCAATCTTGCTACAGGGTTATCAAATACCAATTGTGGTTTTGACTGGTTACCCAAAGCAAATTCAAGGCCTACATGAGTGTAACTCCACTGATCATGGTGAGGATGGGACGGTATGAATAACCATCCAGATAATCGCCGTCTACAAAATTCATACGGTATCCCAGGTCAAATTGATAAGGTATGACAAGTTAAACTTCAATCCCAATTCAACGGGGAAGAATAAAGGATGCTGCTGGGTAAGGGGCTCGACTAAAATCTGTCTCAGTGCCGGTGAGCCCACATTTACAATCTTAGTGCTTGTTCCAATAAAACCTACACCTGCACTTACGTAAGGAAGCACTTTATTTTTCTGGCTAAAGAAATTGAGGTTACCAAATGTAGCCTCACCACTTAGGCTAAGTGCATATTTTAGTTTGGTTTTGAAAGAACACATTGTACGGCCGGCAGCATAAGCTTTACTGTCCTGTTCGCCTTTCAAGGTACCACCATGGTAATCTGCACGAAGGGCAAACCAATGATTGAGCTGGTAACCGATATTGGCACCATAACCTATAGTACCTGGGGTTTTGCAAAATCATTCGTTCCTCCGAATAAAACAGAGGGGGTCATTGCTCCTACGTTCACACCTATGGTAAATTTTCTGAACGCGCTTGTGCCTGAAAAAGGCTGAATGTTATTGTAATCTTCTCGTAGTCTGCGCAAATCCTGCACTTATAAAACCGGACAATAATACAAGAAGTACAATTTTCTTAATGTGTAACATAATTTAGTAATTAGGGTTTAGTCAAATAAAAAAAACATAATTTTAAAAGTGTAAAGCTATTCATAAACAAGATGTAATACAAATTTTTTTATGAAATTGCTTTTACACATTTTGAACTAACAAAAAATAAGCCATTTAATTTTGCATAGCGAATTATAAAATACAAAGATTGGTATAAAATTTGAAAATAAGGCTTCCTTTAATTTTTATCATCACGGGCAATAAAATACATAGCTAATAATATATTAAATATGAAAAAGGACCGGGTTAAAAAAAATCATTTAAAGCAAATGAATTAATTTCGCCGCTCTAAAAATAACACTATTATTTCTACCCTTCCCTTTATATGCAGTAAATGTTGCCCTGAACACCCGGAGTTTATTTTTTTTGCTGGCTGGCAGGTTATATAACTTTGTAAAAAAGAACGGGTAGTCCGGGCTTACTTCATTATTCTGTAAGTGAGAATGGCGAAGCCGTGCCGATTGATCATAAAAGAATATATTTGCGCGGTTTTTCCGTGGCTGTAAAAAGACACTATAAATTACATACATAATATCATACCTAACATGTTCCTGAAACAAAAAATCCCCGGCTTGTTTTTATCAGCCGGATTGTTCATCATGATCCTTTCCTCCTGTGCAAGCACTAAAAAAATTGCTTACTTTAATGACATCCAGGATTCGGCGGTGATAGCCTCAAAAGGTAGCCTCGAGCCTGTGATACAGAAAAAGGACTTATTAAGTATTACAGTTAGCAGTTTGAGTAATGAAGCTACCGTTATATTTAATACTCCGAATCTTCCCTCTTACTCCAAATGCAATAACCAATCCTAATACACCGCAAACCGCGGGTTATCTTGTAGGAGAAGACGGAACTATTAAATTCCCGGTATTAGGCAATATCCAGGCAGCCGGATTAACCCAAAAGCAACTCGAAAACCATATTATCCAAATTGTTGGTTGACAAGAAATTACTATTTGACCCGGTGGTCACCAGCAGGTTTTTAAACTTCAGGGTTACGGTTTTGGGAGAAGTAAACCGCCCCGGGGTAATTACAGTTCCCAGTGAGCAGATCAGCATCCTGGAAGCCATCGGGCAGGCCGGAGACCTTACCATTTATGGCTTACGGGATAATGTAATGCTGATCCGGCAGGTACGGACCTAACAAGATCATAAAAAGGCTGGATTTAAATTCTTCCAATCTTTTTAAATCCCCTTACTATTTTTTAAAATCGAATGATATAGTATATGTTGAACCCGGAAGGGCGAAAGTAACAAGTACTGATCTCACGCGCCAGTATTTGCCTATTATATTTAGTGGTATATCCGTCCTTGTTATCGTACTTAACAGTCTTTTAAAGTAAATCTATGCAAACGAACAATCCAATTACTGAATTTGAGGAAACTGAAGAAGTTTCCATTGGCGATATCTTTTATAAATATCTTCGTTACTGGCCATTATTTGTTTTACTTCTGATTATTTTTCTTGACAGGCGCATTGATTTATCTTCGTTATAAAGTGCCGGTTTATCAAACAACTGCCAGCCTTTTAATAAAAGATGATAAAAGTACTGATCCGGCTACGGATTTTTGGATGCCTTGGATATATTTGGACTCAACAAATGTTGAAAATGAGGTAGAAGTTTTGCAATCAAAACCCTGATGGAGGAAGTCGTAGAAAACTTGAAATTGTATGCCCCGGTTTATCGGAGGGAAGGGTGATCAGCCAATCCGCCTTTGTTAATTCTCCTGTAGTAATTGAAGCAAAATACCCGGATTCATTACAACAGTTAACGGATAAAATAGAATTCAATTTTGATAAATGAAACAAATTCAGTTAATTTAAAAGTAAAACTATTCCTTTAAATCACATGGGATACTACTGCCATATGGTATCCTTAGGTTTATGCCGAATGAGTATTATCAGTCCGGCGATGAAAACGCCAACTGATAAAAATTTTTATTTTTCATTAATACACGGTTAAAACAACTGCCAATAATATTCTGAAAAATGTTACTATTACCCCTTCCAGCAAACAATCCACTGTTATTTATCTGAGTATGGAAGATGAAGTTCCCAAAAGAGGAGAAGCCATTTTGAATGAATTACTTTCAGTGTATACGACAAGGCGGCCATTGCGGATAAAAATGTCTTGGCAGCCAATACTTTAAAATTCATCAATGAACGATTGAAATATGTGGAAAGGGATCTTGATTCTGTGGAAGGCAGCTTGCAACGTTTCAAGGCCAATAACCGTATCACTGATATCAGCGCCCAGGGGCAAATTTACCTGCAAACTGTCGCGGGTAATGATCAGAAGATCAGTGATATTAATGTGCAATTGGCCATGCTGGACCAGGTAGAAAAATATGTACAGGGCAAAGGAGACCTTGGTGGTATTGTACCTGCTACCATGGCGGATGCAGATCCGGTACTTACTGACCTTTTACAAAAGCTATCAGATCTTGAATTAAAATATACCCAGATCAAGAAAGATCGTGCCGGAAAATAATCCTGCCGTGGTATCTATTGAGGATGGAATCAGACAGGTTAAAGCCCCAGATCCTCGAAAATATTAAAAGCCAGCGCAAAAACCTGGTGGCAGGCAGGAATGAACTCGGAAACCAACAATCAATATGACTCCATGCTGAAAACGATCCCGGAAAAAGAAAGTGAATTATTAAGTATCAGCCGGCAACAGGCTATTAAAAATAATATTTATACATTTCTTCTGCAAAAAAGGGAAGAAACGGCTTTATCCTTTGCTTCTGCAGTGGCAGACAGCAGGATAATTGATAAGGCAGAAACATCTGATATACCTGTAAGCCCTAAAAAAGATCTGATTATACCTGGCAGCTATATTGGGTGCTTTTATTTTTGGAATCGCTGGCATTTATATATTAAAGACATACTTAACAAGAACGATTCAAAGCCGAGCAGATATTGAAAAAGAAACTACCGATATCCCATTTTTGGGAGAAGTAATTTATGACCGTTCTAAAATCACCAATTGTTATTATGGAAGGCAAAGCGAAGTTTTATTGCTGAACAATTCAGGCAGCTACGAACTTCTCTTGGCTTATATGGGTGTAGATGAAACGCATAAAAAAATCTTGATCACTTCCAGTATCTCCGGGGAGGGGAAAAGTTTTATTGCTATTAACCTCGGGTATCAGTCTTGCTTTGATGGGGAAAAAAGTGGTTCTGCTTGAATTGGATCTGCGAAAACCCAAATTAAGCGAACAATTTAATATTTCGAGGCAAGTTGGACTTTCCAATTACCTGATCGGGAAATTAACGGCTGAAGAAATTATTAAACAAACGCCTATCAGAAAATTTTTTCTTAATTCCTGCGGGGCCGATACCTCCAAATCCTTCAGAACTTATCTGCAAATGGCAAACTTCAGGAATTATTTAATTACCTTGAAAAGACATTTGATTATATCTTATTGATACTGCCCCGATAACCCCGGTAACTGATGCTTTTATTATTTCTCCTCTTGCTGATGTAACGCTCTTTGTTATCCGTTATGATTATACGCCTAAAATGATTGCTGCAAAAATTGGATGACAAATTAAAACGAAAGGACTCTAAAAAACCCGGCTATTGTTTTTAATGGGATTAAAGAGAAAGGATTTGTAAATATGGTTATGGATATGGCTATGGTTATGGGTATGGGTATACAGATGATGATGCAAGAAAAAAGTGGTGGCAATTTTTTAAAAAAACTAATAATAAAGAATGGAAGGAACTATTAAGAGTCGCTCTACAAGGCTTCTATTGAGGCGGGGATGGCAATAATGGAAGTTTATAACGGGGAACACCATAATTGAATTTAAAAGACGATCAATCGCCGTTAACCCTGGCAGATAAAAAATCCAATGAAGTAATCAACAACTATCTGAGTAAAACCTCGATTCCGGTTATCAGTGAAGAAAATAAAGCAGTTCCATACGCGGCAAGAAAAAATTGGAATGAATGTTGGATAGTTGATCCCCTGGATGGAACGAAGGAATTTATTAAAAGAAACGGAGAATTCACGGTAAACATTGCATTAATAAGAAATTCGCGACCGGCTTTAGGGGTAATTTATGTACCGGCAACGAAAGAACTGTATTTCGCAGATGTTGAGAAAAGGACTTCCTGCAAGGTAGTTGTAAATGGACAACCGGATATAAATTCAATTTTGGGTGAAAGCAAGCCTTTAATAGTGGCGGCAACGGACAAGAACACTATTCAGGGTGGCAGGAAGCCGGTCACACATGAATGAGGAAACCCTTCAATTTATGGAGGCACTAAAAGAAAAATATGAGGAAACAGAAATGATCTCCAGGGGAAGTTCTCTTAAATTTTGTATGGTGGCGGAAGGTAAGGCAGACATTTATCCCAGGTTTGCTCCTACGATGGAATGGGATACCGCAGCCGGGGATGCGATTTGTACAGCAGTTGGTTTAAAAGTTGTTTCAAAAGAAACCGGCCGGCCGCTTTTATATAATAAAGAAAACCTCTTAAATCCGCCTTTCCTGGTATCTAAATAAAAAAATTTTGAAAGACCATTCGTATAAAAGACATATCGCCAAATCAATTACCTGGAGAATCATAGGTACGATCGATACTATCATTCTTTCGTGGATCATTACCGGTGATCCAATGATCGGAATGCAGATCGGGGCAGTCGAATTTTTCTCCAAAATGCTTTTGTATTATATCCATGAACGTGTTTGGTTTAAGATAAACCTGGATAAGCACGGCAAACTCAGGGAAAGCAGGAAACGCCACCTCGCTAAAACGGTTAGCTGGCGGGTAGTTGGTTCCATCAGTACGATGCTACTTGCATGGCTTATCAGTGGCAACCCTTTTGCCGGTATTAAGATCGGGCTTGCAGAAACAGTGACCAAAATGATTCTTTACTATCTTCATGAAAGAGCCTGGTATAAAATCGCATTTGGATTGGATCGAAAGAAGAAGTATCGAAAATAAAATAGTATCGGAGAAGCCTCTGTAACTACTTTTTGAATATTATTATGACAACTCAACCTTCCGGTAAAATAGTTAAGTCTGCCGACAATATTTTTTGTCACGACTACCATATTACCCGTGATAAAAGGCATGAAATTAATGGCCACCGGTCTCTGGTTATCTGGTTTACCGGCCTTTCAGGATCGGGAAAATCGACTATTGCCAACCTGGTGGAAAAAGAGCTTTTTAGCCGTAATATTCATACCTATTCTTTAGACGGTGATAATATCAGGAGCGGGATCAACAAAAACCTTGGATTCAGTGAAGACGACAGGCATGAAAATATCAGGAGGATCGGTGAAATTTCAAAGCTTTTTATTCAGGCCGGAACGGTTGTTGATCGCAGCCTTCATTACTCCGTTGGAAAAGGACAGGGAAATGCTTCGGTACCATATTGGGGCAGGAGAATATCGTAGAAGTATTTGTAAACACTTCGCTGGAAGAATGTGAACGGCGTGATATTAAAGGGTTGTATAAAAAAGCAAGGGCGGGAAAATTAAAAATTTCACAGGTATAAGTGCACCTTATGAAAGGCCGGGAAAGGCACATATTGAAATTAATACGGAAAAGGAAACTATTGAAGTTTCAGTAAACAAAGTAATTACCTATGTTTTACCAAAACTCAAATTGTAAAAGATGGACAAGTATTATTTAAATTACCTGGATGAACTGGAATCAGAGGCGATCTATATTTTAAGGGAAGTACATGCACAATTCCAGAATCCTGCTATTTTATTTTCAGGTGGTAAAGATTCAATTGTAGTAACCCATCTTGCCCAAAAGGCTTTTTACCCTGCAAGAATTCCTTTTGCCCTGTTGCACGTAGATACCGGCCATAATTTCCCGGAAACCATCCAATTCAGGGATGAATTGGTTAAAAATCTGGAGGTGCGACTGCTGGTTGGGTCAGTTCAGACTTCCATTGATGCCGGAAGAGTAGCGGAAGAAAAAGGTAAAAATGCTACCCGCAATTCGCTACAGATCACTACGCTTTTAGATGCTATTGAAGAATATAAGATTGATTGTGCTATTGGCGGGGGACGGCGGGATGAGGAAAAGGCAAGGGCCAAAGAACGTTTTTTTTCCCACAGGGACGAATTCGGGCAATGGGACCCTAAAAATCAACGACCTGAATTATGGAACCTATTGAATGGGAAACATTTTGAGGGCGAACATTTTCGTGCTTTCCCGATCAGTAACTGGACAGAAATGGATGTTTGGAATTATATTGAGCGTGAGAAGATACTATTCCTTCTCTCTATTTCGCCCATGAAAGGGAAGTTATCCGGAGAAACGATTCCTGGATACCCTTTTCAAAATATATTAAATTGGATGAAAGGGAAGAAGTGGTTAAAAAAAAATCAGGTTTAGCACGCTTGGAGATATTACCATTACGGGAGGTATTGAATCGGATGCAGATACACTTGAATTGATAGTGGCTGAAGTAGCTGCAATGCGAAAGACCGAAAGAGGTAACAGGGCAGATGATAAGCGTTCAGAAACTGCTATGGAAGACCGGAAGAAGGCAAGGATATTTTTAAGAAATGAAAACTGCCAGTTAATTAATGTATATTAATAGACAATCAACTATTCGTTTTACCACCGCAGGAAGTGTGGATGATGGCAAAAGTACCTTAATAGGCCGATTATTATATGATTCAAAATCAATTTTTGAGGATCAGCTTGAAATCTGTTGAAAATCTAGTAGGAAAAAGGGGCATGATCAGGTCGACCTGGCTTTGTTTACCGATGGGCTTCAGGGAAGAAAGAGAACAGGGGATCACTATTGATGTCGCCTATCGGTATTTTACCACTCCAAAACGTAAATTTATTATAGCTGACACGCCTGGGCATATCGAATATACACGCAATATGGTTACAGGAGCTTCTACAGCCAATGCCGCTATTATTTTGATTGATGCCAGGCATGGTGTAATTGAACAAACCAGGAGACATTCTTTTATTGCGTCACTGCTGCAGATCCCGCATGTTATTGTGTGTATCAATAAAATGGACCTTGTTGATTATTCAGAGGATAGCGTACAATGAGATTGTCGAACAATTTGAAGAGATTTCTTCTAAATTATTGATTACTGATATTCGCTTTATTCCCATCAGTGCCTTGTTGGGAGACAATGTTGTTAATCCTTCAACAAATATGAAATGGTACGAGGGATTCAACCCTTTTACTATACACTTGGAAACCCTTCACATTAGTAGTGATACTAAATAAAGTGGATGCCCGTTTTCCGGTTCAAACGGTCATCCGCCCACAAAGAGAAGGCTTTATTGATTATCGGGGTTATGCAGGAAGGATTGCAAGTGGAATATTCAGGAAGGGGGATGAAGTGACTATTTTACCCTCAGCGTTTACCTCTAAAATAAAATCAATCGATACCTTTTCCGGTAACTTGAATGAAGCTTTTGCCCCGATGTCAGTTTGTATTACATTGGAGGATGATGTTGATATCAGCCGTGGTGACATGCTCGCCAGGAATCGGTAATCAGCCTGCATGTAAAGCAGGAATTTGATGTGATGCTTTGCTGGCTGGATAACGATCTCCTCTTCCACGTGCTAAATATACACTTATGCATGCCTGTAACACACAAAAGCCATCATTAAAGATGTCGTATACAAAATCAATATCAATACGCTGGAACGCTTTGAAAACGAAAAGGAACTTTGATGAATGATATTGGAAGGGTAACGTTACGAACCATGCAGCCATTAATGTTGGATAGTTACAGGCAAAACCGCATCACGGGAGCATTATACTGGTAGACGATGCCACCAACGAAACGGTAGCTGCAGGAATGGTAGTTTGATATGCAATATATCGATTAATTATACTATTTTGTTTAATAAGAGAACAGTTTTTAACGAAACGAAGTATAAATAAAGACAGCAATGAGGAAATACTTAAAAGCATCTCATTTCAATTATTTTGAAAAAAATAAGTAGACCTATCTGAATATTTTTTACGAACACTTAGATCGAACATACATCTGAAGTATTTAAAAAATCTTTCTCTTCTTTGATAGTAAAGATAATCGGAATGATTTTCACTTTTCTTCTCAGTGTCTTTTTGGGTAGAACACTTGGGCTCAAAAGGGCTTGGACGTAATTAATCTTTCTAACAGTATTATAAATATTTTGTTTATCATTTTGTATGTTAGGAACACGGCAGGTGATTGTAAAGGATGATCTCAATAGCAAAATCAAGAAATAATTATCAGGAAATTGAGAAGCGTGATGAATTCCGCCTATGTTTTAAATGGCATTTTTACATATTTGTAGTCGCAATCCTCTTACTACTTTGTGACTCCTTGGTTATGCAATAATTTTTTCAAGAAGAAAACCTGTCCAGAGCTTCCCCTGATTCTTGGACTTTTAACAATCACTCCGCAAGTTTTTTCAAGAATATGGAGTTCCGGGCTTATTGGGTATAGAATGAATCCCGCAAAGTAGTTTAGTAGATCAGACTTTAAGCATAATAATAACCTCATTGTCCTGCTTTCTCTCTTGCTTTTGAAAATTCCTATAACACTTAGTCGTTGCTGCTATTGCATATTCTATAGGACGACTATTTGTAACTCTAAGTTTCGGTTTTTATTGGAGAAATGTTAAAAATAAAGTCTGAGAATTTAAAGGTAAATCCAACGAAACTTTTTAAGGCAATCCACTCCTTCGTTGATTTCAACAATATCAAATGTTTTAATGGCTAATTCCTAGTGTATCTTATTTTAGGCATATTGTATTTACTCCAAAGTATTAGGCCTTATATACAGTTGCTTCACGAATAGCCCTCTTATCAGGTTTTCTGTTACAAATAACAAATACTGCCTTATCGGGAAATGTGCAAACTTTACGCTAATAAAGAAATACAACCTGCTTAAAAAATGGTACAAAAAGTGACAACGTATTTCACAATATTTTCATTTTGTCTTGTTAATTCTTTTCTTTTTTTGGGTAAAGAAATTTTATCTCTTTGGGGTGAACTATTTATTGAGGCGTTATTGGTTATTGATCATACTTTCAATCGGTCAATTTTTTAATATTGCAACAGGAGGTTGGCCGGGCAACTTTTAATAATGTGCGGATTTCAAGGATATGAAGGTTTTTTAAATGTCACTCTTCCTATGCTTCAATTTGGTTTCAAATTTTATTTTTATTAAAATTTTGGCGCAGTGGGAGCAGCCTTTACTACTGCGATTACTATAGCTGGCTTAATATATGTAGAGTTATAATAGCTAAACGAAAAACAGGTGTTTTGACTTTACCTTATTAGAATATAAGGTAGGAGAAAACTGGCAGAAAAGTTTTCGGAGAAAATAAATATTTGTCTATGGGCCTTCCCAACGTCTTTATTATTGGTGTTCAAAAAGCAGGCACAACTACCTTACATGACTGGCTGATTCAACATCCGGGAATTTTTGGGAAAAAGGAGCTTAAAGACGAAGATTTCTTTACAAACCCCCGAAGATGTGATAATGCTAAAAAACTACTTGAATCTGAATTCAAAGGAAGTCGAAGCGAGAAAATAATTTTACACTCCTGTGTGAATTATTTTGTGTATCGGCAGTCGTTATGTAGAATAAGATTCCTTGCCTCCGGACTCGGCGAAAATTATCATTTCCTTGCGAAATCCTATTAAGCGCGCCTTGTCGGCCTATCAATATTTTAAAAAATTAGGAAAAGAGACAAGAAATCCGAAACTAGCTCTTTTATATGAGCCTAAAAATGACCTGCAGTTCTCGAGATACAATAATGACTTTACCTATATTGAACATGGGTTGTATTACAGGCAATTAAAGCAATGTCTGGAATATTTTCCAATGGAACAAATATTGATCTTCGATTTTGAGGATATTCATAAAAACCCTGAGCAGTTACTTCTTAAAAGTTGACGATTTTTTAGGGGTTTCTAAAGATTTTCTTCCGAAATTTAAAGCTAGTAATGTAACAGGATCCTGCGAAAAGCAGGCAAATACAGCAGCTACTGATCCGATCAGGCAGCTTTAAAAAATTATTAGTTAATTTATTGGATCTTTTAGGGATTGGTGTAAGTAAAAGACGATTAATGAAGCAAAGACTGATGGAGTTAAATACGAATAAAAAGCCTTCCCAAAAAAAAATCTGTTGAATGGGATGAACAGCATTTATCAAGTGCACTAAAATCTAGCTTTACGAAAGATATCCGGGCATTGGACAATCCCTTGGAAGTAACTATGAATCGAAATGGTTAAAATCTTAACTAGATGTATCTTGAAAGGCCCATAATTTTTCTTGGTTTCCCCAGGTCGGGAACCACTATTATTTCTGAGATAATTTTTAATCATGAAGATTTAGCCTGGCCTTCCAATTACCAGAATCGGTTTGTTGATAAACCATATATAAACCGGATCAGGCCCCTTTTGGATAATTCGTTTTGGCAATTGAGGGGAAGAAACCCCAGTTAAATAAAGTACCATGGTACAACCAATACGCTTTTAAACCATCCGAAGCATATAATTTTTGGGAATATGTTACAGGAGATAACCTGGATTTTTCAACGAGCTTTTTATTAGGTCAACAGGTTGATGAGAACCGGGAAAAAGGTAATAAGAATTTCATTTGAAAAAATGGTAAAATTTCAAAATCGAAAGAGGTTGGCTTTTAAAATCACAGGTCCGGGAAGGATTTGCTATCTACACAGCATATTTAGTGATGCGACATTTGTTGAAATTCAGAGGGAGCCATATGCCACTATTCGTTCTTTAATGGAGGTTGAATTTTGGAGTAATAAAAATAAAACTCTTTTTTGGAAAGGGGCTTACACTGCAGAAGAAATCGAAATTGCTAATCAATATCTGAACAACCCTTGTTTAGTTGCTGCTATCCAGTATAAAAAAATAAGGGAAACAATACAAATGGAGGCTAAAAATTGTAATGCTAATTATTATTCTTTGTCTTACGAGGAATTTGTTGCCCAACCCAGGGCATTTATTAAGAAATTACTCACGGTTTTAAAATTAAAGGAGAGTAGGGCAATTGATCGTTACCTATTATTAAATAAAATTCATAATCGAAATAAAGATTCAGCAGCTTATTTTTCCGAAGAAACCAGAAAAAAAATGCTCAAACTTTTATAACGATAAAGTGATTACAAACTGATATTTAATGATGTGTTTTAGTCATGGGTCAAAAAATAGTTATTTATCAATTCTTTTCATTTTATTACTGGGATATTATTGTGGGATATTATTAAAAAAAGAGGAATCTGGTTTATCATTCTACAAGTTTTTTGGGTACTCAGAGATTTGATTGTATCTTTTTAGGCCTTTTAATTATCGGATGAACCCGTCTTTATCGGATGAAATTTCGCATTCTTAAAATAAAAAATTGCTAGCGTTATGAATTTTATTAAGAGGCCAGGGGTGGTAGCTGCATTGCTCTTTATTGGAGTTGTAACTTCGTTTCTATTTTCATCCCCCTTTCCTTTTATTTTTATAAGTGCTTTATTGGCTTATTTATATCCTACAAGTTCCCTGGTTATAATAATAGTAACACCTATTGTTGAAAATTATTTAAATCTTGATTCTACTACAGTTATACCAGTAGAAATGTTTATTGTCATTTTATTGTCGCCTGTTGTCGTATGGAATGCGATAAAAACCAAAGCAAATTTGCCTAAAAAAGGGATGTTTTTCTTTATTGCGTTTTGTTTGCTGATATTTGTTGGTAGTTATGTGGCTACAACCCAAACTTTTTACCGGATCAGCATTGATGAAGTAATTTCTACAAACCTGATTATATTTTTTAGAATAGTTTTTTGCCTTTGTTTAAGTCTTTTTCTTGTGGGGTTAAGAAAAAAGGAGCTTTTAAAAGGCCTCGAAATCGTTGCAAAATTGGCTCCCTGGTTAGTTGGCGCGTTGGTTATTTATTTTGATTTAAAAGGCGAGAAAACTACTTATCAGTATGGTTATGTCGTAGTTGGTGATATAAAGCACGGCGCTTTTAGTGCCACTGTCATAGCTTTTTCTACTTTTATATTTTATAATTTATTCATGGCCAATAAATGGTTGTTTCGAATATTAAACATAGCCGTACTTATTGGACTTGGCTATATGGTCTTTGAAATGGGATCTAAGAATGGACTGGGAAGTTTAATTTTCATGGTAGGTATATGTTTTACCTATTTTTTTATACGAGGAAATGGTTTCCGCCTGTTCGCAACCGGATTTATTATTATCGCCTCAGTTTTTTTAATGGTTTCTAATTTGAATAATACTCCAACCATTCAGCGCTTATTAAATTCGGATACCAGGAGTGGAATTGATCTAAACACACTAACTACGGGAAGGTCAGCATTATGGGCTTCAGGTGTTCATGCATTTTTTTCCGAAAAGGGAATTTTGGGCTACGGAAGTACAAACTTGGCTTCAAGGTGGATTTCCTCCGGTAGTTCGCCAACACTTTCGGAATCAAATGTGCTTCACAATACTCCTCTTGAATTTGCAGTGCAATATGGAATTCCGGGGTTGCTCTTATACATTGGACTTGTTTATACACTTATAAGATTTTTTTGAAAACCTATAAACTCACTAAACGCCGGCAACTGCCGGTACTTCTTTTAGTGCCATTTCTTTGTTGCTTTTCTTTGTTGTTTTCAGGCCAGTTCTTATCATGGCAGTGGGATTCTTATTGGTGGTCCCAGGTCAGCTATTATTTTTTCAATTGTGAAATTATTTGAAGTCGAAAATAAAAGGATCCGAAAACAAAACGGGATCTGTCAATCCAAAAAGTGATGGATGGAAATATTAATCTGGAAAATGTTTGATTAAGTTATTTGATTTAATACTAAACGATATAAGGTAGAATTCTAATGAAGATTTTGCAATTGATTCCAAGCTTATCGGATGGGGGGGCAGAAAGATTTGTGGTTGATTTGAGTAATGAACTTACAAAGAGAGGTAACAAAGTGATGTTGTGTTGTTTTTTCTCTTTAAATGATTCTGCAAGCTTTTTTATTAAAGATCTGCTTTCAGAGATAGAAGTCGTTAGTCTGAATAAAAAAAAAGGATTCGATAATAGTGTTTTTTGGAAACTGCGTAGGGTAATCAGGAAATTTGAACCAGAGGTTGTACATACCCATGTTCGGACATTAAATTATTTGCTTCCCCTATTATTTGATCCTTTTCGTAAATTTGAAGTTGTACATACAGTTCACAATGACGCTTGGAAGGAGGTAGCTGGTTTTAAGGAGAAGCAAAATTTAGATATTGGTTCTACAGGAGAAGATGGGTGTCGCCTGTAACTATTTCTAAAGAAAGTGACAGGACTTTCAGGGAGGCTTATCCCGGCGTTTCTTCAACTATGATTTATAATGGTACCAGGCTTCCTGATTCGAGTTCCCAATTTGCCCAAATAAAGAAATTTATCGAGGGTATAAGGCCAAATCCTGAAACCAAATTATTTTTGCATATTGGAAGGCTTGAACCTCAAAAAAATCAGCTCATGTTAGTTACCGCGTTTCAACAGTTGGTTGCTGATAATTCAAATGCGATTTTAATAATGATAGGGGGTGAACGACGTACTCCGGAGGCGCAGGAAATAGCAACCAAGGTAAAAATGGCATCTGAAAAAGATAACATTTTTTGGGTTGGAGGCGGACAACCGGCAATGGACTACCTTCTGTTATCAGATTATTTCTGTCTTTCAAGTAAATATGAAGGAATGCCAATTAGTTTGATCGAAGCTCTGGCTGCCGGCTGTATTCCTGTTTGCACACCGGTCGGAGGAATACCCGAGATATTGGAAAAGACAAAAGCGATAATTTCTAAAGATATTACCACTGAATCCTATTTTCAAGCGCTTAAAACAGCCTATAATTACGAAACGGATGTTTTGGAAGCAGGCAAGAAAGAATTTATGGAATTATTTCAGAATACATTTTCTATTAGTATTTGTTCAGATAAATACTTATCTGTCTATCATCATTTAATAAAAAAAATACATGCGTAAAATAACGATCTTGTGCTTATTTACGGCTTTTTTTGGCTCATGCCGAATCTTATCTGATATTAATTTATCAGGATACGAGGATAATGTTGGAATAAATAAATTTAAAGAAAAAGGCAGGTTTTCCTCGGGCAACTACAAAGATTCTCAATTGCAGCTTCCTGTGAAATTAGCCATAAGAAATTCTGCCAACAATTCTTATGCAATTCTTACGAGGGAACAGGATAATGCCTTGGAACCTTATGAAATCAGGTTTGAAGTCCGGCCGGGAGACTATTCGTTTAACGGTAGTAGATCGCAAATACATATTGAACCTGAATTCATCAATGACATTGATCTTTACTTTCGTTTGGTAAAATATGAATATCAAAATCCCCTGGTTTTCAATAATAGATTGGCACACCACTGGAAGATTCCAAACGTATTTCGTGATCAATTTAATCAGTTCTTATTTGTCCATTAGCGATTCAACTTAAACATGATTCCCTCCATTTTATCAACAGGGTTAAGCAGAAATTACCTCAAAAGGATCTTTCGTGGATGGTTAAGTTAGATTCCGGTTGGAATCACCTCCATATGGACTTCAAATGGTCTGATGATAATGACGGGTATATCAAAATAATTGTTAATAATAAAACTAAAGAATATTTTGATGTGTCAAATACTTATAACATAGATTTTGAAACATTCTTTAAACTTGGCATTTATAGAAGTGGCGTATATACCGACACTTCAGTTGTTGAATTTAAGAATGTTATTGTTGATAGTAATTTGATAATGCCAGGATTTTCACGCCCTCCGCAGGGTATAATAATGTTGATAGAATTAATGGCCTTTGGAAACAATGTTAAATATATCAATTATTATGCTGGTAATTGGAAAAAGAAAACCTGGAAAAAAAATTCCGTGAGGTTGGAGGAATTATTGTCGCAGTTGAACAATTAATAAGAGATCTGAATTTTAATAATGTGAGTTTTGAAGTTATTGATTTAAACTATCGAAATTACAACGGAAAATTTTTCGCGTTCCTGATTATACAATTTCGAATTTTTATGAAAATATGGCAACATGAATCAATCATGTTGAATGGCAATAACAATGTTATATATTTATATGCACCGCCAATAGTATTTTACAACCTTCTTGCAAGGAAAAAGATAATATTTCGATTTTTTGCCGGAAATTTTATAGACTTTTATTTAAAACTTTCACACTTTCCCTCCTTAATTATAACATTCTTACTCAAAAGGGCTGATATTCTTTTTTTTGAACAACTTTATCAAGTTGATTTTTTTAAAAAAATTAATAGATATACTCGATGGTTTCCTAACCTTAGAAGCATAGATAATCAAAAAAACATAGGAAGGGAACGATTGCAAAATCATACGTTTGGGGCGAAATTTATTTTTATCGGAAATATTAAGGAAGAAAAAGGTGTAATTGATATACTTAAAGTAAAGAAATTAGTAGGAGATAATTTTGATGTAAGCCTTTTTGGAACGTTGGGGAAATTTACTCCCCCAAAAGAATATTCCAACATATTCAACAAGATTTACAAAGGAGTGCTTAGTCCGGGTGACGTGGTAAAAACGATGTCAAATTATGATGTTTTGATTTTACCCAGCTACAGGGAAGGATATCCCGGTGTGATTGTAGAAGCGTTTGGGGCCGGATTACCAGTTATTGCTACAAATCTTCCGGGGATTAGGGAAATGTTTGCAAATTCAGAGTGCGGAATTTTGATAGAACCCGGAGACTTGTCGGATTTACAGAATTCGGTTACCAATATTTTTAATGAACAGAATTATGTCAATTTTGCGCAAAATGCACTAAAAAGATTCGAAGATTTTGATTCCATGGTTCAAATGCCCAAGCTAATAAACTTATTAACGAAATAATCATTTCCAGAGACGTTCTCGCTGTTAAGAAAAACAAAAAACAGGCTTATTATTTCTTCAAATTTTATGTTTTATCGTTTTCAAAACTTTTAGGCTGTGTAAATCACAATTCTTTACAAGAATTAAAATTATAACAACGAGTATTACGGATAAATGTATTTTAGATCATAAATATTGGAAACTAACGATAAAAGAATAGACCTACCTGTTTTTATTATAGGAGTCGGAAGGTCCGGAACTAGTCTTTTGCAAAGCATGCTTCACGCTCACTCGAAATTTATTTTCCTGCCGGAAACACAATTTCTGCGGAAATATGTATTGAGGCATTCTCCTTATCAAAAATTAAATAATACAGACAAGGAAACCTTACGCGAAAAACTTAAAAAGGATGAACAGTTTTCCAGAACTAAAATAAGGCCGGAATCAATAATTGAAAATTCAAAAACATTAATTGATTGTTATTGGAATTTATTATCAGGGTCGAAGCAAAAAGAAACGAGATACTTCGGTGATAAGGATCCAAGGTTAATTGATTATTTGTCTGAATTAAATATTATATTTCCTTCGTCTAAAATTGTGCATATTATAAGAGATCCCCGGGATGTAATATTATCAAGAACGAAAGCAGATTGGTCGAAAAACCGGCCTTTTTTTATGCAAATTTTTATGTACAGGACACAGCTTGAAAGAGGAAGGCGGGCAGGTAAAAAATTATTTAAAAGCAACTATTATGAACTTTATTATGAGGACTTGATCGAAAACCCGGTTGAAACATTAGAGGGTCTTTGTAAGTTTTTTGATGTTCCTTTTGAAAAAAAAATGTTGGAGTTCGGAAACGCTGCAAAGGATTTAGTGGATGCCAAGGAAATGCAATGGAAAAAGGAAACTTTAGGCCCGCTTTTGAATAACAACAAAGATAAATGGAAGACGAAGCTTACTAACGACCAGGTATACCTGATCCAGGAAATTTGCAGTAGAAGCTTTATATCACATCCTTATGAAAAGATCGATGTTACACCAGGTTTCAAAGTCATTTTAAGTAGGATAATACTTTCTTTCCTGGCAAGGATATTTGATACGGTATATCCATTTAGAAAGATAATGTAGAATGGTTCCCTTCGAAAAAATTCCACGATTGCGACCGCATTTTTTTGCTGAAGGTGGTCAATTAGTTGTTTCGAAAGGTAACAAAATCGGAAAACTTGTATCGCTTGCGGATGGCAAAAACAAGATTGAATGGGTGGGTGATTATTATGAATTCCTGGTACGGGAATCTGCTTGTAAAATTTGATTTAACAAAACGTATTTTCAGGTTAGGTTTTCATGATTTGAAACATTACCATGATGGGTTAATAGGTATTCAGCACAAAGCAATTGTCTGGAAAGAAAAAGGAGATAAAGAATTCAAAAAAGTTTTTGGCAACTTTAGGGGA
>CAWFBO010000015.1:0-94776 GCA_963814075.1 uncultured Chitinophagaceae bacterium | reverse complement strand
TTGATTTCTTCGATAAAATCTAAAAACATGATAGCTCTATTTATTATTTCGATACTGGTATTTTGTTACCTGTGTTACGTACTCATTAAACCCGAAAAATTTTAAATTATGAACACAGAAATTTTTGGCGTAATAGCCATGTATATTATTATGGTGCTTCTGGCGATACCGCTGGGGCGCTACATTGGCAAAGTTTACAATGGAGAAAAAACATGGCTGGATTTCATCTTCAATCCTGTTGATAAATTCTTCTTCAACGCCGGTGGTATTAACCCGGAAAAAGAAATGAGCTGGCAGCAAAGCATGGTTGCTTTGCTGGTTATTAATTTGGTTTGGTTCCTGTTGTCTATGTTTATTTTGATGAACATGAGCTGGCTTCCTTTAAACCCTGATGGAAATCCGTCAATGACTGCTGACCTGGCTTATAATACATCTGTAAGCTTTGTTACCAACACCAATTTGCAACATTATTCCGGTGAAAGCGGCTTGTCCTATTTAGGCCAGCTAACACTGATGTTGTGGCAATTCATAAGTGCGGGAACAGGTATGGCAGCATGTGCAGTTGTGTTCAAGGCGATGAAAGAAAAAACTACGCAAAACCCGGGTAACTTCTACAACTACTTTATTAAATCTTGTACAAGAATTTTATTGCCGCTGTCAATAGTAGTTGCCGTTATATTGATGTTTAATGGCACACCTATGAATTTCAAAGGTAAAGCCCAATTTATCAGCATGCAGGGAGATACGGTTAATGTTTCAAGAGGGCCGGCAGCGGCGATGATAGCTATAAAACAATTGGGCACCAATGGTGGCGGATATTTTGGTGTCAACAGTGCGCATCCTTTTGAAAACCCCAATTACTTTACCAACATGGTAGAGAATATTTGTATCATCTTAATTCCAATTGCCCTCATTTTTGCTTTAGGCTATATGCTTAAAAGAAAAAGATTCGCCTGGATTGTATTTGGTGTAATGACGTTGGGTTTTTTACTGCTTGTAACCCCATCGATCTATAACGAAATGCATGGAAATACAGCCATCACCAAAATGGGCATATCGCAAATCCATGGGAGTATGGAAGGCAAAGAAGTGCGCTTCGGGCCTGCTGCATCTGCCTATTGGGGCATCAGTACCACATCCACATCTAACGGTAGCGTAAACGCAATGCACGATAGTTTCACACCATTGACCGGAATGTTTGCGATGCTCGGTATGATGATTAATTCGTTTTACGGCGGCGTTGGTGTTGGTTTTTTAAACTTTTACATCTTTATCATCATCGCTGTTTTTATCAGTGGCCTGATGGTAGGAAGAACCCCGGAATTTATGGGTAAAAAAATTGAAGCCAGGGAAATGAAAATCGCTTCAATTATTGCTTTACTGCACCCGTTCTTGATTCTTGTTGGTACGGCCATTGCATCGCATCTTTATGCACACGATCCAACAGCTTATGCCGGTTGGTTGAATAATCCCGGCAATCATGGTTTTAGTGAAATGCTGTATGAATTTACTTCTGCATCTGCCAATAATGGTAGTGGTTTTGAAGGCCTTGGAGACAATACCCAATTCTGGAATATAGCCTGCGGATCGGTGATGTTGCTTGCAAGATTTTTACCCATCATCGGTCCGGTGGCCATTGCAGGAAGTCTTGCAAAAAAGAAGTTCGTACCCGAAAGCGCAGGAACACTCAAAACAGATACGTCCACTTTCGGCATCATGGTGTTTGCTGTAATATTTATAGTGGCTGCGTTGAGTTTCTTCCCGGCATTAGCGCTCGGTCCGCTTTCAGAGTTTTTTGGAATGAGCTAAAATTTTATATCAGGTTTGTTTCGAAACAACAGGCACATAGTAAAACAACAAATATTCGAAAATATTATTTCCATTTGGCCCAATAAATTTAAAATTATGTCAGTACATAGGAGAAAACAAAAATTATTTGAACAGTCATTGGTGAACAAAGCACTTAAACAATCATTCATCAAACTGAATCCACGGATTATGTTTCGTAATCCGGTGATGTTCACTGTAGAAATTTGCACAGCCATCATGTTGGCTGTAAGTATATGGATTTTTTTTGGTGAAAAAGCACAGGGAAGCCTTGCGTATAATATAATTGTATTCGCTGTGTTATTCATAACCTTATTGTTTGCAAACTTTGCTGAAGCCATTGCAGAAGCGAGAGGAAAAGCACAGGCGGATACGCTCAGAAAAACAAGGGAAGATACGCCTGCAAAAAAAGTTTTTCTGGTGGGCGAAATATTTACCAATGAAGTTAAAATTGTCCCTTCTTCTCAATTAAGAAAAGGTGATATTTTTGTTTGCGAAGCAGGTGACACAATACCAATGGATGGCGAAATCATCCAGGGCATTGCCACCATAGACGAAAGCGCCATCACCGGCGAATCGGCTCCGGTAATTCGTGAGGCCGGCGGGGATAAATCTTCTGTAACCGGCGGCACCAAGGTGCTCAGCGATCACATAAAAGTTCGTGTTACCACAGAACCCGGCGAAAGTTTTTTAGATAAAATGATTGCTTTGGTAGAAGGTGCATCAAGACAAAAAACGCCCAATGAAATTGCATTGACCATTTTATTGGCAGGCTTCACCATCATTTTTATAATCGTATGTGTAACGCTTGAACCTTTTGGAAAATATGCTAATACACCCATAACCATTGCGGCTTTTATTTCATTATTTGTTTGTTTAATACCCACCACCATTGGAGGCTTGTTAAGCGCCATAGGTATTGCCGGTATGGACCGGGCTTTAAGAGCAAACGTAATTACCAAAAGCGGCAAAGCCGTTGAGACTGCCGGCGACGTTGATACTTTATTATTAGATAAAACAGGAACCATAACCATCGGAAACCGCAAGGCAACTAATTTTTATGCGGCTAACGGTATATCCACAGACGCTTTTATTGAAGCATGTGCTTTATCTTCTTTGGCAGATGAAACACCGGAAGGAAAATCAATCATAGAATTATCCAAGCTTGATAAAGAGTCTTTTAATACGGAGGGCGCAAAGTTTATTGAGTTTACAGCAGAGACAAGAAGCAGTGGTATCAATTTGCCCAACGGATTAAAAATCCGTAAAGGCGCTTTTGATTCTATAAAAGATATAGTGACAAAAGCCGGCAATGATTTTCCTGAAGAGACAGATGAACGAGTAAAAATAATTTCTTCGAATGGCGGAACACCGCTGGTAGTAAGTGAAAATGCAAAAGTGCTGGGTGTAATAGAATTGCAGGACATTATCAAACCGGGCATCAATGAGCGTTTTGAAAGATTAAGAAAGATGGGAATTAAAACGGTTATGGTTACCGGCGATAATCCCTTGACTGCAAAATTTATTGCAGAAAAAGCAGGTGTAGACGATTTTATTGCCGAAGCCAAACCCGAAGACAAAATGATCTACATTAAGAAAGAACAACAACAGGGTAAATTGGTGGCCATGATGGGCGATGGAACCAATGATGCGCCGGCATTGGCACAGGCAGATGTAGGCGTTGCCATGAACAGCGGAACAGCAGCAGCAAAAGAAGCGGGAACATGGTTGACCTTGACAACGATCCTACCAAACTGATTGAAGTGGTGGAGATAGGAAAGCAATTATTAATGACCCGCGGAACACTTACTACTTTCTCTATTGCAAACGATGTTGCAAAATATTTTGCCATTGTTCCTGCATTGTTTATCATATCTATACCAGCCTTGCAGGGATTAAACATTATGCATTTGCACAGCCCTGAAAGCGCTATTTTGTCGGCAGTCATTTTTAATGCCATTATTATTCCATTGTTGATTCCACTTGCTTTAAAAGGCGTTGCCTATAAGCCAATCGGCGCAAGTGCGTTGCTGAGAAGAAATTTATTGATTTATGGTTTGGGCGGTGTTATCGTTCCTTTTATCGGCATAAAATTATTAGACATGATTTTTAGTATTTGGTTTTAAAAATTAATTAATTCAAAAGATAATAAAATGAAACAACATATTCTTCCTGCGTTACGACTTACACTTGTAAGTATAGTAGTTTTTATGGGACTATACACATTGGTTATTTGGGCTATTGCACAGGCAGCGCCTGGTAAAGGTGATGGCGCAAACCGTAACAATAAATAATAAAGTGGTCGGTTACGAAATTAGAAGGTCAAAGCTTTAGCGGCGATAAATATTTTGACAGCCGCCCTTCGGCTGTAGGTTATAATGCTGCAGGCAGCGGAGGCAGTAATAAAGGCCCGTCCAATCCTGAATATTTAAAAGAAGTTCAAAAACGTATTGATTCTTTTTTAGTGCATAATCCTTCTATCAAAAAAGAAGACATACCTTCAGAATTGGTTACCGCTTCGGGAAGTGGTTTGGACCCTGATCTTTCACCAGAAGGGGCATACGTGCAGGTTGCAAGGATTGCAAAAACAAGAAATATCCCGGAAGAAAAAATCAAAGCACTTGTTGCCCAAGAAATCCAAAAACCATTCCTTCGGTTTATTTGGTCCTGAAAAAGTGAATGTGCTGCAATTGAATATCAAATTGGATGAATTAAAATAGTATGTCTGAGCTTGAAAACACATCCGCACAATTTCTGAATCTTAACCCCAACTCTGGGAAGGGTAAGTTTAAGATTTACATTGGCATGAGCGCTGGTGTAGGTAAGACATACAGAATGTTGCAGGAAGCGCACAACCTGTTACAAAATGGCGTCAATGTCAGGATTGGATATATTGAGACGCATGGACGCACGGCAACTGAAGAGTTGGTTGAAGGAATACCGGTCATCGATAGAAGAGAAGTATTTTATAAAGGGAAAAAGCTGGAAGAACTGGATGTGCAGGCCATCTTATTATTGCATCCTGACATTGTTCTCGTAGATGAACTCGCTCACACGAATATTCCCGGAAGTAAAAACAAAAAGCGCTGGCAGGATGTAATGGATATTTTAGATGCCGGTATCAGTGTTATTTCAGCAGTAAACATCCAGCACATAGAAAGCATTAATGAAGATGTGAAAAACATTACGGGCATTGCTGTCCAGGAAAGAATCCCCGATAAAGTTTTACAACTGGCGGATGAAGTAGTGAATATCGATTTAACGGCAGACGAACTCATATCACGGCTGAAAGAAGGAAAAATTTATGACCATTCAAAAATTCAACACGCACTACAAAACTTCTTTCAGCCTGATAAAATTTTGCAACTGCGGGAACTTGCCCTTAAAGAAGTCGCCGGGCAGGTAGAAAGAAAAGTAGACTATAATATTACTTATCGAAAAAACCCCTTTAGGCATGAACGCTTTCTTGCGTGCGTTTCTTCAAATCACTTGATCGCACAGCGCATCATTCGTAAAACGGCACGGTTGGCGTCTTACTATAACAGTCAATGGTATGTCCTATATGTGCAAACACCTAAAGAGTCAACAGACAAAATTGCGCTGGATCTGCAAAGACATCTTATTAATAACTTTAAAAATGCAACTGAGCTTGGTGCAGAAGTTATTCAGAAAAAAGAAAGTAACATTGCTATGGCAATAATGGACACCGTACAAGAAAAACAAATCACAACCATTTGCCTTGGTAAACCTCATTTAAAACTTTTCCAGGTTATTCTGCGAACAGGTATTTTTAACCAGTTATTAAAAACACTTTCGAAGAATAACATTGACCTGGTAATATTTTCCTGATGGCACTTAATATAAAAAATAAGATTTGGCTTGGTACTTTTTTCCTGTTCGTATTATTATTGTTGACAGGAGGAGTCGGAATTTATTACCTGATGCAGGTGCAGAATAACTCAAGGAATATATTACGCGATAATTACGAAACACTTTCTTATGCGCATGCAATGCAGCAGCAATTGCTTTCCGCTCACACATCTTATGAAGCATCTGTAAAATCATTTGAAACTCTCTTAAAAAGGCAGCAGGATAATATTACTGAGAAAGGCGAAAAGGAAGCCACCGATTCATTGACTTTTTATTTCAACCGGTTTAAACAAGGTGATACTTTACAGGATAATGTAAGAAAGATGGAAGGGTTTCTTCAGCAAATACTCGCGCTGAATATGAAAGCGATGAGGCTTAAAAATGACAGGGCGAAACTCAATGCTGATAACGCTCTTACCATTATTCTCATTATTAGCAGCCTTGTTTTTTTGATATCTTTTACCTTCCTGCTGAATTTTCCTTCCGTAATTACCAATCCTGTAAATCAACTGACTGCTGCTATAAAAGCCATTTCGGAGAAGAAATATGATCAAAGGATTTACATTCAAAATAAAGACGAATTTGGCAACCTGGCCAACGCATTCAATGAGATGGCGGAAAAGCTCGAATATTTCGAAAGCAGCAATGTGAATAAGCTGATGTTTGAAAAAAGCAGGGCTGAGGCCGTTATTAACAGTTTGCAAGATGCAAGCATCGGCATTGATAATAAGGATAGGATATTGTTTGCCAACAAGCAGGCGCTTCAATTGCTCGGCCTTCGTTCGGAAGAAATTGTGGGCAAAAATGTAAATGATATCAGCAGAAGGAATGAGCTGTTTCGCTATTTGCTGGAAGATGAAAACTCCACAACCTTTAAAGCAGTGATTGATAACCGCGAAAACTTTTTTACCAAAGAAGTGTTGGAAGTAGGCGAAGGAGAAACAAAAAATAAGGTCCTAGTTTTGAAGAATATAACATCCTACAAAGAACTGGATGTGGCCAAAACCAATTTTATTGCAACGGTATCTCATGAATTAAAAACGCCGTTGGCCTCTTCTGACTTTAGCCTTAAACTTTTGCTTGACGAAAGAACCGGCCCTCTTTCTGCCTCCCAAAAAGAATTAATCGAAAACCTGAAAGATGATAACAACCGCATGTTGAAAATATTAAGCGAATTGCTAAATATGGCGCAGGTAGAATCAGGGCGCATTCAATTAAATGTTCAGCAAATTAACCCGGTGGAAATAGTAAAAAACGCGATCCATGCAGTTTCTGTAAAGGCGAAAGAAAAAGAAATTATTCTTGAGGAAAAGGTTCCGTCCCAATTGCCAATGATAAAGGCGGATGCAGACAAAACAACCTGGGTGCTAAATAATTTTTTAACCAACGCCATAAAATATTCATCTGCAAAAAGCAACGTTACTATTTCCGTAAGGCTACAGGATAAAGAAATAATCTTCTCGGTTGCCGATCATGGCCCCGGAATAGACCATGAATATTTGCCAAGATTATTTGAAAGATATTTCCAGGTACCGGGCTCCAAAGAAAAAGGAACAGGCCTTGGTCTTGCCATTTCAAAAGAGTTTATAGAAGCACAACATGGGAGGATTTTTGTTGAAAGCGAAATTGGAACGGGATCGGTTTTCAGTTTTGCATTATCGGTTTAAATCCTGTCAAAAAAACAGTATTCCCGGTTGCCGTTGGTCGGGAGACCTGACGGCGGTATTCGTTCATGGGTGGCCAATGTGAGAAATGCAGCGATGACGGGGATAAACCCTACATCGCGAAATGGCATATCGTCGCAGCAAAGGATGAGAATACTTTAGGAATAAATCCTTTGGACTTATTGAACGGACGGATCATTGGGCACCAAGACATAGCAGAAGTAATTTTTTGTGGAGATAATTCTGTTTTAAGATTCCCATGATTTCTAAGCGCGAAGTATAAGTGCCATGGGCAGGGAGATTACAGAATAAAAATCTTAAATAAAAGTTAGTTTACTGTAGGCTTGCATTATAATTGGAATGGCTTTCCGGTGTAGGTCTACTCACTTGTGTCTTTATATTGCTTATTTAATCTTTTAAAGAACAATTTGGCTGCAAATTAAAGTAACGAACATTCACAGGTCTGGAGACCGCGATAGTTGAAATAATTTTTCATTTAAGGCTGCCATCATGAACCAATCATTTCTTCTTTGTCGCTTTAAAAGTACCGTTAGGTTGTATGGATAGCAATTCTGTTACCAGACCTTTTTCATTCCTGTTGAATTGTACAGAAAATCCATTAAGCCCTTTAAGTGAAAATTTATCTTTATCAACAGGAATCAGTTTGTATTCTGGTTGACCCTGAACAAACATGTACAAGCCGTTATCCTCCTTTGTATATACCTTAATTGTAAGGTTACTTATTTCGTATTCACCGATGTAAGCTTTGAGACTTTCTTTGGAAATTTCTTTTGCAGAACGGGTAAAAATAATTGGTTTTACCGTTGGCTCCAGGTTAATAGCCACGCTTTCAATATAACCTGAAAGATTAGTGTTAAACTGCGCTAAAAAGCTCATACCGGTCGTGTCAATTCCATACTTATCATCAACAGGCCATATTGTGAATATATCATAATTTTTATGTTGCAGCCATATGGTCATCTTTGGGGTAGAAGCAACGAGAGAATCATTTTTTAAAGCAAGTTCAAAAGTGCCATAGCCGGGATTGGAATATAAGCCTTCATAATCTTTAAGATCATGTGACGGTTTCCCGATTGTTTTATTTTCCGAAACTTTTTCCACTTCCGCGGCTTTAGCCTTCGCTGAATCGGTCCTGCTTTTCAGGTAGGTTTCCCAGTCAAAATATTTTAATCCCAACATTCTGTCGGTAAAAATGTTCCTTACAACAGATGGAACCGCAGAACCATCCTGGTTAGTTAAAACTATTATCCCAATACTATCTGTAGGATAAAAGCAGGTGCTTGCACTGAACCCATCGATATTACCTCCATGTTCCACACGGTAATGACCGCGGTAAGAAGACAGGAACCAACCAAAACCATAACCTGAAAAATATATTTCCGGCATGTCTTTATCTGGCATGCCCCCGCCCGTTGCCATTTGTACTGTCATAGCCTCATTTACGTAAGAAGCCGGAATTATTTCTTTCCCTTTCAATTTACCGCCATTGATCCAGAGCGTCACCCATTTTGCCATATCAATCACGCTGCTGTTAATGCTGCCGGCAGGCGCCATTGCAGCAATATCATAATGTTCCATTTTTTTAATAATGCTGTCTTTCTTTAAGCCATAGCCAAATGCTTCATTATTGCTTTTAGTCCACTCCGCAAGAGACACATCTGAGCTGTCCATGCCCAGAGGTTTAAATATTTTTTCCCGGATGTTATCTTCCCAACTCTTGCCGGTAAGCTTTTGTACCAATTCACCCTGCATCATGAACATAAAATTATTGTATTGCCATTTTTCCCTAATGCCTGCAGAAGGTTCCATGTATTGAATGCGACGCATCAACGAATCCATTGAATGCGTTGGGAAAAGATACCAGGATAAATCGTGCCTCGGAAGGCCGGTGCGATGACACATCATATCGTGGAGCGTTATATGATCGTTCATTTCATCGTTATAAAATTTCAGCTCCGGGATATAATTACGTACGGGTTTGTCAATATCAACTTTGCCTTCTTTATCCAGCATACCGATAAGGGAGCCTGTAAACGCTTTAGTGCACGAGCCAATCGCGAACAAGGTATTTGGCGTTACCGGAATTTTATCTTCATAATCGCGATAGCCAAAGCCTTTCGCATAGACTACTTTATTTTTCTCTACAATGGCAACGGCAAAACCCGCAGCATGCCAGTCTTTCAACACTCTTGCAAATGCGGTATCAAGCCCGGTGAAGCGTTTGTCAGCAGTTGATTTATGTCTTTGAGCAAATGTTGTGATAGTTGTTGATAAAAACAACAGAAAGAATAATTTTCTCATGAGCGTATGATTTTATTATTTGATTGTGAAGATCAAAGGCCACCAACAGATAGGTGAAGATACTAATATATAAATCATTACTGTACTATCAGGCGATTTGGAATTTTCCGCCGATATCAATTGTATCCGAATCTTCAATTTTTGTTTCCACGACAGGTTGCAAGTATTCGCTCAAGATTTTTCGGGTTATAATCCTGGTTCGTGCAAAGCCTTAGAGCAGCGTAATAATAAGAAAAAGAAAATTGCTAGCGATAAAAGTAAAAATCTTTTGATATCATTTCTTTATCCTTACACTTCCAATTTACACTTCCAATTTTATTTTCTTTCCCGTCTTGCACGCTTCATAAATAGCATCAATTATTTTGAGATCCTTTAAAGCTTCTTCGCCATCCACGGGTACTTCGGGGATTTTGTCTCTTAAAATAATATCAGCCATCTCATCCATTTGTACGGTTTGATGGGTTACATCCGGCGCAATAATCTCACCTTTGTTGGTTTGTCCGCGTATCGGGCCATAGTTGGTAGAAGGATACATTTGGGCAAACCCGTCAGTTCCGTCAAGAAAAAATCGATCGAGGTAATTAAGGCTGTAAGTGGAAAGGCATGAAGCGACTGCGCCGCCGGGAAAGCCCAATTGAAACTGTATGGTTTCATCGATACCTTCTTTAAATTTTTCAGGATTATTTTTAGTTTCCTGCGCGGTTACCCATATCGGATCTTCACCAATCATATATCGCGAACCATTTACTGAATAAATGCCAATATCCATCATTGATCCGCCACCTGATAGTTTTTTATTCAAACGCCATTGTGTGGGATCGCCGATGATAAATCCGCTTAATCCCTGGAAGAAAAGCACTTTGCCAAACTCTCCGGCTTTTCTCATATGTATCACTTTCAAAGTGTGAGGTTCAAAATGCATGCGGTATCCAACCAATAATTTTACGCCGGCTTTTTTACAGGCATCAATCATTTCCTTCGCTTTTTGAGCATTTACTGTCATTGGCTTTTCGCAGATCACATGCTTTCCGGCTTTGGCCACACGAATTACTTCATCGTGATGCAATCCGTTAGGAGTGATCACATACACGGCATCAATATCCGGATTATTTTTTACCTCATCAAAGTTGGAATAGTTGTAACAATTTTTTTCAGGAATGTTGTATTTGCCTTGCCACGCTTTTATTTTAGAAGGCGTGCCGCTTATTACCCCCACTAATTTTGCTTTTGTACAACTCTGCATAGCTTCGGCAACGCGTGTTCCATAACTTCCCAGGCCCATAATAGCTACTCTCAGCATTTGTATATCGTTTTTTTGATTAGCAATTTTTCCTACTGCAACTGCCTTCTTTAATGAAAGGGAAGGCGATGGAAGCAGCAGTAATTTTTCCTAAAAAATCGCGCCGTGAATTCATAAGTATTTTTGTTTATAAATGTAAGTCATTTATTTTTTTATCGTCTTATATTGCCACGTAAACTATAAAATAAAAGAATTATCATTTCACAAGAAGAAAATTTCCGCGCGGTGCAATAGTCTTATTACTAAAATAAAGCGGTCGTTCCAACGTATTATTTCGTTCTTAACCAGTGAAATCCTCATTAATTTTTCTTATTTTCGATGCCCCTTTAAAAAGATATTCACACGGGCAATTTACGCATCTGTCTTTCGTTGATTAATTATGGCTAGCCCCCTGGCTATTTCAACCTGCGGAATATCCTTTTGAAAATTACCAGCTAATGAAACAAAAAAAAGAGAAAACAACTATTCTGTTTGTCAACAAAAACCCCCAGGCTTTCAAACCAATGCAGGTCTCGAATCGGTTGATCTTACATTGGAAGAAATATATTGCCGGCATTGTCTTCCTTTTCATGGTTTTGATAGGAGTCGTTGTTTACCTGTTTTCGTTGCAGAACGAACAATTGCTGAAGGAACTGACTCTTACAAAAAAACTGCATAAAATGCATTCTCTTTTTTCCCAGGTAGATACCAGCGCGATGAAGGAAAAATTTACCAGGATAGATACCGAATTGTCGAATATAAATGATTATCTGAAAGCGCGTGGAATTAAGCCGGCTATAAAAGAACCGGAAGGAGGAGAAGCAAATGATGATGTTATTTCCAGCGATGAGATCAGTGATTTTTATGTAAAATATCTTAGATCGTGTTGGGTATGATCTTTCGCATACGCCTTTGGGGATGCCTTACCACGGCAGGATTACTTCAACTTTCGGGCACCGTGAAAATCCATTTGGCGGAAGCAATGTAGAAACACATAAAGGGCTTGATATAAGTGGCCCCATAGGTTCCCCTGTAAAAGCAATGGCAGAAGGAACCGTAGAATTTGCCGGACGCAGAGGAGGTTTTGGAAATTGCATTATGCTGAAACATGCCAATGGCTTTGAAACCCTGTACGGGCATTTGTCAAAAATTTTGGTCAAGAGTAGGGGAGAAAGTGGAAATCGGGCAAACCATTGGTAATATTGGTTCTACAGGACGTTCCACAGGCCCGCACCTTCATTATGAAATTCATAAAAACGGACAGCAAATAAATCCACAATCATTTTTAACGCTCAAGTAATATGTTCAAAAAAAACAAAGACCAACAGCAACCATTGGAAATTAATCAACAGGAAATTTCCACTATTATTGGTGAAGGATATACTTTCACCGGTGAAATACGCGGCACTTCAGTTATAAGAATTGAAGGAACTGTTATCGGAAATATTAACGTCGAAGGCGGAGTCGTGCTAGGGGAAAAAGGAAAAATCGAAGGTGATATTAACACCCGTTCAGCCATTATTTACGGAACATCAAACGGTAATGTAAAAACAGTCCAACTGGAAATTAAAAAGTCTGGTTTGGTAAATGGCGATATTACTACCGATACGCTGGAAATTGAATTGGGTGCGCAATACAATGGTAAATTGAATATGCAACGCCAGAAAGCGACCGAAGAACATGAAGAATATAGTGAAGACGAACAGGAAGAAGAAGAGCCTTCCAAAAAGGCTTCGTGATTTTATCTTTAAAAGAGGTAGTAAATGAACAAATAATGCTGATTTCTATTTTTAGAAAATCAAATCGCTTTTTTTTGCACTTGTATCGATTCTATCATCTATAACCGTAGATGATTTATAAATTCCATTTTTTATCTTTCGCACAGGGGATTTTTTCTTTTGCCTTGCTATTTCTGCAGGATCGCCAAAAATGTAAAACAGTTTGCGTTTGATACTTTTGGCAGATTTTATATCTTCCCACATATCGGCATATTCATGAAAATTGAGTACCAGCGGGTTGGCTTTTTCAGTAATATTGTGGGTAAGCCCGTAAACAGCCTGTTCCTCTTCCTTTTGATAAGTTCCAAAGATGCGATCCCAAAAAATAAAAGTGGCCCCGAAATTTTTATTAATGTATTTATCTTGTGCGCCATGGTGAACCCTGTGATTCGAAGGCGTTGCAAAAATATATTCGATAACGGGATGGATCTTCCTGATGTATTCTGTATGCACCCAAAACTGGAATAAAACTGCTACCTGGCTTGTTACAAAAAAAATGATTGGGTGAAAGCCTATAAAGGCTACCGGTAAAAAAAAGATGATCTTTAAATTCTGTACCCAACTTAATCTGAATGAAACCGTAAGGTTATAATTTTCGCTGCTGTGATGCACCACATGTGTGGCCCACCAAAAACGCTGGCTGTGGGAAATCCGGTGCGCCCAATAACTGCAGAAGTCAAAAATGAGATAGCAGGGAATAAATGTCCACCAGGCAGAAGAAAAACGCCATGGAATTAAATTATAGATCAGTATGATCAGGTAAAAAAATGAAAGCTTCAGAAAAAAATTGATAATCACATTTCCAATACCGACAGCAATAGAGCCAACGGTATCCTTCTTTTCGTACAGATCCTTGTGTTCTCTTTTGGAGAGATAAAACTCCAGTAATACAAAAAGAAACATGAACGGCGCGGCCCATATAATAATGTTTGGAGTGTTTTGCTCTATTTGATGAACAGAATGAAAAGGAATTTTTGGAGCGCCAAAAAAGAGGCGAAGGAAAAGGTGTTGAAACATAGAAAGCCAATATTTTTTATTGTTTGTCAGCCGCCGTTTTTATGCGAAAAGGCGCCAGATAATTTTGCCGGAAAATACTATCAAAATGCTAATTACGATCAGGGTAAAATCGTGTAGCCATACAGGTTATATATGGAGAAGGCATAACGAAGGTACCGAATTTTATGTAAGGCTCCGGCTATTTAACTTATTGTAATGTATGACACACAAGGAATGGGCCAGATTCTGTAATTTTAATGCATTTTTAAAAACCCCAGCTTTTCATGATCCGAAGATCATCGGCAACGCATTCAAGTGGTGTTTTATCCTGGTAAGATTCCTGCTCAATGATAAAATATTTTGTACCTGTTTTGCGCGCATAATCTACGATCTCCTTTACCGGTATCACCCCTTTGGTAAGTAAAGTGCTCTCGTATTTATCTCCGTTTTGGGAAGGCGCCTCACTTTTTACTTCATCTTTTACATGCATTAATAAAAACCTGCCGGGATATTTTTTCAAATAATTCATCGCCCTTCCGCCCGGCTCATACATATTACCAATATCCATTTGCTGGGCAACAAGACTTTTATCGGTAGATTGAAGAAGAAGTTCATACAACAATGTGCCGTCGAGGCTGTGATTAAATTCATAGCTTTCGTTGTGAAAAGCAAAATGTATTCCTGCCTTTTTGCATAGTTCGCCGGTTTTATTAAACATATCCATGTAATGCCTGAAGTCATTCATGTTCTGGCAAAGGCTCTCGTCAACGCCCGGGCTTATCACATATTTCATACCGATCGCAGCTGCATCATCTATCGTTTTCTTCCAATCATCGGTGAAATCATTTGCACTTTTATTCCACTGTTTTGAACCTAAAAAGCTATGTCCGCTCTCCATTTTCAAATTATCATCGTTTAATATTTTTTTGAAATCGACGATTGAATAGCCGTAAAACTTTCCGTTGTAATAGCCGGCGTGCTCTACGTACTTATATCCCATTTGCGCGAGCTTTTTTAATGTGCCTGCCGGATCTTTTTTCATGTCATCACGCACACTGTATAATTGTACTCCAAGAATATCGGGTGGAATTTTGCTATTTAATATTGACGGAAGAAACGAGATACCGGTGAGGGTCAGGCTGGTGTTTTTTACAAATGTGCGGCGTGAGATTTTCATATCAATGGTTTTACTTGTGAGAATAGTTCTTTAAAAATAATAAATATTGCTGTTCAGCGAGGATTTCTTTTTATAGAATTTTTCTGAGCAAACTGTCAACTTTAGATCCTGTGATCTCCCGGGTTTTTGAAGAGCGTAAAAAGCCCGGACAAGACAAACTTAATGTATCCTCATTTATAAATATTCTTTTTTATTATCTGCGCCAAGATGAATCAAAAGATTTTCCTCATTGAAATTGTCAAAAGATTGTGTCATTACTCTTGCCTCAGGCCAGTAGAGATCCACTTGCTTCTTTGTCACATCATACTTTGCTGTATAAAGCGTTCCAAAATTTTTTTGGTAGTTATAATTGTAAAGAGGTGTTTTTAAAAACTTCATAACAATAGCTTCTGTTTTGAGATCCTTCCTTTGATGCAGTTGTTCCAGTACTTCTTTTCGTTCCTGCGTACCCGTTATAGCCGCATAATAATGCCAGTCGATAAGCTCCTGCTGATTGGTAGCAATGGGTTCCTGCAAAACCACGGGATTTTTGTCAGGCGAAAGATAAAGAGTCGCATACGCGCCGGAAGCGTCCAGTACCGTTACATTATAAGCCATGTGAACAGGAATAGTTTCCAGTTTACGAACGGCTTCTGCTGATTGTAGCGCAAGTCTCCAGGACGTAACGGATTACAATAGGAATTCCGAATCCTTCTCCTACAATATTTCTTCCCCCGAAAGTTAGTGACGCTGTTAGACCGTCTCCGTTAATGCCATCTAACAGTCCCCAGTTACAATCGCTTATCCCAATGACCGGCTTTAGCCAATTGGTATTCCACAACGCTCCTTCAAATAAAGCCGGACTATAATCATAATTGCGAATTAAAAAAATTTCTTTGAAGTTCCAGGCCATTTGCGAACAGCCGGACATGTAAGGTGGCGGACAATACATGCTTAAAAAACGGGCTTCAAGATCACCGCCGCCAGCCAGCATATTGAGTTGCTGATAAACCGGCACCAGTTCAGGCATATATTGTTGCAACATGCCAGCCGAAGTAAGATAGCCTTTCCGTGCCAATACGCCTTCTGACAAAAACCATTTCTTATAAAAAGGCCAGGCCTTATTAAATAAGACCTGCCATTTTTCTCCGGGATTTTCTTCTTTTATGCATTGAAGCGATAATACCATAAGTTCAAACTTACAACATTTTGAAACCGCCTATTTCCGTGCCAGAATTTTGCGTGGGTAAGCTTTCAAATGGTTTGGCTTTAAACTTACTTCTTATTGCATCGATCCATTTTTCTGCGCGCTTTTTTAATTTAAAATCATCGGTCATCAACCTGCCGCGCATTACAAGTATTCCCAAATCAGCGCCTTCATAACGATAATTGCCCACGTCACTAATTCTAAGGAAAAAAGCCTCGTTCTCTGACTCCACCGCACGGCGATGGGTATCCATCCGTGAAAATTCTACGGTGCCATCTTCCTTCATTTTATAAATTCCGCTCCTGGGAGCTTCGGTAATTTTATCCACCGTTTTGTCGGTATGTTTTATAATCAACTGACCCCATGAATCAACATTTTCCTTTTTTGCCCACCTTCTGTTCAGTTTTTTCACATTTAACTCGTAAGGCTGATCCATCCATTCCAATAAATGAAAAAGAAACAATGGTATGTCAGACAATGCAAAAACTGCGTGATTAGTAATCGAACTGGCTCCTGTAATTCTTGGATTGAGTTCGCCGAGGTAAATGTCTTTAGTGTCCTGGTCTATTAAAAAATCAAGTTCAAAATATCCTTTGTAACCCTCCTTTTTCAATTGCTCCCCGAAGAGGTGCGTGTATTCTCTTGCTTTTTTCCTGATGGTGGCATTAAACGCACCAGGATAAATTTCATTTCCACACCAGCCGCCTTTATAAGGAGTAAGATCTTTAAAACCTACCAATTCAGTCATAAGTGGCGCTACAATGGTGCCGTGCCGTGTAACACATGCTTCAATAGCTGCGCCGCGGCAATTAATACGTTTCATGATTTTCACTTCTTCTTCCTTAACAATTTCATCAGCATATTTATTCCAATCTTCCTCGTTAGAAATAAAAAATGTGGTATGCCCGGAATCACCAAATGGCGTTTGTACTACCAGGTTATTTCCAAGGTCTTTACTCACACTTCTTAATCGATCGTAATTTTCTACTTTTGACAGGGCATAGGGAACACATGGCACACCAGCTTTTTCGGCAATGCGGTTTGTGTTTACCTTATTATCCATAAATGTTCTCATTTTGGCAGAAGGAAAGCAAACCTCGAGACCAAGCTGGCTGGCTAATTGCTCAGTCTTTTCATCGAACATCAGGAAGAGTGCCTTCCCGTTTTCGCCCCGGCTTCGGATATAATCCACCACTTCTTTATGCTCCAGCAAATAGTTGTTGATATCTTCAATGCTTTGAAATTCTTCATGAGGTAATTCTTCTTTCGGAGTAAACACATTGGGATGTTGATGATTAAAACAATTGATATAAGTGATAAAACGAAATCCTTTCACCCATTCATCGGCACCCAACAAATTAAAATTGGTAGCGCTGATAAAATATATTGGCTTTTTGTTGGTATAAAAAAATCTGCGGATATCAGAAATTCCATTTAATTTTTTTGGTTTTGATAAAATATCTTCTTTATTTTTTGACACCATTGTGCCGGATAATTGCGGTTCTGTATTTTTCTTTATTTCGGTATCCATATTTATATTTTTATGCATTAATAATTTCTTTTTTGTTTCTTGTAGATTTCAATTCTTCTTTTTTATGTAGACTATCGGTCGGTGTTTTTAAATCGACAATAGATTTTAAATCATTTTGAACCGGCTTCAATTCTTGAAGTGATTCAAGGTTAAATATTCTCAAGCCCAGTTCCGGGCGGAACCCGTGAATTTCTTTGACGTCCAGGGCCAGGAGAAAATCCAGTATTTCTTTCGTCATTACCTGGCCGGGCACTAACACAGGAAACCCTGGTGGGTAAGGAATTACAAAGGATGCGGAAACAATTTTTCGCCCGGAAGAAATAATGCGGTCACAGTCTTTTAGCTTAATATATTCGCAGATATTTCCTTTATAAGCCAGGAAATAGGCTTTGCGGATATTGCCGCCGGGTATGCCTTTTACCGGCCTGAAAAAGTCGTGGTAATAGCTAAAGTCAGGCAATGGAGGCGTGTCATGCGTTAATGAGTGTTTGTGCTCTTTGAAAATTTTTATTTCCTCATTACTCATAGAATTTATCTTTTTATCTAATTGATCAGATATTTTCAATAATACACTTATCAGGTAACTCACAGAGCTTCGGGTGGTGCCGATATTGGTCATCAATAACACCGTGTTACGTGATGTTTTATTCACCTGGATGCTAAACTGATCCATCAGGTATTTATTTTTAAATGTATCCCCATCTACACCGGTTTTCCCGATAAATAAATTGATTTTGGTTGGGTCCAAAACAAACTCATCTTCTTCCCATGCGTTTTCGAGCCGCTTCCAACCTGATTCGTTAGAGTAATATTCCTGCTGTCCTGATTGACGGTATTCATCAGGAATAAGATCTTTAATGGTTAATACAGAAAAATATTTCTGAAGCTTGGGATGGCCATTAATTTTCGCCCTCAGTAGCATTGCCATTTCAATACTTTTTTCCACCAATTCAAATCCTTCAAAAACCACCTGCCTTCTTCCTACATCAAGCGATGCTAAAATTTGATAGTTGGCTGAGGTGGAGGTGTGAGTCATATATGCCTCATGAAAACTATCTTCAGATTTTTTCTCAAATTCTTCGTCATAAATATGAATCATCGAACCTTGCCTGAATGACGATAATGTTTTATGAGTTGATTGAGTGGAATATACCCTGATCTTTACCTTCGCAGGATCGGGCATTGCCAAAGGGGAACCGTTGTTTTTCTTTTTATTCTGTTGATCTATATGTTTTCCATAAGCCGCTGCATATTCTTTGGATTTATATTTTTCTGAAAGTTTACCGGCAACAAACATTGCAGTGCGTTGCCTGTATGTTTGTGTAAATGCTGCAAAGGCAAACCATGCTTCATCCCATAAGAAGATCATGTCCGGTTTAATAGCAAGAATTTCTTCCATCACTTTTTCTACATTGTACACCAGGCCATCAAAGGTGCAGTTGGTAAGGATTACCATTTTTACTTTATCTAAACGCCCGGCATCCTTCATCTGTAATAATTTGCTTTTTACAGTAGCCAAAGGAACTGCGCCGTACATGGAATATTTTTCCAGCGGATAAGAATCAAGATAAACAACAGTGGCACCTGAAAGAACCATGCCGTAATGATGAGACTTATGGCAATCCCGGTCTATCAGTACGATATCATCTGGCTCTACCAAAGCCTGCAAAACGATTTTATTGGAAGTGGAAGTACCGTTAGTGGCAAAAAAAGTGTGCCGTGACCCAAAGGCTTTCGATGCCAATTCCTGCGCTTTTTTTAAAGGCCCTGTTGGTTGTAAAAGCGAATCAAGTCCTCCGGTAGTAGAAGAAGTTTCCGCAAGAAAAACATTTCGGCCATAAAATTCTCCAAAATCATCAATCCAGTTTGATTTAAAAACCGAATTGCCGCGCGAAACCGGCATGGCATGAAAAACACCCGTTGGCCTTTTACTGTATTCCTTTAACGCTGTATAAAAAGGCGTTTCAAATCTTTCTTTTATTCCACTTAAAATGCTAAGGTGTAATTCCTGAAGATCTTCTTTACGATAAAAAATGCGCTTAAAATTTTGTAGTACCTTATCAGACAATCCATTTACAGGAGTGTCAGTAACATAATAAATATCCAGTTCAGGCCTTAGTTTTTTAACCGCTTCACCAAGCATCACACCAAGTTGGGATTCATTTACATCTTCATAATTAAATTGTAAAACCTGGGTTATAAATGGCTTGAGTGTATTATTGATATTTTTGGATTTAAATTTCACGCCATATCTGATCACGCATGCCTGGATATTAGGATTGAAAAGTAAAGCGATCAAAGTATCCTGGAAGGATTTTAAAAATATGCTGTCATAAATTATCGGGTCATTTTCTTCCCTGATGGCCATTAATTTATTTTTCATATCATGTTCTTCCCGGGTTGTCATCCTGTCCGTAAAGAGCACTTCAAAATATTTTTTGCTTACTTTTTTATATGCAGATGAATTTTCTTTTTGCTGAATGATGGAGCCTATGTGTTTTAATGCGGTTGGGTTTTGCCGGTAGTCCTCGCTCACCAGCAACCGGTTAATATCTGCAACAGCTTTGGATAAAAGAATGTTTTCTTCCTGTTTCATCAGGTTACTTAAACTGTTTACCGTATCTATGCCGGGAAATGCCCAATAGTGTTCAACGGATTTTAGAATTTTTAGGTTAGAATCAATCCCGGCTTTGAGTTCCTGTCTTTTTGCACTGTTGCTTTGGTGAGCAATTTCAAATGTTTGTGTTTTCAATTGCGACCATATTGCCATTCGCAATTGGTTGATATTATAATATTGGTTGAATTTATTTTCTGACTTCGTCTTTTTATCCATTGCTTTTTTTTTAAATTATTAATGGTTCAATCTCACTCACCCCCAAAAGAAAGAAGTCTTTCTACTTTTTGATGTTATATGCCGGCTCTGCGGGCAAACCGTCCGATTGCAACGCTGCAGATATTTCGTCTATATTCTTTCGTGAGGGTTTGATCAGAGGTCCAAGGGTTTGGAGATATTCCGTTTTATTGTTGTTATAAATTGAAAAATCTACATTCCTGTCCCTGAAACTTTTTAATGGTTGTCCTAATCTTAAAATTCCATGTTCCCTGCTTCTGTGTACCCGTTCCAGGTCAATTTCAATAGGTATCATTTCTTCGCCGGTGCTCGCCTGGTGCAAGACACGCCCGTCAGGCCCGCAAATGATGGAACGACCAGTGCCGCCGTCTCCCAACCCGTTTATATCAAAAACATAGCATTGATTGGTAGCCGCTGTTGCCTGCACAATCGCCAGTTCAATATCGCGATCAATCGTTGCCGTGAGTGTCGGGTGCAGAATGACTTCTACTCCCTGCACCGCAAGCGTGCGTGAGGTTTCAGGAAACCACATGTCATAGCAGATGGTTATTCCAAAACGGCCGACCCCGGGAATATCAAAAATCAAAAATTCATCTCCACCAGTTACGCCGGCTTCATATGGGTAAAATGGAAACAGCTTGTTGTATCTGCCAACAACTTCTCCATCGGGATTGATAACCGTTGCAGTATTATATATTTTGTCTTCTTTTTTTTGAAACATGGTACCGGGAATCAACCAGATGCCATGTTTTTTTGCTATTTCACAAAATTCATTCTCCGTTTCGCCGGGAAATTCTTGTACATGGGACGTTAAAGGCCCGAACGCACACAATTCGCTAAACATAATCATCTGTACCCAGGGGTACACCGAGGTTAACACATTAATTTTATGTTTCATCATGGGCACATTACTGTAAGCTGCTGAAACATTCATTTGAATTCCTGCAATTGAAAATGGGGTCATATAATTATTTATAAATTTTTTCAAGTTCTTCCTCCATGATTTGTAATCCTTCCTGCAATTCATCATCGGTAATAACCAGCGGTGTTAAGATGCGAATAACATTTTTGTTGGTGCCGGCACTTAATAATAAGAGACCTCGTTGTAAGCACGCATCAATTAATTCGGATACGGTTTTAGCATCGGATTGGGAAGGATCATTATTTTTTACAAATTCAATCGCCTGCATGGCGCCTAAACCTCTAACGTCACCAATACACGAAAATCTATTTTGTAAATTTTCAAACTTCTTCTGCACTATTTTACTGATGTGCATTGCCTTCTTATTCAAGTCTTCTTTTTCCATAAAGTCGATAGTTGCTAAAGCTGCAGCACAACAAACAGGATTGCCTAAATAAGTGCCGCCAATAGTGCCGGGCACCGTAGCGTCCATAATTTCTCGTTTCCCGATAACTGCGCCAATCGGCATTCCGGAGCCCATAGATTTGGCCCATGTTGAAATATCAGGCGTTACATCATAATGCTGATACGCTGCCCATTTTCCCGTTCTGCAAAAACCGCTTTGTACCTCATCGAAGATCAAAACGATTCCATGCCTGTCGCAAAATTTGCGCAGCCCCTCAACATACTTTTTAGGCGCGATATTAAAGCCACCTTCCCCTTGAACCAATTCAATTATAATAGCAGCAACACTATCAGGATCAACCAACGAATGTGTAGATTGTTCCAGTCGTTCCAATTCACGATCAACAAACTCATCCAGGTTAAACCTGTTTCCATAATGATAATAATCAGGGTAGGGCAGACGGTATACTTCCGGCGCGAAAGGACCGCAACTGAGTTTATAATTTATTTTAGAAGTGAGTGTCATCGCCATCATGCTGCGGCCATGAAAAGCTTCACTGAAACATATAACAGCAGATCGTTTGGTTGCCTGCCGAGCAATCTTTACAGCATTTTCAACTGCTTCGGCGCCGGTTGTAGTTAACATCGCTTTTGTGTCGTCGCCGTGTGGAAAAAGGTCGGTCAACTTCTCACATAAACGAACATAGCCTTCGTAAGTGGAAACGTGAAAGCAGCTGTGAATTAGTTTTTCCGCTTGCATTTGAATGGCCTTGACAACAGGCTCAGGACAATGACCGGCATTCAGAACCCCGATGCCGCCTCCGAAATCAAGGAGCCTGTTTCCATCTTCATCTGTAATGATAGCGCCGGAAGCACTTGAAGCAGTCGTCGGCAAATAAATGCCGACGCCATTAGCGACTACGGCTTTCCGGCGGTTTAATAATTCTTCTGTGTTTCGGAAACTTAATACTTCTTCATTTAAAGTATTGGATGTACTTGTATTCATAAATTATTAAAGTGATTGTTATCGGTAATAGCCGGAAAGCCGGCTATGGTTTTGCCCTGGAATATATATTAGGATGCTTTTATAGTCTTAAATATAACGAAAAAAGGGCAACGAAAAAAAGATAATTTCGTAAATGGCATGCGATACGATAAAAACCAAACAAAAAAATATTCTGTAATTTTTATGTAAAACTTAAAAAGGAAACTCTGCATCCAAACAGTTGGGGATGGTAAGCAAAAGTGACACCGGCAACATCACCACATAATAATAGAACCATTACATTGGCGGGATTTTTACATCGGTAGTTTGTAAATTAATGCCTGGTAAGGTTTCAGCGTTATTATCTTGTTGCTTATGGCTGGAGAAGATTTGTAATTTGACAAAAGTATTTTGGCATTTTTTAGGTCTATTCCAATATTGGCCACTGCATTGTGTGTGGTAAAGTTTAATAAAATCAAAAGTTTTTCACCATCGCCTGTTCTCGTGTATTCATATACGTTAGGATTGTTTTTGTCAAGCAACTGATATTTACCATAAACCAATACAAGGTGTTGTTTTCTGAGCTTCACTACTTTCCTGAAATAATTTAAAATTGAATTGGGATCTTTGTCTTCAGTTTCTTCATTAATAATTTTATAATCAGGATTTACTTTTATCCATGGTGTGTCGGTTGTGAAACCTGCATTGGTTGTATCTTTCCATTGAAAAGGTGTTCTGCCATTGTCCCTGCTTTCAAATGCTTCCATTTTCATAAACTTATTGATGTCTGCACCGATATTTTTTTGATGTTGGTAAGCATTTAATATTTGAACATCGCGGTAATCTTTAATATTGTTAAAGCGAATATTGGTCATTCCCAGCTCATCGCCGTTGTAATAAAAGGGCGTGCCGCGCATTGTCATAATAAATGTAGTGAGCATTTCAGACGAAACGGTACGATAAGCTGGTCCATCATTTCCAAACCGGCTCACCATGCGCGCCTGGTCGTGGTTGGCGAGAAAAATCGAAAGCCATCCATTGTTTTGAAAAGCGCTGTCCCAGCGGCTAAATACTTCTTTAAAATGTAACAAACTGTATCCATCCGGTTTGGCTATGTCAACGCCATCAAATGCATAGGCCATGTTAAGCTCATGCCGGTTGCTGTCCACAAGATTGTGTGCATCCGTAAAAGAATTTCCGGCGCCTTCTGCTACGCTCATTACATTGTATTTACTCAGCACTTCTTTATACATTTCCTGCAGATAACCATGCAGGTTTCCCTGCATCGCGTAATATAGCGAAAAGTGTTTTTCAAAACCTTTCGGAAACGCCGGAAAGGTTGTGTCCTTTGCCGCAAATTGAAAAGCGTCTAACCTGAAACCGTCAATTCCTTTGTCTGCCCAGAATTTCATGATGTTAAAAACCTCTTGCCTTACTTTTGGATTTTCCCAATTCAGATCTGGTTGCTTTTGTGAAAAATAATGCAGGTAATAAGAGTTGGTAAGCGAATCGTATTTCCATGCATCGCCGTTAACATCAAACAAACTGTACCGATAGGGTGGCTTTCCGTTTTCTGCATTCCACCAGTGATAGTATTCCCTGTAAGAGTTGCTTCTCGAACTCCGGCTTTGTTTAAACCATTCATGTTCGTCGCTGGAGTGATTTACCACGAGATCCATGATGAGTTTAATGCCACGTTTGTGCATTCCTGCGAGCAGAGAATCAAAGTCTGCCATTGTTCCAAAGTCTTTCATGATGTTACGGTAATCACTTACATCATAACCGTTGTCATCGTTGGGCGAACTGTAAATCGGGTTCAGCCAGACTGCTGTCACGCCGAGGCTTTTTATATAATCAAGCTTTGAAATGATTCCTTTCAAATCACCAATTCCATCTCCGTCACTGTCTTTAAAACTGCGTGGATAAATTTGATAAACGATTGCTTCTTTCCACCATTTTCTGCCCGGTTGATCTACAGATTGTGCAAAACTATTTTCTTTATAAGAGGATAAAGAAAGGAAGATAAATAGAAAGAGGAATTTTTGTTTCATGAAAACAAGATTTTGAAATCATAAAAAAGAAGAACTGTGCGGCTGAAAAGCAACGTAAACTACTTTATTTTGTCCAAAATTTTTTCCTTACAGCATTCCGAGAAGCTTCCACATTTTATGACGCACTTCATTTCCACTGCCATCATAATTATTTATCACAAAAGAAAAGGTGTACTGGTCACCGTTTTTTCCTTTGATATAACCTGTATATGAGATCACCCCATTGATAGAACCGCTTTTCATTTTAATGCCACTTATGGTAGGAAGCGCATCATAAAAAGAAGGGAACCAGCTTTGTTCTCTTGCATATTCCATTACTGTTACGAGCGCTTTTGTAGTAACACGGTTAGAAGGAGAAAGGCCGCTTCCGTCAATGATATTGATAGCGTAAGGTTCAATGCCTTTGTCTTTCCAGAAACGATGGATCACGTTAACGCCGCTATCTGTTACGCCTGCGCCGGTAACATTATAGGCAAGTGTTTTTATCAGCGCTTCACCATATAAATTAATGCTGCGCCTGAGAAAGTGTAAAATAATACTATCCAGTAACGGTGATACATACGTGTAAAAAACTTTCGGTTCACCTGTATCGTATTGTTGTGGGTAATTCTCAGCAATTTTTTCCACAGGTTCATTCTTTAATGCAGCCTCTAATGTTATCGCCAGTTGGGCGCCCGGTTCTGGCATGGCACCCGAAATGGTAAAGTGATTTTCATCTACAGGCGTAGTTCCTCTCACATATCCATATTCGCTACCCAATGGTAAATAAATATAATTATTATCACCACTTCCTTTTGCTGCTGAGGTTACTTTTGATTTTAGATGAAGGCCATACACAAATGAAGGTTTTGTGCCAACAATTGAAACCGGGTCGCCAATATTATTTCCTGATTTCAGATAAAGATCGTACTGGTTTTCGCGCCAGTTAAGGGGCCTGGCGCCTGCGCCATAATAATTACCCACATCCTGCCAAATCCACCCATCGGGTGTGGCTTCACTGTTCCAAATGCTTTTGTCAGCAAATACGTGACCTGTTATTTCGCGTATTCCTGCCCGTGATATGGCATCCTTAAAATCATCAATAATCTTATCTTCTTTGGTATCGTCATAGCGCCAGCTTCCCAAAGTAGGGTCGCCACTACCTTTTAAAATAAGATTTCCGTTTAAAACTCCTTTTACTATGTTCCTGTGTAACCGATCGTTGTTTTATATTGGTAATCCGTGCCCCAACATAGAGAAGGCCGTGGACGGCCGTAATTACTTTCTGGCAACTTGCCGGCGCCACGCCCACTTCTGTATTTGTTTCAGTAACCGTTTTTCCTGTGGTGGTGTTTAAAACATAAAGACTTATCGTCGCATGTTTGAAATGATGGATCATTCTGCAGGTTTTTAAATGCTGTATTAAATTGTTCTTCTTGTTTTTGTGCGAATGAAAAAGAGATGTAAAAGATAAAAATAAAAAGAAATATTTTTTTCAACTGATAGTGTTTAAAAATTAAAAATTGTTTCCGGAAATAACAGACCGTCAAAACTAAAAGATTATCGCCACAAAACCACGTCATTTTTCTTTCTGCTTTTTCGCCTGTTTTTGGATAAATGAGAAATATTCGTTAAAAACCTTTAATTCATTTTATTTCAGCTTTTTATACAAATAATGGCATAGTTTTTCCGGTATATAAAACGGAAACTAATTAATCAATTTACCCTAAAAAAACTTTAGTATGAAAAACAAACTATTTTCGGTTATCCGAAACAAATTCTTCTATATTTTATTGTTTTCGGCGGTAACTTTTTCCGCTTGTAAGAAAGAAGATGTAGCTACTGCACCTACTTCTCATTTGATGGCTTTTAACCTCATTCCTGATAGTACGCAGCCAGTAGTTTTTGTTCTCGACAACAATACGCTTGCAAATTCTTCAATTGCTTTTAACAGCTTTACGGGCGGCTATCTTGATGTATTCAGCGGTCCGAGGACTTTGAAATTGTATCAAACCAATTCGGACTCAGCACTGGCTTCAATGTCTTACACGTTTCAGCCTGGTATGTACTATTCTGCCTTTGCAGAAGGCGCCAATGGTACTTACACAAATAGGATTGTGAACGATAATCTTGATTCATTGCCAACGTCAACGGGAAACGCCTTTGTACGATATGTAAATGCGATCCCTGACTCGTCTTCTTCAATGATCACAGTTTCCGCAAATGGATCAGATGTTGTAGGCACCAATACTTCCTTTGGTGATGTTTCTGATTTTACAGGAATTGCTCCCGGCAGACATTTCTATCAACATTAATAATGATTCTACATCTCAGCCAATAAAACAATGGCATTGGAAAAGGACAAAGTTTACACCTTGTTATTGACCGGCATGCCGAACGCAACGGACACTACAAAAGCAGTAAAGATCAAATACATTGTGAATGGAACTGTTACTCCGTAAATAATAAAATTATAAACCGGCTTCACGCCGGGTTAAGCGAAGGCATGAGTTTTTTACCTTGCCTTTGTTGTTTTTTACCTGTTAACAAATTGCCGTATAAAAATTGGCACTAATTCTTCCTGCGAGTGGTCTTACTTGTCAAAACGGGCAAAGGCGACTACATTTGCCGGTTAGATAAAAAGCTGCCTAAATGCTTTCTGTTTATTTTTGCCACATGAAAAATGTTTATGCTTCGATAGTAACCATTGGCGATGAGTTGCTGATAGGACAAGTGATTGACACGAACAGTGCGTGGATAGCACAACAGTTAAATAAGATAGGTATTGCCGTGAGAAACCGCGTTGCCATTGGCGATGATGCTGAGGAAATTAAAAATACACTCGCTTTTGAAAATGAAAATGCAAATGTTGTTTTAATTACCGGCGGTCTTGGCCCGACAAAAGATGATATCACCAAAAAAGTTTTGTGCGAATATTTTTCTGCGAAAAATGATTGTGGATAAAGGCGCATTGGAAAATGTAAAATATCTTTTTGAGCAGGTTTATCATAAGCCTGTTTCCGAAGTAAACTTAAAACAGGCTGAAGTGCCCGATGTGTGCGAAGTGATTCAGAATAAAAGAGGCTCAGCGCCGGGAATGGTGTTTCAAAAAGATGAAGCTATTTTTATCAGCATGCCGGGCGTACCTTATGAAATGATGGGCATTATGGAAGAGGTGATTCCTTACCTGCAAAATCATTTGAGCTTCCTGTTATTCTTCATAAGACTATTCTTACTGCAGGTATCGGGGAATCTGCGCTTGCGGAAATTATCAAAGATTTTGAAGACAATTTGCCGGATGAAATTAGACTTGCCTATTTGCCGAATTATGGAATGGTGAGATTGCGTTTACCACTTCCGGTTTTGATAAAACAAAAACAGAAAATGCCATTAAAGAGCAGTTTTACTGAATTGAAAAAATTGGTGAAAGACTACATGGTTGTGGATGACGATGAATCGATGCAGGAAGTGTTGGGCAAAATATTGTTGCAAAAGAAAAAAACAATCGCTACCGCTGAAAGTTGCACGGGCGGCGCCATTGCCAGTCTTATCACTTCTGTTCCGGGATCATCAGCCTATTTTGAAGGAAGCATAGTCAGTTATTCGTATAACATTAAAGAAAGCCTTCTTCAATGTAAAAAAAGAAACGCTTGATAAATTTGGCGCCGTGAGTGAAGAAACCGTGCGTGAAATGTTGTCGGGTTTGTTAGAACACCATGAAAACCGATTATGGCATTGCCGTTTCAGGAATTATGGGGCCGGGCGGAGGCACTCCGGATAAACCTGTAGGAACGGTTTGGATTGCTGTAGGCAACAAAGAAAAACAATTGGTAAAAAATTTAAACAACGATTTGGCCGGGCGAAAAATATTGAAGTGACCTCTGTGATGGCGTTGAATCTGACGAGAAACTTTTTAATGGTGAATAGTGAAATAGTCACTGGTGCCTTTTGCCTTCTGCTTTAAGTCTTTTGGCTTCTTACCTTCCGCCTTCCGCTTTAACCCTCCGCCTGTTTCCGCTTTATGCCTTAAAACAAATATCTTTATACCAGTTTTTTTAATTCTATCTGTGGATGAAAAAAATTAATCTCAATTATATTTTTATCTGCTTTCTTCTTTTTGGGGCAAGTCATTTATATGCACAAAAGGATACTACACAGACTTCCGCTAAAAAAGACAGTCTCGCAAAGAAAACGATTCTTTAAATTCAGCCATTTTGCAAAATTTCAATAAGAAGCTTAATGAAATAGAACAATTACGAATAGCCGATTCAATCACCAAAGCCAATCTCGAAAAACAAATTGGATCACTGCAAAACACGGATAATTTAAAAAAGGAAGAATTACAAAAACAATTAGAGCAATTAAAAAACAAAGAGGCTTTACGTTTTGCAGAAAAGAAAAGACAAATTGATTCGCTCAGGCTTACTGCGAAAGCTTACCCGGTCATTGGCTTTTTTACCGATACGCTTGTTTTTTATCTTTAACGAATCGGGAAGTTTTACGGCTCAGGAAAGAGCGGATGCGATCCAGCAAAGTATAAAATCGCTAGCCAAAAATTATCGTTTTAAAAAAGATTCGATACAAATCGTTTCCAATGAAACATCAACAGATATTGTCGCATAATGACAAAACGATCATGAGTATTTCTGATAATGATGCGATATGGGAAAATACTAGCCGCAATAAATTAGCATCGCGATATCAAAAGATTATCAGTGATGAAATTTTAAAGTACCGGGCATGAAACAAATTTAACTACGCTGGCGAAAGAAATTTTACTGGCCTTTACTTTTAATCACTCTTTTTGGATTTGTTATAAAATATATCAGCAAATTTTTCAGGTGGACAAGAGTAAAAATCAGGTTGCAACAAAGACAAGCTTTTTAAAGGAATTAAAATAAAAAATTACACATTGTTCGATGCATCCATGGAAGTGAAATTTTTCCTGAATGTAAATAATGTTGTGAAATGGGTTCTGATTTTTTTAGTGCTCTACCTTGCGCTGCCAGTGATTTTTGGCATTTTCCCATGGACAAAAAATTATGCGTCTACGCTTTTCGGATATATTCTTAATCCTGTTAAAAATATTGCCTCTTCTTTTTGGAATTTTGTGCCGAACCTGATTACTATCATTGTCATTCTGATTGTTTTTCGTTATGTTTTAAAGGGCTTAAATATCTAAAAAATGAAATTAAAAACGAAGAACTTAAAATTCCGGGTTTTTATGCTGATTGGGCCAATCCGACTTATCAGATTATAAGAGTATTGGTTTTTGCCTTTATGATTGTAGTTATTTTTCCTTATCTGCCGGGAACCAATTCGCCTGTATTCCGTGGTGTATCGGTATTTCTTGGCTTCCTGTTTACGTTTGGTTCTGCCGGTTCTTTATCCAATATTATTTCAGGATTGATTCTTACTTATATGCGATTGTTTAAAATAGGAGATCGTGTAAAAATAGGAGAGCAGGTAGGAGATGTGATTGAAAAATCTTTATTGGTAACCCGCATCAGAACGATAAAAAATGAAATCATTTCTATTCCAAATTCAACAGTGATGAACAGTCATACCATTAATTACAGCAGTGATGCGCCTGGGACTTGGTCTGATCATCAATACTACGTTACTATTGGTTATGATACTCCGTGGAGAGAAATGCATGAAGCGCTGATAGAGGCGGCGTTGCGAACAGAATTTGGTTTTGAAAGATCCAAAGCCATTTGTACTGCAGACCGGTTTACAGGATTTTTATGTTTCTTATCAAATCAATGCATACATCCGCGAATCCAACAAACAGGCAACCATTTATTCTGCCCTCTATCAAAATATCCAGGATGTGTGTAATGAAAAAGGCATAGAGATCATGTCGCCACATTATTTTTCAGCGCGTGATGGAAACGAAACTACCATTCCGCAGGACTATCGCCAAAAAGATTATAAAGCACCGTCTTTTAAAATAAACAAAAAGAAAGCGAAAGCAGCAATAACCCGGGTGCTTGTAAGCAAAATAAAAATCCTGCTTATTTATTTGTTTACTGCAAGAATGCGTTCACCATCCAAAATTTTCGTTATCACTTTCTTCTTTGCTTTTCTCCTTTTATGTTCGTTTGTGAAAAATTCAGTGAAAGTATCAAAATCTTTCGGTAAGAAAGTTGGATACCTGTTCTGTTTCTGCGGGTAACTCCCGCGATATCGCCAATGTCAGCATCGCTTCTGTTGAAACCAATTACGCGCAACTGGCCGTTAGGGGATATTAAATATTCAAAAGAAACATCAGGCGTAAACAAAAAGTTGGAATTAGAAGTAGTAACGGCCTGGCCGAGCCTGTAGTCAACATTTCCGGCAACGGTCACCAATAATTTATTATTTAAAAAAGCGGTTCTTACCCCAAAATTTCCAACGTTTTGAATTTCCTTTTGCGACGCGCCTTTTTGAAAATTAAAATCAGCCAGTGTTGATGTTGGTGATCAGGTTTACTGATTTTGTATTCAGCACTTTTTGCAACCATGAATTTAGTGAAGAAGATAAAGTAGCGGAAAGTAATTGGCCGACACTTCTTGTTACAAAATTGCCGGTGTTGTTTCCGGTTATCAAAGGCTGGTCGGTGCTCATAAACTGGTTGAACAATAGCAACGAAGCCACCTGGTTCATCAGCGCAGTTTTGTCTTCCTGGAATCTTGTCTTTAAATATTCCGTAGCTATCGGATCAGATTTTAATGGGTTATCAAACGGAAACTGAAATTCGAATTCCGGCTGCGGATCTTTCAAGCGTTCCTCTCAACTTGAAAATAATATCCACATCACCATTAATATTCCGGTATCCCGCTCGTTGTGGGATGTTACTCATGCTCACATTTTGTGCCTGGTAAATCGCATCAATATTAAGGTTAGCCAGATAGGGATCGCCCTGCCATTCAATATAACCTTGTTGCAAATGTAAAGGGTGTTTTTAAGAAAGTCTGAAAGTTGAAAGTATATTCGTCCCTGCTCAACATTGTATCTTCCCCTTATTGTCAAAGGCTCGGTTGTGCCGGCTGTGATATTCAATTTGCCGCTTCCCTGCGCTTTAATTACATCGCCTGTGGTTTCATCCAATATCACATCAATTTTTGCCAATGGATTTGCAGTAAGTTCCATGTTCACTTTTATATTGGTATTTTGCCGTGAAACAAGATCGGCCTTCATTTCACGACCAAACTTTGTAAACTCAATGTAATCCATCGAACCTGATTCTGCTGTTTCGCCTGTCGGCAAATAAATATGGCTGCTGTCTGTCGGTTCGCCGGAAATATCCATTTGCATATCGGTCAAAAAACCATTGAGCGATAATTCAGCGCGGCCCACCACATGACCATAAAATTCATTATTGTCGCTTGAAGTAGTATTCAGCAAAATAAATTTGGCAGGGCCGTTCCCTAGCGCGATCTGTTTTAAAATGAAATTCATTAAAGAAAAAATTATCAAAGAAAGTATGATAAATCTTTCCTGTAAGTGTGGCTGTATGATTCAGTGTATCAAGTATTTTTATCGAACCAAAATCAATTTCATCGGGATTAAAAGTAATGATCGAACTATCAGCTAAATGATAATGGCATTGTGTATAATCGATCGTCATGGCGGTACTGTCAAGCCTTATACTGCCGGTTAATTTTGGCGCTGAAGCTTTTCCGGAAATACTCAATTTCCCGGTGGCTCGTCCATTGAGACTGCTGAAAACAGTGTTTAAATAATTTTCAAGAATATGAATACCCGAATTATTAAAAACCACTGAACCGCTTAATTGGTTGGTAGTGGTATCGTTAAAACGATAACCAAAATCGCCGCTAAAATTATAGAGATTGTTGTTCGAGATCATATTCACTTTTAAGTCCCCCGGATCAGCGAATGGTATTCTCCATTTGCAAGGATGATACCAACCGAATCATTCTCAAATTTGAACTCATCAATTTTTGTATCAAACTCTACGGACATTTTTCCAAACGGATCGTTTACACGGATATTGCCATTCAACAAACCGTCCAATTGCGGAGATTTTAAAAACATTGGAGCTAAAATCTCCAACCACCAGATTTTGAACTGCCATCATTATATCATTGCCATTGCCCGTTAATGATGGCTGGGTAGAAATATAAATTTCCTGGCCGTTTTGCGAAAAGCGGATATTATTGGCAGTAAGCAAACTGTCCTGCAATTGAAGCACACCTTCTTTAGCGATCTGCCATTGCTTTTGGTTGATAGCAAAAGTGGACGGATTGAAAATTAATTTAAAGCCATGCTTTGTTGGTCTGAATTTGGGCAGAAAGATCAGCGTTGTTGAATGTCTGGTTTCCGGTAGCTTTTATCGATATGTCGGAAATATCATTTGCAGCAACGATACTGAATCTTGTGTCCGGCGAATGAAGACTGTCATTGATGACCACATCATCAACATCTCCTTTTAAAATAAGTGTATCCCTGTTTCCTGTCGCGGTAAAATCAATTACATTAAAACTGATATTGCTGTAATTAAATTGAGGAATATCCGCCTGGAGATTTAAAGTGTTGGCGGCAATATTAATATTGCCCTGCACCACAGAATTATTTAAACCCGTTATTCTTTTATCAAATAAATTGATGTAATCACTTACATCCCTTGTTTTTACATAAAAATTGAAATCCTGGTTTTCTATATTTTTTTTTGGCTTGATTGATATAAGCGGGATAATATTTATTAAGAAACAATTGAAAAGCATCCGGAAGTTCCATTATTTTAAAATTGCCGTTGATGCCGGCTTCCAATTCATTTGTTGCGATGCTTAAAGATTTTTTGCCATCTTCAAAAGTTGAATTGATGTACAATGAATCAAATGATAATTGCTTGCCATTATCTGATAAAACAGCATTGTATAATTTTGCAGAGCCAAAAAAATTATCAATGTTATTTCCTGTAAAATTTAAATTGAACTTCCCGGTTAAGGAAATACTGTCGTTGGTAAATTTTAAATTTTTAAGATGAAGCTTTCTTACGTTGGCTTCCAGGTCAAATTCAGGATTGGCTTTGCTGAAATTAATCGAACCCACCAATGTGTCAATAACAATATGCGGATCATTGATACTGGCCGAACCGGTAAAAAGTTTGTTTTTGAATTCGCCATGGGCAATTATATTCGAATATTCATAACCGTTATATTGTACTTTGCTGATATTGCCATCAACGTCTATTTCCACATTATTCCGGATCAAATCCTTTTCCATTTACTTTTCCATCAAAAACAATTGTGCCGATATTAGTGTTATCAATGAATTTCCCCAACTGAAAATTTCTAGTTGAAACTTTTCCCTCATAAACCGCCTGCCCTTGATCCGGAACTGTAAGATGAAGATCCGTTTGAAGTGTACCGATGTCAGTGGTTCAAAGTTCCATAAGTAACAAAATCATTTATATATCCTGTATAACTTCCTGCAAAATTTATATTGCCGAATGCGCTCAAATTGGGATTGGTACATCTTTTAGGGATGGAATAAGTCTTGAAAGCTCAGCATAATTGGTTTTTAATTCATTCGCTCTGAGGTCAATAAATGTTTTATTAATATCAGGTAAACCTCTTAAACTTATATCGCCGCTTAGATAATTATCGGCGCCCGCTGTTATAACCATGTTATGGGCCGTAAGATTATCAATCTTTCCATGTGCTGTTCCCGATATGGTAAAATCCGTATTCCAGGTACGGTTTCAGGCGCAAAATAGGCAAGATCATCGCTGCTCAATTTGCTGTTTTTAAAATGCCCTTCAACTGTAACTTTGTGAATAAAATCCTGCATGTCATCATTAAAATTATTATAATGCATGGCGTAATAATCCTGCAAATGGCTTTTGTTGGTGAGAATATCAAGGTTTTTAAACTCCATCATTTCGGGAGTAAATTTAAAATCGGCAGCGATACTTTTTTATTACAAATCCTCCGCGATCTTTTGCAGAAATAGAAACAACAGATTTTAATGTATCGTCAGTAAGTTCTATATTTTTAAAGGTTCCGTTTAAGGCTCGAAATTACAATATGATTTTCGTCAAACTGGTTCATAACCGGCGCAGAATATCCTTCCTTTTCCACGGCTACCAACCCATCTGTTATTATGAAGTTGTTGACTGAAAGGCGTCCATTGATCCGGATTCCATTGCAATCCTTTATTTTTCAGCCGGCTCTTTGACGCTGACGAAGCTGTGATATCTTGGCCGCTTTCCTGTATAATCATACAAAGTAAAGGAAGGCTTGTCCAATTGAATATCACTTGATCCTGATGATTTTTTTGTTCAGGTCAAATTCATCCGCATGGATGTTTAGTTTGTTAGCAGAAAGCAAAATATCTTCACCCCGCCATTCGTCTTTTTGCCAGATACGGATGTTTTTTAAGTTCACGACTTTCAGGTCAAGATTGATGGCAGATGCTGAGGTATCCGGTTTTTTTTTTGCCGGACCGGAAAAATAATCAACCAGAAACTGGTAATTCCAAACTGAATCCGAACGATGAAGATTTATAAATCCATCCGAAAGTCCAATATAATTAAGCGTTATATTTTTTTTGAAAAAGAACCAATCGGTAATGTTCACTTTTGCATCGCCTGCAAACAGTAAAGTGTCTTTTTGATGATCCAGTACCAACAAATCCTGCATGTCCATTTTATCAAAAAGCTCGAGGTCTATTTTTTTAATTGAAACAGTTGTGTGTAGGTTTTTCGAAAGCCGGTTGCCACGCGGTGAATGATGAAAGTTTGGAAAAAGGTAGTTTGAATTAAAATCCACAGAACAAGGATCAGCACCAAAATGCTCAACAGGACTTTGAGAAATATTTTTACAACTTTTTTCAGACTAAAACAGATTATCAGCAAAAATAAAGAAACGGCATGGTAAGCCAAATTAACTAATCCACTAATGCGTTGATAAATTGTTAATCTGTAAAAGTTTTTGCCACAACAGAATGAGAAAACAGTAAACGAACAAATAACGGAAATTCTTATTTTGCACCGACTATTTCTTTTTGTCGCTTTTTTATTCGTTTTTTTAGCCTGCCGCCTTTTTAGGTGCTGCTTTCTTTTTCGCAGCTTTCTTATCAAATGCTTTCGGATCCTGCTGGAGAATCATTTTCTTCACATCATCAAGTGAAAGTTGGGCAAGTTCTTCAGGCGGTATATTTTCCACCTTCCGGGTTTTGCCGTGATCTTCAACATTTTTTTTCCGAAACGTATAAACGGGCCCCAGCGGCCATTTTCAAGCGCTATCTTTTCTTCAGGCCATTGTTGAATATAACGGTTGGCTTCTTTTTCGATCTTTTTTTCAATCAGTTCATTGCAATCTTTTTGGGTAAGATTGTCAAAATTATAAGCCCGTGGAACATTGATAAAAAGATCATTCCATTTTATAAAAGGCCCAAAACGTCCTTTGCCTTTGGTGATAGGTTTTTCCTCGTAATAGCCTATTGGCGCATCTTCCACCTGCTTTGGCTTTAATAACTTCGATTGCGCGCGGAAGATCAACTTCTGTTGGTTCTTCACCTTTCGGGAATGAAATAAATTGCTCGCCCCATTTTACATAAGGACCAAATCTGCCCAACATTTACAGACACTTCTTTCTCTTCATATTCGCCCAAATTGAGCGGAAGTTTGAAAAGATCCATTGCTTCATCCAGTGAAATGGTTTCTATACTTTGCGTTGCTTTTAGTTTGGCAAATTTTGGTTTTTCCTCATCTTCTGCATTTCCGATCTGCACCATCGGGCCATATCTTCCCATTCTGCGCAATCACAGGTTTCCCGCTTTCGGGATCTGTTCCCAATTCGCGCTCACCTTTGGCCCGCTCCGCATTTTCAAGTGTATGTTCTACCGATTCATGAAATGGTTTATAAAAATGCCCCACCATTTTATTCCATTGCAAATCGCCTTCAGCGATTTTATCAAATTCCTCTTCAATGTTGGCAGTAAATGAATAATCCATCACTTTATCAAAATGCAGATTTAGAAAATCAGTTACTACCAGGCCAAGATCGGTAGGAAAAAGTTTTCCTTTTTCAGCGCCGGTTATTTCAGACGTTTTAATTTTCTCAATCTCATTTTCTTTTGAAAGCTTCACGATCCTGATATCACGTTTTGTGCCTTCTTTATCTCTTTTTTCAACATAACTTCTTTTGATGATCGTGCTGATAGTAGGAGCGTAGGTACTTGGACGCCCGATACCAAGTTCCTCCAGTTTTTTTACGAGGGAAGCTTCTGTGTATCTTGGCGCGTGGCGGGTAAATTTTTCAGTCGCTGTCATCTGTTCAAAATCAAGCTGCTGGTTTACAGTCAGCGGCGGCAAACGGCTTTCGGTTCCGAAAGCAGCTATTTTCATTTTCATCATCGTCGTTTCCTTCATTATAGATTTTTAAAAATCCATCAAATTTCAGTACTTCTCCTGTGGCAGTCAATTCATCTTCTACCGTACTGATTTTTATTTTTGCCGTTGTTTTTTCCAATATTGCATCACTCATCTGGCTTGCAATGGTACGTTTCCATATCAGTTCATAAAGCCGGCTCATTTCCGGATCATGAATCCGGCTTTCGCTCATGTCAGTAGGCCGAATGGCTTCATGGGCTTCCTGCGCGCTTTCATTTTTGGTTTTGTAATTGCGCATCTGCAGATACTTTTCTCCATAATTTTTCAAGTATCTCACTTTTGATATGCTCTTTGGCAGTACTGCTAAGATTCACACTATCTGTTCTCATGTAAGTGATCTTCCCGCTTTCATATAATTTTTGAGCAATGATCATGGTTTTACTTACACTGTAACCTAATTTTCTGCTGGCTTCCTGCTGCAATGTTGAAGTAGTGAAAGGTGCTGCAGAAGTTCGTTTACCGGGTTTTACGATAATATCCTTTACTGAATAGGTTGCATTTTTGCATCGTTCCAAAAAAGCTTTCTGCATCCTCAATTGTTCTTGTTCCGCCGTCTTCCGCTTTAAATGAAATTCTTTTACCTGAGTCATCAGTAGAAGCTAAAGTAGCTTCGATTTTAAAACTGCTGCTAGTTTGAAACTGGTTAATCTCTCTTTCTCTTTCGGCAATCAATTTTACCGCTACGCTTTGCACTCTTCCTGCACTAAGACCACCTTTCATTCCAATTTTTCTCCATAGAACGGGAGAAAGTTCGAAACCTACCAGCCTGTCAAGAACACGCCTCGCCTGTTGCGAATTCACGAGGTTCATATCAATAAAGCGCGGAGTTCAACAGCCGCGTTGATTGCCGGTTTGGTTATTTCATGAAAAACGATTCTTTTGGTGGTATTTACGTCAAGGCCCAAAACTTCGGCAAGATGCCAGCTAATGCTTTCTCCTTCGCGGTCCTCATCCGACGCCAGCCATACTGTATCCGCTTTTTTTGCAAATTGTTTTAGTTCTTTTACCACCTTTGCTTTATCGTCAGGAACTTTATAGCGTGGAGCAAAATTGTTATTCACATCGATACCCATATCATCTTTTTCAAGATCGCGAATATGCCCGTAACAACTCTTCACCTCAAAGTCTTTTCCCAAAATTTTTTCAATGGTTTTTGCTTTCGCAGGGGACTCAACTATCAATAAATTTTTTGCCATAATCATCTTTATTTTTCCAATTCTAAATGTTTCCTATTCTAGTAAACGATCTAATTTCGGAATATTTTATGTGGTTGCAATATTAGCGTAAAAATTAAAAATGAAATTTTATGATAGATTATTTGTTTTATAAACATCCGGTTCACTATCTTCGTAACCTCCACTGAATAACACTTTCAAAGCTTTTCTTTTTATTTTTAAAAGTGAAAGTATATTTAAAAAACTTAATAAATTAACTACTAAATATATTTTTTATAAAAAAAAGCCGTTATATCAATTAAAATTATTGATAACCCTAAAATTATTTAGTCTAAAAAATCATCAATGAGAGTTGTAATGCTTGGCTCGGGAAATACTGCTACTGTTTTGTCTGAATTGATTGCAAAAGCCGGCCACGATATTGTACAAGTAGTGAGCCGCAATGAAGAAAATGCCAAAGCACTCGCGTCCTCTTATCTTGCCACTACCGCGCCTCTTAATGCAGAACAATTTGCCGAAGCGGATATTTATATTGTTGCACTGCACGATGCGGCTCTTGATCATGTTGAAAATATCCCCGGTTTGAAAGGTAAATTTGCTGTTCATACTGCCGGTGCCGTTTCTATGAATGTATTTAAAGATATTACTTCTACCTATGGCGTACTGTATCCGTTGCAATCGCTTTCAAAATTTGCAGATCATATTCCTGAAATTCCTTTTTTAATTGATGGCAATAACCAGGAAATCATGCACAGGGTACTGGGTTTTGCGAAAACACTTTCTGACAAAGTGATTGAAGCCAACGATACTGAAAGGCTGAATTTTCATGTGGCAGCGGTTTTTGTAAGCAACTTTACCAATCATCTTTATGCACTTGCAGAATTATTTTGCGAAAAAGAACGCATTGATTTTAAGACATTATTTCCCATTGATTGATGAAACGACCTCAAGGGCTAAATCAATTTCACCTTTTCTTACACAAACGGGCCCTGCCATCAGCGATGATATTTATACACTTAATCGCCATTTGCAGGCACTCGCGGCTAATCCCGATCTCAAATACATTTACCTCAAGCTTTCTGAAAGCATTATCAAATACCACGGCAAAAGATAAATCGTCTTTAAAAGTTGGTTTACTGGAGGCATAATTTATTATTCAGTTCTCTATAACTATATTTGAAAAAATTATTCTTACAGGAGAAATTACTGCTGAATTCATTTGTCTTTTAAAACCAGTTAATTTAAAAAATGCAAATACTTTCACGCTTTAAACAAGTAAAAACTTTTGCATTTGATATGGATGGCGTGCTCACTGACGGAAATATTTTGGTGGATAACAATAATAACTGGCTCAGGAGCATGAACATTCGTGATGGATATGCGCTGCAACTTGCTGTAAAATCCGGATTTGAAGTTGTAGTGATCTCGGGAAGTGATTCTTCGTCTGTGCATGACCGTTTGAACCTTCTTGGAATAACAGAAGTATTTATGAAAGTCAACGACAAAGAAGCTTTTTTAAAAAAATATGTCGGCGAAAAAAAATTGTCGCTCACCGAATTGCTTTTTATGGGTGATGATATTCCGGATTATTATTGCATGAAAATAGCAGGGCTGGCAGCATGTCCTTCAGACGCTGCTGCTGAAATTAAAGAAATAGCTTCTTATATTTCTCCTTTTGGCAGGAGGCGCAGGGTGTGTAAGAGATGTGATCGAAAAAGTTCTGAAACTGAATGATAAGTGGCCGTTAAAGAATGATATTCCTTCAACCTGATCTTTTATTTTTAAGATTTCTTCATGAAAACGCTTTCTGCATTTTTCAGATTGATCAGATGGCCCAACCTTCTGTTTATTGTGCTTACGCAAATGCTGTTCAGATATTTTATTTTGCCGTTCGTCTATCTTGAAGCACACTCGGGATATGAAGGCATCAAGCTTTCTGAACGATTATTTTACCTGTTGGTTCTTGGCTTCTGTTTGCATCGCCGCTGCGGGATATATTATCAATGATTATTTTGATGAAAATATCGACCAGGTAAATAAATCTTCCAAAGTGATCGTTGGAAAATTTATCAAAAGACGCTCGGCGATTGTACTTCACGCTTTCCTGTCATTTATTGGTTTGGCATTGAGCATTTATATTGGGTATAAGCTCAGGAATGTTTTTATTCCTTTGTTTAATTTTCTGGCCATCAATTTTCTTTTGATTTATTCAAGCACTTTTAAAAAGAAAATTCTTAATAGGCAATATTATTATTTCCCTTTTAACTGCATGGGTCATCTTGGTTCTTACCCTGGCAGAATACCGTTTCAGGATTTCTCCTGAAGATGTGGTCTGGCAACGGTTTTGAAAATGTCTTTTGTTTATGCGGGTTTTGCCTTCATTATTTCACTGATCCGAGAAGTAATAAAAGATATGGAAGATATTGAAGGAGACGTAAAATACGGCTGCAAAACAATGCCGATCGTTTGGGGATTGCCTGTGGCAAAAGTTTTTACAGCCGTTTGGATCGCTGTGCTGGTCGGCGTTTTATTCGCAATATTGATCTATGTGATTCAGTTGGGTTGGTGGTTTTCGGCTTTATATTCGTTTGTGGCCATCATCATTCCATTGCTTTGGGTGTTACAAAAATTATACAAAGCGAACAATGCTTCGGACTTTCATCAATTAAGTTCCGCCGTTAAATTGATCATGCTGGCAGGAATACTGTCGATGATGTTTTTTTGATCATTACACTTATGCAAAAAATAATTTTAGCTTCCGGGTCGCCACGACGAAAACAATTGCTTGAACTGGCAGAAATAGTTTTTGAAATAATTGTTCCGGATGTCGATGAGTCTTTTCCTGCCGGCATTTCACCGGCGCAGGCTGCAATGCACATTGCTGAAAATAAAGCTGTGGCCGTTCAACGAAACCTTGATAACAGTGATGAACAAATGATAATTGCCGCGGATACGGTTGTTGTACTGGATGATGAGATTTTGGGCAAACCCTTTGACCGTTCAGACGCCATAAAAATTCTTGAAAAGCTTTCGGGGAAAACGCATAAAGTAATTACCGGTGTTTGTATTTTATCTTCCTCGGGCCAAACCGTTTTCGCAGAAGAAACCGAAGTTGAATTTTACCCGCTTTCGAAAAAGCAAATTGAATATTACGTAGACAATTACAAGCCTTACGACAAAGCGGGCGCTTATGCCATACAGGAATGGATCGGCGCTGTCGGCATCAAATCCATTAAAGGTGATTTTTATAACGTAATGGGACTGCCTGTAAGCAGGGTGATGGGGGAGTTAAAAATTAAAAATTAAGAATTAGGAATAGCGAATTACGAGAGTCTGGATATTGTTCCTTTGTTCCTGTTTTCCTGGTGAGGCTTTCCGGTTTTTAACCCCTTAATTTTTAATTTGTAATTAATACAATCATTCTCCAATCGCGGTTACAACAATATTTCTCGCACCTCCGTGATTACGATGTTCACATAAATAAATTCCCTGCCACGTGCCAAGAGCAAGGCGACCATTGGTAATTGGAACACTCACCGAACTGCCGAGGATAGCCGCTTTCAGGTGAGCGGGCATATCGTCGGCGCCTTCATAATTATGAATATAATCCGGATCGTTTTCGGGTACCAACTTATTAAAAAAATGTTCAAAGTCCTTTCTTACTGTCGGGTCAGCATCTTCATTAATGGTCAGCGAAGCTGAAGTATGTTGGATGAAAACGTGGCAAATTCCCTGTCTTAATTCCTTTATGCCGGGCAGCGCTTCCTCAATTTCAGAAGTAACCAGGTGGAAGCCTCTTCCTCTTCTTTAAGCTGAATATGTTGTTGATGAATTTTCATGATTTACCAGGTTAAAAGCTTCTTTAGTAGTTTCTTAGTTTGTAGTGGTGCCAGTGAGCCAACTTTTTTTGACAATTTTTATTTTAACATTGATTGAACCAATTTTTGAAGGCAATTTTCATTCCTTTTTAAGATCAATTCAACAGATTTGGATACTCGATTTGATATTATTCCTCGAAAATTTTTGACAGCAACCAGATCACATTGCCGGTGGAGTTGGTCCAAACCTCTTTATACGTGGCATTTACCTGCATAGGCATATAAGGCGCGTCATCATTTTCAAAAGTTTCAATGCCAACAGGAACTGCGCCGACAACATCGCCGGCATAGGCCCCGTATAATAGCGGGTAGTTATAGCCATCGCCATAAATCGTACTCATTGCAAATGGATTGTAGCCAACAATATATTCGAGTTGTCTTGTGCCGATATCTCTTAATGTTTTATCGTGAAATGCATCGGCCAAAAGAAAGGCAGCTTTGGCTTTTGCCATCAGCACAGAATAAAAACCCCGGAATTGGTAAGCCACTGGGAAACGACGTAAATAAAAACCGCCGCCCAGGTGAATGCCATTCTTTACTTCGGCGTTATACTCTTCCATAGAAGGCATGCCGACAGCGGCACCTTCGTGATAAATACCTTGAAAATCTGCATTGTTCAATTCATATACAGCAGCCGGTAGCACGCCGTAAGGTTCCATCACTTTTGAAATGTCTTTTAAATAATCTGCATACGCTTCGCAACTGGCTTTCCATAAAGGTGCATCCGGATAATGGGGAACATCATTCAACAACATTGTTAAACCTTCGATCATCATTTCTTCATTACTACGATGAAAATATTCTAGTATTCTTTTCCTCGACCTGGATTCGTAAAAGAAGCCATGCAACGGGATGGCCCAATCGGTTCTTTTTTTCATTTGCTGGCAGTCCATAACAATATGTGCATATTTAGCTGCATAGTTTAGATACGACTGTTCTTTAGTCAGCCTGTACAAATACATCGCGGAAACGACGGCTTGCGCATACATCTCAGTTTCATTTCTGTCATTTACAAATGAATCAAGTTTGGCAACGGCAAAGCCAAAATCTTCGATGGCTGCTTTCTTCAGCAAATAGCTAAATGCGGGATCGTCTTTATAAAATGGAACAGCCAACGCACAATAAGAAGCCCCGATAAAATTATCCGCCGGATTATTGGTTGCCTTGTTTTGCATGTCATCCTTCGTGCCAACGATGTTATCAGTCCAAATGCCCATAATTAGTCCGCCTTCACGATAACCATCGCCAAAGCGTGTTTGTAAGGTCCAGTCCAAACCCCAGCGTGCTTCTTCCAACAGGCGGGTGTGCAATTTTGGTTGTTTGTTTTTTATTGTCGCTGCAAGTTCCAACATAGAAATACCCGCTCTTGCTGTATTGCCTATACCTTGAGTCAAGTCGCCGGCGTCGTGCCAGCCGCCACTCACGCTAACCTTTCTTCCATCAGGATGAATGCAATACGCATCCTGGTGGCAAACCTGGTGGATGCCTGGCTGATCGTAGCCACATCGCTCAGCAAAAAAGAAATTCAGAGTATGCCATGCCGTTGCCAGGTAAGCATCGTTACCGATAGGAAAAGGCTTTGTTTCGAGATCGCCGATCTTCAAAGTATAATAGCCTTCTTTTTTAAAATTGCTGAAATCCATTAGCACAAAGCCATTGTTCAAACGTTTTGCTTCACCGGTAAAAGCAATCATACGATTGGTGTTGAGCAGCTCGAATTTTGTCGTGTTTATATGTTGTACCAAAGCCTGTTTTACCGCATGTAGCCGGTAACCACTGTTGCTGTAGGCAATGGCATTTTTGCGTAAATCAAAACCGCGCGTATTCTCTGCTTCTACTTTGTCAATACGCATATCGTCCACATATAATTTCATTGTATCTGAAGCGCCTTTTGGCGAGCCGCTCAGCATTATGCTTACTGAAAATCCTGTGACAGAATCGCGGTACAGATCGGGCAGTTCCCAAATAATATGTGCCCATTTATTTGGATATATGGTAGCGAAATTTTGTCCCTCAAACCGGCCGGGTGCCGGCATGATGTGTTTGCCTTTATTGTATAAAGTACATCCTACAAAAACCGAATTAAAGCCCGGCGCATCTGCATATACCCAAACGGAGAAACGATTGTAGGTGTATAAGTTTTCCCCGTTCAAAGGTCTCACTAATTCTGAAAATGCATAAGCCCTGTTTGTCGGATTTTTTACAGGTAATGATGATGGCGTTGTAATTAATATACTGCCTTTGCCTGAAATAGTTCTTTCCGTTGAGATGCTGATAGTGCCCGGCCCGTTCAGGTGCAAAGACTTGAAGTCGGTTGCCAAAGGCAGATCTCTTGATAGCGTAGCTTTCTTTTTTTCCCACCTGGTAAAACCCATATTGGCAGAATCCGGTTTCATTGTAAAGCGCAGGTAATGGCTTTGCTGAAGCTGCTTTTGCAATAAAGTATTTTGACCAAAACCGCTATCAAAAACTAATAGAAAAAAAATAAACAAGAAGAAATGCCCGGGTAAGTAAAGGGATTGTCGATTCATAATAAAATGGTTGCTAAAGGTAAGCGATTTGTGCAATTCCCGGTTTAATGAGGCCGGTAGCCAACTAATGAAATTGTGTTACATAGCAAACTAACTTTTTCCAATTATTTTTATTTTGAATCAGATCTCAGTCGACAGTCGTTTCCTGTGGAGACCTTTAGATTCACTTCATAAAAATTATGAAATATATATATATATATTCATATCAGTCCTTTTTCTCTCTTTATTCTTTCTTCGCTTTTTTATAGATCCATTCAGTTATAAAACAAAAGCCAATAATGGCGAAAGACACAATTGCTCCTGTGATATTTGAACGGTATTGTTCGTTAATTAAAACCGCGGATGCCGTCATACACAATACAAATCCTGCCAGGGGAATTAATTTATTTCCGCCGGTGTTTTTTGATAACTTAAATCCAGCAAGATTCACGATACTAAAAATGAATAAAAAGCCGACACTTCCTGCAGTGGATATGCTTTCTAAATTAAGTGTGTTTACCAAAATTAGAGTTGCAATTGCGGTAATCATTAACCCAATTGGTTGTTTCCATAATTTGGCCAAAAAATAACGCGGCAACTGGTCATCTTCCGAAATTTCGAAATTTACCTGGCTTCCTCCATACAGTGAAGCATTAATTGCTGAAAAAGTTGATATCAAAGCGGCAAGCGTAATAATTGAAAAACCCATCTGCCCGAGCATCGGTTTTGCAGCCTCTGCCAGCACATAATCTTTTGCCTTCATTATTTGCTGAAACGGGAGAGAACCAACCGTTACCAGAGCAATAATAATATAAAGAAGAATTACAAAAATTACAGAAATGTAATAGGCTCGCGCAATATTTTTCCCGGGATTTACAAGGTCTGGAACTGCATTGGCAATAAGTTCAAAACCTTCATACGCCACAAAAATTACCATTCCGCCGGCAAATAATTTTACAGGGCTTTCCCATTGCGAAATATTCAATTGTGATAAATTGGTATTTCCAATCAAACCGTAGGAGCCGATTCCAACAAATGCAATAAGAATTACCAGTTTGATAAACACGGCATAGGATTCTATTTTTCCTACAACGGCAATGCTGTAATAGTTGATGGCAGTTGCCACGATAATTATGGCGCTTGCATAAATGTGAAAATCGACGACTCTGTTGTGCGAGATCGGAAATAAATTGGGCGCATAAGAACCAAATGCAGAAGCATACAGCGAGAGCATGATGATGTAACTTACCCACAACAAATTGTTCATGCTGCCGCTGAATACAGACGTTCCAAATCCCTGGTTGATAAATTTTACAGTGCCACCCCTGTCGGGATAGGCTTTTGAAAGTTTCACATAGCTGTAAGAAGTGATCAGCGCCAACATTCCTGCAAATAAGAAGGCGAGGGGAGTTCCTCCTTTCGCGAGGGTAACCGCAAGACCAAGTACGGCAAATATTCCACCGCCCACCATTCCGCCAATGCCGATGGAAACAGCTTCCTTTAAACCGATTTTTTTCTCATTTATCATACTCGATTAGTTATCAAAAAAAATTTCAGCGATATATAACGGTTAAGATTACACGCATTTTGTGATCATCAATTATCAGTCCTGATGAAACCTTTGAAAATATTTCCGTTGTTCGGCCACTCTTTCGTAGCAAACAAAGAAATTTGAAATATTTTTATTTTGGATCATTATCTTTTTTCAAGAATCATCTGCCCAGGAATCAAAACAGGTTCACACTTTCAAATATCCACGAAATCCTCTCGATGCATAGTAAGATTCTGCGCCGTTGTGATAAACGAAGACCCTGTCATAACGGCGATCACAAAAGAGCGCACCACCAGGTTTCCTGGTAACGTGTGGTGTTGCAATCCAGCTTGATGTTTTCTGATCGAATTTTCCGAGCTGTTGCAACCCGAAGTATTGTTCTTCCGTTAAAAGCTCAATGCCCATCAAGGTCGCCATACTAACTGCACTATCCTTTGGCTTATATTCTTTCCTCGACTCCAGCGCTTCACGATCATAACAAAGACTTCTGCGACCTTTGGGGCTCTCAGCGGAGCAATCGTAAAAAATGTAATCGCCCGTCGTTTTATCAAAGCCAACCACATCCGGTTCGCCCCCGGTTTGTTCCATCTCATTAACAGACCAAAGTTTGCCAGGATTCGTTTCCAGTTTTGCCTGAACTTTACTCCATTCAATATTTTTATGGCGGGAAAAGTTTTTCTCAAAGCGGTCTTTTAATATACCAAGTAGTTCCAGGGATCTGGTTTTTGATAATTCCTTTTTCATTTGCTTTAGCGTTGCGTTATTTAATTTCGATGTTAGATAAAAGTTTTCACTTTACTTTTGGCTGCTTTTTGCAGTTGTATTTTACTAAATCAATTAAATATAAAAGCCGCTTGTATAGCGGCATTCCAGTTACTTATCCACAGATTCGAAGTTTACATTTCGCCGGAAGGTTGTAGTAAGCTTACACGATTACCTTCAGTATCCTGGATCGAAATCCAGAGACCTACTCCCGGAATCATAACCGGTTCCATGCTGACGCCACCGGACTCGTCCATAGCGCCAAGTATCTTCCCTCCATTTGCTTCTACAGCATTCATTGCGCTCTTAATGTCTGGCACGGAGATAACAACAGAAGGTGAGTGCGACTGAGGATTTTCGTTTTTTTGATAAAACCCTCCGTTGATCGTTCCTGGTGTCTTTACCATGCCTTTTTCATCTGTCTCGGCTGTCTGGGCTATAATATAGTTGCCCATTTCAGGCCCCATCTGCTGTAGGTTCCAGCTGAAAGCTGTTTCGTAGAACTTTTTCATGCGTCCCCCGTCGAAATAGCCCATTTCAAAATGAATAACCGGATTTTTGCTCATAATAAAAATTTATTATAAATATACAGCAGTTTCGGCGATTTTAAATGGCGTTGCCGGACAAGAATAATGAACTTTTAAAGAGATATTTACTAATCATTTAAACCTCTCCCTTCGAGAATTTCAGGAATATATTTTTCAATTCTTGCCTCGCGGGTTTTGGATTGTTTGGCTTGCGAAAAATAAAAAAGGTATCCTCGTTGCCGCCCGGGCGTTAATGCCTTGAAAGCAGTTTTCAAAGCTTTGTTTTTGTTCAGTTTATTTTGAAACTCTTCAGGGACCTGGTATTCTGAGGTCTCTTTCTTTTTTACTTTCAAACCTGCTTTTTCCACTTCAATCGCTTCATAGATGTAGGCTTTCAAAGTTTTTTCGAGCCTCGCTATCTCCTTAACATTGGTGAACCGCACCTGGCGCGCCGACTGCACATGCTCTGTTTGCTGTATAAGAATGTGCTTGTCATCTTTTAACAGTGCACCTTTAAAAAACAGGAATGCGCAGTACTCTTTAAAGCCATGTATTATAACAATATTTTTTTCCGGAGAGGTGTAACATGGCTGGCCCCACTTTAGTTCTTCTTTCAGCCCACAGTCAAGAACGATCTCTCTCATTACATTGTATTCTTTTTGCCACTTTGAGTCTTTATCAAAAAAGAAATCAACTTTAGGATTTAGATTATTCATCTGGCTACTTTAAAATAAAACCGAAATTAGTTGTAAATGATCACGCATCCGGGATTTCCGGTTCAACTAATTTAGTTAATTTTTCTAATGATTCCTGCCATCCCAGATAACACATTTCAGTGGGTATAGCAGCCGGAATGCCTTCCTGGATGACTTTAAGTTCCGTACCGGCAGAAACTTTTTTGAACCACACTGAAGTGATCATTTCTCCCGGCAAATTCGGATCATCAAATTTGTCGGTATATTTTAAGAACTCATTCGGCTTGAGTTCAAGATAATTTCCTCCAAAAGAATGACCGTTACCGGTAGAAAAATTGATGAAGGACATCTTGTAATTTCCATCCGGCTTCAAATCCATATTGTGGACAACGCATATAAATCCATAGGGTGGAAGCCATGATGCAAGTGCATTGGCCTCGGTAAAAGCGCGGTAGACTTTTTCCGGCGCTGCTTTCAGAACTCTGTGTAATGTTACCCTGTTATTTGACATGTTTTTTTATACAAAACTAAGAATGTTTTCTAACGAAAAAGTGTGAGACCGGTGCCCTTTTAAATCTTTGGCCGGTCTGGTTATTTCACCGGGTTAAGAGAAACGACTTTTCTGCCAGCCGGCCTGAAATACCACGACAGCAAGGTAAGTAACAGCAATAATAGTGCAGGAAATATCGAAGTGATCGGATCGCGCTCAGCTAAATGCGAACATATCGCCCCGGACATTATGAAGAAAAAGCCCGCATAAGCCCATTCCTTCAGCAAGGGGAATTTAGGGATTAACACCGCAACTACTCCCAGGATTTTCCATACACCCAATATGGTTAGTAAATAGTCAGGATATCCCAAATGTGTGATCATATCTTCTCCGCCTTGTCCCGCTTTCATTTTAAATAACTGTCCTGTTCCCGTTGCGGTCATTCCTAATGCCAGCCAGATGGTCGCGATCCAATAGATAATTTTATTTCTTTTTGTCATAATTGTTTATTTAAACTTGCTTACGATTTGTTCCAAACGGTTATGCGCCATGTTTAGTCCCCACGCAAATGGCAGTTTCAGTACTTCATCTCTTTGTGCAACAGATTCATATATCACATGCATTTTTAGCATGCTCGTGTCGTCAGTAAGCTTTTCGAATTCATACACTTCAAGCTGAACTCCAAATGGCACATTTTCCATTTCGAATGTGCGTATAATTTTCGTGTTCGGAATGAATTCATGGATCACCCCGTTGGCCCGGAATGCTATATTACCTTTTGGATCGGATGTTTCAATCTGGTAACTGCCGTGCTTTTTACTTTCAAGCTTCAACACTTTTGTGCCCATCCATTGCTCAAGAATATCGGACGTTGTGTGCGCTTTAAACAATAATTCCACGGGCAGATCAAATTCCCTTGTGATCAGCATGTCCTGTTTGCCGTCTTCGGCATTTATTTTTGTTTTTTGTTCCATTTTGTTTTTGTTTTAATTAACCCTGAACAAGCCCGATAACATTATTGTCTTTATCTTTTACGCTCGCGACTAATCTTGCCCCTCCAACATTTTTGATGTCCTGGATGATTTTTGCACCGTCATCGAGGAGAATTTGCAAGCTGTTTTTAATATCATCAACATGATAAAAGGCCGCCACTCCTTCTTCAGGATTATTTGGAACGAGCCCAATGTCCTGGTCGCCAACCTTGAAGCCAACATAATAAGGTTGTTCGGCATAAGGATTGACGCCTAAAAATTTACGAAATAGTGTGGTTGCCTGTGTTATGTCCTTAACCGGGTAAAGAACAGTTTTGATTCCTTTATTCATAGTGGTTTATTTTTTTTGATTTATATTTTTTCATAACCGTTTCCAATTTATTAAACCTGTCATCCCACATTTTGCGGAACGGCTCAATAAAGTCGGCTATTTCTTTCATCTTTTTTGGATTAAAATGATAATATATTTCCCTGCCGTTTTGCTCCTGTTTCAAGCAATTCGCATTCGGTGAGTATTTGCAGGTGTTTTGAAACAGTGGGCCTTGCTGTATCGAAGTTTGAGCTATTGCTCCTGCTGTCATTGATTGGGAGGCAACTAACAGAAGTATGGCCCTTCTTGTCGGGTCTGCTATGGCTTGAAAGACATCCCGTCTTAAGGTTCATCGTGTAGTTATTTGACTACAAATATATGTGTAGTTATTTAACTACGCAATTTTTTTTTCGTATGTTCTAAGATGACTTTAAATGACGCAGTAGACAAACAAATTGTGAATATTTTTATTTCAAAAGGAAGGTGAGGTTCAAAAGCCAGTAGAAAGATTTTATCAAGGATTGAGGGATGCAAAAACTTTTCTCCCTTCCCTGGCTATTATTTCAATCACCTTCCATAATATCTTTTTTTGAAGTTCTGAAATTTACGATACAAGCTCTTAAACAATATTTATTTCCAATAACTGCATTGGATAAAAAAACTTCGCCGCCTTGCTGCAATTCATTCAATAACTTTTCATTTAGCTTATTTAAATAAGTTTCATTCATTCTATTGTCTCGCAGATATATTTAAAGGAACATATCGCAATGTGGCAATGCTTAAGTTTTGTGTTACTGCCTCTAGCTCCGGATGTTTTTTTGCTTCTTCAAATAACAATTGAGAAAGCGCGAATGTCTTCACCTATCATTTCTATGTAACCATTCTTTCCTGCCTGCTGCAAAGCCATCCAAACTTTTAATGCCCTGAAGCCTCTTGAATTTTGAAGGCCATATTCGTAATAATTAAGCGAGGGTTCATCATCACTATTATCGAAATTGTAATAAACCGGATGCGCGCTATAAGTATCAATCAAATGTTGCGGATTTTTCACCAAAGTGCAACCTGCTTCAAGCGGGGCATAAAGCCATTTGTGCGGGTCAAGCGCAATGGAATCTGCTTCCTGAATTCCTCAAATAAATTTTTGTATTCCGGAATTACTGCGGCAGGAATTCCATACGCGCCGTCAATATGAAACCATAAATCATGCGCTTTGCAAATTGCGGCTATTTCAGAAAGATCATCTACTACACCTGTACTCACATCTCCGGCATTTCCAATTACAAGAAAAGGATGTTTGCCATTCTTTAAATCATCATGTGATGGTTTGCAATAAAATATCGGTATTTATTTTATTATCAGCATCAATAGGTATCCACCGGATAGCTTTTAGACCATGACCAAATAAAACTGCCGCCTTTTCAATCCATGTATGTGTTGCTTTTGAACAATAAAATACCATTTCGCCGGAAGCATTTGCCAGGCCATTTTCCTTTATACTTTTTGGCGCTTTGGCTGTTCTTGCAGCTAAAAAAGCAGTGAGGTTTGCCATGTTTCCACCGCTTACTAATATTCCTCCATAAGAGGAGAAACACCAATAAATTCTGCCAGCCATTTTACGGTCTGTTTTTCAATAGCAGTAGCCATCGGGCTTAAAATATTGGCACCTACATTGGGATTAACAGCGGATGCTAAAAAATCTGCCAGTGCGCCGATTTGAGTTGGAGAAGAAGTTATGTAACCAAAGAATTTTGGATGCCCGTTGAACAATGAATGGTTGAGTAATAAATCAGATGTTGTCCTAAATAAATCCGCAACAGGTGCTCCGTTATCGGGTAAAGGAGCATTTCCTAAAATGGATTGTATTTGCTTTGGAGTTTCTCCTTTGGTAACAGGACCTTCCTCAATAGTATCATAAAAATCAGCAATGGCATCTACCAATTTATAGCCGATTTTTTTGAAATCGTCTTTATTGATTTCTATTGGCGATGTGCGGGTATTAACCTTATCCACTGTTTAAAACTTTTAATTTGCCAAACTTTAGCGTAGCAAAAACTTACCTGCGCAAACAGGTTATAGATGAAGATAATTACAAAAAAGGAATAAAGACGCTCTTCCCTTATGCAGTAAAGCAAAAAAAAATCCCAATTTTTATTTTAAGCTACCTCAACGAAATGATTGAATATTCTTAAATTGGACCACATTGTGAATAAATTATAGAATAAAAGAGAAACATTCAAATCACAGCTTGATTTCTTATAAAGATTTATCCATTACGGCGTTGCTTTGATTCGGCATATTTCGAAGACAAAGAATTACGACATCAGTTAATAATTGCAATGATATCCTACCCTTTAAAATTTACTATAGTGATTGGGTTTTTCTCCAGGAGAAAGATCATTTTGAAATAATAAGAAACAATCAAATAAATAGCCAATTATGAAATTTAGTTTTTCTAAAAAATTAAAACGGTATAGCATACTCGCATTTTTTTTGATAAATATTTTTAATCCCTCACAAGCACAATTGGTTCCATTACCTACAGTATGGAAATTTAAATTAGGTGATAATATGAAATGGGCCAGTACGTCTTTTAGCGATGCTGGTTGGAGCTATAAATCGATAGGGTCAAGCTGGGCCGCAACAGGAATGAAAGATAATGTATACGCATGGTACAGGATTAAAATAATTATTCCTTCAAGTATGAAAAGTGCTGAAAATGGGAAAGGAATAAAATTGAATCTTGGTAAAATTGACGATGTTGATCAAACATTTTTTAATGGTAAATTAATTGGGCAAACCGGTTCTTTGCCTCCGGCTTATGAAACGAAATGGGATGCGGAACGGGTATATACCATTCCTGAAAATGATATTCAGTGGGATAAGGAGAACCTTATTGCGGTAAGGATTTTTAGTTTGGATGTCGGTGGCGTTGGCATGTACCAGGGGCCTTATAATTATGGGCCAATCCAGTGGTCGGATTTTATTTCAATTCAACATAGCATTACGGAAACAGATCATAATGGTTTTATAACGAAGATCAAGTTTACTAACGGTGGCAATTATGCATTCAGTGGAGCTGTAAAATATTGGATAAAGGATAAGTACAATAAGGAAGTTTTCACCGAGACAAAACAGGTGCAGGTACTGCCGGAAAAAGGGTATGAAACCGGGGTAACCTTTTCAAATTATCAACCCGTAAACGAAGATATTTTTAAAGTTGATTACGAGATTACAGAAAATAATACTTCAGCAACTGTAAAAAATGAGCAGGTTTATTTAGCCAATAAACAAGTAGATATAAAGGTAGCCGGTGAGCCAAAGGCAATTATACCTTATAAGGTAAAAGCTGCATTTACTCCTGTTTCCTTACAAGATCAAATATTGAAGGGTTATGTAGGAGAACGATTTATGCAGAACCTTGAAGAGCGTCTTTTGAAAATAGATGAGAACGGAATAATGAGTGGATATTTGCAAAGGCCGGGTAATCATCCATGGATCGGGGAACATGTGGGTAAATACCTGGAATCAGCCTGTAATGTCTGGAAGGTTACACACAATCCCAATCTAAAGACGCAGATGGACAGGATGATGTATGAATTGATTAATTCACAATTGGACGATGGTTATCTGGGAACCTACACGCCGGATAATTACTGGACAAGCTGGGATGTATGGTCGCATGTTTATAATCTTTATGGCTTATTGGCTTATTATACTACAACGGGCTACCAGCCTTCGCTTGAGGCTTGTAAAAGAATGGGCGATTTGTTGTGTAAAACCTTTGGAAATAAACCGGGGCAACGGGATATAATTTTAGCGGGAGAGCATGTAGGAATGGCAGCAACAAGTGTCTTGGACCCAATGGTGGAATTATACAGGTATACAGGCGAAAAAAAATACCTTGATTTTTGTTATTATATCCTGGATTCATGGAAGCAAAAAGATGGGCCAAAAATTATCAGCTACATTATTGGCAACCGGGAAAGTAAATAAAGTTGCTGATGGCAAAGCATATGAGATGCTTGCGAATTTACTTGGGTTGCTAAAATTGTACCGGGTTACAGGAGATATAAGATTTTTAAAACCTGTTTTAATTGCATGGAATGATATCGTAACTAACAGGTTGTATATTACAGGTACTACCAGTTCTTTTGAACATTTTAAAGGTGATGGGATATTGCCTGCCGCTGATACAGATGATGTTGGTGAAGGATGCGTAACCGTTACGTGGATACAAGTAAATCAAAACCTGTTAGACATTACCGGCGAATTAAAATATGTCGGGCAAATTGAAAAATCAATTTACAACCAGTTGTTCGGAGCAGAAAATCCTGAATCCGGATGCGTAAGTTACTTTACGCCGTTGATGGGTGTAAAGCCTTTTTCGTGTAGTATTACCTGTTGCACATCGAGTGTTCCCCGCGGAATTGCACTGATACCTTACTTTACATTCGGTAATGTAAAAAACGTTCCAACTTTGATGTTGTATGGGCCCGCATCTTACAAAGAAAATATTACAACAGCCGATAAAAAAAATATAGACTTATCTGCTTCAAATTGAAAGCAACTTCCCGGAAGGTGGTAATTCCGTTATAACAGTAAATACTTCGCAAACTGCATCTTTTCCCTCTTGCATTAAGAGTCCCGTCATGGAGCCGTTCTTTTATTGCAGAAGTTGATGGGAAAGAATATAAAGGAACAGCCAATCAATATTTAATTATAAAACGTGTTTGGAAACCAGGCGAAAAAATAAAAGTATCTTTTAAAATTCCTGTTCAAATAGTAACCGATAGCAAAAATTATCCCGGCCAAATCGCCTTTGAAAGAGGGCCACAGGTTTTGGCATTTGATAATTCATTAAATGTTGAATTAATAAAAAAATATCAATTTGGATCAAACCAAAAACTATTAGTTGAAAAGCCGGAAAGTAAAAGTGATGCTGATGTATTGCCCGGACAGTGGATAGGAAAACAGGCATATACTGTAACTGTAATTGATAGAAAAAAGAATGAAGCCAATCAACAATTTGTATTGGTTCCTTTTGCAGATGCAAGCCAGACAGGCGGAGACATCAAAGTCTGGATGCCTTTGGATGTAACCAATCAATTAATAAAAAATAATTAGTGAAAAAAATTATTGTTGTAGGCAGTGCCAATACTGATATGGTTGTTAAAGTCTGCAAAACTTCCTTTGCCGGGAGAAACTTTATTAGGTGGCACCTTCTTTATGAATGCCGGTGGTAAAGGCGCTAACCAGGCTGTTGCTGCTGCAAGATTAGGAGGTAATGTTATCCTGGTTACAAAAGTTGGCAATGATATTTTTGGGAAACAAACAATAGAAGGTTTACAAAAAGAAAATATTAATACTGATTTTGTTTTTGTAGATGATATGGCACCTTCAGGCACTGCATTAATTATGGTAAATGATGAAGGTGAGAATAGCATAGTAGTTGCACCCGGCTCCAATGCTAACCTGCTGCCTGCGGATATTTCAAACGTAAAAAATATAGCGGAAGCAGAAATAATTTTAATGCAATTGGAAATACCGATGGAGACAATTGTATCCGTTGCAAAAAATGCAAAGTCAAATAATCAAAAAGTAATTATCAATCCTGCGCCTGCGCAAAAACTTGATGATGAATTGCTGAATGGCTTATTCCTTATTACTCCCAATGAAACAGAGGCATCTTTATTAACCGGGATAAAGTGTTACAGATGAAACTACTGCTTCGCAGGCGGCTGATATTTTTTTAAATAAAGGAGTGCAGAATGTGATTATCACATTGGGCAGCAAGGGCGCCTACTTTCAAAATGAAAATTTAAAATTGAAGATCCCGGCACCTATTGTCCGGGCAATGGATACCACTGCTGCCGGTGATACTTTCAGCGGTGCATTAGCTGTGGCAATTACAGAAAATATGGACTGGGAGAAAGCAATAAAATTTGCAGTGAAAGCAGCTTCCATTTCGGTAACACGTTTGGGGGCACAAGCATCCGTTCCTTACAGAAATGAAATAGTAATTTAATCATATCAAAAAACCGCTTATGTTCATTGTAGAAAATTACTCACTGGCCATTGTGCTTTGTATTATCACAATGTTCTGCTGGGGCTCATGGGCCAACACAACAAAGCTCACTACCAAAACCTGGCGGTTTGAATTATTTTATTGGGATTATGGTTTTGGTATTCTGCTTACTACTTTGTTGCTGGCATTTACCTTGGGAAGTAATGGCAGTGAAGGAAGGGCTTTCATTGAAGATATCAGGCAGGCTGATATGAGTAACCTGCTATCTTCGTTTGCTGGTGGCGTTATATTTAATTTAGCCAACATATTGCTTGTGGCTGCAATTGCCATTGCAGGCATGTCTGTTGCATTTCCGGTCGGAATTGGTATTGCATTGGTATTGGGTGTCATTGTAAATTATATTTCAAATCCACAGGGAAATCCTTTGTTGATATTTGGAGGAGTTGCATTAATAGCTTTAGCAATTATACTCAATGCAAGGGCCTATCAAAAATTACAAACCAATGATACATCAAAAGTTTCAAGGAAAGGATTGATCCTGTCTGTGGTAAGCGGATGTTTAATGGGATTGTTTTATAAATATGTTGCCGGTTCAATGGTAAGTAATTTCAATATACCCGAAGCCGGAAAACTTACTCCTTATACTGCATTGGTGATTTTTGCTGTTGGCATTGTGATCAGTAGTTTTCTTTTTAATTCTATACAAATGAAGCGTCCTTTTATCGGAACGCCGGTTTCTTTTTCCAGATTATTTTAAAGGCAAAACAAAAGATCATTTAATTGGGATTTTTGGTGGCGCCATCTGGAGTGTAGGCATGTCATTGAGCATCATTGCTTCAGGGAAAGCCGGCCCTGCTATATCTTACGGATTGGGCCAGGGAGCCACAGTTGTAGCAGCGCTTTGGGGCATTTATGTGTGGAAAGAATTTGATAAAGCACCAAAGGGTACCAAGCCATTGTTGAATATAATGCTACTCTTATATATTGCAGGATTAGCAATGATTATAATTTCTAAATAAAGTGGTTGCCCTAAGTAATTTACGGGATATGGGCATTATTAGTGATAGCATTTGCAACAAATTCCCCGATTTTTATTTTGGCAGAAGGGAAGGATATTTTCCTTTGAAGTTGTATCGATAACCACAATTCAAAAATTATTCCTTAAAACTATTATCTTTAAAATCAAATTTCAAATATATGGTTATAAAAACATGTAAGCATTGGCTTTCCGCAAATGCATCTGAAATGGCTGCCAGGCTTCTGATGTTAAGTGTTTTCTTTTTTAGCTTTTTGCTGAATGGGAATGCGCAGCAAAAACTACGCGTTGTAGTGGCGGGTTTAAACCATGATCATGTATATAATATTTTGCACGCTAATAAAGAGGGTAAGGTTGTAATTGTTGGCATTGCCGAACCCAACAAAGCATTATGGAAAAAATATGCTGCCGAATTTCAATTACCAGGTTCTTTGTTTTCAGATGATCTTAAAACCCTCGTACAATCTAAAAATCCAGATGCTGTTTTGGGATACAACGAAGTATCGGGTCATGTGGATGTCGTAAAAATATGCGCGCCTTTGCATGTTCCTGTTATGGTTGAAAAGCCCCTTGCCGCCACGCTGCAGCAAGCGCAGGAAATAGAGGCGCTTTCTGAAAAGTATAACGATATGGTGTTGGTAAATTACGAAACCACCTGGTATCCTTCAGTTGCCGATGTATATGATACGGTTGAGAGCGGCAGCCTGGGTAAAATAAAAAAGCTTGTATTTCACGATGGCCACCAGGGGCCAAAAGAGATCGGTTGCAGCCCGCAGTTTTTAGCATGGCTAACGGATCCGGTAAAGAATGGGGCGGGTGCCTTAAATGACTTTGGGTGCTATGGCGCCGATATTATGACCTGGATGATGCACGGGCAAAAACCAATTGCCGTTACCGCCATCACAAGGCATTATAAAACTTATGAATATCCAAAAGTGGATGATGATGCCACCATTCTTGTAGAATATCCCGGGAGCAACCGGGTTAATTGAAGCTTCCTGGAACTGGCCTTTCTCGATAAAAGATATGGAAGTGTTTTGCGAAACCGGTTACCTGCATGCATTGGATAATGTAAATATCACGAGCCGCAAACGCGAAAAAATAGTGAGTTCAAAAATAGCCGATCCTTTACCGGCACCTAACAATGATCCGCTGGTTTACCTCGCAGCAGTTTTAAATCACCAGCTTACCGGCACCAATGATCTTTCATCGTTAAATTATAACATGATCGTGATGCAGATATTGGATGCAGCCAAACGGTCTGCTGCTTTGGGTAAGAGAATTGAATTATAGAGTCACATTTTTCCGGCAACATTTCTAAAAAATAGCAAAAGACCTGCTTTACTATTAATCAGAAACCGGGTTCTTCATCATTCTCTTCTGTGCATTCAGTAAACCGATAATTTTAATGGATTTTTATTTTGCCTGTGAACCAATTTTTTATTGAAAATGAAGGCACTAAAAATTTACTTTCCTGATATATACATCTTATCAAAGTTTAGTACCAGGTCAGTGAATTGCGAAGCAAAATCGTTCCCGATATTTCCATAAAGTTTTTCACCGGGAAATATCTTTTTCGTAAAAATGTCCACACTGTCAATAGTAATTGTTTTGTTGTCCAGCGTTAATGATAATGAAGGTAGTATATAAACTGTTTTATTTTGTATACCTCCCGCGCCGGCAACATGCATCTCTTTCTGATGCCCTTCTTTCATGATCCGTGATTTATATTTTTGGTAAAAGGCATAATACAGATCAGTAGTTCCGGCACCCAAATCAAGATTAAAAGGCAACGTGTCGTGACCGGTTTTCAGTAACACAACTGGGTCCAGTTCATCAAGTGCAAGATTGTGCAGACCGCTTTCAGTTTCATATTGCGGAATGATCATTTGCCCGTCTTTTAAAATATGGATCTCTCCGAGACTCGCAATAACAGGAAAACCAATGATCAGATCAAGGGAAAAATTCAAAGGCTTCAGATACAATATCGAATCAGGCATTACCTGGAAGACAGCATTCCTGATAAGAATGTCCCCGATGTAAAGACTGTCGGCAACACCCAGCCCCGTTTTAAATTTTATGCCTGTGATACCACTGCCTTCTTCATAACTTACAGGCAACATTTTTAATTTTAATTTCTTCGCAAATGTTTGTGTTATAGACGAAATATTGGCCCTCGTATCGAAAATGGCTGTAAAGGTGCTTGTGTCATGCCGCAGAGGAATAGTTATCAAACCCAAAACATTCCTTTCCCATTTAATATCGGCGACATTATTTTTTTCGATTCGTTGGGGATGCGTCGTCCTGAGCGCATTCGTTAATAGGAATTTATTTTTCCGGTCTTCAAGATCACTGCTGTCTAAAACTTCTTTGTAGTCGTGTATCAAAATGCTGTCAGTCTTTGCCGCCTTTGCATATTGAAACAACTTGAAATAGCTGTCTTCCCGGATTTGCAACAGCAATGCCTTTGCAGAATCTGAGAAGCTTTTCGGATATTGTTGCAACAGTGAGTCAACCTGTTTTGCGGCCATGACATTCCTGTTGAAAGCATTATTGATAAAAGCTCTGAAATATAACTGTTGCGGGCGATCAAGCTGATCTTTCCTTTTTTGAAATTGAGTTTCAAGTTTAAAAAATTGTTTGTCTTTTACAAGGGAATTGAGTTGTGAAAAAACTTTGTCTGCCTGCTTCTGGTTACATTGCGAAAACAGAAATATAACGGCAAAGCATAGACTATAATACACGATTTTTTTCCGGCTGAACATGAACAGTTTCTTTGATGTATAATTTTAAGAATCAAAAATAGGTATTTGACATTAATACATCAGTAAGCAAACAAATTGTTCCAATTTGTATTTTGATTGAACCTGGCTAAAGAAGATGAGAAAAGTTAATCCCATTTTTTTGAGGAGGAAGCGGCATACTTTCCGGCCCCTGTAAAAAATAATGCGAGGCTACAAAGAAGAAGCATAGCTTCTATTTCAATTGACCAGCCGCCGCCCATTTCTTTAACGGAAAAAATAGCGCCATTGAGCACCAGGATAAAAGCAAACAGCATATCTACTATTATGAATAATGCAGCGAGTCGTGTTCTGAATCCAACAAGAAGAAATACGGGCGCAATTAATTCGGCAAGGTAAACGCCGTAGGCCAGGAAGCCTGCTCCGCCCAGCATTCCCTGTATCCATCCCACGCCATGAGTTAACTTAAACCATCCGTGAAAGAAAATAATTACAGCTACAGCAATGCGAAGCAAAAGTTTCCCGAGGTTGTCATTCCTTGATATCATGATTAATCGTTTTAATTAAAGATAAATATTAATTTTTTAAAATATCCCAGGGCTTCTAAAACAGTGAATCAACAATTTTTTGATTTTTATTCAGTGCTATTTTTCTTCTGACGAATTTCTGCAAATGCTACAATTCGTTTCCTTTCACCAATAATTAAAAGTGCTAAAATAATTTTAACCACGGTTATCAGTGTATACGAAATATCAGGCTTGGTTCCACCATATCGCTGTATACTTAATTGCTGAATATATTGGTAAAGGCCTTTACACAAGAACGGAACTTCATTTGTTAATATTATTCCTCCAATTACAATCAGTGCGATTGTGAGTATCGAACTGCGCGATATTTGAAATAAAAATTCATTTTGGGCAAACCCCTGGTCAAGCTTCAACTTTTCAATGAAGTAGTTTGTTTTAAAGAATAAAAGGTAAGCAATGAAGATATAATAAGCTAAAATTGTCGTGGTTCCTATAAAAAGCAGGATCCTTTGATTGGGGTCAAAGGAGTTAGTATTGCCGTTAAACAAATAGGGAACTGCTACGATAAACTGTCCAAGTGTTTCAATAATATCTTTCAGAAAGAAAAGGCCAAATATTTTGAGAATGATATTGAATAAAGTTTTAGGTGTCATAAGAGTAGTTTGTTTTTGGAAACTTATATTTTAAATCTTTTTTTTGAAAAATAAATCTAATCTCTTTTTTCAAAAACCACAAGTTTCCTGTAATAAAGCTGAAGCCCTGGCCTTTAATTTAAAGAAAGGAATTTTTCAACAAATATTTGTGACTTTTATTTTGCGTAGGGTTGCGGCCATTAAAACAAAAGCGAAAACTTATGCAATCCCTGGTTCGATCAAAATACCTTAAATTGAGAAAAAAAATACAACCATGTCCCAGAAAAAAATTATAGTAGTTTTTGGCGCAACCGGCGCACAAGGTGGAGGCCTGGCACAGGCCATTTTAAATGACCCCAATAGCGAATTTGCAGTTCGGGCTGTAACAAGAGATCCTGCTTCGGATAAGGCAAAAAAATTGGCGGCGATGGGCGCTGAAGTGGTAAAAGCAGATGTGGACGATCCGGAAAGTGTGCGCAAGGCCTTAGAAGATGCTTATGGCGCTTATTTTGTTACCTTTTTCTGGGCGCATTTTTCTCCCGAAAAAGAAATGGAAGAAGCTAAAATTTACGCGGATGCCGCTAAAGATGCGGGACTTAAACATGTGATCTGGTCAACGCTTGAGGATGTAAGAAAATATGTTCCGTTGGATGACAACAGCATGCCGACGCTACGCGGTAAATACAAAGTTCCTCATTTTGATGCAAAGGGCGAATCGGATCAATATTTTTTAGATGCGGGTGTGCCTGTTACTTTCATGTTGGTTTCATGGTATTTTGACAACCTTATCTATTTCGGTGCCGGACCTAAGAAAGGGGAAGATGGTAAATTCTCAATCACTTTTCCTATGGGCGATAAAAAAATGGCGGGTATAGCTGCAGAAGATATTGGCAAATGTGCATACGGAATTTTTAAAAAAGGAGAGGAGACCATCGGCAAGAGAATAGGCGTTGCCGGCGACCAGCTTACCTGTACAGAGATAGCGAAATACCTGACAAAATATTTGGAAGAGGAAGTTACCTATAATGAAATAACACCTGAACAATACCGTGGCTTTGGTTTTCCCGGAGCTGATGATTTGGGAAATATGTTCCAGTTTTATCGCGATTTTGACGAAGTGTGTAACAGTGTGAGGGATGTAAACTACTCAAGGGAGCTAAACCCGGATTTACAATCTTTTGAAATGTGGCTTGAAGAAAACGGGAAACGGATTCCCTTGGAATAGATAACTTCATGCAAAATAAAAATCTTCAATAAAAGTTGGTTTACTATGAACGAAGAGCCTGAAAGCAAAAACTTTCAGGCTCTTCGTTGTGCCCGGGACTGGATTCGAACCAGCACATCCTTGCGAATGCTGCCACCTGAAGACAGTGCGTCTACCAATTTCGCCACCCGGGCAATATCTTTTTTGCAAAGATTTTTAAAAGGATGCCAAAAGTAAAATTAAAATCTAAATAATTTGTTGTTTTACTATGAATTTTCTCTGCGAAAAAAACAATCGTTTTTACTTGCGTATTTTTTGTTATTTTTAAATCTCATTGATCATCTTTCCAAACACTGCTATGAGAGAAGATATTCTTCAATACATCTGGAAGTTTCAATATTATAACAATAATGATCTGCAATGCACCAATGGTGACAGTATTTCGGTGATTCAGCCCGGCATTCATAATTCCAACCAGGGCCCTGATTTTATCAGAAGCGAAAATCAAGATCAATGATACTTTGTGGGCAGGCAATGTGGAACTGCATATTAATTCTTCTGACTGGAACCGGCATAAACATTCAGCAGATAACAATTACAACAATATTATTCTTCATGTGGTTTGGAATCATGATGCCGAAATAAAAGATGCGAATGGAAATAATTTGCCTACGCTTGAATTGCAAAGCAGGGTTTCAAAATTATTGCTGGAAAAATACAAGCAACTGATGCAAACAGCCGCATTTTATTCCCTGCGAAAAAATGGAAAGTAATTTAGGCGGACTTGCCTTAACGGCCTGGAAACAAAGGCTTGCGGCCGAAAGGTTATTGTTGAAATCAGAAAATATTTTTAAGATTCTTCAACAAACTAATTTTCATTGGGAAGAAACTTTTTGGTGGCTGATCGCTGCTAATTTCGGTTTGAAAGTAAACAGTGAAATGTTTAAAAAGATCGCCCAATCATTACCGCTAAATCTTTTGGCCAAACACAAAAACAGTATTATTCAAATTGAGGCTTTGTTATTCGGACAGGCAGGCTTACTCGAAAAAGATTTTGAAGAAAAGTATCCTGCTATGTTGAAAAAAGAATACGAGTTTTACCGTAAAAAATATAAGCTTCAACCGGTTGATGGAGAGTTATATTTTTTAAGAATGAGGCCGGCAAATTTTCCGACCATTCGTCTGGCACAACTTGCCATGCTGATTCATAACAGTGAACATTTATTTTCTAAAATAAAAGAAACCGCTTCAGTAAAGGAATTGAAAAATATGTTTGCGGTGGAAGCCAATGATTACTGGCATTACCATTATATTTTTGATGAAGAAAGTGATTTTAAAATAAAAAGACTTGGGAAAGCAAATGATTGAAAATATTCTTATCAATACGGTTGTGCCGATCGTGTTTTGCTACGGCCTTCATCACAATGATGAATTTTATAAAGAGAAGGCGATCAAATGGCTTGAAGAAATTCCGCCCGAAAAAAATGCCATCACCAAAGGCTTTGAAAAACTGGGTTATTCCAATAAAAATGCTTTTGATTCACAGGCTTTCATCCAGTTAAAAAATCATTATTGTAATAATAAACTTTGCCTTGAATGCGCGATTGGAAATTCGCTTTTGAAGAAAGAAAGTAATTCAGCAACTATAAAAGCATGGCTAATTAACGATTCCAATGATACTTCAATACCAATTCAATATCAGGATGAACACTTTTTGCCACGGGGCAGTTGTTGCCGGTTTTTTCTAAAATTAACCTTTCTTTTTCATTTATATTTTCGGGTAAAAATACGGTTACTTCAATCTTCGCAACCCGCCTCGGATCGCTTGCCATGTGCTTTGTGAACGTCTGCTTTTGAATTGGTAAGGTCTACATTCATATCAGCAGCTTTTATGCCCATTGTTGTAAGCATGCAGGTTGCAAGCGAAACACACAACAGATCGGTGGGAGAAAAGCGCTCGCCTTTGCCCCGGTTATCGGTCGGCGCATCGGTTTCAATAGTAGATGAACTTTGAAGGTGTACCGCTTCGCAGCGTAAATTTCCCTGGTATGTTATTGATGCAGTCATTGTCTTATTTTTGCTATAAATTTACAGCACTAACAGATCAACAACAAATGCGCAAAAGTATCATCATTTTTATTGCAGTTTTAATTTCATTTCATTCGTTCGGACAGGAAACCAAAAAGACCCGCCAGGAGAAGAAAAGAGCGCATGTGAACGAAATGATAAAACAGGAAGAAGAAGGCGTGATTACTTATAAAAAAAGTTTTGCTTTTGGCGCCAAACTTACCACGGACGGCTATGGTGTTTTCTTTGAATTGGGCCGCGCGAGTTCTGTGAAAAAAGCGCTGCTTTATCAACTTGAGATCAGTGAACGCAAGCACATTAAAGAAGAAAAACAAAATAGTTATATACTCAAATACGATTCCTTTTATTTATGGAAAAGAAAACTTTTTTTACCCGGTAAAACTCGGAGTGCAGCAACAGATTTTGCTGGGAAATAAATCGAATAAAAATGGTGTGGCCATTACCGGAAATTATGGAGGTGGTATTACGGCTGGACTTCTTCGCCCTTATTATGTTCAGGTGCAAAATGGGAATGGTGTTACTTATATAAAATACAATTCAGCAGATAGTGCGCAGTTTTTGTCGAGCACAATTTTCGGAGGCCCTAATTTTGGGAAAGGCTGGAATGAACTTACTGTTACTCCGGGCGTTTATGCCAAAACCGCTATACGTTTTGATTATGGAAGTTATAATGAAGTGATTTCTGCAATTGAAGTAGGGCTTAACGCGGAATTTTATACTAAAAAAATTCCTCAAATGGTTTACAATAAAGAGAAGCAATTTTTCTTTGGCGGATATGTAGCCATCATCTTCGGGAAAAGAAAATAAACAGCCCTCGTAAATTTTAATTTAAATAAAGAGAAAAATAAATGAGTGAAGAAATGACTTTGGCTACGGCAGAAAAACCGCGCAAACCCAACTGGCTTCGCGTGAAACTACCGATAGGAGAAGAATACAGGCAGGTTAGAAAAATCGTAGATACGCATAAATTACATACTATCTGCGAAAGCGGCAATTGTCCTAACATGGGCGAATGCTGGGGCGAAGGAACAGCCACTTTTATGATACTTGGAAATATTTGCACAAGAAGTTGTGGATTTTGCGCTGTGGCGACAGGACGCCCGTTACCGGCTGATTTGGAAGAGCCGAAACGTGTGGCGGAAGCTATTTTATTGATGAAAGTAAAACATGCGGTGATCACTTCTGTTGATCGTGATGAACTGAAAGATGGCGGTTCCATTATTTGGCAACAAACCATAAACGCCGTTCGTGAGTTAAGTCCTGCAACTACTTTGGAAACACTCATTCCTGATTTTAAAGCTGAGGAAGAAAACATACAACGCATTATTGATGCGGCTCCGGATGTGGTGAGCCATAATATTGAAACGGTAGAGCGTTTAACCCGTCACGTTAGGATACAGGCCAAATACTGGCGCAGCATGGAAACGCTGCGATTTTTGAAAAAAGGTGGCATGCGCACCAAAAGCGGTATCATGCTGGGTTTGGGCGAAACCAAAGAAGAAGTGATACAAACCATGCAGGATCTTAAAGACAGCCATGTGGATGTTATTACCATCGGGCAATATTTGCAACCTACGCCAAAACATCTTCCTGTAGATCGTTTTGTGCATCCTTCAGAATTTGCAGAATTACGCGAGATCGGTTACCAGATGGGATTTGATTACGTAGAAAGCGGACCGCTGGTTCGTTCTTCTTACCACAGCGACAGGCATGTTATTCCGGGATTGGGAAGAGACGAATGGAAGAAAGCAACTGCTTTAAAAGCAGCGATAGCAGCGAAGAATAATTAATTTTTTTGCCACTGATTACACGGAATTACACAGATTCGCAGGCAGTAAACAAACAATAATCAACAATTTTTATTTTGGTTTGAGATTCAAATTCACTCATCAAAGCAATGCAGGAATTTCGCTATTTTGTTCCGTCGAAAACTTTTTCTCCATTCAAAAAAGTCATCAGCACTTTTGTTTTTAAAACATCCTTTTCATCTGCATTCATAAGATCTGTATCCAACAAAACAATATCAGCAAACTTTCCTTTTTCGATACTTCCTTTTTCATGCTCCTCAAAATTGGCTTTCGCTGCCCAAATAGTCATTCCGCGGATCGCTTCTTCCCGGCTTAATGCATTCTCCATTTGAAATCCTTTACCAGGCCAGCCTTTTGAATCTTTGCGAAAAACAGCTGCGTAAAATGTTTTGATTGCAGAAATATCTTCAACCGGGAAATCTGTTCCGAGCGGAATCCATCCGTTGGCGTTCAGCAAATCTTTATAGGCATAAGAAAATTTCAGTCTTTCATTTCCAAGCCTTTCTTCAGCCCAATACATGTCGGAAGTCGCATGTGTTGGCTGAACTGAAGGAACAATGTTGTAATCAGCAAAATAATGAAAATCGTCTTTGTTTAAAATTTGCGCGTGTTCAATCCGCCAGCGACGATCATTTTTTTCTTTTAAATATTTTGCGTAGATCTTTAACATCATCCTGTTGGCTGCGTCACCAATGGCGTGTGTGCACATTTGAAATCCACGCTCAAAGATCAACCTTGCTTTGTCATCAAAATATTCTTTTGGTTTTAGCAATAAACCTTTTGAGTCTTTTTTGCCCGAATAAGGTTGCAATAAATAAGCACCTCTTGAACCCAAAGCACCATCAGAAAATAGTTTGAAAGAACAAACATTCAGGCGTTCTGTTTTAATTTTCCCGTTTTTAAAAAGAAAATCGTAATTCTTTTGTTTGTCGCTCAACATAATGAAGAGCCTCATTTTTAGATCGTTGTTTTTTTGCAGTGAATCAACAAATAAAGCAGATTCATAATCCTGTCCGCAATCGACAACGGTTGTTAATCCGGCCGCAAAACAATTTTTTTCGGCGGCCTGTAATGCGACTTTTAATTGTGATTCAGAACGCCGCGGAATTTTTGAATACAGCAAATCCATAGCGTTATCAACCAAAACGCCTGTAAGCTTTCCATTTTTTACCTCCACTTCGCCGCCTTCAGTTTTGTCACCGGCTTTTATGCCTGAAAGTTGTAATGCTTTATCATTCGCGATCAGTGCATGCCCGTCCACGCGTGTTAAAACCACCGGCCGGCCGGGAAATAATTCATTCAATTTTTTATTCGTCGGGAATTCCTTTACCGGCCAGTCATTTTGATTCCAGCCTCTTCCGATGATCCATTCCTCTTTATTTTTTTCAGCGTGTATTTTTACTTTCTCCATCACTTCTTCCCAGCTTTTTGTACCAGCAAGGTTAGCTTGCTGCAATCCCAAACCATACCCGAAAAAATGTGCATGCGCATCGATAAATCCCGGGAAGATAAATTTTCCTTTCGCATCAATATTTTCCGTTGCGTCATAGGCTTTCAAAAGATCTTTCGAATTTCCGACGGCAATTATTTTCCCGTTGTCGACGGCTATTGCTTCCGTTTTTGTGAAGTTTTTATCGACAGTATAAACAGTGGCATTGTAAATCAGCAGGTCAATTTTTTGTTTCGATCTCATAGATAATAAAATGGAAATGAGTGATTAAAAGGGATTTTTTTCAATAAAAATCAAATACAAAATTGAAAATACATTTTTTAAAGAAAAACATGCGGGTTAAATATTTATCGTCTATCCATTACAGTTATATACAACACAAAGAAAAAGACCTGGTTATTTGTTGGGTTCCTATCGCGTAACTTTTTTCGGCTATGAACCGGCCTGAAAAATGAAATAAATATTAGCAACCACATAAACCAATAAAAAAAACTGCGCGATGATCATATCAAATTTTCGCGCCTTACGTTCTTTTCCTGCTTTTACCAGTTTCAACGAATAGGCTGTGGCCGCGATAATAGCCAGGATAAAAAACAAGGTAAGCCCATGCAGCGTATCAACAAGGGTAAAAGAAGTGGTCTCCGGCAAGGAAGAATCTATAATATATTTGTTGCCAATTACGGCGAAGAGCGCGCCCACGCTCAATCCGAAACGGGAGTCGATTGCATCGGTGTGAATGTAAAAGCAAACGTAAGCTATTAAAAAAGCGATGTACATTCCCAAAAACATCTTCCAGAATAACCCGGAAGCATTCCTGCTGATATTTACTGTGGCTTTATAAGCGCTGTATTCGCTGTAAGGAATAGCGGCGTCAGGGTCGCCAAAGGCGGTTTCGTATTTATTAATCCCGGTGGAAATTTTGCAATTGTCAATTTTCCATTGGCTAAGCGCAAACCTTGGATCATAATTTTTCCCCAATGTATCGGCAAAAAAAACAAGGGATTTGGAGTCGAATTGAGAGTTTTCAATTGACAACCTCAACTTTTGACGATCAAACGGAAAATCCCGAATGCGCCATGTATCTTTCATCACGCATTGCAATTTCATTAAGAGGTAAATTCGGTTGTTACTGCTATCAACGGTGGCAAATGACCGGCTTACTGATTTCGCGTGAGGTACCTCAAGATTATTTAAAAAATCAAAATCCTTGTTTTTATATTTGAGCCAAAGCCAAAAAGTAATTGTATATTCTTTTTGCTTAAAATCGATATCGTGGATGCTGGTGATATAGATCCCGGTTTTTACAGTATCCGGTGACGTATCCTGTGCTATGAGTGGTTTGCAAAAAAGAGATAAAACAATAATCGAAAAAAAAGCGGCGGGTAAGTGACTTTTCATCTTTTGAAATAAAAATGTAAGTTATAAAAAGGAATGTTCATGTCAATAACAATTTTTTTGCCTTTTTTGAATATATATCCGATCCACTTTTCTTTTGTATTTTGACGATCCGGGAATTATTACATTATTTTTATAAAAGGTTATGATTTATTTTTTAAAGTTATACATGAAAAAAATTCTTTCAACGTTGGTGATGCTCTTCAGTGGGATATACCTTTTTGCCCAGGTGCCAACGAACGGTCTTGACGTAAAACATTATAGTTTCTCAATTGGGTTGAACGACAGCAATAATATCATAAATGGCCAGGCAAAGATTACAACCGCCTTTTTAAAGCCGGAAAACCAGGTAGTTTTTGATTTGGTCAATAAAAGTGACGATGGAAAAGGAATGACGGTATCATCCGTTACAAAAAACGGGGTTGCTGTCAAATTTCAACAGGACCCGCAACATCTTATCATTGAAGACAAAGGAAATCCGGGGAAAGAAAATACCTACCAAATCCTCTATGAAGGTATACCTGCAGATGGTTTAATCATCAGCAACAATAAATTTGGCGCACGGACTTTTTTTGGCGACAACTGGCCCAACCGCGCTCATAACTGGCTTCCGTGCAACGACCATCTTTCTGACAAAGCAACGGTTGATTTTATTGTTACCGCGCCGGATCATTACCAGGTAGTTTCTAACGGAAAAAAGATTGAAGAAACCAATCTTCCCGGATCACTTAAAACTCACGCACTGGAAAGAAGAGGTGCCGTTGCCGACAAAGATCATGGTGATAGGTGTTACGGATTTTGCCGTAAATAATATTGGCGATGTGGACTGCATTCCTGTCTCTAGCTGGGTGTATCCACCTGATCGTGATAGTGGTTTCGCGCATTATGCTGTTGCTAAAAATATTTTGGAATGGTATATTCATCGCATCGGGCCTTATGCCTTTGAAAAGCTGGCCAATGTGCAATCAACTACTATTTTTGGAGGAATGGAAAATGCCGGCTGTATTTTTTATTATGAAAAATCAGTGACTGCAAAAGGCATTGAAAGCCTGATGGCACACGAAATTGCGCACCAATGGTTTGGCGATAACGTAACCGAAAAAGACTGGCCGCATCTTTGGCTTAGTGAAGGATTTGCCACTTACATGACTGATTTGTATTTGGAAAATAAATATGGCGAAGATTCTTTGAAAAGCCTTTTAAAAACACAGCGCCGACAAGTGGTTGGTTATTCTGTAAGTCATAAAACGCCGGTAGTAGACACTACAGAAAGCAAACACCTGATGAATTTGCTGAATGATAACAGTTACCAGAAAGGCGCATGGGTGCTTCACATGCTGAGAAGGAAACTCGGAGATAGTTTGTTCTGGAAAGGAATTCGGACTTATTATAAAACTTACGCAGGAAGAAATGCCAATACTACCGATCTTGAAAAAGTTTTTGAAAAAGTGAGTCGGCCAAAACCTGCAAACTTTTTTTAAACAATGGCTTTTTACAGCAGGCCAGCCGACATTGAAAGTTGACTGGAAATATAATGCATCGAATAAATCGGTTTCACTGAAGATAGAACAAACGCAATCCAATCTTTTCCAATTTCCCTTGCAGGTAAGTTTTACAAACGGAAATCAAACGGTGATGAAAACGATCGACGTAAAAGATAAGATGACGGAGAAAAATATTTCTTTGAATTTTGAACCAAAGAACATTGTCGTTGATCCAAATGTAAATCTGTTGTTTGGTTTGCAGTAAACGAAGAAATAGCAGGAATTTTTATTTCAGCGAAATTGGGATAAAAAGAAATAAGGTATGAAAAAAATATATTTAAATTCTGAATGACAATCCCAGGAAAAAAGTTTTGGAAGATATTTTTTTAATACCGTAATACGTTCCCAAATCTGCATTTATATTTTTTGTAATTCCGTAAATGAAACCAGCGTTTAAAAAATATTCGAAGGTGCTGATATCATTGTTCCTGGTAACTACACTTTCCATAAAACAATCCATATTTTTGAATAACGAATGAGACGTGGTAACAGACACCAGGTAATCGAAATGATAATCGTCTTTTAAGGAAGAACTCACCCAATCAGTTTCAAACTGCGCGCCCAAATCCCAACCATGAGAAAGTGAAACGGCCAGCGGAAAAACAATACCGCCTGATATTTTTTCAGAAGCATTCGGCAGGTTCACAAACGGAAGTACGGCAAAGGCAGTTTTGCCGCCGTCATCTCCCCAAAGGTTTTGTTTGGCGCGAAACGTTAAGCCACCAAATCCGGATTGCCGGCTTGTACTTCCCGCCTGTGTCACCTTTTCTGTCGAAAAAGATGAAATCACCAATTGTAAATCAAGTGAACGGGTAACGCCTATTTTGCAGTTGGCCACATTGAAATAATTGTCAGTGCTTTTTATGCCGTCGGAATTATTGCGTTCCGTTTTAAAAAGATCGGTTTCGAACTGAAAATGGCCGGCATCAACTGTATAGGCGCTTTCAGTAACATCGGGGCGGTCGGCAGAAAATTCTCTCATCATTCCGGTGGCGTTGGATGTAAAATAGAATATCTTTTTACCGTTGAATCTCCTTTCATCTGGGCATATCCCGGATGCGAGATTACCGAAAATCCTATCGCAAATAAATATTTCATAGTTTCTTTAGCTGATCACCAACACCGGAATTTCAACTTTATGCCTGAGGGCATCGACGGTGCTCCCGTAGATAAGATCTTTAAAACCTTTATGGCCATGGGCGCCCATCACCAACAAATCAATATTTTCGGCTTTTATGATCCGCGCCATTTCTGACGCCGGGTTACCAAAACCAATTTGCGTATTGGCTTTATAATCCATTTTCTCTAATATCTGTTTATATTGGGTAAGATTGTGTTTATCCATTTCGGTCTCCTGGTCCCGGGCATCCTTACCCAAATATCTTGCAGCGGCACTTTCCACTACATGAATAAAAGTGTACGAAGCCGTTTTGTTGCCCATCATTATCGCGTTTTGAATGATCTTTTGATCTTTACCACTGAAGTCAATCGCTATTCCAATGTGATTATATTTAATTGAAACATTTTCCAACAATTGTTCTGCATAGCCGTGAGGCAGTTGTCTTTTTTCTTTTTGTGCTTTTGAAATGAATGGGTGAATAAAAACATAGAGCAAGAGTCCGAGGCAGGCAATGGAGAGGGGTATTGCAAAAGCATAAATCCAAAATTTTGTTGTGACAGCATTGCTGATCCAATCGTTAATCTGCTGAACCACGAGTTGAATATTCAGATAAACAATAATGGCAGCACTGAGCCATGCCAGCACTTTCACCCATGGTTTGATGGTAAATTGTTTCATGTGCTTCCTGTCGGAAGTAAAATGAATAAGGGGAATTACAGCAAAGCCCAGTTGAAGACTTAACACCACCTGGCTCAGAACAAGAAGATCGCCCAACTTATCTGAACCGAAATATATTATGGTAAAAAGAGCAGGAATAATTGCCAGTAATCTCGTGATTAGCCGCCTGATCCATGGACGTATCCTGATATTCAAATGCCCTTCCATCACGATCTGCCCGGCTAAAGTGCCGGTAATCGTAGAGCTTTGTCCCGAAGCGATCAAAGCGATGGCGAAAAAGGTTGGCGCTGTTTTACCAAATAATTTATCCAGCAACACAGAAGCGTCCTGGATTTCAGCGACATGAAAATAGCCGCGAACATAAAAAGCGGCTGCGGCCAGTACCAGGATAGCAGCATTTACAAAAAAGGCGAGGTTCAACGCAATGGTGGTATCCAGTAAATTAAACTTTATAGCTCTTTTAATTCCGGCACTTGTTCTGTTAAACTTGCGGGTTTGCACCAGTGAAGAATGTAAGTACAAATTGTGCGGCATTACCGTGGCACCGATGATTCCGATGGCAATATAAAGAGCATCTCCATGCAAATTTGATGGCATAAATCCTTTGACCACGTCGCCATAAACAGGTGAAACAATAAACATTTCGATCAAAAAAGAAACGCCAATGATTAGCACCAGTGTTACGATAAAGGCTTCCAACACCCGCATGCCCTTGTGAAGCAACAACAATAGAAGTAAAGTGTCCAGGGCGGTCAGGCAAATACCCCAGATGAGCGGAAGCCCGAAAAGCAAATTCAATCCAATCGCCATTCCTACGATCTCAGCGAGGTCACAGGCTGCAATAGCTATCTCCGCAAGAATATACAATGGAAGATTGGCCCAGGAAGGATAAGGTATTTTTGGAAGCCTGCGCAAGATCCAATCCTCTCACAAGACCTAAGCGCGCCGCGAGGGACTGCAAAAGGACTGCTATCAGGTTTGACATCAACAACACCCAAATCAGCTTGTAACCGAATGCAGAGCCACCTGCAATGTCAGTAGCCCAATTACCGGGATCCATATAACCCACACTTACCAGGTAGGCCGGGCCAAGAAACGCCATAACCTGCCTCCAGCCTTTTTTTTCTGTGATAACAGAAGAATGAACTTCTGTTAATGAGTGCGACATATTATCCTTCGTCATATTTTTTCTTTTTTTAAAACATTTGAGCAAATTTCCAGAGGATACATACAATTATTTCCTCCCCAAAAGTAAAAAGTTAGACAAATCTAACAATTATTGATAATAATTACTAACTTTATTTTTTGTTAAGCAAAAATTATTGGTAGCTTTGATCTGTCGGGATAAAGTAAAAACAACATCAAACTTTAATTGCCACATGGCTAATTCATTAACAGAAGAGAATTATCTTAAAGCATTGTTTAACATCGCCAATAAAGCAGGCGAAGTAAATGTGGCTGAACTTTCCAAAACGCTGGAAATAAAAATGCCTACCGTGACCAGCATGATGAAAAAACTGGCGGATAAAAAACTGGTTCATTATGAAAGCTACAAGCCGCCACGGCTCACCGATAAAGGGAAAAGAGAAGCAGGGCTCATCATAAGAAAGCACAGGCTTACGGAAATGTTTTTGGTAGATAAGATGAAACTCGGGTGGGAAGACGTACACGACATTGCCGAACAAATTGAACATATACAATCACCGGTTTTTTTTGAAAAGATGGATGAGCTTTTGGATTTTCCCAAACTTGATCCTCATGGGTCGCCGATACCAGACAGGAATGGAAAAATAGTGTGGAAAGATTATAACAAACTGAGCGATTGCGAGGTGGGAGAGACCGTAAAACTGGCGGCGGTGATCAATACTTCCTCTGATTTTTTAAAATTTTTAAATGCAAGGGAAATGCATTTAGGTTTACGGATCAAAATAAAATCAATTGAACCTTTTGACAAGTCAGTGGTGGTGAGCTATGGAAAAAGACGTGGAGAAACATTAAGCAATGTGGCCTGCGAAAGATTGCTGGTTGAAAGGGAAGCGTAATGTGATTTTAATTTGATAAATAAGGATCAACAGACAACCTGATGACTTCTACAAGTTCCTGATCCATATATTGATATTCGTCAGCAATATCAAGAACGATCACCTTTTTATCTTTTATTTCTTCAGTGAAATTCTCTAAAAGCCTTCGTTGATGGCGTTTTTCCATTACAAAGATCAAGTCTGCCCACGAAATATCTTTTGCAGCAACCTTTGTCCTTGCTGATGGTTCTGTGCCCGCCGAACGCACTCTATGATGCGGGTGGTTTTTATAAATGTCTTCCGCGGTTTTGCTTCTCCATTTGTTTCTGCTGCATATAAAGAGGACGTTCAATTATGATGATTTGTTTTACCGGTAAACAAATAAATTCCGATAATTTTTATTTTGTTGAACCGGATGGTTATCCAATTTTTAATTATAGTTCTTTACCAATTTCCCAATGAAATCCGAAAGGATCGCAAAGCCTGCCCAGCCTCCAGCCATATTCTTCACCGACGGGAAAAATTACTGTAGCTCCTTCTTTAATTGCATTTGCAAAAATGGTATCGGGATCGTCCACCACCAAAAGAATTTTAATGAATTCAGGTGTTTTATTTTCTGATTGTTCTTCGCCTGTATCAGATGATTGTCCGCTCACCCAAAATTCAGCACCTGCGACAGAAAGTCGTAATACCAAACCTCCATCGGGCGCTTCCATCCGGTAAGTTTCTATTGCTCCAAACGATTTTTTATAAAAGTCTCCGGCCCTGGCGCTGTTGCTTATATTAAGCCACGGTTGTATGGATGTTTTCATTTCTATTATGATTTAATATCTGAATTAATCTTTTTCATTTGTGATCTTCCTCTTTCTTTTAATTATTATGATCGAAAGAAAAACAACAGCCATGATGATCACCAATAATCCAAACCACTTGTGATGCCGGCTATAAAAAGTGTTTATATGCTGTAACGGCACTTTCCCGGTTAAGGTAGTCGGCTTGCCATCAGAAGAGTTTGCTTCCGCCAGGATTCTTCCATAAAGGTCGCTGATGGTCAGTCTTCCCTGCCGGGCAGTTCTTATTTCTGAAAAGCCGTTTTCAACGCCTCTTATTATCGCCATTCTTGAATGAAGCCAGTCATCAACCACAAAATCCCATGCCGGAACGCAAAGAACGGCAGCGTTATTCTTTCCGTATTCATTAATATAACCCGGAAAATCAAGGTCTTTGCAAATTGCTACGCCTGCCCGCTGATCCCGAAATGTAAATAACCCGATTTTGTTGCCCGGAGTAAACCTGTCTTCAAATCCTGTAACCAGGTGAATTTTATCATAATTACTTATCACGTTGCCCTGCTGATCTATTACCAATGCAGAATTGCGATCTTGTTTATTAATCAGGTTTGTATAACCGGTAACGATGCTCACGTGATTTTCTTTAGCTGTATTGATCAACATTTGCGTCGTGGCAGAATCTGTTTTCTTATTTATATTAATGGCTCTTTCAGGCAGTACGATTATTTTGGCTCCAAGCGAGGCAAGTTTGTCAATTTCTTTTGTATAGTTTTTGGTGTGTTGAAGTTCGACACTATCGTTAAGGTTTCCATCTATGTTATGCGTTTTTTCATCCAGCGTGGCAAGACCGGCAATTATGGTATTAGAACTTTCGCTTTTACTGATCCTTGAAAATCCAAAAATAAAAACCGCGGCAAGCAGCATAATAGAAACGACTGATAGAAGAAGAAGTTGTTTCTTATTTTTACGAAAGCGCCAGGCAACGGCTACAACCGAGGGAATGAAAGTTACCATGAACGTAATTCCTAAAATGCCGGTTACGCTGGCAATCTGGATAATCGGAAGAAAATTTGACTGAGAATAAGCAATGCTGCTTGCTGAACCGTCATGAGAGAATGTTATCAGTAGCCATTCAAAAATCGTAAAGAAAACAGGAAAGGCAAAAACAGAATACCATGAATTGGTTCGGATAGTTAATGAACGCGTTAAAGTAATAATCAGCGCAAAGATCAAAGGAAGAACAATGGTTGCGATTATTGCAGTAGCCAAAGTTGCCACTGTAGTTAAATAGCTGAACCAACTGAGCCTGCCAATTAAATAAGCCGCAAAAGAGATAAAAAAAGTTTCTTTCGCCGTGGCATGAAAGGAGCAAAGCAAAACAGGGATTGGCGCGATCCACATGAGAAACCAAAAATCTCCGTTTAATCCAATTGAAACGAACCAGCAAAAGCCTGCTATAAGAATTGAGATAATAAATAAAAGCCGTTTAGTGTAAAAAAAATTCATTCGGGTATTTGCGGTTTAATTTAGCAGTTGTCCAATTACTTTTTTTTCTTTGATGATTTTGCTCTTTCATTATAATCAAGGCAGAGATTAAGCCAATATTGAAAGTCCTTTTTAGATTTAAAACCGACGGGATTAACATAACCAAATCCCTTGCATTCTTTGCCTCTCATGATCATTGGTTGAAACCCGTTTTTTTCGGCGATATCCTCATGCATAGCCCGATCAAAACGGCACATCAGGTTTTCTCCGCTTACACTGACACACATTTTTTCATTCACCATAAAAGTGAGCCCGCGAAACATTTTCTTTTCTTCCACCTTCAGCCCGGGAAATTGTGCGAGATATTCCCTTATTCTATTCGCCAGTCTTGTATCGTAAAGCATAAAACAGTTTTTATTGGAAGTTGTATTTAGAAAAAGACTATTCTAAAAATACAGTAAACAAAGAAATTCTGCCAATTTTTATTGTATGAAACTTGGAGTAAACCTACAAATTCCCCGGATTTTTATTTTCAAATAAACCAATAAACAGATTAACCAATTAACCGATTAACTTTCCTCTTTAGCTTTCACAAAAAGCGCTTTCAGTTCAGAAGCATCGCCGGGTTTCATTTTGCCACCAAGAATTAATCGCAATTGTCTGCGGCGCAGTGCGCCGTTAAAAAGTTCCTTTTCATGTTCGGTTTCAGGTTCAATTTTAGGAACCGACCTCGGTTTCCCATGCGGATCCAGTGCCACGAAAGTATAATAAGCCTCGTTGCTGTCGTAGCGATATTGCTGCATGATGTCTTCACCCCAAACTTTAAGGTAAATTTCCATGCTGGTATTGAAAACGCGGGTTACTTTGGCTTCAATATGAACCACATTTCCAAGCTTTATCGGGTTGGTAAATGAAATATTGTCAACAGAGGCAGTAACCACCGGCGCTCCGCAATGCTTACTCCCGGAAAGTGCGGCAGCAATATCCATCCAATACATAAGCCGGCCGCCCATAAGATTTTGAAATAAATTGGTATCGTTAGGTAATACCAGTTCTGTCATTACAATCAAACTTTCCGAAGGTTTTTTTACTGTCATTCCAAAAAAATTTTTGCAAAGATAGCTTTCTAATCAGCAAATAGGCTAACCAGGATCAGTCAATTATTTTTGGAGAATCGTCGCCAATTACAGAATTTCGGCTTTTAAATGTATTTATGAATATTTCTTTCGATGACACCAAAACCGCGTTTGCTTATAAATCGAATCCTGAATTAAAACGAGCCCGTTTCATTTTCGCCTCGATGGCCAAACCCTGGCTGGTTAAACTTGGCCTTCATCTTACGCCTCTTGCGCTCAAATTAAAATTGCCGGTGAAAGGTTTGATCAGGAAAACTATTTTCAGCCAGTTTGTAGGAGGAGAAACATTGCAAAAAACTTCAGCAGTGGTTGAAAAATTAGCTGAATTCAATGTCCAGGTTATTTTGGATTATGGCGTGGAAGGAAAAGAAGGTGAGGAGAATTTTGACCACGCGGCCGAAGAATTTATCAAAGTGATCCGCTATGCCGCTACTCAGCCGAATATTCCTTTCATGAGCATTAAGCTTACAGGATTATCAAGATTCGAACTATTTCAAAAAATTAATGGGATTGCCAATTACAATGATGTCGTTCAGGGAAAGATTCCTTTAGAGAAATTATCAGAAAGTGAAAAAGACGAGTGGGAGAGAGTTGTGAGCAGGTTGCGTAAAATTTGTTCGGTGGCTGTTACCACTAACGTAGGGGTTTTGATAGATGCGGAGGAAAGCTGGATACAACATGCAGAAGATGTACTTGCCACGCAAATGATGCAGGAGTTCAATATCGAACGACCGGTGGTTTATAATACAGCTCAACTTTACAGGCACGACAGGCTACAGTTTTTAAAAGATAGTTGCCGCTATGCAAAAGAAAATAATTTTATTCCTGCAATGAAACTGGTGCGTGGCGCTTATATGGAAAGAGAACGTGAACGTGCCGAAGAAATGAACTACCCGTCACCGATAAACAAAACCAAGCAGGCAACTGATGAAGAATTTAATGCAGCGGTGGAATTTTGTGTCAATCCGCAAAACGGCATGCACGTAGTTATCGGTTCCCATAATGAATTTAGTAATCTATACACCGTAGAATTAATGGAAAAATCCGGCTTGCAACACAATGATCCGCGAATTCATTTTTCCCAATTGTTCGGAATGAGCGATAATATCACTTTCAATCTTGCCAAAGCAGGCTGCAATGTGAGTAAATATGTTCCATTCGGGCCAATACAAGATGTGATTCCTTACCTGATGCGTCGTGCCCAGGAAAATACTTCAGTAAGTGGCCAAACAGGAAGGGAATTGCTACTAATCAGGAAAGAAGTAAAAAGAAGAGAAATATTATAATATGTTTAGTTGATATTCAGCGAGAGATATAGCGATTTTTTTCTTTATGAAAAAAAATTATCTTTGTCCGCGTTAACTAACATTATGAGTAAACTCTTACTTAGTTCATACCTATTTATCTGTTGCTCCGTTGCCGCTTTTTCGCAAACAAAAACAATTCCTGCTGTTAAGATCACTCAATCGGTAAAAATTGACGGAAATCCGGATGACGCTGCCTGGAAAAGCATTCCTTATGTTGAAGGATTCGTAACTTCTACACCGGTTTTCGGCAAAGATGCAAATGAAACACACGTTAAAGTTGCCTACGATAATACAGCTGTTTACCTGTTGGCCTATATGCACGAAGATCCGGCAAATATAAAAAGGCAATTGACTGCCCGTGATGAAATTGATGGAAAGGATGTGGATTTTTTCAGTGTAGGAATCGACACGTATGACGACAAGCAAAACGCTTTTTTGTTTAAAGTTTCTGCAGCAGGTGTTCAGGAGGATGCCAAAATTTCCACTATAGAAGATGACACCTGGGATGCTGTGTGGGAGAGTAAAGTGAGCATGAAAAAAAATGGATGGGTCGCAGAAATGAAAATTCCTTTCAGCGCCCTCCGCTTTTCAAAAAGCGATTTACAAACATGGGGGATCCAGTTTACGCGATTCAGGAGAGCCACAAATGAGATCTCAACATGGAGCCCCGACGATCCCCGTATTGATGGCACCATGAACAAATGGGGAGAATGGGTTGGGCTGCGAAATATTACTCCGCCCATCAGGCTTTCTTTTCTGCCTTATCTTTCCGGAGGTATTAATATTTCTCCCGTAGGAAATAACAGGCAAACAGAATTTTTAAAAAGCGGCGGTATGGATGTTAAATACGGGATCAATGAAAGTTTTACGCTTGACGCCACTTTAATTCCGGATTTTGCACAGGTGCAGTCTGACAATATAGTTTTAAACCTTAGCCCTTTTGATGTAAAATTTGAAGACTTCCGCCCTTTCTTTACAGAAGGAACGGAATTGTTTAACAAGGCGGGAATCTTTTATTCCAGGAGGATAGGGGCCGCGCCATCGGGTTCTTATGATGTATTAACAAAAGCTGCTTCAGATACCAACTATGAGATCGTGAAAAACCCGGGGATAACCAGGCTGATCAATGGAACCAAATTTTCGGGACGAACAGAAAAGAACCTGGGAATTGGCATCTTCAACGCGCTCACTTCCAACATGAACGCTGAGATTTTAGATAAATCTGCGGATACCACCATTCGCTTCGAAACGGAACCATTGACCAATTACAATATCATTGTACTTGACCAGGCGTTTAAACACCGTTCGTCTGTCACTCTTACAAATACGAATGTTCTGAGAAACGGGAACAGTCGTAATGCAAATGTTACCGCGCTTGACGTGGCTTTATTTGACAAACGCAATCAACATTATTTTTTTGTAGATGGAATTTACAGCACCATTTGGGGGAAAGTGGCTAATTATGATGGATACAAAGCGGATATCCGGTATCAGAAAGTAAGCGGCAAGTTTCAATACCAGGTTATTGCAGGCGCAATGTCTGACACTTACGATCCTAACGATCTTGGCTTTCTTTATAATAATAACCAGTTTAACTATACGGGAAATCTGAGTTATGTCATCTACAAACCAACAAAGCATTTTTTGAATCAACGTTATACGTTGGGGGCTACCAACCAATATTTGTATAAGCCTTTTATGTGGCAGAATTTTGTGATCAATTCTACAGCCTTTTTGTTGACGAAAGATTTTTCAAATGTGCTGGTTACATTCCAGGTATCGCCATTCTGGTCAAATGATTTTTTTGAGTTGCGCACACCCGGAAGCGTATTAAAACGGCCGGCGCAGTATTTTTTGGATGTAACAGGAAGCACCGATACACGCAAAAAATTATATCTTGATTACACCGCAGAAAGTGGTATTACTTCTTTACCAGATGATCCATATTACGGATTTACGCTTGGAGCAACCTATAAATTCAATGAACGTTTTCAAATGAATGCCGAAGGTCACCTGGATAAAGACCAGGCAAATTACGGCTATGCCTACACGAATATGGGAGTAACTCCGGCGCCGATTTTAGGTCAGCGTACCGTGAAAACAGATTATTCGATTTTAGGTGCCGCCTATACAATTAATCCGTTGATGAACTTTACCATTCGTATGCGGCATTATTGGAGCAACGTGATTTATCATCATTTTTATGATGTGAAAGAAGATGGTTACTGGACCGAAAAAGCCTTTTCGCCCGGCCATGATTTTAACTTCAATACATTTAATGTAGATATGTTTTATACCTGGGACTTCTTGCCCGGAAGCCGCATCACCCTTTCCTGGAAAAACGCGTTAGGTGGCGATGTTTATTTGGATGAAACTCAATACCGCACTTACTTTAAAAACTTTAACCAGGTCTTGCAAAGTCCTCACTCGAATGAAGTAAGCCTGAAAGTAGTTTATTACATCGATTACCTTAAGTCGAAAAAGTAGTAGAGAAAAATTTCAATTGGCAAATGGAGTGCAATTAGCGATTGGGCGTCATTACTGAAATAGATTAAAAGGCTTACCAGGTAACTATTTCAGGTTAATGATATTCATTTTGACATAATATTTCCTGCAATAAGTTGACGAAAACAATTGTACTCATTTTGTAAATTCGTTATGCAAGTTGTTTTCTCAAAAATCCCTTTTAACCTTTAATTCAACCATACAAAAAGGTTGTCTCACAAAAGACAACCTTTTTTTTTATTTAGCAAGAGTTTTCTAATATTCATTCAGTAAACAAACAAATAAACCAGTTTTTTATTTCCCCTTTTTTAGAAGGAAATAATTTCTTGTTCTACATTCCATGCGCTCAAAGACAGTTTCGGTCCTTCGCCATTGATCTCAGTGTTTGGAACACTTACGCTGATGGTTGTGCTTCCGTTTGCCGGCAACGAAAAATAATTATCTGACCAGAAGGAGGGTAGGATTTCCTTACCGTTTTCAATGATCTGCGGATTAATAAAGAAGGCAAGTTTGTTGGTTGTGTTAGTAACCTGAAATGTCCACCTGGTTTCGCTTTTTAGCTTTTCGGTTTTCAGAATTTTGGCTTCCAATTTTGAAGAAGGCATTTCATTTAATTCTTTAAAGTTATGATCCGGGGCAAACCAATATGTATTCTGCGAAATGGTTTTTCCTGTTGAATTTTTCAGAGATAAAACCACAAATGAAATTCCCTGTTCTTTTGCCAGGAGATTTTGTAGCGAAACAGATTCTTTTACTTCAGAGGTGTTTAAACTTACTTTTTGGTTTTGGTTAAATAATAATTTGCTGTTCAAATCGTACACCTTTATATCCGCAGCCAGGTTTTGTTGTGATTGATAAGAACGATTAACAAAAGCAACAACAGAATCATCCAGGTTCAATTGAATATGCACCGGCTCGCAGGCTCTTTTCATAAAATAATAGCCGGCGTTTGGGTTGAGATACCAATCATAAACCTGCCATATCACACTCGGAAGTGCCGCATTTAATTTCCACAACATTACGCCGCCTGTCTCATTTAATTTATGGCCGGCAGCTTCAAAAATTCCACGGTATCCGTTGGCATTTACCAGTTGCATTTTATCGGAAAATTCTTTCATGCTTTTTGGCGTTCCATATCTCTCAGCCATTGCATTATAATAAGTATCGTAATGGCCATTTCCTACACATGCATCATGATAACCCCATGTATTATTTAACGGAAAAGGCAAGAGTAGAATCCGGAACTAAGTTATTGATAATTGCCGGTAAAGTCTCATAAGGCGGCTGTGACGGAATGCCGGTTTCATCTTTAAAAACCCAATCTCTGCCTGCATCAGCGAGTTTATAATAGTGAGCCGCATCCTGCCATGAATAAGGCCCGCCGCTGTAAACGCCGGAAGGCTGGTCGTCGGGCCATGAACCTTTCCAGCCATTTGGCAATTTGGCAAAACCCGATGAGCTTGGAATAAAAGGCCGGGTTCCATCGATCGTAGATACTGCATTCCGCATCGCATCATACAATTCTTTTCTTGCATGGCCTTCATTTCCCCCGGTCCAAAGCAGTAAGCTCGCGATGATTTCTGATCCTGTAAATGGTGCTTTCCATATTTCTGATAAAAACATTTCCTTCCAATGGCCAGTCGGGAGAACCTTTGAATTCGCCTTGTGTGTCGCCGGTTACCCAGAAATCCTGCCACACCAACAAGCCATATTTATCGGCCATATCAAAGAAAATATCAGGAGGAGCGATGCCGCCGCCCCAGATTCGAACGAGATTGATATTCGCATTTCTGCACAAATGCAATTCATAATCATAGCGGGTTGAATCCCTGTTCAGCATCATATCCGGAACCCATGCACCACCATCCAGATGAATCCTTTCGCCGTTCACATAAAAATCTCTTCTTGCCCAACCGTTCACCATTTCTACTTTCGAACTCACCGTACGAATTCCAAAAACAAAAGAAGTGTCATCTGAAATTTGATTGCCATTTTGATATTGCAAGCGGATGCGGTATAAATTCGGTTGACCATAACCGTTAGGCCACCACAAATGTGGATTTTGAATAGCAAATTTTTTACGTTTTGAGAAGTTAAATGAACGTCAGCAGAATCATTGGAACTGACAGTTATTTTTTGATTGTAAAGAAAATGTTTTTCCTCTAAAATTTTCGGGACTAACCGTAATTTTTAAATTCCCGTTTTGTGTGTTGTTGCTGTAATTTTTTAAAGAAAGATCCAAAGAAAGATTGGCTATGGTGGTATCCGGAAGGTTAGGCAAATCAGTTTTTATATGAGGATTTTGAATTACCACGTCTCCGGAAGTTCGCAAATAAACCGGTTGCCAGATTCCGATATTTCTGTCGCGGACTGCCGGCATCCAGTCCCATCCGACACTACAAAGCATCGTCACGTTTTTTCCGATATCACCCGTCGGGCCGCCGTTTGCAAAGAAATCTCCCAGGGCTTTTAATTGTGGTGTAGAAGGCAATCCGGGATAATCCAAAGGATAAATTTTTACTGCAAGAACATTTGTTTCTCCTGCTTTTAATGACATTGCTTACATCAAGACTATATTGCGCAAACATGCCGGCCATTTCGATGAATCGGCAATCTCTTTTCCATTCACCCAAACCTCAGCGCGGTAATTAATTCCTTTAAAAATTAATTGAAAATGCTTTCCCTTATCGCTGCGGGAACCTTAAATGTAGTTCGATACCAATAGGGTTTTTTCCAGGGATTCGGATCATTAGGAAGATAACTATATTGCTCCAGATTGTATTGATGATTGAAAGAATCAGAAGCATCAGGAATGAGCATATTGTTCATTCCGATATAAGGATCGGGATACACTTTATTGGCCACCAAGCCTGTAAGAACGGTTGAAGGAACTTTTACCGGAAACCAATATACATTTGAATTGTACGAAGAAGATGAAAGTTCTTTTCCTGTTTCAGGAACTACCGATGAAGATTGAAGTTTAAATTGTGTAAGTGCTGTTTGTTTTACGGAATTGCTTTGTGCGTTTAGAATCTGCCGGAGTAAGAAAATAATAAGCCAAATGCAAGGAAATTAAATTTCATATTGCGCATACGTTTCAGTTATAGAAAGAATAAAAGTAATTATTGTTTTTTGTTTAGATATAAAACTTCAGTGTGATTGCTTAATTTAATCATAAAGAAGATAAATAGGTATTGTTTTATTCGCCGGGGCTAATACAAAATAGGAATTCATCCTTTTTATCGATTTACTGCACCAGGGAAATTCGTTGAAACAACTAAAAGCAAATTAGTAAAGCAATAAATAACAAGGATTTTTATCTTGGCGGTTGGCATTTTTATAAGTGGCAAACACTATTTTGCAAATACGCTTAACTTTGGCGAAAACCATTATTATATGAAAAAATTGATATGCGATTCTTTCTGCTTTGTTATTTTTATGCCTTCAAATCAAAGGCACAGGATTCAGCATTTGTTATTAATGGAAACCTGGAAAAAATAAAAAGCGGAACGATCTTTTTAAATATTTATAAACAAGGCGAGACTTTCAAAGATTCAGCTTTATTAAAAATGGAAAGTTTCAATTTAACGGTTTTGTTTCTTCTCCTTATTTTGCTTCGCTTACCATGCCATCAAGGCACAAGGATTATTTTACCTTTTACGTGGAGCCCGGTACGATGGAGATTCTTGGGCGCGGAGATTCTTTAAAATTATTAAGTGTAAAAGGATCGGTTGTGAATTCGGATGATAAATTATTAAAAGAAAGAATGAAACCCATTACCAAATGGGAAGCCGCTGACAGCAAAATTTATGAAGAGGCTTATAAAAATAAAAACCGTAAAGTAATGGACAGCCTCGACCAGGTGGATTTTGCGATACTGGCTGCTAAAAGAAAAATTGTATCCTCTTTTGTAAAGGAAAATCCAAAATCAATGCGTGGTGCTATGGCCATTCTCGAAAACTATTCTTATTACGCAGATGCAAGTGAGGTTGAACCCGTGTACGATGCTTTGGATGCTTCTGATAAAGAATTCTTTGAAAGGCAAAGAGATCAAAAAAATGTTGGATACTTATGAAAAAGTGGCCGTAGGAAAGCCGGCTCCCGATTTCACACAATATACACCAGACAGTACTCAGCTAAGTTTGTCTTCCTTAAAAGGCAAATATGTGCTGATCGATTTTTGGGCAAGTTGGTGCGGCCCTGCCGGAGAGAAAACCCCAATGTGGTAGCTGCCTACAACCAGTATAAAGATAAAGATTTTACGATTCTAGGCGTTTCTTACGATACTAAAAAAGACCGTTGGGTAAAAGCAATTACTGACGATCATTTGGACTGGCACCAGGTTTCTGATCTGCAGGGCTGGCAGAATGCTACTTCCGATGAATATGGCATAAAAGCAATTCCTTCCAATATTTTGGTAGATAAAGACGGAGTGATCATTGCCAAAAATGTTTTCGGGGAAAAGCTCACGCAAAAGCTAAATGAAGTTTTAAACTAAGTTTGTTCATTTGAGTAGTTTGATTGCACATATTAGGTTGTTATAAATAAATTTTAACGTAAAAATTGATTCGGGAAACAGTTATAAATCAATCTCGTAATTTTTAGTTTTTTTGAACACACTTAAAATACGGCTGATCTCCTTAAAAATTTTCATATCAAACCCCTATCTTTGCGACCTTCTAAAAATTAAATCAAGTTATGAAACTGAAAGGTTTAGTGTGGTTTTTTGCCATAATGCTTATTCTCATTTCTGTGTATCAGCTTTCTTTTACATGGGTAGTTAACAGCCATGAGAATAAAATGAAGGCAAAGGCCATACAATTTGTAAACCGGAGCCATCCGGGTATCTCCGGTGATGAAAAAGATCAACTTGTGCAGGCAACTTTTCATCATTATCTCGACAGCACCAGGGATGATAAGATCTATCCTTTGCTAGGAACTACCTACCAGAAATCAAAAGAAAATGAACTGAGCCTTGGCCTTGACCTGCAGGGCGGGATGGCTGTTACGCTGAATGTGAGCCTTGACGGATTGCTGAAATCTTTAAGTAATAATCCTAAAGACCCGCGGCTTTTGCAGGCTTTGGCTACCGCCGACGCACAAAAGGTTACCAGTGATGAGGATTTTATCACTTTATTCGGGCAAGCTTTCAAACAACAAAACCCGGGAGTAAACCTTTCAAGCATTTTTGCCGGGGCAGGAAAAAGCATCAAAATTACCGATAACGACCAGTCAGTTTTAGATCAGTTGCAGGCAACTGCAAAAACAGCGATCAACCAAACTTACAAGGTGCTTTTAAAACGTATTGACCAGTTTGGTGTGGCGTCTCCTTCTATTAATCTTGATGCCAACAAAGGAATTATCAATGTGGAACTGGCCGGTGTACAGAATGCTGAAAGAGTAAGAAACCTGTTGCAGGCTTCTGCTCATCTTCAGTTCTGGGAAGTTTATAATATCGGTGAAATAGGAAAAAATATTGATGATGCTGATAAAGCGTTGGCTGATTACCTGAGCGGTGTTTCTGATACTACAAAAACTTCTGCTCAATCTGCTGCTGATTCTGCAAGGCTTTTGGCTAATGCAACATCCGCTGGGAAGTGTGATCCATTTTATTCCGCCACAGACAGGAAGTGATGGAAACCGCAATATTATTCTGTCTATAGCTACTGTTGAAGCAAAAGATACTTCTTTGGCCAATAAATATCTTAATATGGATGTGGTGAGAAATAACTTTCCTCCCAACATCAAATTCCTTTATGGCCTTGAACAAAAAAATGAAAAATCAGGCCAGAGATATTTTGAATTATATGCGATAAAAACAATTCCCGGAACTGATAAAGCAAAACTGGAAGGAGAGGGCGTTGAAGATTCAAGAGCTGACTATGATGAACACGGAAGGCCGGCGATCAAGATGACAATGACACCAACAGGCAGCCGTATTTGGGCGAAAATGACGACCGATAATGTGAACAGGCCAATCGCCATTGTGTTGGATGATATTGTTTATAGCGCGCCGAATGTAAACGGCCCGATTGAAGGAGGAAATTCTGAGATCAGCGGAAACTTTACGGTTCAGCAGGCACAGGATCTTGCCAGTATTTTAAGAATTGGTAAAATTGATGCGCCGGCAAAAATCGTTCAGGAACAAATTGTAGGGCCCACACTTGGCCAGGCCGCAGTTCACGGAGGAATGATGGCCTTCATCATTTCATTTATTGTAATTTTCATTTTAATGTTGGTTTACTATAATACCGCAGGTTGGATCGCCAACATTGCATTGATATTGAACCTTCTTTTTACCATTGGTATTTTGAGCGCATTGGGAGCTACTTTAACCGCAGCCGGTATTGCCGGTTTGGTGCTTACCATTGGTATGGCGGTAGATACCAACGTAATTATTTTTGAAAGAATTAAAGAAGAGCTTGCACGGGGAAAGAGCCACCAGCAGGCCGTAAAAGATGGTTACAAACGTTCTTACGCGCCTGTTATCGATGCTCACGTTACTGTGTTTTTAACTGCTGCCATCTTATTTTATTTTGGATTAGGTCCTGTACTTGGGATTTGCCACTACGCAAATGTTAGGTATCTCCCTTTCACTGTTCTGCGGAATTCTAATATCCCGATTGGTAACTGACTTCTGGATGAACAAAGAAAGGCATTTCAATTATTTTACCGCATTTTCAAAAAAGATATTCCAGCACGCCAGCTTATAAATTCATTGAATACAGAAGAGTGGCTTACGGAATTTCTATCGTGGTTTTGATTTTCGGAATTGGTTCATTTTTTCAATGGTTTTGAAAAGGGAGTTGAGTTTAAAGGAGGAAGAAGTTATACGGTTCAATTTGCGCATAACGTAAATATCGATTCTATCCGCAATCCTTTGCATTCAGCTTTTGATGGCGATTATCCTGTTATCAAAACAGTGGGTGATGAGAAACATCTTGAGATCACTACTTCCTATATGATAGGAATTAATGATGCGGACAGTATTGTTGAATCAAGATTATTCCAGGGATTAAAATCTCAATTACCTGCAAACCTTACCGAACCTGAATTTGCAAAAAATAATATCCAGGGCCACCAGGTAGTGCAACCGGTGATTTCGAAAGATTTGGAAAGAGGCGCTATCAAGGCGGTGATCTTCGCGATCTTCGCCATCATTGTTTATATATTCCTGCGTTTCCGGGATTGGAGGTATTCGGTCGGGACGATCATAGCCTTGTTGCATGACGTGTTTGTGGCGCTGGCGGTATTCTCGTTCTTTAAAAATATTGTTCCGTTCCCGTTGCAGATCGACCAGCATTTTATTGCAGCGATTCTGACGGTCGTCGGATTCTCGATGAATGATACGGTAATTGTATTTGACAGGATACGTGAAGACAGTCACAATATGAAAGATGCATCCAAAGAAACCATTATCAACCGCGCTATCAACGATACATTGAGCAGAACGATTATGACGTCCGCAACGGTGTTCCTCACTTTGCTTGCACTGTTTATTTTTGGTGGTGAAGTAACCCGTGGATTTTCTTTTTGCTATGTTGATAGGTGTTATCACAGGAACTTATTCTTCTATTTTTGTGGCAGCGCCAATATTAATCGAGTTTGCAAAAGATCGTCCTTTGGGAACAGCACGTATGAAAGCAGAAAAAAAGAAAGCGCCAAAAGCGAAGTTGGTGCAATCGAAATAAATTTTTAATATAATGATATTGAAAACCGGTAATGAAAATTGCCGGTTTTTTTGTTTGCAAAACAGAATTCTAACGAATTTGTTGCTTTACTGTTTTCTCTGCTTAACTTAGGACATCTTTTTCTTTCCAAAACCATTTCCGATGAAGCATTTATTTTCCTTTTTACTGTTTTTTATTTTTTCATCTTTCATTTCTATACAGGCACAGGACAGGCTCACAGGCCGCACATTTGCTACCCGTTCCGTGGTAATGGCACAACACGGAATGGCTTGCACAAGTCATCCGCTGGCAAGTGAGGCGGCGATAGACGTTTTAAAAAAAGGAGGAACGGCCGTGGATGCGGCGATTGCGGCCAACGCGGTTTTGGGTGTTACCGATCCGGAAATGAATGGCATTGGGGGTGATCTTTTTGCGATTGTTTATGATGCCAAAACAAAAAAATTATATGGACTCAATGCATCGGGAAGATCGCCGTACAATCTGACATTAGCAATGCTTAAAAAGAACGGTGCTCAGCAAATTCCTTTCAGCGGGCCATTGCCGGTTTCGGTTCCCGGTTGCGTAGATGGCTGGTATCAATTGCATGGAAAGTTTGGAAAATTACCTATGACGGATATCCTATCGTATGCGATCAATTATGCCCGCCATGGTTTTCCGGTGGAAGATGAAGCGGCTTTTGAATATGCACACCTAAATGAATTGTATGGAAACAATCCCAATGTAAAGGAAGTTTTTATGCCCAATGGTTCAGCGCCAAAAAGAGGAGACGTTTTTAAAAATCCTTTTTTGGCCAATTCTCTTGAAAAAATCGCAAAAGGTGGAAGGGATGTTTTTTATAAAGGTGAAATCGCAAAAACAATTGATGCCTTCATGAAAAAGAACGGCGGATACCTCAGCTATAAAGACCTGGCGGATCACACTTCACAATGGGTAGAGCCGGTGTCAACCACTTACCGCGGTTACCGGGTATGGGAATTGCCACCGAACGGGCAGGGCATTACCGTTTTGGAAATGTTGAACATTTTGGAACATTTTGATTTCAGTAAAATGGAATTTGGAAGCGCCGAACACATTCATCTTTTTACCGAAGCAAAAAGGCTTGCTTATGAAGACCGGGCGAAATATTATGCCGATCCTGATTTTGCAAAAATTCCTGTTGCCGAACTGATCTCCAAAAAGTACGGAGATGAAAGAGCCAAACTGATTGATCTGCAAAAACCTTTGCCGGCGGTTTATCCCGGCGATGATAAAGCATTGAACGGAGGCGAAACGGTTTATCTGACCGTTGCTGATGATGAAGGAAATATGGTTTCATTAATACAAAGCAACTTCGCCGCCTTTGGTTCGGGAATGGTGCCGGATAGTCTTGGATTTTTCTTACAGAATCGTGGTTATTTATTTTCTCTTAAAGAAGGTGCCAACAATGTGTATGCGCCGCACAAGCGGCCTTTTCATACCATCATTCCCGCGTTTGTAACCAAAGACGATAAGCCTTATATGAGTTTTGGTGTGATGGGCGGTAGTTTTCAACCCGAAGGGCAGGTAGAAGTTTTGATGAACATGATCGATTTCGGAATGAACATCCAGGAAGCCGGCGACGCCCCGCGGATTGATCACGAAGGATCTTCCACACCTACGGGCGATACAGCCAAAGGTGTCGGAACCATTTATCTTGAATCAGGTTTTTCCGAACAAACGATTCGTGCCCTATTACAGATGGGATATGGCGTTGCTGCCGGCACGCCGGGAAATTTTGGCGGCTATCAATGTATCAAATTTGACGAGGATCAACACGTTTATCACGGAGCTTCCGATCCGCGAAAAGACGGAATGGCGATTGGATATTGATTGTTTGTTGTTGATGTAACGTTTATGGTTAAACGATTTGGTACGCGTTCTGACCTGATTCCTGCTTTCACTACAATGGCCCTGTCTCCTCTCAGGAAACCTGTCATAGAAGACAGGAACCGGGATAAATAACTTTCTCTCTTTCCATAAAATCTTTCCACTGAAATCACAACTCCTGACTGCACGTCTATGGCTGCAGGCAAAATACAAACTCCTCTATTTTGTTTGTTTACTGCAACAGTCTCAATCACCGCAGCTATTCATAGAAAGTTGCAATAATAAAAGGCCCGCTGTCCTGACTTTTCGCAAATTTCTAAAAAGGTACAAATGAAAATAATTACATATTTTTAATAAGGAAATATGATTTTAGGAAAAGGTGAATGCAAATGGAGTCGGCAGACATCAAGATATCGACGCTTTGTGGTGAATATTTCCCGATGCAGTAAGCAAAAGACAAGAGGCAAAAGGCAAAGAGTATGAGCCGGCAGTGGCAATCAGCACAAAGAAGGCCGTAAATAGTGTTATCATAACCGTTAGTGACAATGGCGGCGGAATTCCCATAGCAATCAAGGACAAAATCTTCCAACCATTCTTTACTACCAAACCAACAGGACAAGGAACGGGATTAGGGTTGAGCTTGAGTTACGATATTATTAAAGCCCACGGCGGGGAGATAAAAGTGGAAAGTAAGGAGGGAGAAGGAACGGAGTTTATTATTCAATTGCCGATTATATAAATACAATATGGAAGCTATGAATTGGTTCAAATATCTTGTAAATACAGGCACAGAAAAGCAAAAGAATATAACCGCTAATAAACATATACGCTTTACAAACTCACTGGCCCTGATTATTTGCTTTTTTATTATTCAAAATATTATCCTTTCTATTTATTACAAGCAAGCTCCCGTGGCATTAATTCAGTTTGCACATTTTGTGATGATCGGTTTAGTTCTTTTTTTCAATTATAAAGGATGGCGAATTTTTGCAAGTGCCTGGTTTAGCGGTACTGCCATTTTTTTTGTTACGATTTATGCTGTCATTTTCACATTGGAAAGTTTAAATTTTACGTTTCTGCCATTTATTATTTTTTTACAATTTTTCCTTTTTTCTCCTGCTGAAAAAAAGTATATCATTTTATTTGTAACGGTTACGGCATTATGTTTCGTGGGAGTTTTTGTAATTGAAAATTTTTATGAAATTTCAGGAATAGTGGTTCCAGAGAGACTGGTAGATGCGCAACGATGGAATACCGTGGCAGGATATCCTTTGCTCTGTGCAGCTATAGGTAGCTATGCATTTTTTACCATTAAAAAGGCAGAGGAAGAAGCGGCTAAAGAAAAAGAAGATCTGAAAGCCGCGCAAAGACAGTTAATCCAATCCGAAAAAATGGCGTCGCTCGGAGAGTTGACTGCAGGTATTGCACATGAAATTCAAAACCCTTTAAACTTCGTGAATAATTTCTCTGAAGTCAATCAGGAAATGATTGCTGAGTTAAAAGAAGAAATTGGTAAAGGCAATTATGATGACGCAAAAATTATTGCTGATGATATTGAATCAAACGAGGAAAAAATCAATCATCATGGCAAACGTGCAGATGCCATTGTAAAGGGCATGTTGGAACACTCAAAAGCAAGTACGGGCATTAAAGAATCAACAGACATAAATAAACTGGCTGATGAATATTTAAGATTAGCGTATCATGGATTGCGTGCAAAAGACAAATCTTTTAATGCAGTCCCGATAGCTATCGGGATCAAAACCGATTTTGATGAAACAGTTGGAAAAATAAATATCATTCCACAGGATATAGGTAGATTGCTTTTAAATCTTTACAATAATGCCTTTTACGCAGTAAACGAACAAAAAAGGAAAAATCCTGATTCATACGAGCCAACAGTTTTGGTAAGTACAAAAAAAGACGGAGATCGTGTAACCATAACCGTTAAGGACAACGGTAGTGGTATTCCAGAAAAAATAAAAGAAAAAATATTTCAACCATTCTTTACCACTAAACCAACGGGAAGCGGAACAGGATTGGGTTTGAGTTTGAGTTATGATATAGTGAAGGCGCATGGCGGGGAGATAAAAGTGGTGACGAAGGAAGGAAAGGGTTGTGAATTTATTGTCTTTTTACCCGTTAATTGAAATCTCTAAATGAAATAATTTATGAAAATGTTACAATGGCTTTTCCTGTTTACTTTTCTGAATGTTTTTCATTGTTTTTCGCAAAGTACGATCGCTAATATGGTTGATTTGGATAATATTCCGGCTGAAGGCGAAATATTGAACCAATATTGGAAATTCCGGTCCGGCGACAGCCTGAATTGGGCGAAGAATGATTATAATGACAGTTCATGGCAAACTATTGATCCGACCGAAGATATTCATAGACTGCCCGAAATTCCTAAATCCGGTGTTTGCTGGCTGCGGTTACATCTACACTCCGGTAATTCCAGCCGTCAAATGTTGTCTATGCTCATCCAGCAATCGGGTGCATCAGAAATTTACCTCGATGATAGTTTGATCTATAAATTTGGCACGATCAGTGAACACACCGCAGATGTCAAAGCTTACGATCCTTTATCGGAACCACTCGGGCTCCCGAAAATGACAAATGGTAATCATGTTCTGGCGATTAGATATCAGCTTCAGCCCAACATTTTTTACACTACAGAATTTGGAAATTCAAATCCCTTATTATGGATAAAGGTGATGGATTCAAACAGCGCCATTGAATTCTACCGAAGCAAAATTACACTCATTGAATTTCTTCAACTGGTACCATTTGGCATTTTGTTAATGATGATGATTCTGCATATGGCATTCTATGTTGTTTATCCAAAGCAAAAAGCAAATCTATTTTTCGGAGTTTTCGCATGTGCCTCTATCACCGCATTTATAGTGCAACTTGTTTTTTTTATCTACAATCACACTGTTGCAGATAAATTTTATGATGGAAATGTGGCCCTACTGCTTTTGTACTTAAGTGACGTGGCCCTCCTTACCGCCATCTACTACCTCTTGGAACGAAAGCCGGATTTTAGCTACCGGCTTATAATCATTCTGCAGGTAGCAGCAATCGTTTTGAATGTTTCTGTTTATGCCTGGGGATGGCGAGTAGGATCTATCGTCCATCTCCTGATTTACCTGAACATTATCCGCATTGCCATTACCTCAATATCCAAACATAGGAGGGGTGCCCTGATCATCGCCATTGGTGGTATCATTGCCATTGTTTGTTTTATTCTTTTCATTCTCCCAGGTCCCCATGAAGGAAACACTTTCTTAGAGGGTCAGCGTCTTTCTAAAATCATCGTTTACGTGATATTTATTTTAAGCCTGCCCGCTTCCGTGTCATTGATTCTTGCGCTGGATTTTGCCTTTGCCAATCAAAGCCTGCAGGTCAAATTAATTGAGATCAGTGAACTGTCCCAAAAAGCCATAAACCAGGAGAAAGAAAAACAATTAATATTATCCTCTCAAAAAGAATTACTGGAAAAGCAGGTTGAAGAACGCACTTCGGAATTAAAGCAATCGCTCGAAAATTTACAGTCAACCCAAAAACAACTGATCCAATCAGAGAAAATGGCTTCTCTTGGAGAAGTCACTGCAGGTATCGCTCACGAAATTCAAAACCCTTTAAACT
>CAWFBO010000014.1:0-249098 GCA_963814075.1 uncultured Chitinophagaceae bacterium | reverse complement strand
GTAGGTATAGACGATGCCGCCGACGAGGCCTCCCACCGCCAGGATGACCAGCAGCGGATAGCGGATCGCCCGTCCCAAGACACCGAGATACAGCCCCATGAAGCCGGTGAGTTTGGTGTAGTCCATGGTCTCGTCCTGGCCGAGACGCTCGAACATCGCCTTGTTCTCAGGATCGCACTTGCCGATTAGCGAGGCCGACCACAGGGCAGGAACACCATCGCCGTCAACAGCGATGCCGACAGCACGATGATCACCATCATCGGCAGATAGCTCATGAACTCGCCCGCCACGCCGGGCCACAGCAGCATCGGCAGGAAGGCCGCGAGCGTCGTCATGGTCGAGGAGAAGATCGGCCAGAACATGCGCTTGGCGGCGATATAGGCTTCGCGGCGATGCAGCGCCCTCGGCCATCTTGCGGTCGGCGAACTCGACCAGACGATCGCCCCGTCGACCAGCATGCCAACCGTCAGCACCAGGCCGAACAGCACCATCATGTTGACGGTATGCCCATGAGGGCGATCAGCAGAAAACCCACCATGAAGGACGAGGGGATGGCGAGGCCCACCATCAGCCCCGAGCGCAACCCCAGCGCCGCCACCACCAGCATGATCACCAGCACCACGGCCAGCATGATGGAATTCTGCAGCGAGGCCGAGGATGTCGCCGATGAGCCGCGACTTGTCGAGGGCGAAGTCCACATGCACCGCTGACGGCCAGCCCTTGATGGTCTCGGCCACCACGGCCTTCACCGCGTCGTTGTTTTCCAGGATGTTGGTGCCGAGGCGCTTGACCACTTCGAGGTGATGGCCGGGTCGCCGTTGAACAGCGCATAGCGGGTGCCGTCCTTGAACGAGCGGCGGATCTGGGCGACGTCCTTCAGCGTCACCACCGTGTTGCCCTTGACCTTCACCGGCAGCGACATGACGTCGGCGGCGGTGTTGAAGTGCCGGGCACCTTCAGGGTGAAGCGGCCGTTGCCGCTATCCACGGCACCCGCCGCCACCAGGCGGTTGTTGCGCTGCACGCGGTGAGCAGTTCGGCCTGCGACACGCCGTAGGATTCGAAGCTTCTGCTTGTCGATGATGACTTCCAGGAGTTCGTCGCGCTGGCCGGTGAGGCGCGCCTCCAGGACGCTCGGAACCGTCTCGATGGCGTCCTGCAACGCCCGCGCCCGGTCAAACAGGGTGCGCTCGGGCACGTTTCCCGACAGCGCGATGACCAGGGTGGGCTGCAGGCTGAATTGACCTCGTTGACGGTCGGCGGGTCGGCTTCGGCGGGCAACTGCGCCTTGGCCTCGTCGACCTTGGTGCGCACGTCGGCGGTCGCCTTGTCGAGGTCGGTGCCGGTGAGGAACTGCACCAGGATGCCGGCATGGCCTTCGGAGGCAATCGAGGTCATCTCCTTGACGCCGTCGAGGCCGCGCAGCTTCTCCTCCACCGGCTTGGCGAGCAGGCGCTCTGCGTCCTCCGGCGAGATGCCGGCCAGCGGAATGGAGATATACAGACGCGGCACCTCGATGTCGGGGTCGGACTCCTTGGGGATGGCGATATAGCTCCAGATGCCGCCGATGATCATGGCGAGCATCAGCACCAGGACGGCGCGCGGCCGGCGCAATATGGCATCGAGCATCCCCTGCATCAGCCAGCCCCCGCGATCTCGGGCGGGGCTCGACCGTCTGGCCGTCGATCACATAGTCCTGGCCGACGGTGATCACCGTGACGGTTTCGGGCAGGCCGGTGACCCAGGTCCCCTGGCGCTCCTGGGAGAGGACATTCACCGGCACGAACTGCGCCTTGTTGCCTGGGGCGATGATGCGTACCCCGAATTGCCGGCGTCATCGAGCGTCAACGCCGAAGGCGGCAGCAGTGGGCCTTCACCGGCGGCAGCGCAACGCTCAGTTCGGCGGTCACCCCCTCGCGCAGCTTGCGGTCGGGATTGGCGACCTGCATCTCCACTCGAAACGTGCGGGTGGCGAGATCGGCCGCCGGTGCCGAGATGAAGCTCATGGTGCCGCTCACCGTCTCGCCGGTGGCGAGGCGAGCGCTGGCCTGCATGCCGGTGTGGATGGCGGAGATGTCGCGCTCGCCGGCCTGCACCACGACGTTGATCGGATCGAGTACCGACACGGTGGCGCACACATCGCCGACCTGCAGATATCCGCCCGCCTCGGCCGGCTTGGATACTCAGGACGCCGTCGACGGGGGCGGTGATGCGGGTATAGCCGATGTCGTGCAGCATCTGCTCGCGCTCGGTGGCGGCCAGGTCGAGGCGGGCCCGATCGGACGCCAGCTTGCTCGCGGAGACGAAATCCTTCACCGCCAGCTTGCGGGTCGCCTCGTAGTCGCGGCTGGCGCTGGCGAGCGCCGCCTCGGTCTGGGCGAGTTGCGTCTTGCGCGCCCCCATGTCGAGCCGGCACAAGACGTCGCCCTGCTTGACGCTGTCGCCCTGGGCGAACGGTGAGGCAACGATCAGTCCCTTGGTGCGGGCGCGCACCGCCACCTGGCGCGAGGCTTCGGTATAGCCGCGCACCGTCACCCGGGCCTCGCGGTCGCGCGCCTTGAATGTCTTCACTTGGACGGCGAACGGTTGATCGGCCGCCGTCGTGCTTTCAGCCATGCTGGACGTGGCGGGCGAGGGGATGACATAGCCCGAGCCCAGCCAGCCGCCACCGCGATGCCGAACAGTCCGGCCCAGATATACGAGCGCCGCATGGCTGAACTTCCCTTTACTTGCCTGCCCTGCGCCTACTCGGCCGCCTGACGGCCGGTCGCGTCGGTTACTGTCTTGCTCCGCACGTCCCGCATGTACTTGACCGCCGCTGCCAGCACGGCGCGGCCATAACCGTTGACGAAGCGCATGCCGGGATGGTCCGCTGCACCTTGCGAACACGCTTCGGCCCGCTGCAGTTCGTCTTCGAGACGGTGAAGCTGGGCATCGTAGACCTGGGCGATGTGGCGGCTGTCGATGTGGCCGCCCAGCAGCATCTGGAACAGGAACTCCGACTTGAACTTGTCGTGGGCCGGCATGACCAGCAGCGCCTCGCCCAGCGCCTCGCGGCCCTGCGCGGTAATGGCATACACCTTTTGTCCGGTCGCCCGGTCTGTTCCTCGGCCCTGACGGTGACCAGATCATCCGCCAGCATCTGGGTGAGGGCGGGATAGATCGAGCCGTAGCCGGCGTCGATGAAGTGGCTGAACATGCCTTCCTCGATCATCTTCTTGATCTCGTAGCCGGAAGCCTCATGGAAGGTGAGGATACCCAGACACAGCGTTTTGACATTCATGCCGCCGACCCCGTTTTGTTTCGAACCGATATATATCAGCCCGATATACGTTCAATAGGCGGCAATGTGACGCCCGATGCAGCGACAACATGTCATCATCGTCTGCGCAATTCCCCGGCAACCGAATTTGCTTTACTTTGTGGCTTGCAAGGCCGCATGCAGACATCCTGCGGAGGCACCTTGACAGGTGCGTGAAGGGGACAGAATGCCGTTTGATTTCAACAAGGTGATGCGCGATCATCAAGACATGGCATTTGGCCTGTACGATGCCCATGTCAACCCGCGATTTGCCAGGGCCCTGAAGATCATCGGCTTCGACCGCACCTATGTGCGTCCCAGGGTCCCTATCTCTATGATACCGACGGCCGCCAATATCTCGACATGCTTGCCGGCTATGGCGTCTTCAACGTCGGGCGTAATCATCCCGTGGTCGAGCAGGCGCTGATCGATTTCATGAATGCCGACATGTCGTCACTGGTGCAGATGGAGGCCCCCGTCCTGTGTGGGGTGCTGGCGCGCGAGCTCAAAAAGCGCACCGCCCTCGGCCTCGACTTCGTGTATTTCTGCTCGACCGGTGCCGAAGGCAACGAGGCGGCCATGAGTTCGCCCGCCGGGCGACCGGGCGCTCGCGCATCCTTTATGCCTCGCACGCCTTTCACGGCCTCACCACCGGCGCCCTGGCGCTGAATGGTTCCGAGGTGTTCCGCGAAGGCTTCGGCCCCTCGTCGACAGCCGCGAGGTTCGCTTCGGCGATGCCCAGGCGCTCGATGAGGCACTTGGCGAGGGCGATGTGGCCGCCTTTTTCGTCGAACCGGTGCAGGGCAAGGGCGTCAACATTTCCCCCGACGGCTATCTCGCCGAGGCGACCCGCCTGTGCCACCGCCACGGTGCGTTGCTGATCGCTGATGAAGTGCAGTGCGGCATGGGGCGGACGGGCAAGTTCCTCGCCGTCCATCACGATCAGGGCGCCGAGCTGGACATGGTGGTGCTGTCGAAATCACTGTCCGGCGGCTATGTGCCTGCGGCTGCCGTGCTGATGAAGAGGGCGATCTACGACAAGACGTTTGCTTCCCTCGACCGGGCGGTGGTGCAGTCCTCCACCTTCGGGAAGTCGAACTTCGCCATGACCGCGGGCCTGGCGACGCTTTCAGTCATCGACGATGAGGACCTCCTGGCCAACGCCACCGCCATGGGCAACCTCTTGGGCGAACGACTGCTGGCGCTCAAGGAGCGCTTCGAGTTCATCAAGGACGTGCGCTGGCGCGGCCTGATGCTGGCCATCGAGTTCGACCGGCCGCGGTCGTTGAAGTTGCGCACCGCCTGGGCTGCCGTCATTCCCTGGTTAAAGTATAACCGCTTACTATATTATTGGATAAACCTTTTATATCAGTGCCTTTACGGGTATAAATGGCAATTACTCCTCCCTGTGCACGTGATAAAACAAAGGGTGGCCAAAAGTATTTTATATAGGCAACATCGGAAAGTGGAATAGTAGTTAGTTCATCGGGTGTAGCAGGTTGCTCATTTAAAAATATTCCCACCCCGTCACCATGCCATAAAAAGTGTGGAGGATAACCATCAAAATCAACTCTCATCCCTGCTATTTTTCCCTGGAGATAGTGGAAAACATCCGTAGACGTTTTTGCAAAAGGATCATCTTGCACATCAATTTGCCTGGCATCAAAACCGCTAAAGGGCCCCTTAGTATATTTTTCGTCCATTTTATCAATAGCTAGTCGCGGTTTTATCTTAACTGTAGTCAAAACCTTTCCTTTAAAATGTTCTATTTGATTTTGTACAGAATCATTCAGATTTGTTTGATAATCGTTGCCGGAAGTATCTGCAGCATAATTAAAATCAATTCCTGAAGCTTTTGTCTTGTTTAAAAATGGTAATGACTTTTCCTTTGCAAACTCAACTTTTACATTATCAAGTTCATAGCTTGCTAACTGGTAATATATTTTTGTCGTATCAAAAATGATCAATGAAGAATCATTAAAACTTCCGTCGGCCTTCACAGGAAGTGTAAATAATTGTTTTCTTGAATCCCTGGTATTTACTATTAAGGTTATATCTCTGAACGATTTTAGTTGCCTTGGCGAAGCACCTGAAATTTTTCCTGATACAGATAGATAGCTGGTATCACGAGGATATTTGATTTCCGGAAATTCGCCTGTAACCAGTTTTTGCCAATCAATTCGTCGCCAACCATTCGTAAGCATTACAAGATCCAATTGTTGCATCAATGAATCGCTATCATTCTGAAAGTAATAAACGGGATCATTAACTTTCCCCTTAATTCTCCGGTTAACAAAAGATCGGAAATTATGTTGTTACTTTTATCAGCTGCGATCGCACCATCTGTTACAGCGATTGATAAATTAGCATAAAGACTATCAGGAACTTCAACCTCAAATTCATTTTTGCCATGTTTCTGCAATCCCAGTTTTTTTACATTCAGTGAAGGATGAAAATCATACTCACCGTTATTTATAAAAGTAATCCGCTCTGTCAATGGCTTCCAGTCATTATCAAAAACAGTAATCGTTAAAATACCTGTTGGCAGTTTTTGGGTTGCGATGACTCCTCCCGCAAGTCCTTTATTTATTTCTTTGGTAATATCAAAAACCGGCTGTTGGTATTCTGTTCCCACAATGTGTATTGCTTTAACTGTAGCGATAGATTTGGGGGAAACATTGACTAAAAAATTTCTCGTGTTTCCTGTAACCGACAATTGCATTGAAACGCCGGAATTTACTACCTGTGGTAATTCTGTTTTATGCTGAACACCTTTTCCATCCTGCCAATAAGCAATCAATTTTTCTCCTTCTTTAGGAATGAGATAAAAATATCCCATGCCATCATGAATCACTTTCAACTGATCAATAACTTCACCGCTATCGTTTCTTATTTCGCCTTTTATTTTTACCGGCCTTCCATATTGATCAGTGGCTTTAAAAGCAACCTTGTTATTAACTCCGGCAATTAAATCTCCTCCTTCGGGGAAAAAGGAGAGTTTAGGTTTTATTTGATTGATTGACACGGAATCCCTACTGCCTGTAAGAATTCGAAGGTCTTTATTATATAAAAATGAGGAATCAAAATTGAGCATCCACCTGGTATAGGCTTTCACATGAATCCATTGCCCCTGGTAGTTTCCAGGAATTTTAAATTGCCCGTAAGAAGTACCGTCTATTAACAGGCCCATGGTATGGAAAAGCAATTTACCATTTTCATCTGTCCAGTCGATGTAGACGGTTTTACTTTTATTGGCGGGAAGATTGGTTTCCATCATATACACCTTAAACCAGATGGTTTCTCCCGGAGCATAAAAGGATTTATCATAATGAAGGTAAATTCTCTCTGTAGTAAAATTGTTAGCGTAGGTATGTAAATTCTCCCGGAAATTTTGAGCTACAGCAAATGAAATTGAAAAAAAATAAACCCAAAAACCAGCAGCTAATTGTTTCATTTCGAAATGGTGAAATTAATCTCACTAAAGAGTGAATGTTACCTGATATTTAGATAAGGACATTAAGGTAAAAATTATTAGCCGGTTAAAACAAAAAAATAAAATATTTGTTTATTCATTGCAAGCGTTATTCCATCATTTGTTCCACATGTGCAAGCCTGCCGTCTTTTGTCATTCCTTCAATGATCACACGAAACGATTCGGTAATATCGTTGTTGTAAAATTTCAGCAACACTTTATTTTTTCCGGGCGCTGTAACAACAGAAGGATTCCAATAAAGCGTAGTCCGCAGATCTTTCTTGTCATTTTCTTCATTGAACGAATCATAATCGGGCGAATAAAACTGTCGGATTAATGTATAACCACTTACTATATTATTGGAGAGGCCCTTGCCAGGCTCCTCTTTTTCATCCCCGCCTTTTCTTGTATAAATAGCGATACCGCCTCCTGAACCTCCCCCGGTTGCTCCAATGAAAGGAGGAGGAAAAACCTTTACATACGCAATGTCATTTACAGGAAGTGAGCTAAGAACAGTTGCATCTACAGGACTTTCATCCAGAAACAATTGAGGGGTACCCCCGCGGTAGGAAAGCGTTGCGTCTCCCATTGGTGATACACTAATTTGAAGACCCGCCACTTTTCCCTGCAGGTATTGAAAGATATTTAACGAGGTTGCTGCAAAATGATCACTTAACAGGTTAAATTCACGTGCATCTCCGCCTGAAAACAATCCTGAAGTATATCTTTTATCCATTTCTTCAATTGCCGATTTTGGATTTGCTTTTACCGTAACCGTCGCCAGAACTTTTCCTTTATAAAATTGTAATTCCCTTTCCAGTGCGTCATTCAAATGAATGTGATAATCATAACCGGTTGTGTCTGCGGCATGATTAAAATAAATACCGCTCGCCTGCGTATTTTGCGAAAATGGAGGAAGCTTGTTGACCAGGAACTGCACACTCACGTCATCAAGCCCGTTATTTTTTCCTAATTGATAATAATATTTTTGCTGTGTCAAAAAGAATGAGTGAAGGATCAGTAAAACTTCCGTCAGGTTTCACAGGAACAGTAAATACCTGGGTTCCCGAATTCTTTTTGTTTACCAGCAAAGTAATGTGATTTGCCAGTTCAAGTTGCATGGGCGTAGCTCCATAAATTTTCCCCGAAAGAGATAAGTAACTTGTGTCGCGCGGATATTTGATTTGAGGAAATTCTCCTGCAACAAGCTTTTGCCAGTCTATTCTGCGCCAGCCATTGGTAAGCATTACAAGATCAAGCTGTTGCATAACAGAATCGCTGTTGTTCATAAAATAATAAGCGGGATTATTAACTTTTCCCTTCAATTCTCCAGTCAACAAAAGATGCGAAACAATATTATTGCTGGTATCTTCACCAATTGCCGCGTCGGTAACCGCAACCGATAAATTAGCAGAAAGACTATCAGGAACGTCAATCTCAATTTCATCTCTTGCTCTCTTATTAAGACCCCAGTGCTTTACAGTCATTGTCGGTTCGAAATCATACTCTCCATTATTTACATAGGTGATACGTTCGGCCAAAGGCTTCCAGTCCTGGTCAAAAACTGTGATCGTTAAAATACCCGTCGGCAAAGCATCTGTAGGAATAATTCCTGATGTTGCGCCGTCTTTAAAGGCTTTGACAATATTAAAAACAGGTTGCTGATATTCAGTTCCCACAATATGAACAGAAGTTATCGTTGAAAGAGATCTTGGCGCAACGCTTATTAAGAAATTCCTTTTTGTTCCTGTCACCGCCACCTGCATTGAAACTCCTGAATCCTTTACTCCGGGTAATTCCCTCTTATACTGGTTACCTTTTTCATCCTGCCAGTAAGCGGTAAATTTTTCATCTTCTTTAGGTATCACAAAAAAATAGCCCATCCCATCATGTATCTCTTTAAGTGGTTCCACCACTTCACCGTTAGCCCTTTTTATTTCGCCTTTTATTTTTACCGGTCTCCCGTATTGATCATTGGCCTTGAAGGCAATCTTATTATTAACGCCGGCGATCAGATTTCCACCTTCAGGAAAAAATACCAGTTCCGGTTTTATACTGTTTTTTTTCTCAAAATTGACACTGTCAGAAAGAACTCTCAGATCTTTGTTGTATAAAAATGAAGAATCGAAATTGAGCATCCATTTCGTATATGCCTTTGCATGGATATATTCTCCTTTGTAGTTCGCGGGAATTTCAAACTGCCCGAAAGCAGTGCCATCCTGCACAGGACTCACGGTATGTAAAAGCAATTTCCCGGTTGGATCGGTCCAGTCAATGTAAACGGTTTTGCTTTCATCAGCAGGAAAAATAGTTTGCATCATATACACTTTAAACCAAATTGTTTCACCGGTAGCATAAGCAGGTTTATCGTAATGAAGGTAAATTCTTTCTTCTGTGAAATTGTTGGCGTAAGTCTGCAGGTTTTTCTCAAAATTTTGAGCGCGGCCAAAGGATATTGAAAGAAAAAAAACAAAAAACACAGCAATCAGTTGTTTCATTTTGAAATTGTTACATTGAAATTAATAGCGGTGTAAATTAACGTAAGTATAGAATTGCACCAAAGAAGAAAATAGTTTTAACAATGACCAATGAAAAGGAACCTGGCTTGAAAAAGAATATTAAATAAATTATTTTTGCAGAAAAACGAATGGCGTTCAGAAAAGTTACGGAGGAGCCCTCTCATTACCGTCACCTGGAAAAAATGACGGTTGCAGAAGTTATAAAAAATATCAATAAAGAAGATCAGCAGGTAGCTCCTGCCGTACAGAAAGCATTGCCTCAAATTGAAAAACTCATTTCCGCAGTTTCTGAAAAGATGATCGCCGGTGGAAGGTTGTTTTACATTGGCGCAGGTACCAGCGGGCGGCTTGGCATTCTTGATGCAAGTGAATGTGTTCCTACTTATGGAGTGCCCAAAGGCCTGGTAATAGGCATCATTGCAGGCGGCGATAAAGCGATTGTTGACCCCGTGGAAAATGCGGAGGACGATAGGGAGCAGGGTTGGGAAGATCTCCAGGTTTATAAAATAAGTGATGCCGACGTAGTGGTTGGTGTCGCCTCCAGCGGAACTACTCCTTACGTGATAGGAGCATTAAAAAAATGCAGGGAAAATAATATTGTAACGGGAAGTATTGCGTGTAATCCCGGTTCTCCGATAAGCAGTGTTGCAGATTTTCCTGTGGAAGTGATCGTCGGCCCCGAGTTTGTCACCGGTAGTACGCGGATGAAAAGTGGCACAGCGCAAAAGATGGTTTTAAACATGATCTCCACTACGGCTATGATACAAATGGGAAGAGTGGAAGATAACAAGATGGTAAATATGAAACTTACTAACGAAAAGATTGTAGGCAGAGGCACGCGAATGATCATGGAAAAAACCGGCATAAAAGATGAAGCTATCGCCAAAGCACTATTGCTAAAATATGACAGTGTAAAAAAAGCAATGGAAAATTACAAATGAGCGCCTCCTATCTCATTCAAAAATCTTTTCTGAATTTACAAAACAAAAATTCTTGTTATTTGTTGGTTTACTGTAACCTTGCAATATCATCTCCCAATTGATCTATTTTTGAATCATGTCATTTACGTCCTATATACAATCCGCTGCAGTAAAGAGCTTGTCAGAATTGTACGCTCAACAATTTTCTGAAAATGATTTCCAGGTAAATGAGACCAAACCTGAATTTGAAGGAGATTATACAATCGTGCTTTTTGCGCTGGTGAAAACTCTAAAAAAATCTTCTGAAACTTTGGGGAAAGAATTAGGGGCACAAATATTAAAAGATCACCCTGGTTTTTTTTCGTCATATAATGTGATCAAAGGATTTCTCAACCTTACAATTGCGAATGAACAACTGACTTCCGTGCTGAAAGAAAATTATAAGGACGAAAATTTTGGAAAGAAAAAACCTAACCATAAAAAAGTAATGGTAGAGTATTCTTCTCCAAACACGAACAAACCACTGCACCTCGGCCATCTAAGAAACAATTTCCTCGGGTGGAGTGTTGCCGAAATATTAAAAGCTAACGGAAATGAGGTAATAAAAACTTCTATTGTAAATGACCGTGGCATTCATATTTGCAAAAGCATGATCGCCTGGGAAATGTTTGCCAATGGCGACACACCTGATTCTACTCACGAAAAAGGCGACCATTTTGTGGGCGATTATTATGTAAAATTTAATGACGCATATAAAAAAGAGGTTGAAGAGTTGGTTAATGCAGGGAAAACAAAGGAAGAGGCAGAAAAAGAAGCGCCCATTATGAAGAAAACGCAGCAAATGTTGCTCGATTGGGAACAGGGAAAACCGGATGTAAGAGAATTGTGGAAATTGATGAATGGCTGGGTTTATAAGGGTTTCGACGAGACTTATAAAAGAATAGGAAGTGATTTTGACAAAACATTTTATGAAAGCGATACCTATTTGCTGGGAAAGGATTTTGTGAAAGAAGGATTGGAAAAAAATATCTTATTCAAAAAAGACGACGGAAGTGTTTGGATCGATCTTTCTGATAAAAACCTTGATGAAAAATTGGTATTGAGAGGCGATGGCACTTCTGTTTATATCACGCAGGACATTGGCCTTGCCAAACAAAAATTTGAAGAATACCACCTCGACAAAAGTATTTATGTGATCGGCGATGAACAACTGTACCACATGAAAGTGCTGAAAGAAATTACCAGGAAACTGGGAATGCCATTTGCGGATGACATTTACCATTTAAGTTATGGAATGGTGGAACTCACCACCGGTAAAATGAAAAGCCGCGAAGGAACGGTTGTGGACGCGGATGACCTGGTTGATGAGATGGTGGCGACTGCAGAACAACACACCAAAGAATTGGGCAAGGTCAATGATTTTACAGAAGAAGAATTAAAGGATTTGTACGAAACACTTGGCCTTGGCGCGATGAAGTTTTATTTATTAAGAGTTGATCCTAAAAAAAGAATGGTCTTCAACCCTGAAGAAAGTATCGATTTTCATGGATTTACAGGGCCTTTCGTCCAGTATACATATGCAAGGATACAATCGATTTTGAGAAAAGTGGGTGTAGATGAATCAGGATTTAATATTAGCGATTTACCGGCTAATGATCTGCTTCCGCTGGAGAGGCAGTTGATCATTATGCTTGAAAAATATTCGAATATAATTACAGACGCCGGAACCGAGATGAACCCTTCCCTGGTCGCCGGTTATGTATTTAACCTCGCGAAACTTTATAATTCATTTTACACCGAACATTCTGTTGCCAATGCGGAAAACGATGAAAAGAAAAAATTGCGTTTAGCCCTTAGCGTTATGACTGCCGGAGTTATAAAAAGCGGCCTTCGGTTACTCGGCATTAAAGTTCCGGAAAGAATGTAATCAGTTATCGGGGGTGCTTTTCTTTTTTCCCGAAGCCCGGTCTTTTATATTTGTCCAGATGGACAGTACATCCGGGGAAAGATTGAAATAAATTATAGCGCCTCCATATAAAGCAATAAATACAAGAGTTTTTAACATGATGCCTGTAAATCCGTGTATTGCCCTGAATGAAAAATAACAAACGCAGTAAGCAACGAATGCCAGCAAGACAGCGTAGAGCGTTTTCATACTGAAAGGATGCATATTGAATTTTTTCTTCAAAAAAAGGATGCGGATTATGTTGTAAACCGAGTAAGAAATAACTGCTGAATAACCGGCTCCGATTACGCCAAAATGCTTTACAAGGTAATAATTCAAAGGCACCGCCAGCGCTAACAAAACCATTCCACTTATAAATTCAAACCGCCAGAAAGTAGACGTGCCAATGATCTGCGAGTTTACGCCTGTCCCAAGGTCGACTACCCGCGCAAGCCCCAAAAAGAAAAATATCCATTGTGATTGTAAGTAAGCCGGTTTAAGTTTAAAAGTATGTACGGCGTCAGCATAATTAAGCCAGATGATTAAAAAAATTCCCAAAGAAGCAATCAGCAGGTTAATACCTGAACGCTGGTAAATTAAATTGATCTTTTCGTAGTCTTTATCCTTCCATGCTTTTGATAAAACCGGTATCGAAGCCGCAACAGCACCTCTTTGCGGGGCCTGCACCAGGCCGGCAATAACAAATGCCAAACCAAAAACAGCCACTGAATCAGTTCCCAAAAGTGAGGCGATAATGATGGCATCAATGAACATGGCAATTGTGTAAATAGTGCTTCCCACGTAGATCAATGATGCCATTGAAACCATCTTCTTATAAAACTTTTTGGTAACGCGGCTAAGGGTAAACGTTATATAAAATTCTTTTTTCCAGGCCAGGTAAATCAACAGTACCAGGGCGACAATTCCATAACTGAATGCATACAATTTTATAAAAGTGTCAAAGTCGGTGATCAGTTTAAAACTTAGCAGGAAGATCAATCCGAGAACGATCAACCGGAAAAAAAGCTCTCTAAGGAAGGTTGTAAAAATCGACTTGCGGATATTCCATGCAAATACTTCAAAAATGGAAAACATCAGCAAAGAAAATCCAAATGGAAAAACCCAGAAATAGTATTGAATGAACTCGGGGGAATTGCCTTCGAATTTTTGGATAACAAGGCCTTTAAACACAATTCCGGCCACTATTACGCAGCAAAAACCAATACTACTTACCAGCAAGGTCCACGTTAAAAGATCGTTTTTCTTTTTGGGAAGATTATCATTATAATAAGGATAAAATTTATACACTACGGAAACCATTCCCAGGTTGGAAAAAGCATACATAAGGTTGGCGACAGCAATAAATATCTGCGTTAAACCATATTCAGATGGCGTAAAAACTGAACCTTCCCGGGTAAATAAATAGGTGTTGACGAAGCCTACCAAAAAACCGGCATAGACGAAAACCGTGGAAACAATACTTTGCTTTCTTACCTGCGACATAGATGCATTTAAGCGACTAAATTAGCGCAAAAAATTTTCCGGTAAGTTTTAAGTAATCCGATTGAAGCTGAATTTCTCTTTGAGATTTAATTGCTCTTGTTCCATCGGAACATCTTCTCCCGGCATAAAAAAGAGATCAAAAGGCAAAAAAACAATACCATGAATCTTTTTATCAACTTTCATCGTATTTTTAAAAAACAGTTGTCATGAAAAAAATAATTTTCTATATAACGTTTTCAAGCCTGGTTTTTGCTTCATGGTTTTGCACTTCATCCTCCACTGCGAAAGATAAGGAAGCAGCGGTAAAATCTTCAACCGCCCTCATCGCTGGCGCAAAAAACACGGTAGTACTTGAATTATTTACTTCACAGGGTTGCTCATCGTGCCCGCCTGCTGATAAACTTCTTGGAACATACACTTCCGATAAAAATGTCATTCCTGTTTCTTTTCATGTAGATTATTGGGACAGGCTTGGCTGGAAAGATCCTTTTAGTTCACATGATTACAGTGAAAGGCAATACAAATACGCTTCTGTGTTGAAGTCAGATGTGTATACGCCGCAATTGGTTATAAATGGCGAAACCCAATTGATAGGCAGCGAGGCCGGTAAAATTGCCTCAGCAGTAAATAAAATACTTGTGCAGGAACCCACGGCGCACCTTTCTGTTAAAAAAGCTGAAGTGGAAAATGGCAAAATAAATCTTCTTTTTGACGCATCAGGGAATATCGCCAATTCAGCACTTAACATTGCCTTTATCCAAAAGAAATCGGTAACAGGTATTGGCGCAGGAGAAAACCGTGGAGCCACTCTTACAGAATATAATGTTGTTCGCGATTTTAAAACAATTGATACCGTCAAAGAAGGTGAAAATACTTTGGAACTGAATATTTCCCCGGTGTTGCAGCCTGCCAACAGGGAATTGGTTTTGTTTCTTCAACAAAAAAACGACAACAAAATCATTGCCGGCTGCAAGACAGAATTTTGAGGATCAGAAAAAGCATAACGGTTACATAACGGTTAACTATAAGCGAAGCAACTACAGTAAACCAACTTTTAACGATAATTCTTATTCAGCTGTTATCCGGCCGATTCATCTTTCGTTTGAATGTAAAAATTTTCATCAACTTTAATGTCTTTTACATTTGCCGGCGCTTGTTGGTATTGTTGAGTAGGGCTAATAAAGATTACTTTCCCGTTTTCATCATAAATTTTTACCGGCATATTAAACCCTTCCACACAATCTGCCCAACGATAAAAAATATGACCATTCTCTTTTTTATATTCAAGCACAGGAATTTGCGTAGTGCGCAAATACTGGTCGAACACTTTGGAGAAATCAATTCCTGATTGCTTATTGAAATAATCTTCGATCTGCCTGGTGGTAACAGTTTGATGATAAAAAGTTTTATTAAGTCCTCTTAAAATATTCCTGAATTTCTCATCATCGTTGATGATCTGCCTGATCATATGCAGCATGTTACCGCCTTTATAATACATGTCGCCACTACCTTCTTCATTTACTCCGTAATGCGCAATTATGGGTTTATCGTTCTGTATATTTTTTCTTATTCCGATCACATATTCATCGGCTGCTTTTTTGCCATAATAATAGTCAGTAAAAAGCGCTTCGGCATAGTTGGCAAACGATTCGTGGATCCACATATCCGCAATATCTTTCGAAGTGATATTATTGCCAAACCACTCGTGCGCGCTTTCATGCACAATGATAAAATCCCACTTCAAACCCCAGCCGCTCCCTGAAAGATCGCGCCCGGCATAGCCTTCACGGTAATAATTTCCATAAGCAATGGCGCTCTGGTGTTCCATTCCAAGATAAGGAGCATCTACTAATTTATAACCGTCTTTGTAGAATGGATAAGGGCCAAACCAATATTCAAATGCTTTCATCATCCTGGGCGCATCTTTAAATTGTTCTTTGGCTTTGGTAAGGTTTGAGTCAAGCACCCAGTAATCCATCGTCAGGTTTCCATTTTCGCCTTTGTAAACCTGCCCGAAATGAACATAGCGCCCGATATAAAAAGTAATATCATAATTATTGATCGGGCTTACTACCGCCCATGTATAAACGCTGTTCCCGTCTCCTTTCTTAATAATACTTCTCAGCCTGCCGTTACTGATACACATCAGGTCTGAAGGAATGCTGAAATGCATTTCCGCGCTGTCCGGTTCATCTCCCTGGTAATCTTTGCACGGATACCACACACTTGCGCCAAAACCCTGGCTGGTAACGGCTACCCATGGATTACCGGATTTATCTCTTTTCCAGACAAAGCCGCCATCCCAGGGCGCTTTTTTGGCAATCCTTGGTTTTCCGTGATAATAAATGACGAGGTCGGAAACCTCCGCGATCTTGTTGGCAGCGGGTTTCGTTTTTGCGTTCTTTGAGGTAATCATAATCGTATTAACATCATGCCTTGCCGTCATCACCGGCGCCTCTTTCGGTAAATACACATAAAAAACATTACCGTCACGGGTAAAAGATAATTTTGTTTTCTTCAAAGGGTATTTTGCAGAACCGGTTTCCAAAATAGCCGAGTCCATTTCCATTGGTTCCTGCAGGTCGATCTGGAAATAACCCGCATGATCTTTTGTAAGTTCGTTATAACCAATCACGTTATACCCGCTGATGGTGCTGTCGTTCAAATCAAATTTTACATGCAGGTCGTATTTTGTAGCGTTCCACCACGATCTGCCCGGACCGTTGCTTCCACGCAACGTATCCGCCTGAGTAAATTCCTGTGCGTGTAAAACATTGAATGCGATGAGCATCAAACTTAAAACAACAATTATCTTTTTCATTTGCTAAATTTATTTTTTTATAAACAAAGATGAAGTTAAATAAACAAATCTCTTTACCCCTGATAAAAATGGTTCGTCACAGTGTTTTTTTTGTCTTGATCATTTTCACTTTTAGTTTTTTTTCGTGTACACCACATCATAAAGACAATAATATTTTCCGCTATAACGAGCAATCGGGTATTGCCACGCTTGATCCGGCCTTTGCAAAAAATCAATCGATCATGTGGGCCGTTCACCAGATCTACAATACGCTCGTTCAAATTGACGATAACTTAAACCTTGTTCCCTCTCTTGCTAAAAGCTGGGATATTTCTGCAGACAATCTTACTTTCACTTTTCACCTGCGAAACGATGTTTATTTCCAGGACAATCCTGCATTTCCAAATGGCAAGGGAAGAAAAATGACAGCCCGGGACGTGGTCTATAGCTTTTCCCGGATTATGGATAAAAATACGGCAAGCAGCGGCGCCTGGATATTTAATGGCAGGGTCGACACGACAGAACCCTTCAAAGCTATAGACGACACCACTTTTCAATTAAAGTTATTAAAACCTTTTCACCCTATTTTAGGCGTAATGAGCATGCAATATTGTTCGGTTATCCCCAGAGAAGTGGTGGAAAAGTATGGAAAAGATTTCCGTCGGCATCCCTGCGGCACCGGCCCGTTCGAAATGGTGGCGTGGGAAGAAGACCAGGCGCTCATACTCAAAAAAAATCCGCATTATTTTGAAAAAGACAGCAACGGCACAAGGCTCCCTTATCTTGATGGAATTAAAGTTACCTTTTTGCAAAACAAGGCAACAGAGTTTTTGGAGTTCCAGCAAAAGCGGCTTGATTTTGTAAATGAGATCGATCCTTCTTTCAAAGATGAAGTGCTTACCAAGGCAGGAACCCTTCGAAAAGACTGGAAAGGAAAGATCAGGCTCGTAAAACAACCGGCACTCACGATTGAATATCTTGGTTTTTTATGCGACAGCAGTCTTCCCGTTGTGAAGAATTCACCGTTAAAAGATGTGCGTATCAGAAAAGCCATTAACTATGGATTTAACAGGAGGAAAATGATCCTTTACATCCGCAATTCTATCGGTATTCCGGCCGAAAGCGGCTTTGTTCCTGCAGCATTTCCTTCTTTCGATTCTTCTAAAGTAAAAGGATATCATTATGATCCGGTAAAAGCCCTTGAATTATTAAAAGAAGCCGGCTACCCGGGCGGAAAGGGATTGCCACCGATAAAACTACTTACGGTTCCTTTATATGCCGATCTTGCCAGTTATATCGCCAACGAATTGCAACAAATAGGCATAACCATAAATGTGGAGGTGGTTCAGAAAAGTTTATTGCTTGAACAGACGGCCAAATCCGAAGCGTTGTTCTTTCGCGGCAGTTGGATCGCCGATTATCCTGATGCCGAAAATTTTTTAAGTGTTTTCTACGGCAAAAATCCTGCTCCCCCAAATTATACAAGATATAACAACCCGGAATTTGATAAACTTTATGAAGCGTCCTTATCCGAAAAAAATGATTCTTTAAGGTATCAACTTTATCAACAGGCAGATCAATTAATGATAAAGGATGCGCCCGTAGTGCCTTTATGGTATGATATGGTGATCTGGCTCGTACATCCTTATGTAAAGAATTTTATTCCTAATGGTTTAAATTTATTGGAATTGCGCCGGGTGAAACTTGAAAAATAAATTCTTTCTTCCACGCTTATTTTCAGTTCAATACGCAGAATCCGGCTGTTAAAAAATGGAGCAACTCCATTTTAGCATGATAATTGCATTTTATGGTTCAACTGTAAAATCACAAAGATGAATAACCGATCTGCTATTCTGCCTCCGGGGATTGTTCCTATACATGATCACCACAAACTTTCTCATTCTCTAACAAATGAAGAAAAAAAACCGGATTTCATTTCAACGGCAAAGCTATATGACGCTGTTTACGAAAACGCGTTCCATCCTATGTTCATTGGAAATGGCGGTAGAAAATTGATAAAATTCAACCAAAAGTTCTCAAAACTTTTCGGTTTTTCCACCTCGGAAATAGATAACATAAAACCTCTCGATCTTTTTGAGACCAATGATAAAGCGTTTATCGCTTTTATCAATCAAAGAAGAGATAAGGGGATCGCCAACGCAGAAGTAAGATGTATTAAAAAATCCGGAGAACGCTTTCCCTGCAGGATATCCTCAGTAATTTACCAATCTGATAAAGGCGAAAAAAGATCACTGAATACATTGGTAAATATTTCAACCAATATCACAGACAGATGGAACTTTGCAGACTGAGTGCCTACGGCTCCTTATCTGAGTTTATCGCCAAAGACTTTCCTGAATTTTTCCATTTTAAGGTTGGCCACGCACTGGCAATAAACCAACAAATAACCGCAGGTTTCTATTGTAATCGGTAAGTAAAATGTTTCTATTTAACCAACTTCACATTCACCGCATTAATTCCTTTCGGGCCCATTTCGGTTTCATAAGAAACAATGTTGTTTTCTTTGATCGGCTCCGATAAAGAATTGACATGTACAAAAACACTTTCATGTGTTTCTTTGTCTTTTATAAAACCATACCCTTTGTCATTGTTGAAGAAAGTAACGACGCCCGTCCTAATAAGGTCTTCGGGATTCGGCTCTTCCTGTTTTGGAATACCAATCTCTATATCCTCTGCTTTTACAGTAAATTTTTTCTTCGGATCAGGTGGAGTGGAAGAAAGGTTCCCGTTTTCATCTATATAAGCGATCATACTCTCAAAATCAGCGCTCTTGCTTTCTTTACGCTCCTGTCTTTTTTCTGCTTTTTCTTTTTTGTTTTGTCTTTTTTTCTTTTCCCTTTCTTTTTTATTCCACGTTTCTGCCATATTGTGCCTTTGAATTTTGTAGACCGCAAATTTTTACGGCCAGGTTTATGAAGATGAATTCGATCAATTAAATCGAATCCTTCAAAGATAATTAATAATATTGGTCTTGGTCTTAATACTTATATGTAATATTCGTGCAGGATGTAACAGAAAAAAAATGTTACTTCTTAGATGGCTGAAAATCGGGATTGCTGTACATAGATTTGTCGAACAAATAATATTTACCATCACTGTAATTCTTCCAATACCTGTGACCAAGTACGTCATAAAACAATCTTCCATCCACGCTCTTGCTCGCAGCATTATCATTTACAGAAATCACTTTCGGGAATTCAGGCTTCGGCTCCGGTTTGGATGCAGGTTTTTCTTCCGGGGTTGATATCGTTGCAACCGAATCGGACTTGGCAGGCTCCGGCGAAGGTTTCACTTTTTTCGGGCTCGTATTTACCGTATTGCTTTTGGAAGGTGTCACTGTCGCAGTTTTGGAAGGAACTGTTTTCTTACCGCAACTGTTTAACAGAATGCCCGTAAAAACGAGAATTACAACCAGGGTCTTTTTTAACATTCTCAGGAATTTTATCGCTTTAACCCAAAAATTATGCCGATGAAATTGGAGCAGTTTTCCCAAAAACTCTCTTTCACAGGTAAATCAAAATAAAATAACCGAATATTTGTTGCTTTACTATTCTTTACATTGAATTAAAACCATTTGCTGTAACGGCTGAATGTAAAAGATTTTAAGTTTTAGATTTTTTATCGGAAGTTTGAGGTTTCTAAATCAGTTGGCAAAAAATTATAAATAAACCTTAAATACATTTGAATGAAAGTAGTTAGATGTTGCATTATTCTTCTCGCTTCAACCATTGTCTTTGCCTCATGCCATCCGAACGGCCGCGTTTTGGATCATGATACCATTGCCGGTTCTCCCTCTAAAGCAGACACCGTTTTGCCTCACAAATACCATCTGAATAAAGCTGATACCATAAAAGGAGAAAGTGATGTAGTTCCACCTCGTTTGAAAAGATAAAATATAAAGAAATAAAAAAGCCGTTCTGAAAAGAACGGCTTACGATTTTTTCAAAAAAGTTATTAACCTAAATAGGCTTTGAGCGCACTGCTGTAACGCGCTTTCTGCAAGCGTTTGATCGCTCTTTCTTTGATCTGGCGAATACGTTCTTTCGTCAAATCATACTTCTGACCAATCTGCTCAATGGTTACCCCATTTTCGCCGTCAAGGCCAAAATAAGCGTTTACGATCTCGGCTTCGCGCGGGCTGAGAGATTTCAACACGCGACGGATTTCATTTTTTAATGAATCGTGCATCACATCTTCATCAGTTTCGCCTGCGCCTTTTAAAAGATCACCCATAGCTACATCTTCCGCTTCATGTACCGGCGCATCGAAAGAAGTATGGCGGGTATTGCTTTGGAAAATGTTGTTGATCTCTGTTTCACTCATCTCTAAAATTTCTGAAAGCTCTTCGGTAGATGGTTCTCTTTCATGTTCCTGCTCAAAAGCCATGTAGGCTTTATTTGCTTTGTTGTAAGTGCCAATTTTGTTTTGAGGCAGGCGGACTAATCTGCCCTGCTCTGCCAACGCCTGTAGTATTGATTGGCGAATCCACCACACAGCGTATGAAATAAACTTGAAACCTTTGGTTTCATCGAAGCGTTGTGCCGCTTTAATTAACCCGAGGTTGCCCTCGTTGATAAGATCACTTAATGATAACCCCTGGTGTTGGTACTGCTTGGCAACAGATACTACGAAGCGTAGATTGGCGGTAGTGAGACGCTCTAATGCTCTCTGGTCGCCCATTTTAATCTTTTGTGCCAAAATAGTTTCCTCTTCCGGAGTAATCATCCCAATTTTTGAAATTTCCTGCAGATATTTTTCCACCGCCTGTGAGTCACGGTTTGTAATCTGCGTAGCAATTTTTAGTTGCCTCATTTGCTTATATAATTAATAGTGATTAGACAATTTTAATCGGGGAAACGTTACTAAAGATTTGTTAAGCCACAGTTATCTTCTAAACTCTGAGCAAAGTTACAACGCATTATTGAATACTTCATAACGTTGCCGTAAATAAATATTTGAAAAATAATATTTTATGGTTTTATTGATTTTATTTTTAAAACATTTTGTTTTTTCCCATCTCCTGTTTACTTTTATTTATACAAAAATGTTTCAATGGTAACCCATCTTTCAGGTTTCATCCTGCGTTTTCATTCTTTTTTGTGAATGACGGGCAAAATATCACCTTCAGTCTTGATGATGCGTTTCAATTAATTTTTATATAATACTTTTGCTTCCTCAAAAGCCATTCCTCTCTATGATCGATTATCGCTCTGATACTTTTACCAAACCTACACCCGGAATGCTGCAAATGATGTTCCACGCAGAAGTGGGTGATGATGTTTTTAATGAAGATCCTACCGTAAATAAATTACAGGAAATGCTGGCTGCCAAATTTGGAATGGAGGCAGGCTTATTTTGCGCCAGCGGCACCATGTCAAACCAAATTGCCATAAAATGCCATACCCAGCCGGGCGATGAAGTGATCTGTGACAAACTAAGTCATGTGTACATTTATGAAGGTGGCGGCATCGCTTTTAATTCAGGATGCCAGGTAAAACCACTTGAAGGAAACCTCGGCCGCATTACCGCTGCACAGGTGGCGGAAGCAATCAATCCTGAGGATATTCATAAAGCAAAAACACAGCTCGTAAGCCTTGAAAATACCGCTAATCGGGGAGGCGGAAGCTGTTATGAAATGACTGACATACAGCAAATTAAAGAAGTTTGCCTCGAAAACAACTTAAAGTTGCATCTGGATGGTGCACGGTTGTTCAATGCGATAGTAGCAAAGGATGAAGATCCTAAAGAATACGGACATATTTTCGACAGCATTTCCATTTGCCTCAGCAAAGGATTGGGCGCTCCGGTGGGAAGTGTTTTACTGGGCAATAAAGAATTTATCGGGAAAGCACGGCGGGTAAGAAAAGTGTTTGGCGGTGGAATGAGGCAGGCAGGTTACCTTGCTGCTGCAGGCATTTATGCATTGGAAAATAACATTGACAGGCTGGCACTCGATCATCTTCATGCGCAACAAATTGTTGCGGCATTGAAAGAAAAAGAATTCACCGGAAACATGTTTCCTGTCGAAACCAACATTATCATTTTTGAAGTAAAAGGAAAGTATTCTGCGAAATCGCTGGCAGAAAAACTAAAGAAAACAGATATCATGGTTATGGCCATTTCACCCACGCAAATAAGAATGGTGCTTCACCTCGATGTAACAGAAGAAATGGTACGAGAAACCATTGACGTGATAAAAAATTTATAGGCCGTATTTTTGCAATTGACAATTCACAATTCACAATTCACAATCGTTCTTATGTTCCCAAAAGTAAATCCCACAAAAACCGAGGCCTGGAAAAAGTTACATGACCATTTCAAAGAAATGAAACACGTCTCCATGAAAGATCTTTTCAGGGAAGACGCCGATCGTTTTAAAAACTATTCGCTGGCAATACCCGATATTATTTTTGATTATTCCAAGAACCTTGTAAGTGATGAAACAAGAAAATTATTGCTCGAACTGGCCTATGAGTGCGAATTGCACAAAGCAATTAAAGCAATGTTCACCGGGGAACTGATCAATGAAACCGAAGGCAGATCTGTATTACATACGGCATTGAGAAATCTTTCAGGAAAACCGGTAATGTCTGAGGGGAAAGACGTTATGCCGGAGATCATTAAGGAGTGGGAACACATGAAAAACTTTTGCCGCAAAGTACATAAAGGAGAATGGAAAGGCTATACGGGCAAAAAAATAAAATACATCGTGAATATCGGCATCGGCGGCAGCGATCTTGGTCCGGTGATGGTAACAGAAGCGCTAAAACCTTATTGGATAAAAGACATACACCCACATTTTGTAAGTAATGTAGACGGCACTGATCTCGCCGAAGTTTTAAAAAAGATAACGCCGGAAGAAACGCTTTTCCTTATTGCCTCAAAAACGTTCACCACGCAGGAAACCATGACCAATGCGCATTCCGCACGTGACTGGTTTTTGAAAAGCGCCAAAGATAAAAAAGCGGTAGCCAAACATTTCGTAGCCCTGAGTACCAATGAAAAAGGCGTGGAAGATTTTGGGATCGATAAAGAAAATATGTTTGTATTCTGGGACTGGGTTGGCGGCCGTTACAGCCTTTGGAGCGCCATCGGTTTATCCATTGCCCTTTCAATAGGTTACAAAAATTTTGAAGAATTATTGAAGGGTGCTTTTGAAGTGGATAATCATTTCCGTGAGAAAAAATTTGAAAAGAACATTCCTGTTATCATGGGATTGGTAAGCCTTTGGTACATCAATTTCTTTGGTGCCCAATCTGAAGCGATTCTTCCCTACGATCAGTACATGCACCGCTTCCCGGCTTACTTCCAGCAAGGTAATATGGAAAGCAACGGAAAGCATGTTGACAGGAGCGGTAAAAAAGTGACCTATTCTACAGGCCCTGTAATTTGGGGCGAACCGGGAACCAACGGCCAGCATGCGTTTTACCAGTTACTTCACCAGGGAACACCGATGATCCCCTGTGATTTCATCGCGCCCGCTATCAGTCACAATCCGATGGGGGACCATCACCGGATTTTATTGTCAAATTTCTTCGCACAAACAGAAGCACTCATGAATGGCAAAAAACGTCATGAATTGAAAGCTGAAAAGGTGCCCGAAAAAATAATCCCTTTCAAAGAATTCGAAGGCAATAAACCCACCAACTCATTTTTGATCACCAAGATCACTCCGTTTACTTTGGGAGAAATGATCGCATTATACGAACATAAAATTTTTGTACAAGGTGTTATCTGGGATATTTATAGTTTTGATCAATGGGGTGTGGAATTAGGGAAGGTATTGGCAAAAAAAATATTGCCTGAACTGGAAAGCCACCAAAAGATCACCTCGCACGATTCTTCAACCAATGGCCTGATCAACGCTTACAAAAAGCTGACGATGTAAAACCGGAATGAGATAAAATAAAATTCTTTATTTTTTGTTGATTTACTGCGGTGAACCTCATCCCAACCCTTCTCCAAAAGAAAAACCGCACACCCTGAAATAATCCGTGAAAATCTGTGTAATCCGTGGCAAAAAAAACCGGAACCTATTCGCGACAATTAGTGTAATTCGTGGCTAACCTGCAAGCCTCATCCCAACCCTTCTCCAAAAGAAAAACGGCACACCCTGAAATAATCCGTGAAAATCTGTGTAATCCGTGGCAAAAAAAAACCGGAGCCTATTCGTGACAATTAGTGTAATTCGTGGCTAACCTGCAAGCCTCATCCCAGCCCTTCTCCAAAAGAAAAACCGCACACCCTGAAATAATCCGTGAAAATCTGTGTAATCCGTGGCAAAAAAAAAACCGGAGCCTATTCGTGACAATTAGTGTAATTCGTGGCTAACCTGCAAGCCTCATCCCAACCCTTCTCCAAAAGAAAAACCGCACACCCTGAAATAACCCGTGAAAATCTGTGTAACCCGTGGCAAAAAAAACCGGAACCTATTCGCGACAATTAGTGTAATTCGTGGCTAAACTGTAAAACTCATCCAACCTTCTCCAAAAGAAAAGCACCCTGAAATAATCCGTGAAAATCTGTGTAATCCGTGGCAAAAAAAAACCGGAGCCTATTCGTGACAATTAGTGTAATTCGTGGCTAACCTGCAAGCCTCATCCCAACCCTTCTCCAAAAGAAAAAGCACACCCTGAAATAATCCGTGAAAATCTGTGTAATCCGTGGCAAAAAAAAACCGGAGCCTATTCGTGACAATTAGTGTAATTCGTGGCTAACCTGCAAGCCTCATCCCAACCCTTCTCCAAAAGAAAAACGGCACACCCTGAAATAATCCGTGAAAATCTGTGTAATCCGTGGCAAAAAAAATCCTCCCAAAAAACATATCAGGAGGATCACAAAAATTATTTTAAAAATTACACTACCACTTATCTACCTCTTCATGTTGCGTGTCGTTAGTATTATCATCATCTGAAGAATCGTCGGCTTTAGGAGTATCAGTTGATTCGGTAGATTCACTGTCTTCAGCGGGCGTTTCCGGTTCTGAAGTAGAGGCACTTTCTTCAGTCGCCGAAGCTGAAGGAGCCGGGGGAGTATCCGTATCTTTTTTTGCTGCATAATTGCTTCCCTCATAATTTTCTGTATTATCATGATTGAAAGCATCAAAATCAAAATCAGGCATCAGTTCTGTCTTTACATAATCAATCGCCTCAGTCATTCCTTTTAAAAATTTGTTGAAATCTTCCTTGTACAGAAAAATTTTATGACGGTCGTATCCATCTTCATTAAATTTTTTCCGGCTCTCGGTGATGGTCAAGTAAAAATCGTTGCCACGTGTTTCCCTCACGTCAAAGAAATAAGTCCTGCGCTTGCCCGCCCTTATTCGCTGACTATAAACACTTTCCATCTTTTTGTCATTATTTTCGTACGCCACTTTTTGAAATTTTTATTTTTTTTAAAAACATTATTACCTGTGACAAAGATAAAATTGTTTTTCAATTGACAAAATAATTACGCCCGTTGAAAATCACGTCGTTATTTTTTTATTGGGAAACTTCTTTCACTTTGCATCGCAGGGACTCTGCCGACATCAATTTAAAATTACTCCTGCATCTTTTTATCCTGTTCCTGTTGTCTCCTATACATTTCAGCATACAAGCCGTTTTTCTCCAGGAGTGATTGATGCGTACCCTGTTCGGCAATAGCCCCGTCTTCCAATAAAATAATCTTATCAAAACTGAACAAAGAAAAGATACGGTGCGTAATAATCACTGCCGTTTTCTGATGCAGGTAGTGATAAAGATTATTAATAATTTCATTTTCCGTTTTGGCATCCACCGCGCTGAGGCAATCATCAAAAATCGTGATCTCATGATCTTTTATCAATGCGCGCGCAATGGAGATCCTTTGTTTTTGTCCCCCGCTTAATGTCACGCCGCGCTCTCCTATGAGTGTATCGTATTTTTTGGGGAACGACTCAATTTCTCTTGCAACAACCGCATTTTCTGCTGCCTCAACCACTTTCTCTTTTAGAGGATGCGCCAGGCCAAAGCCGATATTATTTTCCACTGAATCGCTGAATAAAAAAACATCCTGCGGCACATAACTTACCTGGGATCTAAGTGTTTTTAAATCTATTTCTTTAATTGAAATTCCATCATAAAAAATGTTTCCTTTCTGCGGATCATACATGCGTAACATCAACTGCGCGATAGTCGACTTTCCCGACCCTGTTTTGCCGATGACCGCCACCTTCTCTCCTTTGCGGATGTTCAATGAAAAATCCCTGATAGCATGAATACCTGTATGCGGGTAAATAAAATCCACGTGCCTGAATTCTATGTTTCCTTTTAGTATAATTTCTTTTGCGTTCTCCGGGTTCCTGATCGAAGGGGAAGTGTGCAGAAATTCGTTTATGCGTCGCTGTGAAGTCGCCGCTCTTTGTATCATGCTGGCTGTCCAGCCGATGGCACTTACCGGGAATGTGAGCATCAATACGTACATGATAAATTCACCGATAACGCCAACACTAATGCTTCCGTTGATCACATAGATACCACCGATTAAAATAGTAAGCAACGTACTTAAACCGATCATTAATCCCATAAAAGGGAAATAGATGGATTCCGTTTTAGCCAATGAAATGGAATGCGTACGGTACTCTTCACTGTTGCTGTCGAAGAAACCAAGCATCGCCTTCTCCTGTACGAATGATTTGATCACTCTTATGCCCGAATACGACTCCTGCGCGTTGGTGGTAAGGTCAGAAAGCAACGATTGTATTTTATCCGCCTTACGGTTAATGATTGTATTTACATAATAAATGGTGAAAGCCAGGAAAGGCAATGGCGCCAACACATATAAGGTCAGCTCTTTATTTTCATTGAACATATAAGTGACCGAAAAACCGATCGTGGCGGCCAGGTTGATCACATACATAATCGCCGGTCCCACATACATGCGCACACGACTTACATCTTCAGAAATGCGGTTCATCAGGTCGCCCGTATTGTGTGTTTTATAAAAGTGCGTGTCAAGTTGTTCATAATGTTTAAATATTTCGTTCTTCTGCGCATATTCGATATGCCGGCTCATGACAATGATCGTTTGCCGCATCAGGAACATAAACAAACCACTAATAAGCGCCAACACCAAAAGAATAATACCTGAATAAAGGATTTTTGTTTTATAGCTGACATCGTTTTGGCTGAGCTTATTCACAAAAACCGACACCAGGGGATCATAATGCGAAATAGTTTTGGCAGAAACCTCAGGGCTTTTACTAAGGCTTATCTCTACCGTGTTTAAAACATATTTGGTTACCTGTGGAGCCAGTATCCTGAAATAATTGGACAAGACAATAAAGATCATCCCAAGGATCAACATCCATTTGTAGCGCCAGAAATATTTATTTAAAGATTTTAAATGCTTCATGAATTTAATTAGCCAATAAGCTAATTAGCCAATGTGAAAATTTGAAAATGTGAAAATTCGTTCCGCAAATTTCGGAATAATATTGGGATGTTTTGAAATTGATCGGTACATCAGTAAACGAACAAAATTTCTCTATTTCTATTTCGTTAATCTAAATCTCGCATCGCCATCTTACATTCCAAATCCTATATCGAACATCCTACATCCTGTATCCTGTATCCGCTATCCGGTATCAAGTATCCGCTATCCAGCCTCCTCTTCCCTCAAAACTCATTATACACTTTGTCTCCCAAATACTTTTCAAACAATGCAACCGATTTGGTATCGGTGAGCACATTCAGGTGATTAAAGTGATGGAGGTCCGTTCCTACAAAATCCGCGAGGTTATTGTCCAATATATGTTTAGCAGCCCTGGCTACAGATTTGCCATAGTAGCCGGTAAGAGAGAGAAGGTTTACCTGGAGTAAAAATCCAAGTTCCTTAAGCCTTTCATAGGCTTTGTAATCGCGGTGATAGTACGGGTACCGCTCAGGGTGGGCCATCAAAGGTTGGTAGTTATTAATGTTGATCTCGAAAGAAATCTCTTCCAGTTTTTCGGGTGGTGTAGAGTAAGAAAGTTCTGTCAGGATATAATTTTTGGTAAGTTTCATTAATGGTTCTTTGCTTCTCATCAAAGCCATGAAATGATCATCAAGCATATATTCTGCAGCGGCAGATATTTCTACAGGCATCCCGTTTTGCTGCACGGCACTTTGTAATCTTTCCAACGCATTGTTAATAGTTTCCGGGGTATTACGGTACATGTCCCCGATCACATGAGGCGTACAAATAAATTTTTTGATACCGGCTTCATGAGGGAGCGTAAGAGCTCAAGTGAAGTATCCATATCCGGAGAGCCATCATCGATGCCCGGGAGGATATGTGAATGGATGTCATGTGAAAGCCAGTGAATCCGGGGTAAGCCGGTCTCTTTTTTTTAGAAGAGAAAAGAAATCATTGTACAAATCTAGTAATTTATCCTTCAGCAGGTAAATAGGAAACAGGAGCCGGGGAGATAATAAACTGTTCCTCTTTATCTTCCAGCATATATTGCTTTGCATAAGATCTATTAAACTGTGGAATCTTAATAAGGGGTTTCAAAATAGAAACAAAAAAAGAAAATGGAATCCGGTTCTTTTTCATTGCGAGAAAATCACGGCGGTTGGCCCTGAACCTGCTTTTTAAGTGTAATATTGCTTATCCCGCCGCTACGCATTTTTACCAGCATTGCATCAATGTAGGCAGAACTTACTTTATGCAAAAAAAGATAGCGCGCCATAAATTCATAATCGGCGGCAGTATAATAATGATTTTCGTATAACCCATACTGCTTGATCAGCTCACGCCTTATATAAAAAGTAGGATGCGCCGGCATCCATCCATAGCGAAAACGTGAATCTCCTATAAGGTACCCCTTTCCAATACCGAAGTACCTTGTGGGTATTTTGGGCATCCACATACACGAGGTCGCCATACACAGAATCGGTTCCTGTGGTTTGAAAACAATCCACAATGCTTCTCACCGAATCTGCGGAAGCAAACATGTCATCACTGTTTAAAATACCTACAATGTCCCCTGTAGCCACTTCAAGTCCTTTATTGATCGCGTCATACATGCCACGGTCAGATTCCGATATCCAGTAAGAGATATGACTTGAATTTTGATGGATGATTTCCATGGTTCCGTCAGTGGATTTTCCATCAATGATGATATGCTCTATGTTCTTATAGTTCTGTCGCATGACAGATTGAATACAATCTGAAAGATACTTTTCAGAATTCATCGTTACAGTAATGATGGAAACTTTCATTAAGTTAGTTAAGGGTAAAGTAGAATGTGCGGTAATTATAGTGACGGTATTAAAATTTCAATTTCTAAACGGAGATAAAGATAATATTTTTTGAATAGTTATCCTAATATTTTCCATTATTTAACAATTGACCAATGCACAAGAATGGTATTTATCCGCGCGATACTAAAACGTTTTCCAAGTATAAGCATGTCCATATTTGTTCTTAAATAACAATCAAGTGCCTCCAGCGGAGAATTAACGATTGGTTCATTTTCATTGAAAGACGTATTTAATAATATGCGGAACGCCGGTCTTTTTCCTGAACGTTTCTATTAGCCGGTAATACCGTGGGAAATGCTTTTGTCCACCGTTTGCAACCGGCCGGTTCCATCTACATGAGTAACTGCCGGTATTTCCTTTCGCTTTGATTCTTTTATTTTAAATACCTTTTCCATAAAGGGAACTTCATCGGTCATTTCAAAATATTCAGAAACATATTCTTTCAAAATGGAGGGCGCAAAAGGACGAAATTCTTCTCGTCCGCTTGATTTTCAGGTTCAGGATATCCTTGGCATCCTGCCTTCGGGGATCTGCTAAAATAGAACGCCCGCCCAGGGCGCGTGGCCCGAATTCAGCCCTTCCGCTAAACCATCCCACTACTCCACCATTTACCAGGCATTGGGCAATCCGGTCAAACAAAACCGCGTCTTCCAACTCGGCGAAAGCAATATTTTCCTGGAAGCAGCAGCTCTTTAATTTCCTCGTTCGTGAAATGACTCCCCGTATAGGCACTCAATATCGCAGGCATCCTTTCTTTCTTCATCACTGGTGCTGTACATACAATGCCGCACCCATTGAAATGCCTGCATCGTGGCCGGCAGAAGGAATGTAAATATTGCCTAAATGCCGTGTTGGCTTTGATCTTCCCGTTGGCAACACTGTTTTGAGCAACGCCTCCTGCAATGCATACATTTTCAAGCCCGGTTCTTTTTTGAAGATGCTGCAGCATATGAAATATCGTTTCTTCCGTGATCTTTTGTACAGAAGCCGCCAGGTCCTTATGATATTGCGTCAACGGTGCCTCTTTTTCTCTTGGCAGGTCCAAACAAGCGGATCATTTTCGTCGCTAAACATGGGCTGCACCACGGGAAGATGATCTTCTCCATACGAAATAACGCCTTTGGTTCCTCTCCGGAAATAATCAAGATCCAGTTTAAACAATCCACCAGGTGGTGGTTTGAATCACCTTTTTCAAATCTGTCCACATACTTTGGCTCCCCGTAAGGCGCCATTCCCATTACTTTATATTCATCGCCATAATGGGGAAAACCCAGCAGTTGCGTGAAAGCGGTATAAAAGATACCCAGTGAATGAGGGAAATCAACGGAATCCAGCACTTCAATGTTATTTCCTTTTCCAACGGCGGTCATCGTTGTTGTAAAATCACCCGATCCGTCAATTGAAATACACGCCGCCTCTTCAAACGGTGAAGCGAAAAAAGCGGAAGCAAGATGGCTGCTGATGATGTTCCACCTTCCTGATCTTATCTTTAAAAGTATTGGCAGGCAAGGCCGGAGATGAGGGCCAATTCATTTTCCAAAGAATTTATTCGTTTACTGTTGTCATACCGGTTCCTTACAGCAGAAATGCTGCCTGCAGGGTTTTTGGCGAGGTAGATTAGTTTATTTAACAACTTCGCTTTCGGGTCGCGCCCGATTGCATAAAAATCTACCTCTTCAAAATCAACACCGGCTTCTTTCAGGCAAAAATGAATCGCCATTCTCCGGGAAACCTGCCCAATGCTTTATTCTCCTGAATCTTTCTTCTTCTATTGCCGCAACCAAGTGCTCCATCAACAAAGACAGCGGCCGATGCATCAGCATGATAAGCATTAATTCCTAAAATAGTCATTGATTGTTCAGGGTTGTATTTTCCTTCTTTGTGACAGGCTTCGCTTATTTTTAAACATTCTTTTATCGTATAACCAGATCATAAAAAATATCAACAGGTAAGCGAATATATTAAACCATGTGTGGTGGTCAATGCCCAGCGGCATGGGCCATCCTTTGTTAATGGCAGTTAGAAACAAAGTGATCCTGATCACGTTGATGAACCAAAGCGCCAGGACACCAGAAATGATCCAGCTGTCTTTTTCCAAAATCTCCCTTTTGGCCACTACAAAGGCAATCCAGAAACTATAGACTCCATAGCCAACACAACTCATCGCAATATAGACGCCCCTTCCTCCAACAAATCTTATCAAAAATCCCGGTTCCTTTTTTGTAGCAATATGAAAAAGCGATAAGATAAACCCCGTAACATTTACCAGGGAGCTTTTGATCCAACTTACATAATCCAGGTGCCTGGCAATGAGAGGGCTGTACCAACCCCCTGGCGCAGCCAGGCCAATAACACCAAGGGTGCCAAAATAGAGAAGGCAAAACACAAGTAAAAACTTGGCGAGATATATCCAAATACCTTTTTTCACACCGGGATATTTTTTACTGTCTTCCATTCTGCCGAAGATAATTGATTCATATAATTCCTGCCGGTTGAGAAACTCAAAACGGCCGGTGATTAACTTACGTCATTACTACATAACACCTGGTAGTCCGCTAAGCTTTCCTTTTTACTTCAAACATTTCCTTATACGCCTGCCTGGTTTTGTCCGGGTTTACTTTCTTTTCTGCATAAGCAAACGCAGCATCACTCCATATTTTCAATTCCTCATTATCCATTTGTGAAAAAAAATGGATAGCGTTTGCCAGGTCAACCGGGTCATTCATTGAAACGTTTATTCCGGCCTTCGATTCGAGCAATCCATTCCAGGGAGTATAGTTGCTGGTGATCACGGGGCGGCCTGCAGAAAACGCTTCATAAATGGCATGACCGAAATTTTCGCTCCTGCTCGGTAAAATAAAAACGTGTGATTGTTGCAAAGCATTCTTCACCTTATGAGGTTCGATTTCTTTATGGTAGATCACTTCTATATTTGTTGGAAGCATCCGCGTCTGTTCTTTGCAGGTGTCCCAATACTCTTCATCTTTTACCGGGCCGTAAATATCATACTGAATTCTTTCCTCACATTTCCAACGCCTGCAAAACAAGCAATATATTTTTCATGGGGCTGATGACGGCAATGGTCACCAGTTTTAACATTCCCGGTTCCTTAAATGGTAATGACAGAGCAGCAAACTTATTTGGAAGATTACCCGCTATAAAGACCTTTACGGGTACTGAAAAATAACCGCGGATATAATTAGCCTCGTCTTCATCCGTGGCGTGAAAATCAACTTTGTAGGAATTCCATCAGTTTAAAGAGATTGAGGTATATCTTTCTTCTTCCATTTCTTTTGCGACAATGCGCCGGGATGCAACATACCTCTTGTGGAAAGTATCTTTCTTGGCCCTTACAAAACAACAATGGCACAATGTTATAATGCCAGGAAAACATCCCAATGATAAAGAGTATATCAGGTTTTTTGTTCTCAACCAGCTTCACCAGGGTATCGCTTGTCTTTTCCGGTTCAGCATACCATACCATTGTACATTCATTATAAGCTATCCATTCATTTGTTCTCACATCTTCCAGTACCGCCCCATTAAGGTCGGTGTCACCACAAAAAATAAAGTATCCCACATCCTCCCGGTATTCCTTCACCAGGTTGGCAATGGATTGCACGGGACCTCCGGCCCTGAAGGCAGGAACAAACCACGGTATTGTAATGAATATTTTGGTCAATGGCGGTCTTGTTTTGTCTGCCTAATGAATATAAATACTTCCGTTATTTCCCACCACCGGCCCGCTGAAACTACAATTCTCAAAAGTGGCTATCCCTGTAAAATGCAAGGTATCGTCATAGTCGCCATAATACCTGAACAGGCAATTATTAAATTTAATAAAAGTGCTGTTAGAGGTAAATAATACCTGGTCCCGGCAACTGTGCTTATAAGCAAAATCAAATACACAATTATTTATTGAAGTTGGCAAATTATTCTTACTATCACCTGCAGTAATCATCCCAATACTACCCAGCGATTCACAATAGAGGTTGGAAATATGGGTAGGAAACCATCCTGATTCGGGATTATAAATCAGCCTGACGGTCATTCCGGCAATGTTGCCCCCGTCGATGGTATAGTTTCCTGCCTGGTGCTTTCCGATACATGTTGGTAGCAAAAACGGTGTGGATTCTTCCCCAGCTGTAAAGCCCCCGTATCACATTTCCCTTTTCCTGCGCCTGCCCCGCAGAAATGCCAAGCCTTGCGTCACCACAACGGATATTTTCCATGATGATGATATCCGCATTAACCGTAACGCCGTTGGGTGATATGGCATAGTCTATGGCAAAATTTCCTACATTCAAATCATGTAATTGTACGCCCGTTGAACCACCCCTGTTTTTGCTTCCGTCATAATCTATTACCATCCCGATGAGGCTTGGGCTCACTTTAGGATCAATATATTTATCAAAGGGAATGGAATAATAAGCGCGGCCGTTTAACGGAGGAGCATGAAAATTTCCTGTCAACGATTAAATGATCTATCTCGGCTCCTTTCAGGTACTGGCCTCCCAGCGCAAAATCATTTCCTGAATAATGCAAAACCGTTCCGCTCGTGCCAGATGCCTCCTTCGCCGTACAGATGAATGGAAGCACCTGTATAACGCTCCTTATATAACCGAAATATTTTCAATGACCGCGAATAATTATAAACACCTGCCGGGGAATAAATAAAGGCATTGAATTGATGCAAACATCTATTGATTGCTGAAGCGCGTCAGAGTTATCCGGGTTCTTTAGGTGAAGCACCATACCACATGGCCGAAAATTCCCTTGCCCTGCAACCGGATAAGTTGATGGAAGTTTCAAAAATTTGTATAAAGGGATTGGCCTCTATTAATGCATTCTTGATGGTTCCGGTGCCACTGATCTTTGCCGAGATGTTTAGAATCTGCCCGTGGAGGTCCCATGTACCGGATATGGTAGTATCTTACTGGTAACGTCCATCGCCAACTTTTTACTGCCAGGAAAAGAAGAAAAACCGGGAGGAACTGTTTCACAAATTAGAAATTCTAAAATTTATTGCTTTACCGGAAATTAAACGGACAAAAAGACGGTTTGGGTTATCCTTCCATCTCCAAGTTTAAGAGATTGCTTTTTCCTCATAACTTTTTCTGAAACAGCGTCTTTGTAAAGATCTTTTTTCCAGAAAATAACCATCATATATAAAAAAAAACAGGATTTAACCAAGTGCCCGAGGCTGGTTTGCAACGCAGTATCCGGCCTTATCGGGTAATAGAAGACCAACGGAGTAAAGACAAGAATGATTGGAAAATCACGGCTGAATTTCTGGAAACCATTCAGTACCTGGTTAAAGACCCAACCAAACAAAAACATACAAATACAGCCACCGAATGTTCCAAAATTTACATAAAAATCCCCCATAGCACTCATGCTCATTGAAGTGCCTGCCCGGATGACTACCCCTGTATATTTGTATACAAGAGAGTTGTCCCCGGCTTTCAACTTGTCAGGTGCAAGAATTCGTGGCAAAAAAGCCGCCTCCAGTACCTTATATAATTCATCTCCCATTGCAAAAGGCACCTTCTCAGGAACCCATGCCATAGCATTGGTAACGATAAATCCCTGGTTGATGCGTACGTTGCTTTCTGCAATACTATTCATATCAAAAACAGTCCCCTCTGAACTGGGCAGTAGTATATGCCTCTTCAAACTGTTCAAGCCCCCGGTCATTAGCAGTGGTAGAGGAACGGTAAATACCCTTCAATTGTTGAATTATGATCACCAGGATTAGTAACCCGGTAGTAAAAAGAGCTTTGGTCTGTATCGAAGGCTTATATTTTACCGCCAACACCGCCAATACAAAAAACAACCATGTGAGCAAGTCGTGAAACATTGCTGCCTGTAACGAAGACACAACAATAGAACCAATAACAAGTACCATGGGAAGCAACTTTAAGTTGTGCCCCGCTTAACAACAACAAAAAGAAACCTATAAATTTAAATCCTGCAAGAATATAAAAAACATTCGCCAATTCTGAGCCAAAATATCCTGAAATAAACGACGATAAAAACCCTATCGCAATAAATATGTACGGAATCTGCGGATTTACTTTTACATAATCACTTACCGCCTTTTCATTTACCCTTTCACCTTTCAAGGCGCCGGACGAATGCAAGCCGAGTATAAACAAAATAACGGCAGGGATCGCATAAGCAAAATAAGTTTCCTCCGGCACCTGCATCCGGTATTTAAAATACATATACTGATCAAGCCCGCTATAGGCAAATGCAGGACCAACGAGCATTTGCAACGACATCATGGCACCTGCCCAATAACGCACAGGGATCACGTAACGGTAAGCGTAAAACAACAACAAAAACTGGTGGCCCGCGATCGCCAAAGCCATAAACGACCATATCGAAATATCCGGAATAATACATCACAATGGCGACTAAACCCAATATATACGCAAGCCAGTTTATTTTTACATTAAAAAGTGTTGGAAACATCGCTTATATTGTCGCGTGAATGATAACCGTTCCCGAAATTACGGGTTTTGCCAATTGTTCGCCATTTAATGTTTGCAGGGAATAGCCATTTTTCAGCAAAAATTCCTGTGCCATTCCCACCGTAATCCCGCATTCTTTTCAGCCCACCACTCAAATTCAAAAAATATATTTTTTATCTTTTTCTGTTGGATAAGTTTTTCGGCGCCTTTTAACACATAGTATTCCCACCCCTGCACATCCACCTTAAGAACGGCAATTGTATCTATGTTATTTTCTTTTACAAAAGTATCCAACGTGGTAGTTTCCACCTTATAATGATGAAAATTATCAATCTTCACAATCCCGCTCCATCCATGTACTTTTTCGGATTCATAAAAATCAACCTCACCACATTGGCCGGAGAGCGCCAAGGGAAAAGCATGAACATTCCCGGTATCATTAAGTGACATATTTTTTTGCAGGGTCGCATAAATCTGCACCGCAGGTTCAAAGGCATAAACTGAAACAGCATGGTGTTTGGCGATAGGCAAACAAATGGCGCCTATATTGGCGCCGGCATCAATCATTACCTCGCCCGCAACCAGGTGTTCTTCGATTTTCCGGATAGTCAGCGGCTCATAAATTCCATCGAAAAACAAGTCCCGGCCAACACTGTCATGAGTGTTGATGATATAGTATTTCAATCCCCGTTTGCATGAAACAGGTTTTTCAGCTTTTTTATAAACCGCTCTTTTAAACAACAGTTTTCCCAGTCTCTTTTTCCCTTTAAAAGCGGGAATAGAACCGGTAGGTATCAGCAAAAATCCCCATTAGCATTTATTGATTACCAGGTTTTCAATACTGGTTACCAAATGTTCAAACGACCAGTTCTGTATTTTTTGAAAAGCATTTTGCCCCATTTCTGTAAGCTTAGTCTTGTTACGTGCCATTAAATCGATTTTTTCTTTGAGATCAGTTTCATCTGACGACCGGAAATGTATATCCCGTTTTTCCCTCCTCAACCAGGTCAAATGCACAACCACATTTGTCGCTTACCAAAACCGGTTTACCCGATGCCATAGCTTCATTGACCGACAGTCCCCACGTTTCTCCCGGCCCTTTGGAAGGCAGTACAAATACATCGGCCAGTTGGTATATAGCAGGCATTCTTTGTTGATTTTGAAAACCCATAAAATGAATGTTTTTTTTATCCCCGGCATGGTTTTTCAATTCAGTCTCTAGTTCCCCGTTTCCTGTCAAAACCAAATGGATACCCGGATTATTGAGCATCATGAAAGGCATCTAATAATAAAACGACATTCTTTTTTTGTTGAAACTTCCCCGCAAATAAAAACACTTGCTCGCCAGCCCCGATTTTTAAATCACATTTTAATTCATCCGCTATTCTCTTATTTTCAGTACCGGGGGCAAACCGCGTGTTATCAACCGCATGTGGCGCAAAAACCAGGTTCTTTTCTTTTAACCCATATTCCAGGAAATACTTTTTGTTTTGAGTTCCCGCATAAAAAGCGTAGTCGACGTTTTTATAAACTGCTGTCAAAATTATTTTCCTGGTAACTTTTTTAACCGGGTCAGAGGCGTCCAGCAAGGTAGAATCGCCCCGGAACAATACCGGAATTTTGTTATGAAAATAATTGATACATTTTCGGTGGCTCTTATAGTTCCATCCATTCACCAATATCGCATCAGGTTTGTACTTTTCAATTTTATTCACAAGGCCGGGATTTACAATACTTGAATAGCCACCCTTATTTCTTTTTCTTGCGGTATTTTCAACGAATTCATAATCATACCCGGACAATAACGGGATGTCCCAAACAATATTTTTTTTAAACCCGGTGTCAAATTTTACTTCATTTTCGAGGTTGCCCCATGTATAAAAAACTTTGACTTCTATATTTCGCCTCTCAGCCAACAACCTGATCCAGGGCGCGTTGTACTGGATAGGATGGGTCATTATTATGGCGATTTTTTTCATTTCCACATCTTAAAAGTTCCTCCTGCGCAATAGCCGGGTAAGTTCGTTTTCCTGATTCAACATCCCGGTCATTCCATTTAATTTCCATATACCCGCTCCCGGGCTGCCTGATCTTCGCCTGCCAGTCGGTAGCCGGCATGATGACCAATGCCTCAGACAGAAACGCAGACCAATAACTAAACGTACTGTCCTTCGATAAGATCAATATCCTGCTTCTACTCATTATAAAATATCAAGTATGTCCGGTTTGTCTTCTGCAATCTTTACACCCGGCAGCTCGAGTATATCCGCTATTTCGGCATTATGGGCGTCTGAGAAAACAGTAACCGGCAACTCTTTCGCAACATTTTTTCTTATTAAATTGATGGTATTTATAAAATAAGATAACGGCGTTGTCTGGTTACCCATTTTAAAATCGCCTCTTCTTATATGAACACCAATCACGGATCCACATACTTTAGACAGTTCCTTTGATGTTATGGGTTTAATATCTTATAGGAGTTCTTCTTTATCAATGCCTGGTAGTCTCTTAAAAATTTGAAGAGATCATTTTCACGAATAACTTTTTTAAAAGCAAATATTGTATTCCGATGTTTGTACTTCTTCACTTAATTTTTCTATTTCCGGATCTTCATCACTTTGGCAAATAAAAGTTCACACCATAAAGATTTCGTTTAACAAAACGGAGTCTCTTTAAAATAATTTCTATAAATCCTTTTTCTTTTCTCACCCCTTACAAGCGCTCCCCACCGGAAACCCCACCATGAACTGCAAACTATTTCCAAATCATTCATTTTTGCAAACACAAGTGCATGGGCCCATACCATCAACATATTACCTAGGCCGGTTTTAGGTATTTTTACAAATACTTTTGCCACGCGCTAAAACTTGTTGAGATATTCTGCCAATGTTTTGGTCACTTCCTTTGCTGAATATTTTTCAAAAATACTTTCATCCGTTTTATCTGTGTCAAATGTAGACAGAAAGCTTTGTACTTATCGAAATAGTGGCAAAAATTGACGCCTTATTTTTTCTCTCCCAGTTGAAGTCTTCAATAGTTAATACCATTCCGGCTTTGGAATCGCTTATTACCGATACTGCTGTACTGTTTTCGTGAAATACCGCCAAAATGGGCTTACCCGATAATACTGCCTGGTAAACTTTGGAGGGGGTATAATGCCGCTCAGTACTTCCAAGAATAAATACCCCGTCTGCGGCATTCAGGTGTACCAACACATCCAGGTAGGGTATCCTTTACGGGTATTCATAAATAATCGTGTCCCACAGCCCCGCCTTTTCCGCATAAGGTTTTATGTTAAACCCGTCAGGTCGTTTGGCGATTTGCCGGTACCGATGAAATGAAATTCCACTTCATGCAAATTCATGTTTATGAATGGCGATGACATTCAAAAATACTTTCCAGCAGATCGTAGGCTTTTGGCAACATCGCACCTGCATATACCAGTTGCAATTTTCCGCCTTCGCCTCAAACAGGTAAGGCTGCAGGTTCATTTCCTCTACTGCCTCATGGTCTGACTGCTCACTTCCGTAAGGAATGGCGACAAAGGCACGTGGCTGCTTCTGTAAGTGATTCCTTTGCAGCACCTCTTCAAAATAAGAAGCGGCAACCCCCGTTATCAGGGAAGCTTTCTTTACAGCTATCGGTTCCAGCAAATGTGATATCCTGGTGGCAAACCATGCCCTGGAAAATAATTTTTTACCGCCCGGAAATTCATGCACCCAGGGGTCAATATAATCTATGCCATACTTTATGCCGGTTTTTTCATGCAACCATCTTCCCCACAGAGCCCCATAAAAAGAAGGGATCGTTATATAGAGGAAATCAATCTTTTCTTCCCGGATCAGCGTTTTGGCTTTTTTGAATACCTGGAAGAAGGCGCGCAGGCCTATATCGCCTATTATTCTTGGCCTTGTAACACCAAAAGCATTAGCTTTTTCTATTCTAAGTCCGGCAGGTAACAGTTTTTCAAGATTATGATCTAACTCTTCTTCATAATATTTCTCGTGCACCATTAAAATGATCGGCTCCCATCCAAATTCCGGTAAGTGATTCGCGAAGAACCTTGCCCTATGTACTGCCGTAAGATTAGAAGGAGGGAAGTGGGGAGATATGATTAAAATCTTTTTCATCTTTTCTGTTCCTGCCCCGGATCAGCCAATACTTCCTGCCATATCGCTGCCAGCTTCAGGGATTCTTTTTCCCAGCAGTAATCGTTTGCTTTCTCAAATCGGCCTTTTGCATTAGAACGGATCGAATTTTTATTTTGCTTCAGGTTATCAAATGCACGTTCCAGTTCTTCTGTGTTTAAAGAAATCAACATCCCGTGACCGGGATGCTCTTCCAAAAACTTTTCCTGAGCCGCTGTCTTTGTTGCTAAAATAAACAGGCCTGCCTGGAAATAGGCGATGAGTTTATTGGTCAGGCAAATATTCCTGTTAAAGTTACTTGATGGTTTTTCTATGGCGAGTCCTGCATCATACCCGCTCATTGCCTTATGTAAATCAAATTGTGATAATGGTTCATGCACATATATATTTTCAATGCCTTCTATAAAAGCTTTATAGAATTCCTGCGACAGGTTTCCGAACAAGTGTAGCGCTACCTCCCGGTCTTTTTTCACTACAGCAATCACTTCCTCCAACCCCCTTCCCTTTGCAATGTTCTGGGAAAACCAAACCAGTTTTACATTTTCAGAATCATCTGCCACAGGAGTGGCAAATTCAGCCAGGGAAAAATAATTTAAAATAACCTGTGTGGTTGCAGGAAGCAGTTTGACTATTTTCCGGCTCTCACTCAAAATCAATGGGGACGCCGCAGTAATATAACCTGCTTTCGGCAAAATCACTTTCAATAATGAGGTCAGGTGTTTGGATTTTGTCCTGTTATTGGTTTCCCCGGGGTGATAATCTTCCAGGTCAACTCCAAAAGGTATCTGATACCTTCGTGCAGCCACAAGTGCGGGATAAAAGCTTCCGGGATTATGAGCCACCACCAAACCTGGCTTTTCCTTTATTTTTCGTAAAAATCTCAACAGTAAAAAGGAACGCTTATTACTAAGGAACGACAGTAAACAAACATTTTTCGGCAAAAAATATATTGCCAGCCTGGAAAATATCGCCGTAAATGAACTTAACAGCCACGGCAAAACCGGGCTGCGGTTTCCGGGAACTTCATAATAATCGATCGGTGGAAGTAATCTCTCCTTTAATCTTTTCATTATTGTTTACTCCAGTTGTCAAATGAACAACATAACACCGAAACCTGGTAATTGCCTTTGAGTGCAAGATCAATTTCCTTCACCAGCCGGGGATTAGTGGCAAAATTGTGAGTAGAGATGAAACAGAATTCGCAAAATGCAGCATTATTTTTTAACTAATTTTAAATAGCCCAATCGGTAAAAAACCAAACGTATTTTTTTAGTATTTTTCCAGCCAAATACCCGGCTTAACGATCCAAATAATCTGCTGCCTTCCATCTTCCGGCTGCTACCTCCCCACTCTTTTATTTTCGCTTCCATTTGCCTTGATAACGGGATGGTAGGGATACATTTGAAATATCAAGATCCTGGTACCGGTTAGCGCACAATTTGTTTCATTTGTTTGCCGTCATCAGCATTTAACAAATAAGAACATCCCGCCCGGGTGGAAAGAAATGCCTCATAATATGCCTTTTTCTAACATTTTTTGATAAAGTCCCTTTGATCCCGACCTGTAAAAAATAGTTGCGCCAGGAGTAAACAATACTTTATCTGCATGTAGCAATAATCTTATACTAAATTCAAAATCATTGTTTAAAGAAAGTCTCTCATCCCACCCACCTGTGATTTTTCAAAAGTTCTTTAGGTATCATCCAGATATAGGCGGCCATCATATCCCGTTTTTGTGAGAGCGCAGCCCGCAGCCACTCTACTGGAACCATGTCTTTCCAAACGGTTTCCGGGAACAAAGCTGGCTGAGGTGTAATCGTCATTATAAAACCGGCCCCATGCACATGAGGCAATACTTGTCTTGCTTCCATTTAATTTTTTCAGTTGCGCTTCAACGTGTTCACTATTCATAATATCATCGGCATCAAAAAATTTGATATAATCTCCCGTTGCCTTTGAAAGCCCCGCATTTGAGGCTACGCATTGTCCTTTATTTGCCTGGAAAAAATATTTTATACGGCCATCCTTAAATGATTGGATTACTTTTTCTGTTGCATCCGTTGAACCATCATTTACAACAATAATTTCAATGTTCTCCCAGGTCTGGTTAATTACTGATTGCAAAGCCTCTGAAATCCATTTTTCGGCATTATAGGCAGGAATTATAATTGATACTTTTGGTTGCAACCGCCGTTAATTAAATCTTTAAGTAGACAACGTTAATTCTTCATACAGGTTGATGTATTCAGAAACTACCTTTTCAAAGTCGCGGGGAACCGGAATTTGTTTTTTCGCCTTATCAATCATTTCCGGCCGTTCAATCAACATTTTCATTTCATCATTAAATCATTACTGTCATTCATTTTAAAAAGCCAGCCATTTACACCGTCTTTTATTTGTTCCGCATTCCCATATACATTACTTGCCAATACCGGAATTCCGGCCGCGAAGGCTTCTTGTATAACAAGAGGTGACATTTCAGAAAATGTGGAGGGTAATACCAGTACATCATACTCCTGCATCGTTTTTACTACCAATGATGGCTCTAATACTCCTTTAAAATTTGCCTGTTCCATTGTGTTCATCCTTTCTATACAATGTTCGGCATATTCGTCTTCTCCGGCCCCGTACACATCTACCGTTATTCCCTTCTCATCGAGAAGGCTCAGCGCGTCTAAAATTAAATGCACTCCTTTAAAATGACTGATACGTCCTACAAATATTAATTTTAAATTCTTCGCGCCCCTCATCTTTACCGGAACCTCCCGGGCAGGTTCTCCCCTGGTTAATCCTTGTTTTATTAATGCGATGTTTTTTTCTTTTATCCCGTTATTAATTAAAATGTCCCGGTACCAGTTGGCTAATACCACCAGTTTGTCGCAGTTTTCTTCCAGGGCAATCAGTTCGTTTTTTAATCTCCGGATGAGGAACGGGTAAGACAAAGCCGTTGCTCCTCGTGAATTAAAATGAGACAGATTGATGCCCAACCTGTACAATATATTCGCAGACGTCAATACCGGCTTTAATACTGGTGATGGTAATTGATTGGACAACATACATTCACTGCAACGGCTTTCATTGATCACACCATCACACAAAACATCACCTTTATACATCAGTGTTTTTGCCTTACAACTATGATTAGGCAGATGGAAAGTGACCACTATTTTAACGCCCGTCGACTTTACTGATTCCAGGTGCGGCAATGCCAAGCCATTGCTTCCGGCCAGTTCATGAAAATGAACAATGTCCGGCCTTAGAGTTTCCACCAGTTTCTTGAAATGCGTCACGCCTTCCGCGATGGTAAAGCCCATTTGCAAATCCCTGTCAACAATGGAAGGCTCAGCAAACCGGTGTACCCGGATTCCGTCGTACTCGTAATGCCCGGTCTCCTTTTTACCATAATTTGGAACCGCTACTTCTGCGGTAATATTTTGTTGCTGTAATCCTTTGCACAATGCCAGTGTATAAACTTCGGTGCCGGCAGTTTGTTCAGGAAGAAAATGATTCAGGCAATGAAGAATTTTCAATTACGAACTTTTAATAGCTTTCTCCAATCGGTTTGCCACATTTTATGACGTATCGGGCCTACAAAATGTCTCATGGCAATTTTTGAGTAATCATAATCAGAAGAAAATTTAAAACTGTCCGTTCCGCCTGCGACAAAATACCGGGGATCCAATGGCATGGTATTTTTAAATTGTCTTGTCATAATATGGAAAGCTGTTTGCTCAGACCAGAGCTCCAACCCATCCTTATGTTCTTTTTTCGCCGCCAGGTAATTCAGTACGGTTTCCCAGTCGGGCCGGGAATTAAATACAAAAAAACCAGAATTACACGGATAAATATCGAAAGGGTTTTTTTCCAGGAAAGCCTTATCGAGATAACCGTAATTTTCATCCACGAGGAACCAGTTATTTTGATTGAGTATTGGCAGAAATAATTTAAAAGATTTAAAGAACAAAATGTCCGAATCAACAAAAAAGGTGGTAGAGGTTATGGGAACACTTTGGTAGAAGAAGACCTTTTTTAAAAGGGGATTTTTTTCTTCCCTGTATTTCCCGGGTATAAGATCTTCGCCGTTTTCCCTAAATTCTATAAAAGGCATTTTATCAAAAATTGCCATGCTTTCTTTGGAATGGGTACCATCGCTAAAAAGGATCCATTTGCCAGGCCTGCCAACATTTGCCAGGAAAGAAAAAATAGAATACAACTGATCCTCAAGTTGCTTTTCTCCTGAAAAACTTACCACCTGCACGCGCACGTCTTCATCAACCACACTGACCCGCTTAAAGTCAAAACTTTTCATGAAAGAACGCTTATTCCTCGCAGCGAGGTTTCCTGTAATAAGTCTTGTTAGCCGGCCAATCATTACGCTTTCCGATACATAATTAACTTCATTTTATTTTTTTACACACAGCAATTAAAGCAAAGGGGCCCGCGGAACCTTTTTTCTCAATATCAGACGTATCAGGATAAGCAACAATTTCAAAATCTTCCGGCTGTTCGGGCAGTACGGCTCCAAACTTTGCTTTCCTAATGGTTTGTTGTATCCATTTACCAAATCGTGCAAAAGGATTAGAATTGATTCGATTTAGTTCTGCCCTCACCTGTGCACGGAATCTTCCGAGTGATGTGAGTTCCTGGCCGTAAATTTTTATATCACCGAACCCCTGTTCCTTTAGCATTGATACAAATTCTGCGGGCGTATATTCCTTTTCATGAAAATCCCAATCGTTCATTTCATACCGGCTGTTGATATATTTATTAGGGGTACTAATAATCAAAATGCCGTCATTACGCAAACTATTAAAACAGTTTTGTAAAAAATCCAGGGGATTTGAAAGGTGTTCCAGGGTTTCAAAGCTTACGACCGCGTCAAAGGGAAAGACGGGCGAAATTTTTCCAAAAGTCTCACAATCATCCTCCACAAAATCAAGCAAACTATGTTGAAAATTTTTTTTTGCGAATAAAATCGCTTCAACATTCCTGTCGATGGCAGTTATAGTATAATTTCCGTTTTCGGCAAGATAGTGTGCCCCATATCCCACGCCGGTGGCTGCATCCAGCACCTTATGGATAGTATGACCTTTGAATTGTTCCAAAGCAAAATTGTAGCGATTCTGATGATTCGCATGATACATATCCCATTCAATAGTTCCGGGAACGAGTCTTTCAAAAGACATAAACTTATAAATTACAAATGAAATATTCCATCAACCGCATCACTTAATGTAAAGTCAGCGTATCTAATGGCTTTAATTGTTTTCCCAATCTTAAATGAAGAAAAGAAATACTTTAAAATATTTATTACAAATCTTCTCTTATTTTTTTTATCCAACCATTCCTTTTGTGTTGAGGAGATAGGTAAAGGCAGCTTTGTCAATGCATCTCTCATGTACTTGTAATTGTTGTACAGGTAATCGTACCCGTTATTTATCTCCTGCCCTTCATGTCTCCTGTAATACATGAACTCAAACGGGATTAACAGCACCGGGGAATTACAGGCTGCTTTCAGGTTAAAATACATATCTCCCGGTATTCCATAATCAACCGGGTATTTACCAACCTGGTTAAAAAAGTTACGTCGCAAAATAGTTCCGCCCGGCCCGCAGCTCAAAAATGCTTTCTTAAAAAAATGATTTGAAATGGCTTCACCGGATTTTATCACGGTGACTTCTTTACTTTCAGAAGAATACATACCAAAAGAGCTTTCCGGGTTCAAATTCATCACTTCAACGAGGCGCTCAAAACCATTTGGCAGTATTTTGTCATCTGAATCCACATACATCATGTATTCCCCTTTTGCAAACCCTGAGGCATGGTTCCTGTTGGGGAATTGGCCCAAATTTGTTTCATTCACATACACCCTTATCCTGTTATCCTTTGCCTCAAAACGCCTGGCAATAGGTACCGTATCATCCGTGGAACAATCATCCACAATGATCAATTCAAAATTACTATAGGTAGATGCCAACACACTTTCAATGGCTTCTGCAATATATTTTTCACGGTTGTAAGCCGTCATTAAAACACTTAGTAAAGGTTGGTCCGTCATTTCTTTTGCGCCCCCTGTGGTATAGCTTTGCAATATTTTTTATATCCTTTCTCCACCGATTTTACCGATCCTGTTTGCAGGCGCCATAAAAAATTAACATGCGAAAAAAAGGTTCCCGATATCGTGGCGTAATTATGAAAAGTCCAGTACCATTTTTCTTTAAATCTTAATTGCGGGTTTTTAAAAATATGGTAAGTAGCCTTAAGCATCGGTAGTAACAGGGCCGGAACGGCAGGGCGGTAGCCCAAAAATTTGTAGAAATGATAATTCATGGCGTAGGCTGCTCTGAATGCATAACGATATCCCTGGTGATGATAATGCCATGCAACGATACCGGGATCGTGAATTAATTTCCATCCCCTGCGCAGGGCTTGCTCACTCCATATCCAGTCTTCGGCAAATTCGGTTTGTACAAAGGGCTGCTGTAGCAATGCCGTCTTTCTGTACATCGCCACCACATTATCCCATGCCACTAATTTCCGCTGTGAGGCCGCCGGCAGCTTTTCAAACGCTGCTATGTCCTTTACCTGCCGGATGCTAATTTCAGGCCGGCTGAACCGCTTAAACCAAAGCAAGGGATTTTTATCTTTTTCATGCGGGACGGCCTGGTGTCCCACTACCCCCATTACTTCATCATCTTCAAAATGCGCTGACATTTTTTCCAGCATATCCGTTTCAGCAATACGCGCATCCTGAACAGTTAAATAAATCAAATCTCCTGTGGCATACTGAACGCCAAGGTTCCTTGTAAGGCCGTGATCAAAACTTTCAGCAGGTATATCGATAATCGTGGCTCCATATTTTAAAGCAATTTCCCTGCTGCTATCTGTCGACATTGAATCCAGGATAATGATTTCAAGATCAGTGCCAATGGTTTGTTTTTTCAGACTGGCAAGACAACTATCCAATGTGGCAGCGCCATTTTTGACGGGTATTACGATTGATATCTTCAAAGAGCCGGGAGTAGTTTATAACAAATTCCCTTTATTTTCAGTTGCCTTAAAATGGCAGAATTTGAATTGCCCCTTTCTATTAAAAACCGGAGCTTACTCATTTCAAACTTTGAAAACAAGTTACTTTCCTTCATCCAGTTGAAGAGGTCTGCGTACAATCCCGGGAACTCATTCTTCCGGGAATACAGGAAAGTTTTAATTAAATGAAAAATACCGGTCTTGATGTCCTGCTGATGACTGATCACAAAATCGTTTGAATAAAGGCCACTTGTTATCTTTTTATAAAACGCTATCCGGTAATAAATTGAATGGTACCAGAAGCTTTCTTTGGTATCGTCGATATGATTGATCCTGTAATAACAATCAGCCGGTTTATCATAACAGATCTTTATTTTACGGTTTTTCAGGTACAAGGCACGCAGGTGCAAATCAGGATCTTCCATAAAAAGAAAAGATTCGTCAAAACCACCTGTTTGTTCAAAAAATTCTTTTTTCCAGATGGGGCAGGTAACATTCCAGGGATTCCTGTTTTGAATAAAAAGGCCGGCTAACTTTGAGAATGGAGCATCGATATTGAAACGTGTTTTTGTATCGCCGGGGTAGCTATCAAATGTCTCCATCAGAAAAACCGCCATCCCCGCATCATCCTCCTTCTCTATCTCACCCACTCTTTGCTCCAGGCAGAAATCCGCCAGCAAATCGTCAGAATCGAGAAATATTAAATAAGCGCCTTTTGAATTTGATACGCCTGTGTTCCTGCATCGTGAAGGACCTTTGAGTCCATCTTCTCTCTGGTAAATTTTTATTTTTTCTTCTTCGTACCTTTTCAGTCTTTCCCATTCTGTTGCATCAGAGCCATCATCTACAATAATGATCTCCCAATTGGTATAGGTTTGCGCTTTTACCGAATTGATTGTTTGCTGTAATAAAGCAGAACGGTTAAAATGGGGAATGATGATAGAAACCAACTGCATCAATTCAAAAGACTTTTATTATATAAATCGATGTGGCGTTGTGCTACTTCAGTAAATGATAAAGGTTCGAAATTATTTAATCCGGGAAAGTTTGTGTGACGCATCATGCTGAATTTATTTTTAAAATCACCGGGTATCTCATAATTAAAATGCAACCCAACTTTTAATTTTTCCACATCGTATTTTATAAAGTTAGAAACCAATACTGGTTTGCCACATGCAAAAGCCTCCTGTATCACTAACGGAGCCATCTCACAAATCATACTGGGGAGAACCAGGCAGCCGGCTTTGTTTAATATTTGATGAAGTTTTTTCGTGGAGCAATTATATTGAATAACAATATTTGAGTACAGCGATATTTTTTCAACTAAAGATTTTTCGTACGCCGACATTATTTCATCCGCAAACACACATAAGTATAGTAATTCATTTTTTTCAGCATTTTCTACAAAAACATCTATTAAATTTTCTATTCCTTTTTCTAAACTTAACCGCCCGATAAATATCCAGTTAAAAGTATCAGGATTATTTGAAACATCGATTTCTCTCCGGTAAATTCATCATTAACTGCCTGCAATACGGTTGTACAATTATTTATTTGATTAAGCTTTATCACATTCGAATACCAATCCGCCAATGCAACAACATTAATATTATTTTGCTTTATTATTAAGACCCGCCGTTTCATAGCTTTGCCCAAAAAATGGAAAGGCGAAAATATCTTTCTGCTCACAAAACCAGGTAATATTTTCTGAATAAATAATTGTGGGAGCCTGTGTTTAAAGAAAGGAGACAAAAATTTATTGCTATGAGATAAACATGTCTGGCATTTTACCACACTCACAAAACCATCGCAATCTCTTTTGTTTTTGTATTGAAGTTTACCATAGTTAAGACAAAGATTTTCAGCTAAATGCGGCGTAAAAAAAACAGGCACATTTTTTTCTTTTAAAATACTTAAGAAATCATTATTTATTCTGCCACCTACAGTATGTATGTGAATTACAGAAAACCCTTCTTTTGATACTATACTGCGCACTGCCTGGTGTAGATTCTCCCTTTCATTTATTATTTCTACAGAAATACCATCAAGTAAAAAAGTTTTGATTGCTTCATTAGATTTATAATTAGTACATAGTATTTTACAATTAATTTGTTTAGCAATTAATGATTTACACAAGTTATACAAATACACTTCCGTGCCGCCTTTATGATCAGGAAAGAAAGTCTGCGTGATAAAGAGCACTTTCATACTCCTTTAAATTTTCCTCGCCGCTATGCCACAAAACGGCGATAGCAGACCGGAATTAAAAAAGATTATTTTTTTAAAAAATGGCACTATACTCATGAAACGATAAAAGAATAAATCTTTTATAATATGGCCTTGATTCGTAACCAAACCAAAAGGCAAATTTTCCAAAGTGCGATTTATCAACTATTTCAAATCCGTTCGCTTCTAATAATTTAGCCCAACGGGATATTTTCATTGATTTAACATTGTGCATTTCATAATTTTTTCTATCAACCAGCCTGTGCAACACACCTTGAAACCCTCTAAAATTGGGAGTCGTAAAAATTAAAGTCCCGCCAGGCTTTACAATGGCTCCATGAGTGAGTACAATTTCTTCCCAATTTAAAAAATGCTCTATAAAGCCGCAGGAATATACGAGATCGTATTTGGTTGACGTATCCATTTTTTCAACTTCAGCATTTAAAAAAAATCCTGTATCATAATTCTTTAACTTAAGCCACTTAATCATGTCGCCTAAGTATTCAGTCTGATCAACACCATTTAACTTCCAGTTTTTCTCGCCCAGACCGAAAGATACCTTCCCGGAAAACATCCAACCTCGAAACATTCACCCACCGTACTTGGTAAATTTTTTAAAATATATTGTTTTACAGGATCAGCATCTCCGGCAGTGAAAAAATTAAAGTTCTTATATCCCTCATCCCATATTTCTTTTTTGTACAAGTTATTTTCCATAACTATAAAAATGCTTTATTAGCTTTTGTCTTCCTTCTTGAGTTTCTTACTTTAAAAAAATATTTACACATGATAAATCCTAGTTGCAATTCCCTAAAAGAATTTTTAAACCGCTTGGAAAATAAAAGCGTAGTAGTCCGGTTCCATCTGTTTTTTAAGAAGAAAAAAGTAGTTACCTGCCAGACCTGACTTCATATTTTTGAGTTCAAGGAGCGACTGTGTTACCCGGAATTTAAGATTATAACCCATAGGCTTACTTAGGTCAAAAAAACCCGCATGATAAACATAAGCGTGCGGGACTATTCCAATTTTAAAGTTTAATGCTGTAGCCCTGTCTACATAGTCGTTATCTTCCCCATAATGATAAAACAAGGGATCAAAGCCTCCGGTACTTTCTACACAAGATCTTGAAATAAGCCAACATGCAGCATGTATAAATTCAACAGGGTAAATTTCTTTTTGCTTATTTAAAAAACTATCAGATAAAAAATCAGGGGAAGCTGATGGGAGCACCATTCTTAAAAAGTAAGGATCTACTTTATCTCCGTTCCAATTTAAATGGAAAGGGCTAAGAATTCCGTATGTTGTATTGGCTTCTGCTTCTTTAATCAATTGCTCTATTGTGTCATTTTCTACCCGGGCATCCTGGTTCAATAAAAAACATAGTCGGCATTTGCGTCCAATGCTTTTTTTAATCCAATGTTATTTACCTTCCCAAAACCAAGATTGAGCCTGTTTCAATAACTTCTACTTCTGGAAATCGGCTTTTTATCAGCGAAATAGTATTGTCGGAGGAAGCATTGTCTATGGCTAGCATATTTAGAGGAATACTACTTGTGGACAACGATCCTAAACACTGGTCGATCCATTTGTTTCCATTAAAAGTAACTACAATAACAACAACTTTCATACCGTGTAAACTACAGACTCAGATGTATTATGAGATTGCTTAATCTGCAATAAGTTTTAATTGTTCTTCAAGAATATCCAGCTCATTGAAAACGAGTTTTCAACTAAATCGCAGCCTAGTACAGCCCGGTACTCAAAATTTAATTCTTTGGCAAGCCAGTAGTAATGTGTTGGCGTTAAATTTGGAGGAAATATTTCAATTAAAGTACAGGCATCAGGATACCTGTAAACTATATCGTAAGCCCTGCCCCGTGAATTCCTACGATGGTCCTGCCTGAAGCAAATATCTGTATTTGTTGCTCCATGCTTAAGTCGTCACAATCTATAATTTCAAAACCAAATTTTTTTAAAGTGTTACTATTTCTTCCAGATTATTTAAAGTCCTCCCGCGCTGAGGCTTTCTTGTAATGAATATCCTTTTATTACCTCTTTTCAAAATTTTACCTTCTTTAAAGATCCCGGCGGCGAATAAAAATTGTTCTTTTATATTAGGTATACTTTTACAAAAATAAACCGAATCAAGCTGTATAAATGTTTCATTGTCCTGAAAGATCCAATTCCATTTTTTGACATAAGGAGTGGCGAAAAATTCTTTTACATATGCAAAAATCAAGTGCTTTCTTTGGGAAAATCAAAGGAATAGATCTATCAAAGTTAATTTTATCCAGAAAATACAATTGTCCAATTAATCATTATAAAAACGCCAAAATTAAACCAATAAGAACGAAGAGACACACCCACTTTCATTTTTAGTATATTCCTTTTTCTATAAAGAATATAATTAACCATCGGTTCTGCATTTCTTTCACCGTAGGGAAGTGATTTTCGTATCACCTCGTTCTGATCATTTAAATACCAACCGCGATCAGGTTCAATTAATCCGCCTTTTTTATAATGAATTAAGTACTCTAGTTCATCAGAAAAAGCCCAGTTATTGAATAGTTCATTAATCTGCTTATCAAAGTCATTAGTTCGGTATTTAATAAACGGCCTTTCTTGTTTAAATAAAATACAATCATTCATAATATCTTCCGAGAAAATAAAAAACTTTCTTATTATATATTTTATAAGTGATGAATTTTAAAACATGATTTCGCCTGATGGAAGCGACTACACCTTTAATTCTCATATTGCTTGTTTTCGCCTGTTACCGCTTTATACCACGAACTGGAATCTGATACGGCCCCTATATAATATTTTGATTTTCAGCATAAGTTGTCCGGATCTTCATACCAGGGTAAATGCCTTAATAAATACGGAGCGCCGGTTCTGATGGTGGTTTCCCAGCATTGATAACTTTTGCCGGGCCGGTATAAGGCGAAAGTGGTATCTATTTTTTATTTAAATAAACCCGGCTCTATTTCATCAGTAAACAAACTTTTTTCCCATTTTATTACTTTGTCTTTTTTGGGATAATGATCTGGAATATCATCCATTTTTAATCCAAACCCCACCTTATCAATTTCCGGGTAGCGATTTAGAATATCCATGAAATATTGCATAAAATCTTTCGGAGTATCTTCTGTCGGCAATACATCGGGATCAGTGTACACATAATAATCTTTCATGAAGCGCTGGTAAATATGGGGCGCCAGATCGCTTCATGTCCCACATTTCTATCCACCCGGTAAACCGTTGCCGGTATTTTTTTATAATAGCCTAATAAGGGAGCATACGTGGAAGCATTGTCGATCACATGAATGTTGTTTTGCCCAACGCTCTTTAACCAATCTATTTGTTGTTGCAACCATTCCAGCCGGTTAAAATTATTAATGATGATGGGAATTTTTGAAGGGTCTTTCGCTACCGGGCTAAAGTAAATTACGCAACCTGGTCTTGCCCCTGAAACCTATATTAGCCCCGGGCTTCATACTGCATTTTATTGAAACCTGCCTACCCATTTTTAGAATTCCTTATTTTTTTTACCAGCGATCTCGGCAGAAAGAATAATTTACCATACAACTTCCAATAATCGCTGGTATTGTATGGAATTCGCTGTTTATATACCTGGTTTACACAAAATTCTGCGGCTTCGTATTGAAAATTCTTGTAAAAGGTATACTGATATTTATTACAAAACCACGCGAGAAACCTATCTGTATCCAACGATGAAAAATCCCACTTTCTGCTAATATAGTAGTTTGCAGCATCCTCCTTTTCAAGCTCCTTTTGAATAAACCCCTGGGAAACTACAATTGTTTTCCTAATTCTATAAACAATCCGTTTATTTCTTGTGTGAAAGGACCAAATCCCGAACCTATTGTCTTTGAAGATTGATGCAGCCGAAGTAGCTAGCAATGCATCGATTTCCAAAATATTGCTTTGTCCCTTTTCACATAAATATCGAAACCATAATTCGTCATCAAAAACATAATGAAGGCTTTTGTTTACGCCTCCCGCATTTTTTACCCATTCGGTTTTATAAAAAGTACCGGGCTGATTCATTCCATAATTATATATGGTATCGGCCGGCGTTTTCTTTAGATGCATCCGATAAGTATGGCTGGTTTCCCCGGTTTCATCAAAAAAACAATTAGTGTAGCCACATACTACTTCTTTAGAAGGGTTTTGCGCAAAAGCATTCCCCCACTTTTTTTAATGCGCCCTCGTGCAAATAATCATCACTGTTAAGCCAGTTGAAGACATCTCCGGTAGCCATTGCCAATCCTTTATTAATCGCATGTGCCTGGCCGTTATCCGGCTCACTACACCAAAAGCCAACCGGTTTTCATATTTTTAATGATCTCTACCTAATTATCGGTACTTCCTCCATCAATAATAATATATTCCAGGTTGGTATACCCCTGGTTGAATACAGACAAGATCGTTTTTCAAGATATTTCGCCTGATTATAAGAAGTTGTTACTATGGATATTTTTGAATTTTCCATTTAGGACACTTTCAAATGAATTGCTTCCAAAACTCTGGCTGATATTTCTCCCAGGCATGGCATCCAAAAGGAAGTTGATTATTATTGGTTTTGTATAACACCGAAGGATTCACTTCAAAGCTAAATTCAATTGCCTCCTCAACCGGGCACACTTTATAATCAGAAAAATGAGATGGAACGATCTGCTGCCCAAAAGTCATCTTCCTGTCCCGTATGCTGCCAAATTATTTCATTGACCTTTGAGGTGTTTTTTAATTTAAAAAACGCCTTTAATACCAACATCAGGTTATGAAATCTAACAATTGCCTGGAGATGACTTTTGAACCAAAACTTCCTCAATTTTCTTAGAAAAACTTATTCTATTTAAGTAAACAGAAGTTCGAACATTCCTCAGTGAAAAACCTCCGTTACCAGCTCCAATCATCTTAGAATCCTTATCAGCTTCATGCCATCCTTCAAACCAGGGAGAACCAATAAAATCATATCCTTTATTACACCATAATTCTAATTCATTTCTCTAAATACAAAAGCATCCAATTGGTAAATAAGTATATATACTCCATGCCTGGAATTCTTATAGAAATCAACAGATATAAGTAATTCGTTGTAACCTTTTATTCCTCTAAAAAACTCAGGTTTGAACTCCTTAACCAGAGGATTAGCAGCATGTTTTTTCGCAAAAGAAATATATTGTTCCCAGTCAAATCCAGTTGATCCAAATAATATTATTGAATGTTTGCCTAAAATGTCACACAACCGGGTTAATGAAACGAGTTCATTTGAGCCCAGTTTTTTAAAATCCTTATAGATAGGTACAGCAATAATAAATTTCTCCATTAAAATCCTAACCATTTTTTAAACCTTCGAAATGTTGATACCCCTGCTTCCCCTCCCGGTAGAAATAACTATTAATCAAGTGCGTATATTTTCTGCTTAAGATTTCAAACTCTCTTTCCAATATTTCATTATTTTTTCTTAAAACTTATCTGGTCACAACAGAAGATTTCAAAATCATCTCTTTCTCGTACCTCGCGCCCTCCTTGCAGATATTTAGATATTCCATTCCGTTTTTTATATCGGGTTCAATGTGACAACCTTCCCCCATTCGTTCCATGCATTAATGAAAATCAATCTTTCCTCATCAGTATTGAATTTTTCTTTGGTACTCATCAATTGCGTTTCCAGAAAATATTTAAATACAGAAAAGATCATTATTTACAAAAACACTACCGGAAAGTGAAGATCTTCTTGGTGTATTATCCCACCCGGGAAAAACACAATGAAAATATTTATACGGTTTTTGTTTGATCATCATATTATAAGCAGTGGTCTTATAATCTATCAGGGTTTTGTTTCCAACCTGTCTCACAGTTTCATTTGCGCACCGCCAATCCGGTGCAAATTCCATTGCCGCATCAAAATTTATTTCCTCTCGGCACAATATTGCTTACGAAATTTTCTAACCTTACAAGGTACAAATCCTCGAATCCATATCTTTTCACCTCTGATCGCCAAATTGAAGCAGTTTTTTTTATATCGGGAACAATTCGTTCTGTAAACCGCAAAGAAAGGCTTGTTATTGATGGTTATATATCTTTTATCGCAAAAGACATTTTCGCATAGAAATTGTATATGTTTAAGATCATCTTCAAAAGAATATTCTGTTTGATTATAATTTCATTATCTGCTCCATCCCAGTGGCGTGTCCAATTTTCATTTGCCCATATATAACAAAAAGGTATTTCCGGTTTTCCTGATTTCAACATTGTGTCAAGAGGAGAATTTAAAAGCCTTTTACCATTAAACCAATAATGGTAATATGACAAATCCGTAAATACCATGGCTTTGGGCCACGGCTGCCTGTCTGTTTAATACGTCTTCGTCACTCAAATCATAGAACCCAACACTTTTATGGGGAAGGTGTGGCTGATAATGACCGTCAAATAATGGCTTTGCCTTTCTTACGTTAGTCCATTCAGTAAAACCAGTTCCCCAGGCTTCATCGTTTTCGGGAATTTGATGAAACTGCGGCAAATAAATAGCTATTTTTTTCACTCCCCTATGGTATTAAACACATTTTCCAATCATATGAAAATATGCATGATGATATAGTGCATCCGGTTAAAGTAATTTCCCTCTGTTCATTCCTGCCATGCATTGATGAAAATAAAACCACAATTGTTTTCTGAATTCGGATAGTAGTCCATTATTGTCATGCCTTTCTCCGCGTTTTTTCGGTATTGCCAGAACTGCCAATAGAGAAGGAATCACATTATCAAAATACTCCACAATTCATCATTTTCCGGTTTGGGATGAACCTTGGGAAAGGGCTGTGGGTCGGATTTTCGTAAGGTAAAGATTAAATTAATTTCTTCAACGTAAGCAATCCTTTCCTATTGTCATCAAATTTATAGTTCAACATTTTAATATCCTTTCCAAACGCCTTTTCCACAAGTCGTTTGTTTGAATTAGTAAAAAAGTGGGAATATTCTTTTTTTCGATTACTCTTGTTTTCAAAAATATTAAAAGGCGCATCTACCGAAAGATCATTTAGAACATGGGCAATGTCGTTTGAAAAGCTTTCGAACCTCCCTATAAAATCAGGTTTGAGAATACCCTCAAAATCAAAAAAATCTGTTTGAGGTACCAGGTGATCTCCTAAATAATCATGATTCGAATCGTCGTTCAAAATCTTATCAAAAGCTTTTTCTCTGTTAATATAACTTTTAAAGCTTCCTTTAACACCCGAAAAATCCTGTATCCACATATAATCTGAATAAGCTCTGTCCGATGGATTCCTCACAAATGCAAACTTGTAATACGCCTTCCAATGCTCTTCGTTTATTAATCCTGTTTCCAGCAATTGTTTAGCGGTAGCATGCTGCATATGTAACTTTCGTTTAGGGCACCATCCAAATAATCTTTCATAATCTGGTTGGGTATGGTGAAACCTACTCCCGGATAAAAAAATGAAAGCACACTCATACCGGCAGTTTTGGGAATGTGAATAAAAATACATTGATGTTCGTGGGAGATCATTTTATTTTTTCCAATTATCGCAATTCCAGTTCAATAGTTTTTCCGTCGTTTCAATATCGGGTTTAAAAAAATCGATTAGAATTTCACGTCTTGTTTCTAATTTCATTTTCATAATTAATTCTATTTACCTGTTTTCTATCTTGCAAAGTGACTTTACTTAATTGCAAAAATTCACATACAGAATTGAAAACTATTTTCATTATCAAATAAGAAATCTTCGTATTTGATAAAAAGGATTTGATCTTTTGGGAAGTAATGGTACACGTTTTCTATTTGTTCAGAATATAACCCTCAATGAACATACGATTTAATTCGATGTTGAGATTTTATACCCTTCGAAATTTCATCGATCTCTTCAAGAATACAATCCTTAAAAGATCTATTTTCAGTTTTCCTGGAGACTTCCATGTTCCAATGTGAAAATGCCCGGTCTGCCGGGTTTCTTAATAAGGCGATTAATTTTATTTTTTTACTATAATCATAAATCCTCTCAATACAGGGGCGCCAGTAAATATATATTGGTGTAGTTTCACCGTGTAATTTTTTAGGAATTTTTTGGGGGAAATATTTGCCTAATACGTTGTAGTCGGGCTTATTCAAAAAATAATTTTCATTATCAAAAAAATGTATTTCCTTTTCAGTCGACATTACAATATTATCATGTAACCGCAGATACGCATCCAGGGCCGAGGTACCTGATTTTTGAGCGCCAATAACAATAAAGTCAAGTTTGAATTTTTTAAACCGCAATTTCTAAACAATTAATTTTTTTGAAAAACAGCTGAAAGTAAAAATGGCGGCCAAATATCCTTTTCATGATTCACCTGAAAACGTATAATATCGTTTTGCCTTAAAATCGGAGCCTGTATTCTTCCTTCGGATACCAGGATATTTATAGAATATACACCTTTGGATAGTTGCAATCTTTCATGTATTGCACAGAATTCAATACTTTCAGGCGTAAAAGTAATATCCGCACTCGTGTCATTTTCGGTAAATACACCTACAGGCCTTTGCTCTTTGTCAAAAATGATAATTTTAAAAATCGGCAAACTATCAAATTTTCTTTTTAACATGAACCTAAAATAGATTTTTAAATTATCATTCGAACAAATACTCGGCAATTCATTTTCAGATATTGGAATCTCTTGTTATTGCAGCATCAACAAGTTCAATGCTTCCATCGTCAAATACCACAGAATTATCATTGTTTGCAAAATGCGTATAATAGAGGTCTATTCCCTTCGAAACATCATCCCCCTGATATTCAGCTATACCTCTATCCATTAAGATAATCTCATTACAAATACTGCGAGATCATTGGCATATTATGTGAAACAAAAATGATTGCAGTGTGTGGTAAGATTTCATCTATTTTTTTAAAACATTTTAATACAAATCCCAAATCGCCAACCGCAAGCACTTCATCAATGAGGAGCACATCCGGTTTTAAAAATGCTGCAACCGCAAAACCCAGCCTCACCTTCATTCCCGAACTGTAATTCTGCACGGGCATATCAAAAAATTCGCCAATCTCAGAAAATTCATACAATTTCCCGGAAACTTGGCATCAATTTCTTCTTTTGAAAAACCCAGGACTGCTGCATTGTTGTAAATATTTTCCCTGCCGGTCATATCGGACTAAAGCCCGCACCCAGTTCTATCAATGCACCTATTTTGCCACGTATTACTATCTTTCCATGATCGGGCGTGATCAGGCCGTTCAGCATTTTCAATAAGGTAGATTTACCGGCGCCGTTGTGTCCTATCAATCCGAGGCATTCGCCGCGGCGCAGCTGAAATGAAATATCTTTTACCGCCCAGAATTCATCTTTACGCAACGCGGTGGCATCCATATTTTTTCCCCGCAGTGCCCTCATGGAATCCGTAAATCCATAACGGATCGATCTCTTAAAATCTTTACAAAAACGTTTGGAAACGTTCTGCACTTCCACCAATATTTCTTTATCGTCCATTGCTGTTTTTTATGAGCCCATTCTTTCTATAATGAACGGCATGGTAATTTTATAAGCCATTAAGCCAATGCAGAAAAGCAGCACTCCCATGCCACTGATCCCTAAAAAGAGGGGAAGGTTTTCAACCGGCACACCCACCAATATGTTCCTGGCAAAGATGATGAGGTAAGTAAAAGGATTGAGCCTGAAAACCAATGATGCGGCGCCACCTGTTTCCGGCACCGGGAACACCACCGCAGAAATATACATGACCAATTGTAACCCGATATTTATAAAACGGGAAAAATCAGCCACCAGGGTAAATAATGATAAAAATATCAAGCCTATGGAAAAACCAAATAGTAATAAATCGATGATGACAAAAGGCAACAACAGGAACGAAACGCCCGGCCGCCAGCCCATAAAAAGTAATATGGTCAGTGTGACCACCAATAAAATCGCAATGTTGTACAAGAGCTTATAAATGGCCTGTACCAGCAGCGATTCTCTGGGAAAATTGAGTTTGGTCAACAGGGATTTTCCCGAATTGATAGTACCCATGGTTAAAGTAATACTTTGAGTAATGATCTGCCAGAAAAATGTGCCCGTTATGGCAAATAACGGGTACGACATACCTTCAACATTAACGGAAATAACCCTTGAATGATTTAGAAATATCCACAATAAGGCGGTTACAAAGGCAGGCGCAAATGCCCAGAAGAAACCCAGGAACGAGTCGCGAAACTGGGCCTTAATGTCCCTTATAAAAAGTTGTTTACCCAGGTAATGGCCTTCTTTTAAACCAACGAACCCTGACCTGAGGAAAGGGAAAAAACCTTTGGAAACGCCGCGTGGTGTATAAATGGTTTCTTTTAACATGAAGCAATCAAATAATTGAATCCGGGTATTTTATAAATGGCCGGCAAAAATAGCATTGGATTCCTCTTGCAATATTCAATGAACGACAGTAAAGCAACAAATAAAACGAAATTTAATTTCGCCCTTACTCATACAATCATTTAAAAACCTGTTTCTTACAAGCCCCGGAAACCACCTTGCATTTTTCCGGTCATGCGAACAAAAGCTTCGGCTGCTGCTACCCCGAGTTCACGTCCCCGGAAGTCTTCCATTGCGGCGTGGCCACATTGATAGATACCCGGCGGATCCTGGCTTACATGGCAATAAACTGCTTTTCTTTTTTGTTCCTGCGTATCCGTAATATCTACATAATCCGTCGGGTGAAAAATAAGGGATTGTTCGCCTGTGCATACTTCAAAAAAGTACAGGGTGAATTGTTGTGGTTCCCTGATCCATGACTGGATCGTCAGCAGGCTGGCCGACTGGTGGTCTTTGTGGGAATCAAGGGGCCAATGCGTAAAAACGATATCCGGCTTTTCCTCCATAATAAGCCCTTTTATTTTTTCGACCCATTCGTTGTTCACCACAGAGTCGCCATCAATTTGCCCTGCAAAAACCGGTTTTGCATCCAGTACCTTGCAGGCGTTAATGGCTTCCTGTTTGCGTATGGCAGCTGCTTCACCATGACTCTTGCCGGGAATGCCTGCTTCGCCTGTTGTTAAATAAATAATGGTCACCCCGTGCCCGGCATTTCTTAGTTTGGCCAGGGTGCCCCCGCAACCACTTTCAGGGTCATCAGGATGTCCGCCGACACACACGATCTTTTTCGGAACGTCTTCTCTCTTTTTTTCACCAAACAGAACAGAGGGTAACGTAACCAGTCCCAGGCCTAAAGCGCCCGTATTTTTCATGAATTGCCGCCGTGTATTATTTCCATTCATTTAATTACTTTTTATTGTTGTCCGCCAGTATCCGGTATCCACCATCCAGTATCCAGTATCCAGCATCCACATCCACCATCCACATCCACCATCCCACCGTCACCCCCTCATCTTATACCAAAAATACCCCGCCGTTTCTTTAAGATAATCATTCCAACCCAGCAATACCGACAACCTCGGAAAAAAATCGCCCGGGCCAACGCTGCCTCTTCCATCCGTGTAGTTGCAGGGGAAAGGGATAACGTCCACGCCCGCCTTTTTGAAAATGAGCGAAGCCCGCGGCATGTGGTAAGCTGAAGTAACCAGCACATAAGGCGGCCTGAACTGCAATGAATCCAAAATATGTTTTGCATTCTGCGCGTTCTCAAAAGTATTGTTTGAATGATCTTCTGTGAAGATCGTTGAATCCGGGATACCCAGCTCCACCAATTGGCCTTTTACCCATGCAGCTTCCCGGAAGTCCTTTTCATCGGGCTTTCCATTTCCGCCGCTGATAAGAATATGGCTGATATGCCCTGTCGTGTATAATTTCAATACCTGTATAAACCTGTCAGAAGCCGAATTGAAATATCCTTCAGACCCTGCATCCGGGCTTGCAAAACCTCCCGCAACGATACCACAGCTATAATGCGCCGCCGGCTCTAAAACCAATGGAGCAGGTTGCCACGTCCTGGCATATAAGTTCAAAAGCCACTCATTGCCAAACAAAAGAAATATACATAAAGCTATTACCAGCGACACTTTACGACGCCTGCCTTTTGGCAAAAAGCAGGCAGCCAGTAAGAAGATAAACAGCCAGTTGAGCGGCGATAAAACCATTGAAACAATTGATGACAGGATGGGATGCAATTCTCAGATTTTATTTAACCGGCCACTGCCGGCATTACCGGCTTTCTCAAAACAGAAAACCATTTCTCTTTATACACAGGATAACTAAAATGTTCCATGAGCAACCTCCTGTCAGGAATATATTGCCCGTAGCCGGATGCGATCTTTTTCACCGCCGCGATCAGTGCTTCTTCATCCCGCGGATCAACCAACGTACCCAGTCTCCCGTTGAGCAACGCATCGGTAGTGCCGTCACGGTTTCCTGCAATTACCGGTAAATGATAATACATTGCCTCAATAAATGAAATGCCGAAACCTTCCTTTTCACTGGGCATGATATAAATGTCGGCCATATTATAATAAAAAGAAACTGCTTCATCGGGTACAAACCCGGTGAAGAGCAGCACATCTTCCATACACAATTCTTTGCAAACATTTTCAAGACGTTCTTTCTCGGCTTCATCATATTTGCCCACAAACAGGTAAGTGATTGAAGCGAAGTCAGGCAGTAACTTTTTTATAGCGGATAATACCCTGTCATAGCCTTTGTTGATCTCCTTTGCCGACAGCCTTGAAAGCGTCATCAGCACCAAAGCATTTTCCGGAATGCCATATTTTTTTCGCCAGGCATTTCTTTCAGAACGATCAACCGGCGCAGGAAGGTAAGGGTCAAGCGCATTATTAAGCACCGTAAACTTTTGTTCAGGAAGATGAAATAATTGTTTCATTTTTTCTTTACTGAAAACGCTTACGGGTAAAATGAGATCGGTTTTTTCCAGCATTTTTCGTTTAAGCCGGGATAGAGGTTTCCACACTTCAATTCCGTGTGCTATTAAAACAAGCCTGGTTGAAGGAGAAAAAAGCTTTACGAGGTAACCGGGAAGTAACAAGTTGATGTGGCTGAGCACTACCACCCGGCTTTTTATTCCCCGGTAAAATGATTGTAAGACAAAGCGCGGTTTATTTCCTGAGAATCCTTTGAAGGCGGTTTGGGGAATATAAGGACCTGTAATTTCAGATTCTTTGTCGTGCATCGAAAAAACAGAAAGCTTTTCACCATGGGTTTCGGCATATTCATTCATTGCCTTGCTGCTGATCCTGCATACTTTTTCAATTCCCCCGGTGGCAGAAAAAGTATTGAGCGTGAGAAACAGGATCCCTTTTATAACTTCATGGATTTAGACAGCAGTACGCTCAAATTCTTCTGTATAAGTTCTCCGTATGCCTTCTTCAAAACCGATTTGAGCGTGCCAGCCGAGGTTATTCAGTTTGCTTACGTCCAGTAATTTCCTGAACGTGCCATCAGGCATGGACGTATCGAAAACAATCTCTCCTTTATAACCCGAAATTTCTTTGATCATCTGTGCCATTTCCCCGATGGAGATATCCTTACCGACGCCGATATTCACAATATCCGGTTCGTTATAGTTTTGCATCAAATAAAAACAGGCCGACGCAAGGTCATCAGAGTGCAAAAATTCGCGGCGTGGCTTACCGGTTCCCCACACGGTAACGGTGGGTTCATTTTTTTCTTTGGCCTCGTGGAATTTCCGGAGCAATGCCGGCAGTACGTGGGAATTGGCAAGATCATAATTATCACCTGGCCCGTATAAATTGGTAGGCATGGCGCTGATGAAATTGCAGCCGTATTGTTTGTGAAAGGCCTGGCACAATTTAATGCCGGCGATCTTTGCTATTGCATACGCTTCGTTGGTGGGTTCAAGGTAGCCGCTCAGCAGGTATTCTTCCTTTATCGGCTGCTCTGAATTTTTTGGATAAATGCAACTGCTTCCGAGGAATAATAATTTTTTAACGCCGTTCTTATACGACTGGTGTATCACATTATCCTGTATCGAAAGGTTGTCGAAAAGGAAATCGGCAGGATACGTATTGTTGGCATTAATGCCACCTACTTTTGCGGCAGCCACAAAAACATATTCCGGCTTTTCTTTTTCAAAAAAATCGCTGGACAGCCTGCTGATTGCGAAGGTCAAGCTCAGCAGAAGTTCTGAGCAGCAAATTCTCAAAGCCTTCCTTTTTCAATTTCCTTACAATAGCGCTTCCTGCCAGGCCCCGATGCCCCGCCACGTAAATCTTAGCATTCTTTTCCATCATATATAAGTTGTCTTTTCAACTGTATTTTTAATCCGCAATAGTAAACCAACAAATAATTGAAATTCCTGTATCCGGCATCCGGTATCCAGCATCCATCCGGCATCCGGCATCCAGCATCCGGCATCCGGCATTTTCCACATCTATTCACATTTTCACATTATCAAATTATCTCCAAATTCTTCTTATCAAAATGCGCGCTCAGCTGGATATCAAGTGTCTCAATTTTTACCACTGCCCTGTTGCCCAATACTTCCAATACAATACCATGGTAATTCATCATCACTCCTTGTTTGATACGCACTTCGCTGTTTACGACAAGTCCTTTTTGTTCCACCTGTACATCTGTAAATTCATTCAGGAACTTGCGGATCACATCAATTTCTTCGTCACGGATCACCGCCGGCTTTCCCAGCCAGTACACGAAATTCAGGACACCATTTACCTGTTTTATCTCCCATTTCTTGTCTTCTTCCAGGCGCACAAAAACATAGCCTTTAAAAACCGGCTCGAGCACCACTTTTTTTCTATCGCTCCATTGCCGGGTTACCTTGTTGATAGGGCAATAGTTTTCTATTCCCTTTTCCAGCAATGATGCAGCTACCTTCTTTTCCCATCTTGGTCTTGTATATACTGCGTACCATGTTTTTTTTATTTCCATAATCCTTTATCATCTTTTGAACATTAAGCCGGTCAATAGCTTCATTCATTTGTTTAATTCAGAAAAACATTGTCTTTCATCCTTTATAATCCCGCATTCATAACCCGGTATTTTTATTTCGTTCATGGCTTCGCCTCTCTCAGCCACATATTTTTTTAATACTGAGATATTATTTATTCGTCCTCATCTGCGCTTACCTCCTGAAAAGTTTTTTTATTGATGACAGGATACTTTTCTTGTCTTCAAGATAATATCCGCCGCCATAACCATATCCATAACCATATCCATAACCGTACCCATAACCATACCCGTTTCCGTAGCCACCGAATCCATATCCATAGATATTAAATCCGCGGGGTTTGATCCCGTTAAAAACGAGGCACATGTGCATGAATTTCTTTTGTTTTTGCAATGCTTCGATCATTGAAAGGAACACGCGGGGTGTTACCGCATGGCGAACCACGAATAAATTAATATCCGCGAATGATTGCAGTAACTGCGCGTCCGTAACCGGGGACACGGGCGCTGTATCCAAAATCACGTAATCAAATTTGTTCTTTAATTCAGCCACCAGTTCACTGAACTTTTCCCCCTGTATCAGTTCCGTAGGATTGGGAGGAATAGGGCCTGCGGAAACAACAAACAGGCCGGGGACAGAGGTTTGTTTGATACAATCCTCAAGACCGGCTTTCCCCGCCAGGTAACTTGATATGCCGGGTGTTTTTTTTACATTCAGTATTTTACTGAGCTTCGGTTTGCGCAGATCCATTTCCATGAGCGCTACCTGTTTACCCGTCAGGGTAAAACTTATCGCCAGGTTGATCGCAATGAAACTTTTGCCCTCCCCGGAAACACTCGAGGTAACCATCAGGGTATTATGTTGTTCATTCAAACCCATGAAGGCAAGGTTGGTTCTTATCCCCCTGAATTGTTCGGCAATGACCGTGCGTTTCCCGTCCATGATAACGATCGGGTCTTTTCCCGGGACCTGTACCAGTTCTCCCAAAATGGGAATATCCATTTTATTTTCAATCTCCGAGCGGAATAAAACCCGGCGGCTAAAGATTTCTTTTAGCAGTACTATGAAAGCGCCGGCAAGCAATCCTATAACCAGGCCGGCAAGATAGAAATTTTTGGAAATAGGGCTGATGGGCCCGTAAGAAGAGGGTGATTCCACCACCTTAAGATCAGGAGTCGTGGCCACGGAAGAAATAGCGGTCTCTTCTCTTTTTTGTAAAAGGAAGGTATAAATATTGTTTTTTACTGCCTGCTGGCGGCTGATGTCCAAAAAAACGCGTTCCTGTTCAGGAACTTTTTTAAGCAGGTAATTATTGGCAGCGATCTGGCTGTTTACCTGGTCTTTCTGCATCAGCAGGGTGCTCTTGATGCTGGCAAGATTATCATCAATATCATTTTTGATTTTTGACACTTCTCCTTCCGCCAGTATTGCTGCGTCATTGCTCTCGCCCGTGATGCTTTTCAAATGCCGTGCATCGTCTTCCGCAGTGTACAGTTTATCCAGCAATGCCGAAAGAGTGGCATCATTCACGAGGGAAAGGGAAGGAACAATACCTTTTTTATCCCCCGACTCATGGATATAATTGCTTAGCTCTTTCAGGCCGTCTAATTTAAGATCGATCTCCGCGTTCGCTTTATCGAGATCGGTAACTTTTGAAAAATAAGTGCTTGCCTGTGTTCCCAGGTCAATCACGGAAGTTCCGGATTGAAAATTGGCGATCTTTCTTTCTACGCTGTCCAGTTGGGCCGAAACGAGGTCCAGCCGGTCGTCTATGAAATTAACTGTTTTCTCGGCGATCTCGCTTTTGTCCGCCACACCATTGATGTTGTAATCTTCAAAAAGCCTTGTAAGAATGTTACGGCCTTTTTCGGGAACGGGCGTTTCGAGTGTCACATTCAAAATGGTGGAAGAATAAGAATAAGCCGCTATCTTAAGTGAGCCTACAACGGCGGATGCTTCAGCGGCCGGGGGAACAAAATTTACGTAGTAGTTTTTGCCGGTAACATAAGTGCTGTAAGAGTGGTTGATCTCAACCCTGAAGACGTTATTGCCAATGACCACGGTAGAATCAAAAGGAACGCTCTTTTTGTCTATTTCAACCCTATGCCTCTTCCAGTCTACCGTAAAAAAGTACGTGCCCCACAAATTCAGGCTGTCTTTATCCAGCGCCACGAATTTTAAAGGTGCGCTGCGATGATATAATTCCTCTGTGCGCACATTTCCCTTATTGTAAACCGTTGCATACAGGTCTAATTGTTTCACCACCTCCTCCATCAGGTCGGGTGAACGGAGCACTACGATCTCATTGTCAACGATCTTCTTTTCACCAAAAATATTCAACGCGTCGAGCACCTTGGAATCGCCGCCGCCTTTTTGAGGATCTTTTAATAAAACCTTTGCAGAGGCGACATACATAGGAATTTTGGAACGAAGGTCAATATAAGCTACCAAAAGTGAAACAGAAACCGTTATGACAAACAAAGGCCAGTAAGGCAGGTATTTGTAAATTACCTGCTTAAAAATGTTAGAGTCTGATTTTTCCTTAAAAAACTGGTCGTCCTCCATGCGCTGTTTATTTTATAAGCGGGTAATGATAACTAATGTTAACGAAATAGCAGTGGTAACATACGATAATATCTGTGGAAGCGTAACTTGTTTCCTGTTATTCGGTTTTACATAAATGATATCATCAGGCTTCAAATAATAGTATGGTGAATAAAATACCGACTGATCTGTAAGATCGATCTTCTTGAACGTTTTTGAATTACCGTTTTCCCTTATGACCAAAATATCGTTTGCTTTTCCTTTCTCAACAATTCCGCCGTTGGTTGCAAGCGCATCCAGGAGGGTCATGTCGTTATTTACCAGCGGCACTACCTGCGTCGAAGACGGGCCGATCACGGTAACATGCCGGTTGAGAAAGCCGATGGCCACGACAGCCTGCGAAAGGTAAGGCGTAAGCTCTTTCTGCAATTTCACTTTTAATTCCCTGCGTGTCATGCCTGCCACATGAATTGTTCCCAGCTTGATGAAATCAATGTCGCCGTTTTCGTCCACGAGGTAGCCGGTCATAGTCCCTTCTGCGTTTTGCGGGGCATTGTATATCGTTGTGTTTTCGGGACTCAGGCTCGAAACAGTAATTGACAGCAGGTCCCCGTTTTGGATTTTCGGCTCAAGATCTTTGGTAACAAGGTTATGCAGCGTTGTATCATTTTGAATGCCCTGGAAATAGGTATTCTTTTTTAGGGTGACGCATGATGACAACAACAGGGAAATAACCGATACAACCAGCAGGCGGCTTGCGTCAACACGAAAATTGCGGCCTTTGATCAGCGCTTTAAATTTACGTATAAAATTATCGGGGAAAAATTGTCGCATATCCAGTTGAATGGTACTAATGATTTAAGAGGGGGTTTAATCTTCAGGTGACTGCAATTTAATTTAAAATTTCTAATTAGACGTTGTTTTCAAACTGTCTTCACGTTATGAATTGATTCCGGACGTCCTTAAAAATTTCGGGTAGATTTTGCTCAGATTAAACTTTTGTTTTTTTAGTATCAATCACTTTTTTAATTCCATATCCGGCGCCAGTAACCAGCAAGGCGATCACACCGCCGTCAATCGGGCAGGCGGGATCAAGCGGATCACATCCACCATCAGCCTGTGCGTATAAAAGAGAGGGTACTACGACAAAAAAAATCGTCAAAAAGCTGATCGTTATAAGCCAACCGGTAAACCGTTTCATAAAAGGAACTTTAAAGATGCTAAGTTAGATAAAATAATGCATCAAATTCATAAACAATAACGACTACAAAAGATTTATTATTTCGTTATAAACAAATTTTTATTAGCGAACCGGTTCAATAAACCATCGATTCCCTCTATTTGTTTGTTTACCTGAATTTGATAAAATCACATGCGGGTTCAACAAGGAATGAATTATTAAAATTCAAAGGATGAAGGAGAAAGGGGAAACGTTACCGGGACACAAATGCGTACCCGGGACGTACGTTATATTAAAATCTTGTAGGGCTTCTCATTGCCCTGTTGTACTTCCTGTTGCTGCCATTGATATTTTCACGACCGATTATAAATCCGATCTTAATATTCACCGTAAAATAAGAATCATTGTTACCCGGATTTCCACGGATACTTCCAATGTTCTGGGTTGTTTCGTCGGGTTTGGCATCCGGCCTTATCCTTTTATACAATAAAAGTGCATTGGTAAGGTCATTCCCTGTAAGATATTTGGAAAACAGCGAAGGATCAATGTACCTGCCATGAAGATCATCCAGGTAATCTGTCTGCAATATACGGTTGATGTATTCAATTCTTAAATTGAACTTCGGGGACACTTCATACGCCAGTCCGAATCCATACGAGAAATTCATCTGGTTCAGGCTATACTCCTTACTGTTGGGGTATTCGGCAAATCCTTCTCCTTCGGTGTGCAAAGGACGGAGATTAATCCACTGTGAATTAAGCTTTGCCTGTGGGTTAAAATGAAAATAACCCACGCCTCCCATGATGTATGGAGAAAATGGAGAAGCGGGCACATACGGATCAAAAGTTTTGAAAAAATCTACAGGATGAAATTCAAGTAAAAAATTTATTTCCCTTATGGGACTTCTGAAACTGAGGTTCCTGTTGTACCTGCCGATTGCTTTATTGGGTCCGACCACTCCCTTTAACAAACTGTCGTTCGAGTGTACCCATCCGGTTGTAGCTTCCAACCTCATTCCCAAAAAGTGGTTGTAGATAGCGCCGAAATAGATGCCGCCGCAAAAGGTGGTGCTTTGAATATTCATGTCTTTTGGCCCATGTTTGCCCAGCCCCTGCCTTCCGCCAATATCGGTGAGGCTGTTCATGGCGCCTAATGAAATACCGGCTTCAAAAGTAACGGGGTTATCATAATACTGATCATTATAAAAATAGGAACTCTGTGCCCGCGACTGAAGGCCTGTTATCAGGAACAATAAGAAACAAATAAACCTAAATTTCATTGAACACAGTATGTTTTGATCTTCTTTTTTAAAATTATCAATATTTAAACGATTATTTTTCTTTTATCTTATTTTCACCACCGGATTTTTACCCGCAACCCTGCCCGCCGGCATCCGCCATTAATTATTCCGCAACAAACATGAATAATAAAATTCAGTCAATTACAGTTCTCAAATATTTATTTCTCCGGGTGTACAGGTTTGGTAAATAACAATTAAAAATGTGATGGTCTTAGCGCAAAGGAAGAGGACGGTTATTAAAAAGAATATAATGATTTTATTGAAAGGAGGAAACCCGGCCAGGGGTTGCATACCCTTCTGCACAAAATTATGTAAGTTATTTCGCTTTCCAAGCTTTTTCGCAACTTTTTTAATAGCGCAATTTTATTTTTTTCTTACGCTTCCCGCGATTAAAGAAAGCAGGGAGGAAAAACGTTTGGATGATTGAAAATAATTTCCCCGCGCATAGTCCATTTAACAGACCCGGCGGAATAAAAAAATCCGGAACACGTGGCTCCGGATCTTATTGATTTAGAATTGGGGGTTAAAGTACAACGTTTAGTATTTTGATATTACCGTCAGGCATTTTGATCTCAAGTTTGTAAATTCCCGGCGGTACATTTTGTGCAGGTTTGATATCATGTACGGCACTTCCCCCGGCATATTCGATCTGCTTTCGCATGAATACCTGCCCGAAAGAATTGATCAGTCTCAGATCATAGCTGCCCGGCAACTGGTTCACCATTTTAAGATGAAGATTGTTTACGGTGGCAGGGTTGGGATAAATACTGATCGTATTCATTCCTCCCGTTATATACACTTTCATTTGGTCGCTTAATATCTCTTTGCCACCAGGTCCTATACCACTTATGCGATAATAATTGTCTCCGCCGGCAGGCTGCTGATCAACAAATTGATAGGAATTCATGCCGGCTTGTTTTTTCGCCTGTACCGAACTTGCTGGTTGAAAATGAATTCCATCAGAAGATCTTTCTATGGCAAATACATCCAGGTTTTCGTCATTTTCTGTTTGCCAGGTTACCGAAACGGAATTGTTTACCTGGACTGCTTTCGCAAAAACAAAACTGAAGGCCTGGTGACCCGCAGCCCCGCTGTTTGCAAATATAAGTGTGAACCTGTCGGCCGCTTTTGAAGCAGGATCGGAGGTTACATTAAAATCGACATCGGTAGTTCCGTTCAGGTCAACAGGAGTGGATGTCTGAAGATAATTATCTTTTAAGAAGCCCTGTCTTCCGGGGAAGTCAAGATTGGAAGTGATGAACTCAATGCGGTAATGAATAATGCGCATGTTCCACATTTTGTAAAAAATAGAATCACTGCCAAGGATGCTGTGCCTTCTTTCGATCACGTACGTATTGTTATCACGTTCCATACCCCAGTTCTCCGAAGGATTGCTCATTTTCCTGGCATCCATGCCATCTATATCATTGCTGTATTCATAATAATACTGTGTGAGAGAACCATCCATCAAAACGGGAGCCCCGGTCGCAGGCACGATATACAAATTACTTCTTACTTGTGCAAAGTCACCAACGGGAGTGTTGGTTGGGGAACTGAAAACGGGCGAATAACATAGTAATCCACCAATGATCAGTTTAAGGACGTTTTTCATTTTCAGCACGTTTTTAATTAGGATATGAACCTTAAAAACGTATGCTGATTTAACTTATTGTATTACCGGAACCCTTTTAAAAAATTATTTAATATGATTTATATCACTTTTCGGGGTGGCAGTAAGAGATGCGCAAAAATAAAAAAGGAATTTAACGTATTTGTTGGTTTACTAAAAGCAAAACAGGCCCGGCGTAATGGCAGGCCCGTTTTGTCTTTAACCGCTGGTATTTTTCTTAATACATACACTTTTATTACTCTATTTCCCCTGTGGGTTTGAGCACCTGTAACTGGTAAATTGCCATGGGCAAGATTATAATCCCATTTGATATTTTCGGTTGCATTTCCACCGGCATGATTAATTTGTTTGGCCACTATGGTCTGGCCCAAAGGATTTAATAAGCCTTATACCATACATGCCGGCAGGCTGGTTTACAAACTGAAGATGAATGATGCCGTCAGTTATCGGGTTAGGATGTATGGTAATTGAAGGCTTCGCATAAGAAACCAGTACTTTTACAACAGAGCTGTAACTTACCCTGCCCGATTCTTATCCGCAATTCTTATCCGGTAATAATTGATAGCCACCCGTTAACATTTGTATCTGTCCACTGGTAGCTTCCTGCACCGGTATTTGCAGCCGCAACTGTGGCTGCTTTGGTAAAGGTAACTCCATCTGCAGATTCTTCCACTTCATACTGTTGCATTCCGGTTTCATTTTGCACTTTCCATGTTACCGAGTATATCATCGCCTTTTTGTGCTGCTGTTAATGAAACCAAGGTTACCGGTAAGGCTACAGGCAGGAGCGGTTTTAAATACGATCCTGAAACGGTTGGAAGCACGAGAACCCGCATCGCTTGTTACGGCAAAATCAACACCAGTGGTTCCTTCCATATTCAAAGGCTTTCCTGGTATTCAAATAAGTGTCTTCTATAAATCCTTGCAGACCGTAGGCGGAAAGCCCGTCAGCTATAAAGTCAATATGGTATTTCTGTGCTACCAGACCACTCAGATTATAGAAGATAGTATCAGTTGCTATAATGGCATTTCGCCTTTCAATCGCCAGTTTAAGCCCATTGGAAAGAATGCCAAAGTTCTCAGAAGAATTGATCATTTTCCTTGCATCTTTTTTATCTATCTTATTACTGTAACTTTCATTGTATTGAATAAGATTTCCATCTGTAATAAATGTGCTTCCATTGCTGTTCACACCATACAGATTGGCTCTTAATTGTGTTTGAGCGCTGGGGTGAATTTGTCCTCAATACGATCTTGTTGGCACTTGCATCTGCCTTATCATTTTCATCAAAAGATACGGTTCCATCTGCCACTGTCATCGGCCTGTACAAAGAACGCCTGCCCGCTTTGAATATAATTAACAGGACCGGTTCCATAGCTTCCGCCGGGTGGCGTTGCATAGAAATTATGTATCACCCGGGCCTCCTGTTTGCCCCAGCGTTACAAAAGCGCCCAAGCCAGTAAATCCCTGTCAGTTTAGGATCCCAGACGATGAAGAAAGGTGTTGCGTCCGCCTCCCAGCGATATTTTCGCATATCAATTGCAGATGCATAAGGGTTTCCTACAGATTCAAATAAGCCGGCAACACAGTTGTTGGAGGCGGAGGATTATTTGGGGTAAACAACTTAGCCGGTTGTTCTTAAAATCGTTGCATTTGCAGGCTGGTTGTAAGCATATACCGACCGGTCTCCACGCACCAGTACAAAATACCCTTTCTTGATTATAAATAGGAATACCCGTATTAGGAGGTCCAATGTAAGTATTCAGTAAGCAGGATTATATACTTTAATTGATGGGCCCGGTGAAGTATATACATCAAAGCCCGGTAGCGGGAAAGTACCGGCCCCGGATACATTGCTTGTCGTCATAGTTCCATAGCCGCCATGAGGATTGCCGGCGCTGCCGGGTGTATTGTCACCCATTGCGCCTGGTATATTTGATTCAGTTGCGCCCTCCATCCAGGATTCCCTGATGGTTTGCCCGTTACCCCGCGTAGGCACTGCCAGCAATTGCCATGACTTCTGGTGTCCGGCAGCCCCGGTATTGATGTACCTGTCAACCGTTACATTTCCTGTTATAACATTCTCCGTGGTTAACTGGCCAACGTTGGCTGTTCCGTTGATGGTGGATAACAGTGTCAGGTTATCACCGGTATTGAGTTTTGAAGTGGTTTTCCCAAACGACAGCGTACCGGAAATTTTCAAGAGTATCGAAGGCAACGTTTGAAACCGACAACAAATTATCACTTACAATTACATTTTTCACGACGTGTTTGTCAAACATACTTCCTGCGACATCCTGGTTGGTGCCATTGAATTCGATGGTTCCGTTTGATGCTATGAAATGTTCCGGTATTGTCAATCAGGCCGCCAATTTGCATTACCGCATTATCAACAGTTAAGGTAGCCCCCGAATATATATGAATATTGATAATAGTGGCTGTACCTGAACCTAAAGTAGGTTGATAGGTGGCACCACCGGGTATATACACATCCGGGCAGGAAGTAGAAGGAACCGTGCCATCAGTCCAGTTGGTAGCCGTATTCCAGTCGATGCTGGTGACGCCCATCCAATAGTTATGAATTTCCACAAGGCCGATTGCCGAAGTAGTATGTACCACATCCGTTATTCACAACCGCCCTGATACATAGTAGGAACCGTAATATTCGTGTAGGCCTGTGAAATAGTAGTGTTCGCTATCGGCGTCCAGTTATTATTATCAGTTGAATATTCCCATCTCACAATCGAACCTGTCTGGCCTGTAAGTGTCAGTGTTCCTGAACTTCCGCTGCAAATAGGATACGGGCCATGAACCACCCACCGGCGCTGCTGAAACTGTAATAGTTCCTGTGGCTGTTTCTGTGGTGCAGCTTCCCGTCTGCGTAATTGTGTACGGGAAAGTACCGGATTCGGTAGGTGTTCCGCTAATGGTAAATGTTCCGTTGCCATTCAGCGTACCTGTTACCCCGGCCGGTTGCCCTGAAATTGTTGCACCTGTTGCGGTTCCTCCAATCGTATAAACTATATCAGTCATTTGCGTGTTGATACAAAGAGTTGGCGAAGCGATTCCATTTGTTAAAGTAATTGTCTGGGACTGTACTGTAATAGTACCTGTGGCGGTGGCAGTACCACAGCCACCTATTGAGGTAATGGTATAGTCAAAGATACCGCTTGTATCAGGTGTGCCGCTTATCGTAAACACCCCCCCGGCAAAAGACCCGGTAACACCTGATGGCAATCCCGTTACTGTTGCAGAAGTTGCATTATTTACATCGTAGGTAATATCCGTAATGGCGTCATTGATACACAAAGTTGGTGAGCCGTTACCTGAAGTAAGCGTAAATGTTGCATCAGGTGTAACCGTAATTGTTCCGGAAGCCGTTGCGGTCGCACAAGTACCGGTAGGTAGTTATAGTATAATTGAAAGTACCGGACTGTGTCGGTGTACCACTTATAAATATGATACCACTGTTTACTGAGAAAGTCACTCCTGTTGGCAAACCTCCGGCAGTTATGGAAGCACCTGTAGCAGTGCCGCCTATCGTGTATTGAATATTTTCTATTGGTGTATTGATACAACTGGTTTGGTTGTTATTATTGCTGTTTAAAGTAATAGTTTGAGTATTCACTGTAATAATTCCCCTGGCGGTATCCGCATTACATCCGCCGCTGGTTACGATCGTGTAAGGATACACCCCGGCTGTTGCAGTGCTTCCGGACACAGTGTAAGTATTTCCGTTCAAAGTACCCGTAAACCCGGCAGGAAGGCTGGTCAATGTAGTGTTTATCCCTGTGGCAGTACCTCCCAGGGTAAACCCGATATTAACCGGATCGTTTACACAAACGGTTGGCGAAGCATTGCCTGAACTTAAAGTAACCTGGTCGCCCTTTACCGTAATGGTCCCGGTAGCTGTTGAAGGCTGGTTACAGGTACCGGCAGTAGAAATGGTATAAGTATAACTTCCGGGAGTGGTTGGCGTTCCGGTTATGGTGTACAATACACCATTAAATGAAGTGGTTAATCCCGGCGGCAACCCTGTGATGGTAGGGCCGCTGGCGGTACTACCCACCGAATAAACGATCGGTGTGATCGGTGTATTGACGCAAGGCGTTTGCTCGTCAGTACCCGGATCTGATACCAGCCTGATGAAGGTAGATAAGGTTCCGAAAGAGACATCATCAAGGCCAAAGTCATTACCCGGGAGATCTGAATTCAGATCGTTAATATAGATATCAGCGGTAGTAGTAGTGGGACCCGAAGTCCAGGTTCCATAGAACCGGATCCAGTTGTCGGTTGCATTGTTACTTTCTCCATGCCCTGTCAGGGTGGCTGTGGTTCCCACAAGTTGTCCGTTTACACTAAACCTTAATTGGGCATAGTGTCCGGCACTATTCAGGCTCATCGCCCAGGCAGAGAAATAATAAATGGTATTTGGCAGCACGTTAACCGTTTCTTTCCATACCCGTATGACATCTCCATGCCCGTTAATAGCCATAAAGTTACCGTGCCCTGTAGTATGATCATGACCCCAGAAATTAATGTGAACATTTTGCCCGTTGGGTGTAATAGAATACCCGTTGGTCCCGCTATCATTATATAGTTCACCCTGTCCCGCCGGGACAAGTCCGGGCAGATCGGGTTTGAAAGTATAATCGCTTGTAAAGCCTATAGATGTCGGTGGAGAAATTCCTCCCGATTCAAAATCCCCGTTGGTTACCAGTTCCTGGGCCACACTAATAACACCGTACCCTTTACAACCGGTCGGACCTGTGACCGTGACAAAATAATCGCCTGCTTCGTCCACCTGGACGGTATTGGTTGTTTCACCATCTCCCCAAAGGTAGGTACCTCCGACGTCCGAAGTAGCTGTCAGAACCACTTTGCCCTGCACCGCGCAATAGTCAGCTGTAACGGAAACAACCGGGGCAGCGCTGACGGTTAATGTAGCCTGTGCTGAATTGGTACATCCGCCCGAATTGGTTGCGGTAGCCGTATAAACAATAGTGCCTGATGTTGACGGTTTGGCGTAAACGGTGGTCAATGCCTGGCCGGTGTAAGGAGTAGTAGCTCCTGCGTCTGTATACAGATCTGTTTGAGGCGACCAGGTTACCGGGTTGTTTTGAGGAATATAATAATCAATGGCGATTGTCCAGTTATTAATGGTTCCCCCTGTATTATTATCGTTTACATCTTCGGCATACAATGTCCATGTTCCGTTGCCGGAATTATTACCAATTATGTTGGTAAAGCTGCTGGCGTTTGAACGATTGCCGGATGGGCCTATGTTAAATGAAGCATCAGGAGCAAATGTCCCGGTAAAAGGTGCATTGGCTGAAAAAAACTGGGTACTGCCATTTTTTGAAATAACCGTGTTGGTAAAATTATTACCGCTACCCCCCTGGTTGTTAACCAGGTTTAAAATACTACCATTGGGCCCTTTGATATTGAAATTCAGATCGCCGTCATTGTTATGACTCACATTTAAAGTAATACTTACGTTGGTAATAACTGCGTTGGCAGGAATACCCGATACACTTAAAGAAGTATTTGCTTCCCCGTAAGTAACCTGGCCTCCGCCCCATCCGCCTCCTGACGTAGTAGCATCAGGTATGTTTACATTAATAGTATTGGAAGGCACTGTTATTGTTTGATTGTTCGTTCCTGAAGCAGAGCTTGCCACCAATGCCTGGATATCTCCCTTACACATTGTAGTAGTGGCGGGAGTGACCGTAATTGATGGTACCGGGTTTATGGTCAGGGTCTTGGTTGAAGTAACTGATCCGCAATTGCCGTTGCCATTTGCTTGTAAAGTAAGTGTAACGCTTCCCGCTGAAATATCCGCAGCGCTTGGTGTATAGGTAGCCGTGGTAAGTGAATTGGCATTCGCAAAAGTGCCAGTGCCGCTTGATGTCCATAATACGCTGCTATAACCGGTGGCCGATGCACCTGCAGTAACATTTACCGCACCTGTGTTTGCACAGGTTGACACGGCTGTTCCTGCAACAGCAGTTGGAGCCGGGGTTATTGTTACGGAAGTATTGGTCGTTGCCTGGGCGCAGCCATTACCGGCCGGTATAGTGTAAATAACGGTGTACGTTCCTCCTGTGCTTGAAGCAGGAGTAATGGTTCCGTTACCTGCATTCAAAGCCAGGGTGCCTGAACCGGTGTAAGAATACGTTCCGCCTGTAGTGCCTGTTTGATTGACAGTTACCGGCCCTGAAGTGGTACAGAACGGTCCGCCGGTGTAGCTTATGGAAGCTGCAGGAGCCGGTGTTATGGTCACGGTAGTATTAGTGGTAAACTGTGCACAACCATTTGCCGCTGCGATCGTATAGATAACCGTATAGGTTCCGCCGGTACTTGTCCCCGGAGTAATGGTTCCGTTCGAAGTATTTAATGACAAGGTTCCTGAACCGTGTATATGAATAAGTTCCTCCCGCTGTTCCTGTCCGCGTTACGCTGACAGGCCCGGCACTGGTACAGAATGGTCCCCCGGTATATGAAATAGTTGCGCTTGGCGCTGCGGTAATGGTGACGGTAGTTGTATTGCTGAAGAGGCTGCAACCGCCGGCAGCACCTATTGAATAAGTTATTGTATAGGTACCCGCTGTACTGGTTGACGGAGTGATGGCGCCCGTATTGGTGTCCAGGGTCAACGTTCCTGAGCCGGTATAGGAATACGTACCTCCGGAAGTACCGTTCAGGGTAACAGGCACCGAGCCTGATACCGAAGTACAGAAAGGACTTCCGGAATAAGAAATAGTTGCTGACGGAGCTGTATTTACAGTTACATTTATCGTTTGAGGGGGTGGCGTGCCGCAATCGGTCGTAATGGAATAGCTGATCGTAGCGGTTCCGTTACTTACCCCGGTAACTACTCCTGTTGAACTTACGGTTGCCACCGCGGTATTATCACTTGCCCACGTACCTCCGGGGGTTGCATCATGCAAAGGAATTGTACTACTGGTACAAACCTGTGTACCCGAAGGAGCGGTAATGGGCTCAACGTGCGGCAGATCAACTATAGCAACATCCTGCGTAGCTATCGCGGTACAACCGTTCGGACCGGTATAGGCATAATGGATGGTAGCAGTACCATCGCTGATACCATGAACGAGACCGCTGCCTGAGTTGATCGTTGCATAAGAAGGATCATCACTGCTCCATACACCGCCGGTATGTTGCATCGGAAAGTGTTACATCAATACCGATACAGATATTAAAGTTACCCGTGATCGGGTCAACAGAGGGCAAAGGTTTTACCGTGATCATTGCACTTACGGTGCTGCTGCACCCGTTGCCGTTGGTATAGGTATAGTTTATCTGGACATTTCCGGCCGAAACACCGGTAACCTCTCCTGTTGTTGCATCTACGGTAGCTTTCGAATCATCATCGCTGCTCCAGGTACCGCCGGCATCAGCATCAGAAAGAGTAATAGTGCTGCCGACACACACAGGTGTCACCCCGCTGATCGCAGCCACAACCGGTAATGGATTTACGGTAATATCCCATTCATTTAATAATCCTATACACCCGCTCGCATTAGTAACCGCTACCGTTACTTTATCGCCGTTAGCCAGGGTGGAAGTTGAATAAGTCCGTGAACCACCATTTTGAATGGTTGCCCCGTTTAAAAGGAAATTATAGTTGCTGAAACCGTTTGGTGCGGTAAATGTAACCGGTGTACCGGTACAAATAATTCCGTCATCCGCTGTTCCCGAGGTTTCCGAGATCTGCAGGTTACCTGATGGCAAAGGATTTACCGTCATCGTGATGGAATTGTAGGTTGCGGAACAGGTCGCCGGGTTGGTAACCACTACGCTCACCACATTGCCGTTGGAAAGAGAAGTGGTGGTGTAGGTATTGCCGGTGCCGTTCTGCACTACTGTGCTACCCACTTTGAACGCATAATTGTTTCCTGCGCCTGCGGTTGCCGTAAAGGTTACGGATGTTCCTGCACAAATGGTATTTGCAGGAGAAACAGTTAATGTTCCGGAAGGTGATGGCACGACTGTAATAGTTCCTGAAATAGCAGGCGTTGCGGTATTGCTACATCCCTTATTGCTTGTGGCTACTACGGATACATAGTCGCCATCAGTCATTGCTGTAGACTGGTAAATATTGGAAGAACTATTTTGAAGGACTGTATTGGTTCCTCTCAGGTAGAATATATAATTAGTGAATCCCGGTGTTGCTGTGAATTTTACATTAGAGCCGCTACAGATACTTCCGTCATTCGGCGTCCCCGAAGTTTCTGTCAACGTAACGGTAACGTTTGGTATTGTATTAACGGTGACCGGAACTGAATTAAAAGTTGCGGAACAACCTGCCGTGCTGGTTACCAATACGGTAACTATTGAAGCATTGGCCAGGGTGGTGCTGCTGAATGTATTTGTTCCGTTAGGCCCCTGTACGGTACTGCTATTTACTTTAAATTCATAGGAACTGTAGCCCGGAGTCGCAGTAAGTGTTACATTATCTCCGTCACAAATAGTTACCGAAGCCGGAGTCAAAGTTCCTGTTGGAAGCGGGTTTACCGTCATCACCACAGGAGTTGCCGAAGCTGATGTACAACTGTTGACATCAGTTATCTTAACCGACACTGCATCATTATTTTGCAGTGTGGTTGAAGTATACGTATTTGAAGTGCCGCTCTGTATCGGGTTGCCGTTTTTGGTAAATATATAGGTAGCGCCTGCACTTCCTCCACCGGCGGTGAAGGTTACACTTTCACCGGGGCAAATAGAGGTTGTAGATGCACTGATAGTTGGTGCCGGTAAAGTATTTACCGTCATCGTGATAGGGCCCAGTGTGGTACCGCAGTTAAAACTGTTCGCAATATCTACCGTAACCTGGTCTCCGTTAGCCAGCGTTGAGGAACTGTACGTGTTACTGTTATCAGGTCCCTGCACACCTGTGCCGTTTACATAAAATGTATAAGCATAATTACTTCCTGTAGGAGCAGTAAAAGTTACCGATTGGCCGGAACAGATCGTTGTATTGCTTGCGGTAAAGCTGCCGGATGGCAGTGGGTTGATCGTAACATCAACGCTCCCCTGCGGACCCCAGCAACCAGCTGCCGACATTGACCTGAAATAGTAAGTGCCGGATGCAGTAACTACTTCTGACGAGGAAGCATCCGCAGTGGACGTGCCGTTGGAAGTGGTTCCCTGGAAATAGATGGTTCCGCCACTACCACCACTTGCGGTGATAGTTGTGCTGCCACAAAACATGCCTGCGCCGGATACATTTGTTGTGGAAGGTGTAGCATTTATGGTTACCGGTGTGGTAGTCGTAAAAGTGGAACAACCTCCGGAAGCTGCAATTGTATAAGTAACCGTATAATTGCCGGGGCTGCTGGTCGAAGGTGTAATAGTTCCCGAGGAAGAACTTATGCTAAGCCCTCCCGGCGATGCGGTATAAGTTCCTCCGGATGTTCCTGTGCGTGTTACAGTAACCGTACCTGAATTGGAGCAAAATGAAGACGCACTGTAAGAAATAGTTGCCGAAGGTGCAGCTGTTATCCTGATTGAAGTTGTTTTGACAACGGCCGCACATCCGCCTGCTGCTGCAATTGTGTAAGAAACAGTATAAGTACCCGGGGTACTTGCTGAAAGATCTACTGCCCCGGTAGTGCTGTTGATTGATAACCCGCCTGTGGAAGAATATGTTCCTCCTCCCTGGCCGGTCTGGGTAACAGTAGCCGTTCCGGAAGTACTGCAGTAAGGAGTTCCCGCATAAGATATGGAAGCTGTAGGTAATGCAGTAATGGTTACTGTTGTTGTTGTTGTATATAGTGCACAACCACCGGAAGCCGCCACTGAATAAGTAACGGTGTACGTCCCTGCCGTACTGGTTGAAGGCGTAATAGTTCCTGAGGAAGAACCAATACTCAAACCTGAAGGCGAAGCGCTGTAGGTTCCGCCTGATGTTCCGGTACGGGTAACACTTACTGTTCCTGAACTGGTACAGATCGGCGAACCTCCGTTATAGGCGATAGTAGCCGACGGCGGTGCTGTCACCGTAATATTAGTGGTCTTAACGACTGCCGCGCAACCGCCTGCTGCTGCGATCGTATAAGAAACGGTGTAAGTACCGGGCGTACTTGCTGAAAGGTTTACATCACCGGTAGTACTGTTGATACTCAATCCGGCGGTAGAAGAATACGTTCCGCCTGACTGCCCGGTTTGGGTAACGGTTGCTGTCCCTGAAGTGGTACAATAAGGTGAACCGCTATAAGAAATAGTTGCGGTCGGTAATGCAGTAATGGTTACTGTCGTTGTTGTTGTATATAATGCACAACCGCCGGAAGCCGCTATAGTGTAAGTTACGGTATAGGTTCCCGCAGTACTGCCGGAGGGCGTAATAGCTCCTGAGGAAGAACTGATAGTTAAACCCGAAGGCGAAGCGCTATACGTTCCGCCTGCAGTTCCTGTACGGGTCACATTTACTGCTCCTGAACTGGTACAGATCGGTGAACCTCCGTTATAGGCGATCGTAGCGGATGGTGCAGCCGTTATCGTAATATTTGTTGTTTTGACGACTGCCGCACAACCGCCTGCTGCAGCAATCGTATAAGAAACGGTGTAAGTACCCGGCGTGCTAGCCGAAAGGTTTACATCACCGGTAGTGCTGTTGATGCTCAATCCGGCGGTAGAAGAATACGTTCCGCCTGACTGCCCGGTTTGGGTAACGGTCGCTGTTCCTGAAGTGGTGCAATAAGGTGAACCGCCATAAGAAATAGTTGCGGTCGGTAATGCGGTGATAGTTACTGTCGTTGTTGTTGTATATAATGCACAACCTCCTGAAGCTGCCACTGTATAAGTAACCGTATAGGTTCCCGCAGTACTGCTGGTAGGCGTAATGGCACCTGAGGGCGAACTGATAGTCAAACCCGAAGGTGAAGCGCTGTAGGTTCCGCCTGCAGTTCCTGTACGGGTCACATTTACTGTTCCTGAACTGTTACAGATAGGTGAACCTCCGTTATAGGCGATCGTAGCGGATGGAGGTGCTGTTACTGTGATCGGTGTTGTTACGATCACAGCCGCGCATCCGCCTGCTGCTGCAATTGTATAAGATACCGTGTAGGAACCCGGCGTGCTTGCTGAAAGATTTACATCACCGGTAGTGCTGTTGATACTCAATCCGGCGGTAGAAGAATACGTTCCGCCTGCCTGCCCTGTTTGGGTAACAGTTGCTGTTCCTGAAGTGGTACAATAAGGTGAACCGCTATAGGAAATAGTTGCGGTCGGTAATGCAGTAATGGTTACCGTCGTTGTTGTTGTATATAATGCACAACCGCCGGAAGCTGCTACTGTGTAGGTAACTGTATAAGTGCCTGCAGTACTGCCGGAAGGTGTTATAGCACCGGTAGAAGCATCGATTGTTAAACCCGATGGTGAAGCGCTGTACGCGCCTCCTGCAGTTCCTGTACGGGTCACATTTACTGCTCCTGAACTGGTACAGATGGGTGAACCTCCGTTATAGGCGATAGTAGCTGATGGTGCAGCCGTTACAGTAATTTGAGCAGTTGCAGTATTGGAACAGGTACCATTAGTGAAAGTATAGGTTACTGTGTAAGTCCCTGCTGAACTGGCTGAAAGATCAACATCGCCTGTTGATGCATTTAATGATAAACCTGAAGGAGATGCAGAATAGGTTCCTCCTGCCTGTCCCGTTTGCGTAACGGTTGCTGTACCGGATGTAGTGCAATAAGGACTTGCTGAATAATCAATGGTAGCGACAGGAGCGGCAATTACTGTCACATCAACCGAAGGTGATGTATAAGATGCGCATCCGCCTGAAGCCGCTACTGTATAAACAATTGAATAAGTGCCGGGTGTGCTTGTTGCAAGATTTATTACCCCTGTACCTGCATTTGAAAAATTCAAACCTGCAGGTGACGCTGAAAAAGTACCCGTTTGCGGAGAACCTGAAAGTGTGGCCGCAGGACTTGTTCCTGTTGCACAATAAGTAGAAGATGAATAAGTAAAAGTTGTGTTGGGAACCGGTGTGATGGTTATTACGGCGCTTCCGTTCATTGTTGTAGAGCAGTTTCCGTTAGAAGCAGAAACGGTGTAAGTGCCGGCGGTTGTTTGCAAGCCGAAATCAAGAGCACTGCCTGTGCCCGGAATAGTTGAACCTACATTGGTTCCGTCCCGGATCAACTGGTAGTCTACACCGGTCTCGGAATTACCAAGTGTAACATCTCCGCCGGTTGTTACACAATAAGTCCCGGTTCCGCTAACCGTATAGGCTGTCGGAACCGCATTTATAACCACGCTGGTTGGCTGGGTATAGGTGTAAACGGCACATCCGCCGGAAGCAGCAATCGTGTAAGTAATTGCATAAGTGCCTGGTGTGCTTGTCGCAAGGTTAATCACTCCTGTATTTGCATTTGAAAAATTCAAACCTGCTGGCGACGCTGAAAAAGTACCCGTTTGCGGAGAACCTGAAAGTGTGGCCGCAGGACTTGCTCCTGTTGCGCAATAGGTATAAGATGAATAAGTAAAAGTTGTATTGGGAAGCGGTGTGACAGTTATCACCGCGTTTCCGTTCATAGTTGAAGAACAAGATCCGTTGCTGGCGGAAACTGTATAAGTTCCGGCAGCTGTTTGCAGCCCGAAGTCAAGAGCGCTGCCTGTACCTGCTACCGGTGAACCTACATTGGTGCCGTTCCGGATCAACTGGTAGTTTACGCCACTTTGTGAATTGCTTAAACCAACCGTTAGCCCTGATCCGCCACTACAATAGGCTCCGCCCCCTGTTACATTATATACCGTTGGCAACGGATTAACCGTAAAAGAAGTTGCACTTGTTCCGGTGCCACCCGGGAGTCGTTACAGTTATATTGCCCGTGGTTCCGGCCGCCGGTGTGGCGGTAATAGTAGTTGAATTAACGACTGTAAAGGAAGCGGCATTGGTACCACCAAATTTTACTGCTGTAGCGCCTGTAAAATTAGTACCGGTGATAGTTACTAAGGTTGTATTGGCGCACCCATTGTCGGGTGTGAAACTTGTAATAGTTGGCGTTACGTTTACCGTATAGGTAAGTACTACCTGGCCTCTTGCACCTGCGCCACCTGAATATCCGCTAAAAGAATTCTAATGCACCTCCTCCTCCTCCTCCAGGTGTATTACCAGGGTTACCATGTTCCCAGAGCTGTCCTGGGTGCACCACCGTTTCCTCCAATATAAGGTGCATTATTTGGAGACCCGACACCTCCGGACTCCCGCAGCAGCAGTCGTTCCGGCACCCCCTTTGCCATTATTACCCGCTCCTCCACCTCCGCCGCCTGATATAGAGTTTGGATAATGCCACTTCCATTTCCCCCGTTGCCACCGTTATAATTACCCCCTGTACCACCTGCACCACCAGTCCCGGAAGTACCAAAATTTCCAGCTCTTCCACCCGCGCCTCCTAATGTACTAACTAGTACCGGCATTGCCGCTGAAAAGTACTAGTTGTACCCCGCTGTACCCAGCATTTGTTCCATGCAGGCCCTCCTGCGCCTCCAGCACCAATGGTTATAGTATAATTATCTCCCGGCAACGTAACAGTAAAAGTTGCCGTTTTATATGATCCACCACCACCACCACCACCGGCACCAATATATGCACCACCACCACCGCCGCCGCCGCCCCATACTTCCACTTTTACGGAAGTAACACCGGCAGGGACAGTCCATGTTTGAGAACTTGTGATAGTAGTAACTGTTTGGGCAGATACAGTATTAAAATCCATCAAGCCCAGCAAAATGCCTGTCGCAATAAAAAGTAAGCGGTATTTATTAAATACAGAAGAGTAAAATTTACTCATAAATTAAATTATAGATTGTGCAAAAAGCAAACAAGTAGCTTTCAAAGGATCGATATAAGAATGCCATTAACTGCGGAAATTCAGCCAGGATAGGTTTAGGATATTGCCTTAAGTTCAGAGAAGCAAGTAAGAAGCGTAAATCGTAGAGAGTGGATTTTTAAAAAGATGTAAAAAGCAGTCCTTTACATATTTTGCTAGTAAAGATAGAAATCTTTTTCATTTAATAAAACATTTTTCATTCTTTTTTTTGCATATATGAACTTTTTACCAGTATTGAGTAAAATTACCCGTTGATTTTACTATTGATTAATAAAAAACCGGTTGTTTCTCTAAGTGCCAAAATAAAATTTGTTGTTATTTATGGGTTCACTGCCAATGATTTTTTGGAAAATGACTAATCCGTGGAATACAGTGTTTCCACAAAAAAAGCAGGTACCATTTACCGGGTACCTGCCTTGTTAAATAAAATAGATAAGTAATTAATCTTCCTTATTAATATACAACTTTTATTACCTCGATAGCGCCTGAAGGCTTCACCACTTCCAGTTGGTAAACGCCATGCGAAAGATTGAAATCCCATTTAATATCTTCCCTGGTATTTCCACCCGGGTTGGCCACCTGTTTGGCAACAATCGTTTGCCCCAAAGGATTTAATAAACGGATCATATACAATCCTGCCGGTTGATTCACGAGGTGTAAATGAACAATTCCATCGGTGATCGGGTTTGGCCTTATACTGATAGAAGGCTTTTGAAACTGCACGAAAACTTTTACTATGGTACTGTAACTTATTTTGCCTTGCTGATCGGTCATTTTAATACGATAGTAATTGTAACCGGCTGATGGTTTGGCATCAATCCATTGATAAGTGGCGGCGCTTGTGTTTTTAGCGGTTATGGTGGCTGCTGGTAGTAAACATTACCCCGTCAGTCGATTTTTCAACTTCATAATTTTTCATCTGTCTGTTCATTTTCCACTTTCCAGTCTACTGAAATATGGTCTTCTTTTGATGTTGCAGCAACAGAAATAAAAGTTACGGTTGAAGTATTTTGGGAGAAACGTTTTAAATACTACCCTGAAGCGGTCCGGGGCATAAGAAGCAGCCACGTTCGTTACCGCTGAAATCAAGCGTGGTAGTATCTTCCAGGTTCAACTGTTTGCGCGTATTGAAGTAATTATCTTCAATAAACCCTTCCACACCATAAGCTGATAAACCATTGGCTATGAATTGCAGGCTGTAAGTTTGTGCCTTTGTAGCCAGTGAGTGATAAAAAACGGTATCCGATGAAACAACGGCGAACGCCTTTCAATAGCAAGCGTTTTCCCGGATGACAACATCGAAATATTTTCGGCAGACCCCAAAATCTTTCGTGCATCAAAGTTATCAATGCCATTCTTATATCCTTCGCCATATTGAACCAGCGTTCCGTCAGCCAGCAGCCCTTTGCCGCCAATCACACTGTAAAGGTTAGCCCGTAATTGTGGCTGCGCCGGAGATGCAGTGACCTGATGCGCTTAATAAGTTTGGATCCGAGCCGGAAGCTTTATCTGATTCATTAAAAGTAATAGTGGTGGTTCCGCTTACAGGCCCCTGTATAAAGAATGCCTGCCCGCTTTGTATAAAGTTGTGAGGAGTGGAGGCAGAACCATAACTTCCGCCACCCGGGGTTGCATAAAAATTATTATCTGTAAAGCCCCAGCACGTGCGTTTGCGCAAGTGTCTGGTATTGCCCCAATCCGTAATAGCCTGCCAGCTGCGGATCCCATACAATGAAAAATTGTGGCGCACCGGGCGTCGCCGCAATCTTACGAAGATCAATAGCTGAAGCGTAAGGGTTTCCTACCGACTCAAATTCAGGCGCCGTTAAGACCGTTGAGGAAGGCGGCGGATTATCCGGGGTAAAGAGATACCCTTTTGTTCGCAAGACGGTCGGCACCGCCGGGGCATTATAAGTAAACACCGAACGGTCTCCCCTTACCAGTATCATATATCCTTTCTTATTGTAAAGCGGGATAGTGGTGGAAGGTGGACCAACAAATGTGTTGCTGGAATGGTCATACACCTCAATAGACGGGCCGGGAGCGGTATACACATCAAACCCTTTACTTACTGCAGAAGACACATTACTTGTCATCATGGTACCGTATCCGGGATGTGGGTTTCCGGGACTGCCCGGTGTAGAATTGATGTTGGAAACTGTTGCTCCTTCCTGCCATGCATCTTTAATCGTTTGCCCGTTCACACCCGGGTTACTTCCTGCAGCAGGAACCGCCAGCAACTGCCATGATTTGGCATGAAGCGTACCGGTACCGATGTATCTTTCAACGGTTACTTCACCATTGATCTTATGATTGGTCATGTCGCCAATGGATGCGGTTTCTGTTGAGGTGGATTTCAAAGTGAGATATCCGCCGGTATTAAGAAGCGCATTATTTTTCCGTAAGTTACGGAACCATACACATCCAGTGCACCACCAAGCGTAACACCGCTTCCGGAAGCATTACTTATGACCAAATCATGGACGGCATTATCAAGGAACGTGTTGGCAGCTATGGTTTGCGGAGAAGTTCCATTAAATTCTATCGCTCCATCGGACAGCATCGAAAGTGCCTGCGTTTGAAATGGTGCCGGCTATTTGCAAAAGGCCGGTTCCGTTTATGGTGAGTTTGGCATTACTTAAGATATGCAGGTTAGTGATGGTAGCAACCGGTGTATTACTTAATACAGGTTTATTTGATGTATTTGGGATATAGACGTCATTGCATGAATTTGACGGCACCTGGTTATCTGACCAGTTGGCCGCCGTATTCCAGTCGGTACTTACGGCGCCTGTCCAGTAATTATGCAGGCCAACATATAGTGTGCTCGCCCCGCTAAAGCCACAGGTATTCGCGGCTTTTACCGTAATATTGCCACCGGCAGCATTTCCGGACGTTACAGTAATCGAAGAACCGTTATTGGCACCTACAATAGTCCATCCTGCAGGTACGGTCCACACAAACGAAGTAGCATTTGGATTTTGTGCACGGATCAATACTATAAACATTTCCTGGAGTAGAAGCACACACTGATACAGGACCTGTGATGGTTCCGGGATCAGCAACACCGCCCGGGCTTGAAACCGTTATTTGCTGTGATACTGAAACCGGTGCGTTACAGCCTGACGTTACCGTATAAATTATATTAGCTGTACCGCCGCTAATTCCTTTTACAATTCCGGTAGAGGCGTTTACCGTAGCAACGCCGGTGTTATCGCTGCTCCAGGTGCCTGCATCTCCTGAACTTGAGTAAGAGACCTGTGCCCCAACACAAATGGTATTGGCACCGGTAATAGCACCGGCATTGGCATTCCTGTTAACAGTAACCGTTGCCGAAGCGGAGACAGGACTGTTACATCCTGAACTTACGGTATAAATAATATTGGCAGTTCCCTGTGCTACAGCGGTTACCACGCCGGTTGAAGGATCAACCGTGGCAACGGATGGTTTACTGCTGCTCCAGGCTCCGCCGGCATCGCCATTGCTGGCATAAGTAACCGTTCCACCAATACACAATGTAGCGCTTCCGCTGACTATTGAAAGTGTTCCGGCAGTTGGCATTGGGTTGACGGTAATCAGCTTTCACAGCTGCTGCAGGTGCATTACAACCTGTAACAGTATAAAGTATATTAGTTGTTCCGGCAGATACACCGGTAATCACACCGGTAGTTGCATTTACGGTTGCTATTGCTGTATTTGAACTACTCCATGTTCCGCCGCGGTACCGTTACTGCTGAAAGTAGTATTGGCGCCGATACAGATCGGAGAAGAAGTTCCTGAGATGGTACCTGAAGTTACATTTGGATTCACGGTAACCGTTGCAGAGGATGAAACAGGAGCGCCGCATCCGCTGTTCAGGGTATATTTAATATTAGTAGTTCCTGCAGAAACGCCTGTAACCACACCGGTAGTTGAATTCACTGTTGCCACACTGGTATTGTCGCTGCTCCAGGTTCCGCCTGTAGTACCGTTAGTTGAATAAGTGCTGGTCGCGCCGATACAGATAGTTGATGCTGTGGCGCTGATCGTTCCTGCTTTTACCGTTGGATTAACCGTAACGGTTACAGTAAACGAACTTCCGGAACAACTTCCTGTTCCCGCGGTCGGCGTTACAGTATAAGTTGCCGTTACTGGAGCATTGGTTGTATTCGTTAAAGTACCGCTAATAGAGCTTCCGCTTCCGGCAGAACCGCCGCTAAAGCCGGATCCTGAAGGTGCACTCCATGAATAAGTTGTACCGGACGGAACAATATTTCCTGCACCGTTTGAAGGCGACACGGTAAAGGTGGCACCGCTGCATATTGTTTGGCTTTGGTTTGTTATTACCGGTTTCGGATTTACTGTTACAGTTACTGTAAAAGGATTTCCGTCGCAGCCGGAAGTGCCGTAAGTCGGGGTAACCGTGTACGTAACATTTATCGGGCTGTTGGTAGTATTAGTCAAAGTTCCTGAAATGGAATTTTGGCCACTCCCTGAAGCAGTTCCTGTTATGCCACTTACCGTTGGTTTGCTCCATGAATATTTTGTATTGGAAGGAACAATATTGCTTGCCGGAGAACCATTTACAGGCGATACATTGAAAGGTGCTTCCGCTGCAAATCGTAGTGGTTGTATTTGTGATAACCGGTTTAGGGTTTATCGTTACGGTCTGAATATCCAGGTGATAAATTACAGTAGACGCTTCCGTCATCGTTTAAGAATGTTGGGGGTAATTATAAGATTTTTTGTAACAGGCGCATTGGTGTTATTATTTACTGTAAAATTGGCCGTTCCTGTCATAATAAGTAAAAATCCATAAAAACCGTGTGTAGTTCGCCGTAAGGATTGGTAGTGGACGACGTAAAATATCCGGGATCCTGCGACTGCCATGTATACTTTATTTCCTTTGAACCCAAACAAGGAACCAAGAATACTTCCGGATGTTTCAGTAAAGTCAAAATTTTCACCGGTGCATAAAACTGAAGGAGCATCGTTAGAACTACTAAAGCTCAATCCAAAATCAGCTGCCGTTGATATCTGAACAGTATCGCTATAAACTGTTCCACAACCATTTGTGACCTGCATTCGGTAATATCTTGTATTGGATGGAGGCGTATAAGTACGTAGAATTTGCCGCCTGAAATATTATTCCACCCGGTAGAACCGTCATTGCTATATTGCCATTGGTAAGTATAGCCCGCGCTGTTTCCGCCTGAGGAAGATGTTGCTTGTTGTAAAAGGCGCTGCACTTGAACCATAACAAAGAATTTGTGAGGAACCAATGACCGGCGCTGTTAATTCAGCATCTGCGGTAACTACCGCTGTGGCAGAAGTTTGACAACCATTATCGGCAGTTGCAGTTATATTAAAGGTTACAGGAATTGAACCTGTCGTTGAATTCGTGAACGTTCCGTTGATAGTTCCGTTCCCGCTGGTTCCGATAGTCGAAGTAATTCCTGCGGGACTGTTTCTTGTCCAGGTGAAAGTTCCTGCAGGAAGGCCTGAAATTTTAATGGTGCGATGGCCGAATGGTTACACACTTCCTGTGATAACGGTGCTATGGTGACGGTCGGGTTAACGGTGACAACGACATTCTGCGTATTATTACATCCGTTTGCACTTAATGTATAAACGTAGGTAACATTTACCGGTGAGCCTGTTGTATTAACCAGGGTTTCATTTATGCCGCCTGTCCCGGAAGACGCAGCATTGCTGATACCACTTACTGCCGCCCTGCTCCAGCTCAATACCGCACCTGCAGTCGCGCTTGCAGCATTGTAGATAAATGCAGAATTGCTACAAACCGGTGAAGGCGTTAATGTGCTGCTGAGTGTTGGTGTAGGATTAACAGTCACGGTCACGTTTTGCGTGTAAGGGCAACCGTTTGCCGATAAGGTGTACACATAAACCACACTTACAGGATTTGCTGTCGTATTCACCAATGTTTCATTCGGATTTCCTGTTCCGCTTGCTGCAGCATTGCTGATACCGGTTACCGCTGCACGGCTCCAGTTAAAGGTTACACCAGCCGTCGCACTTGCCGGAGAATAGCTAAAAGTACTGTTGTTGCAAATCGCAGGAGGTGTAAGACTGCTGCTGAGTTTTGGGGTAGGGTTAACCGTTATGGTAAAGGTGGTTGATACGCCACCACATGAAACACCATTGGTAAATGAAGGCGTAACAGTAATAGTAGCTACAACCGGGGCTGAAGTATTGTTCACCGCAGTAAACGAAGGAATATCGCCGCTTCCTGATGCCGCCAGCCCGATGGAAGTTTTATTATTGGTCCAGTTATATACAACGGTTCCGCCGCTGGTGTTTCCGGAAAATGAAACGGCATTGGTTGCAACACCGTTACAAACCACCTGGTCATCCACGTGATTAACCGTTGCTGTCGGGTTTACTGTAATTGTGAAAGGAACTGAAGTTCCGGTACAGGTAGTTCCACCGTTAGTATAAGAAGGAGTCACTTGCAAATTGGCCACTGCGGGAGCATTTCCGCTATTGGTGGCAGTAAACGAAGAAATATTGCCATTTCCGCTTCCGGCAAGGCCAATGGAAGTATTATCGTTCGTCCAGCTGTAAATGGTACCGGACACGCTTCCGGAAAAGTTGATAGCGCCGCTCGCTGAATTGTTACATACTGCCTTATTTGAAACAGCATTGGCCGTTGGAATCGGGTTTACCACCAGTTTTACATTTGTCGAATTGGCGCCCGGGCAAAGTCCGCCGGGGCTAGTCAATACCACATTATAATTAGTAGCGGCATCCGCAGTTGTAACATTCGACAGACGTAAGTGTGGCCGTAGTTGCCCCACTGATAACCGTTCCATCACCCAGTGTTCCATCTGTTAAAGGTATATTGCCTTTACGCCATTGGTACATTACGCCTGTGCCACCCGCGTCAATAGTAAATGAAGCATCACTTCCTGCGCACACGGTTTGATCCGCCGGCTGGGAATTAATGGCAATTTCCTGGTTGATGGTTAAAACGGCATTGTCAGAAGTGGCTGCTGTGCATGATGAAGCACCACTCACCGTAACATAATAAGTTCCGGCATCTGCTGTTCCTGCCTGGCTTATGCCAAGTTGGGCAGAATGGCTTCCTGAGATATTGCTGTTATCTGAAAGGGCAGTACCATCTTTATACCATTGATAGGTAAGATCGTCGCCGGTAGCAGTTATCGCAAAGCTGACCGGAAAAGTGGCACAGCTGGTTACACCAACAGGTTCAGAGGTTATCGCCGGCGGTTGTTTTACAGTAATTACTGCTGTTCCGGTTTGTGTTTGGGTGCACGCCGTTGAGCTGGCGTCCTGCACACTCAACAGCGTATAAGTAAAGGTACCTTTGGTATCTGTAGGTGCATCTACATCCACAGAATTTCCCGATGTGGCAGATACTGTTTGCGCAGAACCGGAATTTATTTTATAAGTAAATGTATAAGGTGCCACACCATTGGCTCCTGTAAATGTAATTTTTGGATCAGTACTATTATTTTGGCAAACTGTGGTAGTTCCGCTGATTGTTGCTGTCGGTAAAGGATTAATCTTAACTGTAGCAGTTCCGGTAACCGGGGCAGGGCAGTTTGGACTTGCCTGGTACTGAACACTTGCCAGTTCATACTCAAACGTACCCGTTGAGTTCGTGGGCACAGTTACCGCTTTTGTACCATTTGCCGGCACATTTACAGAATACCCTCCTGCGCCGTTAATGTTATAAATTACTGTGACAGGTAAAGCCATCGGGTTAGTAAAAGTGATGTCCGGTGCTGACGAATTCAAACATGCGTCCGTTCCGCCGCTTATAGAAGCGGTTGGTGTGGGTCTTACAGTGATGGTAGCCGTTTGCCCCGTAATACCGTTAGAACAATTTGGACCAGACTGATATTTCACGCTTTCAATCGTATAAACAAATGTACCCGGAGTGTTGGTTGGCGCAGAGACAATTTGTGTTGAACCCGCCGGAACGCTTACGGTTGCAGGTGTTCCACCATTAATATCGTAGGTTACCTGTATGTCCGAAATTTCCGGATTGTGAAACGTCACAACGGCCGTTGCATCATCCTGGCAAACTGTAGTCGTGCCCGTAACAGTGGCTGAAGGTGTGGGCCTTACGATAACCGTGGCTGTTCCTGAAGCAGTATTATTGGAACAGTTTGGCGCTGTTTGATATTGCACGCTAACAAGGGTGTACGCAAAAGTCCCCGCAGTTCCTGTTGGCGCATCAATCGTAGCGGTAGCATTGGCATTAACATTAATAGTTTGATTACCGCCTGTGTTTATTTTATAAGTTATTGTCACCGGCAAAGCCATCGGGTTGGTTAAAGTAACAGACGGTGATGGGTCGTCCTGGCAAACCGTAGCATCGCCGGATATAGTTGCTGTTGGTGTTGGGTTTAAGGTTACTGTAGCAGAGCCGGTTTGACTTTGGCTGCAACCTTTGCTGTCAGATACGTTTATAAGGTTATAAGTATATTGACCTGCGGTACCGGTTGGTACAGCTACAGTTACAGAATTAGCTGACCCGGATGTGGAAACAGTAAGAGGAGAACCTCCATTAATATTATAAGTAAAAGTAAAAGGTCTCGTTCCCGTAGTTCCGGTAAAAGTAACATTGGGAGCCGCACCATCCTGGCAGGCTGTCGTTGACCCGCTGATTGTTGCGACGGGCAAAGGATTGATGGTAGCAGTTACTGCAGTTCTTGCCGAAGAAACACAGCCCGTGGTTGTATTTCTGGATTCTGCATAGTATGAGGTGGTTGAAGAGATTGGGGGTGTAGTGAAGCTATTGCTCCCGGGAAGTAAAGGTGTTCCTCCACTATTTGTACTGTACCAATCTGTTATCGTTCCGGAAGGCGGGTTGGCCGTAATGGTAACGGTGCCGGGGCCGCAACCGGAGTTATTACCTGCCGATGGTGCTGCAGGAAGTGCATTAATTGTTGCCGTTACAGGTGTTCTTGTTGACGAAATACAACCTGTGGTTATATTTCTCGCCTGCGCATAGTAGATGGTTGTGCCTGAAATAGAAGGTGTATTAAACGCGTTGGTACCTGAACCTCCCGGTAAAACAGTTCCACCGGTATTAGATGCATACCAGTCAATTGTCTCTCCTGAACCGGGCGTTGCTGAAATCGCCACCGATCCTGTGCCACAGCGCGAGTTGCCCGCTCCTGAAGGAGGGGACGGTTTGGCATTTACAATCACGGCGCCGGAGACATTACTTGTTACGGCCGGCGTGCAAGAGCCGCTTACTACTACATAATAGTAACTGGTCCCCAATGCCGAGGTTGAAGGCGTGTAACTATTGGAATTTGTTCCCACAGCGGTACCACCTGAATTACTTGCTGTGGTATTACGGTACGATTGATAGCTTAAACCTGAACCTGAAGCGCCGACCGTAAGAGCTGTGGCCGTCTCATTCTGGCAAGTGTTCAGCGTAGCGGCGGACGGTTGGGTTGTAATGGACGGTGACGGGTTGATCGTTATTCCCGGGGAAGTATATACAACATTTCCAGGCCCTGTACCGCCACCATTATTTCCAAACCATGAAACACCTTCTTCAACAACATCAAACGTAAGGTTGTTACTGCCGGTAGTTGTGGGAGCAGTTACCGTAAAACTATAAGTTTGCGTTGAACCTGAAGCAAGATTGCCTGCATTCACTCTTACAAAATAGTCAGCATCGGCATTCCACTTAACACCAATGTTTATATCAGGACTTGCATCGGTCCAGGTAGAGGTTCCAACATTTTTTACTGTTACAGATACCGTCCTTGTTTCTCCCGGGCACCAGGTTGACGATCCCGTATTCATTGAAATCCATTGATCTTTGTAAGCCACTGTCTGGGCGACATTTGATATAGAGGCTGCCCATCCTGCCCTGTTTGTATTGTAGTCTGCTACGAACTTGAACGTTAAACTACCATCAGAAGCTGATGATGTCACGGTTCCCGGCCCCGAGTAGCCATCATAAACGCCAATCAGGGGTGCTGACGTAGAATTACCGTCGTAAATCCATAGGTAGTCATAATTATTTTCAGTACAGAAATCACTGAATGAGAATCTTATATAATTTCCTGAAGGAGGAATAAACGTTTCCGTGGTTGTCTTATTATCGTCGTAATTACCACTTCTGTTCGACCTGCTGCAGTTCCCACCGTTTCCACCATCATCATAAAAGTTACCCGAACTCACATTAGTACGGGTCCCGTTTGCCATATTGTATGTTTGAGCAGTACTTGTTGTCTCAATAAGAAAAAAGCTTAGTAAAATAAAGTAAAATTTCCCCATTCGATCCTGTTATTCTTGTGATTAAAAAGTAATGAGGTAATTGCAAAGGATCTGTGGGAGTAAGCGGCAACCTTAAAAAGGGTACCCGGCTAAGATTAATGACAAGAGATTAAGCAGTAAATCGTAAGAAAGTGGATTAAAAACTAACTAAAGCCGCCAGTTTTGATCTTAAAGCGCAAAGATAAAATGTAATAATTATTAATAAAAGTATTTTGAGAATTAATTTTTAAACTTTCAAAATAATACTTCGTATTTTTTGTTAGTTTACCGGTTATTCAGTATTGTTATTTAACCTCTTAAGAAAGATGCTGGAATAATACCCGGATGTGTTTAACGGACACAATAAAAAATTAATTCATCAAAAGAATAATTTTACAACGGTTCTTTGGCCGCCGGGCGTTGTCACTTCAAGGTGATAGGCTCCGTGAGCCGGCCTATAATCAGGGACAATATTTTCAGTGCTGTTTCCTGCTTCATGATGGATCTCTTTCGAGAGAACAACCTGTCCTGCAGCATTCAGTAAACGAACAAAATAGGTTCCTTCCGGTTGATGAATAAGATGGAGGTGAATGATGTTGTCCTTAACAGGATTCGGATAAACATTGATTGAAGATTCACTTTCATTAATGCGCACTTTTACGACAGGACTGTAAGTTGCCCTGCCATTCCTGTCGACGCTTTTGATACGGTAGTAGTGATTCCCGGGCGCGGCATTTTCGTCGGTCCAGTCATACACGTCCGTCCCGCGGGTTTTGGCAATGATTGTTTGCTCCTTTACAAATGTTGCGCCGTCTGCAGAGGTTTGAACCTCGTATTGCAACATATTATTTTCATTTTCCACTTTCCACTCCACCAAAATACCAGCGTCTTTTTGTTTTGCCTGTAGCGAGACAAAAGTAACAGGCAATACGGACGTCTGCCTGAAGTAAGATCTTAAAACGGTCTGATGCCGCTGAAGCCGCGTCGCCGGTAATGTTGATATCTATAAAACTACTGTCAGTAAGGCTTACAGGAGTTTCAGTTTTCAAATATTTATCGAAAAGAAACGCTTCCAATCCGTCAGCATTCATTTTCACCGGGGCAAAGCGTAATTCGTAAGTCCGCCGGCTTAAGTTGCTCATAAAATAATAGATGGTGTCCGATCTGCAAAGCGGAGCCCTTGCTTTCAATAGCGAGCAATTTCCCGTCGCGTTTTATTCCAAAATTTTCACCACTGTTGGTTAATTTAGGCGGCATCATTTCTGTCTACTTTATCGCTGAAGTCAGGTCGCAAAAACCACCACGTTTCCATCTGCAATAAATGCGCCCGGCCCCGGGCCGGTGTAGAGGCTGACATTAAAAAATTGTTTGTTCCGCGGCTTCCTTTTCATGTATTGCGTGCTACATTTGGTGTTCCCAGTTGCCAACGATCTTACAGGATTCTGAAAAAGTTAAATTCATCATTCCCGGGAGCACTGGAAGCAAGAACCATAAAAGCCTGGCCCGATTCAATAGTTGTGTTTGGCATGCCTGAAGGATAACCCGTCTGTTCCCCCGGGAACCGGTTCCCAATCGTTCACACTGCTAAATGTCTGATAACCCCCCAGCCCATAAGAACCAAACAGGTAAGGATCCCACAAATAAAATTTATCCTCGATTCCTGCATCTTTGGTTACTGAAGTGAAATCAATTGCTGATGCATAAGGATTTCCGATGCTGGTAAAAGCGCCCGGATTTGGCGGTTATCGGCGTCAGAGTACCGGTTAACAAAGTTCCTTTTGTCCGTAAAGTGGTGTTAGTTGGTGGCTGGTTAAAAGCCGTCACCGTTCTGTCGCCGCTTACAAAAACCATATACCCTTTAGGATTGTAGACGTGGTTATTGGTATTGCTGATTCCCGGTCCACGAATCATGTAGCAGAATTATAATATTTGCATGAAGGAGAGCCCTGAATAAAGATCAAAACCGGCAGCCACTCCGCCGGCACCGGTAATCTGTATACCATAATTTGCAGGGGTTTGCACCATTTTCCATCCAGCTTTCTTTTACTGTCTGACCTTCGGTGGGCGTGGAAAGAAACTGCCATGATTTAGCATGTTGACCTGCTTCTGTTCCAATATTTATATATCTTTCAACAGTCTACTTTGCCGGTGATCGAATTAGCCGGGGCCGACAATGCCAACGCTGGCAGTAGTCCTCTTATTGGATAAGAGAGTAAGATTGTCTCCTGTATTTAATTTGCTGTCCGCATCTCCGAAAGTTAAATTCTCTGAAATATTTAAGGTATCATTTGTTTCGGAAGAAATTGAAAGGCCTGATGAACTTGTATTGCTGACTATCAGATCTTTTGATTGTTCTGTTCTCAAACATCTCTCCGGAAATAGCCTGGGCTTGCAGAACCATTCATCTCAATGGTTCCTTCTGTTGCATCGAAAGTTCCCGAACTGGTGATAGCTCCCGCCTATCTGTAAAGCACCATCACTAGAAACTATCAGTGATGCGCTCCCTGCGATGGATAAATTATTGCAATAGCCTGTATCTGAATCGGTGATGACCGGATAATTGGCTAAGTCCCTGTGTGTATTTCCACATCAGTACTGGTTGCAGGAATACTTCCGCAACACCAGTTAGCCGGCATCATTCCAATCGGTACTTACTGCCCCCGTCCAAACGCCCGGATTTTTTACAGTGATAGTGCCGGACGCTGTTTTCGGAGCCGCACAACCGGTTGTTGAAACTTCATAATTGTAAGTGCCGGGGGTATCAGGCGTACCGCTGATGGTGAGATTTAACCCGTCAAAAGAAGAAGATACTCCCGGGGGTAAACCTGTAACTGAAGGCGCGCCACCGCTTCCGACCTTGTAACGTAATCGATTGTATAGCCGTTCCGGGCAAACTTCCTGGTTATCTGTGCCGGCAACGCCCGGCCCGGTAAGAAAAGGGGAAAGTGTGGCAAATGAAATATCATCCAATCCGAAGTCATTTCCGTTTAAATCCGCATTTAAATCAATAATACGAATTACGGCAGTGGTGGCAGAACCGGAATTCCATCCACTGGAACTGCCATAGTAAAACCGTACCCAGTTATCGAGGTTTACCTCGGAACTTTGTAGAGGGCTTTGGTGCATTGTTCAAATCTGCAATCGTTCCGATTTTTACACCATTTACTTCAAATTGCAAGCTGAGCCGGTGATGCCGGGTTTAAATTCATACCCCAGGCGCTATAATAGTAGTTGGTATTGGGTTCTACCGAAACGGTTTCCTCCCAAACGACAATACTTCCATGTCCGTTCACCAACATGAAATTCCTGTCTCCGGTTTGGTTATTGGTGTGATCTTTCCCCCAAAAAGAGGAATGATAATTTTGACCATCAGTACCCACTCCATAGCCATTGTTACCTGTGTCATCATATAGTTCCTTATTGTAATTGGCAGTATCAGCTTTGTAAGCATAACCGCTTGTAAACCCTGTATTTCCGCGGTAAAATCGCCGTTGGTTACCAATTCCTGCCCGACGCTCATTTCTGCGGTTCGCGGAACAACCGCCACTTGTAGTAGTAGCAGTAACGGAATAATCACCTACCACATCTACCGTAATACTTTGCGTGGTTTCACCGGTACTCCAGAGGTAAGAAACACCGCTGGCCGGGCTTGCAGTTAGAATTACCTCTCCCGGGTTAGTACAATAATCTGCACTAATGGAAACCTCTGGGGTTGTACAAGTCGTTCTTTTAACATTCTGCCCGACAACGTGTGCATAGAAATGAAAAGAAAGACTACGGGAAGTAAGTATTTCTTAACCATACGGAATCAGCTTCCTTTTTACCATTTGAACCAGGGTAATGGAGAGCAAAATTCCGGCGTTAAGAAATTGAGGGAAAGGGTAAAAGTTTGTTTTCATAGGTGTAGCGTTTGATTTGAAAAATATTTCAAAGAGTAAAAGCAAGAAAAGTAAATAATTGGTTAGCGTTTTTTCCTGTACACTTTTACCTCGTGGTAAACACAATTAAAGATGGAACGGTATAAAACGTCCGAAATTGTGCAAACAGGGAAAATATTTTTCCTGTACGCTTTAAACAAAGCCTACGAAAAGAGTGCAAACATGCGAACCAATTTATAAAAGAGGATTCGCCAAAATATAGTAAACAAACAAATCAGGTCATTTTCTATTTTAATACTTCAGGTCATTAAAATCATTTTCGATAATATAATTTGACTAATTACCCACGGATTAATAAATAACTTTCATAACAGACACATTACCATCCGGTTTCTTAATTTCTAATTGATATATTCCTTTAGGTAATGCTTTTGATAGGAATTGTCTCTGTACTGTTGCCGGCGGCATGGATTATTTTTTTAGATGTTCATGACCTGGCCAACTGAATTGATTAACCTGTACCTCATAAATTCCTGCCGGTTGATTGGTTAATTGCAGGTTGATTATTCGCATTCAAAACCGGGTTGGGATATATGCTTACTCCTTCGGCCAAGTACCGGTTAACACACTTTTACGATAGATGTATAACTGATCTTGCCATCCTTGCTTACACTTTTGATGCGGTAAAAATTATTACCAGTCACAGGCGCGCTGTCTGTCCATTGATAACTTCCCGAGCCAAGGTTAGTTGCGCTTTCACAATAGCCACAGTTTGTAAAGTTGATTCCATCAGACGAGGATTCTACTTCATATTGTTGCATTCCGCTTTCATTTTCCACATTCCATTCCACCAATACTGTTTTATTTTTCGCTGCTGGCTTTTACTGAAGTGAAGGTTACCGGTAAAGCTGCAACTTGCTTAAATACCACTTTAAACCTGTCTGCTGCTGCATGAGGCAGCATTTGATGTAACCGTAATGTTTACAAAACTGCTATCCGCAAGGCTTATAGGTGTTGAAGTATTCAGAAACTTATCAAGCAGGAATGCCTGCATTCCGGATGATTGCCATATTTTTAGGAGCAAACCTTAGCTGGTAAGGATGTTGCCCAAGGTTCGCTCATATTGTAAAAAATAGTATCAGTATTTGATACAGGCGCTTTTGCTTCAATTGCCAATACTTTTCCATTCCTTTTGACCCCAAAGTTTTCACCACTGTTTGCTAATTTTAATCGCATCGTTCCCATCTATACTGTTTCTGTAAGATTTATCAAAAACAACTGAATTACCATCAGCCATCACAGAAGATGCGCCGGGGCCTGTATAAAGACTTACTCTCAAGTAAGCACGAGTATCACGAAGTTGTTCCTGTTTGCTCGTGCAAAGTTTACAGAAGCTGTTGCCTGTAGATTTGGCGTTTTCAGTAAATGACTATAGAGGAAGTTTGTGGAACGTCGGGAATTAACTTGAGTAGCATGAACAAAGAATGCCTGGCCGGATTGTATCGTCGTGCAACTTACGCCTGAAGGATAAGCCTGGGTACCGCCCGGAATAGGTTGCCAGTCATTGGCGCTGCTTAAGGTTTGATAACCACCTAAACCGTAAGATCCATATAAATAAGGATCCCATACATAAAACAAATCATCAACGCCCGCATCTTTTGTCAACAAAGTAAAATCAACAGGTGATGCGTATGGATTTCCAATAGATTGGAACTTGTCCGGAATAACATTTACGGGAGCTAACGTTCCTGTAAATAATGTTCCTTTTGTACGCAATACCGTTGCATTTGGCAGCTTGATTATAAGCAGTGACTGTGCGGTCACCCCTTACAAATACCATATATCCTTTTTCGTTAGAAATGGGATTGTTCGCATTGCTGATTCCAATCCATGAATTATTGAACATCATCATAATATTTGATTGCAGGAGTGGCATGAATTAACATCAAATCCCGCAGCCGGACCACCTGGGCCTGTAATTAAAGTTCCATATCCATTGACGGAAGTTCCGTTCTCCATCCAGCTTTCTTTTACTGTTTGGCCATTAGTTGGAATTGCAAGAAACTGCCATGATTTGGCATGTTGCCCGGGAGAAGAACCCATATTTACGTAACGCTCCACTTCCACTTTACCATTAATAGAATTTCCGGCACCTACCACACCTACAGCACCAGTGCCTGCACTGTTGGAAACAATCGTAATGTTATCGCCGGTATTAAGGTCACTGCTTGGATTACCGAAAGATAAAAGCCCTGTTATCTTCAAAGTATCATTGGATGCGGAAGAGACTGAAAGCCCGCTGCCCGTATTGCTGACAACAAGGTTTTTAACTATATTATTTTCAAACATATCTCCGGAAATTGATTGTGCTGAAGCTGCCGTTCATTTCAAGCGTTCCGTCGGAAAGATTGAAATTACCGCTGTTATTTATCTGAACCGGAAATCTTTATGGTTCCCGTGATGATAAGCCAAGCGCCGGTCTGAATATTCAGGTTCCTGGCTGCTGCTGTATTGTCAATAACGGTCGGATAGTTCGAAAGTGATGCAGGGATGGTAGCATCAGTTGATAGAACTCGGGCACTACTCCGCATATCCAGTTGCCTGTATTATTCCAGTCGGTATTTACATGTCCGGACCAGGTTCCGCTGGTTCCGATATAAACAGGGGCAGTTGTTGCAAATGAAGAACAGCCACCAGACGCCGCAACGGTGTAAGTAATGGTATAATTACCTGTAGAATTGGCGTTGGGCACAATCGCACCTGTAGATGAATTAATAACCAGGCCGCCGGTTGCACTAAACACGCCACCGGTGGTTCCTGTCAGTGTCACCGTTTCAGCAGAAGATGATGTATTACAAAAAGGACTGTTAGCATAAGAAATAGTGGCAGACGGGGGTGCATTGACAGTAATAACTGCTGCGTTCGACTCGTTTGTAGCCACGTAAGGACTTTCCCCTGTGTTGTTGGAACTGCTCAGTATTGCATTCCTGTAAACATAATAGGTTCCTGCAGCATTAAAAGGTGCTGTAGAAGTATTAGGTGTAAAAGTAGCGCCGGTTGCTCCGCTGATGTTCGTCCTTGCGCCTCCCGGTGTTGTACTGTAGCTCCACTGATAGCCTGTTCCGGAAAGTGAAATACCTGAAGGAAGTGTACCATAAGTATCTCCGCCTATTGCCACACCGGAATTTCCATTACAAATACTTTGGGTAGCATTCGTACTTAAGGAATTAGCCAGCACTAAGGTGAAGTTTTGAAAAACCACCCTGTTGTTGATATGGTTTTCATAATACTCATAGTCAAGGTTACTTGAACCGGTAAGGTTCATCAGTACCCGGGAGTGGAAGTAAATGAATGATCACACCAATTATTGTAAACCAGTGTTCCGTCAACATATAGCCTGCTGCCATCATCCGAGCCAAGGTCAGCGATATACAATCCCCTTTTTGTTGAATTCATTTTAATTTTGGCAGAAAATACGTCTGTATAAATTGAACTGGTTCCCGAACTTGAAGTAACATCAAAACATGTAGTATTTCCGCCAAATCCTTCATCAAAGGTTTCTGCTTCTGTAAAATACCCGATATAATTGTCAAAGTTGATTCCATTATAGATATGCCCGATCCATGTATCAGTACCGGCTGTATTTTCATCGTCGGTTGAATTTGGGATATCCGCTTAATGTTACCGGTGTTGAAGAAGTACATCCGTCATTACTTTTCACATATAACGTGTAGCTTCCGCTCGCTAAACCGGTAAATAAAGTGCCTGACTGATAAGTTCCTCCATTCAGGTTATAAGTGAAAGGAGAGGTTCCTACACTGCCGGCTAGCACTATCGTTCCGGTGCTGCCGCCAACACAGGTGTACGTGGTTGTTGCAGAAACTGAAGGTGTAGCACTTGTTGTGACTGTATGAGTTGCTGTCATCGGCGTACATCCTGCAGCCGTAGCTGTAATGGTTGATGTGCCTGACCAACCGGCTACATAAGTTACTGCACCTGTTGAGGCGTTAATGGTATTTCCTGCTGAAAGGCTTGTTGCGTCAAGGTATAGGTGATACCTGTTGAATTGTTGGCCGATGCTGAATAAGTCACCGTTCCTGCTCCCTGGCATCTTGTGGAAGTTGAGCCTGCGGTAAAAGAAAGGGCACTTACTTTAGGTGTAATGGTGACATTGGTTGTGGTAGTATACACTGAACATCCGCCTGCTGCAGCTACTGTGTAGGTTACCGTATAGGTCCCTGCAGTACTGGCCGCAGGTGTGACACTTCCTGTTGAGGCATTAATTGACAATCCTGCAGGAGATGCCGATAAGTTCCTCCGGATGTACCGGTCCTGGTAACTGATAGCTGTTGCCACCGATGTACAATAATGGTGTTACCGCTGTAAGAAATAGTCGCTGATGGCAAGGCAGTTATCGTAACAGACGTCGTAGCTGTTTGAACAGAACATCCCCCGGTAGCCGCCATTGTATAAGTCACTGTATAGGTTCCGGCAGTACTGGTTGAAGGCGTTATTGCTCCGGTAGCTGAATTAATTGATAATCCTGCAGGTGAAGCAGAATAAGTTCCTCCTGATGTTCCGGTCCTGGTGACCGATTGTGCTGTTGCCACTGATTTACAGAAAGGTGTACCGCTATAGGATATAGTTGCAGAGGGAGCGGCGGTCACCGTTATCGTAGCCGCATTTGACTCGTTGGTGGCCGTATAAGAAGCAAAACCGGTGTTGTTGGTACTGGTTAATTTGGCATTCCTGTAAACGTAATAGGTTCCTGCCGCATTAAAAGGCGCCGTTGAAGTATTCGGTGTAAAAGTAGCGCTGGTAGCCCCCGAAATATTGGTCCTGGCTCCGCCCGGTGTAGTACTGTACGTCCATTGATAACCGGTACCGGATTTCGAAATGCCGGAAGGCAATGTTCCATATACATCTCCACTGATAGAAGAACCTGTACTGCCTATGCAAAGATTTTGTGTGGTATTAGCCGAAAGTGTATTGGCCAATACAAGGGTAAGATTCTGAAATACTGCCTCATTTCGCTCCGCCATTTTCATAAAACTCATAATTTAAAGAGCTGCTTCCTGTCAGATTCATCAGCACACGGTAGCGTGGTTGAATAAGCCTGGTCAGACCAGTTGTTGTATAACAAAGTTTCCATCAACAGTCAGCCTGCTTCCGTCATCTGAACCAAGATCCGCAATATATAATCCATTCCTTGTAGAATTCATTTTAAATGCAACCGAAAACGTTTCGGTATAAATAGAACTGGTTCCGGAACTTGAAGTAACGTTAAAACAAGTCGTGTTTCCGCCAAAATTTTCATCAAAGGTTTCCGCCTCTGAAAAATAGCCAATATAGCTGGCTGAAATTAGTTCCGTCGTAAGCATGCCCGATCCATGTATTGGTTCCGGCAGTGTTCGGATCATCAGATGAAGTGCTGTAATCACTTACGGTTGCTGTCGTAGAAACAGAACAACCGCTATTGCTTAATACATCTATTGTATAGCTCCCCGAACTTAACCCGGAAAAAGTATTACCTGATTGGTAAGATCCCCCGTTTAAGCTATATGTATAAGTGCTTCCCCCTCCGCTTGCACTTACAGTAATCGTTCCTGTGCTTCCTCCTACACAACTTGGCGTAGTAGATGCGGAAGCTGACAGAGCTGAATTTATAGTAAATGTACCTGAACTTGTGGCAGTTCCCTGGGAGGTGGTTACCTTAATTGTACCGGTGCTGCCTGATGCAGGTACAGCTGTAATTTGAGTGGAAGAATTAACCGTGTATGATGCTGCGTTGGTACCCCCAAATTTTACAGCAGTCGCTCCTGTAAAGTTGGTACCGGTAATTACCACTGAAGTTGTATTCGCACATCCACTGGAAGGCGTAAAACTGGTTATTGTTGGAAGAGGGTTTGTATAAGTGATTATTACCTGCCCGTCAGCACCATCACCACCCGAACGGTTGGTACTACTTGTGGTATAAGCGCCACTACCACCTCCGCCGGCTGCAGATCCGTTATTACCATTTCCGGTCGAATTGGACAACCCATCCGCACCGTTACCGCCACCTGAGGATGTTCCGCTTCCACCGGATGCCGGGGTCCAATACCAAACAGAGCCACCATCTCCTGAGGACCTGCTCCGCCTCCGCCGGCCCCCGAAGCATATATACCCCAATAAGAATAATAATATGGGCTACCACCGTCACCACCCTGGTAAACAGTTGTACCAATACTACCTGAGGTAGTACCTGTTCCGGGAGAACCATTATTGTTTCCACCTCCGGCGCCACCTTTTGCGATCACCGTACTTGTATTTTTGAACCAGGAATCTCCGCCTGAAGGCCCGTTTCCTGTGCCCCCGTTTCCTCCCTGTCCAACTGTTACTGTATAATTATTTCCCGGGGTAACCGTTATGACTTTGCTTGCGTAAGCGCCACCGGCGCCACCGGCGCCACCATAATATCCGTTGGAAGTTGCACCCCCACCGGCGCCACCGGCGCCCCAACATTCTACCGTGACACTCGTCACTCCTGCAGGAACAGTAAATGTATAGGTGCCGTGCGAAGTATAGGGCACCGAAACCTGTGCATAGCTGTCCGGAATAACAAACAGTAAACTAACTAAAAGAACCAGGCCTACAGGCTTGTTTCTTAAAAAATGCCAACCGGCTTTTTTTGTTGTCTCAAATCTTTTCATAAGGGTTGAATGCAGGGTAATGCAATTCTTTCTTCTAATAAAAAGGTATCTTAAAAAAATGACAGCGCCTTTAAAATTAGAACTCTGTATTAAACGCACATTTCGATTGTTGTAGTATGCAACTTATTGTCATTACCACATCATTAAACATAAACTAATTGTCTAATAGAAAATTTTCTACAATCTAAGTAGTTGATTTCCACTACTTAGTGTAGTAAGCGTAAGAGTCTTATTATTTTTTAAAAAAAACAGGAATTTGACATAAATCAAGACTTATTTTGCCGGCTGCGTATCCGGCTCAACGTTTCCAGGGTCATTCCCAGGTAGGAAGCGATATATTTTAATGAGATCCGGTCAACCAGGCCGGGATGTGTTTTTACAAAACGGTTGTATTTTTTTTCGGCCGAAGGGATGCGTCCCAGGTAGGCTCTTTCTTCCGCGCTGCGGTAATTGTGTTCCCACAAACGCCGGGCAATCACATTGGTTTCAATGTAGTGATCAAATACATATTCCGTGGTAGCAATCGGGAAACCAATCAGCTGACAATCTTCCAATGCCTGGAGGTATTCTTCACACAAATTGGTAGTGCCGAGAGTGCGTATGGAACCCACAATTTCTCCTTCTTCCATGATCCAGGTAGTGATCTGTCTTCCTTCCTCTTTAACAAAACCCTGGACCACTCCCTTCAGGATAAAATAAAAATGTTCCGGGACTGCACCCGGCTTCAGGATAAATTTCTTCTTTTCAACAAAAACGGGGAAGGAATCACGGTCAAATATTTTGACAACTTCGTTAGAAATGGGGTGGATAGAATTAAGAAAATCAATGAGAGGTGAGTGACCATCAGGAGTGTCCCATTTAATCGTAGCTTCCATGGTTGCTTATTTGGATAAAGGAATTGTTATTGCAAGTTATAAAAATATGTCTAAAATATTTGTTTCATACTACCCTCTTCCCCTGCGCACCCACCCGGCTTTTGATTAAATAATACCAAAACGGTACCAAGCAACTAACCCGCTCAAATATCAAATGGTCACTATCCGGAACTTGTAGGGAAGATAATATTGCAGGCCGGATGTTCATTGCTTAATCAAAACAGGCAGTTTGTATCTTTCGAGATGAGAGGGTGTAAAATAATATACTTTTTCGGCAAAAGGTGAAATAAAGATGGCAATGTTTTTCCCGTTGGCCGGGCATTTGACTGTCTTAATTACCTTTCTTAATTTGTTTATTACAGGCGCAACTTTTTCCTCACGAAAATTGGAACGCAATTCATTTTCTGCCGTGCGTGCCTTCTTCATCAGTAACTCAAATAGGGCTGGCTTCTTTTTCATTTTGAACTCATAGGGAAGTATGAGCGAGATCCGGGGAATGTTTTGATTGTTACCAGGCGCCTGCACATTCATACCTTCTTCTTTCTTAATGATCATATCTTTTTTTAGTTATAATTAATTTACAGTAATCATGAAATGATTAATCTTACGCCGTAAAGTTCGCGGTGCACGATTTAAAATAAGATAGCAAATGCTGTTTGTTTCGTGTAGCAGTGTTGGTAATAGCTGTAGTTGAATCTGTGACAAAGTGAAATTATCTCAAACGGCATTTATGCAGTCGTTGATTATTTTCTGCCTCCGGGTATCCGAAGTACAGAGATTTAATAAAAAGCGATAATTGTGGTTTGAAGGACACGAATCATGGCGGGGGATATTGGCACGCGGGGTCCCTTTCAGGAGACCCGGCTGAGACAAAAACACTTCTTTATTTATCTCTTATGCTTCGCTTTATGATATTGGTATCCCCGATCAAACCAATTTTTATTATGTCTCCATTTGGTATATCAGGATAAATATCATCTTTTGTATTGGGAATCCCATCCGGACCTGAAGAATACAAGAAGTATTTATTGTCGACCTTTTTATAGTTAAATAAAATTCGCCTGAATGAATAAAGAGGTTCATACACGGGGAAACTTTTATCTAATGAATGCACCTGGTTTAAATTATCAGGGTAAGAGCCTTTTTTGAACCGGTAGTATTCAATTCCCTGAACTGTTAAGCGAAGATAATGACGAATTACAGCCTCATTCATTTCTTTGCGTTTAGAGGTTGCTCCAAAAATATTCGTAAATGCCATAACTGAAATAAAAACTGCAAGTAAGATATCGGCTATACCTATGAGGGAAAGAGTTCTGTTTCTTAATTTAACTCCCCTGGTTAAAAGTAGGATACCCGGTACTATACCAATAATTGGGAATAGACCCAGCAATCCATATTTATATAGTTTTCTGCCCCGGTTGATTTTTTTAGAATTCATTTTTCGCATAATGCAAAAGGGGACAACAAACAGCCAATTGGTGAAGGACATCTACGGGAATTATTCGCATCATTTTACTTCCCCTCCAACAACTTCTCCAACCTCCCCATCATCTCATCTTTCTCCTTCAGCATCCTTTCATACAATGCAATCTTTTCTTCATGAAGCTGAATCAATTTTTCAATTGGATTGAAATGTAGGATAATTGCTAAATAGCGTAACCGATCGTTGTCATTATTAAATAGTATTGGAAATAATATTTATTGCCGTTCCTCATCAAAATTCTCTATCGCTTCAGCAGGTATTTTTAATGCAGCAGCTACTTGTTGCAAAACAGCATCATCAATTGTTTCTTTTTGTTCAAGGAGGGAAATCTTTTGCTGGTTCCAGTCGTCGCCAAGGTCGGCAGCCAGTGCATCCTGTTTAATACCCAGCATTTCGCGAAAGCGTTTTACGTTGCGCCCTTCATGTATTTTTTTGGTATTGGTTTCACTCATCATAAGCAAATTTAAAAATTAAATCGTAGAATTATTTATGTATAAAGTTATGTAAAAAACAGGGTAAACGCGGTAAAAGACAAAGTGAAAATGTTGGATACGGGGAGAGGAATGTGAAAATTAGCAAATATGAATCCCGATAGCTATCGGGAGTGAAAATGTAAAAATTAGCAGGCTGTTCACCAAATAAACAATCTTTATGAAAGAGAAATCATCCAAAGATGTATTTGATACCAAAAGCTGGTGTTACAATATTGTTACTGACCCTTACCAGGTAATGGCGGAAGCATTTTCAACGGCCGGTATGCACCATCTCCGCAGTTTTATAAAAAAAATATTGCATTATTCAGAGGCGCAGGAAGTGTATCCTGAAAATTCGCCATGCAATGTTTTGCTATACATGAGGGTCGTGAGGTCACTGGTAAAGGCCGCCCATATATTGAAAGAAAAAAAGAACGGTCCTATAGAAGTCTCAGAGCATGATGCTTTTAATAAGAATTATTATTGCAGCCATTACCAATTGCCAAATGAATGGGAGCAGTTCCCGCGCTTCCTGTCAATGAAAGAGTTTTGCAATCCATATAAAGTGTTTCGAAAATTCTTTACATCCCAACCTCTTGAAGAATGGCTGCATGATTGGGAAGAGGTGGTTGATTGTGCCCTGTCACAATGCAGCGGGGAACTGAACCTTGAAATGATAGCCGTCTATAGGCGCTTGTGTAAACTGGTGGAAGCGGCTCATTTAATTAATGTAAGAGAGGTGAATCATATCGGGGGAATGCTTAAAAACCGGATTTAATTAGCTGAAGTGCCAATGAAGGAATTTGAAAATGTGATAATTAAGCTAATAAGAAAAGCTTTTTCAATTTTTACAAAAACGTATGTTGGTTCCCGTTATGAGGAGAATTATTCAATCACCTTATGCGAGTTGGAAAAGATATGAGGCAGGGTGATTGAATTGAAAGAGATATTGGGAGAAGTTTTTCAAGAGTCAACCGGTAGCAGAAAAAACCGTCACAATTCCACCCTGCCGCAGTAGCCGCTGTTGGAAGCATTTTTTTCATCATTGCTTAAAAACCCAATCCAGGTTTCGGCAGTAAAGCCTTTAAAAATTTGTGTATTCAATAACGCATTACCGGCAGCACGTGTAGCGCTTCCAATACTAAAAACAGCTTGTTGCAGTTCCGGGAAATAAGCAACCAGTATCACAAGGTCATCTGCTTTTGCCGTTCCGTTCCCCGAATTATCAGTCCAGCTAAAAACGATGTTTGCTTCTTCATTTGCAATTGCAGTTGCCTGCAACGGCGGAGGCAAGGCCCCTTTGGAAACAAGAACTTCTTTATAATCAAGCCTGGTATCGCGGGTAGGTTCCGGTAATGGCGAGGTTCATAATGGCAGCGGTAGCCCTGTTGTAGCCCGTGCTGCCTGTTGCCATACGCCGGAAAGGTTCTATTAAAGAATCCCGTACCGCTAAAAGCCCGGGTAAAATCGTTGCACACTTTTATTTTCTCCCGCTGGGCAAGGCGTGCCGGCGTTGCCTTTCCATCGTGGCGGGTACGTGCTGAACGACAATATGTTTTCACCGTTACGAATATAAGTTGTAACAGCGCCTACCTGGCCCGTCACCTTCCCAATATACCATTTGGCATCTTTCCCATGTGTTTTGTTTTGATCTCTAACGTATATTTTCCGCTTTTCGTATGTTTCTCTTCGATCTATCAGATCGAACAACGATCGAAGAAGTATCGAAGGGATATCGAAGGAATAACGAAAACCCTACGGCTACGATTATTCTGTCACTTCGGGCATTTCTCATTATCACTCCCGATAGCTATCGGGATTCCCATTATCTCATTATCACATTTTCAAATTATCACATTAACTATTTTCTATCTTTGTAAAGAACTCATCTTCAATGGAACACAATCATTCACACGATCACATCCATCTTTTAACGCTTACCAAAGTAAACAGCTCGCTGATTACAGGTATTGTATTGAATAGTTTATTTGTGGTGATTGAAGCAGTGATCGGTTTTTCAATACATTCTCTGTCACTTTTATCCGATGCCGGTCACAACCTGGCTGACGTGGGAAGCCTGGCCCTGTCATTGCTCGCTTTTCGTTTATTAAAAGTAAAAGCCAATGACAAGTACACTTATGGCTATCGAAAAACGACCATCTTAGCCGCGCTGACTGAATGGCGTTATTTTATTGATATCTGTTGGCGCAATAGCTTACGCCGCCATACAGCGCTTCTCCAACCCTGTTTCGTTACCCGGAAAAACGATTGCGTGGGTTGCCGGTATTGGTATCGTGGTAAATTTTATCACCGCTTTTTTATTTATGAAAAACCAAAAGCATGACCTGAATATAAAAGGGGCTTATCTGCACATGCTGGCCGACGGTACTGGTGAGTGTCGGAATTATGGCAGGCGGCATGTTATTTACTTTACCGGTTTGGATTGGATCGATCCCGTGATAAGCATTATTATAGTACTCGTTATTTTGGCGGGCACCTGGAGCTTACTTAAGAGAAAGTCTTGCCCTTACACTGGATGCAGTGCCAAAAGATATTGACATCAATGAGATTAAAAACGAACGCAGAAAACATTGACGGGATACTTGACCTTCATCATATTCATGTGTGGGCAATGAGCACCACAGAAAACGCCATGACGGCCCACATGGTGGTTGATTGCAATGAAAGCAATGACCAAATCACTTCAATAAAAGATACGCTTAAACACCGGCTTGAGCATATGAACATCCGACATATTACTGTTGAAACTGAATTCACAAGATATTGCAAAAGAAGAATGTGGAAAATAAATATTTAATGTATACTCCTTTTTATTATTGTGTATATTGAGTGTCTCATTTTTTAAAATCTTTTGTACAATGGACCAGTTTGTACCGGTTGGCAAAAGCCGCTTCCTTTATTTTCTTGCAAAAGTTGAAAACATCTTAACGAAGCCACTCAACAGAAGACCCGGGAAGATTTATCTATTCCCAGGACATGCGCACGCCGCTTTTTATGCTGGAAGCGCTTAGCAGAATTTATAAAAAAATACATGCCCACCAAAAGATAAAAAAAATCAATGATGTTTTTAAAGACATTGAAGATTTTCTTGGGGAGATAGATTATTACGATGGCTTTTATAAAGAATTTGCTGTTGATAAAAATATCCCCGAATTAATTTCACTTTATGCAAAGGAAAAGACAGATAAAAAAATAAAAGAATTCAACAAGCACCTGCAAAAAGAAAAGTGGATAGGCAAACACAAAAAGCGCTTGAAAAAGATTTATAAAAAATTAGATTCCATCGAATGGTTTGATGAAAAAAATGATACGGTAGCGGTATTAGAAGTCTATCAAAATGAAATTGAAAAAATTATAAAAAAATACAAGAGCCGGACGAAAGAATTTACTGATATTGAAAAAGATGTACATGAATTACGACGCAAATTAAGATGGCTAAGCATTTATCCACAGGCGTTACGTGGCTTGATGGAACTTAAGGCTGATGGCGAACCACCTGAGTTTTTGAAGAAATACCTTACGCCGGAAATTATTAATTCGCCCTACAATAAAATGCCGGATGGAAGCGCTTTGGAAAATCACATTATTTTGAATCAAAATTACTATTACGGCCTCAGTTGGATGATTGCGGAATTGGGTAGACTAAAGGATGCAGGCTTAAAAATTGAACTTCTTGAAGAAGCAATTCCTGCAGTTTACAAAGCCAAAAAAAATGTATCGCAACTCGCCTACTCAATTTCTGATGACAGTCAGCCAACGATATTACAAATCATCGACCAGGCACAAAGCATCAGCAATACATTTTTTGACGAAGATATTTTGGAGCACATTGTTGTGTCAGTGTTTATTTCGTAGAGATGGTGTCATAGAATGAAAATGAATCCTTCGATATTCGATATTCCTTGTTTTTTATTCATTATTTATTACTTCTTCAAATATCGAATATTGAACAAGGAATAATGAATGTTGAAGTAGTGGCAAATGCCACATCGAAAATAAAAATCCAATTAATTTGTTTGTTTACTGTGTGTAAGAAGTAGAAAGAAGCAAGATGAAGGTAGCAAGAAGGAAGAATTAGAATCAACTGCGCTATCCTCATTCGCAATTCAAAATTCACCATTTACCATTCACAATTGACTACCAAATCAATCCTCCTTCGCCAACACTTTATCTCTCTTTCCTTTATACAACAACCTTAACATGGAAGGAAGTACGATCAATAGCAAAGGCAGCGCTATGACAAATCCGCCGATAACCGCAATTGCTAAAGGCTGGTGTAATTGCGCTCCCGCACCGATACCGAGCGCCAAAGGCATTAGTGCAATAATGGCGCCGATGGCAGTCATAAGCTTCGGACGCAGACGGGTGGAAATAGCATAGACCACAGACTCATCAACACTTTTATCTTCCAGCGTTTCACGGAATTGCAGGAAGGTGAAGATGGAGTTTTCTCCTATGATACCTACAATCATGATAAGGCCGGTATAACTTCCAACATTTAATGGAGTACCGGTGATGAACAAAGCAAGATAACTGCCGGCGATACCCAAAACGGCAATGATCAAAATAGTAAAGGCTGGTTTCACATCACGGAACAAAAATAAGATGACGCCAAACACCAAAACACTTGAAGAGATGAGGATCATCAGCAATTCTGAAAACGATTTTTGCTGCTGCGCGTAGTCGCCACCGTACTCAATAGTATATCCCTGCGGAAGATGAATTTTACTGTTGATTTGGCTTTTAATATCTTTAATGGTACTACCAAGATCGCGGTTTTCCAATCGGGCAGAAACGATTCCCACTGTCTGAAGATTTTCACGATGTATTTCTGCAGAACCACTGTCAATTTTAAAAGTCGCAAGCTCACTTAAAGGCTTCAAAGCGCCATTCGGCAAAAATATTTTCAAATTTTTTAGTTCACTCAGACTCCTGTTTCGGCTTCCAGGGTAAACAAGCCTGATAGGATAAACACGGTTTTTTTCATAAATATTACCGGCTACATTTCCTTCCAGCGCGGTTTTCACCTGGAACTGAAGATTAGCACGGCGTAATACCATATTGAGCAATTTTTGTAAAATCAGGATTTACGGTTATCGACGGCCCGGCAATCACAATTCCATCAAACACATCCGCTGTTCCTTTTACATTATCAACAATCGAGCTGACCTGTTGTGAAAGTTCATGCAATTTTTGTTCATCATCACCAAAGATTTTTATTTCAATCGGTTGAACAGAGGTCATCAGGTCGCCCAGCATATCTCCTATCACCTGCCCGAAATCTACTCTTAATTCCGGTTGTGAAGATTCAATCCGTTTACGTATTTCCTCAATCACCTGTTCCGTACTTTTATTCCTGTCTTTTTTAATTGGATAAGATAATCACCGTCATTCGGTTCAGTTATAAAAAATCCCATCTGCGTCCCAGTGCGACGGGAATACGCTTCCACTTCGGGCGTTGACATGATTATTTTTTCGACTGCCTGCAATTCCTTGTTGGTTTCCTCAAGAGAGGTTCCGGGAATGGAAGTGTAATCAAGCACAATACTTCCTTCATCCATCTGTGGAAGAAAACCGGTTTCCAAATGCGGCAAAATCAGAACGATGGCTGCAATCAATCCTGCTACAAAAATAAAGCTGATCCATGGGCGAAGTATAAACCATTTTACCCATCCCTGGCGTGGTACTTCCTCCGGCTTTTCTTCTTTCTTTTCTGTTTCTTTTTCTTTTTCTTTCCCGAAAAAAGAAGATAAATAACCGGCAAACAAATCCATGTTACAAAAAAGGAACAAACAATGTGATGATCATTGTGTTCGTCAGCACATTAAAATAAGCGCCTGCAACGCCACTCATCAAAATGAAAGGAATAAAAATAACTATGGTACTTATGGAAGAACCAACCATTGCAGGAAACAAGTAATGAATAGCATGTTGAACAATCTCCTTATAAGGAGCATTGGGATTTTCTTCGTGCGTTCGATGAATTTGTTCGACGACGACAATCGCATCATCAATGATCAAACCGATGGATGCAGCTATGGCGCCCAGGGTCATAATATTTAACGTGTAGCCCAACCGTATATAACATAATGAGTGTAAGCCCAAGTGTTACAGGAATGGTGATTAAAATAGTAACGCTTGCTTTAAAAGAACGAAGGAAAATAATCGCTACAATAATGGCAAGCACAAGCCCGATCCAAAGACTATCGGTAACACTTTTTACAACAGTATTTACAAAATCGGCCTGTATGTAATAAGGCTTTATCGTTACATCTTTTGGAAGGATTTTTTTAAGCTGTGCAATTTTATCCTTCATTTGAGAGGACACATCAATCAAGATTGCTGTTTGGTTGTTTTACTACACCAATCAATACGCCTTCATGTCCATTGGCATTGATCTTTATATATTGTACAGCTTCATTGATCTGCACTTCAGCAATATCTTTTAACTGAACCACTCTTTTTCCATTACTCGCTACCACCACATTTTGAAGGTCTTTCAAAGATTCAACAGAAGCATCAGTAAGAGTTAGATAGAGATAGCGGTAATCAGAAAGAAAGCCGTTGGAATTGATAAAATCAGTTTGGCTCAGCGCTGCATTCACAGAATCCGGCGTGATGCCCAAAGTACTCATTTTTTGAACATCCAATCTTCACCCAATATTCCTCTGATCTGCCACCCATGACTGCAATGTCAGAAATACCCGGAACCTGGCTTAGAAATGGCTTGATGGTGTACACCGCCAGTTGCTTCAATTCAATCGGTGATAAAGAATGGCTTTCCAGTGAATAGCCCATTACCGGCAAAATGGAAGGATTCATCTTCTCTACCGTAATGTTTACGTCTGCCGGTAAAGTATTTCTGATCTCCGCGATCCTGGATTCCAGTCTTTGTTTGCTCAGATCCACATTCGCATTCCAATCAAGGAACGCGGAGATTTCACAACTGCCCCTGCTGGTCGTGCTGCGGATATGTACCAAGATCGGGAATTTTTTTAATCGCCAATTCGAGCGGACGGGTAACCGTCACCATCATCCTGTCAACCGGCTGAAGTCCTGCATCGGCAATAATCTTTATTTTCGGAAAAGTGATTTCGGGGAATAAGGAAGTTTGTAATTTGGTATAGGCGAAAACGCCACCGGCAATAATTATCGCAACTATTACCGTAATCGGGCTCTTGTATTTGGTGAAATAACTACTCCTCCTTTTTTGGGGAACTTCCTGAGTCTTTTATATCGTCTTTTTCATTATTCATTCAACAATGCTGTTTTACATCACTTCCATTTCAATATTTTATTGATTGGCATTTGTCTATCCAAAGGATCCGCAGGTCCTTGTACAATGACAGAAGCCGTATCCGAAAGCCCGTAATTTCCACCCGATAATATTTTTGTATTGGGATCAAATTGTGGCGACAACACCTGAACGGTGTCTCCTTGTTCAACCCCTGTTTTCACAGGCACTTTTACCGCTGTACTATCATTGATCAATTTCATTACCCAATATTTGGTTTGTGTTTGATCTGATAAAACTGAAAGCTTCGGTAATGCCTGCGCGTCCTGCACTGACTTCTTCAATATTTTCACTTTGGCAATCAAATCTTTCGGGATAGTGTGACCGGCATTCACTCTTATGGAATATTGTTGTGTTTGAGAAACAGAATCAATCACGGGCATAGAGGAAGCAATTACTGCCGGCAAAACTTCATTATCAGGAAGTAAAAGGTCTACGTGTTTTCCAATTGAAACATACGGCTTGTCTTCATACGGCACATTCATCACGAACATGAAACTCTTTGTATCGCTGATAACGGCCAATTGTTCGCCATCCTGCACATAATCGCCCGGCTGGTGGTCCACTTCCATCACATAACCAGAGGCATTGGAATGCAACACATTTACTCCTGAGAAATTAAAACTTGAATCGAGCCGGTTAACCGCATTTCCGATGGCTCTGGCTTCTTTGGTTTTTAAAACAAATAACGCTTGCCCTGGTGCACATAATCTCCATATTTGATATTTGAACTTTCGATATAACCATTCAAATTTGATTTTACATAATTCTGTTGTATAATAAGTGGAAGTAGCGTTCAATTCGATGTATTCGTTCAATGATACATGAGAGACTGTTGTAACGGTTACGGGTGTACGCACATCGGGAGTTTCGTCAGGAGAATTTGAAGAGGAAGAATTACAGCCCGCTGCCAGTAAAGCAACAAATAACACAAAAAATATATTTTGCGTTTGGTCGCCTTGTTTCGTGTCTCCCACGAATCTCACTGTCCTCACCAACCGGCTTGCCGTGGTTCGTGTCTTAGCAACCTGGTTCGTGTCTCCACGAACCATTCCGCTGCCAGGATTGCGCTCCTCACCAATCCATCGTTTAGCCCTATCCACCGTTTGAAAAAATGTATTTTCATTGAACTTTTATTTACAATTTCATATTCCAGTAATTCAACTGCTGTATCACCTGGTAACGAGCTATTTGGTTTTGTACCACGAGATTTTTGGCCGTGATATAATTATTCAGCGCCAGCACATAATCCGTTATTTTGATATCACCGGCTTCCAGCAATTTTCCATTCACTTTTATCAGCGTTTCCAGGTATTCTATTTGTTTATTAATCGTTCCCGTAAGGCTTTCAAATTATTGAACTGTTGTTGCAATTCGCTGCATCTGCTGTTCATATTGATTATTGAAAAACTCCTCTTTTTCTTGCAACGTTCTTTCGCGGATGTTTAATTTTTGAAACTGCAATTGTTTTTGTCCGCCATCAAAAATGGGAACCGATAAATTGATGCCGAAACTATAGCCAAAGTTTTTATAGGGAGTAACATGATAAACGTGGATTGGTAACCCGCATCGGCAAATAAATTTACTTTGGGGCTGTATTGATTTTCTGCAAGAGCACGCTCATTTTGAATCCGTAAACTGTCTATATTTATAACTCAAAAAGAAAGGCGATTCCTTTGCCTTGTAATTTTTAATTACCTGTATGTTTAGGCGGATCAAGGGTTTCAGTAGTCGTATCAACAATTCCTGCGAGGTAATTCAGCGAATCATAATCCATTTTATATTGAACCCAAGTTTGATTTCTGCGTCAATTGTTGTTGCTGGAACGTCACCAAAAAAGATAAATAATCGGACTGTTTGTACACATTCTTGTTGGGTGAGCGACTTTTAATATTTGCTCTTCTCGCTCAAAAACTTAATCATCTGGTCATTAAATTCAATTGCAATTGGTCGCCATAACGGTGATATATTGATTGATGATCGATTTTTTTATATCCTGGTTTTGGATCGCTAATGGTATTGTTCAGCGAATCATTTTGCAACTGCAAGTTTTCAAACTGCAGGCTTAAATTTCGTTTGTTGTAAATATGTTTGTTCAAAGCAACCAATGCCGAAAGTTGTTGCCCGTTGGTGATAGCTTCATCATATCCATAGCCATTTATGACGGGTGCGTAATACGCGTTTCCGCTGCCGGTAACCTGCCATTTATTTCCTGCCACGATTAGTTGGCTGTCGAGTTTGTTTTGCGAAATCTGGTTGCGCAATTCAAATATCCGCGGATCATTCTGAAGTGATTGTTCAATGTAATAATTGAGGCCGCGGTTTTGACCAATAGAAAAAAAAGGAAGGAGAATCAAAAGAACCGGTATGGCTAAATTTCTAAACATATTATATAATAAAAGCTATCCCGTTATTAACGGAATAGCTAATATCGTGTAAAATAATTTTTAATTATTCTGACTTAACGAAATTTCCATTCTGGCTCAAAGATTACATCTTTTCTGTTGATCTCAACTTCATAAGATGTTTTTCCTTGGGCGTCCAAACCTTTCCCACGTCGCCAAAATGTGCTGTTTTATAATGTTGTTTTATATAACTGTTGGCTGCCTGTGGAAGCTGGCTTACCGGAATTTCTTTTACGATTTCCACGAAATTGCCTGAAGGTGTGTAGGTCGCTGAATTAGCTTCGCCATCTTTTCCGCCCCAGTTGGCTTCATAATTTCCTTTTTCAGTTTCCCAGGTCACATGGTATTTTTTTGAATCAGGATACTTTTTTATGTTGACATTTTTTACAACAGCCGGCACATTAATATGCTCATTGCCTCCTTCTTTTTCCTGGGCAAAAGTGGTGCTGCTCGATGGCAAATAATTGCTGCAAGTCCTAAAATCTTTTTCATAATTGTTAATTTTTAAGTGTTATTCATTTATTTATTACACAAATCTATAAGGCGAATTTGAGGGAAATTTGAAGTTGAAAGAGAACCGGCATTAACTGAGTCACCAGTAAACAAACAAAAAAAGAACTTTTTAAATTTGGGAATATTTTTTGTTTCGGTAAATTCCCACTTCAGATTTTTCCCAATTTTGATCTTTATCTTTGCTTTGGCATAATATTTTTAAAATAAAACCACCATGTTGCTTCAATTATTAAGAGTAAAAATTCAACAACTCATAGTAACCGAAAGTTCAGAAAGTTATCCGGGAAGTATTGCCCTTCCTGATGATCTGTTGGAAGCTTCAGGTTTGAAATTGTTCGAACAGGTACATGTTAATAACCTTACCAACGGAAACAGGATCATTACTTATGTGGTGAGGAGCAACAGGCCCGGTTATGTGTCACTTAACGGGGCAGCTTCCAAATTATTTAATAGAGGAGATAAAATTCACGTGCTTTCCTACAGTTATTTTGATGATGAATTGGAGGCAAATGGATTTCAGCCAACCATCGTTTATGCCGATGAACAGAACAAGTTAATTGAAGCAAAAGAATATACCTTTTAGAAAAATCCAGATTGAAAAATTTAATCAGCCGATTAAGTAACTGGCAACACTGGCCGTTTTTTCCATTCTACTTTCCTTTATTTTTTGTTTGGTTTTGGTATATCCTGAAAAGCGGTTCTGTATGGTTTTTCAGCACTTCCAATCCGAAGCTTACTTTTGGAGGGTTTGAAGGCGAAAGCAAAAAAGAAATGTATGATCTTCTGCCTGGAAAATATTTTCCAAAAACCGTTTACATTCAGCCAAAGCAATCTTTTCCGGAAGTAATAACTGCTGTTGACTCCCACTCATTCTCCTACCCTTTCATTGTCAAGCCTGATATAGGAATGGAAGGAATTCTTTTCAGGAAAATTGATAATGAATCGCATCTTAGAATGTATCATCGCAATATGCCCGTGGATTATATAATACAGGAGTTTGTAGATTATCCCCTGGAAATTGGCCTCTTTTATTACCGGCATCCCCAAAAAAAATCTGGAGTAATAAGTGCTTTATTCTGCAAGAAATTCCCCTTAATAACCGGCGATGGCGTTTCAACAATCAAAGAAATACTGGATAGAGAACAACCGGAAATAACAGAAGAATTAATGAAACTTGATCCGGCAGAATTAAACAAGGTTTTGGAGAAAGATGAAACGATCAATTTATCGTTTGTGGGTAACCGTTATCATGGAACGACCTTTCATGATTTATCAGAAAATATTGATGAACAGCTTTTACAATTATTCGATTCTATCAGTAACAAAAACCAGTTTTATTACGGAAGATATGATATCAAATGCGCTTCTGTTGAGGATTTAAAAAAAGGAATTAATTTTTCAATTCTTGAATTTAACGGTGCAGGATCTATTCCCAACCACATTTATACAGGCAAATATTCAATGTGGCAGGCATACAGAGAAATTGTGAAACATTGGAAAGTTTTGTATCAAATAAGTCTGTATAATCACAAGGGTCTTCCCTATTGGAGTTTATTAAAAGGCGCCTGTTATTTGCGCGAAGCAAAAAAACGATTTAGGTTTTTAAGAAAATGCGATAAAGAATTGATCTTGAAAAGCGAACCGGCTATCGTCAAAATGTGACTCTTCACTTTTTACTTTCGGAAGTATAAACAATTTCTATAGTTCAACTTAATAAAATTCCCAAGGTCTCGTCTAAAGGTTTCCAGCAGGAGGAAAATTAATTTCAACGACGTGTTGAGAATTATTGTAATGATACGATATTGAAAAACCATAGATATCCGTGATTGTTTTTACGATTGACAAACCCAAGCCGAGAGAATCTCCTGATGAGGATTCTTTTTTAAAGCGTGGAAATAACTCTGTTGTATTGATATGCGGTTCAGGTCCGGTATTGCTTACACGAAATAAATTGTTCTCAAGTTCAACAATGATTTCACCATGATCAAAATTGTGTCTTATCGCATTTGAAATAATATTGGAAATCAAAATTTCAGCAAGCGACTCATTCATCTCTACCACTAAATTGCCACTCTATACTTTTTGAAATTGAAAGTCCTTTTGCTTCAGCCAGTTCTTCAAAATTGTTAAGGTAACGGGTAAGCATAATCGAAAAATCAATCTTATCAACATCAGCAAATTGAAGATTTTCAATTTTAGTAAGTAACAATAAGGATTGATTTAATCGCGAAAGTCTTGCCGCTGCTTCATTTAAGCTTTGCAACACATTGATTTGCGCTTTCGGTTAAATTTTCTGATTGTGATAACAATTCAACTTTGTTTTCGATGATTGCCAGCGGCGTTTGAATTTCATGTGAAGCATTTTCCGTAAAACTTTTAATGTTTGATAATCCTTTGTCACTTTTTGGGTCATAAAAAGAACGGTTTCATTCAGTTCTTTAAATTCATCAATGTCTGTTTTTTGAAGAACGTAATTTTGTTTTTTGATGAAAAACTAAAATGGTTCAGTTGCTCCAGTGTATTGCGAAAAGGTTTCCATAATTGCTTAGTAAAAATCGGTTGGAGATAAATAAAATCAACAATAAAATGACAATGATAAAAAGAGTGATCATCAATATCAACCTGACAATGTCTTCCGTTTCCTGTTGTGATTTTTTAACCGTAGCAATAAAATGTTTCCCGTCTTCTGATTACTAAAAAGTCAATCCTTCGAAATGATTCTACCTCATCTTCCTTTTTATTGTAAATATCCTGGGTTGAATACCTGTCTTTAAGGTAAGACACAGATCCGTTGGCTCAAAAGAAATCTGCTGGTCTTTATAATCGGAAGTTTCCGGAATTGCCCGGTTTCTTTAACGTGTTGAATAATCTCTTTCTGCTCAATGCGGAGGTCCTTATCCAGTTGGTAAATTAAGATTCTGTGAAGAATAAAATAATAGCATATGCTACTTATTAAAAGAATGAGCGATGATGATAGGAATGGTTACCCTGTTGTATTTCGCTATTAGTTTCATTGATCGGTAAATTTATAACCCATTCCGTAAACCGATTTGATATAATCTGCTTCACCTGCATCCATTAATTTTTTCCGAAGATTCTTTATGTGTGTATAAATAAAATCAAAATTACCACCCATTTCATTTCCCCAAAGATGCTCTGCTATTGCATCTTTAGAGATAAGTCTTTTTTTATTGGACACGAAATACAGCAACAATTCATATTCTTTTTTGGTAAGTTCTACAGGATTATTTTCTACTGTTACCGACTTTTTTTGAGTATCCACGCACAGATTTCCAAAATGGATAACACTGTTGCCATCAAAATTTTTTCTCCGTGATGATGGCGGCGATGCGTGCGTTTAATTCAGAAAGATGAAAAGGTTTTGACAAATAATCGTCAGCGCCGAGATTTAACCCTTTTATTTTATCATCCAGCGAATCTTTTGCCGAAATAATCAAAACGCCGTCTGTTTTATTATCTTCCTTAATTTGTTCAAGAATTTTCAAGCCATTTCCATCGGGTAAAGTGATATCAAGAAGAATGCAATCGTAGGTGTTGTTTTCAGTTTTGTCAATAGCGGTATAATAATCTTCGGCGGTTTCACATGTATAATCGTGCACAGAAAGATAAGCGGAAATACTTTCGCTGAGTGCTTTTTCATCTTCTATTATTAAAATTTTCAAGTGAAATTTTTGAAAAACTACAAAATGATTTTGAGATAATCTTGAAGACATTGTCGTGGACACATATTTAACTATAGATTTTATAAACGGATTTGCAAAACCAGGTACAAAAATTATTAAATCGCGCAAATATCATTTCTGGTTTACTGATTTATTTACAATAGGTAACTAAATAAAAAACAATGTTTTTTATTCGTTTACCGGAAAACCTGGAAGTTACTATCGATTTTATCACAATATATTTTCCGTAAACAACGTTATTGAAACTTATCCAAACTTTTTAACTTCAATGAAAAACACCTTGTTTCCCTGTTCCATCGAATGAAAAAAGCCGGTTAAAAGCGCTATACGAATATGAACTGCTGGATTCGCTTTCCGAACAGGAATATGATTTTATTACGAATATTGCTACACAAATTTGCAGCACGCAGGCTTCGCTGATTACGCTGCTTGATGAAAAAAGGCAGTACGTAAAATCGTGTTTTGGATTTGAAATAAGGGAAACGCCACGTGAACTTTCTTTTTGTAACTATACGATTCTTGACCCCCATCATGTAAATGAAGTTCCGGATTTACGGCGGGATGAACGTTATAATTCCAACCCTTTGGTAACCGGTGCCCCTCATGCAGTTTTTTATGCAGGAGCGCCATTGGTTACGCCGGATGGGTTTGTTCTTGGTTCTATTTGTGTACTTGACCCTGAACCCAAAAAGCTAACGGACGAACAACAGGGAGCATTGAAAGCGCTTGCAAGACAAACAATCGTCACGATGGAGTTACGAAAAAAAAACAAGCACCTTAAACTGACGCAACAAAAACTTAAAAACAGTAACAAAAGCCTGAAAGATTTTATAAAATTAGTATCGCACGACATGAAAACGCCTCTGGCAAATATTACTATGTTGTCGAAAGGTTTCAGGGGCAATTATAAAGAGATTCTTGATAAAAGTGCGGATGGTTATATTGAATTGATACAAAATAGCGCGACAGAATTGATCGCATTTATAGACAGGATGCTTGATAACAGCAATAATTCTCAAAACAAAAAAAACATTGGAAAAGCAGTAAACACCAGGAAAATTTTAGATAAAGTGATCGGGCTCCTAGCGCCTCCAAAAGACATTGAAATAAATATTAAAGGAAATTTTCCAAGAGTACCTGTTAATGAAATTGCTTTGCAACAGGTATTTCAGAACCTGATAACGAATGCCATAAAGTATAATGACAAGCCGAAGGGGATCCTCAATATTGTAGCGGATAAAGATAAACAATACCATTATTTTTATTTTTCTGATAATGGCTCGGGTATTGAAGAAGATAACCTGGAAAAAATTTTCCGGAAGCAACAAACGCTCAATAAAACAGACCGGTATGGAAATAAAGGAACCGGTATCGGCCTGGCGCAGGTAAAAAGAATCATTGAATCAGCCGGCGGAAAGATATCAGTAGCTTCGATTGTAAATGAAGGAACTGATTTTACAATTTCCCTTCCGCAATGCAATTAAACATTCCGGCAGCATAATAAAAATCTGTGGATTTTATTGGTTTACCGGCAAGTAAGTTTGCAATTGCTTTAAGCCTGTTCAAAATAATTCAACAACTTTTCTTTTATTTTTTCGGGCATATCGGAGCGCTTCATTGTTTTTGCATCAAGGAATATATAACGTAACATCTCCTACATTCAACAATTCATTTTTCTCATTATAAATTTCATTATGAAAAATTATTTTCGAGTGCGCGGGCATTTCTTTTACCATCGTTACGACGGTAAGTAAATCGTCATACAAAGCAGGTCGCAAAAAGCGGCTATGGATCTCTGTTACAGGCATAATCACACCTGTTGCTTCTATTTCTTTATATGTTAAACCAAGGCTACGCAAGGCTTCTGTTCTTCCTATTTCATAAAATTGCGCATAATTTCCATAGTACACTACACCCATCTGGTCGGTAAGCGCATAATGAATTCGTATATGTGTTTTGTGTGTAAACATGTCTAAACCTAATCTAAACTTTCTAAACATTCTAAACTCTAAACTCTAAACTCTACTTTCCTATCATTGCATCAATACTTATTTTACCCGGGCCACAAAATAAAATAGTAATAGTTGACAGCGAGATAAATAGTTCCTCTTTCGCCAGGGCCAAGTATTTGTCCATGCGTAGCTACAAAAACAACAACAGCCATTGCAATTAAAATAGGAATGCAGGCAAACCTGGTAAACAATCCAAGTATCAAAAAAATAGAACAAAACAATTCAGCGAAAATTACCAGTGCAAGTGAAAGTGTTGAACCCATGTGAAGAAAATTCATAAATTTATAACGAAGTGAACTAAACGCAACCAATTTGCTGTAACCATGGCTGGCAAGTAAAACACCCAACATAACTCTTAAAACAAACATTCCGAAATTGAAAGCGGCATTGGAATATTTTGTGGATAAAAATTTGCTCATGTCTTTTTTACAATTGTATTAACAAAGATTTGTGCAATTTAAAGTGTTTTTAATATCATTCAAATATTTTGAGTTCGTGATTAGTGGAACGGTGTTTGTATTTTTGCGCGAAGCAAAATCATTTGCAACCAGTAATGGTTAGTTCGTTTTTTTAATTCAATATTGAAAAGTAAAAATATAAAATTGATGACGCGTTTCTTTCTTCCCCTTGTGTTCACTATCCTTTCTGCACCTTGTTTTTCGCAGGCCAATTATTTTATAACGGACCCGCAGAAAAAATTTAAAGAAGCAGAAGACCTGTTTATCAAAGGAGAATACAGTCTCGCCTATCCACTTCTGAAACCCTTGCTTGACAAGTATCCTGAAAATACAAAAAGCAGCCATGCTTATCTTAACCAGGATGTGGAATATTATTACATCGTTTGCGAATTGAAACTGAATCAATCTGTTGCGGAAGATGCGGCTAAAACGTTTTATTGATGCGGCCAACAATGAACCACGGCAGCAATTAATGAGTTTTCATCTGGCTCAATATTATTTTGTAAGAAATGATTTTGCGCGTGCAGTAGTTTATTATGAAAGAGCCGGCTATAACAACCTGAGCAATGAACAAATTGCAGATGCAAAGTTTGAACTGGCTTATTCTTATTTTAAAACAGGACAATACAACAGTGCTAAACCTTTGTTTGATGAAATTCATCAATTGCCTTCCAACAAATATTATTACGATGCCAATTATTATTATGGTTATTTAAGTTACCGTGATCACGATTACAATAATGCGCTGGCTTCATTTCAAAAAGTTGAATCCATTCCGAAATACAGGGGAATCGTTCCTTTTTACATTGCACAGATCTATTATTTCCAGGGAAACAAAGACCAGGCGTTGCGTTATGGCGAAAGTAAATTGGGACAGAACGATATTGCCAACCGTAAAGACCTGAACCTTTTAATGGGACAGATTTATTTTGAGAAAAAAGATTTTGCCAAAGCACTTCCTCTGCTGGAAGCTTATGTGGAAAGCAGTGACAAAGTTTCCAAAGAAGTGATGTATGAATTGAGCTATTGCTATTACAATGCCAATGATGTACAAAAAGCCATTGAAGGTTTTAAACAATTGAGTAATGAAAAAGATTCTTTGGGACAAAACTCAATGTATTTATTAGGTGATTTATATTTAAGAACCGGGCAAAAAGAAAATGCAAGAAACGCTTTTCTCTACAGCGCGGATAATAACAGCAACCGCAAACAACAGGAAATCTCACGTTTCAATTATGCAAAACTTTCTTATGAATTGGGCTACCAGGATGTAGCTTTAAATTCATTGAATAAATTTCTTGATCTTTATCCTCAATCTGATCTATGCCAACGAAGCCAAAGAAATTATCATTAATCTTTTGGCCAATACCAATAATTATGCGGAAGCGCTTTCTTTATACAACTCTTTTTCACAGCCCACTCCAACAATGAAAAGGATTTATCCAAAAATTCTTTTTGGCCGCGCAACAGAATATATCAACGGCCAGCAATTGAATGAAGCAGATGACCTGTTGACAAAAGTAATCAATGATCCTAACGCAGGGCAGGTATTGCCATTTGCTTATTTCTGGAAAGGCGAAATTGCGTACAGGCTTAACCGTTATGATGAAGCAGTAAAATATATGAACAATTACCTTCAGTATGGAGGCATCCAGGGAGAAGCTAATCCTACTGATGCTCATTATGTTCTTGGCTATAGCTATCTGAATCTTGAAAATTATTCACTGGCATTGAGCAATTTTAAAGAAGTGGCTCCGGCAATTACTTCTGCTTCTTCCTCATTGCAACAGGATGCTTATGTCAGAGCGGCGGATAGTTACTTTATGATGAAGAATTACAGTACTGCTAAAAGCATGTATCAAAATGTAATTGACAATGGTTTGGCGCAAAGTGATTATGCTTTGTACCAGGTGGCGCTTATCAATGGCATCAATAATCCTGCTGCGAAGATCAAAACATTCAATACACTCACTGAACGTTATCCTCAAAGTGATCTTGGTTGCAGAATCATACATGCAGATTGCAAATGCTTATATGGTACAGGAAAAATTCAGGGACGCTATTCCATATTTGAATAAGATTTTGAATATCAAATCGGCCGCCAGCCAATATCCGAAAGTGTATCTTAAATTAGGACTTGCCAATTATAATTTGAATAATAACGAAGAAGCTTTACAGGATTATCAAAAATTAGTAAGTCAATATCCTCAATCAGAAGAAGCCAATGAAGCACTGGATAATATGAAAAATATTTATGTGGAAATGGGAAAGCCTAATGATTATGTGGCATTTGTTCAAAAATCCGGAAAAGTGATCAGCATTTCTGAAGCCGATTCTTTGACCTATGCTGCCGCTGAATTGCAGTACAGCAATAATGATTGCGCTGCCGCTATTAATTCGTTTAATAATTATCTTACCAAATATCCTCAGGGAGCTTACACGCTGAAAGCTAATTTTTACAAAAGTGAATGCTACGCAAAAAATAAAGATTGGCAAAATGCAGTTGCCGGCTACGAAGCAGTGCTGAACGAAGGAAACAGTCCTTATGCTGAAAGAGCCGCTTTGCAGCCGCAAGAATATATTATTTTGAATTGAAGGATTACGCACAATCAAAAACCTATTTTTCAAAATTGCTGGAACTGGCAACCACTCCCGAAAATACACTTGAAGCATTGCGTGGATTGGTAAGAAGTTATTATCAAACCAAAGATTTTGCACAAGCCAACAATATTGCCAAAGAATTACTTACCAAAAAAGGAATCAGCACCGATGATAAAGCTATTGCCAATCTTGTTTTGGGTAAATCATTGCAGGTAAACAACCAGTGTGAAGACGCCATTAAAGCGTTTAAACAGGTTTCTGCAGTCAACAAATCTGAATGGGGAGCTGAAGCACGCTATGAAACCGCCAATTGTTATTATACGCTCAACCAGCTTACAACCGCTGAAAAAGCAGCGCTTGATGTGATAAAAGTAACCGGCTCTTATGATTATTGGGTGGCAAAAGCTTACATTTTATTGGGTGATATTTATTTGAAAGAAAAAGATTATTTCAATGCAAAAGCCACTTATAAAAGTGTCGCCGATAACGCAATCATACCGGAACTGAAACAGGAAGCACAGACAAAACTGGATGCCGCAATTGCTGAAGAACAACAAAATTCAAAAGTAGAAACAACTCCTTCAAACAGTAAATAAAAATTCAAATACAAACGATAGCAGATATGTTTAAAAAATTGATAATAAGGAATTCTTTAAATAAAGTGATTTTTGTTTTGCCACTGTGTTTTTTATTTACTGTATCGCACGCACAGGACACAACAAGAAGGCAAACGATTCAGATCACTTCTTCTTATAAACCTTCTTTGAGAAATACAGTAAAAATTAACCTGTATGCTTCGCCGATTTCACCGGATACTTCACGTCCGCGGCTGGCTTATAATATTCCACCGGAGAATTTATTTTTTGCTTATCAGCCGGTTTCCTTAAAACCGCTTTCTTTACAGGCAGACACTTCTTTAAAACTGGGTGATCGCAATCAGTTGAAAGTCGGTTATGGAAATTTATCCACTCCTTATGTTTCCGGCGCTTTTAGTTTTGGTGATGGCAAACACAACCTTGGAAATATTTACGGCAATTATATTTCTTCAAGGGGCAAAATAAAAAACCAGGATTTTAGTGAATGGAATGTAAAAGGTACGGGCAGCATTTTTTCTGATAAGAATGAAACTTATGCCGGCGCTGAATTTGCCAGCATGAATATTATCAATATGGATACAACCATAGCTTTATACGATTTTGAAAAAGACAGTTTCAGGAGAAGTTACCAGGACTTTTCTGCACATGTAGGTTTTAGAAATACAGACACACAATGACGTTGGAATTAATTACGATCCTCATCTGGAAGTTCATGAATTTTCAAGAGAAAATAAGGCAACTGAAACTACATTGTTGGTGAATTCCTGCAGAAAAAAGATTTTCTGATGCGGTTTCTTTTAAAATTGCCGCGCGTGGCAATTTTGATAAATACCAATTGAAAGGTTCTTCTACTTTCAGTCACCAATAATCTTTTTGAGCTGGCTCCCGAATTCGTTTATTATAGTGACATGTTTACTTTTCATGGTGGCATTACTCCTTCCTGGAATAACAATACACTTGCTGTATTGCCAAATATCTACGCAGAAGTGCAATTGCAACAAAATGCTTTAATGATCCAGGCAGGTTGGGTTGGAAAATACATTCCAAACAGTTTCCGCACTTTGAGTCATGAAAATCCATACATGCGCGATCCTGCTTTTTTTGAATAATACAAAAGAGATACAATATTATGGCGGCATAAAAGCTACCGTAGGCAAGCATTTCAATTTTAATGCAAGGGCCGCATTTATTTCATATACCGACATGCCATTGTTTATAAATGATTCCACTTATGGAAACACATTTGTACTTACCAATGAAAGTAAATTAACCAACCTCCAGATTCATGGTGATATGAATTTTATCAGCCAGGATAAATTCACAGCCTCTGCCGCATTAGATTTGAACAGTTATACCGGCTTGCATGATAATGCAAAAGCATGGGGATTATTTCCTTTAAAACTTACAGGTTCTTTAAGGTGGAATGCATTTAAAGAACTTTTATTTAAAGCCGATGTAATTGCCTTTTCAGAGCAAAGGCTTAATAGCTAACCCGTTGAACCGATGGAAACTGAAAAAAACATGAAAGGCGGAACTGACCTAAGTGCCGGAGCAGAATTTAAACTGAACAAACAATTTAGTGTATGGCTTGATTTTGATAATATTTTAAACAGCCAGTATGAACGCTGGAATAATTACCCTGTTTATGGGTTCCAGGTTATTGGCGGCGTTTTGGTTCATTTTTAAACTCAATTCTTTTTAAACCAGATATAAATAATTACAGATATTTGCGTTCATGCAGGATCTTATTACTTCATTTATTATTCAGTCAAAAGAATGCAGGCTTCGCGATGTAGGAGAGTTCAGGGTTGTAAATACTTCTGCCGAAGCTGATGTTGCCAACAAACAAATTATTCCTCCTGCGTATTGAAATTTTTTTTACAACAAGGGAAGAAAAGATTTCTGATGGGTTGGTTAAATATGTTTCAGAGAAAAAAAAGATACCTGTTACTGAAGCCTTAGACGAATTTAAAAGATGGTGCGCAGATGCAAAATACAAATTAAAAAAAGGCGAAGAAATTTTATTGGAACCTTTAGGGGTTTTAAAAAAAGGAGCCGTCAGGAAATGATTTATTCGCAATACGAATACATCCGCATGTTCTTTTTTCGAACCTGTTACTGCCGAACGCGTAATTCATGAAAACAGTGAACACGCGATGCTGGTGGGCGACAGGGAAACTACTTCTTCTGCCATGAACCATTATTATCATGGGAAGAAGGTAAAACAAAAAGTAATAATTCCTGGAAAATTATTGCGATCATTTTATTGGTAGCCGGGATTCTTACTTCTGTTCCTTCATTTTTATGCAAATCCTTTTTCAGTTAAAACCATAGGTAATCAACAAAAAGTTATTCCGTTACAGCTCCCAAAACCTACACTACTCCTAATTAAGATTGTTTATTAAGATAATTTAAATCCAAGATGATCGTTTACAGTTCTTGCCCGAATTGCGGTGATAAAAATATTTATAAAGTTCTTTCAGCGAAAGATCACACTGTTTCCGGCGAAGAATTTGAAATTTGGGAATGCAACAATTGCACGCAACGATTTACCCAAAACATTCCCGAAGAGGAAAACATCGGCGCTATTATCAATCTGAAGAATACATTTCGCACAGCGATACCAAAAAAGGTTTTATAAATAATCTTTATCACTCGGTAAGAAAACGAACACTTCTGCAAAAAAGAAAATTGGTAGAAAGCAATACCAAAAAGACAACAGGAAACATTTTGATGTGGGCGCAGGAACTGGCGCATTTTTAAATACAATGAAAAATGCCGGCTGGAATTGTACGGGAATAGAACCTGATGAAACAGCGAGAAAAAAAGCCGGTGAGTTGTACGGACTCGGATTGAAAGGAGCAAAGGAACTTTTTTCACTTCCTCCGAAAACATTTGATGCGATCACGTTGTGGCATGTTTTGGAACACGTTCATGAATTGCATTCTTATGTTGAACAATTGAAAAACCTACTTGCCGGCAATGGAAAATTATTTCTCGCCGTTCCGAATTATACTTCTGCTGATGCAAAAATGTATGGAGAATTTTGGGCGGCCTATGATGTGCCGCGTCACCTCTATCACTTTTCACCAAAAGCAATGAAAATCTTGCTAAATGCCCATGGATTACAAATTGAGACGATGAAGCCGATGTGGTACGACAGCGTTTATGTAAGCCTGTTAAGTGAAAAATATAAAACCGGGAAATCAAATGCAGGAAAAGCTTTTGTTAACGGGATGCTATCTAATTTTGAAACTTTTTTAAACAAAACAAAGTGCAGCTCGCTGATATACATCGCGTCGGTAAAATAAAATTTTTATTTTTTTGTTGGTTTACTATGGCAACTATCATTTAAAATTGCCTGCTTTTTTTACAATTCTAAGTTGCTTTCCTTCTGCAGAAACGTTTGTACCAATTACTTCTCAGCTACAAATCCTGCAAGGTTTATTAGCTGGTTCTTCAGAATAAGCGTATCGCCTTTAAGATCATAATGATCTGCTTTGGCAAGCGCGTCCAGGAAGTTTCTTTCAACATCAATTCCGGGGCATAAGACGTTCGTGCGCACCATCTCACCAAAAGAGATTTCATTGTCTTTGCCTAATGAGTAATTCCCTGAAAACGCATTACAGCCGCCATTTCCGCTCACCGTACTGCCACTTTTTAATATGATGAACCTATTTTTTGCAGTGGCATTTACCGGGATTCTTTTACCGGATAACTCAACAAGATTCCAACGCGTTCCCAGGAGCGGGGCAGCCTTTTTGAGAACCGGCATTCGCGATGAAGCGTGTGTTTGTTTATTTAACGGACGCTGGTTCATAGCTAAAAAAAACATTGGGATAAGGAGAACAAATATGGTTTTCATTTCGTTTACTTTTTTAAGAACCTGGGGAAATATTTCCATATTTTTTATGAATATGATTAAATTCACATTTCATAATTTCTTATAAAGATTGTAATTGTAATCGTGGCGGAAGCAGCATGGTTAGTACCTGCCGGAAGATTACAACACACTTTCTTAGGCAGATAACAGTTTCAAATATAGTACCGTTTTCCGGCGGGATTATCCTGGCTTTTAACAAACAAACGCCCGATAGTGAAGGTGTGGTTAAAATTCATTTATTCCTTGCTGCTTATCCTTTTCGTGATCTGTGCGCTGTTTTTGATCATTGGCATTTATATAAAATAATTTCATTTTTCTTTGTAAATTAAGGAGCAATATTTGTGGCAATTGTTTCAAAATAAACAGGTATGAAAACAACAAAATATGCACATCTTTTCAATATTTTTCTTGTAAGCTTTTTGATGAGTGGGGTCTTTTTTAGTTGTACTTCTTCTTCCAAAATTGCGACCAAACCGAATGCTGTAGAAATCAGCAATATGATCAATTCACAAAATTTCACTTTTGTTGCCGAAAGAGTAAACCCGCTACGCGGAAGTTCACGGCCTCTTACCAGTTATTATGATGTGACTGTAAAAAGCGATACGTTAAATTGCTATCTTCCTTATTTCGGCAGGGCTTTCCAGGCACCAATTGATCCGACGAAAGGAGGCCTTAATTTTAAATCTTATAATTTCTCTTATAATGTAACTTTAATAATAAAGATGAGTGGCAGGTTTATATTAATCCCAAAGATAATTCTGATGTGCAACAATTCTATTTCCAAATTTTTGGTAACGGAACTGCCACTTTAAATGTAGTGAGTACCAATCGTGATCCGATCTCGTTTTATGGACACGTCCAACAAACAAAAGAGTAATCTGTTTATGGATCAGCAAACCGGGAAATATATTTTCATTGTAGGAATTATAATTGTTATTGCCGGCATACTGGTTTATTTCTTTCATGATTACCTTAAATGGATCGGCCGGCTGCCGGGAGATATAAGAATTGAAAGAGAAAATTTCCGTTTTTATTTCCCAATTGTAACCATGATCCTTTTAAGTTTGCTGGTTACACTTATCATCAATATTTTTAAAAAGATTTTTCTAAGTTCACTAATGGAATATTTCGTTGAAAAAGGTTCTGTAGTTAGGGAAATCTGGGGCAAAAGCGATACGATACTTTTTATTTTTGCAGGCTCTGCTGCCGAATTTGCACTTAACAAAGCGGTTGACTGGCTGTACTTTACAGGCAAGCTTCCGGCAGATCCTTTGGGCAGATTGTTCTCAACGGTTACGTATGCACGCAAAATAATTTTCGCAGAAAACAAATCTGCATTAAAAATTATAGATTCAATTTATGACATTCATAAAGTGGTGGAAAATAATCGTGGTAAAGCTATACCTGGCTGGGCTTACAGGGATGTACTTTATATGCTCATCCATTATTCTATTGCTTCGTTTGAGCTCCTGGAAAGAAAACTATCAGGTGAAGAAAAAGAAGAAGTTTACGATGTTTTTTACCGCTTCGGACAAAGGATGAAATTAGAAGGCTTGGCAAAAAATCATAAAGAATGGTTGCTACAACGTGAAACTGACATGCAAAATGATTTGGTAAAAAGTGAATTGACAGTTGATCTTTTTAAACAATACAAAAAACATTTAGGGGTTATCCGGTATTTTGTTTTGATAGAAGGAGAAAAATTGATTATTCCGGAAAGAGTGAGAAAATTTCTTGGCTTCAGCAAATTTTCTTTTCTTTCATTCATTGTTCCTCTCTATAAATTGAGCCGGAAAATTCACCTGGATGCTGCCATCAAAAAACTTCTTCTTCCACAAAAATACGAGCGGGAAATCGCTGCACTGGACATCATTTAACCACTGCTTTTATAATTCTGGCATAATAATTTCAATTTAAAAATTATTATTAATCTTAAATATATAATATCATGGCAAAGTATGGAGATAAGGCTGAAAAAAAAGTGCACAAAGCCTTGCATGAAATGGAAGAAGGAAAGTTAAAAAGCGGCGGCAGCGGCAAAAAAGTTACTAGTCGAAAACAAGCGATTGCCATAGGCTTATCAGAAGCCCGGGAAGAAGGCGATAAAGTGCCGCCAAAGAAAAATAAAAAGAAATAAACGAACATTTTTTATAGTAACCCTGCTTCAACGCAGGGTTATTTCTTATCGGTCGAATTTTTGTAACTTCCCTCACTTAAAATAAAAATTGGCACTATTTGTTGGATTGCTTGCAATTACCATCTTTTACGCCATTCATCAAACATTTACTTTCTTTTTAAACTTGCTTTGCTACTTTTATTTTTTTTAACGAAACTCACACACAGACTTTTATGAAAAGATCTTTTTACGCAACTGCATTTTTATTTTTTCTTTCCTGTGGCATTTTAAAAGCGCAGCAATTATATACGCCGCGAAATATTAAAATTGCTTATAAGAACGGAACCCGTTCCCCTGACGGACCTCCCGGTAAAAATTACTGGCAAAATGAAGGAAAATATGACATTAATGAAACCATTACCCCGGAAACAAAGGTGGTGTCAGGTGTTGAGAATATTGTCTATTCAAATAACAGCCCCGATACTTTAGGCGTTTTAGTGATCCGGTTTGTGAATAATGTTCATAAACCTACATCGCCGCGCGGAGGACAAATGGGTGAAGATTTCTTCACAACCGGATTAGACATTACTTCTTTCTCTGTAAATAACCAGGATTACCATGTTGACAGTAAAAACTGGGGCACCGTAGGCGTGGTGAGATTGAAAGAACCTTTATTGCCACATTCTTCCGCAAATGTGTCTATTTCATGGAATTATCCTTTATCAAAACAGGATGGACGCGAAGGACAGATTGATAACAGTACTTTTTATGTTGCTTACAGTTACCCGCGTATTTCTGTTTATGATGATTATAACGGGTGGGATGTGCTTCCTCACACATTGCGCCAGGAGTTTTACAACGATTTTAATGATTACACTTTGGCTATAAAAGCCCCCAAAAATTTTGTGGTGTGGGCAACAGGAAATCTTCAAAATCCTGATGAAGTTTTGCAACCAGCTTTTGCCAAAAGACTGAAAGATTCTTACTCATCAGATAAAGTGATCCACATTGCCAACCTGGAGGAAATGAAGAATGGCAAAGTAACACAGCAAAATGACTGGAACACATGGAAGTTTAGTGCAGACCACATTACTGATGTTTGCTATGCTGTCAGCGATCACTATGTCTGGGACGCTTCGAGTGTTGTGGTGGATCCGCAAACCAACCGTCGTTCAAGTGTCCAGGCAGCCTACAACGATACTGCCGAAGACTTCCATCATTCAGTTGAATGGGCACAAAATGCTTTAAGATTTTTTTCAACCCAATGGCCGGGCGTCACTTATCCTTTCCCGAAAATGACCGCTTTCCAGGGCCATGCAGATATGGAATATCCAATGATGGTGAATGACGCAACCTTATCCGGTCGCAACCGTTTCGGCACTTCAAGTTTCAAGTTTGCAGAAATGGTGCAGGATCACGAGATCGCTCACACTTATTTTCCATTTTATATGGGCATCAACGAAAAGAGATATGCGTTTATGGATGAAGGTTGGGCCACTACCTATGAATATCTTATCGGTCAGGAAGAAAATGGTAAGGCTTATGCTGATTCAGTTTACAAAAGATTTCGTATTCAGCGTTACATCAGCGATCCTTCAACAGATGAAGACCAGCCGATCATTACCATGTCGAACCAGGAAAGCGGCGCGGGTTATGGAAATAATTCATACGGAAAAGCTTCCTTAAGTTACCTGGCTTTGAAAGACTACCTCGGCGATTCCATTTTTAAAAAGGCCTTGCATTTTTACATGAATGCATGGCATGGAAAACACCCGATTCCGTGGGATTATTTTAATTGTATGAGCACCGGTTCGGGGCAAAATTTGAATTGGTTTTTTAACAATTGGTTTTTTACCAACAATTACATTGACCTGAAAATTGATACGATCAAAAAGGAAAAAGATTCTTACACGGTGAACGTGAAAAACGTAGGTGGATTTGCGATACCTTTTGATGTAAAAATCACCTATGCAGACGGCCAAACAGCTTCAATGCATGAAACGCCGGCCGTTTGGGAAAAAAATGAGAAGGAGCAGGTTATAAAAATATCGACTGATAAAATTATAAGTTCAGTAGCATTGGATGGCGGCATCTTTATGGATTATACGCCCGAAGACAACACCTGGAAACAATAGTTCAAATTTTATCACCTTACAGGCGCACAGTAAATTGTGCGCCTTTTTTGTTTTTAATTAAAATAAAAATCAATAAAATTTATTGGTTTACTGCCGCGATTTGGAAATCCTTTTCATTTTTAAAACATCTTTTTCAAAATAAATGAGCCTAAAATTATTATTCACTTTATTCTTTTCGTTGAAAAGATTTTAAGATTTACTCCATTTCTTAAAAAAATAATTCGGTTTTTATAAAAACTTTTGAATTATCTATATTAACTTCGCATCCTATTCATAAAAATGAAACAACCCGCTACTCATATTGCCTCTCCCCGCATTGCAACATTTTGCATTTCTGCAATTACTATTACCACAACCCGCTAAGGGTTGTACATTTCCATATCATCCATTGGGCTTTTGCTGCATACCTTCGGGAAAAATAATTCAACAAAAAATTAATAGTTAGAAAAATATGCGTGTTTTAAAATTTGGCGGCTCGTCTGTAGCTAACGCTGAAAATATCAATAAGATCGTTTCCATCCTGGAAGACCGCTTAGAAAAAGAAAAATTAATTGTAGTGGTTTCTGCTTTGGGCGGAACAACCGATGCGCTTTTAAACAGTGTGGTGCTTGCTTCTGAAGGCAAAGATCAGTACAAGGAAGAATTACAAAAAATTGAAAACCGCCACCTCGATATGACCAAACAACTGATTCCCGTGGCGCAGCAAAGCCGTGTGTTGAGCATGGTAAAACAACATTGCAACGAAATTGAAGATATCTGCAATGGCGTGTTTTTGTTGCAGGAACTTACCCCGAGAACAAAAGACAGGATCATGAGTTATGGCGAATTGTTATCCTCGCAAATCATCGCTGCAAAATTTGAGTCGATTGGGTTTAAAAATAAATGGGTAGATGCACGGAAAATCATTATCACCAATTCCAATTTTGAAAATGCAGTCGTAAATTTTGAGATCTCCAACCCGAAAATCCATTCCTGTTTTCATGAAGCGGAAGAATCTTTCTTCATTGTTCCGGGATTTATTGCATCTGATAAAAACGGCATCACCACTACTTTGGGAAGAGGCGGTTCTGATTATACGGCATCCATCATTGCTGCAGCGGTTGACGCAACCGCTTTAGAAATCTGGACTGATGTAAGCGGAATGATGACAGCTGATCCCCGGCTGGTTTCCAACGCGAAAATCATCCCGAATGTATTGTATCGTGAAGCAATGGAACTTTCGCACTTTGGCGCGAAAGTGCTTTATCCGCCTACGATTCAACCGGTGATGAGAAAAAATATCCCGGTGTGGGTGAAAAGCACCTTTTCGCCGCAACAAAATGGAACATTGATCGAAAACGAAAGCACGATTGCAAAAAAAACAGGAAGCACAGTTCGCGGAATTTCAAGCATCAATAAAATCGCTCTACTGAGCCTCGAAGGAAGTGGCATGGCCGGTGTTCCGGGTTTTTCAAAAAGATTGTTTGAAACCTTAGCAAACGAACAAATAAACGTGATTTTAATTACGCAAAGTTCTTCAGAACATTCCATTTGTGTGGGTATTGAAGAATCATCTGCAGAAAGGGCAAAAGCTGCTGTAGATGAAACTTTTGCTATGGAAATCGAAAGGCTTGTAGTGGAACCATTGATCGTTGAAAAAGAACTCGCGATCATTGCTTTGGTCGGCGACAAAATGAAAAGCCACCCGGGCATCAGCGGAAAAATGTTCAGTGCTTTAGGCAGAAACGGGATTAATGTAAGAGCCATTTCACAGGGATCTTCAGAAAGAAATATATCCGCAGTTATTGCCACCAAGGATGTAAAGAAAGCCGTAAACGTTCTGCATGAAGATTTTTTTGAAACCACTTACAAACAAGTGAATTTGTTTGTGGTAGGTGTAGGAAACGTAGGCTCGACGACTGCTTTCGCAATTGTTGCAACAATTCAATTATCTGCAAAAAAATCTGCGTTTGTCCATAAGGGTTGTAGGCATCGCCAACAGCCGGAAAATGTTATTTAATGACAATGGAATTGATCTTGAAAACTGGAGAGAACTTTTGCAGGAAGGTGAGAAAATGAGCCTTTCTGAATTTGTAAATACGATCAAAACAAAAAATTTACGTAATTCTGTTTTTGTAGATGTAACCGCCAACAAAGATGTGGCAAGCCATTATGCTGAAATCCTCGAGAAGAGTGTTTCTGTGGTTGCATGTAATAAAATTGCCGCATCATCTTCTTATAGTTATTACGAAAAATTAAAAAACCTGGCACGTGAATTTAATGTTCATTTTCTTTTCGAAACCAATGTTGGCGCCGGTCTACCGGTTATCGGCACTTTGAATGATCTTCTTCTGAGTGGAGATAAAGTAAACAAAATTGAAGCTGTGTTGAGTGGTACATTAAATTTTGTTTTCAACAATTACGATGGCAAAAAAACTTTCGCAAAAGTAGTCAGGGAAGCACAGGACGAAGGTTTTACAGAACCCGATCCGCGCCTGGATTTAAGTGGCGTCGATGTGGTTAGAAAAATTATGATCCTCGCGCGTGAATCAGGTGAAAAAATAGATATGGAAGATATCACCAATAATTCTTTTATGCCTGAAGAATGCATGCAAGGCTCTGTCGAAGATTTTTATAAATGCATGGAAAAACATGAAGCGCATTTCAAAAGTATTTTTGAGGAGGCCAATAAAGCAGGAAACAAATTGAAGTTTGTGGCCACTTATGAAAACGGGAAAGCAAGTGTCGGTTTGCAACAGGTAGATTCGAGCCATGATTTTTATCATCTTTACGGAAAAGATAATGTGGTGGTATTTTATACCAACCGTTATACGGGGCAACCGCTTGTAGTGAAAGGCGCAGGTGCGGGCGCTGATGTAACTGCCTCGGGCGTATTTTCAGATATTATCAGGGCAGTAAGGATTTAAATAAAGAAAAATGAAAACAATAAAAGTTCTGGCTCCCGCCACCATTGCCAATTTGGTTTGTGGCTTTGATATTCTCGGGATGGCGTTGAAAGCGCCTTTTGATGAAATGACGTTGTCATTAACAGATGAGCCGGGACTTATCATTAAACACACTGACGATTATGATCTGCCTGAAGATCCGGAAAAAAATGTTTCGGGCGCAGCGCTTTTGGCTTTGATGGAAGAATATAAGAAGCCTGTTGGATTTCATCTCACGATTCACAAAAATATAAAACCCGGCAGTGGCCTGGGTTCCAGCGCTGCAAGTTCTGCCGGTGCTGTTGTTGCCGCCAATCATTTACTGGGAAATATTTTTTCAAATGAAGATCTGGTGCGCTTCGCCATGAATGGCGAAAAAGTTGCCGGTGGCGTAAAACATGCCGACAATGTTTCTCCATGCATTTATGGTGGCGTCACTTTAATACGTTCTATTTTTCCTTTGGACATTATTCCGTTAAATGCGCCTGATCTTTTTATTACCATTGTTCATCCGCAAATAGAAGTGCGCACTTCTGATTCAAGGCAAATTTTAAGAAAAGAAGTTCAGTTGAAAAATGCAATAAAACAATGGGGAAATATCGGCGGCCTGATCATGGGTTTTATGAAAAATGATTTTGATCTTATCGGCCGTTCGATGGAAGATGTGATCATCGAACCGGTGCGCAGTATTTTGATTCCCGGCTTTGATGAAGTAAAATTAAAATGTAAAGAAGCAGGAAGTATTGGCGGCGGAATTTCAGGTTCGGGCCCTTCTATTTTTATGTTGAGCAAGGAAGAAGAATATTGCCTGCAATGTTGAAAAGATCATGAAAGATATTTATGAAAAAATCGGAGTTGATTATAAAACGTATGTAACCGCTATCAATCCTGAGGGCGTAAAAATTGTGGAAGCATAAACCTTTGCAAGTAAACAAACAAAAAATGAAATTTTTCAGTCTCAATAAAACCGCTCCTGTTGCCAGTTTCAAAGAAGCTACCATTAAGGGTTTGGCGCCGGATAAAGGTTTGTATTTTCCTGAAATTATTCCAAAGCATGAGGCAGGTTTTTATGCTGACATTCAAAATTATTCAAATGAAGAAATTGCTTTTAAAATTATTGAACCTTATGTAGCGATGAAATTCCTGATGAAGAATTAAAAAGAATTGTTGCGGAAACGATCAATTTTGAAATTCCTTTAAAAAAAATAACTGAAAATATTTCTTCATTAGAATTGTACCATGGCCCTACCCTTGCCTTTAAAGATGTTGGCGCAAGGTTTATGAGTCGTTGCCTCGGATATTTTGTAAAAAACAATGATAAAAAAATAACCGTATTGGTGGCCACTTCAGGCGATACCGGCGGCGCTGTTGCGAATGGTTTTTATAATGTGGATGGTGTTGAAGTGGTAATCTTATATCCTTCAGGTAAAGTGAGCAGTGTGCAGGAAAAGCAATTGGTTACTTTAGGAAATAATATTCACGCGATAGAAGTAAACGGAAATTTTGATGATTGCCAGCAAATGGTAAAGCAGGCTTTTTCTGATGAATATTTGAACGAAAAATTATTTCTCACTTCTGCGAATTCTATAAATGTGGCGCGTTGGCTGCCACAACAATTTTATTATTTGTTTGCCTGGAAACAATGGGCCGATAAAAATAATCCGCCGGTAATTTGTGTACCGAGTGGAAATTTTGGAAATATTTGCGCGGGAATTTTAGCGCATGTTTCAGGATTGCCTGTAAAACATTTTATCGCAGCCTGCAATGCCAATAAAGTGGTTCCTGAATTTTTATCTACTGAAAAGTATGAACCGAAAAAAGCCATCGCTACCATTTCAAACGCAATGGACGTGGGCGATCCAAGCAATTTTGTAAGAATACTTGAATTGTTTCATCATCAATTTGGCGAACTGAAAAACAGGCTCAGCAGCGTAAGTATTTCTGATGATGAAACGAGAAAAACGATAAAAGAAGTTTTTGAGAAAGAAAATTATTTATTAGATCCGCATGGCGCGGTGGCTTATCTCGCTTTACAAAATTATTTGCAAGAGCATTCTTTGCAAAAAGGTTTCATCCTTGAAACTGCGCATCCTGTAAAATTTTATGATGTAGTAGAACCCGTGATTCAGCAAAAAATTCCAATCCCCGAAAGTATTGAAGGCATTTTATCAAAAGAAAAATTAAGTACTGTAATGGAATCTGGCTTTCAAAATTTGAAAGAGTTTTTATTGAGCAGGTAAAATAAAAATCGCGGAATTTGTTTGTTTACTGGTAAAGAGAATTGACAATATAAAACAAGATAATTTGAAATTGGCAATTTGGCTTAGAGAAAAATTGAATATTAGTATAAATGAACAATTAGCTTGGAAATCTGATTATGAAGCCTACAAAAGTTGGCGACGGGCTGTAGAAAATCAATTAGGGATTTTAATCTTTCAATTTTCAATGCCTTTAAATGAGGTTCATGGATTTTGTTTTACAGACAATTTTCCATATGCTATTGTTGTAAATTCAAAACATAATTACAACAGTCGCCTTTTTACTATTTTTCATGAACTTGCTCATATTGTTCGACATCATAGCGGCATTTGTTTCGTTGACAACGTAAACGAAAAACAGCAGGAAGAATATAACTGCAACTCGTTTGCTGGCAATTTTCTAATTCCCGAGAACAGCTTAGTACCTACAGACAATTTGTTTGAAATACAGAGGTATGCAAATAAATTAAAAGTAAGCCGTGAAGTCTATTTACGCAGGTTAAAGGAAGAAAATCATATTTCTCCGACAAAGTTTTTTGATTTATTAGATAGAATAAAAGCAAGTTATAAACCGACTTCAAAAAAAGAAGGATTTGCTATTAAACCAGAGGTATTAAGTCGTGCTAGTAGGGGTGAGACATTTTTCAATTTAGTGCTTGACGGGTTAAATCAAAATAGACTTTCCTATACGCAAGCATCTACAATGCTTGATTTGAAAATTAGCAGAGTTTTAAATGAAGCATAAATCTGAAAACATTTATTGTGTTGATACAAGCGCGTTAGTGACTATGCACCGTTTCTACCCTGTGAAAATGATACCAGACTTATGGAAACTACTCGAAGAATTATTCAAACAAAGAAAAATCTTTTCTCATGACTTCGTTTATGATGAAATCGTTCCTGATTCTGACACGAAAGATGATTTAGCCAGATTAATTTCAAAACATAAAGTTTGTTTTAAAACTATCACAAAGCGACAAGCACAATTAGTGCCGGAGATACTATCACTTTTCCCTCATCTTAGATCGCTAATTAAAGATCAGTCTAAAGGAGTAATGAAAATGATTAACTTAGTGGATGGCTGTAAAAACACCGAAAGATAAATCCAATTCTCTCAAAGCCTTGTAGCAAAGCAGGACACGACCGATCAATCTAAAGGAATAATGAGCAGAAGAATAAAGATTTGCAGCACGCTAACAATCACTACATTGGCAGCAATAGCTAGCTTAAACTTGCGTTATATTTGTAACATGACAGACCTGGATAACATAAAGCAAATTCTTACTCAATTAAAACCAGAGTTGATTGATAAATATCATGTTAGTTCAATTGGTTTATTTGGGTCTGTTGTCCGTGATGATTTTAGCCCTTCAAGTGACATTGATATAATTGTAGATTTTAGTCAGCCCATTGGTATTGAATTTATTGATCTTGCTGACTTCATTGAAAAAAAGCTCAAGAAAACTGTCGATTTGGTTTCCAAAAAGGGAGTGAAACAGAAATATTATCGCACCATAGAATCTGAAATTATTTATGTCTAGAAGAGCCCCACTTCTTCTCATTGAAGATATAATTGAAAGCGGTAACAAAATTATTGAGTACACAAATAATCTCTCATTCAACGATTTTGCTGACGACAGTAAAACCATTGACGCTGCTATTAGAAATTTTGAAATAATTGGGTAAGCCGCCAATCGGTTACCGGAAGATTTCAAAGAAAAACATTCAGAAATTGATTGGCACAGAATCAGAGGTTTTCGCAACCGTATTGTCCAAGACTATTTTGGAATTGATTATGCAATTGTTTGGGAAATCAAAAACTCATTCCTCCCCAATCTAATTTCAAAATTAATAGTGCTCATCGAGGAATAGAGACCCTGCAGGCGAGGAAAGGAAAAGACTTAAGGAGTGCTCATCAGAAACGAGAAATTATTTGGAAGGCAGTTGAGATAAAAAACACACACAATTTCAAAACTGTTTGGTTGCATAAATCCAATAAAATGAAGACTCATTTCCTTGTTTGGTTGCTGGCAATATTTAGCTTTTCCCTTAATCGCATAAGCGCACAAACTCACAAAAATCATCCTGATAAAACAACCATACAAAGAAAGCCGGATAAAAAAATAAGCCCCCGGTATGGAGTTGCCAGTTATTACGCTAAAAAATTTACCGGAAGAAAAATGGCCAATGGAGAAATTTACCGGCCGGAAAAATATACAGCGGCATGCAATGTTTTACCATTAAATACCTGGATAAAAGTGACCAATCTTAAAAACAAAAAATCGGTTATTGTAAAAATCACTGACCGTATGAATCACAAAAATAAGAGGCTGGTTGACCTCTCCTATGCTGCGGCAAAAAAACTCGGTTACCTTTCAAATGGATTGACAAGAGTAAAAGTGGAGGTCATACATAAATAAGACAGGAACAAAATGACGGATCCGGATACTACTATTCTTACAGACTTAAATGAATCAAGGCTTAAAAAAACCATTGACCTGGTTTCCAAAAAGAGTACCGCTTCTTCCCCGGCCAAAAGGATCAAAATAAAAATCCAAATAATTTATTGGTTTACTGAAAAATAAATTCATTGGTACCTTTGCAATGTTGTTATAGCTTACCGGCGGCGGCATTTCGGCATTAAAAATAAAATTGTTACATTATGCCGATCAAAATATTGGCTAAAAAATTCACCAAAAATTAATAAAATATAAGTATGAATTTCTGGGATAAAATATTGTTTGGAAACCCTTTCAGAGACTGGGCGATAGCTGTGGGCATTATCGTGGTATCATTCAGCCTGATCAAGATTTTAAAAGGGCCGGTAATGAAGAAATTAAAAAAGTGGTCGCTTAAAACAGCAATGACTTTTGACGATTTTATTGTAATGGCGATTGAAAATACGCTGATCCCGTTTCTGTATTTTGCTGCCATTTTCGGCGCATTTGACTATCTCACTTTTAATACGTTTACCACGCATATTATTAAGGTGGCGAAACTATTCATCATCACTTTTTTTATCTTAAGACTGATAAATTCGGCTATTCAGTATTTCATTTTCACTTTTCTTGACAAGCAGGAAAACAGTGATGTGAAGAAAAAACAGGCAGGCAGCCTTTTAATTATTTTAAAAGGAGTAGTGTGGATATTAGGATTTGTATTCCTTATCAATAATCTTGGATATAATGTAACCACTATTATTACCGGGTTGGGCATAGGCGGTATAGCAGTTGCTTTGGCGGCGCAGGCAGTGCTCGGGGATTTCTTCAGTTATTTCGTGATCTTCTTCGATCGCCCGTTTGAAATAGGTGATTTTATAATAGTGGATGATAAAGTGATCGGCGCTATTGAATATATTGGCGTAAAGACAACGAGCGTACGTGCTATCAGCGGAGAACAAATTGTTTGTTCCAATAAAGACCTTACAGATTCAAGAGTGCATAATTATAAAAAAATGCTGCGCAGAAGAGTTGTTTTTAGTATCGGCGTTATTTATCAGACTACAGCAGAACAAATGAAGAAAATTCCCGGTATTATTAAGTCAATCATAGACGCAACCGAAAATGCAACCTTTGACAGGAGCCACTTTTCCGCCTTTGGAGATTTCAGTATGAATTTCGAATCGGTTTATTACATCGAAAGTCCTGATTACAATATGTACATGGATGCGCAACAAAAAATTTACCTGCAAATACTGGAGGCATTTGAAAAAGAAAATATTGAATTCGCTTATCCTACACAAACTTTATTTGCCGCGAACTCATTTATCAATCCAATCAAAAGAAACAACAAGTATTGAGGAACGAAAACCTGTTGAACGCAATTAATTTTTACAGCAACAATCAGCGGCTTAGTACATATGTGATTGGTTGAGTACGAATCCCACTTTTATGCCTGTAAAAAAATAAGAATCATTTTTGCCGGGGTTTCCTCTCGGCAGCCCTTCTTCCCTGAAAGGAACATCTTTTCTGTAGGCCATTTCAACGGCTTAGGCCCTTTTGCCTGGTTTAGTACGTCAAGATTGATGTAAGATTTACTTACGTCATCGAAATAATCGGTGAAAAGAAAACGATAACCGAACTCATAGCTTACTTCTATTCTGTCAGTAAGTATCACCTTCCATCCAATCCCAACAGGAAAGCATACCTGCGTGAGTGAATATTTTTTTCTTCCCGAATATTGGGATAATCCTTCTCCCTCTGTACTTAAAGGTTGCAAAAAGGTTTTTACATTATTCTTATCGTAACTATAAGGATTAAAATGAAAAACGCCTACAGTTCCAAAAACATAAGGATAAGAATAAAAAGCAAGCGGATCTTAATGGAATTTCTACACCTATATTAGCCTCAAGTAATATTGGTCTTAAAGTTCAGGTTCCTGGCTGTTAAAAATGGATCCGTATTGAACTTATCATTTCCGGCTACGGCTTCCAAATGCTACGCCTCCACGATAATTTATAAAATTGCCTGAATTGTATTTTAAATTGATAGCTGCGGCAGGCCTCATGGTATTAAAAGCCACTCTCTGTTGGGTGAGATCACCATTATAGCCGGATATGCCTACCATTACCTCAGCCACCCAATCCTGAGCAACACAAGCATTACTGATCAACAAAAAAATGAAAAAGAATTTTCTCATCGGGTTTGTTATTTTGGTTTATCTTATAAAAATTGTGCTATTTTTTCTATTTCCTAATTTTTTTGGTCAGTTCATGAGATAATGGATTTTATCTTCAAAATTAAGTGTTTGTAGTTAAACCGTTTATTTTTAACATATTCCGTTGAATCATAATGCTCGTCTGTTCCGGAAAATTTGATGGATTTTTTAAAAAAAGAAGCAAATGAAAAACTTCAAAAATGAAAACGTAAAATCTCTAAATTAATTGCGGTTATAATTTGGTTTTAAAAATACAAAATTCAAAAATGGCGAATCTCATTGCAGAAACAAAGAGGTGATTTGCCATCAAACTAAAATTTCACTTTCTTTATTGTTTTACTGCCACCTGTCAGTATATTTGATAGAATAACAATGCCATTGGCTCATTGTCAGAGCCAACAACGCCAAAATTAATTTTCTCATCTTTTCTAAATACAAAGCTGTATGAATCAAAATCTCACTAAACTTACCGGTTCAGTTTTACTGTTTTTATTTGCATTGCCTTTCAGCACGCACGCGCAGGTCCTTGAGTTGAATGGTAAAAACAATTCTGTGAATTATGAAAGGCTGGCAAAGATCGACGGTTTGATAAATGATTATATAAAAAAAGATTGGGCAAAAGGCGTTGTGACGATCATCGTCAAAGATAACCAGGTATTACAAAATAAAGGATATGGATACGCCAATACGGAAACAAAAGCACCAATGCAAAAAGATGAGCTATTTCGTATCGCTTCACAAACCAAAGCGCTTACCGCCACAGGCGTTATGATTTTGTACGAACGGGGCAAGCTTTATTTGGATGAACCTGTCGCTGATTTTATTCCGGAATTTAAAAACCCGGTGGTGCTCGACAAATTTGATCCGTCAGATTCAGGTTATACAACGGTACCGGCTAAACGCGATATTACCATCAGGGATCTTTTAACACACACTTCAGGAATCGACTATGCTGGTATAGGGAGCGAAAAAATGAGAGCCATTTATGCAAAAGCAGGCCTGGAGCCGGGGTTTAATATGGAAAAAGAAGGTCAAACTTTGCTGGATGCGGTAAAGACGCTTGCAAAATTGCCTCTCGTTCATCAGCCCGGCGAAAAATGGACCTACGGGTTAAACTTTGACGTTCTTGGTTGCGTAATTGAAGTGGTCAGCGGGATGAGCCTGAATGATTTTTTAACTAAAAATATTTTTGAACCAATAGGAATGACTGACACCTATTTTAACGTTCCTGCATCGAAGGCAAATCGGTTGGCTGCCGTTTACACGGAAGATTCATTGCATCACATAATCCCATGGGATAAAGAAAAAAGCGGCATTGATCCTTCTTATCCTTTGGTTCATAAAAATTATTTTTCCGGCGGAGCCGACCTTACATCGACTGCTATTGATTATGCGAAGTTTTTACAAATGTTACTCAATGGCGGCACTTACAATGGACATGAAATACTGGCTCCAGAACCGTGGAACTGATGACAAGCAACCAGCTTGATTTTCAGTTCAATGGTGTTAATGATTTCGGGTTAAGTTTTGAGATTGTTTCTGAAAAAGGTTCAGACAGAGGCCCGAGAAATAAAGGCACTTTTGCATGGGGCGGATATTGGGGAACCGCTTATTGGGCTGACCCGAAAGCACACCTGGTATGCCTGATCATGACTCAACAAACTCCAAACAGTCACGGAGAATTGGCTGAGAAGTTCAAAGATATGGTGTATGCAAGCCTGAAGTAATTGCGGTAACTTTAAAAAAATGAGGGAACAAAATTACCAGGAAATTGCACCGTTGTTCCGGATAAAACTTCAGATTGTACTCAGATTTGTTTTTTAGGTTTGATACCATTTAAATTTCCATCATGAAAAAGATTGTATTTATCATTATTGCGCTATTCGCAACAAGGTCAAACTTATTTGCACAGGCTTCCGGGTATCATTTAGCCGACAGCTTTCACATTAAAAGTAACGGATGGTGGGATTATATCGCCATCAATAAGAACAAATTGTATGTTTCGCACGGTACCCAGGTAAATATCCTTAACAAAGATAACGGAGATTCTCTTGGCGTTATTCCCGATACGAAAGGAGTGCATGGAATTGCATTTGTAAATGAATTGAACAAAGGATATACCAGCAATGGAGGCGCTGATAACGTAACCGTATTTGACCTTACTAATGATAAAGATATTAACGCAAGTAGCGACAGGAAAAGACCCTGACGCCATTTTCTATGATGATTATTCAAAAAAAATAATTACCTGCAATGGGCGAGCCAGCAGTCTTTCAGTAATTGATCCTGTCAACTGATAAAGTGGTTGGTACGATAGCTTTGAGTGGGAAACCCGAAACTGCAGTAAGTGATGGCGCCGGTAAAGTGTTTGTAAATATTGAGGATAAAAGCGCGATAAGCGAAATAGACATAAAAAATTTAAAAGTAGTAAAGACATGGCCCATCGCGCCCGGTGAATCCCCTTCCGGTTTGTCAATGGATCGCAAAACAAACAGGCTATTCGCCGGCTGCGACAATCAAATGCTGATAATACTAAATGCCCAAAATGGAAAGGTGGTTGCTACGCCTGCCATTGGAAACGGATGTGACGGGACCGCTTTTGATCCTGAATTAAATTATGTTTATTCTTCAAACGGCGATGGAACGTTGACCGTAATTAAGGAAATTTCACAAGATAAATTTGAAGTTTTGGGTAACGTACCGACAAAAAGAGGTGCAAGAACATTAACTGTTGATCCCGAAACCCACACAGTTTATCTGCCGACTGCCGATTTTGGAGCTCCGGTAGCTGGTCAACGTCGCCCGCCAATGATCCCGGGAAGTTTCCAGGTGTTGGTAGTGAAGAAGTGATAAAGTTTGTGCCATCTTTTCCGGTACCGGTTTTGCACGGTGATTCCAATTCAGTTCCGGAGGATACTTTATTTGTTTACTGCGAAACGAATAATTTTATCCAAAGCCTGAAAAAAATCATTTCGTATCAATTTCCACTACTCCGCTTTTCAATCCTTTACCGGTTGCTTTTATCTTAATCATTCCCGCGTTTCCTTTGGGCTGCACGATGATCAAACATTTCCCGCGAAAGGTTTTGTGTTTCGGTTGCTGAAAACTTTCCATATCGGATGGATTGGTATTGGCGGTAGCTATAATTCTTCCTGCGCCTTCAATACTAAACTGTAAAGGAATTGTCGCATCAGGAACCATGTTCCCGTTCGCATCTACCACTTCTGCAGTAATGTAACTTAGATCGCTTCGACTGGCATTAATTACAGATCGATCTGCCAAAAGCCTTATCTGCACCGGCTTTTCTGCGGTTTGCAAAACAACAGAATCAACAGCGACACCATTTTGAAGCGCAATGGCTTTAAGAATTCCCGGTTCATAGTTTATGTTGAAAGTTGCCGTAAGTTTAGTTTTGTCAGAAACAGTTTGTTCGCCAATAATTTTCCCATTTAGTTCTAATCGTACTTCGGGATAAGAAGTGTAAACGTGTACCTCCATCGATTTACCTTCATCACCGGGAAAAGTATACGAATGAACTTCATCGGGCCAGCCCCAGGCGCTCACTGCTTCTTTGTGACCTTCAGGAATTGGTTTATGGACGAGTATTTCCATCTTACTTTTTCCCCAAACCACATCGCGGTAATACATTTGAGGCTTTTTGCCGCCAATTAAATCTATATCGCCACACCATGAATTGAACCAGGGAAATGTTTGCAATTGAAAACCCGGCGTGCTGTCAAGCCCTGTATGCCCAATCCCTGTTTCGCCCAGATAATCCATCGCCGTCCACACAAAATCACCAATCACATACGGATGTTCTTTTACCTGCTGCCAGTTTTCAAACGCTTCCATAGGAAAACTTTCTGTGCCCATCATCACCCGTCCGGGATATTTTACATGATCTGATTCATACATTTTCCACAAGTAATTGTAGCCGCCCACATCAAGAAGCGCATAAGCTGATGCAGTGGTATCCCATTTGTATCCCGGGTGATCCCAGAACTGACAGATGGCTTCTGTGACAGGACGCGTACTATCAAAAGATTTGACTTCATCACGAAGATTTTTTGCAATTACAAGACCGGACGAATCGGCTCTTTCATTGATCTCGTTTCCAATGCTCCAAAATACAACTGCCGGATGATTGCGGTCGCGTAGTACCATTGCATCAATATCTTTTTTCCAGGAGGTGTCAAAATACAAATGATAATCCTGCGGATTTTTCCCACGCTCCCATTGATCAAAAGCTTCATCAATAACAATGATCCCGATACTGTCGCAGGCATCTAAAAACTGTTGTGACGGCGGATTGTGGCTGGTACGCACCGCATTAAAGCCAAACGACTTTAGTAAATGCACCTTTCTTATTTCTGCCGCGTCAATGGTGGCAGAACCGAGCGGACCATTATCATGATGCACGCAACCGCCGCGAAGCAAAATGGGTTTGCCATTCAACAAAAAGCCATGTTCAGCAGAAATATCTATCGAACGAATACCAAAATTATTGGTCACTCGATCAGCGACTTTGTTATCTACAATCAATTCTGATACGGCGTGGTACAACCAGGGATTATCCGGTGACCAAAGATGTGGCGCACTTACCCGGAATATTTGCGATATTTCGACCATTTCCGGGTTTGAAGAATTATTTCCGGCAACAGAAATTTCTTTTTCAGTTTCAGCGACTTTTTTATTTGTTTTATCAAAAATACTTGTACGAAGGATTGCTTTTTTTTCTCCGGCATCATCATTCACCACTTTTGAATTCACCCGTATTGTGGCCATTTTATCATTCACCTGAGGTGTTGTTATGAAAACGCCCCACTGCGCCAGGTGTAACTGCGGTATAACGGTTAGCCATACATGACGATAAATTCCTGAGCCACTGTACCAACGGCTGTTCTTTCCTTCGTTATTTACTTTTACGGCTAAAACATTTTCGCCCCCGTTCTTTTTTAAATAAGGCGTGAGGATGTAACTAAACGGCGTATAACCATAAGGGTGATTGCCGAGAAAATGACCGTTGATGTACACATCACTGTTCATATACACACCATCGAAATAAATAACAACTTCTTTGCCGGCGACATTATTGAGTTTGAAACCTTTTCGATACCAGCCAATTCCGCCAACCGTATAACCGGTAGCCGTGGCGCCGATACTTTTTGCAGAAAAAGGACCGATGACAGAATCAGATTGGTTCGGCAAATCTTCAATACTCCAGTCGTGCGGCAAATCAAGCGTGCGCCAGGTTTGATCATTGAAGTTTGCCTCTTCAGCATTAGCAATATCGCCACGATGAAACTTCCAGGATGCATCAAATAAAGAATGAATTCGCTGTGCCTGGGTATATCCCAAAAAAATAGTAAGTGAAAAAAGAAAGAACAATTTCTTCATATCAGACGTTTGTATCAAAAATAACCATTTAGTTTTTCCTGGAATAAAAAAGTAAGTAACGAAAAGCACAATTTCCCTACTACCAATTAAAATAGGATTTGTAAAAATGTATTGACTTACCGGTGCATGGTTTTACCACCTCAAAATATGAAAAGGCCTTAATTCTGTTTCATGATGAGAATCATATTGGCTATTGCAATTTTTTAACACGATATGTAAGCTAATAGTGGCTTGTGGGCAGGAAATTTGTGGACTTTTTATAGCATTCTAAATCTTAAAAAGCAATAATCATGTGGAGTATAAACAACGGAATGTTTTGGGGAATGAATTTTATCTGGTGGATAGTGTGGATAATACTTCTCATTTGGATATTTGTCACACCATGGAATATTCCCGGGGCACGCAGAAAAAATTCTGCAATGGATATCTTAAATGAAAGGTTTGCCAAAGGTGAGATTGACAAAACCGAGTATGAAGAAAAAAAGAACCTGATAAAACAGGTTCAATAACCGTAAAAGATTAATTATGAAAAATCTAAGATTAATTCCCTGGGTAATAGCAATCGTATTTTCATTATCCTCATGCGCACAGGGACAAACGCCTTCTGCCGAAAAATTATTAAATGACAAGGCTACACAGAACAATGTGATGAATACAATTGTTCACAATCCACAAATGATGAACAACATGATGACCCACATGGTGAACAATCAACAAGCCCTACAAATGATGACGCAAAACCACGCCTTGATGCAAAGCATGATGAATTATGCATCCCGTGATAGCAGTACCAGTCGCATGATGATTAACATGATGTTGCAACATCCTTCAATGATCGGCATGATGCAAAATATGATGCAAAGCCACGGAGAGATGATGCAGAACGGAATGATGGGCAAAAACAATATGATGCGCCCTTAGTGATTTAAAATATAATTGCGGGAAATTTGTTAGTTTACCGGTATTTATATTTCCTGCAAATATTTATGCACAAAACTTATAGCCATAGAACCCTCACCCACAGCGGAAGCTACGCGGTTCATGGCACCGGCACGTACATCGCCGGCCGCAAAGATGCCCGGGCAGCTGGTTTCAAGTAGGAAGGGATCGCGTTTGAGTTTCCAGATTTTTGGGAATGCTTCATAAGCTGTAAGATTGCGGCCGGTCTCGATAAATTCTTTTTCATTTTTAATGATGTCCGGATGTACCCAATCTGTATATGGTTTTGCACCTATAAAAATATAAAGTCCGTCAGCCGGATAATTTGTTTTCTCGCCGGATTTTCGGTTGACTACAACAAGCGTATTAAGATAACTTTCACCACAGGCTTCCACAACTTCACTGTTGGCTAAAACTTTTATATTAGCTGTATTTCCAATCTCGTTAACAAGATAATAAGACATATTAGCTGTGAGCTGATCGTGGCGAATGAGCATGTAAACGTTCTTTGCAAACTTTGATAAATACAAAGCAGATTGACCTGCTGAATTTCCACCTCCGACAATGAAGACATCTTTCCCTTTAAAGACATTCGCTTCGGTAATTGATGCTCCGTAATAGACGCCTGCCCCGGTAAAGCTTTCTATTCCTTTTACTTCCAGTTTACGGTAATCAACTCCTGTAGTAATCACTAAAGCACGGCTCACAATTTCCTGGCCATCATCAAGCACAACCGTTTTATACCCATCTTTTAATTTGATACTGCAAACGGTTCTGGGCGAAAAAAATTCCGCGCCAAGCCTGGAAGCTTGTGTGATTGCGCGTCGCGCAAGATCAGCCCCGCTTAATCCTGATGGAAAACCAAGGTAGTTCTCAATTCGCGAACTGGTACCTGCCTGTCCTCCAGGAGCGCGCCTTTCAATTAACAATGTTTTTAATCCTTCCGAGGAGCCATATACAGCTGCCGCAAGTCCCGCGGGCACCTGCACCAAGTATGACCACATCATACACTTCATTTTTTACCCGGGTGGTTAAACCTATTTTTTCGGCTATTTGCCTGATGGAAGGTTTGGTAGAACAGTGGCCGTCTTCGAATATGATCAGCGGTAAGTCTTCGTGTGTTAAGTTGTTTACTTCAACAAGTGTTTTCGCTTCAGGATTATTTTCGATATCATACCAACAGTAAGGAATGAGATTTCCCGCCAGGTAATCTTTAATCTCGTGTGATTTAGGGGAAAATTGGTAACCCACTAATTTGATACCTTTAAAATCCGGCGTGTAGTGGCTTTCCCAATCATCCAACTGATCGCTGACAACAGGATAAAGCTTTTCATCGGCAGGGCTCCACGGTTTGGTAAGATAATAATCGAGTTGCACTACATTAATTGCTTTTATGGCAGCCACCGTATCTGAATAAGCGGTGAGCAACATGCGCTTGGCTTCCGGGTAAATTTTTGTCGCTTTCTGTAAAAAATCCACGCCCTCCATTTCAGGCATTCGCTGGTCAACGAGGAACAACGCCACTGTTTCCCCGGTATTTTTCAATTCTGCCATTATCTCCAGGCCTTCATTGGCGGAAGCTGTACTGAGAATCTTGTATTTTTGATTGTAGTGCAACTTCATATCGCGGGTAATAGCGTGAAGCACCTGCTCGTCATCATCTACAAGTATTATAAAAGGGAGTTTCATTGGTTGCTCTTTTTATCCTGTGTCAATGGAATACAAACGGTAAATGCGGTTTGTCCCGGGATTGAATTTACTTTTATTTCACCGTTGTGGCGGTTAATAATTCTTTGCACTAGGTCGAGACCGATACCGGTTCCCTCTCCTACTTTTTTTGTTGTAAAGAAAGGATCAAAAATCCGGGAAAGAATTTCTTTAGGAATTCCCGATCCGTTATCAATTATTTTTACGAAAATATTTTTATCATCCCGGCTGGTTTCAATAACAATATCACCGCCTTTTGGGACGGCAAAAATTGCATTGTCAATCAGGTTCGTCCACACCTGGTTCAGTTCGCCAATATAAACCGGGATGTGGGGGAGATTTTCATAAAACAATTTCCTGACGGTGATATTTTTTTCACGCAGTTTATAACCAAGTAATGTCAGTGTATTTTCAATATCCTTATGAATATCGCTTGGTTGCATTTCATTGGTTTGATCCATGTGCACATGGCTTTTTATAGCCCCTACCAAATTAGAAATACGCGACGAAGCCTCATCAAGGTCTTTAATGATTTTGTGAGAGCTCAATAGATTATCGAGCCATTCAACTACACTTACAAAAGCGTCTTTTTCAATACTGCCCGCCAGGGCTTTAAGTTCTTCTGTTGAAAATCCAAATTCTGAAAAAGTTTCCGCCACGTCGGCCTTATTGGGTACATGCAAAGTATCCAACCAATCCGATACTTCATCTTCCGATCTCATACGTTGAAGCGCAGTTCGTTTCTGTAAATTTGGCCACTCGATTTCTTTTTTTTGCACGAGGTTCCTGACTTCCTGCAATTGCGCCGCGTTCAAATTTGCAACAAGTAATTTCTCGGTAAGTTCGTAATTGCGGCTAAGCCTGCTGGCCAGTTCGCGTGAAGTGCTGTTAATGGCAGCGGCAGGATTATTCAATTCATGCGCAATACCTGCTGCAAGGCTACCGAGAGCATTCACTTTTTCGCGTTGCAATTTAGTGGTGGCAAAGGCACGGGCGCGCTCCGTCATATATCCTATCAATTTCTGAATAAAAGCAGGGTTAAGTTGTTCAAGTTCCTGGAAATGATCTTTATGAAAACGAAGCAACCTCACATGTCCGTTGGCATAAGAATACCCGGGATGGATTTTCAATCTTGAATAAGGTATTAGACCTCCCACACCACCAATAGAAGAAGTATTTTCGAAAGTATAATAATAAACCTGTTGCCCATTTATATTCATATAAAATGAGATCGTTCCTTCGAGCAAAAACCACATCACTTCGGCTTTGTCTCCATATTTGGCTACGAAGTCTCCATCTTCATATTCATGATATTCAGAATGATCGAGTATCCATTGAAGATGCTCATCCGGCAGGTCGCTTAATGCAACAACATTTCTTAAATCCGTGATGGTGATGGGTGACATTAATTTTAAAATTACATTTTTTTTTAATCAGCAACCGTTACTTGCATTAACTTTATTTAAAAAGAATCTTGCCTTTTTTTAAAAGATACTCACCGTCGCAATCCCTTTGTACTATCATCAGGGAGTTTCAAATCTACCATGCAAATTGGGACGAGGAGAAAGATCTTCCCGCACCCTTTATTACCTGCCTGGCTAACAGGGAACAAAATCTTTATTTCTATGTGAACGACCCCGTTAAAGTTGTGCCCGCAGAAAAAGTAGAAATTCCTGCTCCGCAGGTTATAGTAACCGGACCGAAGTATAAACCGGTTGGCTTGTTATTTGGACGCGATCATCTTATGGTAAAAGTTTCCTTTCATCCAACAGGTACTTATCGATTGTTGGGTATCAATATGGAGCAAACGGTAAACAGCGGATTAGATGCAACCACTTTTTGGGGGGAAGAAGCCATTCAAATGCTGGCTCAGCTAAAGAAAGCGGGTTCTTATGATGAAATTATTAGACTGGTAATTGGTTTTATCGAAAAAAAATTTGACGAGAAATGCCGTCCCGAAGAACCAATAGATGTTATAGCGATTCAAATGTCGGATGCAGCCAATAATTTCTCACTTGAAAAATGGGCCTGTTTGGCGTGCCTTAGTTTGCGGCAGTTTGAGCGCAATTTTAAAACAAGAGTTGGTATCTCTCCAAAACTATTTATCAGGATCGTGCGTTTTGAAAATGCAATGAGCATAAAAAATGAATGGCCTGAAAAAACATGGGCAGAAATTGCCATTGAATCAGGATATACCGATTCATCGCATATCCTTCACGAGTTTAAAGAATTTGCCGAATTTCCTCCAAGCCGCTTTTACCTGCAGCCCACAAGTGGCTACAGTGATTTTCCTACCGGGTAAAATGTCGTTTTTTTACCAAAGCTATCAGTCGTGCTTCTGTTAATTTTGAAATAAATCAAAAACAACGCAGCATGAAATCAACAGATAATCCCGGTGTTAAAATTCCTCCTCCCCTGCTTTATGCAGCTTTTTTTGTGGCTGCAGTTTTTATTCAAAAAGCAGTTCCTTTGGATGTTTCTTTTTTTGAAACTTCGATTGCGAAGATCACAGGCGTCTTCTTAATTTTTCTTTCCATAATAATTAGTATAAGTAGCCTGAGGCAATTCTTTATTTCAAAAAACACGATAATTACCATAAAACCTGCATCTTCATTACAAACAACAGGCCTTTACAGGTTTACCCGGAATCCAATGTACCTGAGCCTTTTGTTTCTTTATTTGGGACTTACCTGTTTTTTAGGCAATTGGTATAATCTTATTTTGTTACCAATCCTGGTTTTAATTATTCAGCAATACGTGATCATGCGTGAAGAAAAATATTTATTACGCAGATTTGGAGGCCAGTATGCAGATTATCAAAACCGGGTAAGGAGGTGGCTGTGAAAATAAAAATCCGTTTTATTTGTTGGTTTACTGAGATCTAAATGCATTCATTTAGTTCTTATGCCCATGAATAAACGCATATCGTATTGCCAAAGATAACTGGCTTACTTTATAGGTATAATTGGTGTTCGCCGGGAAGATGATACGTATAGGAAAATTGTTTCTGACCGAAATATTTATATTACGCTTAATAATAACGCCCAATTCTGCCTGTGCGGTGATTCTGGCATCGGAACCATCTGTACCAACATTTTTTCCATCTCCCTGCTTTGTTTCATAATTAGCCAATATGCTAAGCACGGCTGCTCCATTAGCGTATACAGAAATATCATGCTTTTTTAAAATCATATACCCGGCTCCTATAGCTACATTTACTTCTGTCGCCTTAACTACTTTTGTCTTAATATTGGGTGCCGCAAAAGTGCTTGAAAGTGGCATTACCCCTAAGGTTGGCTGGAAGAAAAATTTACCAAAATTTCTTTGACTATAAAGCCTTAACCCAAATTCAACAGAGGGTGAAAACGTGGATTGATGATACGTCGGATAAGTACTCCAACTATGCATCGTTGCTGAATTTATACTACCTCCCACGCCCACTAATGTTTCAGAAGGATATTTATTTCTTAACTTTTCTGTTGTGTGCGATTTATCGTCGAGAACTGTTGCAAAAAAATTGTACAAGTCATTCTCTTTATAACGCAGGTCTTTTAATTTCTCCTGGAAATTTTTTACCTCTTTGGCGGAAAATTGCTGGTACAAATAAGCTTTATATAAATTATAGGGATCTACATTGCCATCCTTTATCGACTCATAATATTCGAGCTCTTTCATCTTCCCATCTTTGTCCACGTAAAAATTGATCCTCTGGTTATCGTATAATTCGTATAAAGTATATCCGTCAAATTGATAGATCTGTCTTAAAAAAGCATTGACAGTGTCTTTGATCATTACTGCTCCATCATCGTTATGAGTCGAAAGCACGTTATCCGTATTGGCTACTCTCATTCCATGAAAGCTCAAATAAGAATCAATCCCTGCGGTAAAACTTTTACAGTTTTCAGGAGTTAACGTAACGGTGGATCCATCAGATTTTGCAAAAACCACACTTAACGGATTCTTTAACCATTCCCTGTTATTCTCTACAGAGCCGTTTATTGTTTGCCCGTCTAATGTTACGTAAGAGTCCTGTGAAAAACCTGTGCTGGTATAAAATGCGAGGAAAAAAACAAGAAGTAATTTATTCATAAATCAATTAGTTTGTGGCGGAAAATAGAATTTTCAATTTGTATTTTGAATATTATAAAACTTCTTTTTCTGTGATTTTATTGCGTCCCTAGTGAAAATAATTCAACGGTTCTTTTATCCTTTTATTATCTTCATTTATAATTAACAGACGATTGCATGATCCTGTGGCGAAGAACGCAGGAAATCTTATACGAAACTTTTTTACTATGAAAAAATATTTTATTCTTGCCGTATTGTTTGTCCTAACAGCAGGCATTCCGGCTGTTGCCCAAAAACATTTATACACCGCGCCGCTTGGTATTGAATCGTACACCTATCGTAACAGTTTTCCGAAAGACATTGTCAAAACGCTTGATACCATTCAGCAATTGGGATTTACAGAATATGAAGGCGGGAGTTATGATATGCCTGCCGGGAAATTTAAGAAATTGTGTAGCGACAGAGGAATCAAGATTATTTCTACCGGTGCCGATTATGGGGAACTGGTAAAATCTCCCGAAGAAGTGGCGCATACGGTAAAAAGTCTTGGAGCCAAGTATGTAATGTGTGCATGGATACCGCACGCTAATTCAGGATTTACTTTGGAGAATGCAAAAAATGCCGTGGAAGTTTTTGACAAAGCCGGCAAGATTTTAAAAGACAGTGGCATTACCTTTTGTTACCACGCCCATGGTTACGAATTTCAACCTTACCAAAATGGGACTCTGCTGGACTACCTTATTAAAAATACCAACCCGAAATATGTGTCTTTTGAAATGGATATTTTGTGGGTACAATTTGGCGGCGGCGATCCGGTTGCCCTCCTTAAAAAATATGGCGACCGATGGAAGCTGATGCATTTAAAAGATCTTAGAAAAGGAACAAAGAAAGATCTCTCCGGCGGCACTTCACAGGAAAACGATGTAGTGCTTGGAACGGGAGAAATCAATATTCCTGCAATATTAAAAGAAGCCAGGAAAGTAGGCATCAAACATTACTTTATTGAAGATGAAAGTAATCATGTAGATGAACAGGTGCCAAAAAGCATTGCCTATTTGAGAAGTTTGAAGGAATAACGCATATTTAACCTTTGCCGTAAAAAACAAAATAAAAATCCGGGTAATTTATTTGTTTACTATCCGGGCTTTTTAAAACTGTTTCAAAAAACTGATCTTGGCAATCGCGTGATCTTCCATTTGTGTTTTTTGCTGTGGTGTCGTAAACCCGTAGTGATTCAGCACAAGATAAACGTAAGACAGCGGCATATATTCCCACGACAAACGAATATTATAATTCTCAGAATTATTAGTTGAGTTTTTTTGATAAAAGCCGATGAGTTGCAAACGCGGGTTTAAAGCAAATCGTGCCTGGAGGCCGTACAAATCAATAGTAGTGGAAGTTGCAGGGGTTCCTACTTTTATAAAACGATTACGGTTAAATCTTCCGGTCAGTGAAACCTGGGGAATTGGCGCGAACTGTAAGTTCCAATCGCCGGAATTCAATTTGCCATTAAAATAATTTCCCCACATGTAAATGCCGTTACATACTGATAATTCTTGAAGGATCAGACGTAAAGTAGATCTGTTGGTTTGTATAATTATAAACTCCGGCTTCGATATGCACTCCGAGCGGGTCAAAGGGTGCCGTTAGTCTCTCAAACTGCGGATCGAAAGCATATCCAAAATAGGCGCCACTTTGGAAATTAAGCCACACAGGAAAAAATAAAAAGGTCCGTTCTATTGATCTACCGGTAGAAGCCTGCCAGTAAAACTCGGGGAGAAACCCCGGCTCAAAAGCGCGAAGCACTTTTTTGAAAGGCAGCCTTTTTCCACGATAATACCAATTCATACCAGGAGTGGTTCCTATCACATCCGTGCGTGATACAAATCCCATTTCCGGATCGAAATCTTTTGTTACCACTGATTGCGTTAACCATATTTCCATGTGGTTGGTTGAATAAATATATTGGGCAAAACCAGCAAAACCATTTTTACCTTTTTGCGTGTTGGCAGAATGCATCAGCAAGGTATTCAGGGAATGCGATTCACCAAGCCTGAAAAATCCGTCAATGGTGCTTACAATATTAGTATTACCAGGCTGGTTCTTTACCGTTACCAATCCTCCCAAACGGCTATTGGCGCCGATGTTCTCAGAGTAACGGCCAACAAAAAAATTGGTGGCAGGACTGTTATCTGAAGAACGTTGCCGCATCAAGATAGCACCATAATTTGCTTTTGTAGAGCGATGCACAAACCTTCCTCCGGCTTCTATCGGTATCGGCGTTCCCAAACTATCAAGCCCTATGCTTCTGCTAAAAAAAGGCTGCACGCGCATCTGGCCTCCGGAACCATTAGGAAACTGCGAAATTCCAACGCCAAACAGGGAAGCATTCTCCAAAAAGAATTGTCTTTTCTCCGGAAAAAAAACGGAAAACTGCGTGACATTATTTACCTGCTGGTCTGCATCTGCCTGCGCAAAATCAGTGTTTACCGTAAGATCCAAAACTGAATTAGGATCAATTGCCCATTTAAGATCGCCGCCAAATTTGTAATTGGTTTCATTCTTTTTCACTGTAGAATCAAACCCGCTATAATGGTCATAAGAAGAAAGTGCGTAAGGTTCAAAACGGATATTAGTGGTGGGCGGAGGTGGTTTTAAATTGGTTAATACACCGGCGTAACTCATGCGGAGCGATGTAAAAACGCGCGGGTAAGGAGAAAACGAAGTGATCTCATTCGTGATCCTCCGGTTGCGGTAAATGCTCAATCCCCATTGCTGCAGAGAGTCGCTGTTCGGGATAGCGCAAAGTTTCCCATGGAATCGCGATTTCTGCATACCACCCCGAATCGGTGCGGCTGGTTCTTACCTTCCAAAGTCCGTTCCAGTCCACATCATAGTATAAATCATCGAAAGATAACAAATCGCGCTGCACGCCGTAAGGATCGGTAACAAACGACATGGCATTTCGCTTATCATTGAAACAATCAAAAGCGATACCCACCAGGTCACGGCTCTTGTCATCAAAATCTCTTTTAAAATCTGTGGAGCGAAGCGCTTTCTTTCCCAGGGAATCATGTGCAAAAATGCCGAAGTATAAGAACTGCCGGTTGTACAAAACCTTTACGTCCGTTGGCTCTCCGGGAGGATTTCCCTGCACAGGTTCTATTTCAACAAACTGTGGCGATGGTTTGGCCAATTTCCATTCTGCCTCATTCAGCAAGCCATCAACATGCAGGCTTGAGTGAATTTCTACCGCTTCAATTTTTTTTCTTACAGAATCAGGCTCAAAAATATCATTTTGCTGGCTATAACAGCCAAGCGTACACGCAGTAAATACGATAAGCAAAAACGTCTTATGATACATTGGATAAAGATAGGTTACGGGAATAAATTAAAGTGAGTTGAAAGTTTTTTGTTTTTGCCGGTCATCATTTTTTTTACTAAACAGTAAAGCAACAAAGAAAGGCAAATTTTATTTTGTAGAAATATCACCAGGCATTACCAAAAATATCCCTTGAAAGATTTTTCCTTCTTGCAGATGGCGAAGTACTTCCATAAAAATTAAATTAATATTCTCTTTTCAATGCGGCTATAGCTTTCTGTGCCTGTATTTTTGTGTGGTTAACGGCCTTCAATAAATTTCTGTAACCATCCGATGATGTCGATGCCCGGTTACTCAACTCCATCCATGTATTTTTATCATACGTGAGTAGCGGATAATTTGATTTCACGAACGAATCAAGACGGCCGACATCCGATTGGTATGTTTGCGATGAAGAATCCCTTGCAGCCGCTCCAATCGTCTGAAGAACCCTGAAATAGGATACATCAAAGACCTTTTGAACCAGGTTCCAGTTATCGTTTTTTTGTAATTCCATATTGCCTTCAAGCAATGAAACAATTCTTGTTGACTCCTCGTAATCCAGAATCTTTTTTATCAAAGTTGCCTTGCCGAGATATCGCAGAGCACCCGAACTTTCCAGTTGTTTAAAAGTAGCATCCCTTGTCGTTACTTTCCATTGCCAACCGGACCAATATTCGTAATAATATAATTTACCGGCCGGGATTTTTTGTATGTCATTTGAATGGATAAGGTCAGACAGGCTATCTCCACAATTAATAATTTTTTTTAAAACATGGTCAGTCCTGTTGAACTCAGCCAGATTTTCAGTAAGGTCATTCACCAGCAATTTTGCGTATTCCCTTGAATTATGTTTTTCCGTTAATTTCTCCCTGACATTCTCTGCAAAAAAACCCAATGTTACTGCAAGAAATATCATTAAGAACTCCAAAAAATATTCTTTGAATCCTTTTTTTCTACGTGTGGGTGGTGATGCACTTCCATTATTCCTATTATGTTTTAATTTATTCTTTCAATTGTAATAAGATAAGTATCGCCACCAAAAAGCCAAGCACTCTTTCTGCAGCAGCCAATCCGTTCCAGGTAACGCTTTGCCACATAGCAAACCATTCTCCCCCTATTACTTCAAAACCGACAAACCAAATAAGTATTCCAATCAATATACCCGCAACTGCCCAGTTTTTTGAATCATGAAAAACAACAGAATCTTTTTTTAAGTTTTTGACCATACGCCAGCTTCCTTTTATACAGCAAAAAGCCATGAATGCTTCCATAGCGATAATTAAAATATAGAAAGCATGAAAGAGAAAAACACTTTGAATGCTGCGGTAATGAAGATGGCTTTGCGGGAAGGTGGTATCCATGTTAAGGACATGTTCTACAAAAAGATAGTTGCTGAAGTAATCGGTAATATTATTGAAAGTGATCAGCAAAGCCAACAAGCCGATTGCTGACACGGCAACAATTTTTGCAAGACGAAACAGGAAAGAAGTAGCATACATAATTTATCGAATGATTTTAGAAATTATTCTAACTGCCTTTCTTCACTTATTTCAATCGTTGTAGATACAGTCCGGTTGATTACGGTAGTGTTAATCAAGTCTCCCAATCAGTAAAGCAACAAAAAACACTGAATTTTATTTAGTAACCTTAATCCGGGTAATAAAAAATATCACAGAAAAAATTTCGGTCTCGTGGGTCAAAACTTCGGGTATTTTTAAATCAACCGTGTTTTAAACCATCCTTCTAAATTAAGGAAATTTTACTTTAATCGTCTAACGATAAAACTCTTGTAACTTTAAAAGAAATTTATTGGTGTTTATTTTTCTCTTTCCGCCAATCGAATGCGGAAGAATAAGCGTACCGGATCATCAAAACTATTTGCCGGTTCTGTTGTTAATTTCGAAATATGAGAATAAAATTACCAGGGATTTGCATTTTAATCATCATCATTTCAAATGGTTGTAAAATTGAATACCGTCCTTCAGTAACATCACCCGCCACCGGCTATCTTGTCGTGGAAGGCTTTATCAATAGCGATGGCCCTACTACCATCACCCTTTCCCGCACGATTAAAATTTATGATGATTCAGTAGTTGATAATCGTGAACGTAGCGCGATGGTAAATATTGAAGGAGAAAACAATGATAGTTACCCGCTTTATGAAACAGGAGACGGCGTTTATACTTCCGACTCGTTACAATTGAACAGCAATGAAAAATATCGTTTAAAAATAAAAACCGGCGATGGAAAAGAATATGCATCTGATTTTTCGGCTTACAGAACCACACCGGATATTGACAGCCTGAGTTGGCAACGAAATGTCGATGGAGTAAAAATTTATATCAATACACATGACGACCAGGTGAACCCCGGTTATTACAATTGGAAGTATGAGGAAACCTGGGAATTTCATTCCAGGTATATCACCTCATTAAAATGGATTTTCAGCCGGGCATAATCCCGTAGGAGTGGAATATAAGTTTCCCGGATAAACATTATGACACCTCTATCTACAAATGCTGGAAAACATACAACTTCGTCCAATATTATTCTCGGATCAACCGAAAAACTTAGTAGCAACCACATTTATTTTCAAATCATGTCAATACCCGCCGCCGATGAAAAGTTAAGTGTTTTATATACTATCAAAGTAAGACAATACGCGATTAGCCGGAAGCTTATTCATATCTTCAAAAACTGAAAAAAAATACAGAGGAAATTGGTTCTATTTTCGCAGCACAACCATCTCAACTTACGGCAATATTCATTGCATCACCAATCCTTCGGAAACGGCAATTGGTTTTATAGAAGTTAGCCAGGAGAAGCAAAATAGAATCTACATAAAAAACAGTGAAGTGCCGGCCTGGAACTATGAGATGCCCTGTCTTGTACAAGTCGTCGCAAACAGCCCCGGAGCCATCGGCGCACTTGAATCTACGGGACTACCAACTGTACCCTTCGAGACCATGGGCAGAAATCGGAATCATATCATTTTATTCTCGCCAGATAGAAACTGTGTGGATTGCACGCTTCACGGATCCAATATAGAACCCGATTTTTGGCCTTAATCCGGGAATGACCCGTAGTAAACCAATAAATAAGACTGATTTTTATTTTCCAGGTATCAACTTCATGTAAGATTCAGGACTTCCATCAAAAAGGTATAGTAGTTTAAGGTAAAAGATACTATCTTCCATACAGGTTAGATACCTGTTTGCATTTATTTATCAACGTTTTAAAAGCATGAAACTAAAAAAATCTTTGTTCTTCTTTTTGATTATCGAACTTTTTGCAAGCAGTTGTAAAATTGAATACCGTCCTTCAGTGTCATCACCCGCCACAGGCTATCTTAGTGGTGGAAGGCTTTATTAATAGCAACGGACCGACTACGATCACACTTTCGCGCACCATAAAAATTTATGATGATTCGGTAGTTGACAATCGTGAACATAACGCGATGGTAAATATTGAAGGAGAAAACAACGATAGTTACCCGCTTTATGAAACAGGAGACGGCGTGTATACTTCCGACTCGTTACAATTGAACAGCAATGAAAAATATCGCTTGCAAATAAAAACCGGGGATGGGAAAGAATATGTGTCTGATTTTTCGGCTTACCGAACCACACCGGATATTGACAGTCTTAGCTGGACACGAAATAGTGACGGGGTAAAAATTTATATCAATACGCACAACGATCAGAATAGCACCGGGTATTACGATTGGAAGTATGAAGAAACGTGGGAATTTCATGCCGCGTATTACAGCCAATTGGAGTTAGATTGATGATCCTGACACTCAGTTGGTTACCGGTGTTCGATACAAAAATGCCGACAAAAGCATCGACTCATCGCTAAAAATTGCTGGAAAACGGTCAATTCATCCAACATCATTATCGGTTCATCAGAAATGCTAAGCAGCAATCATATTTATTTTCCGATAATGACGATACCATCTGCTGATGAAAAATTAAGTGTTTTATATTTTATAAAAGTGAGACAATATTCGATTAGTGAAGAAGCGTATTCTTATCTTCAAAAATTGAAAAAGAACACCGAGGAAATTGGTTCTATTTTCGCCGCGCAACCATCCCAACTTACCGGGAACATCCATTGCACCACCAACCCATCAGAAACGGCCATAGGCTTTGTTGAAGTGAGCCAGGAAAAACAAGAAAGTATTTTCATCAGTAACAAAGAAGTGCCCGGGTGGAATTATGATGATGGATGTGCTGAATATCTTTTTCAAAATAATCCTGCCGACCTAGGGAAAAGGCCAGTGGCCTATTCGCGACAGTCCCTTTCCAGGTAAACTATATCGGAATTGTTTCTTTTTTCGCTACCCCTGATCCGAACTGCATGGATTGTACGCTTCGCGGATCGAATGTGAAACCTTCTTTCTGGCCATAAACAAGAAAATGCTTTTTAAAAACCAGTAAACCAACAAATACAATTAATTTCCATTTTCTTTCCAATCCAGTCACAAAAAAATAATAAGAATTTATAAAATAAAAGATTGCTAACTTTCAGGAAGTTTATTACCCGCTTGAATTTTTTACCAGTTTAGCAATGAGAATATTAAAGTCTTTAACTTTCTTCTTTTTATTTGGCTTTTTGATAACCGGTTGTAAGATCGAATATCGCCCTTCTGTAGAATCACCTAAATCCGGCTACCTGGTGGTTGAAGGGTTTATTAATAGTGGCGGCGGACCTACCACCATCACTCTTTCGCGCACGCTTAAGATTTATGACGATTCAACAAGAGACAACCGGGAACATAATGCAATCGTAAATATCGAAGGATTCAACAATGAAACTTTCCCTCTTTATGAAACTGGTGATGGCGTTTATACTTCTTCACCTTTGCAACTCGACAGCACTGAAAAATACCGGCTTAAAATAAAAACGCAATTTGGAAAAGAATATGAATCTGATTATTCAAGCTACCGTACCACACCGGATATTGACAGCCTGAGTTGGAAACGGGATAATAATGGTGTAAAAATTTATATCAGTACGCACGATGACAAGGTGCAGCCCGGATATTATAACTGGAACTTCAAAGAGACATGGGAAATTCATTCTACTTATTACAGCACAATACAATATTTCTATAGCCCCGGCAATCCCATACCATTTGGAGTGGGGTACAGAAACCAGAACCAGCTTCCCGATACAGCTCTTTATAGGTGCTGGCAGGATGTGACCTCTTCAAATATTAACATTGGGTCTTCCGAAAAATTAAACCGTAACCTGATCTATTTCCCCATTATGTTGATAGAGCCACAATCGCGAAAATTAAGTGTATTATACAGTATTAAAGTATTTCAATATGCCATAAGCAAAGAGAATTACGATTACCTCAAAATTTTGAAAACAAATTCAGAAGAAATTGGCTCTATTACGGGGCCGTTGCCGTCCGAACTAACAGGGAATATTCATTGCCTCACCGCGCCTTCGGAAACCGTAATTGGCTTTGTGGAGGTAAGCCAGGAAAAGCAAAGTGAAAGGTTATTCATCAGCAATGATGACGTGCCCGGATGGGGATATAAAATGCAATGTGCGCAACAAATTGTGGGAAATAGCCCTTCTTCCCTGAGGGATCACTCAGACCTGTATCCGACAACCGTCTACGAGACTGACGGATTGGGCATAAAATCGTTTTATGCAACACCTGAAATCAATTGCGTGGATTGCAGGTTATATGGCTCTCCTATAAAACCGGATTTCTGGCCGTAAGCGGGGATGGGCAGTTGAAGCAATAAACAAACAAAGAATCACGATTTCTGTTTTCCTTGCAACCGAATTCGTAAAAAATTATATGAAACAGGAAAGTAAAAAGCGCGATCTTTTCGTAGTGTTTTCATTTGACCTTAATTTCACTAAACAGGTGAAGCTAAAAAAAATTCTATATTTTTTATTTGTGACTGGGCCTTTTATTGCGGGCTGTAAGATCGAATATCGTCCTCTGTGGACTCGCCGAAAACCGGCTACCTGGTGGTTGAAGGATTTATCAACAGCGACGGCGGCCCAACAACGATTACTCTTTCGCGCACGCTTAAGATTTATGACGATTCAACAAGGGATGATCGCGAGCATAATGCGATGGTTAATATTGAAGGAAAAAACAATGAAACGTTTCCTCTTTATGAAACCGGCGACGGCGTTTATACATCCTCCCCTTTGCAACTTGACAGCACTGAAAAATACCGGCTCCGGATTAAAACGCAAAATGGCAAAGAATACGTTTCTGACTTTTCAAGTTACCGCACTACGCCCGGCATCGACAGCCTGAGTTGGACGCGCAACAGCGATGGCGTAAAAATTTATATCAATACTCATAACGATAATGTGCAACCCGGCTATTATTATTGGAGGTATGAGGAAACATGGGAATTTCATTCAAGGTATGTCAGTACCCTCAAGTGGGTTTATGACAGCCACCATATTCCGGTTGCCGTAGCATATACTTATCCTGACCAAAGAATCGATACTTCAATTTACAGGTGCTGGAAAACCGTTAATTCGTCCAATGTTAATGTAGGTTCGTCAGAAAAACTGAGCAGAAACCTCATTTATCATCAAATTATGCTTATTGAACCTGAATCGGAAAAATTGAGCGTACTGTACAGTATCAATGTGAGGCAGTATTCCGTGAGCAAAGAAGCCTATTCTTATCTGCAAAAGTTGAAAAGAAATACAGAAGAAATCGGTTCTATTTTCGCGGCACAACCATCAGAATTAACCGGCAACATCCATTGCACAACTGATCCATCAGAAATTGCAATAGGCTATGTGGAAGTGAGCCACGAAAAAGTTAAAAGACTATACATAAATAACAGCGAACTACCCGGTTGGAATTATCACATGGCGTGCACCACCATTATCGTTGGCTAATGACCCTGGCGAAATTCAAAAAAATGGTGCCGGGCTGCCTACTATTCCATATTCTGCAGATCGCGTTTGGCATCATTTCATTTTATGACTCATATGAACCAAACTGTGTGGATTGTACTTTGAGAGGTTCAAACATTAAGCCCGCATTTTGGCCATAAAAAGATGATGCCCAACAATAGTAAACGAATAAATAACCCGCTTTTCTATTTTAGCGTAAACCTGATCGATAAAATGTCGTGTTGAATTTTGCTTCCACTTTAATTCAAAACCTCGTAAGTCATTACAGGAACCGATTTATTTTTCAGGTTCATCTCACCGACCTTTTTAAATTGAAATGATTCTTTCACTTTTTGATAAGAGGCTTCTGAAATAAGGATTTGCCCGGGCTTTGCAAGTGATTGCAGCCGCTGAGCCATGTTTACCGCGTCTCCAATGACGGTATAATCAAGCCTTTTCAAAGCAGCAGAACCGATATTGCCGCTTACCACTTCACCGCTGTTAATCCCGATCGACACATTCGGCATGAAAGTTTTTTGCGCCTGATTCATTCGGCAATTTTTCAATTTGCCTTCGTGCTGCAAGGCAGGCATCTATCGCCCGATCAAGATGAAAATCGCCTTTAAAAACCGCCATCACTGCGTCGCCGATAAATTTATCAATATATCCGCCCTGGGCAATCACTTCCTTCACTATCACATCAAAATAACTGTTCAATAATTTTACGACGACATCAGGCGCTTCGTTTTCGCTAATAGAAGTAAAACTGCAAATATCAATGAACACAACAGACACTTCAATAGTTTCATTCTGAAGCAAACTCTTCTCAAACTCACGGCCGCTCATAAAGTTAAGCACCGTTTCATCAACATACATTTTCAATATATTATTTTCCTTAATGGCTTTCATCATTTCTTTCACCTGCCGCACCTGTTTTAATGTTTTTTCCATCGTCAGTTCCAGGTCCTCGAAATTTACAGGTTTGGTAATAAAGTCAAAAGCGCCGCGGTTCATCGCCGTGCGAATATTATCCATATCGCCATACGCAGAAACAATTACCGACTTAACAAGACTGTGTTGCTCGTTCAATTTGCTGAGCAATGTAAGGCCATCCATGATGGGCATATTGATGTCGCTCAACATCACATCAATATCCTCATCTGCTTCCAGTTTTTCCAGCGCATTCTTTCCGTTGTCAGCAAAAATAAATTCATACTTCCGCTCACGAATCTTCTGGCGAAATTTCTGTTTTATCAAAACTTCCAGGTCTGACTCATCATCAACTACCAAAATCTTTGACATCAGCTATTTATATTTAATTTTTCTTTTAATACTTTAAAGTCAACAGGCTTGGTTAAAAACTCGTCTGCGCCCAGTTCCTTTGCCGTTTTATAATTCTCCGCATCACCGTAGGCGGTGATCATCATCACTACCGGCGGTGGTTCACGGTGCCTTTTTTTGATGCGTGACAACAGCTCCAGGCCGCTCATTCCAGGCATGTTTATATCCGACAGGATCAGCACCGCTTCCTGTTCGTGAATATCAAGATATTTCAGGGCATCTTCGCCGGAAAAAGCAAAGTCAAATTCCACCTGTTTCGTCCTGATCTCTTTTCTGAACCGTTGCTCAAAAAGCGTCTGGATATCTCTTTCGTCATCAACTACTAAAATTTTCATCATCTTGTAATTTAAAAATAAGATTTGCTATTATTAACAAAATTAAAATGCCCTGATGTTAAAACATTCAGGCGGGTAATTCAATCGTAAATTCAGTACCCTCTCCCTCTTTGCTTTCCACCCGGATTTCTCCTCCATGAGTTTGAATGATATCATAGCTCAGGCTCAATCCCAATCCTGTTCCTTCCCCGGTAGGTTTGGTAGTAAAGAAAGGTTGAAATATCTTGCTTTTCACACTTTCCGGAATACCGGTACCATTGTCTTTCACAATTACCAACACCTTTCCTTTCTCTTTTCTGGTACTTACGCTGACCGTTGGCTCATAATTCTTTCCCTTTTGCATTTTGGCTGCTTTTACTGCGTAAAATGCATTAGTGATCAAATTCAAAATTACTCTTCCAACATCCTGCGCCACAATGTTGATTTTTCCGACATTTTCATCAAAATCCGATTCCATTGTAGCATTAAAACCTTTATCTTTTGCCCGCAATCCGTGATAAGCAAGACGGAAATATTCGTCAGCCAATGCATTTATATTTGTGGGCTCTTTTTGCCCGTTGCTGCTGCGGCTGTGCTGCAACATACCTTTTACAATAGAATCAGCCCTTTTACCATGAAAACTTATCTTTTCCTGGTTATTCTTAATATCATTGGCAATTTCTTCAATAGGTAATTTTTGCTCCGGAGAAAGATTGGTATTATTCAATTCTTCTTTTAGTTCATCGGCTAATTCCGAATTTACTTCTGAAAAGTTATTTACAAAATTCAACGGATTTTGAATTTCGTGCGCAATTCCGGCCGTCAGTTCTCCAAGTGAAGCCATCTTTTCTGATTGGATCAATTGAGATTGAGTTGCCTTTAAATCTTCCAGTGATTTCTGCAATTGTTCAGTGCGGTGCTTCACTTTTTCTTCCAGTATTTTATTTTCCTTTCTCAGCTTACGCGAACGATATACAATGTATATCCTTAACAGACCGAGCCCAATTAAAACATACAGCGTATAGGCCCACCAGGTATTATACCATGGCGGCGTAATGGTGAAACTAAGTGAAGCCGGTTTGCTCCAATGGCCGTTCACATCTTTACTGCTTACTTTGAAGGTATAATGGCCGGGCGGCAAGATTGAGATAGTTTTCTGTAGCGTTGTTAATGGTAGGCGCGCTCCAGTTCTTATCAATTCCTTCAAGTACATAAGTGTACCAAACAGAATCAGTCCGGCCAATGATTATTGCGCGCGAAATGAAATTGTAAATAATTATCATTGTAAGGCAAAGTAAGATTGACGGGAAGATTATAGGGCCCGCTCACGCTATCCCATTTATATTTGATTTCGCCGGGATAAAAAGCGCTAAGCAATTGGCTTTTAGATTTGCCCGAAACGGTGTCGGCAACGCGCAACGTATCAACAGAAGACAGTTTATTTTTATCAATGAAATACAAAGGCTTGGTCATAACGTTCACACTAGTAATATAAGTAGCAACTTGAATCCTTCGCCGGTCTGATATCTTTTATTACAGTAATGCCATTGTCGCCCCATAAAAATTCTCCGTCGCTGGTGATGCAATCCGTTAACCATGAAGTTATGTTGGCTCTTTGCAGGCGTCCTGATTTGTCTAATAAAGAGACGTTCCATTTTGTTGCAGTATCCCCGGGAGCCGGAGCCGTGATAATATTTACCTTATTATTACCAGACACTACCATACTTCCTTTCCATTCAAGAATTGAAGTAACTACGGGGTTTGACAAACCTTCTTTAACGCCGATATGGGTAAGTTTGCCGTTCTTTATATCTGCCACATAAATTCCCTTATCGGTTCCGATCCACATTCGCCCATACTCATCTTCCTGCAACATCTTTCGGGCAATTGTCCTGTAATCCGGGCTGATCATTTATATACCTGATAGTACCATGCCTCCATATCTACTACATCAACACCGCTTCTTTGCGTGGCCAGCCAGATCAATCCATCTTTTCCCTGCCTCATATCAGTGATGGTATTATCACTCAGGCCTCCATTTGCATCGGTACGAAGCGTAAGGTTGTGCGCCGAATCAATGAGATCCACACCCGCGCTTGAACTGGTAACCCACATATTTCCGTAGGAATCGCTGAAGGCATTATAGACAGTGTCGCTTACCAGCCCTTCTCTTTTTCCGGCTTTGGTAATGGTGTTGTTGACGGGATCAATAATATTAAAACCACCATCGGTAGCCACCACCATTTTCCCGTTCCTTTTAAAAAAAGCCTGTACAAAATTATCGGTAAGGCCATGCGCTTTATCAAGGAGGTGCGCAGTATTTCTTTGAGCATTTACAATATACAATCCGTTTGTGGTAGCCACCCACAGGTTGTTTACTTCATCTTCCATAAGGCTGATGATCTGTGTGGTTCCCAATGGGTGTACCGTTGCACCATGTTCATCAATAACATTGATATTAGTGAAGTTTCCGATCCACATTCTGCCAAACTTATCTTCTTCCATCGCAATCACAACATCATTACCTAAACCATCACTAGTGGTAACTGACCTGTTCATACCTTTTATTGGGTCAAGAATATTGAGGCCACTATAAGTACCTCGCCAGATGAACCCTTTCCTGTCCTCCAAAATAGCTATAGTAGCAGCCGGTATTAATCCCTGCTTCTGTGTGTAATGGGTAATAGTTCCGTTGCTCAAGTCCACAGTCATCAACGCCAAACCCTGAACCGATCCATATTATACCATTTCTATCCTGAACTATCCCCGCCAGCGAATCACTACTGAGTCCGTCTTTTTTGCCGAGGTGCTTTATGGTTTGTGAAACAGGATCAATAATATCAACGCCCATGGCTCGTAAGTGGTTATCCAAATCTTTTTATCAGCCGTCTGGATAACCTGGAAGGCCTTAGAGTCCGACAGTCCATGGGCCTGGTCAATATTTTTATAGGTCCGGTTCGAAGGATTTATAACGCTAACTGCAGAATCCAATGAATTAAAAAGCCAAATATTTCCATCCGCGTCAGTAAGTAGTTTCTCAGGATTTCTTATTAACAGTTTTATTTTGTCGGACTTTCCCTGTAAGCCGTCTTTAATATCTATCATTCCTAAATCGGCACGTCCTTTCATGTACCATATATTTCCCTGGTGGTCTTCGGTAATGCCAATAACAGGAGCATCAGAAGCGGATCCACCGACGAAATTTTGCACGTTGGTGCCGTCATACCGTGATAATCCGAAAACGTTGCCATACCACATGAATCCCTTGCTATCGGAATAAGCAGAAGCAACAGTATTCACATTGAAGCCTTGTGGAACGCCCAGGTTAGTAATAGAAAGCGGCCTCACCTTTTCAGGTTCGAAATTACCGGCCTTTTCGGGAACTACCGGGGGTAAAAGCGACATCTTTAAATCCAATGACCTGGATGGCAATTTTTCCAGGTCGAGTGGCTTAGACTCCAGGTCATTATAATCAAAATGCACCGTCTGTGGTGGTTGTGCAAAAGGCTTAAACCCTGTAACGTCGTACGGCACCGATGGCAGGGAATTAATATTCAGTTTTTCCGTAACAGGCTGTATTCCTCCGCGTTTGGCAGTATCCCATTTTAATGTTTTCTCTTCTGTAAATTTCAGCGATACATTTGTTGGTTGAGAAGTTTCCAGTGTTTTTGGAAAAGGTACTTCACCAGGCCTGTTATTGCAGGATAAAAAAACAATCAATAAAAAAAAGACTGCAGTTAACTGCAGGAACGAATATTTCCTTATATGCATTTAGTTGAGCAGTTTATTATCTACCAATTAAAGATAATGAAATTATGTGTTGACCACACAATCTACAATGTTTTAGGTTTATTTTTTATGAATCTGTCACTTCTACAATCCAAACGGCAGTTTTACATCTGCACTTATGAGTTGAACTTACAAAATAAGAATTAGTGTTTTTTATTTATTTACTGCAACGCCCATCTTTAATGGTGGTAATAAAAACTTTCTGTATCCCAAAAGAATAAACAGGCAGATGCTGTTGCGAAAAACCGGCGGTTTATAAGAAATGTGAAATTTTCATTAAAGGCACAGGAGGGACCTACAGCCATAAGGTGCATGCGCGACAATGCCTGTAGAAGAGATACAGCCGGGAAAAATTCAGCAAAATAAGGATATTGTTTAACAGAGGATGTAAACCCAAAAGCGAGTTTTATTTTTTCAGAATCTGATAAAACTCTAAATCCTTATAACGTTCATTTTTAAGTTTCAAATATTCATCCTCATTTTGGCCTAACCAAAACCTCATCCCATCTTTTATTGTATAGTCTAATAGATATTTGTCCCAAATTCCATCACCTCCCGTAAAGGAAGGTTTATGATCAAGTTTCCTTTTAAGCGCATTAACTTTCCCTTCGGCATATGGAATTTCTGAATTATCATAAAATACTCTATTTTTTTTGTCGGTATTCATTATTGCACCCAGAACATTTGAAGCAGGAATACCAAAATATTCCCAGCATATTATCTCTGCAGAAATCTTAGTACTTGCCGTTACAACATAAATATCAACGCCTTTTGTTTTTAAAAAGAATATTAATGATTGCATGACCGGGTTTGGCTTCGGAACAATAATATTTCCTTCCCCTATTTCTATGAATTTTTCTTCCTTTTTTATAATCTCCCGGGTAATTGACTTAATCATACTTAGTTCAAGTCCATTCATCACTTCAATTATTTTTTTATAAGCGGCCTCACGATTCTGCCCAATAAGAGCCAAGTAATCTTTCCAACCGAAATCCTGAACAATTTTTTCTTTTAATAAAGCCGCAAATACTGCTTCCCCGATATCACCATTTAAAAGAGTATTGTCCAAGTCAAAAGCAGCATAAGGTTTGTCTTCTAAATTAATTTGATTTACTTTCCCGATAATATCAGGTAGTATATCATCTGATATAAACTTAGTGTCAAAATAATTTGAGTTCATCGAGATCAGGGTTGTCAATATCAGTCTTGCATCATATTCTTTGTTAACGGAATTCCAACGAATAACAAGAATTGAAAATAGTGCAACAGTAATTATTACTACGAGAGCAATCCAAATAACAACTACATAAACATCATGGGTTTTATCTAAATTATAAAGCCAAATTGCTTTTAACCCAAAAGCATAAAGGACACCTAAAAGAATTGCAAAAACACTACTTTCAAGGCCATATCTAACCGATGAAATACTTCTTGCATAGTCGTATCCACTGTCTTTAAACAAAATAAAATCCGATATAGCTTCTGTAAATTTTGGATAAACGCCTTTGTTCTTAATTTCCTTATTAAATTTTTTTTCCGAAGTAAATGGATAGAAAGCTTTACGAAAAAGATTCAGTTCGATTTTAAGCCAGCTTTCAATTTCGTTTATATGAGAAAAATCAATAAGAATTCTATCTTCAAGTGGAAAATAAAAGGGTTTTGTGTCTTTAGCAATAAGTTTTACAAAATCTTTATTTTCATAACCTCCGTTTGTAAATTTCAACCAGCACACCCGGTAAGCATTATAAATCCACCAACCCACAGGCAGGGATATCGCGGGAAAAGTTGCTATTCCCCCTACTAACACAAATTCCTTTATGCCAGGATCTGAAAAGTTGTTAATTGTTATCCAGCAAATGACCAGGTAAATCGGAAATAAAAATACGATTCCTGGTATGTAATATCGAAATGATTGATGATCCACTTTTTTGTGTTATTAATGTTGTAAGTTTCTTATCTTTTAGAGTTATAATCTTAAGTTATGCAAAGTCCCCAAACTGCGGTCAAACATTTTTCTAAAAATCTTTTTTTAATAAATATACCTTATTTATCGAGACTTAATAACCTTAAAACATTTTACGATAAAGAATAGAAGAATACGTTTTCTTCATCTTCTGGTCTTCGTTTGCAATGGGAAAACGCGCGACGATCGTTCTCACCACAATGCATGCGGTATTTTATTTTTTATCTTTATACCGAAGAAAAATCAAAAACGAAAACCAATCGAATGAGAAACCTGATTTACGCGATCAACATAAGCATAGATGGCTACTGCGACCATACCAAATTCTATCCCGATGAAGAAACGATGGAGCATTTTACGCATCTGACGCAAGATGCAGATACATTCCTCTACGGTCGTAAAACTTATCAATTGATGGTTCCTTATTGGCCCGATGTGGCAAAAAACGCTTCCGTACAGAATGAGAGAAAAGTTGATATCGAATTTGCCCGGGCGTATGATGCTGTCGATAAAATTATTGTTTTCTCAAAATCATTAAGTAGCCCCGGAGGGAACAAAACGAGAATTTTTCGTGCCGGACTGCGCGACGAAGTACTTAAATTGAAAGAGGAACAAGGCAAAAATATTTTAACCGGTGGTGTAAACCTTCCTTCGCAACTTGCAGAACTTGGACTGATTGATGAATATCGTTTCGTGGTTCACCCTATAGTTGCAGGCGAAGGCAGACGGTTATTTGAAGGTATCAGCGTGCAAGGGAAATTACAATTAAAATTGGTTGAGTCAAAAGTTTTTAAGTCGGGGTGTGTTGCGCTTCGGTACCTGGTACAATGAGTGAAAATCTAAGGCGTTGCCTGCCTGAAAATCCTCTTTTCCCAACCGGTAAAAGTAAAAGATGAATTATTGTCTTTGCCCGCCTTCCATACAATGGAAATAATTCACTTTCACGCATTCTGTTGAAACCCTCGCGCACTTTGTTCGACAGAAATATTTATGGATGAAGCCGGATAACCCGAAGTTGAAAATTTGTTTATCTTTTAGAAATGTTTAATAAATAATTTTGACACATGAAGGAGGTTGGACTGGTTACGTTACTGTTATTTGGAGTAATTGTACTGGCAATTATTAGCAATAAATATAAATTTCCCTTTCCTATCGTATTGGTACTTTCCGGAATTATAATAAGTCTTATTCCCGGCCTGCCTGCCATATCAATGCGCCCCGAGATCGTCTTCCTGATTTTTTTACCGCCCTTATTATACGACGCTTCGTGGAATACCAACTGGTATAATTTTAAGATTTACAGACGTAACATTTTATTAGCTGCATTCGGCCTTGTTTTTTTTACGACATTCATTGTGGGTGTTGTTGCCCATGCCTTTATTCACGGTATCAGTTGGGCGGCTGGTTTTTTATTGGGTGCAATTATTTCTCCTACTGATTCGGTATCGGCCATCTCTATTACGAAAAAGCTACCCCTGCCACGGCGAATCACTTCCATATTAGAGGGCGAAAGCCTGATAAATGACGCCAGCGGCCTGGTTACATATAAATATGCAATTATAGCGGTAACGGCAGGCAATTTTGTTTTTTGGCAGGCGGGCTTAAATTTTCTTTGGGTAATTGCGGGCGGAGCGGGCGTCGGGCTTTCATATCGGGTACCTGGCATTTCTTCTATCTAAAGGCAAAAATTTTGATAGTGTTATTCTGACGTCAATCAGCCTTATCGTTCCATTCACATCTTACCTGCTTGCTGAATATTTTGAAGTATCGGGCGTACTGGCTGTAGTGACCACCGGGTTGTTTTTATCCTATCACTCGGAATCAATTATTACCCACCAGGCCAGAATTACAAGATATGCGGTGTGGGACGTAATCGTATTTATTCTCAACGGGCTCATCTTTATTTTAATTGGCCTTCAGTTAAAAAACATAATGGCGGGAATTATCTCCTATTCCCCCGGGCATCTTATTTTTTACGGTATTCTCATAAGTGCTGTTGTTATCATTGCCAGGTTTATTTATGTGATACCTGCTGCATTATTACCAAGATATTTGAGCAAAAAAATAAGAGAAAGAGAACCTTTCGATAAAAGGTATATGTTCATCATTGGATGGACGGGTATCCGGGGCGTAATATCATTGGCTGCTGCGCTGTCGCTTCCCATGCTGTTACCGGATGGCAGCGCCTTTCCCGCACGCAACCTTATGATCTACCTTACATTTTGTGTAATACTCGCCACCTTGCTTTTTTTAGGTTTGCCATTGCCGTGGATCATCCGAAAATTAAAAATACAGACGCATTCAATTGTTGCTGAAGAATATGAAGTACGAACCGCCATCCTCAACGCCACGATTGATCATCTTGATCAGAACATCGGAAAAATAAAAGATGAATTCAGGGAAAAAATAAAAAGGAAATATAATTATAAATTGAAACGTATTCAAAAGACAGATCTTCCTCCCGGCTATTTTGGAAACCTAAAACCAACGATGACACCTGAAAATATTTTTAATGAATATTCCCAACTGGAAGTTGATGTTATTAAAGTGGAACGACGACTGTTGCAGGATATGTATCGAAAGGGAAAAGTAAGTGAGGAGATCGTGCGTAAAATTGAAAGAGAGCTCGACCTTGAGGAAGGCCGGCTGTCAATGGAGATACACCTTTAAAGAATATTTTTTTCATTGTGCCAACTCCTGCTCTTTTTACATCTCTTTCAAGGCTGAAGTAGTCTTACCACTCCTTTCTTTTTAATTTTAATGGAATACTATACTTCCGGTTTTTATATAAGTGCACCGTGCTTGCAGTCATTAAAACCAAAGCCGCAAAAAGAGCCATCCATACAATACCGTTATGAATATTCCATTGCCGTACGGCTATTGCTATAAAGGCCCAGGCTCCTACCGATGCAGCTTCACGCATATTCCTGTTTCGAATCAGCAGCAGGTAAAGTACAGTCGCAATTAATATGAGTATCATTGTCCACACATTTCCGGAAATCCCTATTCCGCCCCATCCAATTGAGGTAAGCCAGGCTGCAATACACGCAATAGTTGCAACCATTATCCAACCAATGTATAACGTGACCGGCCACCAGACAAAAAAGATATCGCGAACAGAAACGTCATCCAATTCAAGGCGCAGCCGCACAGTTAATATAACAAGGCTTATTAACAGGAGAAGGATACATATAACGGATAAGCCTATTCGCTGGTTTAGCCAACAATATATCCAGGTGGCATTAGCAATATTGCCAAGAGCCAACCATATTCCTGTGCGAGCGATATATTGATTCGGATCTTTTCTTTTGATTAAAATCCATTGATAAATTACGAAGCCAATCGCCATCAAAAACAGTACACCCCAGATGATAAATGCATAACCTGCGGGAGCAAACAAGGTATCGTATTGATGACTTATGTCGGCTACGTTTTCGTTGGAATAAAATCCCGAGTTGCCGGCATAATTCGCGAATAACATTACCACCAGGGTGATCGTATTTAGTATAACCAGTAATTTGGATTTATTACTCATCAATTTATCTAAAGCTTAAAAATTTAAACAATTTATGTATCTATTTTGTCCGGACGACGATGTCTAAAATTAATAAAAAGCTTGCAAAGAACGAGTTGCCGGCTTTAAAGCTGGCTTCCTGTGCTTCATAAATAAAAATTTTCTATAGCCACTGTGGTTGTCACGTTTTTTCTGAAATGTGTGGGCGGTTTTCCGAAATGTGTAATTATATTAAAAACTGATCTCAATAATAGTCCGGCTACCAGTCTTGCACCGACGCGACTTTTTTTATAACTCAACCAGGAGAGTGGAGATACTTGTTCAAGATAGGGGTTTTGCAAAATAGCTAAAACTGCAATTAGTGTTTTTTTGTTTGGTTACTATGGATTTACTAATAGGTGTATCGTTCCCTTAAGCCAGTCGCCAGGAAGGCTGAACACTTAATTTAAATTTAATTGCGTATATTTTAAGAACCGTAGCATCGCTACGGCGCGTATTATAACCCCTGGTGATAATCTTAAAAATCAACGACATGACCTCACAAGCCCTATCTTTTAGATTTAAAAATTATTACCTGCCCCCGGTTGCAGCGGGATTATCATTGCTTGCTGTTGCAATAGGCAAGGACATAATACATGCTAACATTCATCATTATCATTTTTACTTTTCGGAGTCTGCACTTTTCGAAACGTTTTGGCTCATTTTCATCCCATTATTAGTATGGTCACCCCGGCTCCGAAAAAGCCGTAATAAACTAAATCCTGTTTTCTTTATCCTGCTGTTAACTGCCGTTCACATAACTTTTTTTTCAGCATTCGTTTATACAATTTCAGCATTGTTCTTTGATCACACATTTAGATTTTCGGGTCTGTTGGTTAAAACTACGGCAGAAAACGGTATTTCCTGTTTGCTGGTGTACTTTGTTGCCGGTGTATTCTCGAGGCATAATAAATTAAAAGAAGCAGCAAAAGCACCTGCTAAGATTACGGTAAAGCAGGGAGACAAAGTAATGTTAATCGATATAGAAAATATCATTTACATAAAATCACAAACACCTTACATCGGCCTGGTAACTTCGACCGGCACCTTTTTGTACAATGGCACTTTAAAAGCCTTTATGCAGGAAAAAGCGACCCACCATTTTATCCGGATTCACAAAAGTACCGTTGTTAATATGGTGTTTGTAAAATCCTGCAAATCCCGTAAAAACGGGGATTATGATGCCACGCTTACCAATGGGAAAATTTTGAGAGTGAGTCGCAAGTACAGCAGTCATTTCAAATCATATTTCCGATAACACGGGTTAATGTATAATATACGCGGCTTAGAACATTTACGGCAAAACTGATTTTCATATTGTGTATTATTGGAAAAACGTCATCTATGTGGTCTCATAAAAAATTTTACGCCTGTCTTCCGGCCTTGCTGATTTTTGCTCCGGGTTGCAAAGGCCAAAATAAAGAATCAAAAAATAACGGGCAGGCCAATTACCGGCTTGTTGGAAAACCTTGCGAAGGTTGCGAGGCTATTTTTGAATATGGGGAAAGAAAATTAACCTCTGTCGATACACTCCCTGATTTTAATAACCAGGGCCTTAAAATTAAAGTAACAGGAACGATTTATAAAAGTGATGGAAAAACTCCCGCTGAAGGCGTTATACTGTACATTTATCATGCTGATCAAAACGGGATCTATGCAAAAAAAGGTAACGAAAAAGGTTGGGCAAAAAGGCACGGCTACATCAGAGGCTGGATCAGGACCGGCGCAGACGGTAAATACGCTTTTTATACACTGAAACCCGGTGTTTATCCTGACCGGTCAACACCGGCACACATACATCCATTAATCTTAGAGCCAAACGGGAAATACTATTGGCTTGGCAGCTATCACTTTTGGGGAGACAGTTTATTGACAGAAAAAGAAATTCATCCCAAATCGCCGAGGGGCGGAAGTTCAGGGCTGCTGGTGTTGAAAAAAGAGGGTGATATCCAGGTTGGAACACGGAATATAATTTTAGGCAAAAACGTACCTGGCTATGAATAGTTGCTCGTTATCGAATCCCTTCTCTTACTGTTTTGCCGGTCAGGGTTGCTCCTGTGTTTGTTAGGGTATAAAAATATTCCACAGCACAAGTGCGGCTAACTTACCTGGCTGGATGACAAGCTTGCGCAAAGCTGCCTGTTTTTATTATATAATCGGAGATGTGGGGATACTGCACCAAAACAGAGTTTCCACAACTGCGTCGCCACCGGCATCCCCATGAATTGAAACTTTAGATGGTAAAAGAATGAACATACATTCGCTGATAACCATTACTAATTCTATAATTATTAAATTTAACCATGAAGAACAAAAAGAATTAGCATGACAAAAGAAGCAGTCGCTGATCTGATTCAATTCAGACGGCAATTACATCAATATCCTGAACTTGGTTATAATGAGTTTAATACCGCCAGGTCAATCCGGCAGAAGCTTGATATTCTTAAAATTCCTTATGAATCCGGCATTGCGAAAACCGGGATAGTTGCCGAACTCTCAAAGGGTAATGGCAAATGCATTGCGCTAAGAGCCGATATGGACGCCCTGCCGATACAAGAAGAAACTAATTTAGAATTTGCATCAAAAAACAAAGGCATTATGCATGCCTGTGGCCATGATGTTCACACCACGATGCTGTTGGGTGCGGCGATGAAACTGAAAGATTCGGATTTTTCAGGAAGAATAAAATTTATTTTTCAGCCTTCCGAAGAAGGTGCGAACGGGGACGCGGAAAAAAAATCAGGTGGGCAAAGAATTGTTGAATCAGGTATTCTTAAAGATGTAGATTATGCTTTGGGACTGCATGTAAATCCGTTATTGGAAGTTGGCGCATTAAGCTTTGCACCCGGCAATGCCTTCGCGTACACAAGCAATATTGCCATAACTATTTTAGGAAAAGCAGGACATGCGGGTGCTGCACCTCATTTGTCTGTAGATGCAATTTTAATTGCGGGTGTATTAATTCAAAATCTCAATACAATCGTTTCCAGGAATATATCTCCTACAAAATCAGGAGTAGTTTCCATAACAATGATTAATGGTGGAAACGCACCCAATGTTATAGCCGGGTCCGTTAAAATGAGGGGAACCATCAGGTCGCTGGAATTGCCTGATTATGATTTGCTGGTAGAAAGGATTTCTCAAATAATTAAGGGAGTTTCTGAATCATTCAATGCAAAAATTGAATTTACAATTGACTCATTTTATCCTGGCGTTGTGAATAACCCAAATGTGAATGATGCGCTGGAACAGACGGCAAATGAAATTTTCAGTAAGGGTCTTATAGAAACCGAACCGGTGTTAGCCGGTGAAGACTTTGGATTCTATTCAAGGGCAGTTCCATCCATGTTTTATTTTATCGGAGCCAGGGATGTGGCAGAACCTTGCTATTTTCTTCACCATCCCAAGGTAATTGTTAACGAAGATTGCATTCCTTTAGGCATTAACTTCTTAGCTAAATCCGCATTAAAACTTTTAGAAAACTGAACAACGATGTCTTAATGATCTGAATAAAATCTAAACAGGATTTTGGCAACGCCGGATTATCCATAAAAAAACCAGGCCCTGCTCGAGGCAGAATTTAGAGTTGTCGATGTTTGATTGAGATAATATTTGCCCGGTTTTGTAAAAACCTCCATGCGGATAGTAGCATTTAAGGCGTTATCCAGCTTCCGACGCAGCGTATTCCGCTCTGATTGGTTCTGCCGACCGCTGACAAAGTACGGTGCAAGAATCATCAAGATAACTTTTATCCAAAATTTTATGGTAAATGATTTAAGAAATTGGAAGATAGATATCAAACTCACTCCTTTGTCCTGTTTAAATGTTGCAACAAGTCTTTTACAAAGGCATCGCTTCGTTCATGTTGATCTTGTTTTTATCCACTGTCTTTGATAGCCCGGCAACTTTTTTTTCAATTTCTTGTTTCGTATGGCTCACATACACAACCGTCAGGAACAGATTTTTATTTAAATTTATACAAAAAGATGCGTTATCCAGGTATCATTTTTTTTATATTTCTTTCCTTTAAGGTTTTCTCACAGCCTTCGGATCAATACACTTCATATTCAGTAAAGGATGGGTTATCGGACAACAGGGTGTATAATATTGTTCAGGATGATCGTGGCTTTATCTGGATTGGTACCGCTAATGGTTTGAATTTTTTCGATGGAAATAAATTTACTGTTTATAATACGAATAACAGTAAATTAAAGGATAACCAGATTTATGAAATTAAGAAGGCACGCACTCACGAGTTGCTGCTGGCAACAGGTTATGGAGCGATTTTGCTCGATACCCGAACTGCTATAATGAAACTGTTTACCGTTCCTTCAATTCCTCAATTGGCAGAGCCGTCTAATACGGTTCGCCACATTGCCTACACTAGCAACGATGAAATAATTCTGGGTACTTATCTTGGCGTGTATGTTTTTGATCGCGGCGGAAATCTTATTGATAGTTTGCAGTCTGATTTTAAAATTAGTGACATAGGAATACGATGGCTGCATTTTGCCAGCGGTTTTGCCTCCTTTAATAACGGAGACGTACTTATCTCAACTATTAGCGGCTTCTATTTTTATAGCCACACAAAAAGAAAAATCGTTTCCTGCGATGCGTTAAAAATTCCCGCTTATCAGCAATTGAGAGAATTTCTTCACGGTCGAAAACCAAGCTACATCTACTCTACCAATAAATTTGATCAGCTTTTTTTTATTGATAATCTCTCATTTATTGACACCCTTTACATGATTGACATTCCTCAGCAAAAAATTGTTGCCCGAAAACTTCCTTTTCCTGCAAGAGATAATATTCGGTGGGATTCAAAAATTCAGTTTCATAACGATTCAATATTAACTATTACTACTGCGAGAAAAGGATATTATTTGTTTTCCTATAATCCATCCGTTCCCGATGTGGCACTTATTTCTGCGGAACAGGCCTCGAATGTCTTTACACAGTATATTTTGCAGGATAATTCAGGCCGGTTTTGGATAGCTACTGAAACCGGCTTTTTGCAGGAAGTTCCTGATTATCCTCATATCAGGAATATTTCGATCAGGCCTTACGTACCAAAAGATAGTTATCACCCGGTTGCAGCAGTATATGATGACCCTAAAAGATACTGGATCGGCGGGTACTCAAGAGAATCTGGATTACTTGTTTTGGATACTGCATTCCAGTTGATTAAAAAAATAGATTTTATAAAAAAACCGGCATATAAAAATTTCATTGTATCTATTGTACCATGGACAAAAGATACCTTGTTGATAGGTACCAAGACTGGTGATTACTTTGTGAATATTCACGATTATAAAAAAACGGACTTTTCTTTCCCCGGCACGGAGGGGAAAGTATCAAACATTATTATTCAAAAATATTTCCGTGATTCAAAAGGAGTGTTGTGGTTAAGCGGTGGTCAGACTGGCGGTGTCTGGCAAATTGACCAGCAGCGAAAAACAATAAAGCATTACAAACCTGGCAGAACCGGCTCGGATTCCCCGATTAGAAGTGTGGGAGCCTTTACAGAAGATAATAAAGGCAATATCTGGATGGTACATTGGGAGGATGGCCTGGCAAGATGGAACAGGAAAAAACAAAAATTTGATACATTAATAAAGCGATGGCCAATAAAAGGATTCATTGGATTTAACTGTTCTGGCATTGCAAAAGCAGAAGATGATAACTTCTGGTTTTTTATTAATTCCTATGGTTTGGTGAAATATAACATCAGTAATAATTCGGTTAAACGATTTGTAGCTACCAACGACAGGGCTGACGATAATACAGATTGTTTGATGATGACGGGAGGACGAAAGCTTTGGATGAATCTGCGACATTCGGTCCTTGTATACGATACGAAAGACCATAGCCTGGTTACTTTAACTTATAAAAATGGGTTGCCGGATGAATCAAATACCGGAGAGGCTATGTATTTTGACACCATTAGACAAAAAATCGCAATTGGATTCTCCAATACTTTTTCTCTTATTGATGTTCCCTCAATTGAAGCAGCTTCCTCAAATCCCGAAGTTTTTATTTGCGGAATAAAAAATTTAATCAATAATAAGTACGAGGATTTTAGTCACCCCTTCCGTTTGAATCATCTAAATAATGACCTCCAGATCAGGTTTGCTGTTACGGACCTTCATCATGCAATTCAGACGCCGGAATTTGAATACAGACTTTCCAATGAAGAAAACTGGAAATTCATTGGTTCTGTAAATATGCTGAATTTAAATAACCTTTCTCCGGGTTTTTACAAATTGCAAATAAGGCTGGCAGGAGAAAATATGACTCGCCGGGCGAATGCTGCGCTGGCTGAATTCAGGGTACTTCCGCCCTTTCACAAAACAGTATGGTTTTATATGGCGCTATGCATCCTAGCCGGTTCCATGGTTTTACTTATTTACAGAGTACGCAAAAATCAGCTACTGGCGCTTAAAAAAGTACGCGATAATATTTCATCCGACCTGCATGATGACATTGGCTCGCGGCTAACCTATATCAGGGTTTTATCTATACTGGGAGAAAAAGAAGATATTCCCGCTGATGAAAAGAAGAAGCAACTAAAAAAGATAAGTGAAGAAGCATTAACCTCCAGTGAAGCCCTTGATGAAATAGTACAGAATATGCATGCGCATGATGAGGAACTGGACGATATCGCAGCCCGGATGCGACGTTATGCAGGAGAAGTATTTGAAAATGGCAGGCCCGATGTCAACATGAATGTTTCAAATGAAATTGCTTTTAGAAAAATAGCCCTGGAAAAGAGAAGGGATCTTTTCCTTGCTTTCAAAGAAATTCTGAATAATATTAAAAAACATGCGGATGCATCCAATGTACATATTGATTTAAAAGGGAGAAATGAAAGCATTTCTCTGCAGGTACATGATAATGGTAAAGGATTTGATACAAATGAATTTACAACCAGAAACGGATTAAAAAATATAAACTCCCGCATAAAAAAATGGGGCGGAGAGGTACAGGTTATTTCTGAAAAGAATAAAGGCACTTCTATAATTATTGACCTGCCCTTCAAAAAAAAATCACACATAAAGAGGATATTTGGAGGCGGGAATTAAAACTAATTTCATTTCATGATAGCAAGCCTTATTTTGTTTGAAGATAACGTAGCACTACGAAAAACATTGGTTAACCTGATCAACAACAGTGAACGTTATATTGTGGTAGGTGATTATGAAAATGTATTGAATGTTGTTGACATTACCAATGAAAAACGGCCTGACATAGTGATAATGGATATCAATATGCCGGGAATGAATGGAATTGAAGCCATATCATTGATAAAAGAAGCCAGGCCTGATGTATTCATTGTTATGTACACACAGTTTGAAGATCATGATAAATTATTTAAAAGTTTGTGTGCCGGAGCCGATGGATATATTTTGAAAAAAGTTTCTCCGTTTAAACTTATTGATGCTATTGATGAAGTGTGCTGTGGAGGGGCGCCCATGTCTCCTTCTATCGCCAAAAAAGTTCTCAACTCTTTCCGGGTAAGAAAAAAACCAATAAGCACTCACTATAATCTAACACCAAAAGAATCGGCAATAATTCAACTGCTGATCAAAGGTTATAGTGTTAAACTGATAGCGGCCGAGAGCAAGGTATCGTATGATACAACCCGATCGCATTTGCGGAATATTTACAGAAAACTCCATGTAAACTGTGGCAAAGAAGCCATTGCAAAAATACTTTCAGAAAAAATCGATACCTGATTGATGATCCCCGGAACGCCAGGTACTCCCCCTAAAAGATGATTTTTCCTCTTGACAGCAGATTCTAATTTTGGGTGCTTTTTATTCAAAGCTGTTACGCCCAATCCCGACACCCATTGAATCCGGTAAAAATATTCACCTGAATTTAGCGAATACTAAATCTTACGGTATGAAAAAGCTTTTATTGTGGATTGGATTTTTCTTACAATTTTTTATCACAAATAATATTCATGCCCAGAAGATAGGTAAAACGATTGTAAAATCGGCGAAACAAACCGCAAATCAGAAAGCGGCGCAAAAAACGTCTGAGGAAGTAAGCAAAGGAATAGATAAAAGCATTGAAGGTGTAAAGTCAATATTGAAAAAGAAAAATAAAAATTCTCAAACGCAAGATTCCGATGACGCTGATGAAAACAACGGGAAATCAGAAGAATTGCCTGCCGGGGAGATTGATCAGCCATCTGTTAATGCATCTGATACTCCCGATACTTCAATTTTTGGCGTTTACACAAAATTCACCTTTGAACCAGGAAATAAAATACTTTTTTACGATGATTTTCAGAAAGATGCTGTTGGAGACTTCCCGGTTAACTGGGAAACAAACGGCAGCGGGGAAGTGGTTACCAATTCAATATACGAAGGCAAATGGCTGTCTATTTCAGGACGCTCAGGCTATCTCCCTTCAACCGTTGAATTACCGGAGAACTATACAGTTGAATTTGATCTTGCTACAAACGGATTTGGAAATAACAATTCCGCAAGTTCCTTAACGGTTGCATTCCTCAACAAGAAGAACTATACAATGGCTGGCGCCGGGGGACACGCACATTTTAAAATAAACCTTAGTAAAAGTGCCGGCCTCTCAATAGGAAATACGGGTGCAAAAGGAACGCCACGAATCGGTACGAAATTGAACTTGAAATTCAGACTGGATACACTGGTTCATTTCTCTATAACGGTAAATAAAAACCGGCTACGCATATGGATGGGAGAAGACAAAATTACAGATGTCCCCTCTTTACTGGCGGGAAATATGGGACGTTATATGCTGTTTGAAACGTATGGGATTAATCCTGAAAAAGGACATACCGTCCTTATCTCCAATTTTAAAATAGCAGAATCAAAAGAAGACTTGCGTTCTCAATTGCTGGATAAAGGCCGCTTCAGTACTACGGGGATTTATTTTAATACGGACAAGGCTGATATAAAACCTGAATCCTATGCAATTATTAAATCAGTAGCAGATTACTTACAAGAAAATCCGGATGTCAAAATCCAGGTAATCGGCCATACAGATGCGCAGGGAGAAGACAACTATAACCTGCAATTATCTGAAAGAAGAGCAAAGGCAGTTATCCAGGCGCTGGTGCAACAATTTGGAATTGACGAAAGCCGGCTATCGGCTCTTGGTAAAGGAGAAACAGAACCGGTAGATGACAACAGCACAGAAAAAGGCAGGGCTAATAACAGACGAGTGGAATTTGTAAAAATTTAATTGCATTTACCATTACTATGGTACAATTAACCTATTGGAAAAACCAGGCTTGCTTTGGATAATTAGTTCTACCTGAAGGTTACCATTAACGACCTAAAATAGTAAATCATGAATACTAAGAAATCTATTTGGCTTATGTTTTTTCTGTCATCCTTGTTCTTTAATACAGAACGTGCAAATACCACGGGAAATGGTTTGAAAAAAATAAAACAAATTGTGGCGAAAGGAGGAAAAGTAAGTAACTCAAAGGCTACAGCTGATCTGGGGTTAGAATTGAGTGTCGATAACGTTAACGCATATGCAGGCGAAGTAGTGGTATTTACAATAATAGTAACCAATTATGGGCCGGATGATGCTACCGGTGTGCAAGTAACAGACAAACTGCCCGGCGGCTATACTTATATAGATTCATCGACCCTCATCGGAAGTTATAACGATAGCACAGGTCTATGGACTATCGGTTCTATAGCCAATGGTAAATCGGCGATCTTAACCATTAAAGCAATGGTCAACGGCGGTGGAGATCATATGGATTTAGCAGAAGTAACCGCATGTGACCAGCAAGACCCCGATAGTAAACCCGGGGATGGTGTGGATACTGATCATGACAACCAGGTGGTAGATGATCCTGATGATGACGATGATGGCGACGGCCAGGATTTAAAATCGGAACTAAGCGAAGGAAAAAGCTCTGCAAAAGATAATTATGGAAAACATAAAAAACAGAAAGGGGATTCCAGTACGACGACGATTCACCGACCGGTTGGAATTAAAGCCTTTTTGAAAGACCATAAAGGAGAAACACAAACATACGTTTTTGACGGAAGGTCGGTTGCTATGCGGGTTGAATTTGATCCTAAAGAAAAACAAATGCCGATGTATTTTGACAATGCAGGTTACGTGTATACTGCTTCCAAAAAGAAAACCTATGTGAAAGTGCCATTTGAGAAATTAAAAAAACTGATGAAATTCCGAACCTTTGTATCCGGCGGCGTACTCCCTCCAATTGATTTTCCGGATGGATCCATTACATATTATGGCATGGATGTCAGTCCGAAGCGCTTTCCAATACTAGAGTGGGCATTTGTATATAAGACTTCGCATTTTGAAGGTAATCCGGATTTTAATAAAGAAACGCTTGTTTGCCGTGGAGAGGCTAATTGTGTAAAGTATATCTTAAAAGCTGGAAAAGATGCCGGCAGTTATGTTCTATTTGATGCAGAAGGCAGACTGGCAGAAATCTTTAGTATCAATTCAGGCAACGCAGTTTATACCTATGAGGACAACACGGTGGAATTACCGGCTGCGCGGGAAATGCCCTTTATGTCGAATATATTTAGTAAATAATTTATAGCCTGCCTTCTTTGAAGAGGACGGCGCTCCTTTGAACTATAAATTTGCTGTCATGCGATATCCAAATATCGCATTGTTTGATTGCACGCTTGCTTCCTATTAAACCGGTAATTGGCAATACCAGCTGACTTTTCAAATTTGATTTTTTCGTTTGGCCTAACCCGGGATTCCACTTACTTTAGTAATTACCATCATCAGTGAACAAACAAATAATAAAGAAAATAAAATTGCCCGTTGTTGCAAATTGCGAAACATTCACACATTGGGGCCGGGTGCTACTTAAGTTAATGCGGTTTTCATCAGGTAAGGGCAGAATGTTTGCCAACATGAAAAATAACTTTGGAACTTAGTCATCTTAAAAGTGTAACGCTAACCGGCATTCCGAGGTAAATATTTAGTGGTGAAGCGACAAATTTTGAAATTCATAAGCCGCTTCAAAAATTTATCAACTGCACAATTTCTTCAAGATACTTTTTATCGGTAGCATCAAAAAAATTGTAAGCTTCACTATCAACATCCAAAACGGCTACCACTTCGCCATTTTTGCTAACCGGAACTACTATTTCTGATTTTGACAAACTGCTACAGGCTATATGACCCGGAAACTTTTCAACATCAGGCACAATAAGAGTTTCGGCTTGTTCCCATGAAGTACCACAAACGCCCCGGCCTTTTTGTATTCTTGTACAGGCAACGGGGCCTTGAAAAGGAGCCAGGACAAGCTCATTATTTTTTACCTGGTAAAAGCCAACCCAAAACCACTGAAATTGTTCTTTAAGTGCTGCTACAACATTTGCCATATTTGCGACAAGATCAGTTTCGCCGTCAAGCAATCCTTTTATCTGCGGAAGCAGCGATTGATATTGTTCTTCCTTACTTCCTTTTTTAATCTCCAGGTCTTCAGCCATAAAATTTTTCAGCAAAGATAGGAACAGCGAAAGACAAAAGATGTTGGAAATAAGTCGAAAGTATTTCAAATTGTCTCATTCCATTTCAATTAGAAATGAATCCAACGACTTTATATAGAATGAGGAACTATAAATTAAAAGGTTTTGGCAATTCGAATATTGAGAAAAAAAATTAACTTCGAAACAAGAGAATTACTCTTATGCCTATTTACATGGATGTACATATTGTTCCGGGAGTAAAAGCAAAGGACGTAGCCGCAGCTCACACTAAAGATTTATTGCACCAGGAAGAATATGGATGCGCCTGCATGACTTACTGGATTGATGAAGAGCGTGAAACGATATTCTGCCTGATAGATGCGCCCGATAAAGACGCTGTTCGGGAAATGCACAGGAAGGCACATGGGCTTATCCCGAATAAAATTATAGAAGTAAGTAAAAATGTAGTCAGCTCATTTTTGGGCCGCATCTATGATCCTGAATCGGTGGAAATTTCAGATGAAGGATTTCGTGTTTTCAGCGATCCGTCTTTCAGAGTTTTGCTGCTCACAAAAATCGGTGATCCAAACTTACTCCGGTTTAAATTCGGCAATGAAAAAGCGAATCAATTACTCGACAGCCATAATAAGATCATACGAAAACATTTACGACAACATGGAGGAAGGGAAGTGGAACATGAAGGAAATAATTTTATTATTTCCTTCTCTTCTGCGGCAAAAGCGGTAGCGTGCGCTTTTGATATTGACCAGGAGATGCAGAAGTCGCATGCTGAAGACTTTACTTTTAAAATGAGCATTAACGCAGGTGAGCCCGTTCAATCGAGTAATGAGCTTTTTGGTGATACGATCGACTTCGCAAATACCATGTGCTTTATCGCTGCCAATTATCAGATTGCTGTTGCCTCAGGAGTGAAAGAGCTTGTGGCCAAAGATTTTTTTCACAAAAACACCTCAAAACTTTTAACCCTTACGCCACAAGATGAAACCCTTCTAAAGCTATTATTTACTGAATTGGAAGAAAAATGGCAAAATGCGCATTTCCATTTAGCAGATTATTGCAAAGACACCGCAATGAGTATATCACAATTATACAGGAAAACCGTTGCACTCACCGGTTTGTCGCCCAATGTACTTTTAAAAGAATTCAGGCTGGAAAGAGCAAAGGATCTTATGAAAAAACAAGCTTACAGTATTGCCCAAATAACCTTTGATTCAGGTTTCACCAGCGCTTCTTATTTTACCAAATGTTTTAAAAAGAAATTTGGCCTTTTACCGATGGCCTATCTTGAATTACTGCATTAATTCAATCTTTTTCTCCAGTCCGCCTCCTATCCTTTTTGACCAGTTAACCGTTTTCAACTCTTTGATTTTTTATTCATTATTCAATGTTCGGTGTCAATGAAAAAAGAATAAAGCGTTGAATTATTTTTACTATTAATTGAACGATTTATGCTAACTGGTTTTCCATTATATGAATGATTTGTTATAGCATTCCCCTTTTTGCAGCGGTTAACTTTGATGCTTTCTAATTCTTAAAAAAATATTATTATGAAACAGATCAACCGCCACATCCTGGTTCTAACAATGTTGTTGTTAGCAGGCTTCACTTCTTCCGCACAAACCAGTGCATCAAACACATCAGAAACCATTAAAACCAAACAGATGAAAACTTATCTTATCGAACGGGATATACCCGGAGCGGGTAAATTTACTCCCGAACAGCTAAAAGCTATTTCTCAAAAATCCGTTGCAGTACTTAAGGATATGGGCCCGGATATTGAGTGGGTTCAGAGTTACGTAACAGGAAATCATATCTATTGTGTTTACAAAGCCGAGAACGAAGAACTTATCCGGGAACATGCTAAAAAAGGAGGTTTCCCTGCTAACAAGATCACTGAGGTAGTCACAGGAATTAGTCCTGCAACTGCTGAAGCCAATTAGAAACATTTTTCCATTCGTGCCTTAACCGTACGAATCCAACAGCAGACCCGGATTAACGGGCATACTCCTTGCTATATTCCATTTCGACTGCTCCCCGCAGGGAGCAGTTTCTTTATCCATCCCGTTTTTGATCAAAAAAATATGGTTGCTGGTACCCGGAGTTTAAATTGTGGCCTTGTATTCTGTTTCAATTGAAACGCCCTTAGTAAGCGTTTGATATACCACGCAATATCTTTCAGTAAGTTTTTTCACGCTTGCCATCTGCTCATCAGAAGCATTACTTTCGAGGTCAAATCGTAAGCGAATATTTTTAAATCCCACAGGCACTTCCTTTGACACGCCCAATGTTCCTTTGAAATCAAGGTCACCTTCTGCTGTAACTGTACCGCCTTTTATTTCAACACCAATTGCAGTGGTAACAGCCTGCAGTGTAACTCCCGCACATGCTACCAACGCCTGCAGAAGCATATCCCCGGAGCAGACAAGCATTCCTGTGCCGCCTGTAGCCGGGTGCAACCCGGCTTCCACCATCGCCTTGGCCGTCGCCACATTGCAGGATATCCCTTCTCCTATTTTTCCCTCTGCTTTTAGTGTAATAACAGCAGATTCAGGCTGTTCCCTGTACTTCTCTTTCAGAGGCGCCTGCAAGTTTTTCAGTGTTTCAGCATTCATAATACAAGTTAAATTAAAAAAATAAAAGTGGAGAAAATATCAACTTTTAATCCTGTTAATTCTTGATTCAGATAGGTAACAAAATAACGAACTCTGTCCCTTCACCCTCCCTGCTTTCCACTTTTATTTCTCCACCATGCGCTTTCACAATATCATAACTCAAACTCAACCCCAATCCTGTACCACTTCCTGTAGGCTTGGTAGTAAAGAAGGGCTGAAATATTTTTTCTTTGATCTTTTCCGGAATACCACCGCCATTGTCTTTAACGGTTATGATTACACGATTCCCTTTTTCTTTGTACTTAACCAAACTGTTGGATGATACGAATCAGAATTTTTGTTTTTTTGTTCGTTTACTGCGTAAAAGGCATTGTTGTAAAGATTTAAAAGTACTCTTCCAATATCCTGCCCAACGATATTTATTTTTCCAACTGTTTCATCAAAATCTGTTTTCATCTCTGCATTGAATGTTTTGTCTTTGGCTTTCAAACCATGATAAGCCAATCTTAAATATTCATCTGCAAGTTTGTTGATATCTGTTGGTTCTTTCACGCCAGTGCTGGCACGCGAATGTTCCAGCATGCTTTTTACTATCGCATCTGCACGTTTACCGTGATGATTGATCTTTTCTAAGTTTTGTTTGATGTCGCTACCGATAGCTTTTGCTTCTTCAACGTCACCCTTATTCAATTCCTCATTGAGCTCATCAACCAACTCGCTGCTTACTTCAGAAAAATTATTCACGAAGTTTAAAGGGTTCTGTATCTCGTGTGCTATGCCTGCGGTAAGTTCTCCAAGCGAAGCCATTTTCTCTGATTGTATGAGCTGTGCCTGGGCGGCTTTTAACTGGTCGTAGGCCAGTTCTATTTTTTGTTTGGCTTTCTGTTTTCGCCTGATAAGGATGAATAAGAAAATGGCAAATCCAAGCAAGGTAAAAGTGATACCTAAAATTGCATTTGTCTTCATGCGATTTTGATATGCTGTTTTTGTTGCCGCTATTTCAGCCTGTTTTTGTTCTTGCTCGTCAATCATATCACGCATGATCTTGATATTGCCGGCACCATACAATTTATTACGGGTTTCAGTAGCCAGCTTATAATAATGAAGTGCTTTAGCAGGATCAGTTGATTCAAATTGTTTAGCAAGAATTTCGCTGGCATCTAAAATTCCCTGGGTAAATGAAATTTTGTTTGCTTCATTAAATGCTTTTTCAGCATAATAGACGGCAGAATCTATTTGGTTGAATTTTTCATAATAATTTGAAATATCAATATAAGTTTTGGAAATGAGAGGTACATCACCCGTCCTTACTGTCATTCTTAACGAAGTAAAAAGGTCTTTTAAGGCAAGTGCAGGTTTGTTTTGTTTTAAATAAATTTTAGCCCGTAAATTGTACCAGGGAGGAAATACATCGTAAATTTCAGGATAATAGGAATAATGTAAGGTACTGAATGCCTTATATGATTTTTGGAGGGATATATTGGCTGAATCCAGTTGATCTGTTTTTTCATAAACCACAGCCAAATCATAATATCCAAACGCAACAGCTACGTTGTCAGAATCTCCCAATAATGTCATTTTTTCAAAATACTGCATGGCTTTATCATAATTGCCTATTTGCAGATACAATTGACCTAAATTGTCGTAATTCGGACCAACGCCTCCCGCGACCCGAGCCGGCTGATTCTTCCCCATCTCAATAGCTTCCAGTCCCAGTTTCAGGGCTTCCGGCAAATTGCCTTTGTAAATTAATGCCTGACCCATAAATGCCATTGCTCCCATTTGTGCCGGTATATCTTTTCTCTGCCTGGCCAATTGTAATGCTTCCTGGCTGTAATAAATGGTAGTATCGGGATTACGATTTAAATAGCTATCAGCAATTTGCAGTAACATTTCAACTTTCAACGAGTCATCATGAATGTATCCCAGTTCCTGTTTTAAACTGTCAAGCAAATTCTTTGAACCTTCACTGTTACTTTGCCCGCATACAGAAAAGCTGGTTATAATTAGCGTAATATTTAAAATAAATTTTTTCATGGTCAGGTTAATTTGATTGGCAGTTGGATCATAAACTCTGTTCCTTCATTTTCTTTCGTCTCCACTTTTATCTCTCCGCCATGCGCTTTTACAATATCATAACTCAAACTCAAACCTAATCCTGTTCCTGAACCGGTAGGTTTAGTGGTAAAGAATGGTTGAAATATTTTTTCCTTAATTTTTTCCGGAATACCGCCGCCGTTATCCTTAACGGTTATGATTACAATGATCCCCTTCTTTTTTTGTACTTAACCAAACTGTTGGATGATACGAATCAGAATTTTTGTTTTTTTGTTCGTTTACTGCGTAAAAGGCATTGTTGTAAAGATTTAAAAGTACTCTTCCAATATCCTGCCCAACGATATTTATTTTTCCAACTGTTTCATCAAAATCTGTTTGCATCTCTGCATTGAATGTTTTGTCTTTGGCTTTCAAACCATGATAAGCCAATCTCAAATATTCATCCGCCAGTTTGTTGATATCTGTTGGTTCTTTTACGCCGGTGCTGGTACGCGAATGTTCCAGCATGCTTTTCACTATTGCATCAGCACGTTTACCATGCAATAAAATTTTCTCATTATTTTGCCTGATATCATTGCCAATCGCTTTTACTTCATTAATGTCATTTTCATTATTCATCTCTTCAATTAGTTCGTCATTGACTTCAGAAAAATTGTTCACGAAATTCAAAGGATTTTGAATCTCATGGGCAATGCCGGCGGTAAGCTCACCAAGCGATGCCATTTTTTCGGATTGGATGAGTTGGGATTGGGTAGCCTTTAAATCTGAAAGTGTCCTTTCCAAAATTTTATTTGCTTTATTTTTTTGCCGGTTGTTTCGGTAAAGAATAAACGCAATCAACAGGAACACACCTAAACCCGTTAACAAAGCATACTGTTTCACTTTATTTTTGTAGGCTGTTGTTTCTGCTTCAATTTCATAATCACGTTCTTTTTGATCAAAATCGGTTATACTTTTTAATGCATAGTTTTTACCCAGGTTGTTCATGCCTGCTTCTGCAGCTATTACCATTCTGCTGTAATGAAGCGCCTCTTTAGGATCTGTTGATTCGTACAATTCTGACAAGAAATTACCGGCCCCGATAATGTCCGTAAAATAGTTTCCCTTCAATGCATCAGAGAGAGCTTGTTTGGCATAAAAGACAGACGAATCAGGCTGGCTGTTTTGTTTGAAGAATTTTGCTAAACTTAGATTTATCTCAGAGGTGAATTTAGTGGTGTTGTGCTGATAAGAAGTTTCCAGTCCTTCTTTGAAATACTGTAATGCCAATTGCCTGTTTCCCTTTTGCAGATACACCTCACCCAGGGACGACAATGTCCATGGGATGATATCAGAATTATATTTTCTTTCATATTCCTCAGCCCTGTGGCCATAATAAAGCGCCGAATCCAGTTGGTTCAATCCCAAATAGGAGTTAAGAAGATTTGATTGCTCGATATCGTATAGGTAGTTGTTATTTACTTCCCTGCAAAATTCCATTGACTGTTGATAATACCCAATGCATTTGGAATATTCTTTCATATCGAGGTAAATGTTTCCAATATGGTCATAGGCCGCAGCTTTCAGAAATATGAAATTGTATTTTTCCGAAATCTGCTGTGCTTTTAAACACATTTCCATTGATCTTGGATAATCACCCATAAAATAAATCGCAAGGGCCAGATCAACCAAGGCGTTCGCCTCGCCTTTCGGAAATTTTATTTGTCGTGAAAGATCAAGTGCTTTTTGTCCGTAAAAAAGGGCAGAATCTGAATTGTTGTTTGTATACAAATTACAGATCTGAGACATGGTTAATGCCCTGACGGTATCTGGTTGGTAGAAATTCGAAAGCAACCTTTTGTAGATACCAGCATTTGTATAGTGTAGCTTTTTACCAATGTTCTCCGCCAGTTGAAAATAGTATAATGAAGAATCCTGGGCACGGTTCCCGTAAAAATGAATATCCAATTCAGCTGCGATTGTCATCCGGAGCGTATCATTCCCTGCATTTGAAAGTTGTTCCCGTAGTTTCTCAGCATAATGATACTGGCAAAAAGCAGGGCTGTATAATAAAGCAAGAAGAAAAGCGATTATGTAATTTTTCATACCGGATTTTTTAAAACTGGTAATTGAATAATAAACTCAGTTCCTTCCACTTCCTCACTATTTACTTTTATCTCCCCACCATGTGCTTTTATTATATCATAACTCAAACTCAATCCTAATCCTGTTCCGCTTCCGGTTGGTTTGGTAGTAAAAAATGGCTGAAATATTTTTTCTTTGATGGAGTCAGGAATACCATTGCCATTGTCTTTTACACTGATCTCAATTTTGCCTTGCAATTTTTTCGTGTTTACTGTAACCATTGGCTCATATTGTTCATCGTTCGTTGTTCGTTTTTCATTGACTGCATAAAAAGCATTGTTGATTAAATTCAAAATCACTCTTCCAATATCTTGCGGCACGATATTTATTTTACCTATGCTTTCATCAAAATCAGTTTTTATTTCAGCATTAAAATTTTTGTCTTTTGCTTTTAAACCATGATAGGAGAGACGCAGGTATTCATCACACAAAGCATTGATATCAGTGGGCTCTTTTTGCCCCGTACTTTTTTGTGAATGTTGCAGCATACCTTTTACAATGGCATCGGCTCGTTTGCCATGATGATTAATTTTTTCTGAGTTATCTTTTATATCTCCAGCAATTTCATTCGCCATTTGCACATTGCCTGTTGCCAATTCCGATTTCAATTCATCCGCTAATTCACTATTCACTTCAGAAAAATTATTCACGAAATTCAATGGATTCTGTATCTCATGGGCAATGCCTGCGGTGAGTTCGCCAAGTGAAGCCATTTTTTCGGATTGAATTAATTGCGCCTGAGTGGATTTCAATTCAGCAAATGCTTTTTCAACGTCATTTTTCTGTTCCTCTATTTTTTCTTTTTGCTCTTGCAAAAGTTCATTTGTTCTTTTCCTGTGCTGATTATTCCGGTATAGCAAAAGGGCTATAAGTATAAATACTGCAATAGCTGATAAAAATGCATAGGTCCGTATTTTATTTTTCGTTTCAATTCTTCCTTTTTCAAGGTTGGCTGATCTCACTTGCTCATTATAGGCAACATCCTGGAAAGCCAGCAGGTTTTTTCTGTCGGCGTTGTTCAGGCTGTCGCTTGTAGTGGTGGCTAACTGCAGGTATATAAAAGCGCTATCGCGGTTATTTTTTTTATTAAAAGCGGAAAAAAGCAAATGATAAGCATGGATGACTCCGTTGGCTTCTTTGACATTTTTAAGTACTTTCAAACCTATCCTTGCATAATATATGACAGAGTCCTGCTGCCCTGTACCACTATATAAGTCGCCCAAAGAATTGTAGGCCCATCCCAGGTTAGGCATATTATTGGTCTCGCTATCAATTTTTATAGCTCTAAATAATGCATCGAGCGCTGAATTTTTATTTCCTTTTTGTGAGTAGGCATCTCCCAAATATTTCCAGGTCTCTCCTTCCCAGGCTTTATTTGATGAATGTGAAAAATACGATAGCGCTTTTTGTTCAAACAATAATGCAGAATCCGGTTTATCTGACGATGCGGTCGAAAAACCCAGGCTTAGGTTGACGTATGCCAGAAGATTGCTATCTCCGGTGATTTCAGCAAATTTTTCAGCTTCGCGAAAATTTCTTATTTGTTTATCCAGGTTATCAATAAAGTTTCCAGTAACAGAATAGAACATTCCCATACTAAAATAGCTCCATCCTTCCTGATCAATTCTTTCTGTATGGGGCGTATATCCTTTCGGCAAATCCCATGCAATCCCTTCACTTGTCGGGTCGCTTGAAATATTTATGGCTTCCAATAGGGTCTCCAATGATTCGGGATAGTTACCCAAATATAAAAAGACAATCCCCAGCTGGTGCAATATAGCGACTTCATTTAATTTCAGGTTCAGCCTCCTGGAAATTGCCAGGCCCTGTTCGAGATAGAATTTAGAGCTGTCGATGTTTGAATTGAAATAATAGCTTCCCAGTTTTGTAAAAGCATCCATGCGGATCGTGTCATTTGCCGCACTGTTCAGTGCCTGGTACAAACTGTTCGACTGAGATTGGTTCGGTTGACTGCTTACAACGTATGGTGTGAGAATCAACAAAATGAATTTTATCCAAAATTTCATAGTAAATGATTTAAGAAATTGGAAGATAGATATCAAACTCACTTTCCGCACCTTCTTTTGTTTCTACTTTTATTTCACCGCCATGCGCTTTTACAATATCATAGCTCGTCTGAATCACGGATTGCCACGGATGGATTTCACTGATTTTTTCATTCTTGATAATAATTATTTATTCGAAGTAATTTCTGTTTCCAATCAGTGTCATCCTTTAATCTTTATAATCCGTGATTCAGACAACAGGTAATTGAATAATAAACTCAGTTCCTTCCACTTCCTCACTATTTACTTTTATCTCCCCACCATGTGCTTTTATTATATCATAACTCAAACTCAATCCTAATCCTGTTCCGCTTCCTGTTGGTTTGGTGGTAAAGAATGGCTGAAAAATCTTTTCTTTCACTTTTTCGGGAATACCTCCTCCGTTGTCTCTAACGGTAATGGTTACCCGATCTTCTTCCTTCTTTGTACTTATCCAAATTATTGGTTCGTATAAAATATTTTTTTCATCTTTTTGTTGGTTTACTATCTGTTTCTTTTTCTCAGTGCAGGCGTAAAAGGCATTATTGAACAAATTCAGCAGTACTCTTCCAATATCTTGTGCGATGATATTTATTTTTTCGATTGAGCTGTCGAAATCGGTTTTCATCTCCACATTAAAAGACTTATCCTTCGCACGCAGGCCATGATAAGCCAATCTGAGATACTCATCTGCCAGTTTGTTGATATCTGTTGGCTCTTTTTGGCCTGATGAAGAGCGTGAATGTTCCAGCATGCTTTTTACAATCGCATCGGCACGTTTACCATGATGATTGATCTTTTCTTCGTTGGCTTCAATATCATTTGCAATAATTTTTACTTCCTCATAATTGCCTTTATCAACTTCTTCCTTTAATTCAGCAATCATCTCTTTATTCACTTCTGAAAAATTATTCACGAAGTTTAACGGGTTTTGTATTTCATGAGCAATACCGGCCGTAAGTTCACCGAGTGACGCCATTTTTTCTGATTGGATCAATTGCTTCTGCGTTGCCTGCAATTCATTCAATGTATGATCTACCCTGGCTTTCGCTTCTTCAAGATTTTTAAAGTCTTCATAACGGGCATAGGCAATCGAAAATGCTTCGGCCAGTGTTTTCACCAGCTCAAGCTTTTCTTCATCCAGCGGTGAAACGTTGCCCACATAAAGCATTCCCTGGGTAAAAGGCACAAAATGCAAATCGAGAGATTCCGGCGGTTGTGCAGATCCCTGGTAGGTTTCACGGTTCTGCACCTGCCCCAGTTTCATCATTGATTTTGTCCAGTTGATGAATTCTTCTTTGTTCCAATGATCCTTGTAAACTTCTTTCTTTCGCCATGACTCAACCGTATTGTTTGTAAGTTCATTTGCATCAAGTGCAAGGTGCAATACGCCCAAAGCTTTTCCATCCGGCGTAGTAAGAAACACCCCAACCGATCCATTGGCTTCGTCAATTATAAAAACACCACAGCGGATAAACGGAACTTCAAGTGTCTTAAGTTCGCGCCAGATAACAGGTGTGATGCGGTTGAGGTCTTCTGAATGCCGCATACTGGCTATTTGGCCACGTATCCTGTCAAGAGAGGCTTGTTTAATAGCTTCTTTTGCCTGTGCTTCTGCTTTTTGGAGATCTAGGAAACGCCGATAGGTAAGACTAAACACTGCAGCAAATCGTTCCAACAAGTTTAGAGCTTCAGCAGGCAATGGTTCTGGTGTAGATGTCAGCAACATTCCATGAGAAAAAAAGGCGACAGTATGTACCCTTCGGTCACGTATCAGTTCTTCTTTGAAAGGCATTTTCAGTTCTTTCAGCAGGTAGCACATCCATTCTTTTAATTCATCACCGGTAAGGTCAACAATCATAGACCTTTTATTTTCTTTCCATCCGGCATATACTTTTGCGATAGTGGTAGGTTCTTCAATGGTGGCATTAAATTTATGATCGATTTGATGTCCGTTCTGATCAGTTGCCCAGTACTCAACAATTCTCTTTTCTTCATTAACAATTCCAATGTTTATTCGTTCCGGGCTAATACCCAAAACATTTAATTGTTGAAAAAGTACGGCTGAAACTTCTGCCAATTCTTCACTTTTGTGCATGGCCATTGCTTTGGAACGCACTCTTTCCAATGCCAATTGTATCTGTGCTTCCCGTGCTTGTTCTTCAGCTTTTTTAAGATCAAGGTAACGTCGATACGATTGCTCAAACACCTGCGCGAACCGCCTGATCACCTCATTTTGTTCGGGGCTGTATGCAATTTTATCATAGCGCAATATGGTTAGGGCGGTATACTCGTGCAAAGCCGTCGATCTGTTCAAACCATCACATGAGAAAATGTACTCCTGTCTATCCCGGGGCACATCTGAATGACTTGATTTACCGAAATAATGTTTGAAAAAGTCATCCTTCTGCTGTTTTGACAAGCGCTGCGCAAAAAACGATTCTTTATTTTTCTGTGCTTCTTTAAACCGGGTAAAAAATGCATTTTTGGTAATGGGTATTTCTGTTTGCTCAGGATACACCTGTCCGTTTGCTGCTACCCAAAAATGCTGACTTTTTGAATCATACGTAAGTTCATGAAGCAAGACTGAATTCATAAAGAGACCGATGGACTCCAGTTGTTCATAGACTAAAGTAACAACGCCGTGCAGATCGCGGCTCTCGTGCATGGCCAGGGAATGTGACCTGACCCGCTCCAGCGCTGCTTCAATCTGTGCTTCGCGCGCCTGTGCTTCGGCTTTTTGCAGGTCGAGGAAGCGGATATAGGACTGTTCGAACGTCGCAGCAAAGCGCTTTACTATGTCCTTCTCTTGTTCACTGAATCGATTGAGGTTGTAGCGCATGATGTCGATCCCCGAATGTTTATGAAACCAACCCATCATAACCATTCCCTCAGCATTTTGAATCATTTTTTTTCTATGAGGTGGAACCGGCTGTATTTTGAATATTCCTCTAAAAAACGCATCTTTTTCTTCTTTGTTTAATAAATAGTCAACAAAGCCTTCTCCGGGTGCAGTAAAAGCGTTGTGGATTTTTTCAAGCAACGGAAAGCCAGTATCCTTCAAATGATATAATTCCTGGTAAATGTCTTCTTCTACCGAGGCCCAGTAATAGATATCTTTGGATGAATCCAGTTTTAACTGGATATTGACAGAGTGAGAATCCGTTACAAGTGTTCGAAATTCTTTGTAGAGCAACCTAACCACATCTTTTAACTCATTACTTTTATGCATCCCCATGGAACGGGCACGAACCCTTTCCAACGCGGCTTCAATCTTTGCTTGTCGCGCTTGCTCCTCGGCTTTTTGAAGATCAAGAAAACGAGTATAGGCTTGCTCAAAAACTTTTCCGAAGCGCTTAAATATTTCTTCCTCTTCAACTGTAAAATCAGTGAGTTTGTACCGTTGAAACATCAAAGCAGAGTTTTTGGATAGTACGAGTGCCCTGGACCACCCCGGTGCACTAAAGACAAATTGTTGCCTTTTCTTTGGAGCCCTTCTAAAATCTGAATACTTAAAGAGTAACTTGAAATATTTGTCCTTATCAGATTTTGAATACTTGTCCGAATAATAATTGACTCCCTTCTTTATGGCATGATAAAACTTTGTTGTTACAGGATGTTCCAAATATGGGATATGAAATTTTTCAAGGTAATTCTGTCCTTTTATGGCAATCCAATTGTTAATACCGTGTCCCGGGTCTGAAATATCAGTTATTATGTTTGAATTGTCCACCTTAATTCCCAATCCGGCAATTTCTTTATCAATCAGCTTGACCACCTGGACTAATTCCTCACTTTTGTGCATAGCCATTGACTGTGCACGTACTCTTTCCAGCGCTGATTCAATCTGTGCTTCTCTTGCCTGCACTTCGGCTTTTTGCAGGTCGAGGAAACGGGTGTAGGCTTGTTCAAAAGCCGCTCCAAATCGTCTGAATATCACATTATCCTCAGCACTGAATTCATTCAAACCATAATGCAAAAAGAGAAGGGCCGAGTTTTTATGGATCACAAAGGATTCTACCAGACCCGGGGCGTCAAGAACGACTGTTTGTCTTTCCTTTGGAATCCCCCCGAAGTCGGAGTACTTGAAAAGTAATCTGTAAAACCGGTTTTTTTCGGCCTTTAAATATTTTTCCGTATAAAAATTTGGACCCTTCTTGAGTGCTTCAGATAGATTGAACATCATCGGATGATCAAAATACGGGACATGAAATTTTTTCGGGTCATCCAGCCCTCTGACCGTAATCCAAGTATTTAAACCCTCTTCAGGATTCTGAAAAATCAGTAACTATTTGTGTCGCGTCAACAAATTGAATTCCTAATCCCTTGATCTCTTTGTCAAGCAGTCGAACAACTTCGACTAGTTCCCTACTATGGTGCATCGCCATCGACCTGGCACGGAGACGTTCAAGTGCCGCCTCAATCTGAGCTTCCCGCGCTTGCTCCTCGGCTTTTTGCAGATCAAGAAAACGAGTATAGGCTTGCTCAAAAACTTTTCCGAAGCGCTTAAATATTTCTTCCTCTTCAACAGTAAAATCAGTGAGTTTGTACCGTCGAAACACCAAAACAGAGTTTTTGGATAACACGACTGCCCTGGACCACCCCGGCGCACTGAAGACAAATTTTTGCCTTTTCTTTGGAGCCCTTCTAAAATCTGAATACTTAAAGAGTAACTTGAAATATTTGTCCTTATCAGATTTTGAATACTTGTCCGAATAATAATTGACTCCCTTCTTTATGGCATGATAAAACTTTGTTGTTACAGGGTGTTCCAAATATGGGATATGAAATTTTTCAAGGTAATTCTGTCCTTTTGTGGCAATCCAATTGTTAATACCGTGTCCCGGGTCTGAAATATCAGTTATTATGTTTGAATTGTCCACCATAATTCCCAATCCGGCAATTTCTTTATCAATCAGCTTGACCACCTGAACTAATTCCTCACTTTTGTGCATGGCCATTGACTGTGCACGTATTCTTTCCAGCGCTGCTTCAATCTGTGCTTCCCTTGCCTGTGCTTCGGCCTTTTGTAAATCCCTAAACCTTCGGTAGGCGAGACCGAATACATTGGCGAATCGTCTTAACAAATCACGTGTTAAGACATCGGGCTGGGTCAGGGTACTTATTAACAGTGAGCCCCCAACAAAATCTGAAATTGTCCAAAAAGAACGAAAATCCTTGGGCTTGAAATTTTTGAAAGTATTTAATACTATGTTGTGCGCCTGTGGGGCATACTGCTTAAGCATTTTCAGGAAGCCGGTCATCTTCTTTCCTTCGTTGATGATCACATAATCTTTCTTACCGGAGTGGTATGCTTTCAACATCTCGTCAAAGACTTCCACGCCGGACTTCGGGAAATGAACATTACTGAGAACGATGTCCGATTGACTATCAGGAGACAGCAGTGCTGCCCACGAAACAAAATAGTCAGGCGATTCATCGTACAGATGAATGGCACAGGTTTCCAAATCTTTGTAATCAAGCTGACCAATTTGCCTTCTCAGTTCTTCCGCCACTTTCTGCAAATCTTTTGATGAATGCATGGCCATGGCAGTGCTGCGCACCCGCTCAAGCGCCGCTTCAATCTTTGCTTCTTTTGCCTGGGCCTCGGCTTTTTGAAGATCGAGGAAACGGGTATAGGTTTGTTCGAACACTTTGGCGAAGCGCTGAAACTGACTGGCATTTTCCTTGTTCAATCGTTCAAGGCCTGCAGCTTCCAGAACTCCATATTTGAAAAAGGCATTTGCAAAATAAATGGTCTTGTTTATCCCTCTTCGTGTAGCCTTCGCTTTTTCCGGCATGTGCTTGAATCCGGATTCTTCAAGACAATAGCGGTCAAAACTTTTTTTGACCTGCGGTGACATTTCGATTTCTGAGAATTCAATGCCGTCTTTCCATTGCTTGAACTTCTCTAGTAAAAGTGCATGACCTCGATATAGAACACGATAACTAACCGGGTGAATATTAAAATCAATGTCTGAAAGCCAATATTCCGATGAACCATCCTTTTCATTGTAAATAATGATTCCTCCCATAAAGGAAGTGTAGCCAAGTTCTTTGATCTGTTTGAATAGAATAGCAGCGACTTTGTGTAAATCATCACTATGGTGCATGGCCATGGAGTGAGATCTCACTCGCTCCAAAGCAGTCTCAATCTGTGCTTCTCTTGCCTGGGCTTCTGCTTTCTGCAGATCGAGAAATCGCGTATAGGTTTGTTCAAATACTTTGGCAAATCTTTGGAGTATTTCACCTTTACCTAATGAAACGGGACTGGGGCTGACAACTTCAAGCATTCCGTATTTCATGAATGCATCTGCCAGGTATATCTTTTCTAAAGACATCATTTCTTTTTTGATATCCTCAGGAAGATTTTTCAAATCTGTATTTTCAAAAATTGCCTTATCTAAATTTTTCTTCCTTTTCCCGCTCAATTCAAGCGTCCGGTATTTGATATCGTTTTTTACAATACTTCTAAATTCTTTCAGAAAATCTTTGATATATTGATTACCGTATGGAATAATGAAACTTTTGGGTAAAATTTTATCTTCAAAACCGGTACTCCACCATTCCGCAAATTTTTCTTTATCATTTAAAATAGAAATCACGCATTGGCGTATTTCAAAATTTAGTTTTTCAAGTTCGGTATAAAGCTCAGCAACCACTTCTCTCAATTCGTCGCTATGCTGCATTCCCATCGTTCTGCTTCTAATCCTTTCCAGGGCTACTTCAATCTGCGCTTCTCTTGCCTGCGCTTCTGCTTTTTGAAGATCGAGAAATCGGCGGTAAGTCATTTCAAAGACAGCCGCAAAACGGGGCAGGAGCGCTGTTTCGTTTTCATTGAGTTTCTCCGTAGCGATTACCATAATATATCCGTATGAGAAATTGCCGAAGTAAAAAAAAGTGGGATCCGGCATATCCTTCGCGGCAATTTTCTCTGCGCGGGTTCTTTTATTTAGCGGGTAGGTAACCTCCATGTGTTTTTTAAGTCGCTGCGCACTCAGCCGCTGTGAAAAAACGCTTATTTTTTGCTTCCAGGCTTCATACCGTGCTTTCAGAATGGAGTCGCCCAGTAAAGGGATTTCTGATTCTTCAAGAAGGTTGGTCTTTGTTCGTGAACCCCATAACTTTTGGGTTTTGTTTTTTTCATCTATGAGGGAAAATCCGCAAGAGGCAAAACGGGTAACACCCAGTTTCATCAGTTCTTTTTGCAATACCGTTGCCACGGAAATCAACTCTTCGCTTTTGCGCATTTTCATGGCTTTACGCCGCACCTTTTCTAACGCTGCTTCAATTTTAAGATCAATCTTTTTAGCAGCCAGTTCTTTCTTGAGCGCCGCATTTCTTTTTTTGAGTGTTTGATCGGTCTTACTTTGCATAATAGTATATTTAGGCCGGAATACGGAAATCCCGTTTCCAACTTTTTTTGTTGCAAATCAAATCTTCCCGTGTAAATTTTTTATTTCTCGATGTGCCTTTAGCACGTAAAATTATAAGCGCATTAATGACTACCAGTAAACCAACAAATTAGCCGGAAAATCATTTTACATTCTATTAGATCGTTTGTTGAAACCGATTAGAAGGTCTAACAAAGGTTTGATATTATCCAGGTTATTGCGACAGCATTCATAGAAAAGGATTGGTAAAAAATGAACCGAAAGCCTTGGATTCTGAAAAGATAAGAAAGATAATTTATTTCCTTACACATCTTTTGAATGTTTTGTGCTACTATTTTTACAAACACAATCAGATAGGTAGTTGAATAATGAATATGGTACCTGCATTTTCTTCACTCTCCACTTTTATGTCCCCACCATGTGCTTTTATAATATCATAGCTCAAACTCAATCCCAATCCTGTTCCCTGCCCGGTTGGTTTGGTAGTAAAAAATGGTTGAAATATTTTTTCTTTTATTTTTTCAGGAATACCATCCACCGTTATCACTAACGGTAATGATCACACTATTTCCCGATTTTTTTGTACTTAACCGAAACTGTTGGTTCATACGAAATAAGATTCTTGCTTTTTTGTTCGTTTACTGCGTAAAAGGCATTGTTGTATAAATTCAAAAGCACCCTTCCAATATCCTGCGGCATGATATTTATTTTTCCAATGCTGCTATCAAAATCAGTTTTCATCCCGATAGCTATCGGGACAGCGTTGAAATCTTTGTCCTTTGCTCGTAACACCTTGATAAGCTAATCTCAAATATTCATCTGCCAACTGCATTGATATCTGTTGGTTCTTTTACACCTGTGCTGGTACGTGAGTGCTGCAACATTCCTTTTACAATGGCATCGGCACGTTTGCCATGATGGTTTATTTTTTCTGAATTTTCTATTGATATCATTTACTAGTTCATCTTGCCAACGCTTATCATCTCTTTCTGCATTCGGCTTTAAGTCGTTCAGCCTTCAGTTCTTCCATCATCTCTTTATTTACTTCAGAAAAATTATTCACGAAGTTCAACGGGTTTTGTATCTCATGGGCAATGCCTGCGGTGAGTTCGCCCAGTGAGGCCATTTTTTCTGATTGGATGAGTTGGGATTGGGTGGATTTTAAATTGACTAAAGCATTTTCAACTTTTTGCTTTTGATCGTCTGTTTCCTGCTTTTGCTTTTGTAGCAAAGCGTACGCCTTTTGCTTTTGCCTGTTGCTTCGCAAAATTAAAACTGCGATGATGATAGCAACCAGCAACACCGCCAGCAATGCATACATCTTTAGATTATTTTTATATCGTTGTTCTTTAAGGTCCCGGGCGGCGGAAATTTGTTGCAACCGTTGCTGCTCTTCCAAACTTACCTGCAGGAAATCAGCTTGCATTGGCTGCATTAAACAAACTTTTGTAAGCCTTATCGCCTATCTGTTGATAGAACAACGCACTATCCGGTAAATGTTTTCTTTGAAAGTAATTGACCAATATCCGGGAAGCATCGGGCGTATATTCATTAAAGCCTTGTTTTGCCGCAATATCTATTACCTGGTTTGCATACCAATATGCAGAGTCTTGTTGTTTTACTTTTTCAAAATACAAAGCAAGCCCATAAGCTGCTTCATATAAATTAGAATAATCACCTAAAATGTGTGTAAAATAATAGTAGCTTTTTCGCAAACGGTCGATGGCTAAGCTGTCATTTCCCATTTTAAGATACGCCCTGCCGAGTGTATTGTAAATTCCACCAAATATTATTCCTCCCCAGTAATTTGTTTTATCATCATCAATAAAAAATGTTTTAGCGATTTTTCTCCGTGCGTTGCGCATAGAAAATGGCTGAGTCTTTTTGATTCAAAAAAGCATAGTTCAATGCATAATACATATCTACGTTTACCCCGATAAATGAAACAGGCTGCGAAAATGTTGCAAGCTTGTTGGTATATTCATTGGCAGATCGATAATCGCCGACACTCATATACATCTCAATAATGTTGGCCAGTATAGCGGATGTATGAGCGGTATCTTTTCTTTTTTCAGAAATATTTAATGCCAGCAACAGGTTTTGTAATTCCCTCGGATAATTGCCGATGGAACCGTTCGCCTGTGCATAATCGTTCATGATGTTTAAAGAATCATGCGCATTATCCATGTAACGGTTAATGTTCAATGCTTCATGATAGAATTGATTCAGCGAATCTCTGACTACGCCCGCATGGATGTTGAGGAATGAAGAAAGAATGTTCAGTTCATCATACAAAAGATGGCTGTTTCTTGCCACAGCCAATGCTACCAATTTTCGTTCGTTGGCGCTATCAGGCTTTTGCTGCAACGAAAAAAAATCAGCCGCATTCGTTAAGGTAAGCACTTCAACTTTTGGCTGCCCGCTTTTTTTTGCCAATACAACCGCCTGGTTAGCATAATACATTCCTGAATCGATATTCGCATACCTGTACATAAGTGATTGAAGCCACGATACCATGGCTGCTTTTTCATCATCCGGAAAATCTTTTAAAATTTGGAATGCCTGTTGCGTTAATAACTTTACAGAATCTTTATTATTACTGCTTACATTCATGAATGCGCTTTTAACAGAAAGCATTTGGGCTTCCCATCCATGCAGGCCGGCCTTGCGGGCAATATCCAGAGCGGTAGAAACTAAGTGATTTATCAGGGTATCGTTTCTTTCTGCCGGGCCGGCCCTAAAATAAATACCAATTAAAGCGCTTAATACCTCAAGCTGTTTATTGGCAACATTCGTTTTGTTGGCAATGGTTAACGCTTTGTTTAGTGTAACAATCGCTGTATCAGTTACTCCTTTGTATTGAAAGTAATCAGAGATGCCGATTAATGCGTCTGCTTTTTGAACATTTGTTTGTGCATTCGCAAGATTATTGTTCAGGCTGTCAAGGAATGGCCCTTGCGCCATCATGCCTTGATGAAAAATAAAGAAACGTAAAAAAGAGAAATAGTTTTTTTTGCATAATTTCTTTTAAAATTTTAAGTACGTTGCAGGTTGATAATAAATGTTGTTCCCCGCCCGACCGGGTCATCCGGGCGGGCTTCACCTTCTTTCGTTTCTACTTTCAATTCCCCTCCATGGGCTTTTATAATATCATAGCTCAAACTCAAACCCAAACCTGTTCCACTTCCTGTTGGTTTTGTAGTGAAGAATGGCTGAAATATTTTTTCTTTTATTTTTTCTGGAATACCTCCTCCGTTATCACTAACGGTAATCAACACACTATTTCCTGATTTGCTGTTGTTACAGAAACAGTTGGTTCATACGAAATAAGATTCTTGTTTTTTTGTTGGTTTACTGCACTTCGGCTTCGCTCAGCACAGGCGTAAAAGGCGTTATTGTATAAATTTAATAACACTCTTCCAATATCCTGGCCAATGATATTTATTTTACCAATTGACTCATCAAAATCTGTTTTTATTTTCCGCATTGAATGTTTTGTCTTTTGCTCTTAAACCATGATAAGCTAATCTCAAATATTCATCTGCCAGTTTATTGATGTCAGTTGGTTCTTTTACACCTGAACTTGTGCGGGAATGTTCGCAGCATACTTTTTACAATGGCATCTGCACGTTTGCCATGGTGATTTATTTTTTCTTCGTTGGACTCAATGTCTCTGCAAGCATTTCACTTCTTCATAATTACCTTTTTCAATTTCTTCTTTCATCTCTGCAATCATCTCCTTATTTACTTCAGAAAAATTATTGACGAAGTTCAATGGGTTCTGTATCTCGTGAGCAATGCCTGCCGTGAGTTCTCCGAGGCTGGCCATCTTTTCTGATTGAACCAATTGCGTTTGGGTAGCTTTTAAATTGTCCAATGTATTGCGTATTTCTGCTGTTTGCCTGTTCACTTCTTCCTGCAGTATTTTTTGCTGGTTTTCTGCCTGTATTCTTTTTTCATCTGACAGCCGTATCACTTTATCAGCATTTACGCTTACCTCATGTATTATTTCCTTGAATCGTATGGCCACATAAGCTAACAATGAAAGTGGAAAAGCCAGAACGAAGGTGGATACAAGAGAAAGCTCCTCATAGTTTGAAAGATGTATACCCAGGCTACTGCTGAACATGGAGAGAAACAGAGCTAGTAGTGAAACAAATAACCCGACCACAACTGCCCACTGTGCTCCCTCCAGCTTTTTCCATGAACTATAAATGTAGTACAAACAAATACCCAATACAAACAGAATAGTACCCGTCCTGAATATTTCTAATAGAGCCCGCGGTGCATCGATGAAGTCAGGCACAAAAGTTGAGAGAGATAATGCGAACAGGGTGATGAGTAATTTTCTGTTTAGATTTCTTTTAAAGATTTTAATCAGGGTGATGGGAACACTTATGGTAACTACCAGGCTAAAACACAAATTCAAGATTTCTCTATAAACATAGAATGAAATATAAGAAATATCAATTGCATTGATATTTTGAATGCAAAAACTCAATAGCGTATAAAGACTTGTACAAAGCGCTATCCAAACCAGGTTTTTTTCACGGCGGTTTAGAAAAACCAGCAACCAAAATAAAAGGCTCAGTACAGCACAAATGATAAACCAGGCAGTATAAAATGAATTTCTAACCCTATTAAATTTTTCCGTGTTAATGTATGGGTGTGGGCCAATAATGGTTATTAAATTCAGATAGTTGGATCTTATTTTCAGGCCATGCGGCGGAAAAGGAGAAAGGTATCCTACAAAATGAATGGCAAACGTATGCACGCTATCGTTGTTGAACATAATAGAATGAGGCTCCTGATCGCCATTATATGCTGAAAAAGGTTTTCCGTTATCACCAGTGTTACCCCTAACAGTCATCAGCCGGCCATCTACATAAAATTCCGTTGCATTCCAGGGTTCAAAATCAATCCACATTTTTTTGTGAAATAGGCTGTTCTCAAACTTTATTTTCATTCTGAACCATCCTTCTATTTTGCCATTCTTATCTGCATATTTTTTTATTCCGGCAAGGTTTATTTTTTCCCAGCCAATGGTATCTACATTTGGCTGCGCCCAGCTGGAGTCATTACCAGGCCGGAAAAGCCAGTGATTCCTTACAGATAATGGTATGCGGTCTGAAAATTGATTTAAAATATGAGCTGATACCGCTGGTGTATCCTGGGCTTTGACCGATTGTGCTGCCAGCAACGCGAGAACAAAAAAAACTTTCAAAAATCTCATTAGTCTGTTTTAATTGGTAATTGAATGATGAACTCCGTACCCTCCCCTTCTTTACTTTCAACTTTTATTTCTCCGCCATGTGCTTTTATAATGTCATAACTCAAACTCAACCCCAGCCCCGTTCCTGAACCTGTTGGTTTTGTAGTAAAAAATGGTTGAAATATTTTTTCTTTTATTTTTTCAGGAATACCGCCACCATTGTCCTTTACGGTTATGGTTACACGATCTCCTTCTTTCTTTGTGCTTACCCAAACTGTTGGCTCGTATAAAACAGAATTCCCTTCTTTTTGTTGGTTTACTGTATTCCTGCTTCGCTCCGCACAGGCAAAAAATGCATTGTTGTATAAATTCAACAATACTCTTCCAATATCTTGTGGGAGGATATTTATTTTTCCAATGCTGTTATCAAAATCTGTCTTGATTTCTGCATTGAAGTCTTTGTCTTTTGCTTTAATACTTTGATAAGCCAATCTCAAATATTCATCTGCCAGGGCATTGATGTCTGTTGGTTCTTTTAGGCCAGTGCTGGTGCGTGAATGTTCCAGCATACTTTTCACTATCGCATCTGCACGTTTGCCGTGATGATTTATTTTTTCAAGGTTTTGTTTGATATCGCTGCCGATAACTTTTGCCTCGTTTATATCACCCTTATCTAATTCTACATTCATTTCATCCATCATTTCATTACTCACTTCCGAAAAGTTATTCACGAAGTTTAACGGGTTTTGTATTTCATGAGCAATGCCTGCAGTGAGTTCTCCGAGGCTGGCCATCTTTTCTGATTGGATGAGTTGGGATTGTGTTGATTTAAGATTGGTAAGAGTAGTAGCTAAAACCTTATTTGCTTTTTGTTTTTGCCGGTTGTTCCGGTACAATATCAACGTAATCAGTAAAGCAACTCCCAGGCCTCCCAGTATCAGGTTGGTTTTAATTTTATTCCGATAGCTGATTTTTTCATTTTCTATATCCCGCTTCTTTTGTTCTTCTTCAAATGTCATCATCATCAGTTGTTGATTGGTCCTGGTATTATTCAGGCTGTCATTCGCAGCTATATAAACCTTCCAGTATTTAACAGCGCTGTCGGCATTATTATTTTGATACATTTCGGCTAACAGGCGGGCAGGTTTTAAAGCAAGGTTGCTGATCATTGTATTTTGCACGACCTGAACAGCTTTTTTAGCATAATAAATACAGGAGTCGGCCTGATGATTTCTATAAAAGTGTTCAGCAATATCTACATAGGTTAAATTATAAAACCGCGGTGAATTGAACTTTTCTGCCAGCGCAAGGGCTTTTGAAAAATATTCCCTCGCTTTGGCAGGATTGTTTTTTTTACTGTATACGGTGGCAATATTGGAAAAAACATAGATGCGGTTGGGCCTTGATTCCTTTGGAAAAAGATCGAGCGATTGCATGGAACAATAAAGAGCCGAATCCAGTTTCCCCATATTCAAATAAACGGCCGCCATATTCATAGGCGCCCACCAGTTTATAAAATGATCCTTGTTTTTTTCAGTAAGGCCTCCCGCTGCTCTGTAAAGCGCCAGCGCTTTCTCATTCTCCAGCCTGTCTTTATAAATATTTGCCATTTGGTTCTGAGCAAATCGCAACAACTTATCATTGCCTGATTGTAAAGCCAGGCTTACTGCCCGTTGATTACATTCCAGTCCCTTCACGTAATTGCCTGCCAGGCGATACCCCTGCCCCGCGGCACTCCAGGCGCCGGATTCAAGTATAATATCTTTTTTCTTTTGACTGAGAACATATAATTTCTGGTAGACCTCAAACAGCACTACCGGGTAAGCATCAATAGAAACGTAAATTGAAAGCAGCAGGTCCACTTTTTTATCTTCATCTTTCGCTTCCGGAATCAGGTGAATAATGGAATCGATGTTGTCTCTTTCTTTTTGAAGCATGTCTTCCTGGCCCCAGGCCTGTTGAAAGCCTGCAAACAAATAAAGAAGTATCAGCAATTTTTTCATATCAGTTATTTGTATTCAGTTTGATTGCAAAAACAGTTTCTTCTCCTTCTGTGGTATCTACTCTCAGTTCCCCGCCGTGCGCTTTCACTATATCATAGCTCAAACTCAACCCCAGCCCCGTTCCTGAACCTGTTGGTTTTGTAGTAAAAAATGGTTGAAATATTTTTTCTTTTATTTTTTCAGGAATACCGCCACCATTGTCCTTTACGGTTATGGTTACACGACTTTTTTCTCTCTTTGTGCTTACCCAAACCGTTGGCTCGTATAAAACAGAATTCCCTTCTTTTTGTTGGTTTACTGTATTCCTGCTTCGCTCCGCACAGGCGTAGAAGGCGTTATTGTATAAATTTAATAACACTCTCCCAATATCCTGGCTAATGATATTTATTTTACCAATTGACTCATCAAAATCTGTTTTTATTTCAGCGTTGAATGATTTGTCTTTGGCACGTAAACCATGATAAGCTAATCTCAAATATTCATCTGCCAGTTTATTGATGTCGGTTGGTTCCTTTACACCTGAACTTGTGCGGGAATGTTCGAGCATACTTTTTACAATGGCATCTGCACGCTTGCCATGGTGATTTATTTTTTCTTCGTTTAATTCTATGTCATCAGCAATAATCTTTACTTCATCAAAATTGCCTTTTTTTATTTCCTCTTTCAACTCAGCAATCATCTCCCTATTCACTTCTGAAAAATTATTCACGAAGTTTAACGGGTTTTGAATCTCATGAGCAATGCCTGCCGTGAGTTCTCCCAGCGAAGCCATCTTCTCTGATTGGATGAGTTGAGATTGAGTGGATTTTAAATCGCTTAAAGTTTGCTGCAATTCCCGTTTCTGACTTTGTAAAAGCAGGTTTGCTTTTTTACGGTTCCTGCCGTTTCGGTACAGCAAAAATGCAATGAGCATAAACACTACAATACCGGCAAGCATAGCATACATCCGGACATTTGCCTGCAATTGAATTTTTTCTTTTTCTATGTTTTGCAAACGAAGCTGCTCTGCAAAATTTAAATTCTGGTATTTATTGGTTTGTGCTTTATGAGCCCGTGTTAAACTATCGCTTAATGTTTTAGAAAGTTGTAAGTACGCAAAGGCGCTATCGGTATTCTCTTTTATTTTATAAGCCGCAGATATGGAAGAATAGACATCCGCTATTACATTTAGCTCATTTACCTGTTTTAATACTTCCAGTGCTTTGTGTCCATAATCAACTGCTGAATCAGGCTGATGCGTAGTTAGGAACAGGTGGGCGAGATTACTTAAAGCAATGCCTTCACCCGTAAGGTTATTTTGCTTCCGGTTTATCTTCAAAGACTTTTGAAAATAGTTCAACGTCGAATCCGGTTTCTGCTGCCGAAGGTAAATCACGCCAATCTCCTGGTAAATTATACCTAAGTAATATTTTTTATCTGACGCGTTCGTATAGGCAAGGGCCTTTCGTTCAAAAACAAGCGCCGAATCCAGTTTACCTGTCCTGAGATATAATTCTCCCAAATTCATGGTATAAATGCTTAAGTAAAATGTATCTTTTATACTTTCTGCAATCCCGGCAGCCTTCAATAAATAGGCAATGCCTTTATCATCATTACCAGTTACGTCGTACAGGAAAGCAAGTTTCTGATAAACATTGGCTAACAAGCTTGGCCGGTTCCTGTGAGCGTCAGGAAAAGAAAATCCTGCTTCTCCCATCGAGTAAAAATTCTCTTCGCTGGCTTTATCTTCTGCCAATTTTAAAGCCTCGTTAGCTGCTTGTAATGATTGAGAATAGTTACCTAAGTGCATCCATTCGTAACTGATTAAACTGAGCGCAAAGCCTTGCCAGATGGGTTGCCTCAGTTTTTTTGCAAGAGCCACGTCCTGCTTTGAGTAATAGATGGCGCTGTCCCTGTTCTTTTCCAGGTAATAGACGGCCACTTTCTGGTATACTTCCATTTTCAGACTGTCATTATCTGTCTGTTTTGCAACCGAAAGAAGACTATCAGTCTGCCGACTTGTTTGGGTAAATGAGTTGAGTTGTGCATTTACCAAAAAAGGCAGCAGCAAAAACAGGATTATTTTAAAACAATATTTCATTATGATCATTGATTTGGTAATTGAATGATAAATACTGTTCCCTCATTTTCATCAGATTCTACTTTTATTTCTCCACCATGCGCCCTAATTATATCATAACTCAAACTTAAACCCAGCCCCGTTCCACTTCCTGTCGGTTTAGTGGTGAAAAAAGGTTGGAATATTTTTTCTTTTATTGATTCCGGAATACCACCACCGTTGTCCTTAATGGTTATGGTTACACTTTTTTCAGATTTCTTTGTAATTACTGAAACTGTTGGATTGTATGAACTAAGATTCTTCTTTTTTTGTTGGTTTACTGCGTAAAATGCATTGTTGAAAAGATTCAAAAGCACTCTCCCAATATCCTGTGGAATGATATTGATTTTCCCAATGCTTTCATCAAAATCTGTTTTAAGTTCTGCATTGAAATTATTGTCTTTTGCACGAAGGCCATGATAAGCCAATCGCAAATATTCATCAGCCAATGTATTGATATCAGTTGGCTCTTTTACACCTGTGCTGGTTCGTGAATGTTCCAACATGCTTTTTACAATGGCATCAGCACGTTTACCATGATGGTTTATTTTTTCCTGGTTGGCTCCAATATCACCTGCAAGAATTTTCACTTCATCATAATTGCCCTTAGCAATTTCCTCTTTCATTTCGGCAATCATTTCGGTATTTACTTCTGAAAAATTATTTACAAAATTTAAGGGGTTCTGAATTTCGTGGGCTATGCCTGCTGTTAGTTCACCCATCGAAGCCATCTTTTCTGACTGGATCAGTTGGCTCTGGGTATTCTTAAGATTTTCAAGCGCTGCTTCTAATTTTTGGAAGTCTTCATAACGGGCATAGGCAATGCCGAAAACTTTTGCAAGTTCCCTGCTCGCTTCAATTTCCGGTTCAGAAAGCGGATGGTTGCTACCAACATAAAGCATACCCTGTGTGAAAGGTATAAATTGCAGCACCAGTTTTTCCGGTGCGTTTTCAGCGTCCTGGAATTTCTTAGGGCTCTCGATCTGGTTTTGCTCAATAAGAGATTGTGTCCAGGTGATGAATTGTGCCTGGTCCCATTCTTCGCGATATACTTTCTGCTCTTTCCAGTGTTTAACAGTTTGTTCCACCAGGGCCGAGCTGCCAAATTTCAGATGCAGGGCAGCAATAGCCTGGCCGGATGGTGTGGACAGATAAAGGTGAACGTGTTCCGTCGCTTCATCGATGATAAAAACACCACAGCGAAAAAATGGTACGCCAAGTGTCGTAAGCTCGCGCCAGATGAGCGGGGTGATACGTTCGAGGTCTTTTGCTGTCCGCATGGAAGCGATGCCCGCGCGGACGCGGTCGAGGGAAGCCTGCTGCAAGGCTTCACGGGCATGCTCCAGCTCCAGTTCGCGGGTTCGCTCCCGCTCTTTCGCTACCAACCTGCGGCGCAGAAATCTGTTGAGGAGTACTATAAAAGCTATCCCAAGTAATGCATAAATAATATAAGCCATAGTTGTTAGCCACCATGGCGGTAAAATCTTTACCGTTAGAGACGTGCCTTTTTCATCCCAGACGCCGTCGCTGTTCGAAGATTTCACCTCAAACGTGTATGTACCCGGGCTCAGGTTTGTGTATTTGGCTCTCCTTACAGTACCTGCATTAATCCAGTTCTTGTCGTAACCTTCCAGACGGTATGCGTAACGATTTCGCAATGAATTGGCAAAATGCAACCCTACATAGTCAAACGTTAGCTCATTTTGATTGTACTTCAAAGTTATCTGCTCTTCAGGGCTAGCCGGTAGTGGAAAGGCATCCTCAAAAACATGCAGCCCTGTAATTACCGTGACCGGAGGATTTGGATTTGGCTTAAAATCCTGCGGGTTGATGGCAGTGACTCCTTTCGGGCCTCCAATAAACATTCTACCGTCTATACCTTTAATTACTGCATGTCGATCAACCGGAGGATTATCGAAGCCATCTTCCTCATTATAGGTAATGAAGGTCTTTGTCTTAGGATCGAACCGGGCCACACCACCTGATGTTGCCAGCCAAAACCGTCCTTGTTTATCTTGTATGATGCCTTCTACAGCGTTATTTGGTAAACCATCCTCGGTAGTATACTGAATAGTTTTTCCAGTGTTTCTATCCAGTAGAAAGAATCCGTTAGTCACAGTTGTTACCCAAAATCGATCTGAAGGGTCTTCATAAATCTGGAAAATACTTTCCCCATTGAGATAAGTAGTAAAGGTTCCTGTTTTTTCATCTAACCGGTTTATACCACCATCGAAAGTGCCAATCCAAAGGGTGCCCTGATGGTCTGAGTACATTTGCATTAACTTATTATCACTTAAACTTTTTGGATCAGATGGATCATGTTGAAAACGCCGAAAGCGTTGGGTTTTAAAATCGTACTGGGTAAGGCCGCCACCCCAGGTGCCGATCCACAAATGTTGGTCATCAGTTTGCTTAATAAACATTATCGTGGAATTACTTAAACTATCGGGGGTTGCAGCAACGGCTGTAAACTTCCTATGGCTCTTTCGAACCGGGTCAATGCGATAAAGGCCACTTTGCTGTCCTACCCATAGCATTCCTTCCTGGTCTTCCAATACACTCTGTACAGGATTACCCCACAATCCGTCCGGAGCCGGTTTTGTGTCTGAGAATCGTTCCATGTTTCCTGTGGTTGGGTCCATTCGAAATAGTTGGCCTGAAAAGGTGCCAATCCAAAGCGTATCTTTGCTTTCCTGGTAAAGTAATCTTACGCCATTATTGGCACTAATTTCTTTTGCTCCATATAACCGAAAGCGGCTGAAGGAAGGCTCGATTTTATTGAGGCCGCCACCTTCCGTCCCAACCCAAAGAATACCCTGGCGGTCTTCATAGAAGGATAAAACATTGTTGCTTGACAAACTTTTCGGATCGCCTGTCTGGTACCTGAAGGGTGTCAGCGTGTGCGTGGTGGGATCGTATCGATTGATTCCACCGGAATAGGTTGCCACCCAGAGCATGCCGGTCTTGTCCCTCTGAATAACATCGACCGCAGCGGATTTGATACTTGCTTTTACACCATGGGGGGCATGCAGATGCTTCAAATCATTGGGATCATCACCGAGAGCTTCAAGTTTACCTCCCATCGGGTCATAGCGATAAAAACCTGACTGGCAGGTACCGATATAAATAGCACCGTTTGACGCTCCCCCGATGGCGGTAACCCGGTTATCGCGAAACGATTTCTTTGCGGTTGGCAGAACACGTATATAATTATCTGACGTTGAATCGTAACGATTTAATCCTCCCACGTATCCGTTTGGATCTGCGGCATCGCCTGTCCCTACCCACAAATTGCCATCCTGATCCTGGTATAAGGCACTTATAACATTGCTGGTAAGTGTGTGTTCGTTATCCGCATCATGGGTGTAGCGGATAAACGTTCCTTTATCCTTATCAAGGCGGTCGAGGCCGTTTCGTGTGCCGACCCAGATGGTTCCATCTTTTGTCTGCAGGATCACATTCACTGAATCCGAGCTCAACGAAGCTGGATTACCTGGCTCATGTTTAAAAGAAATGAATTTCTCTTTTGCTGAATTGTACAGGTTAAGCCCGCCACCCCAGGTACCCACCCAAAGTTTTCCTTCACGGTCTTCATACAGTGCACGGATATAGTTGTTTGAGAGGGATGTGCTGTCAAGCGGGTCATGCCTGTAAGTCTTGATATTGTATCCATCGTAACGGTTGAGACCACCGAGACCGCCTACCCAGAGAAAACCCTGTTGATCCTGTACGATGGCTATAGATCCAATCGGAAGGCAACCGATCTGACTTATTAATGCGATCAAACTGGATGTCCTGTGCAAAAAGACCGGAGCACATTGCCAGGATTAATATCAAAAGGCAACAAAAATTCCTAAAAGAAAGTTGTTTAAAAATTATTTTCATAATCATTCTGTTTTTCCAATTTGCCGGTTTGAGCAGCCCAATAATTTGGATTGCCGAAAGGGAAACTGTATCGTAATTTCTTTTTCATTATTAGGTCCTTACCGGGATCTGGATTATAAATTCAGTGCCTTCTCCTTCTTTCGTTTCCACTTTCAGTTCCCCACCATGCGCTTTCACAATATCATAACTCAAACTCAACCCTAATCCTGTTCCACTTCCTGTTGGCTTGGTGGTGAAGAAAGGTTGAAATATTTTTTCTTTTATTTTTTCAGGCATACCACTGCCATTATCCTTAACGGTTATGGTTACATGATCTCCTTCCTTCTTCGTACTTACGCAAACTGTTGGTTCGTATGAAACAGGATTCTTGCTTTTTTGTTCGTTTACTGCGTAAAAAGCATTGTTAATTAAATTCAGAACAACACGACCGATATCCCGCGGCACGACATTTATTTTTTCAATGCTCTCGTCAAAATCCGTTTTCATTTCAGCATTAAAGCTTTTGTCTTTGGCCCGAAGACCGTGGTATGCCAATCTTAGGTATTCATCAGCCAGTTTGTTGATGTCTGTTGGTTCTTTTACGCCCGTACTTGTGCGGGAATGTTCCAACATGCTTTTCACGATCGCATCTGCACGTTTGCCGTGTAATAGAATTTTCTCGTTGTTTTGCCTGATGTCATCTCCAAACGCTCTTACTTCATTAATATCATTTTCATTATTCATTTCTTCAATTAGCTCGTTATTCACTTCTGAAAAATTATTCACGAAGTTTAACGGGTTTTGAATTTCATGCGCAATTCCGGCTGTAAGTTCACCCAACGAAGCCATTTTCTCTGATTGAATGAGTTGTGCCTGGGTAGACTTTAGTTGATCATAAGCTACTTCAACTTTTTGTTTCTGATCGTGAAGTATTTTATTAGCCTTCTGCTTTTGTTGATTATTTCGATATAGTATCAGGCCAATTATCAGGAGTACACCCAAACCTGCAAGCAAGGCATAGGTCCTCGTTCTGTTCTGTATTCGATTTTTTTCCTCCTGTAAACTTTTGAGGCGCAGTTGTTGATCAAACCCGATATTCTGGTAAGAAAGCAGGTTTTTCCTTTCCGCATTATTGAGGCTGTCGTTTAATACCGTGTACAGTTTCAGGTATTTTAAAGTACTGTCGCGGTTATTCAGATTGCTATAAACATCTGAAAGCGCCTGGTAAGAGCTGGCCAGCGGCTGCGGCTGTCCCAAAACCCGGGCGGTTTCCAATAATTTCCTGGCATAAAACAGGCTGGAGTCAGGTTTATCTAACCTTATGTATAATTTACTTAATGCATTGTAGGCCTGGGGAAGATAGTGAAGATTATGATGGGCTGTATAGGATGCTACCGACTCCAGGTAGGCATTCCGGGCCTGTGTTACATTCCCTTTTTTAAGGTAAATATTTCCCAGGTTATAAAGAACTGTACCCTTCCAGGTTGTGTTGTAAAAATCAAAATGCGCCTGCAACTTTAATGCCTGTTGTTCAAAAAAAAGCGCTGAATCCAATTGATTAAGGTAAGTATAAGACTCTCCTAAGATCATATATCCAAGCGAAAGCAAAAAATTATCCGGAATAGCTTGAGCATAGTCCAATACCTTGAAAGACCTAAGTTTTTCCATTTCCCTGTTACCGGTAACGCCATACAAATTCGCCATACGCAACTCAATAAGACCCAAATTATAAAGCCTTATCGCATGTGGGCTGCGCCCCCTTAAAAAGGCCAAAGCAGATTTTTCACTTGCCGGGTTCTCCGCAATTTTAATCGCTTCTGACAATGATTCAAGTGCTGACGGGTATTTACCCAATCCTATAAGTGCATAGCCCTTTTCGCCCAAAGCATCTGCTTCATTCAGTTTTAATCCTAACTGCTTAGCCAGTACAATACACTTATTGTCGTAATAAACAGCACTATCACGGTTAGTTTCCATATAATAAAGCGCCATGTTATAATACGCGTCCATACGAATGGTGTCATTGGCTGCATTGCTTAATGCCAGTTGCAGGCGGTCTAACTTTTGTGTACCTGATAAAGTAGTGTCTCCTAAAATGTAATAAAGTTTTGACTGTGCCGATACAAAAACCGGCAATACCAAAAACAACATTATTGTAAGACAACGTTTCATGAGATTTATTTAGATACCTGGTAATTGAATGATAAACTCTGTTCCCTCACCTTCTTTTGTTTCCACCTTTATTTCTCCACCATGCGCTTTTACAATATCATAACTCAAACTCAATCCTAACCCCGTTCCACTTCCTGTCGGCTTGGTAGTAAAGAATGGCTGAAATATTTTTTCTTTTATTTTTTCAGGAATACCACCGCCATTATCTTTAACGGTTATGGTTACACGATCTCCTTCTTTTTTCGTGCTTACCCAAACTGTTGGTTCGATACTCAATTCGGCTTCCGCCTTCTTGCCTTTCATTTACTGCATAGAAAGCATTGTTGTATAAATTCAGTAATACTCTTCCAATATCCTGTCCAACGATATTTATTTCACCGATCGTTTCATCGAAATCGGTTTTTATTTCCGCATTAAAAGTTTTGTCCTTGGCTTTTAATCCATGATAAGCTAATCTCAAATATTCATCAGCCAGTTTGTTGATGTCAGTTGGTTCTTTTACTCCGGTACTGTGCGGGAATGTTCCAGCATACTTTTTACAATCGCATCGGCCCGTTTGCCGTGATGGTTGATCTTTTCAAGGTTTTGTTTGATATCATTACCAATAGCTTTTGCCTCATTGTATATCCCCCTTTTCTAATTCTTCATTCATTTCATCAATCATTTCATTACTCACTTCTGAAAAATTATTGACAAAATTCAGCGGGTTTTGAATCTCATGCGCAATGCCCGCAGTAAGTTCTCCAAGGCTTGCCATTTTTTCGGATTGGATCAATTGAGATTGGGTTGATCTTAAATTAATGAGTGTTGACTGTAAAACTTTATTGGCTTTTTGCTTTTGCCGGTTGTTCCGGTAAAGAATGAATGCAATGATAAGAATGAGGCCGATTCCGGCTACAAGTGCATTCTGCCTCATTTTATTTTTATAAGCTGTTTGTTGTTTTTCCGCTTCAACTTGCTGTTGTTGTTGTTCTGCCAGTGTTTTTTGTAACTCATAAACTTTTTGCGGGCCAAACAATTCATTATTTATAGCCATTGCCAGTTTCAGGTATTTATGCGACTCATTGATATTATTTACAAGCTCATATTCGGTCGCCAACAACCGGCTTGTCTCTAACATCCGGTTCTTAAATCCAACCTGTTGTGCTGCAGAGAACCCCAGTTTTGCATAATAAATCGAAGAATCAACCTGGTCGATTTCTTTAAAACACTCTGAAAGAATAGTGTAAGACCACGACAAGTCATAAGTGTCCTGGATCTTTGAATTAAAATTCGCCGCATCCCTCAGATATTGCAGTCCCAATTGCTGCTTCCCGGATTTGAAATAGGCGCCCCCCAAATAATTCCTGGTAACATTGATCCAAAATGGATCTGTCAACGGATCATAAAGTTTCTGAAGCCAGGCCACCGCGGAGTCTAACTGGTTGTTATATAAATAGGCTTCTCCAATAACCAACTCGGTTTCTGTATAAACAGACTGGCTTTTTTTCAGATGGGTATTAAAGTAAGGATAAACTGAGTAGTTGCGCTTGTTTATTACCTGAAAGTAATTGCCAGGCTTTTTTGCAATAATCAATTGCCTTGGGATTATCTCTTAAAAAGAAATAGGAATGCCCGATTCCAAATAAACATAAGGCTTCATCATTTCCCATTTTGTTGTCCCGGGCTATTTGTAAGCCCCTGAATTGCAATTGAAGTGCTTTCGCCATCTCTCCGTGACGTGTATTGGCAATTCCTAAAAAACATAACGATTTTATTTCTCCTGAAATAAAACGAGTTTGTTTTGCAAGCTCCAGAGCCTGTTGGCCATATTTATTTGCTGAATCAAAACTTACGGTGCTATATTCATTACACAAAGCTGTCAGGGCCAGTACACGATCCTGCTCTTTACCGGTTGTAAGCAAAACTTTCTTCAGGCTGTCAATTATCGTTCTATTGTACTGAGTCTGGGAAAAGACCGTACAAGAAAGAAAAAGAGAAATTACGATTAACCTTATTTTCATTTATTAATAATTTTAAGAAGGTAATGCCAAAATAAAACTCGTCCCTTCGCCTTCTTTTGTGTTTACTTTTATCTCTCCGCCATGAGCTTTTACAATATCATAACTCAAACTCAATCCTAATCCTGTTCCGCTTCCTGTAGGTTTGGTGGTGAAGAATGGTTGAAATATTTTTTCTTTGATTGCATCAGGAATCCGTTGCCATTGTCTTTTACACTGATCTCGACTTTGTCATCTATTTTTTTTGCTTGAAACTGTTACAGTTGGTTCATATCCAGAATTATGCCTTTGCTTTGCTTTTTCATTCACCGCATAAAACGCATTGTTTATTAAATTGAGAACTACACGACCAATATCCTGCGGAACAATATTTATCTTTGGAATGCGACTCATCGAAATCAGTTTCAAATTTTGCACTGAATGATTTGTCTTTTGCCCTCAAGCCATGATAAGCCAACCTTAAATACTCATCGCATAAACCATTTATATCGGTAGGTTCTTTTTGCCCTGTACTTGTGCGTGAATGTTCCAGCATTCTTTTTACAATGGCGTCGGCACGTTTGCCGTGATGATTTATTTTTTCAGAATTTGTTTCAATATCATCTGCAATAACTTTGATTTCTTCCATGTTACCATTTTTTACCTCATTCTTTAATTTCTTTAATTATTTCAGTATTAACTTCAGAAAAATTATTCACGAAATTCAACGGGTTTTGTATCTCGTGTGCAATACCTGCAGTGAGTTCACCAAGCGAAGCCATTTTTTCCTGTTGAACAAGTTGTGCCTGCGTAGATTTTAGTTCCTGCAAGGTTTTTTCGGCAGTCTCTTTCTGAACGTCTGTTTCTTTTTTTTGCACCTGCAATAATTTATAGGCTTTTTGTTTTCGCTGATTATTCCTGAAAAGTATAAACGCAATCACTAACACAGCCACCAATCCCCCTGTAAGGCCATATTGTTTCAACCGGTTTTGGTATTCGGCCTTCGCTGCCTCAATTTCATTCTGACGTTCATGCTCCTGGTTAGCGATGGTTTCCACGGCCTGGACATTCCCTATGCCATATATACTATCCTTGATTGCTGTAACTATTTTATAATACCGGAGCGATTCTTTTGTATCGGTTGATTCATATAATTCAGCCAGCAGGACGGCCGCTTCCATAATTGTCTTTTTTTGTGAAATGGATTCTGCACCTGCCATGGCTTTTTTAGCGTAGTAAATACTGGAATCGGTTTGATTAAGCATTTTGTATATACCTGAAATTTGGATTAATGTCCGCGAACTTCTACGGTGTTCATTCAATAGTGCAGAAACCTGGAGGCTTTTACGGTATTGCTCCAGGGCCAGGGAAAGGTTTCCTCTTTGAGCTTCTATGTCTCCAAGGCAAAGGGTAACTGATGGTTCCAGCGTTTTATTATTTTTAAATTTAATTTCCGCTCTCTTAACATGCCACCAGGCTGAATCCAGCATGTACAATTCGACGTAAACATTGCCAAGTGATAGCTCTGCATAAGCCAAACCCTGGTCGTCTGATTTTTCGTCAAATAACGCAGCCTGCTGTTGATAATAGTAACGGGCAGTGGAATAGTCACCCAAATCTCTGTAGCAACCTCCGATGGCGTTTAATGCCATGGAAGACACTTGCATTAATTGATGCTCCCTCGCCACTTGCAGCGATCGGAAACCCAGCTCGAGTGCTTTAGGTATATTCCCAATGGTGTTCATTAGCCAGGCTTCAGCGGCTAATGCATGTACCTCTGCATAGGGAAACCTGGCCCGGCGTGCCAGGGAAATGGCACTGTCTCCATAATATAAAGCAGAATCAACATCAGATGATCGAATGAACTCGCACAAACTTGCCATGATTTCTGCCCTGCTGCTGTCCCGGGTTTCAACGGACAGTTTATTCTTCAAACTGTCAACAATTGCAGTGTTTTGTGTAAAGCTTTGTTCTGTTAACAGCATTGATACCATCATAAGGATGTAAATCTTTTTCATAATCATGGTTTATTTGGTAATCGTAATATGAATGAAGATCCCTTACCTGTGGCAGACTCAACCTTTATCTCCCCGCCATGCGCCTTCACAATATCATAACTCAAACTCAATCCCAAACCCGTTCCGCTGCCCGTTGGCTTTGTAGTAAAGAAAGGTTGAAATATTTTTTCTTTTATTTTTTCCGGAATACCACCTCCGTTGTCTTTAACGGTTATGATTACACGATCTCCTTCTTTCTTTGTACTCATCCAAACCGTTGGCTCGTACGAAATAAGATTTTTACTTTTTTGTTCATTTACTGCGTAAAAGGCATTGTTATAAAGATTGAGCAATACTCTTCCTATATCCTGCCCAACAATGTTTATTTTACCGATCGTCTCATCAAAATCAGTTTTCATTTCCGCGTTAAAGTTTTTGTCTTTTGCTCGCAAACCATGATAAGCTAATCTTAAATATTCATCTGCCAGTTTATTGATGTCTGTTGGTTCTTTAATACCGGTACTTGCTTTTGAATGTTCCAACATGCCCTTTACAATGGCATCTGCACGTTTGCCGTGATGATTGATCTTTTTTTTCATTTTCTCTGATATCATTCAATATCTCTTTTACTTCACCTGAATTTCCTTTCTCAATTTCCTGGCTGGCTTCATCAATTAATTCGGTATTTACTTCAGAAAAATTGTTCACAAAATTCAAGGGGTTCTGTATTTCATGTGCAATACCCGCAGTGAGTTCACCGAGCGAAGCCATCTTTTCGGATTGGATAAGTTGTGCCTGGGTTGACTTGAGCTGGTCAAAGGCCTTTTCAATCTTTTGTTTGGCCTTTTGCCTGTTGCGGCTGTTTCTATACAGGAAGAAAGCGATCAGTAATAATATAAAAATGCCGGCTAGTAGTATATTTGTCCGCAGGCGGTTTTGATAGGCTGTTTTGGCAATCATCAGTTCTTCTTGTTTCTTTTCATTTTGAGCCACCAGGTCCTTCATTGCCTGGATATTGCCAACACCATATAGCTGGTTTCTCATTTGGTTAGCCAGTTTCAGGTAACGTAATGCTTCTGCATCATCTTTTCCGTCATATTGCCCGGAGAGCATTTCACTGGCTGCAAAAATGCCTCCCGCATAGGAAATCTTATTCGCTGTCTCCAATCCTTTTTTTGCATAATAAATAACAGAGTCAGTTATGCCCAGTTTGGAATATAAGTTGGCAATATCATTGTACGAATTGGCAACATAATAGTATTCATCATTTTTCAAGGTCATGTTCAGGGAAGTAAAAAGATCGCGTAAAGCTGAATCTGTCTTTCCCCGCTTGAAATAAACATTTGCCCTCACGTTATACCAATTGGGTGCAACGGGGTAAATCCTGGGATATATATCATAGCTGCCACCAGGTTTCGCTTCACTGAAGCTCTTATACGATTCATTAAGTTCCATCAACGCAGAATCCAGTTTGTTCATTTTTTCATACACACTGGCAATTTCAAAATGTTTAACACCCATACCAATAGGATCCTTATAGCGTTCACGACCACCTGACATTCTATTATAGTAGGCAATGGCCTGGCGATAATTTCCTATATCGGCATATAAGTCTCCCAATGTAGAATAACTGGGAGCAATCTGATCAATCTGATCCTCATGATTAATAGGCAGTGCATTATATTCGGCTATTGATTGCATGGCAGTTTCCAATGCTTTCGGCAAATCCCCCAGGTTATGGTAAGCATTTGCTATAAACCCCATGATAGAAACAGCAATCAATGGTTCTTTTATTTTTCCTGCCAGGTCAACGGCTTGCCGGCCAAAATATATGGTGGAGTCTGGATTCGTTGTATTGTAATACCATGCTAACTGAACAAATATTTCCGCCCGCCCGGAGTCATTCTTTGCAATACTTAATTCATACTTAAGGCTATCAAGGAGCTGTGGCAAAGTGGTTTGTTTTACCTGGCTATATAAGCTGGTTGATATAAAAAGAACAATAATGCTGGGAATAATTTTCATTTGCTATTCGTTGTTAGGAAGTCTAATAATAAATTCTGTTCCTTCTCCGTGTTTGCTGTTTACTTTTATATCACCCCCATGCGCTTTCACAATATCATAACTCAAACTCAACCCCAATCCTGTTCCGCTTCCTGTAGGCTTGGTGGTGAAGAATGGTTGAAATATTTTTTCTTTGATAGCCTCAGGAATACCATTGCCGTTGTCTTTTACGCTGATCTCAATTTTATTATCAAGTTTCTTAGTGGAAACTGTTACTCTCGGCTCGTAGCTATTAGCTGATAGCTTTGCTTTCTCATTCACCGCATAAAAAGCATTATTGATTAAGTTCAGAACAACACGACCGATATCCTGCGGCACGACATTTATTTTTTCAATGCTCTCATCAAAATCCGTTTTCATTTCAGCATTAAAGCTTTTGTCTTTGGCCCGAAGACCGTGGTATGCCAATCTTAGGTATTCATCTGCCAGTTTGTTGATATCAGTTGGCTCTTTTGCACCTGTACTTGACCGTGAGTGTTGCAACATGCCTTTTACGATCGCATCGGCACGCTTGCCATGATGATTTATTTTTTCTTCGTTGGCCTCAATGTCATTTGCAATAATTTTTACTTCATCATAATTGCCAAAGGCAATTTCTTCTTTCATCTCAGCAATCATTTCTTTGTTGACTTCCGAAAAGTTGTTGACGAAGTTTAAAGGATTTTGAATTTCATGCGCAATGCCGGCAGTAAGTTCTCCCAGGCTGGCCATTTTTTCGGATTGGATCAATTGAGATTGAGTGGTTTTTAAATTATCCAGTGTGCTGGTTAAAATCTTATTCGCTTTTTGCTTTTGCCGGTTGTTACGATACAGTAGTATGGCCACTAACAAAAATATACCCAACCCGATCAGCAAGGCATACATCCGGTTACGGCTTTTTGCCAACTGGCTTTCTTTTTCCAATTCCTGTAATTTCATTTTTTGATCAAAATTCAGGTTTTGAAACTGCATAAGCTTGTTGATATAATTATTATTAAGCGAGTCTCCGAGATTTCTTCCCTTTTCCAAATAATCATATGCAATGGCGTATTCCTTTTTTAATTTATATATCGTGCTAAGTTGGATGAAGTAATTTACTTCTCCAGGTAAATAGTTTAATGAATCGGCAATCCTAAAAGCTTGTAATGTATATGTCAGTGCCGAATCTAACTGACCCGTTGCAATATATACCTGGCCTAATGAAGCCCTGGTATTAGCTGACGATATCCTGGAACTAAAATTTACACTTTTGTCAAAGGCATTGCGTAAATAAATTTTAGCGGAGTCATACGCCTGCTTTTGCAAATAATACACACCTATCATCCAATAAATAGCATCCAGGGATTTTTTGTAGGGAGAATTCTGGTAATATTTCAATGCCTTTTGAAAAAAAATAAAAGCCGAATCGGGTTTGTTACTGTAGTTCAAATAACAATAGCCAATATCACGGTTACTGAGACTTAGTATCTTTTGATTATTCAAACTTTCTCCTATTTCTGCTGCCTCAAAAAGATGAGTCAAAGCTTTTTTGTAATAACGGGACCTAAAATAAAATGCTCCAAGTTCAAAATGGATCATTCCCACAATAGACCGGCGGGCATCGTCAGGACTTTTTGAGAACGAAAAATCAGAGTATCCATATCCATTTGCCGCACTTGACGGATCTTCTGCAATTTTTAGTCCCACCATGTAATTTTCATAAGCTGCAGGCAAATTAAAATTACTGGAATAGCAATAGCCTATTTGCTCGTATGCATCGGCTTCCCAAAGTTTTAAATGAAGTTTTTTTGCCAGTGCCAGTTGGTTTTCGTGATAGTTCAACGCCGTGTCAGGTTCGCTGTCCTGGTAATAAAACCCCAGCTTCCTGTTAATATCCAATCGAATGGTATCGTTGGAGGCATTTTTCAATGCCGTGAGCAAACTGTCCTTATATTTTTGTTTGGCTTGAGCATGTGATATAACGGGCAATACAATGAGCAAAAAAACAGGTAATATAAATTTCATACAGCTTAAATAATATTTGATAGTTGAATAATAAATTTTGACCCTTCATTTTCGTTCGTCTCTACTCTTAAATCACCACCATGCGCTTTTACAATATCATAACTCAAACTCAATCCTAATCCTGTTCCGCTTCCTGTTGGTTTGGTGGTAAAAAAAGGTTGAAATATTTTTTCTTTTATTTTTTCAGGAATGCCACCGCCGTTGTCTTTAACGGTTATGCTTATACTATCTCCATTTTTTTTAGTACTTACCCAAACTGTTGGTTTGTATAGAATAGAATTCCCACTTTTTTCTTCGTTTACTATATTCTTCTGCTTTTCATTTACAGCATAGAAAGCATTATTAATCAAGTTAAGAATAACTCTTCCAATATCCTGCGGCACAATATTTATTTTATCAATGCTGTTATCAAAATCAGTTTTTATTTCCGCGTTGAATGTTTTGTCTTTTGCACGAAGTCCGTGATATGCCAATCTCAAATATTCATCTGCCAGTTTGTTGATGTCTGTTGGTCCTTTTACTCCGGTGCTGGTGCGTGAATGTTCCAGCATACTTTTCACTATCGCATCTGCACGTTTGCCGTGATGGTTTATTTTTTCAAGGTTTTGTTTGATATCGATGCCGATAATTTTTGCCTCGTTTATATCACCCTTATCTAATTCTTCATTCATTTCATCCATCATTTCATTACTCACTTCCGAAAAATTATTCACGAAATTTAACGGGTTTTGTATCTCGTGTGCAATACCCGCAGTAAGTTCACCCAGCGAAGCCATTTTTTCGGATTGGATCAACTGGGACTGGGTGGATTTTAAATGATCCAGCGATTCTTTCAATTCACTTGTGCGTTCTGTCACTTTATTTTCCAGTACTTCTTTTTCCTTCTGCAATTTTTTAGTTCGCCACCTGGTAAATCCGTAAACAGCCAGCCCGGCCATCAGGGCATATATCATATAAGCCCACCAGGTTTGCCACCACGGCGGATTAATGGTAATGGTCAAAGATGGAATTTCTGTGCTCCATACCCCATCGGGGTTAGCTGCCTTTACATGAAAGGTATACGTACCGGGTGAGAGGTTGGTATAAATGGCTGTCCGCTCTGTTCCTGCATTGATCCAGCTTTTATCATACCCTTCCAGTTTATAGGCATATTTTACAAGGTCCGAATTTTGGTAATACAGTCCCACATACTTAAATGTAAGCCTGTTTTCATCATAGGCAAGCCGGATATTTTTTTTACCAAATGCCATGATGGTAGAATCATGTATGGACTGACCGCCGGGAATGGTAAAGGCTGCCGATTGAATATGGACAACAGGTGCATGAGTATCGGGGATAAAGTTCTCCGGGTTAACCGAAATAAATCCATTATCGCAGGCAAAAAGAAATTGGCTGCTGCTGACTTTAAGGCCACAAGTAAAAGTGCTTCCCGGCAGTCCATCGGCACTGGTGAGGTTTCGTACGTCACCGGTTTTGGGGTTAAATATGGAAATGCCTCTAAATGAGGGGAGCCATAAATTGTTACCGCTGTCTCTGAGAATAGCAAAAGCGCCGTTATACAGCAAGCCGTTCTTTTCCGTAAACCTTTCCACCCCGGTTGTTCCCGGATTAAACCGGAAGACCCCACCTTGATAAGTGCCTACCCAGAGATCGTTTTTGGGGCCCTGGTAAATGCTTAGTATAGAGGTGAAACCGGGAGCTATTCCTAAATAAGAGGTGAAGGTACCGGTTTCCCGGTTGAACCGGTTAATGCTTCCTTCGTTGGTTCCAACCCAAAGCGTACCCTTCTTGTCTTCAACAATATAGTACACCTGTGCGTCATCCAGTGCCCCATGATTATTACGATTAAATAAATTGTTTCGAATATAAGGATAGCGGGTAAATTTCGATGTTCCAGGGTCAAATTTACATATACCGCCTCCGTCTGTTCCTACCCATATATTCCCCAAATGATCCTCGTAAATACAATTGATGTCATTGTTGCTGATAGAGGTTGAATCGTTTTTGTTATACCGGTAATAGGTAGTTTTCCCGGTGCGCGGATCATAGCAATCCAGGCCATAATCTCCTTTATTACCGCCCCCAAACCAAATCTTACCATTTTGATCTACCATTACCGGACCTGCATTTGGATTAGCAGCCTTGCCTTTCCAGAATTTGATGGCCGTGAAAGAATCTGTTCCGGGATGCCAATGATACAACCCATGATTAGCTCCTATCCAAATCGTACCGTCGGAGTCTTTGGCAAATCCATATAATCGAAGTGGCGATACCGTGCCTCCGGGGAAAAAATGCAAAGCTCCGGGATTATTGCTGTATTGAACAAAACCGGAACGCCGGTGATTGACCCATTGAACACCAATTTGTTGAACACCGAACCATAGCGTACCGCTTTTATCAAGCATTAACGTGTGACTCCAACTATTTGTGATCAATCCATCAGACTGCTTTGGATTGGCAGTAATGCGCCTGAATGAGCGGCTGCGGGTATTAAAATAAAGCAAGCCAAACCCGGTCTGGCACCAAAAATTACCTGCTGTATCTTCGAGGATGTTGATGACGGCATCGTTAAAACGGAATTGGTTTTCTTTTGGATAATAGTTGATGAAATTATTTTTAACGGGATCGTATAATGACAATCCTCGTTCCGAACCGATCCATAACCGGTGGCTGCGATCGTTAAATACCGTGAAGACCGTATCGCTGGCAATGCTGTTAGGATTATAAGGATCATGGTAAAAAGCAACGGCGGAATCGTTTTTGGTATCAAACAGGTAAAGTCCTTTCTGAGTGCAATAACTAATTGTATTGGTAAATGGATTGTACTGTGTATTAGTCAGCCAAAGATGATTCGGACGACTGGAGTCTTCAGTGATACGGACAAATCCTTTTTGCTTCGCCGAATCAGGACTTGTAAGATAACCGGTAAAAGAATGATTTTTTTCATTGAATTTATGTAACCCGTTGGCAGAACTTAGCCAGATGTGCCCGGAAGCAGCCTGGATCACGTCATTAAGGGAAGCAGCATTTATATGATTTTCTCCGCTTTCCCGTTTGCCGTACCACTCATATTTCCCGGTTTCGGGGCTGAAAGAACAAAATGAAGAAGTGCCATTTACATCATTACCCGATTCAATCCAAAGGCGGCCACGGTTATCATCATGGATATCAAATATACTATTAGAATAGGTTGAATCAGAAGCGGACGAATCAATGTGGCAGAGACTAAACCGATCTTGTTGCCGGTTATAAAGATAGATTGAATTCGAACGGTACATGCCCACCCAAAGACGTCCTTTTCGGTCCTGGAAGATTTTGCCAACACGAATCTTATTAGGATCTTTAATACCCATTGTGTAAACCCGGGCATGATAACCGTCATACCGTACCAAACCCTGCTGCGTGCTCATCCAGATATACCCTTCTTTATCTTGTATCATCGAAAGAACCGTTCCTTCCGGCAGTCCGTTCTCAACCGTTAACCGCTTAAAATGCAGCTCGGCAGGCAGCCCGGATTGAGCCGTAACAGCACATGCTGTTTAAAAAAATGAAAGCAGAGAAGAAAAGAAATTTCATTATATATGCTAAGTTTTGATGATGATCTTATTCTGTAATTAATTGGAGGATCGACCTGCTCCCCTTCTGCCTTACGCTCTGTCTTATCTCCCCGCTATGCGATTTCACAATCATACATTGTCTGAATCACCGATTGCCACGGATGTAAAGATTTCACGGATTATTGATTCCCCTCTGTGTAATCTGCGTAATCCTTCAAGTCCGTGATTCAGACAGGTAATTGAATAATGAACTCCGTTGCCTCATTTTCTTTAGTCAACACTTTTATTTCACCACCATGAGTTTTCACAATATCATAACTCAAACTCAGTCCCAATCCAGTTCCCTGTCCGGTTGGCTTTGTAGTGAAGAATGGCTGAAAAATTTTATCAACTATTTTTTGAGGAATACCATTTCCATTATCACTAACGGTAATGACCACACTATTTTCAGATTTCTTCGTAGTTACTGAAACAGTTGGTTCATACTCTTTGCCTTCTGCCTCTTGCCTTTTACTCACTGCGTAAAAAGCATTGTTATAAAGATTGAGTAACACTCTTCCTATATCCTGCGGAATAATATTGATTTTCCCGATTGTTTCATCAAAATCTGTTTTCATAGTAGCATTGAATTCTTTATCCTTGGCCCGTAAACCATGATAACTCAACCGTAAATATTCATCAGCCAACGCATTAATATCAGTTGGTTCTTTTTTGCCCGTGCTGCTTTGTGAGTGTTGCAGCATACCTTTTACAATCGCGCCTGCACGCTTACCGTGATGGTTAATTTTTTCTTCATTGGCTTCAACGTCATCTGCAATAATTTTTACTTCATCATAATTGCCTTTGGCAATTTCTTCTTTCATCTCAGCGATCATTTCTTTATTTACTTCTGAAAAGTTATTGACGAAGTTTAAAGGGTTTTGTATCTCGTGTGCAATCCCTGCTGTAAGTTCACCCAGCGAAGCCATCTTTTCTGACTGAATGAGTTGCGATTGAGTGGCTTTTAAATTGGAAAGAGTTTGTTCCAAATTCTGTTTCTGTTCCGCTATTTCTTCTTTTTGGGTTCGCAATAACCCATTTGCTTTTTTACGGTTTCGATTATTTCGGTACAGCAAAAAGGTTATCAGCATAAAAACTATTATACCTGCCAGCATTGAATAGGTTCTGATCCTGGTTTGTGTTTGAATTTTTTCCTCCTCCAGTTTTTGGAGCCGTATTTGTTCATCAAATCCAACATTCTGATAGGCAAGCAGGTTTTTTCTATCTACGGTATTCAGGCTGTCATTTAATGCAGTGTATAATTGCAGGTATTTTAAAGTACTGTCATTGTTTTTTTGATAGCTATATACAGTTGAAAGGAATTTATAGGCGTCTGCCATATAACCGGGTTGCCCAATACTCTTAGCAGTTTCCAGGGCCTTTAAGGCATAAACAAGACTGGAGTCTGATTTTTTTAAAGTGAGGTACAAACCACCCAATGAAAGATATGTTATTTCAAGATTGGTAAAATTGTTATGTTCTGTATTGGCTTTTACCCCTTCCAGGTAAGCGTCCCTGGCGAGTTTAAAATTTCCTTTTTGCTGGTAAATATTTCCAATGTAGGTGAAAGTAACGCCCTCATATTTTCTTCCATTAAACGGCAATTTTGAAAAAAGATCCAATGCTCTTTGTTCAAACAGAAGTGCTGAATCCGATTTATTAAGGTTTATATAAGCATGTCCAAGGTTCATGTCTGCCAATGCCAGCAACCCCGTATCCGGAACAGACTCACCAAGACTTATAGCAGTAAAATAATTTGAAATTTGTTTATCGGTATTGCCGGTGGTACCATACAAATGCCCCATTTCCAGACGGGTAAAGCCTAAAACATCAAGCCGATCTTTTCGTGGGGTTCTGCCCTTGGGAAGATTCCATGCAGTTTTTTCACTGGCAGGGTCTTCTGCAATTTTTAATACTTGTAAAAATGATTCAAGTGACCGGGGGTAATTGCCAATTTTCATTAACATATACCCCTTATCGCTTAATGCCCATGCCTCATTTATTTTTAATTCTAATTTTTGAGCCAGGGGTATACTTTGATCCAAATAATAAATAGAACTATCAAGGTTTATTTCATTATAAAATAATCCCAGTTCATAATAAACGTTCATGCGGATGGTATCATTAGCAGCATTCTTCAACGCAACCTGCAGACTGTCCAATTGTTTTTGATCCGACTGAGCCGACACAACAACCGGCAGCAACAAAAGCAAGGCTATTTTTAGTAATACTTTCATGCAATTTATTTATATAGTTGGTAATTGAATCATAAATTTTGTTCCTTCCCCTTCTTTACTTTCCACTTTTATCTCCCCGCCATGCACCTTTATAATATCATAACTCAAACTCAATCCTAATCCTGTTCCCTGGCCGGTGGGCTTGGTAGTGAAAAAGGGTTGAAATATTTTATCTACATTTTTTTCAGGAATACCATTCCCGTTGTCACTAACGGTAATCAACACACTGGCCTTCCTGCCCTCCAAAGGAGGGTTCAATGAAGTCCTTACAGTTATAGTGGGTTTATACGAAATAAGATTTTCGCTTTTTTGTTGGTTTACTATCTTTCGCCTTTCGTTTACAGCGTAAAAGGCATTGTTGTATAAATTTAATAATACCCTTCCAATATCCTGCGGAACGATATTTATTTTTCCAATTGTTTCATCAAAATCTGTTTTAATCCCGATAGTTGCCGGGACTGTGTTGAACGTTTTGTCTTTGGCACGCAATCCATTGTAGGAGAGACGAAGGTATTCATCGCACAAGGTATTGATATCTGCCGGTTCTTTTTGGCCCGTACTATTCTGTGAATGCTGCAACATTCCTTTTACAATAGCGTCTGCACGCTTTCCGTGATGATTTATTTTTTCTTCGTTTTCGATTACGTCATTCGCAATAGTATTGGCATCATCAATATTTCCCTTATTCATCTCATCTTTCATTTCAGTAAGTAATTCCTTATTGACATCCGAAAAATTATTCACAAAATTCAGCGGGTTTTGAATTTCGTGGGCTATGCCTGCCGTTACTTCTCCAAGAGAAGCCATCTTTTCTCTTTGCACCAGTTGGGCCTGGGTATTTTTGAGTTCCGTAAATGCATTTTCTATTTGAATTTTAGCCTTTTGTTTATGCCTGTTACTTCGTAATAGGATAACTGCGATCAACAAAGTTGTAAAAAGGCCTGCCAGTAAACCGTAAATCCTTAACTTATTTTGTTGTTTCAACCTGGAAGCAGCAATCTCTTTCCGGTTCTCTTTTTCTTTGAATTCCAGGTTTTGAATGGCCATGGTTTTCTCACGCCCAAACAAACTATCTTTCAGGTTAATGGTTAATCTCAGGTATTTTAAGGTACTGTCGGTTTTATTTTGTTGTTGATAAACATCAGTAAGGATACTTGACGCCTTCAACAAACCGGAAGGGTAAAACCTGTCCGCATTTTCATACAAATTTTTTTTTGCATAAAAGATCGCTGAATCCAGTTTCCCCTGGAGTTTGTTAACAATGGCAATTCCGTTGTATATATCTATTACATCTTTTTCAGTACGATTTTCATGTGCTTTGGCCAAGCCAATTCTGTAGTAGTAGATAGCAGAATCATACATCTTCTTTTTGGCATAGGCACTCCCAAGCGGATAAAGTACACCGCTGGCCATCGACTTTGAAGATGCCATGTTCTTCTTTGCATAATAGATTGCAGAATCCGGCTGATTATTTTTTTCATAAATAGTGGCCATGCCAAGGTACCAATTTGAGCTATCTTCCGAGTGTAATTGTTCAGCCAGCTTTAATCCGTCCCTGCTATAGCGTAGGGCACTTTTATAATCGCCCTGCTCCCTGTAGGAAATTGCAAAAAGGGTATAAATATTTAATATAGAAGCGTTGCTGTTATTTCTTTGTGACAAGGCCAATGCTTTGAAGCCATATTCTAATGCCCTGGGATAATTCCCTATAGTTGTGTATGCAAGGCCAATATTTGTTTGTGCGGCTATTTTTCCCGGTATAAAATTGAGTTTTTCTGCCAGATCAAGCCCTTGCTCTCCATAAAATAGTGCCGAATCCGGGCGAGCCGACCATACCATAGAATAGCTTAAATTATTTAGCAACTTAACCTTGTTAGTGTCGTCATTTGATGCTGATAGAATTTGCTTTGGGTTTCCAATCGTTGGTTCCTGGGCAGTAGTCGCCTTTATAAGAATAACCGATAACAGACAAGGAAGGAGTATATTTTTTCATGATGTATTGTTTGATGGTATGGGTATTTGAACAATAAATGTAGTTCCTCGTCCAACCGGGTGACCCGGGCGGTCTTCATTTTCCTTTGTCTCCACTTTTATCTCGCCACCGTGTGCCTTTATAATATCATAACTCAAACTCAATCTTAATCCTGTTCCCTGGCCGGTGGGTTTGGTGGTGAAAAAGGGTTGAAATATTTTTTCTTTGATCTTTTCCGGAATACCATTTCCGTTATCACTAACGGTGATCAACACACTGGCCTCCTTGCCCTCCAAAGGAGGATTCGATGAAGTCCTCACGGTTACAGTGGGTCTATACGAAATAAGATTCTTGCTTTTTTGTTCGTTCACTGCATAAAAAGCATTATTAAAAAGATTCAATAAAACTCTGCCAATATCCTGCGGAATGATGCTTATTTTATCAATTGTTTCATCAAAATCAGTTTTTATCCCGATAGCTATCGGGACAGCATTAAAGCTTTTATCCTTTGCACGCAATCCGTAAGTTAAAAGCAAAGAAGCATAGCACAAGGAAGCCGAAACTTTTCATGCTTTGAATTTGGGATTAAAACTTATATAAAACTATTTTGAATCTGCCTATTTTACCTCTGCTGTATGTATTGTAGCTTTTTGCAGACGATTCCTTTGATGGAATTCAAATCGTAACAAAAACGAACCATTGTAAATATAGTTATTTTACCGAAGCACCTCTCCAAAAAATGATTTCACATAATATCTCTGGTACAACCATAGCTAATATTTGTTCAGGCAGGTAATTGAATAACAAATTTGGTTCCTTCGTCCTCTTTTGTCTCCACCTTCAACTCCCCTCCATGCGCTTTTACTATATCATAACTCAAGCTCAAACCTAATCCTGTTCCACTTCCTGTTGGCTTGGTAGTGAAGAAAGGTTGAAATATTTTTTCTTTTATTTTTTCCGGAATACCATTGCCGTTATCATTAACGGTAATCAACAAACTATTTCCTGATTGCTTTGTACTTACTGATACTGTCGGCAGAAACTCTTTGCCTAATGCCTCTTGCCTTTTACTTACTGCATAAAAAGCATTGTTGTATAAATTCAACAACACTCTTCCGATATCCTGCGGTATGATATTTATTTCCCCAATAGTTTCATCAAAATCAGTTCCGATAGCTATCGGGATTTCAGCATTGAAATCTTTATCCTTCGCTTTAATACTTTGATAAGCTAATCGCAAATATTTATCACACAATGCATTAATATCTGTTGGCTCCTTTTGTCCCGTACTTTTTTGTGAATGCAGTAGCATACCTTTTACAATATCTCCTGCCCGCTTTCCATGATGATTTATTTTTTCAAGGTTTTGAATTACATCATTGGCTATTTCTTTTGCATCACCTGCATTGCCATTATCTAATTCTGTTTTCATTTCATCAAGCAACTCTTTACTCACTTCTGAAAAATTATTAACAAAATTCAACGGGTTCTGTATTTCGTGTGCAATGCCTGCTGTGAGTTCACCGAGTGAGGCCATTTTTTCGGATTGGATGAGCTGCGCCTGGGTTTCCCTGAGGTTATGCATAGCTTCTTCCAGTTCCGTGGTTTTAGCAAGTAATTGTCTATTTGATTTTTGTTTGTTGCGATTGTTTCGGTATAATAAACTAAGGAGAAGTAACAAAAATATTACCCCCCCGATCAGGACAAAAGTTCGCACCTTAACTCTGTATTGCTGTTCCGCCAACGCAGCTTTTTCCTGTCTCTGTTGTTCTTCAAAGTCCAGTAACTGGAATTGCTGTTGTTTGGTCTGGTTCATCACTTTTTCCTTTACATCCATCATAATTTTCAGGTATTTCAGTGCACTATCGGGTTGATGAATTTTTTCGAAAGCGACAGATAAACGCAGTGCGGCATCAGGAATAAAGGGACCGTAAAAAAATTTCTGGGAAAGCTCTAATGATTTTTTAGCGAAATAAATGGCGGAGTCCAGGCCACCCGACTTATTAAAAAGGTTGGACATCTGGCTGTAGGAATAAGATAACTGAAAGAGATGATTGATCCTTATTCCCTGGATGATCGCATCACGATAAAACTCCTTAGCTGCTTCTGTCCTGCCGAGCGCTTCATTTATCTCTCCTTCACAATTCCGAACATACGGTTGGAAGAAAATTTCGTCGGAATGATGGGAAAGTGCATAGGCTTTATTTATATAATAAACCGCAGAGTCAAGCAGCATCTGCCTTCGTGTGGCATTAGTATCACTCAAAGCCTGTCTCCTGCATGCATTAGCCAGGTGAGCATATATCTGGTAATAGGATGCTTCATCCCTGTAATTTCTTCCTGCAAAATATAATGCCTGGTGAAGATATAATCGCGCTTCCGCGTTATGCCCGGTAAGAAAATTCACTACCCCCATCTGTGTATATGCCCTTGTAATCATTTCATCTCTTCCGTAAGTAAGCTTCTCGGCAAAATGAAGGCATGACAGAGCAATCTTAAAGGATTTTGTAAAATCACCAGTGCGGTCGGCTGAAGTGGCCAATATTGATAACCCCCAGGCCTCACCATAAGGATAATGCAATTGTTGTGAAAGTCTTATCATCTGCTGCACATAATGGATACCGCTATCCAGCTGATTGTGGTTATAATAGGTAGACAGGCTACCGAGCATAAGTACCCGGTTGGTGTCTGCTTTAGAGGCTTCGATTTTTTTTCTAAGGCTGTCTTCATTAAAAGCCTGGCCGCTGGCTTGTATTACCAGAAAAAGAAAAGAAAGTAAAATGAAAATATTTTTCATCCTCTGCGCCAGGTATTAAATATGTTTAACTGAAAATAATAAAATAAATTCAGATCTTTTCTTTTGTCAAAACCTTTATTCTTATAATCCCTGTAATTAGAGAAGCCCATCCCATTAGGATGGAAGAACGATAATAAATGTTGAACCTTCTCCTTCCATCGTTTCCACTTTTAATTCCCCACTATGAGCTTTCACAATATCATAACTCAAACTCAATCCCAATCCTGTTCCCTGCCCGGTTGGTTTGGTGGTAAAGAAAGGTTGGAAGATTTTATCTACTATTTTTTGAGGAATACCATTGCCATTGTCACTTAACGGTAACCAACTACACTATTTCCAGACTTTCTTTGTACTTATCGAAACAGTTGGTCGATACAAATTAGAATTCTCACTTTCTTGTTGGTTTACTGCACTTCGGCTTCGCTCATACGCATGCGTAAAATGCATTGTTGTATAAATTCAACAACACTCTTCCTATATCCTGTGGTATGATATTTATTTTCCCAATCGTTTCATCAAAATCGGTTTTCATTTCCGCATTAAAGTCTTTGTCTTTGGCACGCAAACCATGATAAGCTAATCGCAAATATTCATCTGCCAGTTTGTTGATGTCTGTAGGTTCTTTTACTCCAGTACTTGTGCGTGAATGTTCCAGCATACTTTTTACAATCGCATCTGCACGTTTGCCATGATGGTTTATTTTTTCAAGGTTTTGTTTGATATCGTCTGCCGATTATTTTTGCCTCGTTTATATCACCCTTATCTAATTCTTCATTCATTTCATCCACCATTTCATTACTCACTTCCGAAAAATTATTCACGAAATTTAACGGGTTTTGTATCTCATGTGCAATGCCCGCAGTAAGTTCTCCGAGCGAAGCCATTTTTTCAGATTGGATGAGTTGCGACTGGGTAGCTTTCAGATTGTTTAGTGTTTGTTCTATGACCTTATTTTTATCATGCAGCACATTCTTCGCTTTTTTTTCTTTGCGGTTATTGCGATATAGAAAAAAAGCAATGAGAAGAAGTATTGCCAAACCAGCCGTTAAGGCATATTGCCTTAACCGGTTCTGGTAAGTCAAACGGTCATTCTCAACCTGGTTTTGCCGCTCTTCCTCATGGGTAACCAATGTCTGTATGGATTGTGAACTTGCCGCACCAAAAAGACTGTCTTTGTAGGCATCTGCTATTTTAAGATATCGCAATGATTCCCTGGTATCTTTCGGTTCGTATAAGGTCGATAGAAGATTAGCTGCTTCCATCAATGTTTTCTTTTGGGAAATTTCTTCTGATACTTCCATTCCTCTTTTTGCATAGAAAATGGCTGAATCTGCCTGGTTTATATTTTTATAGAAAGAGGCAATTTTGATATAAGCAGTCGCTATTGCACGGCGTTCGCTGTTGTTAATAGAAATTTGGAGGCTTTTTTGATAATTGGCGAGTGCTTCGTTTTGTTGCCCCCGTTTCAGGGCAATATCGCCGAGGGTCTTATAGGTGAGCGGTTCTTGTCCTCCATAGTTATTAAAATGCCGGATAGCTTCCTGTTCATAATAAAATGCCGAATCTAACCGACCCATTTCAAAAAATGTAAGGCCCAGGTCATAGTTTGCATAAGCCAGTCCTACCTCATCCTTTAGTTGTGTTCCGCTTTCTTTTTGCCATCGCAGGTAATATAAAGCTTTCGGATAGTTTTGTAACACGGTATACGTTTCACCTAATCCATTCAGCGCTGGTGAAATATAAGTAGTTTTTTCCAGGTGGTTTTCATTTGCAATCCGCAGTGCCTCAAAATCTAATTCAAGGGCTTTTGGAAGGTTACCTGCCCATGAAGTAGCAATCGACATAAAACCCAGGCTTAATACCTCACCAGCAGGATATTTTGCTTTTTTTGAGTTTTCCAAAGCCAGGTTACCGTAATACAAAGAGGAATCCGTATTGCCGAGGCGGTATTCTAAACACAACTGTACCTGGGCATTTATTTTACCGGTATCCGTAGTGGCTGATGCCAATTCTTTGTGAAGCCGGGTAACGGTTTCTTTACTTTGACTATTGCCAATAAGATAAAATAGTTCAAGAAGAATAATTAATACAGTGTTTTTTATCATGATTATATTTAAACAGGTAATGAAATAATAAATGTTGTTCCTACACCTTTCCCTAAATTATCGGAATTCCCTTCCCCGGATAAGCCGGAATCTGCGGCATCAACTTTTGTCTCTACTTTTATTTCCCCACCATGTGCTTTCACAATGTCATAACTCAAACTCAATCCCAACCCTGTTCCACTGCCCTGTTGGCTTGGTAGTGAAGAATGGCTGAAATATTTTTTCTTTTATTTTTTCAGGAATACCGCCACCATTATCTTTAACGGTTATGGTTACACGATTTCCTTTTTTCTTTGTACTAACCAAAACTGTTGGTTTGTATAAAATAGAATTCCCGCTTTTTTCTTCGTTTACTATAATTTTCTGCTTTTCATAAACAGCATAGAAAGCATTATTAACCAGGTTGAGCATAACTCTTCCAATATCCTGCGGTACTATATTTATCTTTCCAATGCCTGCCTCGTCGGCAGACAGGCTTTCATCAAAGTCGGTGTTTATCTCTGCATTGAATGTTTTGTCTTTGGCTTTCAATCCATGATACGCTAATCTTAAATATTCATCAGCCAGTTTATTGATGTCTGTTGGTTCTTTGATACCTGTGCTTGCTTTTGAATGCTCCAGCATGCCCTTCACGATTGCGTCTGCCCGCTTGCCGTGATGATTAATTTTTTCTTCATTTTCAATAACATCATTTATCAGCTCATCTTCCAATTGCCCGTCTCTTTCTGCTTTCGGCTTCAGGCGTTCAGCCTTCAATTCTTCCAGCATCTCTTTGTTCACCTCGCTAAAATTATTTACGAAATTGAGCGGGTTTTGTATTTCGTGTGCAATACCTGCTGTGAGCTCGCCAAGCGAGGCCATTTTTTCTGATTGGATGAGTTGTGCCTGTGTAGACTTTAGTTGATCATAAGCTACTTCAACTTTTTGTTTCTGATCCTGCAATACTTTATTGGCTTTTTGTTTTTGCCGGTTATTTCGATACAGTATCAGGCCTATGATCAACAGTACGCCCAAACCTGCAAGCATGGCATAGGTCCTCGTTCTGTTCTGTATCCGATTTTTTTCCTCCTGTAAACTTTTGAGGCGCAGTTGTTGATCGAACCCGATATTCTGGTAAGAAAGCAGGTTTTTCCTTTCCGCATTATTCAGGCTGTCGTTTAATACCGTGTGTAGTTGCAGGTATTTTAAAGTGCTGTCATGGTTATTTAGATCACTATAAACATCTGAAAGCGCCTTGTAAGAGTTGGCCAGCGGCTGTGGCTGTCCCAAAACCCGGGCAGTTTCCAATAATTTCCTGGCATAAAACAGGCTGGAGTCAGGTTTATTTAACCTTATGTATAATTGACTTAATGCATCGTAGGCCTGTGGAAGATAGTGAAGATTATGATGGGCTGTATAGGATGCTACCGACTCCAGGTAGGCATCCCGTGCCTGTGTTACATTCCCTTTTTTAAGGTAAATATTTCCCAGGAAATAAAGAACATGACCTTCCCAAGTTCTTAAGAAAAAATCTAAATGCGGCTGCAACGTCAATGCCTGTTGTTCAAAAAAAAGCGCTGAATCTAATTGGTTAAGGTAAGTATAAGACTCACCTAGGTGCATGTATGCCAGCGAAAGCAGAAAAGTATCCGGAATAGATTTAGCATAGCCCAAAGTCTTGAAGAACTTCAATTTTTCCATATTTCTGTTACCGGTAGCGCCGTACAAATTCCCCATACGCAACTCAATAAGACCCAAATTATAAAGCCTTCTCTCGTGTGGGGTGTGCCCCCTTAGAAAGGGCAAGACAGATTTTTCACTTGCCGGGTTCTCCGCAATTTTAATCGCTTCTGACAATGATTCAAGTGCTGACGGGTATTTACCCAATGCTATAAGCGCGTAGCCCTTGTCGCTTAAAGCGTGTGCTTCATTCAGTTTTAATCTTAACTGCTTAGCCAGTACAATACACTTATTGTCGTAATAAACAGCACTATCACGATTAGTTTCCATATAACAAAGAGCCATGTTATAATACGCGTCCATACGAAGAGTGTCATTGGATGCATTTCTTAATGCCAATTGCAGGCGATTTAACTTTTGTGTACCTGATAAAGTAGTGTCTCCCAGCATGTAATAAAGCTTCGACTGTGCCGATACAAAAACCGGCAATACCAAAAACAACATTATTGCAATACAACGTTTCATGAGATTTATTTAGATAACTGGTAATTGAATCATAAACTCTGTTCCCTCTCCCTCTTTTGTTTCCACCTTTATTTCCCCACCATGCGCCTTAATAATATCATAACTCAAACTCAATCCCAACCCCGTTCCACTTCCTGTCGGCTTGGTAGTAAAGAATGGCTGAAATATTTTTTCCTTTATTTTTTCAGGAATACCGCCACCATTATCTTTAACGGTTATGGTTACACGATTTCCATCATTTTTAGTGATTACCCAAACTGTCGGTTGGAACAAAATGTTCTTTTCGTTTTTCTCTTCGTTTACTGTTTCTTTCTGCTTTTCATTTACAGCATAGAAGGCGTTGTTGAACAGATTCAATAACACTCTTCCGATATCCTGCGGCACGACATTTATTTTTTCAATGCTCTCATCAAAATCTGTTTTCATTTCAGCATTAAAGCTTTTGTTTTTGGCCCGAAGACCATGGTATGCCAATCTTAGGTATTCATCTGCCAGTTTGTTGATGTCTGTTGGTCCTTTTACGCCAGTGCTGGTGCGTGAATGTTCCAGCATACTTTTTACAATCGCATCCGCGCGCTTGCCGTGATGGTTTATTTTTTCAAGGTTTTGTTTGATATCACTGCCGATAACTTTTGCCTCGTTTATATCACCCTTATCTAATTCTTCATTCATTTCATCCATCATTTCATTACTCACTTCAGAAAAATTATTCACGAAATTTAGCGGATTTTGAATTTCATGTGCAATACCTGCGGTCAGCTCACCAAGGCTCGCCATCTTTTCGCTTTGAATAAGTTGAGATTGAGTGGCTTTCAGATCAATTAATGCTTTTTCAACGGCATTTTTCTGTTCTTCAATCTCTTCCTTTTGTTTTTGCAACAGATCATTTGTCTTTTTTCTGTGCCGGTTATTTCGGTAAAGCAACCCGGTTATAAGAACAAATACTAAAATTCCGGTTAACAAGGTATAAGTTCTTACTTTGTTTTGTGTCCTTATTCTTTCTTTTTCCAGGTTATTGGCTTTTAACTGTTCATCGTAAGCAACATCCTGAAAAGCGAGAATATTTTTTCTTTCGGCAGCATTCATGCTATCGCTTAATGGCTTCAAGAGTTTTAAATATTTGAAAGCACTGTCCCGGGCATTTTTTTTGTCGAAGCTTGAAGCAAGTGTATCGTATGCATTCACCAGGCCACTGGGTTCGTTTATTCTTTTAAATATTTGCACAGCCAGTTTTGAATAATAAATAGCAGAATCCGGCATTTGATAAATGCTGTATAACGATGCTAATGAATTATAAGCCCATCCCTCATTAGACTTGTTATTAGTTTCCCGGTCAATTTTCACAGCTTTTAAGAAAGCATCAAGTGCCAAATCCTTGTCTCTTTTTATTGTATAGGCATCTCCCAGAAACTTCCAGACCGAGCCCGGAACGACTTTATTATCTGAATGTGCGAAATAGGCCAGTGCCTTTTGAATATGAATCAGTGCAGAATCGCCCATGTTTGCAGTTGTGTAAGTTATGCCTAGAGATAAATCGGTTTGGGCAATCCCCTGTGAATCTTTTATAGTTTCTGCAATTCTTTTTGCTTCCCGATAATTTTTTATTTGTTTATCTGTATTGTACACCCAATTTCCAGAAAAGGCATAAAGCGAACCTATGTTACGATAACCTGATTCTAATTGACGCAGCCGGGCCATATTCGGAGTTTGTCCCTTTGGTAAATTCCATACATTCTTTTCAATGGCCGGATCTTTTGCAATATCAATTACTGTTACTAATATTTCCAACGATTTAGGATAATTCCTGGAATAGGTATAATAAATTCCTACATTATTTAATATAGAGACCTCATTTAGTTTTAGATCTAATTTTTGGGAAATTGCCAGCGCTTTCTGAAGATAAAAATTGGAGCTGTCTAAATTGGAATTTAAATAATAAGTTCCGAGATGCTCGTACCCAGTCATACGAACCGTATCATTCGTGGTACTATGCAAAACATTGTAAATACTATCCAATTGTGCCGATAAAGGTTGGGTAAAAGCAAATACCAGCAACAAGATAATTATTTCAAATTTTGACTTTATTTTCAAAGCTTTGTATTTACGAATTTGAGATAAGAATAATAAACTCCGTTCCCACTCCTTCTTTACTCTCCACTTTTATTTCCCCTCCATGCGCCTTGATAATATCATAGCTCAAACTTAATCCCAGTCCTGTCCCGCTTCCTGTTGGTTTAGTAGTAAAGAAGGGTTGAAATATTTTTTCTATTATTTTTTCAGGAATGCCGTTGCCATTATCACTAACGGTAATCATTACACTATTTCCTGATTTCTTTGTAGTTACTGAAACTGTTGGTTCATACGAAATAAGATTCTTGCTTTTTTCTTTGTTTACTGATTTCGTTCGCTCGTACAGCATAAAAAGCATTGTTGTATAAATTCAGTAACACTCTTCCAATATCCTGCGGAATGATATTTATTTTTCCAATGGTCTTATCAAAATCAGTTTTTATTTCTGCATTGAAATTTTTGTCTTTTGCTCTTAAGCCATGATAAGCTAATCGTAAATATTCATCTGCCAAAGCATTAATATCTGTTGGCTCTTTTACACCTGTGCTTGACCGTGAGTGTTGCAACATGCCTTTTACAATGGCATCTGCACGTTTACCATGATGATTTATTTTTTCTTCGTTGGCTATTATGTCATTGGCAATTTCTCTTGCATCATCCATATTTCCTTTATCCATTTCCGTCTTTCATCTCAACCATCAATTCCTGTGTTCACTTCAGAAAAATTATTGACGAAGTTCAACGGGTTTTGTATTTCATGCGCAATGCCTGCAGTGAGTTCTCCCAAGCGAAGCCATCTTTTCTGATTGGATGAGTTGTGATTGAGTGGCTTTAAGCTCTGTTAGCGTGGCTTCCACATTTTGTTTTGCTTTTTCCAGTTTTGTAAAATCTTCGTAACGGGCATACGCAATCGAAAATGCTTCTGCCAGAGATTTAACCAAATCAATCGCATCTTCAGGGAGCGGTTGGGTATTACCCACATACAGCATGCCCTGCGTGAAGGGAACAAAATGCAGGTCCAGTGATTCGGGAGGCTGAGAGGCTCCCTGGTAAGTTTCAGGGTTCTGCACCTGCCCTAGCTCAATCATTGATTGCATCCATTTGCTAAATGCTTCTTTGTCCCAATGCTCTGTATAAACCTTTCCATTGCGCCAATACTCAACTGAGTTAGCAGTAAGTGTATTGGATTGAATTGGTAAATTCATGGCAGCCAATGAATGGCCACCGGGTGAGGACAAATAAATATGCGCTTCGGCTTTTGTTTCATCAATAATAATAACACCGCAGCGGATAAAAGGCACATCCAGCGTCGTTAGTTCATGCCAGATTAACGGCGTTATACGCTGCAGATCCTCTGGAGAACGCATACTGGCAATTTGCCCCCGAACGCGGTCGAGCGATGCCTGTTTGATAGCCTCTC
>CAWFBO010000013.1:0-356654 GCA_963814075.1 uncultured Chitinophagaceae bacterium | reverse complement strand
TATCTATGCCTTGCGACATCGGGTCAAGCAATATCCGGTGTGAAATTTTTTTGCAGCAACCATGTATTTTTTATTGCCCGTAACCTGGTAAGCGTCGGCTAATACTTCATTCATTCCGCCTTGCTCTGTGTTAAGCATGGATTGCATTTGTTCCTCTGATAAACCGGACGTAATACTGATGGCCCAATCACAAAATTTTAAAAAAATATTTTTCGCTTCTTCGTTACCGTATACAACCATACGTCCCTGAGACCGGCAAACATTTTATGCACATTGTACCATTGGTACCCACGCAGAATGAAAGGCTTTGAAATCGCCGTTTTTAAATGTTGACCATATAGCAGCACTGTTGGGAACACGCCCACATAACCAACACCCCAGTTAGGATGATTTTTTGTATTTGCTTCCTGGCATTTCTTAAGCTCTGAAATCATGTAAAGCATGCGCTTTTTACACTCAACGTTATTCGTTGCAGCAGTGTTTATTGAAGGTGCGGACAGGTAATGCCCGGCAATATGGCCATCAAGCCCGGGCCAGTTTGAGTAGCTTGAATCTTTAGATGTTAATCCGGCTCCCTTTCTGTATGGAGCTAACAGCGGGTTAACCTTTATATTTAAAAATTTGAATATTAAGATTCACGTGCATGTTTGAAAGGGCTGTGTAATAATTTTACATCACCCAGGTGAAATTCATTGTGATACAGCCTTTCCTGGGCTTGCACACTGGTACAAAACAGGACGCTGTGAATAATTGCAGTGATTGTAATTTTTTTTAAGTTCATCGAGAATTGCTCTATATGTAAGATAACTTTCGACCGGATACTATTCCTGCACTGTACCGGGTTTGTACACATATTTGAAAACGTGGAAGTATCAACAGGCTTAAAGATTAGCTGCGAAAACATATACAATCCGTTCTTCCATACTTTGAATTCGTGTAGCCAGGTTCTATATAATAAATATGCGGAACATCATGAGCAGTTAGGTAATCGTGTGTTCTTTTACTGAAAGAGATCAGCCTGTCACTATCGCCACAGGAAATCCAAAGTAACTTCAACATTTTTCTCGCTTCTTCAGGATCGGGCACCAGTTCTTCAGATTTTTTGGTATTGGGTGCAGCAGAGAAAGCCACCTACCCAGGCAAATTTATCCAGGTTACCCAAACCGAAATTCAGGGATTGTCCGCCTCCCATCGACAAACCGGCAATAGCACCGATGTAACCGATCGGTTAAACCGGATAATGGCTTTGGATGTATGGAATAAGATCATTCAGCAGATCTTTTTCGAATGTTGCGAAGGCCTGCACTTTGGCACTGTCAAAAATATTTTTGCCCGGGCTATCATCTTTCATGGCTCTGCCATTTGGCAACACCACAATCATTGGCTCTATTTTTTTCTTAGCATACAGGTTATCTAAAATCACTTGTGGGTGACCGTTATTCAGCCATTCAAATTCATCACCGCCGATTCCGTGCAACAGGTATAGCACAGGATATTTTTGTCTTTTGAATAACCAGGCGGTGTATAAATCAATGATCTTCGTTTAACCCATACCGTTTTGGAGTCATAATAGAATGTGTCAACTTTTCCATGCGGAATATCCGGCTTGAAAGTATCGAAGCCGGGCGGCGCATAATGCACTATGTTTTGAGCAGAAGTTGGATCAGTGACTATCAAAAGTCCGGCGATTGCAAAACAGTATGTATTTCATCCTGATATATTTTTTATTTAAAAAGATAATTTTCGTTTGTTTTATTTATAGGTGATTATGAGGTCGATTCATGTCACTCATTTTTGTGTTTAAATTCATTGGCAATGATATCATCCAGGTTGTGAATTGGCCGTTCCAGATCATAGGGTATAGGTCTTTTGCTAAACTGCTGAAAATACAGCTGGCATGCATCTTTCCATAAAATAGCATTGGCACACTCTGTCACGCAGTTTGCTTTGCACTTCCATAAAACGGGTGCTGTCAACATAACGGCCCGGCTTTATCCCAAATCTTTTGAAATTCCCGCACCTGGTTTACTCCTTTTTCATAATGACGGCATAAGGCATCCCATAATGTGTTTCCTCTCTTGCATCTTATAATCCCACGGTAAATGATGAAACCACAACAAAAGGTTCTCAGGACATGTTTCCAGATTATTGAATTCGGAAGCCAATGGTTCATGATATTGACTTACCGCATCGCTTCCTTTCGTGGTGCGATCAAAACCAATTCCGTAAGCACTTGCCTGGTGATAATAAGGTGGTGTCCAATCCGGCCGCCATCCTTTCGGCTGCCACCATGGGCCGGGACCGTAATGCCCGTTTGCAGACATGATGTGATGCAGGCCAAGCGGCATCATAAAATTTACCGCAGCTTCCCGGCTGTCCAGCATCATTTGTTTTACAGGTGCCAGAAAGTGTTTGTTCCAGTCGGCGGCATAATTTGCTTCGTTCAACTTTTGCGAAGGATCATTATAAAAAGTTAGTTTGATCCATTCATCGGCAATCTGTTCGCTTTTCAATGTGTCATTCCAGGCCAATCTTCCGAAGGCATACCAGTTGGCTTGTGCAAACTGGTTACCGCACCAATTGGTATCCAGGCCAACATTAGAAACGCCTGCCATGACCGTATATTTTTGAGGATAAATACTGCCGTCAGTACAACGCGCAACAGTGCTTCCAACACCATGCTGATAGGTATCGCTCTTCAAACATTCTTCCCACATTGTTGAAAGGAAAACCAGGTAAACAGAATGTCCCAGGTATTCCTGTGTCACCTCGAATTCAGGTGCTACAGATGTTTTTTTCATGGCACCGAACAAAGGACTAAAAGGTTCTCTCGGTTGAAAATCCACCGGACCATTTTTAACCTGAATGATAACATTATCCCTGAATTTTCCATCCAGGGGCATAAACTCATCATAAGCTTGTTTGGCACGGTCTTCATTATTGGCACTGTAAACAAATGCACGCCACATAACGATGCCGCCGTAAGGCTTTAATGCATCCGCCAGCATGTTGGCACCATCAGCGTGTGTGCGCCCATAATTCTGCGGACCGGGTTGACCTTCGCTGCTTGCTTTCACAACGAAACCACCGAAATCCGGTATCATGTTATAGATTTCTTTTACTTTATTTTTCCACCAGTTTATGACTGCAGGATCAAGCGGATCGGCAGTTTTTAAATCACCAAGTGTGGAAGGCGATGCAAAGTTTACTGCGAGATAAACTTTTACACCGTAAGGCCGCAACACATCAGCAATAGCTTTTGCACGGTTAAGATAATCCGCACTTAATATTTTGTGGAGAAGCATTCACATTATCAATCGCTGCACCATTGATTCCAATAGAAGCATTGGCCCGTGCATATTGTTGCCACAATGTTTTATCGCGATCAGTAACAGTAAATGGATCATCCTTTCGCCAGAAAATAGAATGGCCTGCATAACCGCGTTCTACTGTTCCGTCAAGATTATCCCAGTGGTCCAACATCCTGACTTCGTAAGAAGGATTAAAAACTTCGTTTTTTATTGGTTCACTGGTTTGCTGGCGACGCAGCAGTTCATAAACGCCGTACAAAATACCTATATCTGTATTCGCCTCCACAGTATTTTTTTCAAGCCTGAATCCGTCATTTTTTAATGCTTTATCTTTTTTTAGTGTAAGCGTAACCGTTGCATTTGCATCTCCTTCCCAGCCTTGTTGCAATTCCTGTTTTGCAATAGAAAGTGTGGGTGAATTTTTTTTGCAAATAACGGTTACCGGTTTTGCTTTTTTATCCCGAAGCCAAAGCTGGTGGCCATCCTGGGCATGAAGCGGTAAAAACGAAAAAAGAAAAAGGATGTTGGCGATTATTAACTTCATTCTATTGAAAATTTTAAAGTTGTCATTGGGGTTTAACTTCCACTTTTATCTGCGTAAAGGAATGCGCAGGAAAACTATAAGTTAATTTGTTTCCTGAAACTTTTATGTCTTTTGTAACAGGAATATATTGTGCCTGCTTATCTATCGTAAATGGCGCTTTTAGATCATTGCTGTTTATAATGCTTGCTTCTGCTTTTCCTGAAAAATCTCCGGAATTATTAATTATATCGGCCGTGATGTTTTTATCCTCATTTCTATTTACAACATTGATGTAGGCTGTATTTGTTTCTTTAGAGTAAACAGTTGTAACATCAAGATAAGGTATTCCTTTGTATTGTTTCGTATTGAAAGTATCGCACGCTACATAAGTATCTACCGAAGCGCCACGGCAATTATTTGAAAATAATTTGAATGTATAGAACACCGGAGATTTAAAAGTTCCTTTTTTAGGATCGCTTGACAATAAAGAGGTAAGCATGGTAAAGTTGGCCATCTTTACTACATCTGCATGCCGAATAAATGAATTAAAGCATTGCGCTATCGGCAATACACTCATGAAGTTTCTTGCAAAAGCACCCCACTCATCAACCGAAAGATAAATAGGATTTTTATAACCCTGTGTGTTAGACACTGCTTCTATTTCGCCGGCAGTAATTTTTATCCGGTCATCAAAAATTTTAGCCCCGGCACCCATATTGGTATAATAGTCAGGAGAACTTTCCCAATAGCTGTGAATAGACAGGTATTTTATTTTATCGCCGATGCCGGTTAATATTTTTCGATTCCAGTTGTCCCAACCATCCGGGCTGCTATACCAGGAAGAACCACATCCCACAAATTCAATATCCTTATCAACTGCAGTCATCGCTTTAGCGGCTTCCCTGGCCACTTCAATATAGTCTTCTGCATTTTTATGTCCTAACTCCCATGGCTTACCATCTACTTCATTACCCAAATCCCAAATCTTCACGCCGTATGGTTGAGGATGGCCATTTTTTGCACGTAAATCAGAATAATAGGTACCTCCTTTGTAATTACAATATTCAACCAAATATGCGGCATCCAAAATAGTTCCAAGGCCAAGATTGACACCTACAATATTTTCACTACCAATTGATTTGTTCAGTTTAAACCATTCATCTGTACCAACATGATTGTTGTCAATGCCTCCCCAGGCAAGGTTTATACGTTTAGGTCGCTGGTCTTTCGGGCCGATGCCATCCTTCCAGTCATAACCCATTAAGAAATTTCCACCGGGCCAGCGCATGTTGGTAACCTTGAGTTCTTTCATCGCATCAATGTAATCTTTCCTGAAACCGTTTTCATCAGCCAGTGGCGATGACGGATCATATAGATTTCCATAAAGTGTGTTGAAGTCGACAGAATCCGGTAAGCCCATTCGTCTGCCATTGAAATGAATGGGTTCCATAAATACGCCATAAATTTTCGGGTCAATATTTCCAATCGTTCTGTCAACATCGATTTTAATGGTTGCATTTTGAGCAAACATCGAGAGGGGAAAAGCAAGTAGTGAAGCAAATAGTATCTTTTTCATGCTATGTATTTTTATTAATTAAATAATTATGTTTATCAAAACGGGGCTAATCGAAACTTATCCAATCAACCTCAACATTTGAGTTATCTTTTAGTATTACAAACAGGTTATGAATTCCGGCTTCAAATTTTGTTACCGGAGCTTTTATATTTTCCCAATTATTGCTCTGGGGAATTTTTATTTCTGCTATGACAGGCCCGTTAATACCATTCATACGGACTTGCAAAGTGCCTCCTGTTTCTGATAAAGCTCTTACCGTAATATTTTTTAATGGCTTTTTCCCGAAATCAACACTGTTATATTGTATCCAGGCACCGGGTTTGGAAAAAACAGTTTTCCATCCGTGGAATGTGTTTGCTGTGTCAATAAAATTTATGGAAATACCTTCGTTTGCTATAGCCGTGTAACGATCAATTTGAATTTTTTCGGTTGCCTTTGTAAGACCTACTCCGCGAAAAGTGGGGATCACTTTTTTGATTGTTCCATCTTTATTGAAGAATAAACTGTCAATCCTGATTGATCTTGCCTTATCAAAATGAGGAGAGTAATCGTCGTGATGATAAAACAGGTACCACTGATTTTTAAATTCAATTATTGATTGGTGATTGGTCCAGCAGTCGGGAGTGGCATCCATAATTACGCCGGTAAATTTAAACGGACCGAGTGGATTGTTGCTGGTAGCGTATTCCAGTCTTTCTGTTTTGTCCGCTACATGTGGATAGGTCAAATAATATATTCCGTTTCTTTCAAAGAGAAAAGGGCCTTCCTTAAGTCCTTTAGTTCGGAAGATCTCCGAGCACTTTTGGTTCTGAAGCAAGTTCCAGCATGTTATCTTTCAGCTTTGCTCCATAAATATTTCCCTGTGCCCAATACAGGTAAGCCTGGCCGTCTTTATCAATAAACACATTGGGGTCAATACCATGAACATTTTTAATCGGAGTGGGTTGTACTTTAAAAGGACCATAAGGTTTATCAGCCACAGCGACACCAATCGCAAAGCCTCTTCCATAGCTGGTATCTTTCACCGCATCGGGAAAATAAAAATAATATTTCCCGTTTCTGAATATACAATCCGGCGCCCACATACTGTAACCGGTCGGATTTCCCCAGGGGACTTTATCCTGGCTTACAATCACACCGTGATCTTTCCAGTCGGTAAGATTTGGCGAAGAAAATACGTGATAATCCTGCATGCAAAACCAACCGACACGGCCATGACCAGGCGTAGCCAAAATATCATGGGAAGGATAAACATACACTTTATCTCCAAAGACCCTTGCCGAGGGATCGGCAGAGAATTGATTAGTAATAAATGGATTTTGCGCTTTCGCGACATTGATGAAAGCAATTGCCAGAGCGATTACGATGAGAAACGATTTGTATTTTTTCATATTAATTTCATTTTTGCTAACTCATTTATTTTAATTTTTCAATTAACCCAAAATATTACCGTATGATGAAAGTGTATTCTTTTCCGCTTTGTGTCGGTATATCATAAACAAAAGTCTCTTTTAGCTTCGGTGTTATTATCGTAGCCTTTGGTGATACAACAGGCGCCGGTGTTTTTTGAATATGAAAAAATGGATTTTTGTTTTCACCCACCGCCGTCTTCAATAAATTTCCATTATTTAATTTCATTTCATCCGGAACTCTTAAACGAAGGTTACCGCCTAAATTTGATTTGATAGTCACCCTGATCAGCTTACTATTTTTCCATTGCATGTTTTCGATTTCGAAACCACCTCTTGCTCTTAAACCACTGATGGTGCCTGAAGGCCAAACATCGGGAAGGGCAGGAAGTAAATCAATATCTCCATCCGAACTTTGCATCAGCATTTCTGTAATCCCAGAAGTACAACCGAAATTGCCATCGATCTGGAATGGCGGATGAGCATCAAAAAGATTATTATAAGTGCCGCCTCCGCCTTCATTGGTACCCACAGGTGTAAGTTGATTGCGTATCAGCTTATAAGCATGATTACCATCCAGCATTTTTGCCCACCAGTTTATTTTCCATGCCATACTCCAACCAGTAGATACATCGCCACGTTCAAAAAGTGTTGTTTTGGCTGCACTGTATAGCTGAGGCGTACGATAAGGAGAGATTTGATTAGAAGGGAACAATCCATAAAGGTGTGAAATATGGCGATGGTGATCATTCGGATCGTCAACATCGTCTAACCATTCCTGTAACTGTCCGTATTGCCCGATATGCATGGGGGCTAAACGGCTCCGCATTTGTTGTAATGTATCTGCAAATGCCTCGTCTTTGTTCAAAATTTTTGCGGCTTCGATTGCTGTGGTGAATACATCAAACACAATCTGGTTCGTCATTGTTACGCCGGCATCAAGGGAAGATCCCTTGTGGGCTTTTGGTGCGTTTTCGGGTGACATGTCCGGGCAAACCACCAGCCAATGATATTTTGGATGCTCCACCAGGAAATCCACATAGAACATAGCCGCGCCTTTTAAAATTGGATAAATTGATGCCAAAAAAGTTTTGTCGCCATCGTATAGATAATGTTCCCATAAATTTTGACTGGTCCATCCGCCACCATTATTCCATATCCCCCAAAATGCACCATCAACAGCTCCGGTAGTGCGCCAGATATCTGTATTGTGATGAGCCATCCATCCCCTTGCCCCATACATTTCCTTTGCAGTTTTTTGTCCGGTAACAGATAAGTCTTTTACCATCTGAATAAACGGTTGATCTAATTCTGACAGATTGGTTTTTTCAACCGGCCAGTAATTCATTTCGGCATTGATGTTTATAGTGTATTTGCTATCCCAGGGCGGAAATAATTTATTATTCCAGATGCCTTGCAATGTCGCCGGTTGCCCTCCCGGTTGTGAAGATGAGATCAATAAATAGCGGCCAAATTGATAATATAGCGTAACAAATGAAGGATCGTTGGTTGCATCGAAATTCTTTAAACGCTCATCTGTTGGCAATTTGGCAGCATCAGAAGTTCCAAGATCTAGCTTTACCCGGTTAAAATATTTTTGATATGCTGTAACATTTGCCTTTAATATATCAGCAAAAGATTTTGGATATGCCTTATCAAGGTAGGTGGCTGCTCTCTTGTTTTCATTACCGCTTATATTATGGTAATTATTGAAATTGGTGGCAATAGAAATATAAATAGTTACTTCATTGGCACCTTTAATAAAAAGAGTACTATCATTTGATATAATACTTCCACCGCTCAATTTAAACCTTGCAATGCCTTTGAATTTTATTTTCCCTTCCACACCCTCATGATCTATAGTAGTACCAGAAATCGTCAATTCTTTAGAGGCTGTTGTTTTCATTATTGCATTAGGCTCAGGTGTTGAAAAATAAGCACTGAATGAAAGACTACCTGGTTTACTTGCAGTCAAATGCATTACAATCACACGATCAGGAAAGGAAGCTAATATTTCCCGTGTATAAGTAATGTCATTAATTCTATAGGAAGTTTTTTGTACCGCTCTTTCTATATCAAGCTCCCTATGATATTGGGTATAATTTTTATGTGCATCGAATACCAGTTTAAGACTGCCTACAGGTTCAAACATTTGGCCCTGCGATTTTTTACTGATAATTACTTTGTTGGCCAACTGTTCTGCCTGCTTTTGCTCACCTTCAAATATCAACTTCCGTATTTCTGCCAGGGAGTCTAAAGCCAAAGGATTGTCATTACGATTTGGACTTCCACTCCAAACTGTATTTTCATTCAATTGCACAGTTTCAGTATCAACATTTCCGTAGACCATGGCACCTAATCTTCCATTTCCGATTGGCAAGGCATTTTCCCAGGTTGTTCCTGAGGGCTGATTGTACCAGAGTTTCAAGTCTGTCTTGCTTTGCGAAATGCTACTATTTGATTGTGCAAATACAGCAACTATAAAAAAGAAATTTGACAGCAGGATTATTGATAGTTTCTTCATGAAAATCCGGTTTTATTGAGCTTGTTTCTTATCGTAGTTCAAAAGCTTACTGGCCCAGGGAATAAAATATTTAAAGTTGGGAGCATCGGTATGCCCGCCATCGTGCTGTCGCCATGCAAGCTGCCCGTCAAGCAAACCAGTATTTACAGGAGGCATTTTTTCTTTCATATAATTATTTGAGACACCAAGATCTTTTGCACCCAGTAATTTAAATACAGCACCTGCAGCTACTGTGGCCATGTAACTTCCTTCATGATCCAGCCATTTGGCATCGCCCTTTTCAGGTATGCCATAACTTATGAAAGTAGGTCGGGGCGCACAAAGAGCGATCAGGTCGTGCGAATCAACTGTGAGATCACAACCCGTTTTGCTGCCAAACTTAGCTTTGGAAGCGCCATACTTCATGAAGTTTCCGGCCATCCAATAATATTCGCCGCCGGTAAGACTTTCAACAGCTTCTCCAAAATTGCGACGGAGAAGTGTGGCGCCACCTTTGCCCGAAGAGCCAATCAATCCTACAGCAAACCGTGGTTCAAAAGCAAGTGTAACCAGCGCTGCTTTTCCATATCTTGATACCCCTTCAATGCCTACTTTTTTTGAATCCACCAACGAATCTGTTGCTAAATAATCCAATCCACGGGCTGCTCCCCATGACCATGCACGCAATGCACCCCATTGATCCGGCTTACGTGGTTGCCCTTTATTTACTAATCCGATAATTCCTTTTGTGATACCGGCGCCATTGTCTGCCTGTATGCTGTTAGGATCAATAGTGCAATATCCCCATCCCGCCTGAAGCAATTGTTCTGTTGGCGAAAGTTCTGCCGGAGGCGGTGCAAAGAAATTTGGACCTGGTAACCTGGTAACGGGTGAGTATGCCGGATACTTTTCAAAGATCTCTTTGACAGAAGGATCGGTTTTTATCATCATTTCTTTAAAAACCGTATTTAATTTTTCCATGTCATCAGCAGATGGCTGGGCAGGCGCGGGAAATGAAGGAACACCAAACATCATCAATACAGGGACAGGACCTTTTACATTCGCAGGAACTACGAGCATCATTTTGATAGTAACATTGATCAACGGATAATCACTGTTATCTACATGACCAATAATCTGTTTTGCAATTACCGGTATGAAGCCGGGAATGATAAATTCGCGATCCACTGTTTTTACTTCCCAGTTTACTTTTGGAATATTGGCAGGAAGTTTTCCATACACTTCTTCTTCAAGCGCCTTCACCAACTCGGGGCGGCGAACTTTCCACCACATTTCAGGAGTAGTAACTTTTTTGCCGGAGTTGGTTGTAAGTATATCCGGTAATTGCGGACAGGGGTTGGCATTTGATTCATCATAATTGGCATGGTTGGGTGCATTGGGGTTTCCGCTTGGCCCCGGTCTTAATTGTGTAATACCTAATTGCTGCATCATGTTATCATGGTCCTGTTGTGCAGTAAACGTCACAGGCTTTGGATATTTGCTGCTGTCTATTTTTGAGTTCTGGGCAATTACTACATGTGTAAAAACTACAGTAAACAAAGAAAAAATCAATTTTTTCATTCTATATATTTTTGTCGAATTCAAACCATGATTTGCCAAATTGCAAATACTGTTATTCTTCGGTTGTGAAAGGCGATGCCGGCAATCCTTCTTTATTATATAAATTAGCACCGCGCGGATCATCTGACCACGCATATCTTACATACTTCGGATCGGAAACTTCATCACTCCACACGATCACTTTATTGCCTTCAATTTTTGCATTGGCCCAAACGAACTTTTTATCTGCACTGGCAATTTCAAAACGTCTTAGTGGCTCATTGTCATTAGCTACCAATCCGCTTCCCACGTTATTAAAATTGATAATCATTTTACTGCCTTCAACTTTTGATGATTGATAAATCGGTCCTGAATAAACCATATCATTTTCACCATAAGCTACTTTTTCAGCTACTAATGCTGACCTGTCGCCAACATCTTTTTTGTCCAAAGGATGAACATCGTTCCATTCGCCAAGATCAATCGTAATAGCCATTCCTGTATTGGGAACCGATAAAGTTTTTAATTGTGCTTCTCTCAATACTGCCCAGGAGCTTTCTGTAGGCCAATAATTTACATCCATAAATCCGGGTAACTGCACATAAATAAAAGGAAGGTCGGGACTGTTGAATTGCTTGCGCCAATCTTTTATTAATCCGGGAAGTAGTTGCGCATATTCATCAGCGTTATATGAGTTACTTTCGCCCTGGTACCACAATACACCTTTGATAGTATAATTGGTAAAAGGCGCGATCATTCCGTTAAATAAAGTTGTCGGTTGGTTTTGAATGGAAATTCCTGTGCTGCCTCGTGTCGGTGTGGATCAAAAACATCACCAACTTTATACTGCCAGTAACCCATTAAATTAACAGTATCTTTTCCTGCAAAAATGTAATAAGGTTTATCCGGCACAAATCCTCCTTTACCAGCATAATTAATAACTCTGATGACAACAAGATTTTTGCCGGGCTTCAATAAACCTGCGGGATATATCATATCTTCTTTCAGGATACATGTACGTTTTATTACCCACCAAAACGCCATTGACATACACAAAATCAGCATCTACAATTCTTCCCATAAAAAGCGTATCGGTAATACCTGTCATCGAGGCGGGAACATTAATTTCTTTCCTGTACCAAACGACGCCGTTTAAATTTTTTATGCCCTGGTCTTCCCAATAGCCAGGGATATTAATACGGTACCATTCTTTAGGAATGTATGATGGTTCGTACCATTTTGTTTTTCCCGCCAACCCTTTGTCATCTCCAGGCTTTACACGGTTGGCAAAATTGATTTCCATCGCTTTCCGTTCGTTTCATTTACATACGAAGTGTCTTTATTTTTTTCGATCATTTTTTCAATAGAAGGAAATTCTTTAAGTCCTTCTTCACTTGTCCATGCTTCGATAGGAGTGCCGCCAACACTGGAATTGATAAAGCCTATGGGTACATGGTATTTATCGTAAAGCGCTTTTGCAAAGAAATAACCAACTGCAGAAAACTGAAGCAAATTCTGAGGATTGGCATATTTCCAGTATCCACCTGTAAGGTCACTTTCGGGTTTTTGCAAATCAGTTTTCTGCGGAACCAGGAATTGTCTTATTTCCGGATAATCAGCATTTGCAATTTCTTTTGCATACCTGTACTTATGCAATTCCAAATTATGCTGCATGTTCGACTGGCCCGGCACATAACCATACATCACCAATCAAAATATCATGAAGAGTAATATGATTTTTCCCGTCGATATTCATTTGTAAGGACCGCCTGCTTTCATTGGCGAAAGCACAATGATGCCAGTTGCCGTTTGCATCAGCAACAGTTTTATATTTTTTATGGAGGAAGTCTACTTTTATTTTTTCATCGAGGAGAAGCCCAGCCCCATATTTTTACGTTGGCATTTCGTTGTAAAACCATACTGTCACGAACGAGCCGCGGCAATTGTACCTGGGAAAATGAATGCTGGTTCAAAAAGCGATAAACGATAAAGAGTAATAAAAAAGTTTTTTTCATGCGTGTGTGCTTTACCGTACGGTGTTTATTAATGTTCCAATATTATCGATCGTTATTTTTATTTCATCTCCCGATCGAAGTGTAAAATCATTCGGGGGAACGATGCCTGTGCCTGTCATGATTAAGCATCCATCAGGAAACGAACATTCGCGATAAACAAATGAAACCAGTTCTTCCAATGTGCGCTTCATTTGGCTGAGCGCCAACATTTCCTTCAAACACAATTTCATTGCTGCGAATAATTTCAAGATGGATGTTTGTGTCCCTGGTCTATTCCTTTTTCATTTATATAAATGCAGGGACCAATGGCAGCGCAGGCATCATACGTTTTTGCCTGTGGCAGGTACAAGGGATTTTCACCTTCAATACTGCGGCTGCTCATATCGTTACCAATTGTATAGCCTACGATTTTCCCTGACGAAGTAACCACTAAGGTCAGCTCAGGTTCAGGTACGTCCCAGGTAGAATCTTTACGGATATTCACTTTAGCCTTGTGGCCAACAATTCTGTGAGGAGTTGATTTGAAAAAGACTTCAGGACGTTCGGCTTCATAAACTTTTGCATAAAAATCTCCGCCTCCTGCATCTTTCGATTCTTCCTGTCTTCCGATTTTGCTTCTTAAATAAGTGACGCCGCAAGCCCACAATTCCTGGTTGCTGCCAACAGGCGGCAACAATTGCCTTATTCAAAATTTCCTTTGGTTGTTTTTAGTGTTTTCCAGATTTTGATAATTCTGTTGCTTTTTGAAACAGATTATCATCATTTATAAATGAATCCCAGTTTTCTTGTATTAAAAAGAATTGACGCATCTTTTTCAATTACAATTCCCGATTTGGTTTTATATATTTTCATTTTGCAGAAATGGGTTTTAATAAAGTTTCAGGAGGACCGAGGTAAGATGGTTTTTCCCCGCCAAAATCAAGAACAAATTTTTGCAAAACCACCGCAGGACTTATCATCCAATACTTTATGACGTGCTTGCCCGGTTTCAAGATTGAATGTTCAGTTGATTTTATGATAGTATTATTAGCCACCCATTTCTCCCATATCCGGGTGTTGTTATCATCTTTGTTAAGGGAAATAATTTGTGGCGTTTCATCATCAATTGAAATAGCACACTGCAATCCTAAGGATTCGTTATGAAAATTTAATGTTGGAATATAGTATGCATTGAGCTTTACTTTGCCTGTGTCGTAAACGTAAATGTCATATTGCAGGTATGGGTTGTCGCTAGTAACTGTTTGTTCTTTTGCGGTCACCGGAAAAGTAGTTATGCCGTCATCTTCATTGCCAATGCCGGGGATAATTTTCCAGTGAATGTTTTTTGTATCGACGGCTTTTGTATAATGGGATGCCTCAACAGATGCATATCCTTCTTCCTCATAAAAAGAATTTCCCGTAACGCTATCCGGGATTGTAGCCCGTTCCACATCATTTGGATAAACTTTTCCCATGGATCTAGAGGTTTTTGCCACACATCTTACTTCCGGGATGTTGTTTTTTTTGGGCTGCTGCCAATAAGTATAGCCGATGTGGGTTTGATCCATCATGTGATTCCATTTGCCGCCAGCTATTTCATGATTGTATTTGTACGAGATCAACGAATCTTTTTTGAAAAAATATTTTACACTATCGGCATATAAATTGGCCTCAACAAATCCATTGGTTGCATAAAAATTATTTTTGGCAGCGGCAAGGTACAACGCATTAAGATTAGCACATGCCTCTACCGGGTGCAATACCAATTCATAGAAAGCATCTTTATAATTCGACGGAATTAAATTATTGATTTTTTGTGCTTTTACTGTAAGCGCATTATAGTCGTTGATGACTTTTTGAAATTCGTTATAGTCAGTGAGGCTATAAGTTTGGGGAGATAATAATTCCGGTTTTCTCCTCGCATTGTATTGCGAATATTTTTGAATAATATCGCCGATTTCTTTAGCATATTTTTCACCAAACTGTTGTGCGGCCCAACGTGTGTAATAATCTTGCAGGTTATCCGCAGTTATTTTTTGTGGATTCCAGGCATAATCCAGGAAGAAGGAAATAGGAAATTCCATCGGCTTTAAATCACCCACGTTTACAATCCATATTTTCTTAACGCCATATTCATAAGTGAGATGCATTTGCTCCCACACTTTAGCAATGTTGTTGGTATTGATCCATTTATAATTCCTGGGACCGCCAACATAATCAAAGTGATAATACATACCGTAGCCACCACTTCTTAGTTTATCAGTAAGCTTTGGCAAGCGCCGTACATTTCCCCAGTTGTCATCGCTAAACAATAAGGTAACGTCATCGGGTACACGCATTCCTTTATCATAATAATCCTGTACTTCCTTATACAAAGCCCAGTCTTGTGGAGTTTCAGATGCCGGCTTTCCGGTAACATCTGCAATGATTTTTCGCTGGTCGGCAACAATTTTTTCGAGTAAAGCAATGTTGCTTCCTTCCGTCATTGGTTTATCGCCATCGCCACGCATTCCAATAGTGACAATAGTTTCACGATGATCCATATTTTCAATACCCTGTCTCCAAAAAGCCCTCAATGTGCTGTCGTTGGTTTGATAATTCCAGGCACCTTTGTGTTCATGTCTCCATTGTTCCGTAGCCTGGTTCATGGGTTCCTGGTGCGAGGTGCCCATTACAATTCCCCATTTGTTGGCAAGCACAGGATTCAATGTGTCATCATTATTAAATGCATTTCCCCACATGGCAGGCCACAGGTAATTTGCTTTCAATCTCAATAAAAGTTCGAATACTTTTTCGTAAAACTGGTGATTGAAATTGCCAAATTTTTCATGTACCCAACCTGATAGTGCCGGCGCTTCATCATTTAAAAATATGCCGCGGTATTTCACAAGCGGATGATCTTGGAGAAAAATATTTTTGCTGATATAGATAGCAGGTTTTTTCTTTACAGGAACATCTGCCCACCAATACCAGGGTGAAACTCCGATTTGTTTTGATAGTTCAAAAGTACCATAAGCAGCGCCCCGTTTGTTGTTCCCTGCAATTATTAAAGCCTGCTTAATTCCTTTAAAAGGATTATCGGTTACCTGTACCTGGTAGCCATCCCATTGATTTTGGATACTGTCTGTATTTATTTTTTTTGCCTGTATAAGCCTTTTCAGCGCTGAGGATTTTTTTATTGAACCAATGATAATAAGATTGCTTGCCTCAGTTGGAAGCTGGTGAATGATGATTGGTTTTTTGCCTGTTACTTTTTCAATATCACCCTGCAAAAGCTCGGCGGTCTTTCCAATCAGCCAATCGTCATTTGGGTCAGTATAAATGTTGGTAGCGTTTTGCGATACGATCTTAAAAACTCCTTTTTCGGCCTTGGTTGACACAAAATTCTGGGCGGCGATTGGTCCGGCAAAAAAAATGTAATCGATTACAAAAAAGAGGCATATTGTAATATATCGTTTACTTCTCATATCACACCAAAAGTTGAAATAACAATGAATTAAAAAAATCGGTTTACTATTTTAAAATCCAATTGAATTGCCGCCATCCACTGGTAAAATTACCCCTGTGATAAATGAAGCTGCTTCAGACGCCAGGAACAGCGCTGCATCTCCTATATCAGAAGGGGCTCCCAAAATTCCCATCGGCGTTCTTGCCAAAACCCGCTGCTTACGATCTGGATCGTTGTTCAGTGCTTTTGCTGACATGTCGGTAGCGATGAAGCCCGGAGCGATACAGTTTACACGAATTCCTTTTGGCGAAAGTTCTGCCGCCATCGCTCTTGTCATCGATTCAATAGCGCCTTTGGACGCACTGTAGGCAATCACTTTAGGCAATCCATACTGCGAAGCCATAGAGCTAATATTTACAATGCTGCCACTTTTATTTCCCAACATGTTTTTCACTACTTCTCTTGACAAACTAAAAATAGATTCAACATTGGTTAAGATTATTTTATGGAATTCTTCATCTGTAACCTCTGCAAAATCTTTTTTAAGATTAATACCCGCATTATTCACAAGAATATCAATTGTCTTATGTTGGTTTAGAATTTTAGCTATCAAGCCAGGTATTTCATTCAATTGATTGAGATCAAATGAAATCACTTCACAATCGTTACCCAGTTTGGCTTTGGCTTTTTTAAGTTTTTCTTCATTTCTACCGATAATGATTGTTTTAATTTGATGTTGTACAAATTTTTCTGCAATTGCATATCCTATTCCCGACGCGCCGCCGGTTACAACCGCGACCTTTTTTTGTTTACTGGTTTTTACCATTATTTTAAATTTTTATTCGATTTTAAATTTTATCGGAGGGAACGGGATTTGTGTATTGAGGAAATAGATTTTTGTTTCTAAAATAAAAATCTTTGTTTTTTATTTGTTCACCGGGGTACTTTATCCTGGAGCGTAAGTTTCGCCTGGTTTAAAATCAGGTTGCACATTCTTTAAAATCGTACGGAACTGAAGCTTGCAACAGCCAGTCGTAGAAGACGCGATTAACAAAGCGAATAATTTCGATAATTTTAAAAATAATTTATTCATTCTATTGTTTTTTGATTTGCTTTATTTTTTTGAGAAGATGCCCGAACTATAAATTCTGATCTCAGAATAATTGTGCTCGTTGTTTGGATGTTTGATGTCCCGTTTAAATGATTGATCAGATTATTTGCGGCAACTTCACCCATTTCATAACCCCGGTAATTAATGGTAGAAAGGTTAGGTTCAATTACCCTGGACACAGCGTCGTTATTAAAACCAACGAAAGCAATATCTTCCGGAATACGTATTCCGGCATGCTTTAAAGCAAGCATACAGCCTACAGCGCAATTGTCATTAGCTACGAAAACTCCATCTGGTAATGGTTTCATTTTTAAAATTAATGCGGCAGCCTCTTCGCCATCTTCCATTTTTAGACTATTCAAAATGATATTTTTCTTATCAAATTTTATGTTATGGTCTTCTAGTGCCTCTTTGTATCCCGCTAATCTTTCGATATAAACATTTTGTTTAGGTGTGGCCGTTATAAGTACAATTTTTTTACATCCCTGCTCAATTAAATGGCTTGTTGCCTGGTATGCTGCTTTTTTATTTTCAATTATAATTTTGGCATAATAATCGTCGCCCATTACACGATCAAAAAAAATAACCGGTATATTTTTTTCACGAAAGATCTCAAAATGGGAAAGGTCTTTTGTATCATAACACAATGAAACCAGCAGGCCATCTACACGGTTATTAAACATAGTTTTGGCACAGGCAATTTCTTTATCTGCAGATTCTGAAGATTGGCTGATAATAAGATTATAGCCTTTTTTGTTAGCCGCACTTTCAATTCCTGCAATACAAGATGAAATAAAGTTGCTATTCAATTTCCCTACAATTATCCCTATTGTTTTGGTTTTTTGATTCCGGAGATTTCGGGCAAAAAGATTAGAGCGGTAACTCATTTCCTCCGCCACCTGAGAAACCTTTTTCCTTGTTTTTTTATTAACAACCGGATCGTCTTTTAATGCACGGCTTACGGTAGCAATCGAAATATTCAATTTGTTGGCAATATCGTAAATGGTAACTTCCTTTTTTTTGATCATTATAATTAGTTCTATAAGTGTTCAATTTAATTTTTTTTACTCCAAATTCTTTCTTTTATTTGAAACACTTTCATTTTTCACGGATGATTTTCTGATTATAAGATTTGAACGTATAATAATGGTGTTTGTGTTCTGCAAATTTCCAATTCCTTTCAGGTGATTAATAAGATTGCTCGCAGCAACTTCTCCTACATCGATTCCGGGATAATTGACTGTTGATAACGCTGGTTCCACCAAAGTGCAAATCACATCATTGTTGAATCCAACAATCGCAATATCCTCGGGAATCCTAATGTTGTTTTCTTTTAAAGTGCGCATACATACCGCGGCTACAAAGTCATTTGTAATAAAAGCACTATCCGGTAAAGGATCCATTTTTAGCATTTTCATTGTCGATTCAATAGCGGCACTTTCAGAAAGATCGTTTATGATCAATAATTTTTCATCATAAGGAATTCCATTGTCGGATAAAGCGTCTTTATATCCCTTAAACCTTTTGGAATAAACATTTCGTTTAAGGCTTGATGTAATATGAACTATTCTTTTGCATCCCTGTTGAATTAGATGTTGTGTGGCCTGGTAACCGCATTTTTCATTATCAATTACTACCACCGTATTATTCCCTTCCTGTTCCACACGATCAAAAAATATTACGGGAACATTTTTTTCTTCAAAAGATTTAAAGTGGTCCAGGTTTTTTGTTTCAAGCGAAAGAGAGGCAATCAGACCGTCCACTCTTTTATGAAAGAGATTTTTTGCATTGGCAATTTCTTTGCTGAAACTCTCTGACGAATGCGCAATAATAAGATCGTAACCTGCTTCCGTAGTCACTTTTTCAATGCCGGCTAACACGGAAGTAATGAAATTACTGTTTAATTCATGAATGATAACTCCAATGGTATTTGTTTTTTGATTGCGAAGGTTTCTCGCGAAATGATTGGTACGATAACCCATTTTTTCGGCCAAATCAAAAATCTTTTTTTTTGTTTGTTTACTAACAACAGGATCATTCTTTAAAGCGCGGCTAACCGTTGCTATAGAAATATTAAGTGCGGAAGCAATATCATAGATAGTAACTTCTTTGTCTCGTATCATTACAATCGTTTACATCTAATATAATTAAGGTAAAACTATAGAAAAAAAATATTTTTTAGAAAAAAAATTGTAATCGGTTACATTTTAATAAAAAAGTACTACTTTAGCACCATTAATTGTAAAATTGACAATTAATAAATAGGAGAGTATTGCTTGAAATTGCGATGTAATTGCTGTTGATAATATGTAAAAAAATATTTCATTTAGTTGACGTATTGGGTTTCTGTTTTTTTTGTAAGGGAGTATTCAAACAAGGAGAAAAATCGTGATTTTTCCAAGCCTCTTGTATTCAACTTGGTATTCAAGACCGCGGCTTACGAGCCGTTTTGTAAAGTGTAATGAGTATTCAATAAAAATCGATTTCTATATTTTAAACATTAAACACTGCGATTATGAAAGTTCTATTGCATCAAAAAGCTTTTCTGCAAAGATGCAGAAACTGGCAACGAAAGTTTTACTCTTTCTTCCTGTTACTATTTCTATGCTCGGCACCTGGTTATTCTCAAAATTCGACGACCGTAAAAGGCAAAGTGACCGATGAAAGCGGACAACCGGTAGTCGGAGCATCGGTGATTGTTAAGGGGGAACAAAATGGTGTTAGCACCAGCTCTGAGGGTGCTTTTCAAATAAACGCCGCTCCAAATAGTACCCTGGTTATTTCTTCAATTGGCTATGTAGAACAGGAAATAAAAGTGAAAGGAAGTCAATTTCTTAATGTGTCATTAAGTCACAGTGAAACGGGACTTAATGCGGTAATAGTAGTTGGTTATGGCACTCAACGCAAAGAAGCGATTACCGGTTCGGTAGCTTCAATAAGCGGAGAAAAAATCCGGGAAGTTCCCTCGCCAAATATTTCACAGTCTTTACAGGGTCGCCTGGCGGGTATTCAAATTTCGCAAACGTCAACCAAACCCGGAGCTACCATGCAAATTCGTGTCAGGGGAACACGATCCCTGACGGCCGATAACAACCCTTTGATAGTTCTTGATGGAATACCGTTTCCCGGTTCAATTGCGGATTTAAATCCAGACGATATTAAAAGCGTGGATGTATTGAAAGATGCTTCTGCTACTGCAATCTACGGATCAAGGGGCGCCAACGGCGTTATATTGATCACTACTAATAAAGGACAACGAGGCGGAAAAGCAAGAATAACTTATAATGGTTATTATGGCAATCAAACTCTTTTTGCCAGGTATCCCATGATGACGGGTCCTGAATTTGTGGCACTTAGAAAAGCATCGGGCATTTTGTCAAATGGTACCGATGAATCTAACGATGTTAATACTGATTGGCAGGATCTTTTTTACAGAACCGGAACGTTAAACAGCCATGACGTAACTCTTTCTGGCGGCAGCGAAACTGGAAGTTACAATGTGGGCCTGGGTTATTATCAAAATCAGAGCCTAATTCCTACGCAACAATATCAGCGTTATTCTTTCCGAACTTCCGTAGATCAAAATGTAGGAAAATATTTCCGGGTTGGATTCTCAACCAACAACAACTTTAATATGAGCCAAGGCAACCAGGTAGGATTATTTGGTATCCTTGCTGCGTCCCCAATTGCTAATCCTTACAACGCAGATGGAACATTGAAAAGAACGATAAATACAGGGCTCGGCGATAATTACGTACTGACAAAGAGCAGAATCGACAGTTTAGATAATAAAGAGTTATGGTTAAATGAAACCAGAAATTTTGCTACCTATAATGCTATTTATGGTGAAGTAAAAATTCCATGGGTGGAGGGTTTAAAATATCGTGTCAATGTGGGTCTTGACTTCATCCAGGGAAATGGTGGAAACTTTACTGCAGAAGGGGTCAATAACGTTAACGTCATAACTCCATCAACTGCAGGCATAAGTAATTCGCAGACTTACCACTGGACCGTTGAAAATATCCTCAGCTACGATCACACCTTTGCTCAAAAGCATAATCTGAATCTTACGGCACTATATTCAGCAGAACAGCAGAAGTATAACTCATCTTCAATGTCCGCAAAAAATATTCCGTCCGACGCCTTCCAATTCTATAACATAGGCCAGGCGAATGCTACCGATATCACTGTTGATCCGAATAATCAAAATTATTATTTGTGGGGATTGAAGTCTTTGATGGGAAGAGCAATGTATTCTTATGACAACCGGTATATGATATCTGCCACTGTTCGTTCTGATGCCTCATCAAGGTTGGCTCCAGGCCATCAATGGCATACTTACCCGGCTGTATCTGTTGGTTGGAATATTGCCAATGAGTCGTTTATGAGAAGTGTAGGCTGGATTAATTCGTTGAAATTGCGGGCAGGCTATGGCGAAACTTCTAACCAGGCTATAGCTCCTTATGCAACGCTGGGCGTGTTGAATACAAGACCCTATAATTTTGGAGAAACCGGATATGCTACTGGTTATTATGTTAGTCAACTACCTAACCCTAACCTTGGATGGGAATATTCTCAGACATGGAATTACGGTGTAGATTTCTCTCTTCTCAAAAATCGGCTATCGGGTACTGCCGAATATTATGTAACCAACACGAAAGATATTTTGCTGGGTGTAAGTTTGCCTCCTACCTCAGGGGTTAGCAGTTATACAGCAAATATTGGACAAACACAAAACAAGGGTTTCGAAATTAGTGTGAACGGCACCATACTCGATGGCGGCATGAACGGATTAACATGGGATGCCGGCTTTAATTTTTATACAAATGATAATAAGTTGGTAGCACTGGCGTCAGGCGAACCAAAAGACGAAGGAAATGGCTGGTTCGTAGGACACAGTATCAACTCAATTTATGATTACAAAAAAATAGGTCTTTGGGCAACACCTGAAGACAGTGCTGCCAATCATTTGGAAGTACTTGAACCTGGTGGGAAAGTGGGTATGATCAAAGTGTTATATACCGGTGGATTCGATCCGAATGGGGTTCCTTTACGGGCAATCGGCCCTGATGATCGCCAAATTATGGATGTAGATCCAAAATTTTTGGGTGGCTTCAACACCCGCCTGGCATATAAGGGTTTTGATCTTACAATTGTCGGAATATTCCAACACGGTGGTATTCTTGTAAGTTCTCTTTACGGGTCAGGTGGTTATCTTGATAATCTCACTACCCGAAACAACAACGTAAAAGTAGATTATTGGACTCCAACTAATACCGGTGCAAAATATCCAAATCCTGCAGGCCCGTTGAGTGGTGATAATCCGAAGTATGCCAGTACACTGGGTTACTTTGATGCTTCGTACCTGAAAGTTAAGATAATTTCGCTCGGATATGATTTTAACCGCAGCTTATTAAAGAATGCCAGGACCAGTTTACGTGCCTACTTTACTGTACAAAATCCGTTTGTATTATTTTCACCATATAATAAAGAATCGGGAATGGATCCGGAAACCAACTCTTATGGAAATGAAAATGCCGCAGTTCCATTGTCTTATAATATGAGCCGTATCCTTACCATCGGCACCAATACTCCTTCAACACGCAACTATATCGTTGGCGTTAAACTTTCATTTTAAATTATTAATTATATGAAACAGTATAAAAATAAAAACTCTTATAGGATCAGTTTCACTCTTACTGGTTCTTATTACCGGATGCTCCAAGATTTTGGATGAACAACCCCGCAGTTCTTTCACGCCTGATTATTTTAAAACGGAAAATGGCGTTTTGGGTGGAATAACATCATTATATGCGCATCTTCGTAGATATTTATGGACAAGCGTATTATTATAATGCATGTATCACAGGAACCGATGAAGCAACCTACGCACAGAGTGCCGATGGAAATTTTAAAGACATGGATATGTCAGATGCAGGCCAGGTTACTTCGACCAGTTTCCCGACCAGTATTCCCTGGGGTGAATCGTTTTCCGATATTAACACCGCCAGTGGTATCATAGAAAACGGTTCTGAAGTGGGTATTTCGGCTCCTCTTCTGGCAGAAGCACGCTTTTTTCGAGCCTTTGATTATTTTTTGTTGGTACAAACCTATGGCGGCGTTCCTTTGGATTTAGGTGCGGGCGAATTAAAATTTAATACCCATCCGGTAAGAACCTCTGTACGTAATACTGTTCCGGAAGTTTATACCAAAGGCATTTTTCCTGATCTGTTGACCGCCATAAATGATTTACCAGATGTGGGACGTGTAACAGGTGGTGTTACCAAAACTGCGGCACGACTTTACTTATCAAAAGCTTATCTAACCTATGCATGGTGGCTGGAAAATCCAAATAACATTCCAACTTATCCAGCAACTGATCGTACAGATCCTGATGGGCATGATGCTCAATGGTATTTCCAGCAGGCTTATGATGTGGCAACAAATGCTATTGATAATCCTGGTCCTTTTGGCCTTGCAACCCACGTACTATGATGTAAACCTCGCATCAAATGATCGTAACAATGAAATCGTTTTGTATGCGGATCATACCGAAACAAGTGAACAATATAACGGAGGAAGCCTCACCTATGGCAGTGGCGGCGCTCCGGATAACTTTGCCGTTTGGATGCTCACCTGGAACTACACTTTAATTAGAAGCGGAGCGGATCCTTCCTGGAGCAGATACGGTAAGTTCTGTTCAACGCGAAGCTGCACAGGATCTGGGACGCCCGTGGACACGTATGGCTCCAACTATTAATGTAATTGAAAATACATTTGCCGATAAAACAAATGATTCCCGTTATGACGGCACTTTTGTAACGGTCTACCGTGGCAACTGGCCAAAAGGTGGTGATGGAACAGCCACTTATTATAATGCAAATAATCTACCTGTTCATCCGGGTGATCCCATACTCACTTTTCTCGACAGTATGCCGGCCACACCAATCGATTATGCCGATTGGGCTACAAAAAGTAATGTCGGCGCCGGCGCCCTACCGGGCAGATCAGATTTCGTGATAGGCCCCGAAGGTATCAGCAGGTTGAGATATCCGGGACTTTGGAAGCTTGGTACCTATCGTACTGACAACGCGGGCGGATTGGGGCAGCCTAATGCAGGTTCTACCCGTCCTTTCAACATTGCCAAGTTCTCAGAACTTTATTTTATTGCTGCGGAAGCGGCTGTAAAAGGTGCGACCACCACAGCAGGAAAAACCGCCCTTGACTTGATCAATGTAATCAGGGCACGGGCTGGCATGTGGCGTTATGATAATAACGGAGATTCTACCAAAATAGAAGACAATAGTGCCGCAATGGTTGCTGCAACTCCTGCAAACATAACCGTTGACTATATTCTTGCAGAAAGATCACGCGAATATTATGGCGAAGGATATCGTTGGTATGACCTGGTACGTACCCAAAAATGGGCAGAGCTATCTTCTACCTACAGAATTGGAGGTCCCTTAATTGCCGATCATACTCCGATGACCATAACCCGCAATATTCAACCGTATGAATATTTGCGGCCGATCCCACAGGGCCAGATTGATGGTATGGAAATGACCGCAGACGAAAAAGCGGCGTATCAAAATCCGGGGTATAATTAAAAAAGTGTGAGCGTTTTAGAATAATAGGACGCTTGCTAAACAATAGTTTTTTTCTATAATCAAAATGATAGGGGGGTGATTTATTTCATCCTCCCTTTCATTATTTGGAAAAATACAGGATAATCAGATGACAAGGATGTGAAGAATTAGTCATCCAAAAATAAAAATGAGCCCAAAAACTTTGTTTACTATGGAAAAAGAAATTGTTGTATCCAATGGAGTTAGTACATTTAAGGCTCATTCCTAATTAAAACAAAAAACAAAATAGTTATGTCAGTAGTTACAGGAAAAAAAGAATATTTTACAAAGATCCCGCAAATTAAATATGAAGGTTTAAAAAGTGATAATCCACTGGCATTTCGCTGGTATGATGAAAACAAAAAGATTGCCGGCAAAACGATGAAAGAGTATTTGAAGTTTGCATGTGCTTACTGGCATTCGTTTAATGGAAACGGTTCTGATCCTTTTGGAGAACCGACACATATTTTTCCCTGGAACGAAAAGGAAGATGCGATAAAACGTGCTAAAGATAAGATGGACGCAGCTTTTGAATTCATTACAAAAATGAACCTGCCTTATTATTGTTTTCATGATGTAGACCTGGTGGATTATACCAATGATGTTGTTGAAAATGAAAAACGATTAAAAGCAATTACTGCGTATGCAAAACAAAAGCAGGAAGAAAGCGGGGTAAAATTGTTATGGGGCACAGCTAATCTTTTTTCACACAGGAGATATATGAATGGTGCGGCTACTAATCCTGATTTCCAGGTTATAACACATGCGGGAGCCCAGGTAAAAGCGGCTCTGGATGCGACCATAGAACTTGGTGGAGCTAATTATGTATTTTGGGGAGGACGCGAAGGTTATATGTCTTTGTTGAATACCAACATGAAAAGAGAGCAGGAGCATCTTGCAAAATTTTTACACACTGCAAAAGACTATGCAAGAAGTAAGGGTTTTAAAGGGACTTTCTTTATTGAGCCGAAGCCAATGGAACCTACCAAACATCAATATGATTATGATGCTGCAACGGTTATAAGCTTTATGCGGCAGTTTGATTTGATGGATGATTTTAAATTAAATATTGAAGTGAATCATGCTACGTTGGCTGGCCACACTTTTACTCACGAACTTCAGGTAGCTGCGGATGCAGGTGTTTTGGGAAGTATGGATGCTAATCGCGGTGATTATCAAAACGGATGGGATACAGACCAGTTTCCTAACAACATCAATGAACTGACAGAAGCGATGCTTATCGTTTTGGAAGCGGGCGGATTAACAAGCGGTGGTATTAATTTTGATGCAAAGATTCGTAGAAATTCTACCGATCCGGCTGACTTGTTTTATGCACATATTGGTGGCATGGATGCTTTTGCAAGAGGACTAATTATTGCTGATAATATTTTGAAAAAATCAGATTATAAGAAATTGAGGGAAGATCGTTATGCTTCTTTCGACAAAGGAAAAGGAAAAGCATTTGAAGAAGGAAAATTATCACTTGAAGATCTTAGAGATCTTGCTGCTAAAAACGGTGAACCTGAAGTAAGAAGCGGAAGACAGGAATATTTTGAAAATATTATTAACCGTTTCATCTGATAATTATTTAAATCCGACTATGTCACTTGTAAATACATCTTCATCTTCTGAGGCGACCAGTTTTAATAAAGGCAATCCTTTTTACATAACCTTACTGACATTGGTTGCCGCATTAGGTGGATTGTTGTTTGGCTATGATACTGCTGTCGTAAATGGCGCTGAAAAATCGTTGGTTGCTTTTTATATCCAGGCCATTACTGATCCTTCACATTACCAATATGCAGTGTCGATGATCACGCAATATCGTGCGTTGATGGTAATCGTTCTTTTTATTGTTTTCCTTATTATCTGTGCGCAAATCATTCGACTGGTCGGGATGAAAAAAGCCTGGATTGCCTGTTTGGTAATTATTGCAGCATTGATTTATTGGGCTGAAGGTTTTGCTGCAAAGCCAATTCCTACAGATGCAACTTCTTTACAGGAACGTTGCGGATGTAATCAAAGGATTTTTGATTTCCAGCGCACTTATTGGTTGTGTAATTGGCGGCGCATCGGCAGGTTTTGTTTCAAAATCTCTGGGACGAAAAAACGGCCTTTTAATTGCTGCGGTTGCTTTTTTTATATCTGCAATAGGTGCGTGGAAACCCGAAGCTTTCAATATTTTTGGAACTGAAGATGCATATTCATTTGTGATCTTTCGAATTATTGGTGGTATTGGTGTTGGAATTGCATCCATGATTTCACCGATGTATATTGCAGAAATTGCGCCAGCAAATGTTCGGGGAAAGCTGGTTTCTTTCAATCAGTTTGCCATCATTTTCGGCATGCTGCTTATTTATTTTGTCAATTATTTTATTGCACAACAAGGCAATGAACAATGGTTGCTGAATGAGGGTTGGCGTTGGATGTTTTTTTCCGGAGTAATTCCTGCAGGGTATTTTCTTTATCCTTTTATTTTTCGTTCCTGAAACACCTCGGTATTTAGTGATGAAAGGCAAAGATGAAAAAGCATTGAAAGTGTTAAAAAAGATTTCCGGTAACGAAAATGCTTCAAAAATATTACAGGAAATAAAAGCCACTACTCATGAAAAAAATGTTCCCTGGTTATCGTATGGCTTCTTTATCATTTTTGTGGGAATCATGCTTTCTGTTTTTCAACAGTTTGTCGGTATTAATGTGGTTCTGTATTATGCCAGAAACATTTTCAGAAACATGGGATCATCTACCGATTCCTCTTTATTGCAAACTATCATTGTGGGAATTGTAAATCTTGTTTTACAGTAGTTGCCATTTATACGGTTGATCAGCTTTGGACGCAAACCTTTAATGATTATTGGTTCTATCGGCATGGCGGTTAGTATGATCGCTTTAGGCTTTGCGTTTTATTTTAACCAATTGGGAATTGCTGCTTTAATTTTTATGCTGGTTTATACTGCCGCATTTGCCATGAGTTGGGGACCCGTTTGCTGGGTTTTGTTGGCAGAAATCTTTCCCAACAGCATTCGGAGTGCGCTTTCAATTGCAGTAGCGGCGCAATGGATAGCCAATTGGGTGGTTTCTCTCACCTTTCCCATTATGAATGATAATGTCGCACTTACCAATCAATTTCACCACGGATTTTCTTATTGGATTTATGGTGTGATGGGAATTCTCTCTGCAATTTTCATGTGGAAATTTGTGCCTGAAACAAAAGGTAAAACTTTGGAAGAAATCGAAGGTTTGTGGAAAAAAAACCTAAACAGACAGTGGAAGAAGCTTTATTGACAAATCCTGAATTTTAAAACAATTATTCATATTTAATTTTCTCATGAAAAAAATTATTCTCTCAATCTTTACAGTTTTTTTTTGTCAATTGCAATGTTCCAGGCTCAAAAGCCTGCTTATTTAAATACTTCTTTGTCGCATTGATGCAAGAGTAAAAGACCTTGTATCACGACTTTCCTTTAAAAGAAAAAGTGGATCAGATGATGTACACTGCTCCTGCAATTCCGCGACTTGAATATTCCGGCTTATAACTGGTGGAATGAAGCTCTGCATGGCGTGGCACGTTCAGGCCCTGCAACGGTTTTCCCGCAGGCAATTGGCCTTGCTGCTACGTTTGACAACAAACTGGCTTTGCAGGAATCTTCTGCTATTTCCGATGAAGCAAGAGCCATGTTTAATGCGTTTCAAAAAAATAAAAATTACGCGCAATATGCAGGACTTACTTTCTGGACGCCGAACATCAATATTTTTCGTGATCCACGGTGGGGCCGCGGTCAGGAAACCTATGGAGAAGATCCTTTTTTAACAACACAAATGGGCGTTGCCTTTGTAAAAGGTTTACAGGGAGATAATCCGAAATATTTAAAAATTGCTGCCTGCGCCAAACATTTTGCAGTGCATAGCGGTCCTGAAAAATTGCGTCACGAGTTTGATGTGAATGTTTCTAAAAAAGATTTCTGGGAAACTTATTTACCTGCCTTTCATGCTTTGGTAAAAGAAGGCGTTGCAGGAGTAATGTGTGCTTACAATTCAGTGGACGGACAGCCTTGTTGCGCCAATACTTATTTGTTGCAGGATGTGTTGCGTAATCAATGGAATTTTAAAGGTTATATTACTTCAGATTGCTGGGCTTTGGTAGATATTTACCAGGGACATAAATATGTTCCTACCGCTACAGAAGCTGCGGCAGTTGCGTTGAAGAGAGGAGTTGATTTGAACTGCGGAAGCACTTTCCCTTCGTTGGTGGATGCGGTAAAACAAGGACTCGTTACCGAAAAAGAAATTGATAGTTCACTAAGTGTTTTATTAAAAACAAGATTTAAGTTAGGTCTTTTTGATCCGGCTAAAGACAATCCTTATAGCAGCATTCCTGAGTCTGTTGTAAACAGCCAGGCTCATAGAAATTTGGCAAGAAAAGTTGCGGAAGAATCAATCGTTCTTTTGAAAAATGATGGTGTTCTTCCATTAAAAAATAATTTGCATAATTATTATGTTACTGGTCCAAATGCTGCTGTAATAGAGCCTTTGATAGGAAACTATTATGGCGTTAATAAGGATATGGTAACGGTTTTGGAAGGAATTACCGGTCATGTACAACCCGGCAGCCAGGTTACTTATCGCCAGGGAACTTTGCTTTCAAGAGAAAATGTAAACAAAGCTGACTGGGCATCTGGTGTAGCGAAAGTATCAGATGCAACCATTTATGTAATGGGCATTTCTGATTTGATTGAAGGAGAAGAAGGAGAGTCGATTGCTTCTTCAACTTCAGGAGACAGGCTTAATTATAATGTGCCGGAGAACCAGATCGAATATTTAAAGAAGTTAAAGGAAGGAAATAAAAACCCGGTGATTGCTGTAGTTGCAGGCGGAAGCCCGATGAATTTATCAGAAGTGCAGAAAATAGCCGATGCCGTTTTGTTGGTTTGGTATCCCGGTGAAGAAGGTGGAAATGCTGTGGCCAATGTCATTTTCGGAAAGGTGTCGCCTTCAGGGAAATTGCCGCTAACTTTTCCTAAATCTTTTGACGATCTTCCTCCGTTTGAAAATTATGGTATGAAAGGAAGAACTTACCGTTACATGAAAGCTGAGCCCATGTATCCTTTTGGCTTTGGATTAAGTTATACCACTTTTGCTTATAGCAATTTAAAATTGTCTAAAACAACTGTTGAAAAAAATCAACCGGTTCAAGTAGAAGTAACCGTTACCAATACTGGCAAAGTTGCCAGTGACGAAGTGGTACAATTGTATCTTACCCATTTGCCGGGTGGAGAAGAAGTGCCTCTTTATTCTTTAAAGGGTTTTCAGCGCATTCACCTTGCAGCCGGTGCTTCTCAAAAAGTAAAATTTACCGTCACTCCTGACATGATGAAGCTGGTTAATGATGAAGGTAAAAGTGTTTTAGATGATGGAAATATTAAGGTTAGCATCGCCGGCTCTTTACCTTCGCAGAGAAGTGTAGATCTTGGTGCCGCCAAACCCGCGGAAGCAACATTTACTGTGAAGTAATTTCACTTTTAGAAATACTAAAAATAATTTTGCATGTTACTCTTAGGAATAGATATCGGTACCTCTTTTATAAAAGTGGCTGCGGTAGATTCGGCCACACAACAAATTGTGGCAACGGCTCAATGCCCCGACAGTGAAAACCCGATCACTTCACACAAGCCCGGCTGGGCAGAGCAATCGCCTGAAATGTGGTGGCAGCAGACCCTAGAAGCTATTGAAAAATTATCAAAAAAAATTGATCCTAAACAAATAAGGGCCATTGGAATTTCTTACCAAATGCATGGTTTGGTTTTGGTAGATAAAGATCAAAAAGTTTTAAGAGATAGCATCATCTGGTGCGACAGCCGTGCAGTTGAAATTGGTGAAAAAGCTTTAAGTGCAATTGGCGATGAGGTGTGTTCTTCCCGCCTTTTAAATTCTCCCGGAAATTTTACCGCATCTAAATTGGCCTGGGTCAAAAAAAATGAACCTGAAACTTTTAAACAGGTTGATAAAATAATGTTACCCGGCGATTTTATTGCGATGAAGCTGACAGGTAAAATCACGACTACTTCCTCTGCACTCTCAGAAGGTATTTTATGGGATTTTAAAAATGATGCGATCTCAGAAGATGTGATGCAAAATTTTGGTTTTGAAAAATCGTTGATTCCTGAAGTGCAAAATTTATTTTCTTCTCATGGAAAAATATTACCGGCGTTGGCACAACGTTTAGGGTTAAACGAAAATGTTGAGGTAACTTATAAAGCCGGCGACCAACCAAATAATGCATTATCATTAAATGTGCTTCAGCCGGGTGAAGTGGCTGCAAACGCTGGTACTTCAGGCGTTATTTACGCGGTGACTGATCAATTATTTGCTGATAAGTTTTCAAGGGTAAACAGTTTTGTTCATGTAAATCACACAGCTGATGAAAAGCGTGTAGGTGTTCTGCTTTGCATCAATGGTGCCGCCATTATGAACAGTTGGGCCAGAAAAGTGTGCGGAGAAAATATTTCTTATAAAGAAATGGATAGGATGGCAGCAGAAGTTCCTGCAGGAAGTGACGGCTTATTCATCTTGCCTTTTGGAAATGGTTCGGAAAGAATGCTTCAAAATAAAATTGTAGGTGCACAGATCAACGACATTGACCTGAATAAACATACTAAAGCACACATTTATCGTGCGGTCCAGGAAGGAATCGCTTTTGCTTTCAGGTATGGATTGGATATTATGCGTGAAAATGATTTGCATCCAAAAATTATTCGCGCCGGCAAAGCGAATTTATTTTTAAGTGACGTTTTTATTCAATCTTTTGTAAATGCGACCGGTGTTGCTGTTGAATTATATGAAAACGATGGAAGCGCTGGTGCCGCTTTGGGTGCAGGCGTTGGCGTGGGTATTTATAGATCATACAGTGAAGCATACACGCAGTTTAAACCGCTGGGAAAATTTGAACCAACGAATGTGGAATTGTATGATGAATTATACAAAGAATGGAAGAAGTTGCTGGAATTGCATTTAAAATAACATCGCAATTCCCAAAATAATAATTCCCTGTTTTTGTTCATTTACTGTTTCACCCGTTTTTTTGGTGAGTCTTAACTTTACCAATAAACTTATCTTTGTTTTTAATTTCACTTGGCGTAACTTACAAGAATGGGGTCAATGCTTACAAGAATATTTGGGAATCAAAGCTTTATAAAACGATTCCTCTTCTTTTTGGCCATTTTATATTTACTCCCGGCTTTTTCATTTTCACAAAAAGTAGTTTCAATCACAGTTAACGATGGCATTAATCCTTCCACTGCAGAATACATACACCAGGGAATTCAAAAGGCAAAAGAAGACAATGCGCAATGTCTTATCATTAATTTAAATACGCCCGGCGGCTTGCTAACTTCTACAAGAAATATTGTTACAGATATCATGCAATCAAAAGTGCCGGTTGTGGTTTATGTTTCACCAACCGGTTCTCATGCAGGTTCCGCAGGAACGTTTATCACATTAGCAGCCAACATTGCGGCAATGGCTCCCGGAACCAATATCGGCGCGGCCCATCCTGTGGATTTACAGGGAAAATCTGATGCCGTAATGAATGAAAAAGTGATCAACGATGCTTCCGCATTTATAAGAACAATTGCTGAAAAAAGAGACAGGAATGTGCAATGGGCAGATGATGCAGTGCGAAATAGTGTTTCCATTACTGAGCGGGAAGCGCTTGAAAAAAATGTGATCAATATTGTGGCCAATGATGAAAAAGATTTACTTTCTCAACTGGATGGCAAACAAGTTGAAATGAACGGCGTTACCAAAATTCTACATACGCAAAATGCTACAGTAGAAACATTGCCGATGGGTTTTTTTCAAAAAGTATTAAGCCGTTTAAGCGATCCTAACATTTCATACATTATTATGATGCTTGGCTTTTACGGGCTTTTGTTTGAACTGTTTAGCCCCGGTGCTATTTTTCCGGGTATCGTAGGTGTTATTTGTTTGATTCTTGCTTTTTATTCGATGAGTTCTATGCCCGTAAATTATGCAGGATTAGCACTCATTGTTTTCGGAATTATTCTTTATATACTTGAAATAAAAGTTATTAGTCACGGGTTGTTAGCCATAGGTGGAACTGTTTCTGTTTTGCTTGGCTCGATGATCCTTTTTAGAACAAGCCCAATGCAAAATTTTGAATCATTATCGTGGTCGGTTATTTTTTCAGTTACCGGCGTAACAGTGTTATTTTTTCTTTTTTTAATCACCATGGGATTAAGAGCGCAAAGAACCAAACCGGTTTTAGGAGATAGCAGCATGATTGGAAAAACAGCGGTAACTATTGGTAATATTGATATCCAGGGTCAGGTGCAAATAATGGGGGAAACCTGGAACGCCATTTCCCTCGCGGGAAAAATAAATTCAAATGAAAAAGTGATTATAAAAGAAATAAAAGGACTTACTTTATATGTTCAGCCACTTAACGAGTCTGTTTAAAAAATATTTATCAGTTTAATAAAAAAAACAAAAAAATGCAACAATTTCCAATTGGACTTCCTATTATTATTATCGTCATTTTAGCGCTTTATATTCTTGCCACTTCCATCCGGGTTCTACGTGAATATGAAAGAGGCGTTATATTCAGGCTGGGGCGGGTACTTGACAACGGCGCCAAAGGACCCGGGCTTATTATTCTTATCCCTTTAATTGATAAAATGGTGAAGGTTAGTTTGCGTACAGTCGTAATGGATGTACCGCCGCAGGATGTTATTACTGCCGATAATGTGTCTATAAAAGTAAATGCCGTTATTTATTTTAGGGTAGTGAATCCACAAAGTGCTATTCTTGATATTGAAAATTACCTGGCAGGTACTTCACAACTTTCTCAAACTACATTAAGAAGTGTTTTAGGACAATCGGAATTGGATGATCTTCTATCCAAGCGCGAAAAAATAAATGCGCATCTGCAACAAATTATAGATCAGCAAACAGAACCGTGGGGTGTAAAAGTTACTCATGTAGAAGTAAAACAAATTGATCTTCCGCAGGAAATGCAGCGCGCCATGGCCAAACAGGCCGAAGCAGAAAGAGAAAGAAGGGCAAAAGTGATTTCTGCAGAAGGCGAATTCCAGGCATCCCAGAGGTTAAGTGATGCCGCAAAAATATTAAGTGAGCAGCCAAGTGCATTAACCTTGCGTTACCTGCAAACCTTACGTGAAATCGCTACTGAAAATAATTCAACTACTATTTTCCCTGTTCCTATTGACTTTTTAAAACCTTTTATGAAAACACTTGCAGAAACGCAGAAAAACAAAGACGATTCTTCAATGGTTATCAAAAACCCTGAAGATCAGTAATATTTTTTGGCACAAATCGTGTTATTTAAAGGTTACTTTTAGTTGCCAACTTCCAAAAAAGTTGGCAATTGTCTTTATTATTGAATGGAAATATTTTTTTAAATTTTTTTAATGAAACAAATCGAAATTGGGCATTTACAACCTGAAGATTACCAGGAATTATTATCCGCAATGAAAGCCTCTTACCCGGGCTGGTCAGGAGGGTTTTGGACTTTGGATACGATAAAAAAACTAATTGCTAAATTTCCTGAAGGGCAAATTGTTATTAAGGCAGATGATGTGGTGGTCGGATGTGCGCTTTCTATCATCGTAAATTATAATCGTTTTAGTGATTCACACACTTACAAGCAAATCACAGGTAACTACACCTTTAATACGCATGATCCTGAAAAAGGCGATGTGCTTTACGGAATAGAAATATTTATTCACCCTGATTATCGGGGCTTGAGATTGGGACGGCGTTTATACGATGCCAGGAAAGAGCTGTGTGAGCAACTTAACCTGCGCGCTATAGTTTTTGGCGGAAGAATTCCGGAGTATCACAAATATGCTGATAAACTATCCCCAAAAGAATATATACAGAAAGTAAAGCAAAAAGAAATTTATGACCCTGTACTTTCTTTTCAACTTTCCAATGATTTTCATGTAAAGAAAGTGTTGAACAATTACATGCCTGAAGATGCGCAAAGCAAAGAATTTGCTACGTTACTTCAATGGGACAATGTGTATTACACAAGTGAAGCAAGAACCTTATTCAATGCAAAAACGTATGCGCGATTAGGATTGATCCAATGGCAGATGCGGCCTTATAAAAACATGGATGAAATGTTTACGCAGGTTGAATTTTTCATTGATTCAATCGCCGCTTACAAGAGTGATTTTGCGTTATTGCCCGAACTTTTTAATGGCCCTTTGCTGGCAGAATTTAACGACATGTCCGAGGCTGAAGCCATGCGTTCGCTCGCGAAATATACACCGGATTTCAAAAGCCGTTTTCGTGACCTGGCCATAAAATACAACGTGAATATTATTACCGGAAGTGTACCTTCAATCGAAGAAGGAAGCCTGAAAAATATCGGTTATTTATGCCACAGGAACGGAGTGGTTGATCAATATGAAAAAATACACGTAACACCCGACGAAGCAAAATTTTGGGGAATCAAAGGTGGCAATACTTTGAAAGTATATGAAACAGATGCCGGCAAAATTGGTATTCTTATTTGTTATGATGTTGAGTTTCCCGAACTGCCGAGATTGCTTGCAGAAGAGGGAATGCAGATATTGTTTGTTCCGTTTTTAACCGATACTCAAAATTCGTACAACCGTGTCCGTTATTGTGCGCAGGCGCGCGCGATAGAGAATGAATGTTTCGTGGCAATTACCGGTTGTATCGGTAATTTACCGAAAGTCGAAAACATGGATATTCAATATTCACAATCTGTTGTATTTACACCTTGTGATTTTTCTTTTCCTTCAAACGGTATTAAAAGTGAGGCGACGCCCAACACAGAAATGGTCCTGATTGCCGATGTTGATCTTTCATTATTGGATGAGTTGCACGCACATGGAAGTGTCCGAAACCTGAAGGACAGGCGTACGGATTTTTATGAACTGATACTTAAAGATCAACCTTCATTATAACCTTTTACTAATGTTATGCTGATAAAAGAATTAAGGCTACAGTCAACAAACATTTTATCCCTATTTCCATTTTACAGGAAGGTGATGGAAATGGATGTGATCCGATCTGAAAATGGAATTACAATAGCTGCGGGAGAAACCAAGCTGATTTTTGAAGAAGATTTAGAACAGGAAAATCCATTTTATCATTTTGCTTTTAATATTCCTTTCAATAAGTTCCGAGAGGCATTTGAATGGGTAAAGGCAAAGACAGATCTGTTATGGCTTAAGGATTATGACGATTACATTGCTGACTTTGTAAACTGGCATGCCAAATCATTTTATTTTAAAGACCCTGTGGGGAATATTCTTGAAATGATTGCAAGATTTGATTTGAACGATACAGATGATAAACCGTTTTCTTCTGCGCAGGTAAGAAATATAAGCGAGATAGGAATTGTATTTCCTTTAAAAACTTTTGACCACGATGTAAAGGCGTTGATGGAAGAATGTTCTCTTGATTATTTTGATAAACAACCGCCTTTAGAACACTTCAGGGCGATAGGCAATGATGAAGGATTATTTATTGTAGTGCCCGAAAATCGTGTTTGGTTTGCCACGGAAAACAAAGCAAAGATATTCAGGACCGAAATATCTTTTATTGATAAGAATAAACTACATAAGCAGATTTTATCCTGATCCATAACCTGAAAGTTAGCTTGATTACAACCTGATTCTTGACCCTATCTCAAAAACTTTATCTGACGGAAGGTTGAAATACCTGGTAACTCTTGTTGAATTGCGCCCTAAAAAATCGAACAGGCTTTCACGTAAAGGAGTCATACCTGTATTTTTGGTAACTTCAACAGACTCTCTTCCTAAAAAATAAGTTGCATTTTCAAGATCGATATCCACCCCTTTTTGTTTCAAACTTTGGAGCGCCTCAGGAACATTTGTTTCATCCATATAACCGTAGTGAATAATAATAAGTGTTACATGTTTGTCCAACTTTTCAATAGTTACCTTATTCAGAAGATTTATATGTGGAACAGGATCAAATTGAATGGAGACGATGTATATTTGATCATGTATAACCTGGTTGTGCTTTAGGTTAAAGAAAAATGCAGGTGGGGTACCATAAGGATTTCTTGTTAAATAAATGGCGGTTCCATCTACTACAGCTTTCGCTTTCTGTTGGTAGTAAGTCAGGAATTTTTCAAGAGGATCTGTCGTCTTATTAATCTTAATACTCATCATTCTTTTGCCTCTGTACCATGTTGTCATGAAATAATAAATAATTCCGGCTACTGCAAGCGGGAACCAGCCTCCTTCGGGGATTTTTACAATGTTGGCACAAAAGAAGGAGAGATCTATAACAAGAAAAAATATTACGAGCGACGCGGCTGCCGGTAAACTCCATTTCCATAATGTTCTCATCGCTACAAAAGCGAGCAGTGTGGTAATTACCATGGTCGTACTTACCGCAACACCATATGCCGCGGCAAGGTTATCTGAAGTTTTAAAAGAAATTACCAACCCGATCGTTGCAAAAAAAAGTATCCAGTTTAGTTGTGGAATAAAAATTTGCCCTCTTTCATGAAGAGAAGTATGGATGATCTTAAAGCGCGCCATAAAACCCAGTTGTATGGCTTGATAACTCAGGCTAAATGCGCCTGATATTACGGCCTGTGAGGCGATAACAGTTGCCAGTGCGGCCAGAATCACCAAAGGATATAATGCCCAATGCGGGGCAAGGTAGTAGAAGGGGTTTGTAATGAAATTGTGATTTTCCAATAACAGGGCCCCTTGCCCGAAATAATTTAATACCAAACAGGGAAGCACCACATAGAACCATCCACGTCTAATCGGCCTTTTCCCAAAATGCCCCAGGTCGGCATACAAAGCTTCTCCGCCGGTAACTACTAAAAATACGGCTCCCAAAATCGTAATACTTTCGAGACCATTTATAGCAAAAAAATGGATGGCGTAATAAGGATTTAACGCTGAAAATACAACAGGGTATTTTATGATCTGATTAATGCCAAGCAGAGCAAGTGATAAAAACCAGCAGAGTATAATAGGTCCAAAAACCATTCCGACATGGCCGGTACCTTTACTTTGAAAGAAAAACAAAATGAACAGAATAAGTATCGTTATGATCAATATGTAGGGTTCAAAAAACGGTGTTGCGATTTTCAATCCCTCAACGGCACTTAAGACTGAAATAGCCGGCGTAATCATCCCGTCTCCATAAAGAAGTGCTGCGCCAAATAAACCCATTGTTAAGATCAACAGGTATTTTCTGCTCTTTTTTTTAGGCAAGACCAAAGCCATCAAAGCAAGGATACCGCCTTCGCCTTCATTATCTGCATTTAGAATAAGGACAAGGTATTTGATACTTATTACAAGAATTAAAGACCAGAATATTAAAGAGAGGACACCGAAAATGTTTTGATCTGTTGTTGCAATTCCGTGTGAACCACCAAAACAAACTCTCAAAGCGTAAAGAGGACTTGTTCCGATATCTCCGAAAACAATACCTAAAGCGGCAATTGTTACTTTAAATAAATTCTTGGATGCTTTAGTTTCCATGTCACTTTTTTATTTCAGATAGGGATGGTGTTTTTGCCGCTAAAAATGTAGTTCTTTTTGAGCAAACTCATCAAAAAAGTTTGAATTAGATAATTAATCTCACACCACCTAAATCAGAAAGCCGGTGAGGAAACCTGTCACTTGGAGAACCGATAAACATAAAATTTTGAGGAATATTCCATTCTTTGCTCAACTTATCAATTATCTCCGGTCCAAATACCCCGGGAATCTGGATATACTCTATTTTTATGTCGGGATAAGCACGGTCCAACGCTTCAAAATCCCGCATAAAAGTTTCATTCAATTTTTGTTCTTTTTGTAATACGGTAACGATCTTAAGCCGTTGCGTTATTTCATTCTCTCTCACATAAATGATGACTTTATTTAAAATAGCAATGTCGTCTCCTTTTGTAAAAAAGACGAAAGCCTGTTTATTTAAATTTCTTAATTCTTTTGCCAGGTGAAACCTGCTGAAGACGGTGGCTCTTTGCAATTTGTCAAAAAATTTATTAATGTACATGATTAAATAACGAAATACCATTTTTCGCTCAAGAAATAAAGTAATGATCGCAAATGCAGGAATAAAATACTGTAAAAAAACAACAAGATAATCCGGGTGAAGCTTCACATTGCCGTATAGCGCTATCAAAACGCCTAAAATTCCAAGAATAACTGTTAACGGCGTAGCGTACTCTGGCCTTGGTAATTTAGAACGTTTAATTTTTAGTAATAAATTTCCAATTCCGAAAAACACCATTACGGATAAAAAAGAAATGGTATAAACGCCGGCTAAGGGACCAAGTTCCCCTTCTGTAATAAATAAAATGGATAGACATAAAATGTAAAAAAGAATTAAAATTCTGGGTGAACTGTTTTTGCTGTTCTCTTTTAAAAGGAATTGTGGGAGGATGCGGTCCAGTGTCATTCGTTTCAACAGTCCTCCAACACCTACAAAAGATGTAAGCACGGCTCCACTTAAAACAAGAAAAGCATCGAGAGAAATAATTGCTGCCAGCCAATTGCCTCCTGTTTTGCCTCCCATAAGAGATAAGAGAGCGTCCTGGTTTTGGGCCACATCACCAATCGGTAATACCATTACCGCTAAAAGTGCGATGGAAGGATTGATGATAGTTACCGCAACCCACATATTGCGAAGTGTTTTTGGGAAAACACCCTCATTCTGTTCCTCCACAAAATTCGCTGAGCTTTCAAAGCCGGAAATACCAAGCATTGCTGTGCTAAAACCCAGGAATAAAACAGTAAATAAACTCCCTTTAACGGGCGTATGAAAATTAACGGTTGCAAGGTCAAAACCATTCATCATTACATAGTAAATAGCGCTCAAAATAAGGAGCGCCATTACAGATAAATGCACAATGAAAATGATAGTAGCAACTATTGCCGATTCAGATATTCCGGAAATAGTAAGGATCAAAAAAATAGTAAGAAGCACCATTGTAGCAACAATTACCGGAAAAACCGGAAAGATGCTATGCAAATATTTCATTGCTTCGCTGGCAGAAATGACAGCAGTAACCATATACGAAAGTATGGTAAGGCAAGCCGCTACAGAAGCATTTCCTTTGCTGGTAGTATTTAAAAGAATATTGTAAGCACCACCGTTTAGCGGCAAAGCCCCAACTGCTTCACCATAAATTTTTCGGAAAGCAAATAAAACTGCTGCAACGATCAAAAGTGCTATAAACGCATATTGACCTGCGTAAACGATAGTAAGAGCTGAAACATATAAGCAGGATGAAGTAATGTCGTTTCCACAAATAGCAGTGGCAGCGAGCTGGTTTAATTTTTTTTGATTAGAAACTGGTTGATTGTACATGCTGCTTACAAATCTTTAGGGGTTTTTAAAAAATCACTTCTATTAAGGCTAAATGATCTTTTCTCCCAAAGATTTATTTATAATAGGTATTGATGCAATATAAAAAAATTATATTTTTTGAATTATTCATGGATAGTGCAATTTGTGTGCTCATTGAGCCTGCTTTTTGGAAAATAAGAATTCCGCGTTTTTGCTCGTTTGCTGTGCAGCTTCTTCTGTTGAAATACTTTTTACATCTGCAAGTTTCCGAACAATATATTTAAGATAGCTACTTTCATTTCTTTTGCCGCGAAAAGGAACCGGAGCTAAATAAGGAGAATCTGTTTCAAGTACCAAATATTCCAAACCAATATTTTTTACTGCATCAGCCAACCCCGAATTTTTAAACGTGAGCACGCCTCCGATCCCTAATAGGAAACCGGTTTCAATGATATCCTTTGCATTTTTTTCGGTGCCGCTAAAACAATGAAAAACCCCATACAAACCTTTTCCGCGGTATTCTTTTACCACATCAATCGTTTCCTGCATCGCATTTCGTGTATGTAGTACCAAAGGCATTTGGTATTGAACGGCCCATTGTGCATGAATATGCAAACTTTCGTATTGCTGTTTAGAAAAAGTAGTGTCCCAATAAAAATCCAAACCGGTTTCACCAATAGCTGCAAATTTTCTTTCTCCCAATTGCTCTTCAATTTTCTCCAATTCATCTTTATAATCTGCTTTAACCGAACAGGGATGAAGCCCTGCCATTGCAAAAACTTTTTCAGGATATCTTTTTTCGAGTTCAAGTAAAGCCGTTGTTTCTGAACTATCGATTGCCGGTAAATAAAATTGTTCAACTCCTTCATTAGCAGCTCTTTCGATCACGGCGTCTATATCCTCTTTAAATTCCTGAACATATAAATGAGTATGAGTGTCTATAAGTTTCATCTTAGCAAATAAAATTAATCTTTTTTTAACGCGTTATTAAACCTGGCGATGCAACCTTAGTCAATAGTACTGTTTTCACATTTAAAACTCAAAAAAATTAAAATTTATGAAACAGGTTTTTTCCCTACCCAAATTAATCCCGGCTTTACTACTTACGGGATTGATTATTTTTAACTCTTGTAAAAAAGATAATACAACCAATTCAAATGATCCTAATCCTTCACTTACAGTGGAAGCTGCCCAAAGTGATGCCGTTTCTGATGCTCAATTCGATGATGTATTTAATATCACGATGGGGGTGCAATCTTCAGATGTAGGAGAGGATATTGGAATAGGTACTGGCTCAGGAATTATCTATAGAACTTCAGATGCTTCCTCTTCCAAATCCACCGATTCCACAGCTCGGTGTTTTACCGTAACAGTTGAGCCGGCCACCCTTCACGTTTTTCCTAAAACCGTCACCATTGATTTTGGTTCAGGCTGCCTGGGAAAAGATGGCAAAATGCGTAAGGGAAAAATCATTACAACTTATACAGGACCTATGTTCCAGTCCGGAAGTAAAGCTACAACGACATTTGATAATTATAATGTGGACAGTTTCCATATCGAAGGAACACATGAAGTGGAAAATACCAGCACCGCCAATGTATTGTCATGGAGCGTAAAAATTACCGGCGGAAAAATTACGAACACGTTAAACAACAAATGGCGTAAATGGGACGGCATAAGAATTCACCAGCAGGTGCAGGGCAGCGATACGCCGTATAATTTGTTGGATGATGTTTTCCAGATAACCGGCAATGGCTCCGGATCTAATTCTGATGGTGTCACATGGACATCGAACATCACAGATCCTTTGCTGAGAAAGTTCACTTGCAGATGGATAGGGCAAGGTAAAATAGAAATTACACGCAATAATAATCACGCCGTTCTCGATTTTGGTGACGGAACATGTGATAACAAGATGACAATCACGATAAACGGAATTTCTTATAATATTTCTTTATAATAAAAAAATGTTGATGATTTGTTAAATAATTATTAACTTCACCCTAGTTTTCATAGGGTACGGATTAAAAACGGGCTTGAGTATCTACTCAGGCCCAATTTTTTTACTGTCAATCAGAAGGTAAAACAGGGAAACGATATTCTTTCTCTGTATAAAATTTTAAAAGTGGTGGGAGCGCGTATCGCAGTGTCGTAAACGATTTCACGCTATCATGAAATACAACTATCGATCCGGGCCTGGTATTATTCACCACATTCAAATAACAATTTTCGCCGTTGACGGATGGGTCAAAATCGCCACTAAGCACATCCCACATAATTGTTTTTAAGTGAAGCCTTTCTCCGCTGATCGCTCTAATTTGAAATTTTGTAATTCTTCCATATGGTGGCCTGAAAAGATTACTGTCAATAATTTCGGCAGCTTTGGCTATATCTTCTACATACTTTTGATCATCCGTTTTCCATCCGTTCAAATGACTATAAGTGTGATTGGCTACTTTATGTCCTTCAGCAATAATCCGCTGATAAACGGAAAAATTTTCTTTCACATTTTTTCCAACACAAAAAAAAGTGGCTTTGGCATTGAATTTTTTTAATTCGTCCAAAACAAAAGGCGTGGCTTCGGGATGAGGTCCGTCATCAAACGTTAAGTAAAGAAGATTTTCATCGGTATCAATCCTCCAGATGCGGTCTTTAAAAATTTTGGAGATTATCCCCGGTGTTCTCTTGAGATAAAACATAGAATTAAAAGTACTCTTTTTTAAAATTTCTATTTTATTTTACTTTCTAAACAAAGAGACATAGAAAAAAACCATTAACAAAAAATATATCAAAAAATATCAGTAAATGATTGTACCTTTGCAGCCTTAAAAAATCATGCCGTAACATGATAAACGGCCGGCGACGGAGCCGGCATATATCTCTGAACTTCAGTAAATGGCATGGCAATTAACTTTTAAATAATAATTGTACATGAAATTAAGTCAATTTAAATTTGACCTCCCTCTCAATCTTATTGCACAAAATCCTACCAAAAGAAGAGAAGACAGCAGGCTGATGGTGATTGAAAGAGCCACCGGCAAAATCGAAAACAAACATTTTAAAGACATCCTCGATTACTTTGACGACAAAGATGTTTTTGTGGTTAACAACACTAAAGTTTTTCCCGCCAGCATGTATGGCCGTAAGGAAAAAACGGGTGCCAGCATCGAAGTTTTCCTGTTAAGGGAATTGCATAAGCAAAATCGTCTTTGGGATGTGATCGTAGATCCTGCCAGAAAAATTAGGGTGGGTAATAAATTGTATTTTGGTGAAAATGATGAACTGGTAGCGGAAGTAATCGACAATACCACCAGCCGTGGAAGAACCATTCGTTTTTTGTGGGAAGGAAACGAAGATGACTTTAGAAAGATGCTGTATTTCATGGGAGAAACGCCTTTGCCAAAATATATCAAGCGTAAGCCAGATGAAGAAGATCGTGAAAGATACCAGACTGTTTATGCAAAACATGAAGGCGCTGTCGCAGCTCCTACGGCCGGTTTGCATTTTAGCCCTGAATTGATCAAGCGTTTGGAAATTAAAGGAATCAAGTTTGCTGAAGTTACGCTCCATACGGGTCTTGGCACTTTTCGGCCGATAGAAGTAGAAGATCTGAGCAAGCATAAAATGGATGCGGAATATTATCGAATTGATGAAGAAGCGTGCAAAATTGTAAATAAGGCAAAAGAAACTGAATCACAGAATTTGTTCTGTTGGTACAACAACTATGCGGGCGATGGAAAGTTCATTTACTGCAACAAAAATGCTAAAGCCTTCGGAAGGCTGGACGAATCATTTTATTCATCCGCCTTATAATTTTAATATTGCTGATTCACTGATCACCAACTTTCATTTGCCTAAAACCAGTCTTTTAATTATGGCATGCGCATTTGCCGGTTATGATCTGATAATGGATGCGTATAAAAAAGCGATAAAGGATAAATACCGCTTCTTCAGTTATGGAGATGCCATGTTGATCATTTAAAATAACGATCAGAAATATAAATTCTTTCGGCTGGTGATTTTTTCACCAGCCTTTTTATTTGCAGTGAATCGACAAATAACCCGTATTTCTATTTTGCATTAAAGACAGCAGTTATTTTGTCGAATGCTATTGCTGGTTTAAGTAAAAAATAAGCGTTTTCCTACATTCAAACAGCATGGTTTTATACCGGCATTCGCTTACCTTTGCAGCCCATAAACCCAAAAAATTATGAGCGGCGCATTAAAAGAAGTAAGGAACCGTATAAAAAGCGTTCAAAGTACGCAGCAAATCACCAAAGCCATGAAGATGGTAAGTGCGGCAAAACTAAGAAGGGCGCAGGATGCTATCGTTCAAATGAGGCCTTATGCCCAAAAGCTGCAGGAAATGCTGGGCAATATTGTGGGCAATGCCGAAGGCGATATTAACCTGGCACTTGCCAAAGAAAGACCTGTAGAAAAAGTGCTCATTATTGTAATTACCAGCGACCGCGGTTTGTGTGGTGGATATAACAGTAATCTGATTAAACTGGCCAAACTGGATATTAAAGAAAAATATGCCGATCAGTTTGCAAAAGGAAATGTAACCATTCTTCCTCTGGGCAAAAGAGGATATGAGCATTTTTCAAAAAATAAGTATAAAGTCGTTGATCAATTATTGGAATATTTTTTCTGATCTTTCTTTTGAACATATCGTTGCGCGCTGCAAAATATGCCTTGGATGCATTTTCAAAAGGAGAAGTTGATGCAGTAGACCTGATTTACAGTGAATTTAAAAATGCTGCTACCCAAAAATTTATTGCTGAACATTTTTTGCCTGTAAAAAAATCCGCACCGCAAAAGGGAAATACGAAAGCCGATTTTATTTTTGAACCCGGTAAAGAAGTGCTTTTGCAGGAGTTGATGCCTAAGATTTTAAATACCCAATTGTATAAGGCTATTCTGGATGCCAACGCAAGTGAGCACGGAGCGCGCATGACGGCAATGGATAAGGCAACTGATAATGCCCAGGAACTTTTGAAATCACTGAAAATAAGTTACAATCGTGCAAGGCAGGCGGCTATTACTACTGAATTGACAGAAATTGTGAGCGGTGCTGCGGCATTGCAGGGATAGAGTTAATTAGCTATTTTATTAATTAGCCAATTAGCCAATGAATAAATCATGGAATTAAGCATTATCATCCCACATATTGAAGCGTTGATTTTTGCCAGTGATAAACCGTTGGCAATGCCTGATATTGTTGAATTGCTGAATAACGCTATGGCGTTTATTGATGATCGTGCTTCAGAAGACCAGGTTGAAGCGGCTGTTAATGCTATCAGGGAAAAATACGAGGCCGAATTTTATGCTTTTGGTTTGGTAGAAAGCGGTGGAGGGTGGCAGTTTCTTACCAAACCCGAATTTCATAAAACGATTGCCCAACTCAATGGCGATAAGTATTTGAAAAAATTATCGGTAGCTTCTATCGAAACACTTTCTATCATTGCCTATAAACAACCGGTAACCAAATCAGAAATCGAATTGATCCGCGGAGTGAATTGTGATTATGCAGTTCAAAAACTTTTGGAAAAAGAATTGGTGGTGATTTCCGGTAGAAAGGAAGATGCTGTCGGCAAACCTTTGCTTTATTCCACTTCCAAAAATTTTATGGATTATTTTGGAATTAATTCCGCTGATGATCTTCCAAAAATAAAAGAAATTCTGAACCAGGAAATTGTGGAAGCAACCAAAGTGGAAAAAGAAAAAAAAATTCGGAAAAATAAGAAACAGTTTGAAAAAGAAGAAATTGAGAAATCAGTTGCAATCTGCTGATGCAAAAGTGAAAGCGCGGATGAACCCGAAAGCAGGAGGAATAAGTAACTTGTTTATCTTTTATAAAAGATTCAACAAATATTATTTCTTTTTAATTTCCGTACTTCAAATATTTTTATACAGAATTTTATCAATTTTAAAAATGTCGCAAGTTTTATCGTATAATCAACTTACTGCTATTGCTGATGAATTTGGAACTCCGGTTTATATTTATCATGCTGAAAAAATTGCAGAGCAATATCAAAAATTAAAAGATGCTTTTGCCCGACAAGATGTAGTAATTTTTTACGCCTGCAAAGCCCTTACGAATGTTAGCATTCTTCGTTTTATAAAATCGATTGGAGCAAATGTGGACTGCAGTTCTATCAATGAAGTAAAACTGGCTCTACATGCAGGGTTTCGCTCCTGAAAAAGTTTTATATACTTCTAACGGAATTGCTTTTGAAGAAATCGAGGAAGCAAAAAATCTTGGTGTGCATATAAATATTGATAGCTTATCCAATCTTGAAAAATTCGGGAAAAAGTTTGGACATTCCTACCCGGTAGGTATTCGTTTACGTCCGAATATTTTAGCCGGAGGTAATCTTAAAATTTCAACCGGGCATGATAAAAGCAAATTTGGAATTCCCGTAGATCAATTTCAAAAAGTATTGGATTGTGTTGAAGAAAATAATCTTTTCATTCGCGGCCTTCATATTCACACCGGCAGCGAAATTAAAGATGCAGATGTGTTTGTAAAAGGAATTGAAAAACTGTTTGAAATCATTCCACATTTTAAAGAATTGGAATTTGTCGATCTTGGCGGAGGATTTAAAGTTCCTTATAAAGAAGGCGATAGCGAAACAGATATTAAACTTCTTGCGGAAAAAGTAAAGCAGGCTTTTGATAACCATCCCAATCCGGGTAATAAGCCTTTGCAAATTTGGTTTGAACCGGGAAAATTTTTGGTAAGCGCAGCAGGATATTTTATTGCAAAAGTAAATGTGTTGAAAGAAGCCGGAACTACCATTTTTGCAGGAGTAGACAGCGGTTTTAATCATTTCATAAGGCCGATGTTTTACGATTCCTATCATCAGATTGAAAATCTCAGCAATCCAAACGGACCGGAAAAACCGTATACTGTTGTAGGTTATATTTGTGAAACAGATACTTTTGCCACTGATAGAAATATCAATGAAATCCGGGAAGGCGATTATCTTGTTTTTTATAATGCCGGCGCTTATGGTTTTGAAATGTCGTCTAATTTTAATTCAAGGTTCAAACCGGCTGAAGTGATGGTGAAAGATGGGAAAGCATCCTTGATCAGAAGAAGAGATGAGTTTGAAGATCTGTTGAGGAACCAGTTAGAGGTAGAATTTTAAAATAATTTTTTAGTTTATTTGTTCTTTTACTGTTTATATATTTTTGTATAGATGGCTGCTTAAAATAAGTATGGAAAAAATAATTATTGTCGGAGGCGGAATTAATGGTCTTTGCGCTGCTTATTATTTGCAAAAGAGAAACGCTTTTGACATCACCATCATTGATCGGGGTGATATTTCTGATAACTGTTCTTTTGGCAATATGGGTTTTTTGTCGCCCAGCCATTTTATTCCTCTTGCATCGCCGGGTGTTATTTCCGAAGGGTTAAAATATATGCTAAGCAGTACGAGTCCGTTTTATATCAAACCAAGGCTGAATCTGCCTTTCCTGCAATGGGCCATTAAATTTTATCAAAACAGTAATCAAAAAACGGTAGAAAAAAACGCACCTCATTTAAGTGAATTGCTCAATCTGAGCCGTAGATTGATGAACGAAATAAGAGATGATATTGGCGATGTATTTGATATGGAAGAAATCGGTTGCATGATGATGTGCCATTCTCAAAAAGCTTTTGAAGAAGAATTGAAAATGGCCGATGCGGCTAAAAAATTCAAACTTGAAGTTGAAATTTTTAACCGCGAAGAATTGCAGAAAAAAGAACCGGATGTGGAGCTTGATATTTATGGCGCAGTTTTATTTAAAGATGATGCGCACATTCATCCGGGAAAATTCATGGTTGCCGATGAAAAATTATCTGGAAAAAAATGGTGTGAAATTTCAAATGAATACCAATGTTTTAGGGTTTTACAAAAAACCACAAAAAGATCGATGGAAGTTATAACCGACAAAGGAGCTTTTAGTGCTGATGAAATTATTTTAAGCGGCGGAACCTGGTTGCCTGAATTGGCAAAAAAAGCGGGCATTACTTTATTGATCGAGGGCGGCAAAGGGTATAGTTACACCTATGAAAATGTTGAGAAAAATCATCCAGTACCCGGCAATCTTAGTTGACGGACGTTGCGCGGTTACTCCATGGGAAAATACACTACGTATTGGGGGCACCATGGAGTTCAGTGGAAATAACAACAAGGTTTTAATAAAAAGGATGGAAGGTATTTTTAATTCGGTGAAAAAGTTTTACCCGGGATTAAAAATTGATTTTCCCGCCAAAAGATAAAATATGGACAGGTTTGCGACCTGTTTCTCCTGATGGCTTGCCCTATATTGGAAGGGCTTGACAATTTGAAAATCTTTTGATTTCCGGCGGAAATGCCATGCTGGGTATTTCTGAAGGAGCCGCTGCAGGGCAGATCATCAGTGATTTAATTGAAAAAAGAAGTACTCCAATTGATATCAGCGCGTTTAAAGTGGAAAGGTTTTGACTTTAGCATAAAAATAAAATTGAGATTATTTGTTTGTTTACTGTCGATCTGAAAATATTTAAGGTAATTGTGTAAAATATAAGCTTTATAGGCCATTAATTTAGATTTCTTATCCGCTGCTATTTTTTGCCTGAACATCTCTCTCATTTTTTCATTCGCTCCTTTAAGAATAATAATGAGTGATCCTTTTTCTCTTGCATAAAGATTAGCAATGCTATCGTATAAAATCAGCAGAAGAAAAATCTTTCAAAAAGGATGTTGCATTTCATCTTTATCATCCGTAACCAAAACAATATTTACAAGATGAATACTATCGGGAAGCCAATACAAAAAACTGGCGTTGTCACTATACGTTTCCGGAAGATTATATTTTTTTCTGTAAAAATTTATTGCACCGGCTTCACCGTAATTGTCAGCAAAAATGAATGTGTTTTGCTTTTCTTTTGGTGTAAGATGTTGAATATGCGCGTGCAGTTTTTTTTGTCATTTCTTTCCAGCCCAACATATCAGCAAAATCCTGGGGCAACGGATGATCTTTCAAATCTTCCCATTTTAAAAATCCTGATTTTTTAGCATGAATGTTTTTGTAATAAGAAGCGAGTACAGCCGGTTTTGCAACCGGTAGCCCGAGGGGATGTATGGGAATGCCAATAGCGAGCGGAATGATGATAAAAGCATATTTCCAGGCCCCGGAATATTTATTGGCAAATCGTTCCAGTTGAAAAGCGCCGAATGCAAATAATGCAGGATAAACGCCTGCTGAATAATAATTTTTGCCATGAAAATAAAGGAGTAAAACAATTACAAAGAAATAAGCCCATGCAAAAATCCTGTATTTACCTTCTTCTTTAAAAGCCACAAAATATAAACCGACGATCCAGATAAAAAAACATGGAAGATTCATTAATAACTGATCAACTAAAAATCCTTTCGGGTTTACATATTGCAACTGTGTTTGCTGCAATTCTTTCATGTGAAAAATTACCGGGAAATGATTTTGATATTCCCATCCAAGAGTCGGCAGAAAGATCAGCAAAGTGATGAGGCCGGCAAAGTAAAAATGTTTATTTCGAAATATTTTCCTGTTCCTGGTCATGATTAATCCGCCTAAGATGCTTACAATAAAAAATGCGACCGAATATTTACTGATTATTCCAAATCCCGTACTTATTCCTAAAAGATATAACCAATTGTTGCGTTGAGTTTGAATAAACCTGCAGATGCTATACGCAATCATCGTCCAGAAAAATACTTCAAGAAAGTTAGGCTGAAATAAAAAATGCATTCTTAAATAGAGGCCTAAAATGAAAGCTAGAAAAGCAAGAAGTAAAGCAAATGATCTTCCGCCCAGCGACAAGATTATCTTTCCTGTGATGAAATAGGTAAGTGCACCAAATAATGAGGGCCAGAATTTTATCCAAAAAATACTATGACCAAGCCAATTGGTCATCCATGCAAAGACCGACAATAAAGGGGGGATTTCCATGTAACCCCATGCCATGTGATGGGCTTCTGCCAAATACAAAAACTCGTCACGGTGAGGCTCATACAAAGGACTTTGTAAAAGGAAAGGAAGAATAAATTTTAAAAAGGCCAATAGGAATAGGACTCTGTATTCTTTTTTCATTTACAGGGTTTTTGAATTATAGAGCAAACTAAAGTTTATTTCAGTTGCTGCATTATTTCTTTAACCGCCTTTTCAATTTGAGGATCTTTATTATTCATCCTGTCTTCAAATGTATTTTTCACGTAAATATCCGGCGAAACTCCCGTATGTTCCAGGTTTTTTCCGTCCAATGTAAAACATCCCCACGAAGGTAACCGAACTGAAGATCCATCTACGAGCGACTTTGAGCTGGTAAAAATGATCCAGTGATAAGAATCTGTGCCGATTATCTTTCCAAGCTTGAGCTGTTTAAAGCCGGCAGCAGTCATTTCAGCATCACTCAAAGTTTGTTCGTTGATCAATAACACAATAGGTTTTGCGGCCGGTGCAAAATCGGGCTGTGGACTCATTTTGCCATCCCTGTATTTCCATTGCAGATAAGGAAGCTGGGATAAAAACTGTAAAACTTTATCGTGAACATTTCCACCCGTGTTATAACGCAGATCGAGTATCAATCCTTTTCGTTGATTGACAGAATCTGAAACCATTTTAAGCTCGAATTTATTCAGGGCATTGCTTCCCATATCTTTCATATACACGTAACCGATTTGTTTGTGACTTAACTCATCAACTCTTTCCCCGTTCGCATCTATCCATTCATCATACAAATGTTCCTGCGTTTGGCCCGCCGAAGAAGGATGAATTTTTACCTTAAAAGTTTTTGTTCCGCGCTTAAAACCAAGAACCATTTCATCAGGTAATTCTGAGCGCATGAAATAGGATTCGCGATTTTGTTTTTCATCAACATTCGCATCATCCACAGTAATGAGTTCATCTCCTTTTTGAATATCAATTTCAGGAAGGTCTGAGCAATCGTCATGTATAACATGATCTACAATATAAGGGTGATCGTTGCTAAAGATTATACCTGGTGAAGCTGTAGTAGTTTTATAATAGGTTTTTTCTTCCTCACCAAAAGTTGAAAATCCGTAATGAGAAGAATTTAATTCTCCCATCATATCATTTAATAAAATCCTGAAATCATTTCTTGTTTGAAGTTGCGGTAAAAAGGAAGCATAGCGATCGCGAATAGATTGCCAGTCAACTCCATTGAATTTTTCGTTGTAATAATTTTCCTGGAGGTCGCCCCAGGCTTCATAAAACATCTGGTTAAATTCATCGTCCATATTTACTGTAAAAGGAAAATCGATGTCCACTTTTTCTAATGAATTTTTATTTACATCGAGCTTGCTGATATTTCCATGGTTAAGAATATAGTAGTTGTCTTTGTAACCCTTGATGTCAAGGTTGCCTCCGTTGGCATCTTTTACTTGTTCAGTCTTTGTTTTTTCAAAAGGTTCAAAGGTTAATTTCCATAACGATGCTTTTCCGTTTTCGTGGTTTGATATGAAAAATACGAAGGTTTTTTCTCCGTTTTTTATAACAAATAAATCGGACTGGTTGCCAAAATCCGGGCCTATTTGCTCGATGCGATCCATCATATCCCTGAAGTCAATTTTCACAACCGGCTTCGTGATAATATCTTCTTTCGAAGGCGAGGATTCCTTCTTTTTTTGCGTGTTGGCTGATGAATCTGTTTTGGCTTCGGGTTTCTTTTTTACAAACAAAGAATCAAACATGTCTGACCGGTAGGGCTGCTCAATTTTTTGCAAAGGCATCCTGTACATTTTTTCATTTTGAGGTCCGTAAGGATATGAAGGATGCGTTCTGTCTGAAACAAAATAAATGTATTTGCCATCAGGAGACCAATAAGGATTTGATTCGCTTACGCCTGTATTGGTAATATCGTAAGTTTTTTTATCGGCAATATCGTAGAGAAAAATATCCTGTTCAAAATTCCGGTGCGCTGTGTACATAACATATTTGTCATCAGGTGAAAAATAAGGCGTCGAGTTTTCAATTCCCCATATTTCATCTTTCACTATGCGCGAACTTTTCATTGTTTTCAAATCAAGCAACATCACCTCATCGCTGCCGCAGAGATATACGGCTTTTGTTTTGTCGCTGCTAAAAGTAAGGCTGCGACAACTCGCCGGGTCATCAGTAATTTGCTTTTCCGGCTCGTCACTTTCGATATCTTTTGTAAAAAGATTTTCAAATCCTTTATAACTCTGACCGAAAAAAATTGTTTTATCGTCTTTAAGCCAGTAAACGTCCATTACTCTTTCACGAGCGGGCGTTTTTATTTCACGAATAAATTTTCCTTTGCTATCAGAAACAAAAAGTTTTCCTCTTGAAATAAATGCCAGCTTTTTGCCGTCATTTGAAACATCAAAATCGCTGATCTTGCCACTCACATTTGAATTTTGCAGAGAAGAAAGCGTATTATTTTTATAAACGTTAAGAGGGATCTTTTCAGACTGCTTATTGGCAATATCGTAAGCATACAACTGGAAATCTTTTTCAAAAACGATCTTATCTCCCGCGGCATCTACAAATGGATGCATGATGGAAGTATTGAAATGGGTGAGAGCGATTTTTTTACCATTCTCAAATGTGTACAAATTATATTTTCCGTTTGCTTCATCAGAAACAAAATAGACGTCGCCCTTTTTATCGACACTTGCCCACATGTCTTTCCCGGTCCAGTTTGTATAGCGTTTATACTTGCCTGTTACAGGATTGTAAGATTGGATATCGGGGTTAAATGGACCTTTGTAACCGATGCGATTGGCGAAGAACGAACTTTCAAAAGTGTCATCAAAAAATATCTCGCCTGTAACAGGATCTTCAAAAGCATTGTGGGTATAATCAAAATTGTTATTGCTGAAAACGCGCAAAGGCGTACCCCCATTTATATTTACTTTATAAGTTGACATCCGGTCGTATCGGTTGGAAGTAAAATAAATATATTTACTATCCCACGACCATGATTCTACATTGTCATTCCCACTGTGAAACGTCAACCGTTTAATTACGCCACCTTCAAGCGGCATCAGGTAAACGTCGTAGTTGCCGAATTGAGAACTGCTGAAGGCCAGCCATTTACCGTCAGGCGAAACTCTTGGATTGGTGGCAATGCCTTGTTCAGCGGTAATTCGCGTGGAAACGCCACCATCTGCCGGAGCCTTCCACAAGTCGCCGTCATAACTGTAGATCAGAGTTTTTCCGTCGGGAGTGAGCGTGGGATAGGATGCAAAATAGGGAGTGGCATCCTGTGCAATTAAAAGTTGCTGCAAACAAAGGCACGCAACAAAAAGCAATAAAATTTTTTTCATTAATCTTAAGGAGATAAAGGGTTTGGTAAAAAATAAAAATAATGAAAAATTGAAGCTGAAAACGAAAATAATGATAAGCGGATTTTAAATATCAATCATTTCAAATTCATATATACTTACTTTTGTAATGTTATTTTTGAAATATTAAAGAAAACATTGTGGAAAAAATACAGATACTCGCGATTGGCCGCGATTCGCTTGTATTACAAAAATTATCTTTATTCATTAATGGAACTGAAGAGTGGGAGTGCACCGCCACGACAGATGATGAAAGCGCTGTTGAGCTTTTTCATCAAAGAAAGTATGACATTATTTTATTGATCGATGAAATGGAAGGCGTTTCTGTAAATAAATTCAATTCGCTGTTTTCATTTAACAATCCCGACTTGCTTTTTATTCAACATGTTGGAGATTCGACTGAAATATTAGCCGACGAAATTAAAGCAGCGCTTAAAAAAAGAAAGAAACCTGTAAAAATTGTGGACGATGCTTTTAAGGATAAAAAAAGTGATTCATAATTATTTGATGCAGTAAATAAACTTATTTTCGTTTTTTCTATTTTCGATCTTAATAACTAACAGGCAAAAATTGGAAACGTCAGCTTTACCGCTTCAAAAAAAATTCCGGGTTAATTCTATCGATATTCTTCGTGGATTAGTGATGATCATTATGGCGCTTGATCATACGCGTGATTTTTTTCACATCAATGCTGATCCAAACAATCTGCAAACGACCACACCCATATTATTTTTCACAAGATGGATAACTGATTTTTGTGCACCGGTTTTCGTTTTTTTATCAGGCACTTCGGCTTTGCTAGCGGGACGAAGGAAAACAAAAAAAGAATTGTCGTCTTTTTTATTCAAAAGGGGGCTTTGGTTGATTTTTGTTGAGGTAGCCTTCTTTAACCTGTTTCTCACCTTTGATCCAACTTACAGTTTTATCGCTGTGCAGGTGCTTTGGGTGATCGGGTTTTCGATGATCATTCTTGCGGGCATGATCTATTTACCCATTCCTGTAATTTTTTTGACGGGATTGTTCATAGTTTGTGGCCACAATTTCCTCGATACATTTGATTATGCGCGGCCTGCCACACCACCGGCTTGGTGGGGTTTTTTGCACCAGCAATCATTTTTCCCGTATGACCACAACCGCATGTTTGCTTTTCTTTATCCATTAATTCCGTGGCCCGGAGTTATGATGCTGGGATATTGCGCAGGTTCAATGTATCAACAAGATTACGATGCCAAAAAGAGACAAAGGCGGCTAATGTTGTATGGAATTATTGTAACGTCGTTTTTTGTGGTACTTCGGTTCACCAATCTTTACGGAGATCCATCAGAATGGCATTCTCAGAGAAATTCTGTTTTCACTGTTCTTTCTTTTTTAAATGTGACCAAATATCCGCCTTCGTTATTGTTTTTGTCAATGACGCTTGGCCCTGCTTTGATCGTTCTTTCTTTAGCAGAACGCATGCATGGCAAATGGACAAAAATTGTTTCGATTTATGGAAGAGTTCCTTTCTTTTATTTCCTGGTACATTTTTTTATGCTGCATTTCGCCTTAATGATCATTTTTTTTATAAATGGTCATACTTTGGCACAAGCCAATACGGGGCTAATACATTTCAGGCCGGATTCTTTCGGCTATTCTTTAGGAATTGTCTACCTGATATGGATTGCTATAGTTGTGGTTTTATTTCCGCTTTGCAAAAGATATGATCGCCTAAAATCGTCTCATAAATATTGGTGGCTCAGTTATCTCTGATCTTTTTATCCCAAGCCAACTTCTGTATGCCTTGCAGGAATTTCAACATCTAAAAATCCTTTACTTATAAGCCGGTTTTTAAAATCAATTTGAACATCATAGTCGCCATGAACGAGAAATAATTTTTTAACTAATTTCTTATCCTGGCAGGCAAGCCACTGGCAAAGGTCATCATAATCTCCATGTGCGCTCATGCTTTGAATCTCTCCGATCTCGGCATGAACCTCATGTCTTTGGCCAAAAATACCCACTTCCTTTGGATGCATTTTTAATCTGCCGCCCAGCGAATTAGGCTCACAATAACCGGTGAATAAAATAGAATTGCGGCTGTTTTCTATATTATTACTTATGTGATGTTTTACTCTTCCTGCCTCTGCCATTCCGCTGGCAGAAATAATAACCATTGGATCGTCTCTGTAATTGAGCGATTTACTTTCTTCAACAGATTTTATAAAACGCAATCCTTTAAAATTAAAAGGATCGTGGTCTGTTTGCAATAATTTTTGCACTCTGCTGTTAAAATATTGCGGATAATCTTCCATTACTTTTGTTGCCTCCATGCTCAGCGGACTGTCTACATAATAAGGAAGATCGGGCAACCGGTTTTCATTTTCCAATTGATTTAAAGAGTATAAAATTTCCTGTGTACGGCCAACGCTAAAAGCCGGAACAATAAGCTTTCCTTTTTTCTGCAGGCATGTTCTCGTGATCCAGTCAAGAAGTTTATCGGGTGTTCCGGTGATATCTTCGTGGATTTTATTTCCATAAGTTGATTCCATAATAATATAATCGGCCTGGGGAAATACTTCGGGAGATTTCAGAATAACATCCCGGTATCTTCCCAGGTCTCCTGAAAATGTGAGGTGAGTTTCTTTGCCATTTTCATTGATCTTTAAGTGTACGGTAGCACTGCCGATTATATGGCCCGCATCGAGATACATGAGCTGAACATTGTCATCAATTTTAAACCAACTTCCGTAATCAACTGTTTCAAACCGCTGAATGGCATTATCTACATCTTCCATTGTATAAAGAGGAGAAAGATAGGGTTTGCCTTGCGTGGCGCGGATCTTATTTAAATATTTTAAATCACTTTCCTGTATCCCGGCACTGTCGGCCATCAAAATGGAAGCAAGATCTTTTGTTGCCGGAGTAGCATACACTTTTCCACGGTAACCTTCTTTTACCAATTTCGGAATAAGTCCGCAATGATCGATATGCGCGTGCGAAAGGATCATGTAATCAATTTCGCCGGGGTTGAAGCCAAAATCGCGGTTTAATTCATCGGTTTCAGATCCCATTCCCTGGAACATACCACAGTCTAACAAATATTTTTTGCCATTGGTAAGTGTAAGAAGGTGTTTTGATCCCGTAACAGTACGGGCAGCGCCATGAAAACCAATTTTCATACAAACAGTTTTAAAGATAATAGAGGAGCTAAAGTTAATCAGAAAAAAGGTGGATTTGCAAATCCATAAATTCGGATTGAATAATTTAAGAAGTGAAGGTTATGGCTATGCTAAAATAAGCGGCTTAAAGTGAATAGTTTTTGTTTTGCAAGTTTACCGGCATAAAGAATGCGCGGGAAGCAATCTTTAGAAAAATTCGTGTAAAACTGAAATTATTGTTTTTCTAAATTCAACTGCTCATTCACTTTTTGCATCAGGTTGTTTACATCAAAAGGTTTGGCAATAAAATCGTCAGCGCCGTAGTCGCTAATGGTGGTGGCTGCCCCCGGATGGGCTGAAAACATAATAACAGGAATATGACTGGTGGATTTATTGGATTTTAGTTGTCTGCAGATAGCTCTGCCATCATGACCGGAAATAAGGACATCTAATAAAATAAGATCAGGCTGAAAACTTTCAATTTTTGGAAACGTATTTTCACCTTTGGAGGTTACTTCTACATCAAACCCTTTCATAGATAATAAGATTTCCATGACTGATAAGATATCTATGTCATCGTCAACAACTAGAATTTTGGACATTTTTAATGTTTAACCAGCCTTAACAAACCGGAATTTTAACAGTAAATATTTTAAATCCAGGCCAGGCCTGAAATGAATCACTTTCTTTTTGTCTTAACAATAAAATAAATAACAAGTTATATTGCAAACTTGCGTCCTTGGCTTCAACTATTATATCGCTTAAAATCTGCAGTTTTAGTTTGAGAAAGCAGATTGTCTTCTATAACGATTGATTTTACAGGTTTCTTATTAGCCGACCGGAAAAAAATACCAGTCTTTTCTTTTTTTTATCAAATAGTCATAACGCCGTTCTTCTCAGAAGCCATTCGTTAAAGGTTTTTGGCAACAAATTTTGTTCCTAAAATTGTCAAATCGACACAATGAATTTTATTTATTCATTTATTTCTTTTAATTTTTCTTTTAAATTATCATTAATCGCTGCCAGAAATTCTTCTGTATTTAAATAATCGGCTCCGTGCGAAACCTTGCTACCCTTGATACACACAGCGAGGTCCTTTGTCATTTTACCGCTTTCTACCGTTTCGATACACACTTTTTCGAGCGCATCAGCAAATTGAATTAATTGTTGATTATTGTCAAGCTTTCCCCTGAAAGCCAAGCCTCTCGTCCAGGCAAAAATGGAGGCAATGGGGTTAGTTGAGGTAGGATTTCCCTTTTCGTGTTCACGATAATGCCTTGTAACTGTGCCATGAGCAGCTTCGGCTTCAAGTATTTTACCATCAGGAGTTATTAAAACCGAGGTCATCAAACCCAAAGAACCAAAGCCCTGAGCGAGCGTGTCACTTTGCACATCGCCATCGTAATTTTTACAAGCCCAAATGAAATTGCCATTCCATTTTAAAGCACTCGCAACCATATCGTCTATCAAACGATGTTCATAGGTAATCTTTGCCGCTTCAAATTGCGTTTTAAATTCATTTTCATAAATAGTTTGGAAAATATCTTTAAAGCGTCCGTCATATTTTTTAAGAATTGTATTTTTTGTAGAAAGATACAAAGGCCATTTTTTATTAAGTGCCATATTAAAACAACTTCTTGCAAATCCTTCAATGCTTTTGTCTACATTGTACATGCACATTGCCACACCGTCTCCGTTAAAATTGTGCACTTCATAAAGTTTGTGGCTCGCCATTTTCCGGCGTAAAAGTCATAGTCAGTTTGCCTTTGCCTTTTATGATCGCATCGGTAGCACGATATTGATCTCCAAAAGCGTGACGGCCAATAATGATAGGAGCGGTCCAGTTGGTAACCAATCTTGGAATATTTTTCATCACGATCGGTTCACGAAAAACAGTGCCGTCCAAAATATTTCTGATAGTTCCGTTAGGACTTTTCCACATGTGTTTCAAACCAAATTCTTTTACTCTTGCTTCATCCGGTGTGATGGTAGCGCATTTGATGCCGACACCATATTCTTTTATTGCATTTGCCGCATCTATAGTCACCTGGTCACCGGTTTCATCGCGGTGTTGGATGCCAAGGTCATAATATTTTATGTCTACATCCACATAAGGAAGTATTAGTTGTTCTTTAATAAATTTCCAGATGATTCTTGTCATTTCATCTCCATCAAGTTCTACTACCGGGTTGTCTACTTTAATTTTTGTCATTGGTTGGTTTATAAATTTTATTTAATTTTTTCTATATTTAAGCAGGATTTATTTTGAATTTTTTTATGCTCACAGATTCGGACAAATATAATAAAAAGTGAAACCTGTTAAGATGCTATAAATTGTTAATAATCTCATCTGCAAATTCACTTGTCTTTAATAATGTTCCTCCTTTCATCAGGTTATAAAAATCGATAGTCACTGTTTTATTTCGAATGGTTTTTCCAACTGCATTGGTAATGTTTTCAGCAACGTCACGCCATCCCAAATATTCAAACATCATTACGCCGCTTAAAATTAATGAAGAAGGATTCATGCTATTTGTATTGGCAAACCGTGGCGCTGTACCGTGTGTAGCTTCGAAAACTGCATACCCGGTTTTAAAATTAATGTTTGCTCCGGGAGCAATGCCGATTCCGCCCACCTGCGCTGCCAGCGCATCACTGATGTAATCGCCATTCAGATTTAAAGTAGCGATGATCGAATAATCCTGTGGGGCCAGCAGTGCCTGCTGTAAGAAATTATCAGCAATGGAATCTTTGATGATCACTTTTCCGCCAATGGCTGCTATACGCATATCTTCATTGGCCACCGCTTCCCCTCGCTCTTTTTTGGTGGCTTCCCACTGGTTCCATGTATAAACCTGGTTTTTAAATTCGCGTTCAGCCAACTCGTATCCCCAGTTTTTAAAAGCGCCTTCTGTAAATTTCATGATGTTGCCTTTATGAACCAAAGTAACGGAAGGTAGTTTGTTGGCAATTGCATACTCAATGGCGGCACGAATTAATCTTTCAGAACCTTCTTTGCTTACGACCTTAATGCCAAATGATGTGGTTTCCGGAAAACGGATTTTTTTAACACCCAGGTCATTTTGTAAAAAGTTCAATAATTTTTTTGCATCCGGAGTACCTTCCATGTATTCAATTCCTGCATAAATATCTTCAGTGTTTTCCCTGAAAATAACCATTTTCACTTTTTCAGGCTGCCACATGGGGGATGGAACGCCTTCAAAATATTTAATAGGACGAAGACAAACGTATAAATCCAAATCCTGTCTCAGCATTACATTCAGGCTTCGGATGCCCCCGCCAACAGGAGTCGTAAGCGGACCTTTTATAGCAACCAAATATTCTTTGAAAGAATCCATTGTCGACTTTGGCATCCATTCGCCGGTTTTATTAAATGCTTCTTCGCCGGCCAATACCTTTAACCAATTAATTTTCTTCTTTCCATGAAAAGCCTTTTCTATTGCTGCGTCAAAGACGCGAACGCTTGCAGCCCAAATATCCGGACCAATTCCGTCGCCTTCAATAAAAGGTATAGTTGGATGATCGGGTACCACCAGCTTACCATCTTTTCCCATCAAAATTTTTTCTGCCATTACTTTCTATTTTTTACTTTCACTTAATAATTCAAACAAATAGTAAACGAAGAAATATTGCGAATTTTTGTTTTCAATTTTGTTCGGTTTTTATTTTAAACTGGTAAACTGCAGTTCACCCATTCATTGTCAAAACTTACACCTTCATATTTTTTGTAAAAATTGATAGCAGGCTCGTTCCATTCAAGAACCTGCCAAACCATTCCTGATAACTTTTTTTCTTTTGCTTCCTCAATTAACCTGTCAAATAATAATTTGCCAATTCCTTTTCCGCGGAACGGTTCGTTTACCAGGATATCTTCAAGATAAAGTCGTTGCCCTTTCCAGGTTGAAAAACGGATATAATATAGCGCAAAGCCGACTACTTTTTGATCTACTTCGGCTACAAATGCCCACCATACCGGATTTTCACCAAATCCGCTTTCAATAAAATGATCAAAATCAACGGTTACTTCCTGCGGCGCTTTTTCATAAAGCGCAAGTTCTTTTACCAATTGCATCATTGCTTCCCCGTCTTCTTTTACGGCTCTTCTTATTTTAATTCCGGCCTCTCCTAACCTCTCCAAAGGAGAGGAACCGCTCATCAATTGTTGACTATTCTTTTTTTTATTCATACTACTAAATATCCTTAATTTAAGTTCATGTTTAAGAGTTCAGTTCTCACTCCCCTCCTTTGGAGGGGCTGGGGGAGGCTGCCTGTTCAAGGTCAGCTAAAATGTCTTCTATATTTTCAATTCCCACACTCATTCTTATCAAACCATCTGTAATTCCGTATTTTTCCCGATCGGCTTTTGGTACTCCGTAATGCGTCATTGAAGCGGGATGTGATAAAAGTGTATCACAACTTCCCAACGAAACGGCTCTTACACACATTTGCAATTTGTCGATAAATTTCTTCCCTGCTTCTAACCCACCTTTCATCTCAAAACTCAACATCGGTCCCGGATGGCGCATTTGCTTTTTTGAAGTTTCATGATCCGGGTGAGAACGTAATCCAAGATAATTTACTTTGCCAATTGCCGGATGTCGCTCAAGGAAATCAGCTACTTTCAAGGCATTGGCACAATGCCTTTCCATTCTTATTTCCAACGTTTTCATTCCCTGGGTTAATAAAAAAGCATCAAATGAATTTCCGTTTCCGCCCAGTAAACGATGTACTTTTTCCATCCGTGTATTCATTAGTTCAATATCTTTTCCAACGATTGCCCCGCCAATTGCAGTTCCATGGCCGTTCAAAAATTTAGTGGTGGAATGTACCACAAAATCAACACCGTATTTAAACGGTTGTTGTAAATAAGGAGTGGCGAACGTATTATCCACAGCAACGATAAGGTTGTATTTTTTTGCAATCTTCGTGAGTTCTTCAATATCCACACACTGAATGGTAGGATTGGCAGGGGTTTCAAGGTAAAGCATTCTGATTTTCGGATCATTTTTTAATGCTTCTTCTGCTTTATTAGGATCACGTAAATCAACAATAACCGCTTCGATTTCCAAACCGGGAAGCACGCGATTCATCAACTCTTGTGTGCCGCCATATAAAGAATAGTGAGAAAGAATTTTATCGCCACTTTTTAAATTTCCCAGCATCAGTGTACTGATAGCGGCCATTCCGCTGGCATGTAAACTCGATTTTAATTGTAAAGGCTTGCCATTTTCTGTCAAACCAAAACTTTCCAAAGCAGAAATTTTATCCTCCACTTCTTTCATGCTCGGGTTTCCCCAACGGCTGTAAATATAACCGGCTTCTTCTCCGCTAAACCGGCGCATTCCCTGTTCGGCAGTATCAAAAACATAAGTGCTGCTTGCATAAATCGGGGTAAGATGCGCATTATTTGCTTCTGTTTCATGGCCTGCATGAATAGCGGTAGAACCGAAACCTTTCAATTGTTTTTTTTCTGAAGACATTTTAAAATTTAATAAAGCCGAAATTAAGAATGGTGCAAAAGTAGTTAAAAGAGGAAAACGAGTTACGTGGAATCAAAAGGCAGGAGCAGTTACACTGTTAAAAAATAACTTGAAAAAATCCAACTAGATATATAAATCGCTGAAATCCCTATCTTCATTTTTTTTAAAGATTGAATTTCGAATATGAAAATGAATATTGCGCCTTATATCGACCACACGGTTTTAAAACAAACCACTACGATCGCTGATGTGGAAAAAGTATGTAAAGAAGCATAGGAATATGGCTTTGCAGCGGTTTGTGTTCCTCCTTTGTATGTAAAAAAAGCAAAAGAGATTTTTAGGAGATTCTGAAATAAAAGTTGCGACAGTTATAGGTTTCCCGTTTGGCTATTGTGCTATTGAAGCAAAGGTTGCCGAAATAGTTTTGGCTTTAGTAGAAGGTGCTGATGAACTCGATATGGTAGTGAATATTTCAGCTATTAAAAACGGCGACTGGACTTTTATTGCCAACGAGATCAATACCGTGATGCCTATCATTAAGAATAAAAATAAAGTGATCAAAGTGATCATTGAAAGTGGGATTTTGACTGAAGATGAGATCATAAAATGTTGTGATATTTATGGAGCTGCCGGAGTAGATTATGTAAAAACTTCAACAGGATTTGCAGAAAAAGGCGCTTCAATCCATGATGTTCAATTGATCAGGGCTCACCTTGGCAGATGCGGTAAAGATCAAAGCCAGTGGCGGTATCAGGTCTTATTCTTTTGCAAAAGAGCTTATTAATGCCGGGGCCAACAGGATCGGATGCAGTGCCAGTGTACAAATAGTGAAAGAAAGTATGGAATAACTTGTTTAAAAATTTTGATAAAAGGCAATTTGATTTGCAACTATATCGTTCCAATTATTGTCATTTCTAACAAAAGTTTCTGTTTCTTTATTTCACGGAAGAAATGGATGTTATTAGTTTTGCACAATCGTATAAACAAATCTATGAGACTATTATTTATTTTACTATTCGTCGGTTTTGGCAACCATGCATTTTGCTCAATCTTATGATTCACTTCATCAAAATAAAGTAGTAGTTTTTAAAGATTACAGGCTTGACATTTTGGCGAGAAAAGAAGCGGAATTAAATGCGATCAATTACAAAAAACAGGTTCATACCGCACAAGGTTATCGCCTGATGATATTAAATACCAGTGACAAAAATTATGCGTTTAAAATACGTGCCGAACTTCTAAAAACATTCCCGGAACAAAAGCTTTATATGTGGTATGCGAATCCGTATGTAAGAATAAAATTTGGAAATTTCAGAACAAAAGAAGAAGCAGATGTTTATAAGAAGCAAATAAGCGATATGCTTGGCGGCGCTACCATCTATTACTTAGAAGAGCCAATTGAAATTGACCCGGATGTGAGATGATCTTAGTGAAAGAACAAATAAAGCGATTTTTTATTTTCAAACATTTTCAACTTATCTTATAAAAAGAATAAAAGAGTTTCATCAGCGAAACTCTTTTTACTTTTGTCTAATATCAAGCAATCACAAATGCTGAAAGAAAAAATAAAAAGCCTGTCAAAAAAATATTCGGATGAGTTTATCCAAATTCGACATCATCTTCACCAATATCCTGAACTGAGTTATAAAGAATTTGAAACTTCAAAATTCATTCAGCAGAAATTAAAAGAACTGGGAATTGAGTTTCAGGTGATGGCAACAACCGGAATTACCGGAATTATAAAAGGAAAAAACCCGGAAAAAAAAATAATTGCGTTGCGGGCAGATATGGATGCTTTGCCAATTACAGAAGAAAACCAGGTGGAATATCGCTCAAAAAATGAAGGCGTGATGCATGCCTGTGGTCATGATGTTCATACCTACCTGCCTGCTTGGCGCGGCTAAAATATTAAATGAACTTAAGGAAGAATGGGAAGGCACTATAAAATTAATTTTTCAACCCGGTGAAGAAAAAAACCCCGGTGGCGCAAGCCTGATGATCAAAGACGGAGTTCTTGAAAATCCGAAACCTTCCGCCATTTTAGCTTTGCATGTTCACCCGGGTTTGGAGGTGGGTAAATTAAGTTTCAGGGGAGGAATGGTAATGGCCAGCGCCGATGAAATTTATATTACCGTTAAAGGGAAAGGCGGACATGCTGCAGCACCACATCTCACTTCCGATACGATTCTTGCGGCATCTCAATTGGTGGTAAATCTTCAACAGCTTGTAAGTCGTTTTAATAATCCATTTGATCCTTCTGTTCTTACTATTACCTCTTTTCACGGGGGTAATACAACGAATGTCATTCCTTCAGAAGTGAAGCTGATGGGTACTTTCAGGGCGATGAATGAAGAATGGCGGTTTAAAGCTCATGATCTTATTAAAAATATCTGCAAAAAAACCGGCGAAATTTCAGGTGTGGAAATTGATGTTGAAATTGATGTAGGTTATCCGTTCGTGATAAATAATATTGAACTAACGGATATGGCTAAACGTAAAGCGGCCGAATTTGCAGGCGAAGAAAATGTAGAGGAAACAGAAATGAGAATGGGCGCTGAAGATTTTGCTTTTTATTCTCACCTTGTACCGGCTTGTTTTTTCAGGCTTGGTGTCGGTAATATCAAAAATAATATTGCTTCCGGCGTTCACACTCCTACTTTTAATATCGATGAAAACGCCATTGAAAACGGAATGGGAATAATGGCATGGCTTGCCATATCCCTGTAATGAATTAGCTACATTAACTATCTTTACTTTTAAATAAAAATATTCCGCGTCAGCGGCTGCGGTTTAATAAACAGTTATGAGGAAAAATATTCGAAAGCAGGAAGCGCTTGATTATCATTCAAAAGGCAGGGCTGGAAAAATTGAGGTAATTCCTACAAAAGCTACAAAAACACAACGAGACCTTTCGTTAGCGTATTCTCCCGGTGTGGCAGTACCGTGTTTGGAAATTGAAGAAAATCCTGAAGCGGCTTATCAATACACGGCAAAAGGAAACCTGGTGGGCGTTATCAGCAATGGGAGTGCTGTCCTCGGATTGGGAAATATTGGACCTCTTGCCGGGAAACCAGTGATGGAGGGAAAAGGGGTTTTATTTAAAATTTTTGCAGATATAGATGTATTTGATATCGAAATCAACGAAACCGATCCTGAAAAATTTGTAGAAATAGTTGCGGCGCTGGAGCCGACTTTCGGAGGTATTAACCTGGAAGATATAAAAGCGCCGGAATGCTTTTATATTGAGCAAAAACTAAAAGAACGTCTTCATATTCCTGTTATGCATGATGATCAGCACGGAACAGCTATCATAAGTTCGGCTGCTTTGTTAAATGCGCTGGAAATTCAAAAAAAGAAGATCAATAAAGTAAAGTTCGTGGTAAATGGCGCTGGCGCCGCGGCTATGGCTTGCGTCCAGTTATATGTAGCTCTTGGGGCTAACCCCGAGAATTTTGTAATGTTTGACAAAACCGGCGTGCTTCATTCGAAACGTGAAGGGCTGGGCGATATGAAACAAAAATATGCTACCTGTAAAGATCCTGATCTTTCACTGGAAAAAGCAATGAAAGACGCAGATGTATTTATTGGACTAAGCGTGGGGGATGTGATTTCTACAGAAATGGTAAAAAGTATGGCAAAAAACCCGATCGTTTTTGCTATGGCCAACCCGGACCCTGAGATCACTTACGAAAAAGCAACTGCAGCAAGAAAGGATGTTATTATGGCAACCGGCAGAAGCGATTACCCTAACCAGGTGAATAATGTTTTGGGATTTCCATATATTTTCAGGGGAGCACTGGACGTAAGAGCTACCCAAATTAATGAGGAAATGAAATTGGCTGCAGTAAAAGCCCTGGCTGAACTTGCACGATTGCCTGTGCCGGACAATGTGATGATGGCTTATAATGAGAAAAATATTGTTTTTGGTCCAAATTACATAATTCCAAAACCGCTGGACAGTCGCCTTCTTAGTCATGTAGCTCCCGCGGTGGCAAAAGCAGCCATTGAAAGTGGTATGGCGAGACAAACAATTACCAACTGGGAATCTTATTCTGAAACGCTGAATGAAAGGCTCGGAATCGATAATCATCTCCTCAGGATGCTTGGCGCCAAGGCCCGAAAAAATCCTAAAAGAGTAGTTTTTGCGGAAGCAGAAAATCATAAAATTTTGAAAACTGCCCAGATGGTGCAGGATGAAGGAGTGGCTATTCCAATTTTACTTGGCGACAGGGATAAAATTCAACTGATCGCAGACGATAATGGAATTGATATTTCTGAAATGCAAATTATTGATCCTAAGAACAATAACACTCATGATAAACGAATGGAGTTTGGCGAACTGTTTTTTAAGAAAAGACAGCGAAAAGGATTTAATGCTTACGAGGCAAAAAAAATAATGAAAGATCGCAACTACTTCGGTTGTATGATGGTAGAAACCGGTGAGGCAGATGCCATGATATCGGGGCTTTCGAAAAATTATCCTGATACCATTCGCCCGGCTTTGCAGGTAATCGGAATGGAAAAGGATTCGAAAAGTGTAGCCGGGATGTATATTACCATTACGAAAAAAGGCCCGGTATTTTTAGCCGATACTACCGTAAACTTTAATCCAACTGCGGAGGAACTTGCTAACATAGCAATGATGGTTGCTAAGGAAGTTCGCAATTTTGGGATCGTCCCCAACATCGCCATGCTCAGTTATTCTAATTTCGGAAGCAGCAATTCGCCGGAAGCAAAATTAGTGGCGAGGGCAAGAGAAATTGTAAAACAAACAGAGCCGAACCTCGCTATTGATGGTGAAATGCAGGCCAATGTAGCTTTTAATAAAGAAATTTTAAAAGATAATTATCCGTTTAGTGAGTTGGTAGGTAAAGATGTAAACGTGCTGATATTTCCGAACCTTGCTTCAGGAAATGTAACCTATAATCTTTTACAGGAAGTGGCAGGCTATGAAACTATCGGCCCGGTTTTATTAGGACTCAACAAGCCGGTTCATATTCTTCAGTTGGGTAGTCATGTGCGCAGTATTTATAATATGGTCCTGATTTCGGTTGTTGATGCGCAAATGAAGTGTACCAAACAGAAAACCAAAGACGAAGAGACGGCAAGGAGGTGGCAAAAATTGAAAAAAACGGCAACGGAATCAAAATAATCAGAAAGTAAAAAATGAAACTATTTTCTACCATTGGCGCCTATCTTTTGATGTTGAAAGGCATGTTTACCAAGCCGGAGAATTTTAAAATGTATTGGAAAGAACTGATGCATCAGTCTGTTGAAATTGGTATGGGGTCATTGTGGATCGTAACAGTTATTTCCATCTTCATGGGTGCTGTAAGCGCTGTTCAAACAGCCTACCAACTAGTCAGTCCTATGATTCAAAAAGAAACGATAGCCCAAGTAGTCAGAGATACAGTTATCCTGGAATTTGCCCCCACTTTGGTTTGTATTGTTTTAGCAGGTGTAGTCGGAAGCAAGATAGCGGGAGAGTTAGGAAATATGCGGGTGAGCGAGCAAATTGACGCACTGGAAATAATGGGCATCAATACCAAATCCTACCTGATAGGGCCCAAGATATTCGGGCGCGCTTATAACCATTCCTTTATTGGTTGTACTGGCTATGGTTCTTGGAATTTATGGCGGCAGATTAGCCAGTACATTGGGCGGCATCTTATCCGGCGACACTTATGATCGTGGATTACTCCTGGATTTTATACCTAAAAATGTTTGGTTTGCCCTCGTAAAGGCTTACACTTTCGCGTTTATTATTAGCAGTGTTTCGTCTTTTTATGGCTATTACGTAAAGGGTGGTTCTTTAGAAATAGGAAGAGCAAGTACGTCCGCTGTCATTACAAGTTGCATTCTAATTTTATTTGCCGATTATGTCCTTGCGTTTTTTATATTATGATCAGCACAATTTTAAAAAATAATAAAACTGACACAACTGTTTGTTTTAAAGATTACGTAATACTGTTCACACAATTGCCTTCACAATGATTGAAATAAAAAATCTTTATAAGTCTTTTGATGACAAAGAGATCCTGAAGGATATAAATGCGGTAATGGAAACGGGCATGACAAATCTTATCATCGGAACGAGCGGAAGCGGAAAAACGGTTTTGCAAAAATGTATGGTGGGTTTGTTTGAGGTAGATAAAGGTGATATAATTTTTGACGGGAAAAACCTTACCAACATGTCGCAGGAAGAACGCAAAGAGTTGCGCCAGCAAATCGGAATGCTTTTCCAGGGATCGGCACTTTTTGATAGTATGACGGTTGAGCAGAATATTAAATTTCCGCTTGATATGTTTACAAGGTGGAATCATCAAAAGAAAATAGACCGGGTTAACGATGTTCTCGAAAGAGTAGAATTAAAAGATACCAATAAAAAATACCCTGCAGAAATAAGTGGTGGCATGAAAAAAAGAGTGGGTATTGCCAGGGCAATTGTGCTTCGTCCTAAATATTTATTTTGTGATGAACCTAATTCGGGCCTCGATCCGCAAACCTCAATGGTAATTGATAAACTGATTCATGAGATCACTAAAGAATACAATATCACTACTGTTATCAACACTCATGACATGAACAGTGTAATGGAAATCGGTGAAAACATTCTTTATTTGTATCACGGCATAAAAGAGTGGGAAGGTTCTAACAAGGATATTATTTTCAATAAAAATAAGCAACTGAATCAATTCATTTTTGCTTCTGAATTCCTGCGGGATGCAAAAGACATGCGCATGCTTGAAGAAAAAGGAATTGTTGACAATGACCGGAATATGGAGAAGATAATGCGTGAGGGTGGTGCTAACTTGCTTAAAAACGATGACGACAAGAATGAATAATTAATTACAGTAAACAAACTTATAAGCCTTATTTTTACTTTCGATCCCGGTTTAAATCTTTCTATGAAAAAATTACTTTTTCTTTTTGCGGTTGTTACCTGCAGTTTTACAATAAAAAAGACTGGAACAGGAAAAGAATTACTAATACGTATGCATGAAAAGTACGCCGGAAAATGGTACAAGACTTACCAATTCAAACAAACTACTGAAACTTATAAAAACGATTCGTTAGTTCGTAGTGAGGTATGGGCAGAGCATATTCAATTTCCTGGAAATTTCAGGATTGATTTTGGAAATCCTGACAGCGGCAACGCCGTTATCTTTAAAAATGATTCTGCGTATGCTTTTAGAAACAGCAACCTTGTGAGAACGAATTATTATCCAAACGACTTATTATTTTTATTGGGAGGAATGTATTTCTATCCTGTAGACGAAGCGATTGCTAAAATGAAAACTTACGGATTTGATATCACTAAATTTCATGAAAGTGTTTGGAATGGCAAAGGTGTGTATGTAATTGGTGCGGATAAAGATGGTGAAGAAAGCAACCAGGCGTGGTTTGATAAAGAACATTATAGTTTGGTAAGAATGATCAAATATGAAAACGGGCGCAAAGAAGATGCCTTACTTGAAGATCATGTAAAACTGGACGGAGGTTATTCTGAAACGCTGGTGAAGTTTTATTTGGATGAAAAATTATTGCAGGTAGAAAAATATTTTGACCTGGAAGCAAATAAAGTGATTAATCCCGAAATTTTTAATACCCAACATTTTATCAAAGCCATTCAACAGTAAACCAACAAATAAGAAGGATTTTTATTTACGACTTACTGTCCGGTCAGGAGAATCTTCTTTTTATAAGCTGGTCAAATTGCTTAACTACAGGCTCAGTGTCGAGCCAGCCGATTTTCACTTTTAACTCTCGCCTTATCCAAAATTCAGCTTCAGCATAAATCGAAAAATTTTGAATTGTCTTTATGCTGCGCTCATACATTGCTTCATCTCCTCTAAATAGTTCATTGATGAAAAGAAAACGGTCATTAACGCCGATAGCTTTTCTTAAATCTTTTATTGGGGAGGAAGTTAACGTATGAGACAACTCTGTTTTGCTTTCTTTTAGGCGGTCATTAAGTGACTCAGGGTATTCAAAAGAAAGTTCGTCGGAAGTTTTTTTATCATGTTGGTCCTGGTGCGCAAGTGTAGGCACTTCTTCCAGCGGATCAAATAAAAAACCAGGTCGGTTGTGCGAAACTCTCGCATTTACCGCTTCCGCTTTCTTTTTTATCTGTTGAAGTTCTTCTTCGATTTCTTTCTCGTCTACCTGCAGCACCTGCACCACTTTTTCTTCTTCATCCGCATTCCTTGTTTCTATTTCAACCACATTAAAAGAAACAGGCATTAAAACTGAAATTTTTTCATTTGCTGAAATCTGTTTTTTCTCAACTTTTTTTATTAATTCTGCCTGTAAAATTTGCACAGTTTGCAACATTTCCCTGGCAGATGATTTTTCATCAAGTTGGGTTTGTAATTTTTTGAGAAGTGTTGACACTCTGTCCATGTGAAAAAATTGTGAGGTTATTAAAAGTTAGCAAAATCTTTGTTTTTGATTTCAGGAAAAATCACTTTAACCTTGCAATCAGAGCTAAGTTACTAATTGAAATTAAAATTAAATACAAAAAATGTTTATTGAACCGATTTTGCGGGGTGAGAGACGAGGTTGGATTGAAGTGATCTGCGGCAGCATGTTCAGTGGAAAAACGGAGGAATTGATCAGGCGTTTGAAACGGGTGGAGATCGCCAACCTGAAAGCAGAAATTTTTAAGCCGGCTTTTGACACAAGATATGATGAAGAAAAAATTGTGAGCCACGATGAAAATAAAATTCAATCAACTCCTATAGATAATTCTCAAACGATACTTTTGCTGGCGCAGGATGTGGATGTAGTCGGAATAGATGAAGCGCAATTTTTTGACGATCAGATACCCGCTGTTTGTGAAGCGCTGGCCCTGAAAGGCATGCGCGTAATAGTGGCTGGGCTTGATATGGATTACAAGGGCAAACCTTTTGGGCAAATGCCTAACCTGCTGGCAATTGCCGATTATATTACCAAACTCCACGCCATTTGCGTAGTTTGTGGCAATATTGCCAATGTGAGTTATAGAAAAAATAATACTGGTCCACAGGTTTTGTTGGGCGAAAAGGATATTTATGAACCAAGATGCAGAGTTTGCGCAGCTCTTGATCGCTAAATAGAAATTGTCTTATTTTGTTTGTTTACTGATGATTTTATAACCTTCCTGATGTCAAAAATCCTGACTTTATTAAAAAAAGATTTCCTGCTTGAACTAAGGCAGCAGCACACTTTTTTCGGCATCCTGTTATATGTGGCGTCCACCATTTTTGTGCTGTACCTGGCGATGGGCCAGCCGGAAAGTACAGTCTATAACGGATTATTCTGGATGATCCAATTATTTGTGTGCGTAAATGCAGTTGCGAAAAGCTTTATGCAGGAAAGCAAGGGCCGGATGCTTTATTTTTATACTATTACAAGCCCTGTCGAATTTATTATCGGTAAATTAATTTACAGTACCGTTATAATGCTACTAATGGTCTTGTTGAGCCTCGCATTATTCCGGTTTTTGCTGGGCAATCCCATAAGCCATTATCTCCAGTTTGCAGCGATTGCCTGTTTTGGTGGTTTAAGCTTAAGCCTCGTTTTCACTTTAATGTCAGCTATTGCTTCAAAAGCGCATCAAAATGCGGCAATAATGGCAATTTTGGGGTTTCCCTTAATTATTCCACAATTACTTTTATTAATACGATTATCGAAAGCGGCTTATGGTGAAGTTTTCAGGCAAGGTGCGCTGTTCCAGATTTCCCTGTTGCTCACCGGTCTTGACATATTGGTAATTGTTCTGTCTGTGGTATTATTCCCTTTTTTATGGAAAGATTGAGCAGACAAATCCGTTTTTTTTAAATTATTAAAATATCTCATGGTTTTGCAATTGACATCGGGTTATTTACAAAATTCCTTGGAGAATTTTGAGAGAGCAATAGCTTCATTTAGATTTGTTTAAAATCAGTCAGACACGTCAAAGTATTACAGTAATTCAACGATATTATCCTTAATTTTGCTGCACAAAAAAAACTCATGAAATTAAAGTGGTGGAAGATACTGTGTATTCTTTTGTTATTTATCACCTTCACTGCCGGCTTCCTGATCCACGTTCCTTATGTCGGAAATCTTTATCAAAGTATCAGGAATTTTTTCTTTCATGTGCCCATGTGGTTTGGAATGATAGGGTTACTTTCATTATCTCTTCTTTATTCAATTGCTTATCTCAGAACACAAAATCTCAAATACGATATATACGCATCTGAATTTGCGAAAACAGGAATTGTATTTGGGCTTCTTGGCTTAGCCACAGGCTCCATTTGGGCCAAATATACGTGGGGCGAATTCTGGAGCAATGACCCCAAGCAGATAGCGGCTGCAATTGCATTGTTGATTTATCTCGCATACATTGTACTTCGTGGCTCCATGACTGATATGGACAAAAGGGCGCGTATCTCTTCTGTATATAACATTTTTGCTTATTTTATTTACATCCCGCTTATTATGATATTGCCAAGGTTGGTGCAGTCATTGCATCCTGGCGGAATGGAAGGAGCGAAGGGAGGCGGTAATCCTGCTCTTGGAGGCCAAAGCCTCGATGCAACAATGGAAATGGTTTTCTGGCCTGCTGTTTTCGGGTGGCTCCTGTTGGGAATCTGGATCAGTAGTTTAAAAATCAGGCTAGGTTTGCTTGTCATTAAAAATTTAATAAATGAATAAGTTATTATTAAAACGTACTTGCTTCACAATCCTGTTCCTTTTAACCGCTTCTTTTCTTTGGGCACAAACTGAAACCGCCAAACCTTCTTCTTCCGTCGACCAGGCTTTACGAAGCCACGATAAAATTTATGTTGTTATGACGGTTTGTATTGTTATTTTAATTGCCTTTTTCCTCTATCTTATAAGGATAGACAATAAAGTTTCCAAAAAAGAAAAGTCTCTTTAAATTTTGAATAATCTACCTCAGTAAAGCTCAATAATATGTCGTCAAAAGTGCCTTATAGTTTTTTTCATAATGTTGAAAAAAGTTTTGATAAAGCCGCTGTGTTTACACAGTGGGACAATGGCCTCCTTCAACAGATAAAACAGTGTAACAGTGTATACCAGATGCGTTTTCCAATTAAAAGGGAAAGTGGCGAAATTGTAACACTGGAAGCCTACCGCGTACAACACTCGCATCATAAAACGCCCTGCAAAGGAGGCATCCGTTTTAGCCTTGCAGTAACCCAGGATGAAGTAATGGCTTTGGCTGCTTTAATGACCTATAAATGTGCTATAGTAAACGTTCCCTTTGGTGGTGCTAAAGGTGGAATAAAAATAAGGCCAAGAGATTATACTGCTTATGAACTTGAAAAAATTACCCGTCGTTATACCGCGGAATTGATCAAGAAAAACTTCATTGGCCCCGGAACTGATGTACCGGCTCCTGATTATGGAACTGGCGAAAGAGAAATGGCGTGGATACTCGATACGTATGTAGCTATGCATCCTGGAGAAATTGATGCTTTAGGTTGTGTTACCGGAAAACCTGTAACTCAGGGCGGTGTGCGTGGAAGAACTGAAGCTACAGGGTTAGGTGTTTTTTACGGCTTAACAGAAGTGTGTAATATGGCTTCATTGATGGAAAAACTCGGTTTGCCAATAGGTGTAAAAGGTAAAAGGATATGTGTTCAGGGATTGGGAAATGTTGGATATCACTCGGCCTTATTTTTCCAACAGGCAGGAGCAATAATAGTTGGTATCGCCGAATACGAAGGGGCTATTAAAAGTTATGACGGTCTTGACGTGGAGCAGGTTTTTGCTCATCGCAAAAGAACAGGTTCGATTCTTGATTTCCCGGGCGCTCAAAATTTCGAAAAATCTGCTGATGCCGTTGAAATGGAATGTGACATTTTAATTCCCGCTGCCCTGGAAAATGTAATAAATGCTGAAAACGCCGACAGGATCAAAGCCAAAATAATTGGGGAAGCGGCTAACGGCCCTGTAACACCTGAAGCAGATGATATCCTTGTCCCAAAGGGAGTTTTGATTGTTCCCGATATGTATTTGAATGCCGGTGGTGTTACGGTAAGTTATTTTGAATGGTTAAAAAACCTGAGCCATGTTCGTTATGGTCGCCTTGAAAAACGGTTTACTGAAAATATGAACCATCACATTGTGGATATGGTGGAAAACCTGACCGGCAAAACGATCTCCCCTGTCGAAAGAGATTTTATTCTTCATGGAGCAGACGAAGTAGACCTGGTAAGAAGTGGCCTCGAGGAGACTATGATATCGGCAACGAGGGAAATTGTTGATGTATGGCAGAAAACGCCTGCAATACCTGATCTAAGAACTGCTGCCTACGTAGTTGCTATCAATAAAGTGGGTACTTCCTACGCGGAATTAGGCATTTTCCCATAAAATAAAATTTTCATTTATATTTTTAAGAATTTCTGATAAATTAAGCGTGTTAAATTCTTTTTCAAAAAAGAAAATAACTTACCTTTGCCGCCCAAATAAAAATTTTTATTCACCGTTGTTTAAAAACAGCTAAAAACACGATTAATGCAGAATTACGAATTGATGGTGATTTTTACCCCTGTACTTTCTGAGGAGGAATACAAAGCTGCTCAGAATAAGTTTACTTCGTTAGTTACTGAAAACGGAGGAGAGGTAGTTCATGAAAATGCCTGGGGACTAAAATCACTGGCGTACCCGATCCAGAAAAAAACAACCGGCTTATACTGGGTTCTGGAATATAAGGCGCCAACCGACTTCAATGAAAAGCTGAAAACACAGCTTTTACGCGATGAATCAGTACTTCGCCACATGTTCACTGCACTCGATAAATACGCCGTCGAGTACAATGCAAAAAAGAGAAATGGCGTCCAAACAGGAGTTGAAAAAGCGGAGGTAACCAATGGCTAAATCAAATGAAATAAAATACCTTACAGCGATCAAAGCTGAAAAACGGCCAAAAAAATATTGCCGTTTTAAAAAATTGGGCATAAAATACATTGATTATAAAGATGCCGATTTTTTAAAAAAATTCCTGAACGAACAGGGGAAGTTGCTTCCCCGACGCATTACCGGGAATTCATTAAAATACCAGCGTAAAGTAAGTGATGCGGTGAAGAAAGCCCGTCAAATGGCGATTCTTCCTTATGTTACGGATCTCATGAAATAAAATTCTTAACCACCCTAACCCTGTAAATCGGGAGAAAGTCGGATTATCAAAACTCAAAATTCGATTGGGTAAAAATGCAAATAAAATGCAGGTAATATTAATTCAAGATGTAAACAATTTGGGCGGGGCTCACGAACTGGTAACTGTGAAAGACGGTTACGGGCGCAATTTTCTGATTCCTCAGAAATTGGCTGTTGAAGCCAGTGCTTCCAATGTTAAGAAAATGCAGGAGCGTCAAAAGCAACTGGCTAAGAAGGAAGAAAAACTTCTCGCAGAAATCAATAGCGTGGTAAGTGTTCTACAGGAATCTCCATTAAAAATCGGTGCAAAAACAGGAACCAGTGGTAAAATTTTCGGTAGCGTTACTTCCGTTCAGATAGCAAGAGCGATACGTGAACAAAAAGGCTATGAAATAGATCGTCGCAGGATTAGTATTTTGGATGATGTAAAAGAATTAGGAAGTTACAATGCAAAGATTGATTTTGGTAAAGGACATGAAACCGAGGTAGCTTTTGAAGTCGTAGCCGAGTAAATATCTTTAAAAGATTTTTTATGAAACCCTGCTTTTTGCGGGGTTTTTTTATTTGCCAAAACTGAAATTTCGTTTGTTTGTTGGTTTACTGGTAAATTCATTTCCCCTTTCCAAGAAAAATAATCCTTATGGTATGTATCATGATTTTAAAGTCCAATGCCAGGGAAATATTTTCAATATAAATAATATCGTATTTCATTCGCTCAATCATCTCTTTTACATTTTCCGCATAACCAAATTTTACCATTCCCCAGCTGGTAAGACCAGGCTTCACTCTCAACAACAATTTATATTCGGGATGACTTTTTGTTATTTGATCAATATAAAATTGTCTTTCAGGTCGCGGCCCTACAAGGCTCATTTCCCCTTTTAAAATGTTCCATAATTGAGGTAGTTCATCAAGTCGCCACCGGCGCATAATTTTTCCCCAACCGGTTATTCTTTCATCGTGTCGGCTGCTTAGCATAGGACCATTTTTTTCCGCGTCAATTACCATCGAGCGAAATTTATGGATATAAAATTTTTTGCCTTTATATCCAACTCTTTTCTGCGAATAAATAATACTGCCTTTCGAAGAAAGTTTTGTTCGAATCGCGGTGTATAATATTAAAGGAGAAAGAAAGATAATTCCAAAGGCGGCCAAAAGTACATCTACCAATTGTTTAATATTTTGCTGCCAGGGGTTCATCAGGCCAGTGTGCAGTTCAATCAGGGGTATCGCCATTATGTTGCTGGTGCGAACAGTTCCGGTTAAAATATCCACCTTATCGGGCATTAATTTTATGTTTACTTCCTTTTCAGCCAGAGTTTGTAAAATCTTTTCCAGTTTGTCTCTTTCATTATTTGGCAGCGCAATGATAACTTCATTAATGGAGTGATCATCAATGATTTTATTTGCAGAAGAGATATCACCCAAAAAATTAATTCCTACGTTTATGTTTTCTGTGGGATGAACTCTTGTCGAGATAAACCCACAAACACGGTATCCTGTTTTTTCAATATTAGAGTTTATATTTTCAAAAAGTTCCTTAGCCTTTTTTTCATCGCCGATTATTAATGTATTGAACCATATTTGTTCGCCTTGGATCTGCTGGTGAACGTAGGTGAGTAAAAAGTATCTTATAAAATAGGTAACTAAAAACTGCAGGGCAAAAAGGATGAAGAACTGGCTGTAAAAATTTGAAAGATTTTGCTGCTTTTTATAAAAAAGAAAAATAAAAAACAAGATAATACTTCCCAAAAGAGTGCTTAGAAATGTTGATAATAATTCAAGCAATCTCGATTTGTGATACAGCGATTTATAAGAGCCAAACAAATGGAACAGGACGAGGTATCCAATCGGATAAAACAGCAGACCAAAGACAAATTTTTGGCTGAATTCGAATTTTTGATAACCCAATTTGCGATGCAGCCAATAAAAAATAATCCATGCGATTATGGAAGCAATAAAATCGCCCAAAACATAAAAACCTGTGTGTAAACGCTTTTGCAAATCGAGAAAATTGTTAAATTAAATTACCTGGTTGCGGTTGATTTTTTCTAAAATCAGGTGTGCTACTTCCATTGCCCTGTATCCGTCGATTTCTGTAACCACAGTAGTTTTATTTTTTTTGACCGCCTCTACAAAACTTTCCAGTTCCATTTTAATTGCATTGGTTTCTTTAATAACCGGCGCAGCTATAGCGATGGTTTTTTTGCCGTTTTTGGTCTCAATATCAAAAGAAAACACATTTTTGTCTTCAGGCGTTTTGTATTTTATGATCTCAGTTTTTTTATCCAGGAAATCAATACCCACGTAAGAATCCTTTTGAAACAAGCGCATCTTTCTCATTTTTTTCATGCTGATCCTTGAAGAAGTAAGATTGGCCACACAACCATTGTCAAATTCGATCCGCACGTTCGCAATATCGGGCGTGTCGCTTAATACATTTACACCATTTGCGTACACATTTTTTACGCTGCTTTTTACCAGCGAAAGAATAATATCGATATCGTGGATCATCAGATCAAGAATCACACTTACATCAGTTCCTCTTGGGTTGAATTGCGAAAGGCGGTGTACCTCAATAAACATCGGGTTAAGCGTGTGTTCTTTGGCGGCAAGCAAAGCGGGATTAAACCGTTCCACATGGCCAACCTGGAATTTGATATTCGCTTCTTTGGCAAGCTTCACAATTTCCCTCGCTTCTTGCATTGTGTTGGTCAAAGGCTTTTCAACGAAAACATGTTTGCTTTTTAAAATGGCTTTTTTGCACAGCTGGTAATGTTCTGTGGTTGGCGCTACGATGTCGATTGCATCACAGGCGTCTATTAATTTTTCTGCGTTTTTAAATCTTTTTAAACCGTACTGATTTTTTATTTCACCTGCATTCCCGTCTGACGGATCGCAAAAACCCACTAATTTTACTCCCTCAATTTCATTCCAGTTATTTAAATGAAATTTCCCGAGGTGGCCGACACCAAATACTCCAACTTTAAGCATACATTTTTTTTAAACGCGATAAAGGTAACGACAGATGAACAACGTTTAAAAAACAAACTTTTATTTCAAGAATTTTTTTCGAAAGGTTAAAGGAACTCTGCGTGAATAGGCCAGATAAAAAATAGATTTTTTGTTGGTTTACTGTGCTGCTTGCTGCTGCGCCTGCGCTATATCATCGCCTATTTGTCGGTTCCTGAGTATGTTTACATAGTAAAGTGCCTGACGATTATTGTAATTCTCGTAAGCCTTTTGCGCCCATTTAATTGCTTCATCCAAATGCCCGTTTATTTCATTAATAATAGCCATATTGTAGCAGGCTCTTCCGGCAACTTTTCGCTTTGGATTACTCGTTTCTCCTTGCCAAAGTTTTGCAGCCTCATCCCAATTCCCCGTCTGGGCTTTTCGCTTGGCTATTTTAAAATTATTAGTTCCTCTCACATAATAGTTCCTCGAAACCCTTATCCAGAAAGGAATAATTCTGAAAGCATATGCATGACCGGCGGCGTTCCCCACTTCTTTCACTGCTTCCTTTTTATTGATCAACGCTTGTGCAGCCAGCAAAGGATTCATTCCTCTGCCATAATAAGTAAGCGTTCTTGCCACTGCCGCTTCGTCAAGGATTTCTTTATCGCGCAGGTCATAAATTCTCCAGCCCGCCTTTACTAAAGTATGCATGTTGGCCTGCTGTTCGATGGAAGGTACTGTTCCAAAGGGAGTTCGTATACTGGTTTTGTAAACGGAGTAATCAATTTTAGAATCCGTATCAAAAAGTTCGAGAGAAAAAAGCGCATCTGCATTATTATCGTCACAATATTTTTCTACCACATCCCACGATAACGGGGCCGGAAACATTCCAGGTGTATTTGTGGTAAGGTCAGATTCTTTAACCATTTTTATTTCATCAAAGCGGGTATTTTTTTTCAACTCATCCGTAAGTCCTGCAATCGTTTCTTCTGCAGCGACGGCGTCCGTTTTCGAACCTTCAAGCGTTACAACTTTGTCGATCGCATCAAATAGTTTGCTTTTTTTCGCTACATCCGTGCGGTTAACAACGGCCACGTTTTTAATATAAGCAGGAAGGCTTACAGGAGCAGGCTGCAATACACTCAGCCGCAATGTCTCGGTAGAAGCGCATGAAGAGAAAATGATTGTAGCAAGTATAATTCTGATCCAATTTTTCATAGCATAGGATTGCTTGTTTTAAGTAAACGAATAAAAAGAATTTATAGTATGATGAGCGGATAGGTGAATCGGCTTAAGTCTTATGGATTTTTCGGTCTGGTTTTGACAAAATTTTCGGTATTAATTGAATAATTTTGTGTGGATGCAGGATATAGAACCATACGACAATTGGCAATATTTATATTCATCAGAAAATGATTTGCGCTCGCCTTTTTTTGGACGGGAATATAGTGAATTTGAATTTTCTAATACCGTTTATAATTATTACATCCATCCTTTATGGGACGAGTTTGGAAGCCGAACTCTGTATCTTAAAGTATTGATGGCAGATTATGATGAACAGTATGTAATTATGGAGCTGATAGGCGAGTGGAATGATGCCATTGAAAATGATATCATGCGGCTGAAACGCGATGTGATAGATGATTTTATGATGCAGGGAATCCGGAAATTTATTTTAATAACAGAAAATGTGCTCAACTTCCACAGCAGTGATGATTGCTATTATGAAGAATGGCGCGATGATGTGCAGGACAGAAATGGCTGGATAGTTCTTTTAAATATGCCCAGCCAAACGCAATACGATTTTGTAAACGCGAGACTCAATAGTTATGTGGAAATGATTTCAATACCTAACTGGCGCACCATGAAACCCGATGTGTTTTTTAACCAGGTTGATAATATTTTATTGAAAAGATTGGATGTATAAACCGGTTACTACAAAAAGAAATCTTCAAAATTTATTATTTTACTGTTGCTGATAAAAATCATGTTTTTTTTCAGAAACGTTTATAGCACTATGTTACAAAAAAATAAATTTTTCATTTTGTGTTTTCAACTCCGGCTGTGCTAAAAAGTTTAAAGTTCCTGTAGTACCTTTGTCTATCTGAAATTTTTATAACTCTCTCGTTTATGACCTGGAAACAGTTATTCACTTCCTCAATAGGTAAAAAAATTCTGATGGGCTTAACCGGCTTTTTCCTCATTATTTACCTCATTGTTCACGCTTCTGTTAATGCCTTGATCTTTGCTAATGATGATGGAAAAACTTTTAACAAAGCTGCCCATTTTATGCTTCATAATTATTTTATCAGGTTTTTGGAAATTGGGCTTTTTGCCGTTTTTATTTTGCATATAATTCAGGGACTTGTGCTTTGGCAGCAAAATAAATCGGCGAGGAAAATTAAATATGAGAAGACAGATTATCCCCGTGAAATAAAATGGTACAGCCGCTATATGGGCTGGCTCGGAACTTTTTTATTATTGTTTTTAGTAATGCACCTAGCACAATTCTGGGTACATACAAAAAATGAATTATACTTCCGTGGACCTGCAATTGATCTTTACCAGCAAATGAAAGTGATCTTTACAAATCCTCTTTGGTTTACGTTGTATTTGATAGGCCTGGTTTCATTGTTGTTCCATTTGCTGCAGGGATTTCAAAGTGCTTTTCAAACTTTTGGGATAAGCCACAGGCGATGGATCTATATCATAAAAGGAGTCGGCGTTTTTTATTCAGTAGTCATTTGCCTTTTGTTTGCATCAATGCCTTTGGCATTTATGCTGGGATGGCTTCAATAACTTAAACTTCTTAAAAGATTCAGAATAAAAATATTTAATTCTTACGTATGGCATTAGATGCAAAAATTCCGGATGGCGAACTTGAACAAAAGTGGACTAATTATAAGGACCATTTAAGGTTGGTGAGTCCGGCCAATAAACGCAAATTAGAAATTATCGTTATCGGCACAGGGCTTGCAGGTGCCTCAGCTGCGGCCACTTTAGGCGAATTAGGATATAAAGTAAAATCATTTTGTTTCCAGGACAGCGCACGCCGGGCTCACTCGATTGCGGCGCAGGGTGGCATCAACGCTGCAAAAAATTACCAGAGTGATGGCGATTCTGTTTATCGTCTTTTTTATGAAACAGTGAAAGGCGGCGATTACAGGTCGCGCGAAGCGAATGTTTACAGGCTTGCGCAAATGAGTGGAAATATTATTGATCAATGTGTGGCGCAGGGCGTTCCTTTTGCAAGAGAATATGGGGGTTTGTTAAGTAATCGTTCTTTTGGCGGAACACAGGTTCAGCGGACATTTTATGCGGCAGGCCAAACCGGGCAACAATTATTGCTGGGCGCTTATGGTGCGTTGGAAAGACAGGAAGCTTTGGGAAATGTAACCGTTTATTCCCGCCACGAAATGCATGATATTGTGAAAATTGATGGCGTTGCGAGAGGAATTATTGCACGTAATTTAATTACCGGAAAACTGGAAAGATATTTTGGCCATGCTGTTTTGATCTGTTCCGGTGGATATGGAAATGTTTTTTACCTAAGCACCAACGCAATGGGAAGCAATGTAACTGCTGCCTGGAAATCACATAAAAAAGGCGCTTATTTTGCTAATCCCTGTTTTACTCAAATACATCCGACTTGTATCCCGGTTACCGGCGATCATCAAAGCAAACTCACGCTGATGAGTGAAAGTTTGAGAAACGATGGAAGAATTTGGGTACCTAAAGACAAAAATGATAAAAGAAAACCAAATGATATTCCCGAAGAGCGATCGCGATTATTATCTGGAACGTCGTTACCCGGCTTTTGGAAACCTGGTTCCCAGGGATGTGGCTTCAAGAGCGGCAAAAGAAAGATGTGATGCTGGTTTTGGCGTAGGAACAACCAAAATGGCCGTCTACCTTGATTTTGCTTCTGCCATTCATCGGTATGGAAAAACCGAAGTTCATAAAAGAGGATTGAAGATGCAACAGAACAAACTATAACAGAATTGGGAGAAAATGTAATCCGCGAAAAATATGGTAATCTGTTCGCTATGTATGAAAAAATTACCGGCGAAGATCCTTATAAAGTTCCTATGCGGATTTATCCCGCGGTGCATTATACAATGGGCGGCCTATGGGTAGATTATGAATTGAAGACCACGGTTGATGGTTTGTATTCCTTGGGCGAAGCTAACTTTAGCGATCATGGGGCCAATCGGTTGGGTGCGTCTGCATTGATGCAGGGTTTGGCTGATGGTTATTTTGTAATCCCTTATACCATCAGTGCGTTTATGGCTGACCAGATCAGGGTGCCTGCAATTCCAACTTCTCACGTTGCCTTTGATGAAGCGGAAAAGGCAGTTAAGGAGAGAATTGACAAATTAATGAGCATACAGGGAACCGAATCTGTTGAAAGTTTCCATAAAAGACTGGGAAAAATTATGTGGGAGAAATGTGGAATGGCAAGGAATGAAAAAGGCTTAAAAGAAGGAATTGAAGAAATTCGTGCTTTACGAAAAGAGTTTTGGGAAAATGTGAAAATTCCCGGCGGCATTGAGGAATTAAATCCTGAATTGGACAAAGCCGGAAGAGTTGCTGATTTTTTAGAGCTGGGCGAACTAATGTGTATTGACGCACTAAACCGATCAGAAAGTTGTGGAGGTCATTTCCGCGAAGAAAGCCAGACGCCGGAAGGAGAAGCGTTAAGAAAAGATGACGAATTTAGCTATGTGGCTGCGTGGGAATATCAACCTGACGGAAGCGAAGTGATGCATAAAGAAGAATTAAATTTTGAAGTCGTTTTACCAAGCCAGAGGAGTTATAAATAGAATTGATTTTTATAAAAATTATAAATAAGTATTGATTTATGGAACACTACAATATGAATCTTACTTTGAAAGTTTGGAGACAAAAAAATGCTGAAGCAAAGGGAGGGTTTGAAACTTATGAAGTAAAGGAGATTTCTTCCGAAATGTCTTTCCTGGAAATGTTTGATGTGCTGAATGAAAAATTAGTGCAGGAAGGAAAAGATCCATTGCATTTGACAGTGATTGTCGTGAAGGCATTTGTGGTACGTGCAGCATGTATATTAACGGAAGGCCCCATGGTCCGTGGCAAAAAAATACGGTTTGCCAGTTGCACATGCGCGCTTACAAAGATGGAGATACCATTGTTGTTGAACCATGGAGATCAAATGTATTTCCGGTTATTAAAGATTTGATCGTTGACAGTAGTGCCTTTGACAGAATCATCCAGGCCGGCGGTTATGTTTCCGTAAATACCGGGAATGCGCCCGATGCCAATACAATTCCGATTGATCAGCGCAGATTCTGATGAAGCTTTTGACGCAGCTTCCTGTATTGGTTGTGGCGCTTGTGTGGCGGCGTGCCCAATGGTTCAGCCATGTTATTTGTGAGCGCTAAAGTTTCACAATTAGCGCTTCTGCCTCAGGGCGAACCCGAAAAAATTTCACGGGTACTGAATATGGTGGAACAAATGGATAAAGAAGGATTTGGTAATTGTGGAAATATTTACAATTGTGAAGCAGAATGCCCTAAAGGAATTTCTGTAGAAAATATTGCAAGAATGAATCGCGCAATATCTTGGAGCTTCACTCTCTTCTAAAATCCAGGAAAGGCCTGTTACGCATGGTGGATCCGATGAATGAAAAAGGATAATTTTCTTTTTTCAAATTTAGTTACAGTAAACAAACAAATAAAGGGAATTTTCTCTTTTAAAACTTTGATTTTCTAATAGCTGGCAAAAGCTTTCCCATACACTCAGGCAATACTTTTACGTTATACTTATAATTCAGGAGGCGCCGGATTTTCCATTGCCTGAAATCGTTTAATTTTAAGGTTTGTAAAATAATACTGCTTGAAATCAGTAAAACCCCTATCTGTTTTTCTTTTTCTGTTTATTTATATTAATGGTTTTTCTCAACAAAATCCGGCCTCACTTTCTAACTTCAGGAGTAAAAAAATTGCAACTAATATTAATCCGTTTGTACTTGACAGCAACAGTATCGTGCCAAATACCTTTCTCATTACAGGTATTTCTGCAACGGCTTATCACATCGATTATGTAAACGCTTCCTTTTGTGGAATTCGCAACAATTTGCCCGACAGTGTTTTTATTTCTTACCGCGTTTTTCCTTATAAATTAAATGCCATCACACGACAGTTCAATTACGATAGCATTCGTTTTAATTTTGCAATGGAAAAGCCGTATGTTTTAAAAAACAATCAACTTGAAAATAAAATAATTGATTTTGGAAACATCAATTACAATGGAAGTTTCGGGCGCGGAATTACTATCGGCAATAACCAGGACGCGGTTGTAAGTTCTAATTTAAATCTTCAATTAAATGGCTTTATTGGCGACAGTCTTGAACTTACAGCCGCCATAAGCGATAATAATATTCCTATTCAACCGCAGGGAAATACTCAAAATATCAGGGATTTTGATCGGATTTTTATGCAGATAAAAAAGCATGGCTGGCAGGCAAGTTTTGGCGATATTGATATCAGGCAAAACCAGAATTATTTTCTCAACTTTTCAAAAAGATTACAAGGAGGTTCGTTTTCGACAAATAATGTGATCAGTAAAAATATCACCAATTCTTTTTTAGCCAGTGGCGCTATCGCTAAAGGAAATTACATGAGAGATATTATTACCCCGATTGAAGGAAACCAGGGCCCTTATAAACTTTATGGGGCAAATAATGAATTGTATTTTGCCGTGCTTGCCGGAACAGAAAAAGTTTTTCTCGATGGCCAATTATTAACCCGTGGTGAAGACCAGGATTATGTGATTGACTATAATACTGCTGAACTAACGTTTACGGTTAAACACTTAATTACAAAAGACAGCCGCATCCAGGTGGAGTTTGAGTATTCCAATCAGAATTATCTCAACTCTATGATCTACGGAAATGATGAGATTAATATCAACAATAAACTCAAAGTGAGCATCGGCGCATATTCAAATGCAGACGCTAAAAATTCATCGATTAACCAATCGCTAACTACTGATCAAAAGCAATTTTTATCGCAGATAGGAAATAATGTTGACAGTGCCACTTATCCTAATGCAGTGCCTGATACTTTTTCAGTGAATAAGATCTTATATAAAAAAGTAGACACAACTATAATGGCGTGCATGATACTATTTATGTATATTCTGCCAATCAAAAAGATTCTTTATACAATCTTTCTTTTACCAATGTTGGCCCGGGACGTGGCAATTATACGCCCGTAAATGACGGAAATGCAAACGGACGGGTTTTTAAATTTATTGCTCCTGTAAATGGAGAAAAACAAGGAGATTGGGATCCGGTGATTTTGCTGATCCCGCCCAAAAAGCATGATTTAATTTCCGTAGCAGCCCAATATTTTTTTAATTAAAATTCTTCTTTAAAAGTTGAAACGGCTGTAAGCAATTATGATGTGAATACATTTTCGTCAAAGGGAAAAAAGCGAATAAAGGCGTAGCGGCAAAATTGGATTATGCAATGCAGCACCCTATTTTTAGAAATATCAAACCGGGATTTTTAACTACAAATGTTGGTTATGAATATGTGCAGGATAAATTTAAGCCACTGGAAACATTACGTAATGTGGAGTTTAACCGCGACTGGAGCCTTCCGTTTGATGCGCCCGCCGGCAACAGAAAATTTGGTGAATGCTTCATTTCGGAATCAGTGATCTTAAAATAATTTTTTTAAATACGATTTTACAAATTACAACAGAAGTGACAATTTTAATGGAGTTAGAAACGCTATTGAAAATGTGATGGATATAAAAGGCTGGCATTTTAATAATAAATTTTATATCACTAATATTAATAGTTCCATCAAACCGGTTCCTATATCCGGCCCACTTTTGATGTTTATCGTTCATTCGCAGGCTTTTGAAGATATTAAAATCGGGGCGAATTATTCTGCTGAAAATAACCAGCAGGTAGCAAAAATTTCAGATACTTTAATGCCAATAAGTTTTGCTTTCAACACCTGGCAGGTTTATATAAAATCTTCGGAAAAGAAAATGAATAAATGGGGAATTACTTATTCTACAAGAGAAAATAAAATTCCTTTTCAAAAAGGATTGATCACGCAGGATAAAAGTCAGAATATTAATTTGATGACCGAGTTGATGAGTAATGAACACAGCAATTTCGACTGAATGTTACTTATCGCAAATTGGATGTAATGAACAAAAGTTATTCGAATGAACAAAGCGACGAAAGTCTTTTGGGCAGGGCAGAATATGCCATGAATGAATGGAAAGGATTTTTGGTCGGAAATGTTTTGTATGAACTTGGGTCGGGGCAGGAACAAAAACGGGAATACACATATATTGAAGTGCCGGCCGGACAGGGATATTACACCTGGAATGATTATAATAAAGACGGCATTCCCCAATTGAATGAATTTGAAGTGGCGGTTTTTGATGATCAGAAAAAATGGATACGTGTTTTTACACCAACGAATGATTATGTTAAAGCCAATTATATCCAGTTCAATTACAATTTTAGCATCAATCCTGATATGATCATTTCAAGAAATACCTCATCAGATTTTTTAAAATTTATTAAAAAATTCAGCACCAGTTCTTCTTTACAGATCAATAAAAAAGAAATTTCAAACGGAGGTTTCGATTTCAATCCTTTTAATAAAAAATTAGTGGATACCTCTCTTGATCTCTTGTCTTCTTTTTTGAGCAATACACTTTATTTTAATCGCAAAAGTTCCGTGTGGGGAGTAGATGTTACCCACCGCTTAAACAATAACAAATCACTTTTAAATTATGGATTTGAAAGTAATTCATTGAGAGATGTTACCTTCAAAGGAAGGTGGAATCTTGAACCGTTCCATTGCAACGAATTTTACGAACAAATATGACCGCAATCAATTGATAACTCCTTCTTTCACTAATCGGAATTATCGCGTAGACGAAGTTTCCGCAGAACCTTCCATCAGTTATATCCATAAAAGTGATTTTCGCGTAAGCCTTATCTACACTTATGATAAGAAGAAAAATACAATGGGCGGTTTTGAAAATTCAGTGAATAATCAACTGGCGACAGAAGTAAAATACAATGTACTTTCTGATGGAACCATCAATGCAAGGTTTTCCTTAAATAATATAAAATTTAATGGAGATCCGAACAGTACAGTTGGTTATATTTTATTGAATGGCTTATTGCCCGGAAAAAATTATTTATGGAATCTTGAACTTACCAAAAGGCTTGCAGGAAATATTGAATTGAATTTGCAATATGACGGCCGCAAGCCGGGAAGCAATCCTGTTGTTCATACCGGAAGAGTAGCTATTCGTGCAATCTTCTAAAAATGCAGTGGACAAACAAATAACCGGTATTTTTATTTTTACGCCAGGATATTAATGGTTAGCGCAATCATGGTAGTATCGAAAATAAAAGAAATAAGACCATGCAAAAGCGCCAGCCGCCTGAATCTTTTAGAAGTAATTTGAACATCCGAAACCTGGAAAGTCATTCCAAGAACGAAAGAAAAATAAGCAAAGTCAAGATAGTCGGGCAAGGAATCTCCAGGGAAATCAAGGCCTCCCGCATGCAAGTTAGGATTGGTTTTATGGTCGCCATAAAAAATATGCGCATAGCGAAGTGTGAAACTGGTATGGATCAAAAGCCAGGAAAACAACATTCCTGCAACAGCTATGGGTAAACGCCATGAAGCGCCATTTTCGCCACTTTTTTTAGTAACGATCAATAAAAGGACGGTAAGAAAGCTGGCTAAAGTGCAAATGAGAATAATGATAAAAATGATCGACCTGTTAGGATCCTGAACTTTTGATTGGATACGTATCTGTTTGGCAGACGTAATAAAAAAAGTGATCCACGTCATTATGATCATGCATAGGCTGAAAGCATCCCACCCGATCATCAGATGAGTTAGAATATCGATCTCCTTTATTTCTACTATAAAGTAAACGACAACAGCAATCGCCAGGCAAATCAGCAGTTTTTGTATCGAATTAATTTTTTCAAATGCCGGCAGCAGTGGTTTTAAGTCCTGAGTAGATGACATTTAAAAAATATTTTATCAAATGTAAAAACAATCGGTATTTGATACGGAAATTATTTAATAAAAATTACTCAATAGAAATTTTTATTAGCCGGTTTTTGGTGATTCCAAAACAATCTATTTTGGCCTTCGAAACCTGTAAAAAAAATCTAATTGTAAAACATTACTATGGGCGATTGCGTGACTTGGTTTATAAATATTCGTTACACCAAAATTATATCTTGCATCCAATCCAAATCCTGTTGAAGTTAAATAACCAATCCCTACAGGAATCGAAAATTCCAAGCTTTCGAATTCATTTTTTATATCGATACTTATGCCATTTGTTCTGTTATGTGCATCTAGTAAAAAGGCTATCTGGGGCCTGCTTCTATTCTGAATCGCAATCCGGGTAAGTATTGAATTAAAACCGGGATATTCAAAAAACTTAAGTTGTTATTTCCCGAACCGCTCGGAATCAGAAGAGGTTTATTTCCTTCTAAAGAATAGTAAAGCTCTGGTTGCAATGCCCAGAATTTATTTGAAGTATGAATATGAGCAAACAAGCCAGCGTTAAAACCAATCTTATTTTGGTAGTACGATTTGCCTTTATAATTTAAAGAAGAGGCATTCAAACCTCCTTTTATTCCAAAATGTGCAAGTTGCGCTTTCGCTTGTAGTAATGTAAATAATGTAGATGCTAAAATGAGTGCCTTTTTCATAAATCATCAGGTTTTTGGTAGATGAGCAGTTTTTGTTCAGAATTAACTTTTTTAGATTTCGGAAAGCGCCGTTATAAAACTCTGATTTTTTGAACATTTGATAAAATATTTTCTCAAATGTAAATACAATCAGTAATTGATATAGAAATTCTTTTATCGAAAAGCAGCCAATAAAAAATTGAATCTTTTTATTGGCTGCTTTTTAAGTAATTGTTTCTATTTTGTACTACTGAATTGATAGAAAATATCAAATTGAAAAACGTTGCTATGCACTTTTGGTCCGTTATCTGGTTTGTTGATGTTGCTTATACCGAAATTATAACGGGCATCGAACCCTACACCATTTCTTGCAAGATAACTTAAGCCCAATGGTATTGAAAAAACAGCACTTTTTAAATTGTTTTTAATGTCTGTCGATGTGTTTCCCACTTTCGATTTTGCATTCATCAAAAAGCCAACCTGTGGACCAGCTTCCACTCTGAAACCATTATCAAACATATATTGAATTAAAACCGGAATATTTAAGTAACCCAGATCAGTACTTTCATTGCTGTTTGATTTACTCTTAGCGCCTTCAGCAGAATAATAAAGTTCTGGTTGAAATGCCCACATTTTGTTAGACGTATGAATATGTGCCAGTAAACCAACATTAAAGCCGATTTTAGTTTGCATGTCAGAATTTCCATTATAATTTAAGGAAGATGCGTTTAAACCGCCTTTTATTCCAAAATGGGCGTCTTGTGCTTTTGCTTGTAACAGTACAAAAAATGCCGCTGCTAAAACTAGTGTCTTTTTCATAAAGGTTGTTTTTAATGTTAAGTGTATGTAATTAATTATTAACCTGCTAAACAAATCGCGTACCTTTTTTATAAATTGTTGATCTGGTTTATCTTTGCAGCCTGATTTCCCGCCTTGCATAGGTTTGATTCATCCTGTAAATGTCTCAAATAAAACCGGGTAAATACTAGTTATGGCATTACTACACAATCGTGTTTCCCAGAAGGAACTGAAGAGGTTATTATATGAAGAAAAAGAACCTCGGGTTACCTTTTCATTTTACAAATACGCAGCAATTGAAAATCCGGGCGCATTTCGGAATGAGCTTTATAAATCTTTAAACGAAATCAATGCTTTTGGTCGCATTTATATTGCACACGAAGGAATCAACGCACAGATGAGTGTTCCTGCTTCTAATTTCGAAAAATTTAAAGAATATCTTAACACAATTTCTTTTTTGGAAAATGTGCGTTTAAACATTGCTGTGGATGATGACGGAAAAAGTTTTTGGGTATTAAAGGTGAAAGTTCGTAATAAAATTGTTGCGGATGGAATTAATGATCCAAACTTTGATATGAGCAAAAAAGGGAAATACGTAGATGCTGATTCTTTTAACCAGCTTACTGCTGATCCCGAAACGATTGTTGTGGATATGCGTAATCATTATGAGTATGAAATTGGTCATTTTGAAAATGCCATCGAAGTTCCATCCGATACTTTCAGACAGCAACTACCCATGGCCGTTAGTATGCTGAAAGAAAAGAAAGACAAGAATATTATCATGTATTGTACCGGGGGAATTCGTTGTGAAAAAGCCAGCGCCTACATGTTGCACAATGGATTTAGAAATGTTTATCACCTGGAAGGAGGAATTATACAATATGCCAATAAAGTAAAAGAGGAACAATTACCCAATAAATTCCTGGGCAAAAATTTTGTTTTCGACGGAAGGTTGGGAGAGAAAATCGGTGATGAAATAATAAGCCATTGCCATCAATGCGGCGCTCCGTGTGATACGCATACGAATTGCGCCAACGAAGGTTGTCACTTACTTTTCATACAATGCACTTCATGTGCTGAGAAATACGAGGGCTGTTGTTCCGAAGGATGCCAATCCGTAAATCACTTATCAGAAGAAGCAAGAAAGGAGAAACGTAAAGGCGTGAAAAACGGGATAATGATCTTTAATAAATCGCGTGAAAGAATGAATGGATTGATGAAGAAATCGTAAATAGGAAATTAACTGACGGATGCATCGCACTAATATTGAATTTAAAGCCAGATCAAATGATATTGTGCTGCTTGAAAAAAAATTGAAGAAACTTGATGCTGTTTTTAAAGGCGAGGACCATCAAATCGATACTTATTTTAACGTTGAAAAAGGAAGGCTGAAACTTCGTGAGGGAAATATAGAAAATTCTCTCATTTACTATGAAAGAAATAACGTTGCTGATTCAAAACGATCTGATGTTTTATTGTACCGGTTGCAACCTGATGCTTCCTTAAAAGAAATATTAGCAAAGGTTCATGGTATAAAAGCAATTGTTGATAAAAGAAGAAAAATTTATTTTATCGATAATGTGAAATTTCATTTTGATATCGTTGAAGGGCTCGGAAATTTCGTTGAAGTAGAAGCGATTGATACCGGCAATATTGAAATTGATAAATTAAAAGAACAATGTAAATATTACGCCGGTTTTTTGGGAATCCGGAAAGCAGATTATGAATCAGAATCCTACAGTGATCTGATCTTGAAAGCGACTGGCAAAGGTCTTCAGTAAACGAACAAATAAAAAGGATTTTTACTTTAAAGACTGGCGTCTGCTATACTTATTGCTTCGCTGATTATTGATAAACCTTCATCAATTTGTTCTTTGGTAATGCAAAGAGGTGGCGCAATAAAAATAAAGCTCCATCTAACAAAGGTGTACATTCCCAATTCTTTAATTTTGGCGGCTATCTTATTCATTATTACCATCTCATCTGGCTTTGCATTGAACGGAGCCATCGGTTCTTTACTTTCACGGTCTTTTACCAGTTCAAGGCAACCAAGCAAGCCTGTATTGCGCCAATCACCAATAGACGGATGTTTTTGTTTTAAAATTTCTATTTGTTCATCCAGGTATTTCCCCATCTCTGAGGCATTCTCAATCAAATTTTCATCTTCATAGATCTGCAAATTTTCAAGCGCAGCTGCGCAACAAACCGGATGGGCAGAATAAGTCAAAGCCGAGAGGTAACATTATATCATCAAATTTCGAAGCAATTTTTTCAGAAACCATCAAACATCCAAAAGGCAAATAGCCACTGGTAAGGCCCTTTGCCATTGCAATCATATCAGGAACGATATCGTGGTTTTGAAATCCGAACCATTTTCCTGTTCGGCCGAATCCGCTCATCACCTCATCTATTATTAAAATAATTCCTGTGCGATTACATATTTCTCTCACTTTTTTTAAATACCCCTTTGGATATTTCATACATCCTGATGAACCTGATTCTCCTTCGAGCAAAATTGCTGCAATATTGTTTGGTCCTTCATAAGCGATAATACGCTCTAACTGGGAAACACTTTCTTTCAATAAATTTTCTTCGCCATATTCCCAACGGTATAAATAAGGAAGATCAAAATGAACAAAATTGGTAGCCTGTTGCGAATCGACAGGAAGTTTGCGCGGATCACCGCTTGCTGTCATTGCTACATTTGTTGAACCGTGATAAGATTTGTAACGGGATAAAATTTTGTACCTGCCTGTATAAATCCTTGCCAGTTTTATTGCATTCTCAATCGAATCGGCGCCACTCAAAGTAAAGAAAGCTTTATTTAAGTCACCGGGACAAATTTCTGCCAATTTTTTTCCAAGTTCGCCACGGACTTTGGTTACGCTTGAAGGCGTTACATAACTTACCTGTTGCATTTGATTTGTAACAGCCATGGTTATACGCTGATTGCCGTGGCCAATATTTACATTCATCAAACCCGAAGAAAAATCAATGTATTTTTTGCCGTTGTAATCGTATAGGTAAACACCTTCTGCATGCTCCACGGCGATTGGATTGATACCTTTTTGTTTGCTCCAGGAAAATAAAGTGTAATCAAGGTTTTCGTTTATAATTTCCTGTGTTTCTGATTTTAGTGATGTGTCAGGCATGATCTTATTTTTAATTCCGCATTTAATTTTTTAATTCTTTTAACTCATCCAGTTTATACCTGCTTCTGCGTTCCATTTTATAGTTGACTTTTTCAATTTTGTCCAGAATTCAATAGAACTTTTTCCGGTAATATCGCCTACACCAAATTTACTATCATTCCATCCGCCAAATGAAAACGGCTCGCGTGGAACGGGTACACCCACATTCACCCCAATCATTCCTGCACTAGCTCTTTCAATAATATGCCGCGCCATGCCTCCATTTTGCGTAAACACGCTTGCTGCATTTCCATAAGGATTTGCATTTTCGATTGCCAACGCTTCCTCAACTGTGTTTGTTCGCATAATACTGATCACCGGTCCAAAAATCTCTTCCTTTGCTACAGCCATTTCCGGTTTTACATTATCAATAACAGTGGGGCCTACATAAGTGCCATTTTCTTTCCCTTCAACTTTAGTGTTTCTTCCGTCCAGTAAAATTTTTGCCCCCTGATCTTCGGCTTCTGTAATATATTTTTCTATTCTCACCTGGGAGGCTTTATTAATTACTGCACCAAGATTTTTTCCGGGAATAATTTTTTTAGCTTCTTCAACAATTTTATTGATGATACCATCAACATTTCCCACACCAACCATTGCGCTGGCAGCCATGCAACGCTGGCCGGCACAGCCACTCATGCTTGCAGCCACATTTTGTGCGGTCATTGACGGAATGGCATCTGGCAAAACAATCAGGTGGTTTTTTGCACCGCCCAAAGCCAAACATCTTTTGTAATGGTGAGTAGCTTTTTGATATACGGTCTTTGCAATTTTTGTGGAACCAACAAAAGAAACCGCTTCAATTTTTGGATGATCGCAAATAGCTTCAACAATTTCTGAATCTCCGTTTACAATATTCAAAACTCCATCGGGCAACCCTGCTTCTTTTAATAACAAGGCAAGCCTTCCGGCACTCAACGGAACTTTTTCGGAAGGTTTAAAGATCATGCAATTCCCTAAAGCAATTGCGTTTGGGATAGTCCAGTTGGGAACCATATTCGGAAAATTGAACGGAACAATTGAGGCGACAATTCCCAAAGGAACGTGTTCGATCCTGCATTCAACACCTCTGCTAACTTCTAATAATTCTCCGGAGATCAATTGTGGTAGTGAGCATGCAAACTCAGTTAATTCAATGCTTTTTTCTACTTCCGCTCTTGATTCACTCAATGTTTTTCCATTTTCTTCAGTGCATAGTTCAGCAAGCGAATCTAAATCTCTTTCAAGTAAAGTTTTGTATTTATAAAAAACCTGTACTCTTTCTTTTATGGGCGTTTTACTCCAGGCAGGAAATGCTTTTGCTGCGGCTTCAACAGCTTCTTCGAGATCCCCGGAATTGGAAAGGCACACTTTAGAAAGGTAGTTTCCATCTACGGGAGAAATTATATCCAAAAATTTTTGGGAAGAAGAATCGGCGCTTTTTCCATTGATAAAATTTTTTTCAACAACATATTTCATACAGCTTATTATTTATTCCCTGCAAAAAATCAACTTCAAGTTAAACAAATTCTGTAGTAAATAAACAAATAATGTGAATTCCTGTTTTGAAGAATTATCGTCTTTTTTAAAAAGATTGCGCAGTGCATTTTTTTAAAGAAAGCTTTGCTTTGGTTTAACGAAGCGTTCACTTCCAATTGGCCGGTAGCAAGTTAAAAATTAAGGTTTTGCTTTTACGCGGAGGACTTCTACTTCATAAGAAGGCAGTAGTAGTTCGAATTTATTTTGTTCCCCGGTTGTTGGAATTCCGGTTAAAACAGTAATGGTAGAATTTGGAGAATTAAAAGCCGGATAGGGGACGGTTACATATTGAGAATTCCCGGAAAGATTTACCATCACCACGATGGCATTTGTCGAATCATATCTTTGAAAAGAAAATACAGAATCATTCGGATTGTCCAGGGTTTGATACTTACCTGAAAAAATAACGGGATTATTTTGTTTGATGTTGATCATCTTTTTATAAAAATTGTAAATGGAATTTGAATCAGTTTTTTCTTCTTCCAAAGAAATCCCGTCATTTGGTTTGGCATAACGGTTGTCCCACCACGGGCCCGAATTTTTATACCATAAAGCCATTCCTTTTCCGGTATCAGCTTTATACCATTCAAATGCTTCCCTGTCGGGGATTTCGTTCGCATCCGTCATGCCCCACTTTTGCCATTCTCCTTTTCCGTTCATTCCAATTTCCTGGCCATAATAAATCGACGGTGTTTGACCGAATAATAAATTTAAAGCCGCGCCGATCTTTAATTTTTGAAGATTTTCATTCACCTGGTTTGCATATCTTGGCAAATCATGGTTTTCAATAAAAATAACTTCATGGTTTCCTTTTGGAAAAATACTGAATGCCGAATCCGCTATCGAGGTTAGATATTTTTTATTAAATGAACGAATACCGCCCATTAGCTTAAAAGAATAAACCCTGTCAACGCGTGCTTTTGTGATGTAATCCACTGCCCAGGAATTCCATTCAGCCTGCTCCGCAACATTTACTATTTTAGGATTTATTTTTTTTATAGTGTCAATTAATGGTTTCCAAAACGTTTCAAAGAGATTCGTCATTTGCGGTTTATTATCAAGGTCGTCCATCATGTGGTCAAAACGAAAACCATCAACGCCGTCATCAAATTTGCCATCTTTATTCGGGTCCAGCCAATAAGAATATAATTTAATATTGTAATTGAGCACTGCCGGGTTTCGGAGGTTTACCATGATCAGTTTTTTAACTACACCATTATAACCCTTTAACGCTGTAATATTCATCACAATACTTTCCGTTTTTGTATGAGCCGAATCTGCCCATACCAGATAATCGCTGTAAGGAGATTTTAAATTATTGTATGAACTTTTATACCAGGGATGATCTTCGGTGACATATTGCGTTTCCATATCCATATAAATTTTCATTCCTCTTCGGTGAATTTCTTCCACCAAAGAAATGTAATCCTGGAAGCTTCCTAACGTTGAATCTATTTTATAAAAATCATCCGTAAAATAATTATGGTAAAAAGGAGATTGGTACAACGGAAGCAATTGGATGGAAGTGATTCCCAGGTTTTGCAAATAACCTAATTTTTCACGCAGGCCGTTCAGGTCTCCAATTTCATCGCCATTACTGTCATAAAAACTTCTTTGAAATACATGGTAAACCACTTCTTTCTCTGCGAAATTTCGTGATGCAGATTGCGGATCAGTTTTTATTTTTTTTGAAACACATGAAAATAAAAAAGTGATGACAAAGCAGTATAAGAAAAGGTTTTTCATAACATTAAAGTTTCAATTTTGCCGGGCAAGTTTACAAATTTTTATCAATGAATTATAAAGCTTCAGTAAACAAACTAATTTTTAAGAATCTTAACCTGGCGTGCAAATTTGAATTTGCAAACCTTAAGCGTTTATGTTTATTTTCGTTTTAGATATTTTAAAAATGGCTTCAGTATCAGTTTTAATCGCGATCGTTTTAATGATTGTGGTTTTTATTTTTTATAAACGACCACAAAAAAAGGTTGTTCTATCCGAAAATTATCGCGCAATATTGGATGACCACGTGGCTTATTACAACAGGCTTAATGATAAAAATAAATTAAGATTTGAAGAAAAGATAAAAGAGTTTTTAAGTTATGTCCGAATTGATGGTATCGACACTGGTGTTGAAGAAGTTGATAAATTATTGGTTGCTTCGAGTGCAGTGATACCGATTTTCGGGTTTGAAAAATGGAAGTATTATAACCTGAGAAATGTCTTGCTTTACCCGGCATCGTTTAACAGGGATGAATTTCTTGCTTCCGGCTATGAAAAAAATACTTTAGGTATGATTGGAAACGGGCCGATGCAAAGAGTGATGATCTTATCAAAACCTGCGTTGCGCAGTGGTTTTTATGATAAAGAATCGACCGCAAATACAGGAATTCATGAATTTGTTCATTTACTGGATAAAGAAGATGGAGAAGTAGATGGCCTTCCCGAAGCATTACTAAATCGAAAACATAATTCTGAATGGATACGATTAATGAATAAAAACATTGATCTTATAATGCAAGAGCAATCTGATATCAATACTTATGGCGCTTCCAACAAAGCAGAATTTTTCGCCGTTGCTTCCGAATATTTTTTCAATCAGCCCGGAGCGTTTAAAGAAAAGCACAGCGAACTTTTTGGGTTACTGTGTTTGATCTATGCGCAAAATCCGATATTATCGTAGGTTATCTGTTAATAAATACCAATTCCGACTGTTTATCCCCTTTGCTACTTGTTACCGTCAATACATACATTCCATTATTTATTTTTGCCGGTATATTAAAGGTGCTGATATTTATTCCATTCGTTTTTAAAACCTGCCCATATAATAACTTGCCATTAAAATCCAGTAACTGTACTGTTATATTTTTCCCATTGCTAAAATTATAATTGTTATTTATATAGATTTTAGTACTAGCCGGGTTAGGATAAATCGCGATTTTTTTGAAATTAAATCTAACAAGTACTATAGATGAAAAAGAAACATTTCCTTCCGCATCCACTTGCTTAAGCCTGTAATAATTGTTTCCATCCTGTGGTGAAAGATCGGTGAACGCATAATTATGCAATCCTGAGGGAGCGTTATCTCTCTTCACTAGTCCAATTGTTTTAAAATCGGTGTTTGAACTGCTTCTTTGAATTTCGAAATGATCATTATTAATCTCACCTGTAGTGGCCCAGGTCAATAAAGTTTTTTTATCATTTTCATTCTTGCCAATAAAATTAACCAGGTTAAAACTTAATGCGCCGCTTATTCTTAAAGCAACATTATCAACGACGGCTGTATCCAAAACGGTATTATCATGCGTAGTATAAGCGATACCAACATATGAATTCGGACCCATTGCAAACGTCACAGAATCTAATTTTGTCCAATCGGTGCCATTTGAAGAATAAGAACTGATATATTTATTCCCCTTGTTATAAATTCTAAGCCAATAAGGAACACCATGTGCAACCGGCGACCCAATATTTACCGCATTTCCGCTCTGCCAGGTTCTTTGTTGAAAATAAATTTGATTTGAAGGGATGATTGACAAAAAAACATAAGGAGAACCAGGATCCAAATTTTGCCGAAACATGATTCCACATTTGGCAAAAGAGTTGGTATTTTTTATAGACGTTACTCTTGCCGTTAATTCGGTTTCATCAGTAATTACTTTCTGAAAAACAAAATGAAAAGCATCTGCAGTATTCCAGATGTCATCACCGGAGGAGGTAACCGTATATACGCCATTACTGACACATACATCTCCTGCAAAGCCTACGTAACCAATATCAGCGCTTTGCCAGGTTGGAGGTAAAGTATTGGTGCATGGAGACGCAGGGGGAGGGTTTAAACCATAAACATTTAGCTTATTTGAAAAAGTGGCCATATAAACCTTCCCATTTGCGATTGTAGGGAAGACAAATTTGGCAAACTTTCCTATGGAATCCCTCTTACTGTTCCAGTTACTATTCCATAATTCGTGAGTTACATCTGTTGCATCAAAAGCCTGCAATTCGCCTGGCACTACCTCGTGATTGGCATTACCTGAAACACCGTGACTGGCCCACAATATGCCTGTGCCATGTTGAGAACCATTTGAAGAAACTGCAAGCATCGCTCCGGGCATATACCCGGGTAAGGCGGTGATGCCAATTTTTGAGTTGAGCGTATCAAACAACATAGTGTTTCTGTCAAATGGGATTTGCTTTAATAAGGCTCCCTCCGCCCAGCCATAAATATATTCATTGTTGTATTCATCTTTATAGTATGCAGGAGAACCATATAGGTGCCTTGTATTATTAGTTGGAGTTCCCATATTTAATCTCTGAAGGACATTTGAATCATCAGAAGTAGTACCACCCATGTTATTATCGTCAATAAGGTATAAGCCCCCGTCTTTACTTCCTGAAAGCGACAAATGTGTTCCCGGAATTAGTAATGCACCGTTTATTCCGTAATCTTTATCATTGTCATTGAGATATACATAATTCATGGGCGTAAAAAAATCCTTAACTTTCAGATTCCCTGACAATTTTAAGAGGCTCGAACCTCGGTTTATTGTGTCGTTCGCATTTCCTCCTGAACCGGTAGTTCCGTTACCGGTGGTTATGTAAATATTACCATTTTCATCAACAGATGGAGCAAGACCACCCATCCAGATTCCCCCCAATCCTCCATTTGGAGTCGCATTATAGACAAACTTTTGTTGTAAAGTGGTGGCATCATACCCAATTACCCATCCGTGATACGGTACCCAGTCGCAATGAGAAGCCCAAGCGATATAAACAATGTCATTATATAGCAAAAGGCCCGGTCTTTGATTTTGTCTTTGCTGGTCAAATGTTATAACACCCCCCACACTTCCGTCACCCGTTCCAGGGTAAGTAGCCGTGATGTAAACAGGACTACCCGGCCTTTCAGCGCCCGTGGAAATATCAATTGCATGTAAGTATTGTACAAAAACGGGTGTTCCTGTTTTTGTTACACTTCTTGAGACCACATATAAAGTATTTGTGGAAGTATCTATAACAGGAGTTCCAACTATCCCCATATTACCACTAAAATCTTTATAGTTACCACTACAGGCATATATCATGTCTGTATTTTTTATGGGCCGGTAATTGGCCGGCTGATAAGTCAAATTATCCTGCCAATATGGGCTTGAAGCGCTCGGGTCATCCGCATCAAAAGCATAAAGTGTGTTACTTACTGTTGCTACCAAAACAATATTATGAGTACCTCCTGAAATAGCGACATTACCTACCACCAGGGGCTGAGCATAGATTTGATCATCCACATCCCTTGAAAAAATTTTTCCAAAATTTCCACTGCTGACATTATCCGTGGCCAATATAGTTTCATTACTATTCCAACCTGTTCTTCCTAAATCATTATGATTCATTATTACACTGACTTGCCCAAATGAAGAGCTTTGTAAAAGCAGAATAATAAAACAGACTGTAAATATTTTTGAGACAAATGTAGATAGAGTACTAAAATTAATCATTTTGTTTTCATCAAAAATTTTACGAATTAACAATTAGTGGAAGTTGGATCAGAAACAAAGTTGAAATTATTTTTTGGAGTATAAAAAAGTAATAACAACTCGGAATTTAAAGTAACCATCAATAAATATCCCAGCGCACAAGCACAATCGATTAAAAATACAAATTTCTATGCATTAACTTTCATATTATAGAAATTCAATGAAATAATTGACTGATAATTAATTAGAATTATTTTAATGACGATTTGTTAAACGTAACAAAAAAGAGCATTAAATTATCCCATTCCATGATCTATAAGCGCCAAAATATAAAATTATACTTGAATATGCAAGCGAATATAGATTTACTCCCAGCCACTTGCCAATACATCAGCGATGTGCATGGTCATAATTGGGATATTTTTTTTTGTAATGATTCCCTGCAAATGCATTAAACAACTTAAATCTGTGCTGATAATGTGAGAAGCGCCGGTGTTTAACGCATGCTCTATTTTTTGGTCAGCCATTGCATTAGAAATATCTTCAAATTTTATCGCAAATGTACCTCCAAATCCGCAGCAGGTATCTGTATCGTTCATCTCAATTAGCTCAAGACCTTTTACTTTTCGCAGTAAGCGTCTTGGCTCTTCTTTTATTTTACATTCCCGAAGCTCTGCACAGCTATCATGGTAAGTTGCTTTTACATTCAATTTAGCACCATAATTTTCAATCTTTACGACTTTTGTCAAAAAATCCGTAAACTCAAATATTCGCCCTGTAAGGTTTTTTACAAGGTTGTGCTGAGAAGAATTTTCAAATAGTTGTGAATAGTAATTTTTTACAAAACCAACGCATGAGGCGGAAGGTGCGACAATATAGTCCGGAGAATCAAAATCTTTAATAAATTTTGAAGCAACACTTTTGGCTTCCCCCCAAAAACCTGCATTAAAAGCAGCTTGTCCGCAACAGGTTTGATTCGTATTATAGTTAACATCACAACATGCTTTTTCAAGTACTTTCACCATATTGAAAGCAGTTCCGGGATACAACTGGTCAACAAAACATGGTATAAACAATTGAACTTTCATTGCTGAAAATGTAAATAATTTTAAAAGGCAAAATCTATTTTGAATACTTTAAAGTGATCATTTTTAAAGCAGTTAAGGCAGCTTCTTCGCCTTTATTTCCATGGACACCACCAGTTCTTTCATCTGCCTGTTGTTGGTTTTCGACAGTAAGAATCCCAAAAATCGTTGGAACAGGTAATGTGAAATTCAATTGTAACACACCATCTGTAATCGCTTTACAAACATAGTCGAAATGAGGTGTTCCTCCTTTTAGCACGCATCCAAGTGCAACAAATGCCTGCGGCTTTTCAAATTTATTATGGTAAGTTTCCCAAAAATTTTTTATGGTGAATGGAATTTCAAAAGCTCCCGGGACGGAAATTATTCTGTAATTCTTCATCTCATACTGATCGAGCACTTTTTTACATCCATCCAGTAATTTATTTACTATTTCCGGATTCCATTGAGTATGTACAATTACGACACAGGCATCCTTGGGAAGAATGCCTGTGTCAATATCATAAAGATTTTGGTTTACTATTGCCATAGCTTTACCTGGTAGGTTATTCTGAGAATTGTCCGAGTTTAGCGAGATACTTGTCGACATCAGCTGCTTTTTCAGTCAACGGATAATCAGTTTTTATTTTTTTAAACAGATCAATCGCCTCTTTTTGTTTGCCAATTGACTCTGCAAATAATGCAGCCCTGAAGAGATATTCTGAAGAAGTATAAGTATCTTTTTCATTTACATTTGCTGCCTTCTGGTAGTAGTCCAGTGCGTCATCATTTTTATTTAACTCTGCACTTGCATCACCCATCATTCCAAATGCGCGACTTTTTATCTGGTCGGCTCCGTTGGCATCAAATTCTTTCAGGTATTTTATTGATTTGGCAAATTGCCCTAACTGTAAATAGCAGGTCCCCACATAATATTCACATAAATTAGCGGCGGGCGTTCCTGAATATTGATTAATTATTCTTAAAGCGCCCGGGTTTCTGCCATCGCCGTTCAAAACCTTTGTAGCCAATAAAATCTTTGCAGAATCGGTAGCAGTAGTAAATTCGGAAAAATATTTTTGAGTAACAAAAACCACTTTATCTGCTTTTTCCTGTTTGGGTACTTTAAACATATATTTATAGATCATCCAACCTATAAATAAAATGATTATAAGGGAACCAATATATGAAATTGGTTTGTTGTATTTCGCCCAAAAGCCACGGGCTCTTTCTACCACATCTACATCTTTTGTATGTGCTTTTTTCGCAGCCATTTACTATTTTTTATTTTTTATTTTCTTTTGAAAAAGGAATTAATCTGTAATGAATGGATAATCGTCTTCCGCGTACACGTCTTTTAATGCTTCGTCATCATCAGGATAAGGACTTTCTTCAGCGAATTTAACTGCTTCAGCCACTTCATTTTTAACCCTTTCATTTATTTGTTCAATTTCCTCATCAGTAATACCAAAGTTTTTTTGCAATTTATTCATGGTGGTTTCCACAGGGTCCTGCAATTTGTATTCTTCCATTTCTTCTTTGCTACGGTATTTTGCCGGGTCACTCATACTATGGCCTTTGTAACGATACGTTTTTACTTCAAGCAAAGTCGGTCCGCCTTTTTCGCGCGCTCTCCTTACCGCCCTTGCCACTGCATCATGAACTGTTTCAGGAACCATTCCATCTACCTGGTCGCCTGGCATTTCATATGCATCGGCTAATTTATAAATATCCAGAACATTTGATGTGCGCGCTACCGAAGTTCCCATGGCGTAGTTGTTATTTTCGCAAATAAAGACTACAGGAAGCTTCCAAAGCATTGCAAGGTTAAAAGTTTCGTGAAGGATTCCCTGTCTTGCAGCGCCGTCACCAAAGAAACAGAGTACAACATTATCAGTGTCCTTGTATTTTTCTGCAAAGGCAAGACCGGCACCGGTTCCAATTTGTGCGCCTACAATTCCATGTCCTCCAAAAAATTTATGATTAACACCAAAAAAATGCATGCTTCCTCCTTTTCCTTTACTACACCCAGTCGCTTTTGCATACAACTCGGCCATACAAGTTTTCGCAGGCACTCCCTTTGCAATGGCGAGCCCATGGTCGCGGTAAGCGGTTATAAATATATCATCCGGAGTTGTTGCAGTCATGCATCCTGCAGCTATCGCTTCCTGCCCGATGTACAGATGACAAAAACCACGAATTTTCTGCATTCCATACATCTGACCTGCTTTTTCTTCGAAGCGGCGAATCAAGAGCATTAACTCATACCAGTATAAATAAGTTTCTTTAGAAAACTTTGTAGCCAATATTTTAAAATTTTAGGTCGCAAAGATAGTGGAAAACAAAATAAATTTTCGTGAAAAATAGAATAAGTGAAGTTTAACGCTATTAAAAGAAAATAATTGACGTAAGGGCAGTAAACAAACAAATAGAGCTCATTTTTATTTTGTTGCGAAGGCCTTTGCCACAATCCTTCTTCCTAGGTCGATAAATTTGAAGCCAATGAAAATTTAGCTGTGGCAAAACTAACATTGGAAACACAAAAAAACCGGCGAAAACACCGGTTTTTTAACTTCTTCAACTTTAATTATTTCTTTTCTGCTTCTGCTATCTGTTTTTCACCAATCACTTTTTCCAATGCCCTTACAGTTTCATCTACATAAAGATCACTGCTGATTGTTTTGATAAATTGTTCTTGCTTGGATATTTTAGCTGAGTCTCCTTGCATTGCCAATGAATCGGGAAGTAGAGTAGTCGTTTGCAGATGAACGGGAGATTTTGAATAATCATCAAGTTTTTTAGCGGCCTCTTCTATATTTTTCTGCATTTGCTTATACTTATCGATATTCAAAGGAGTAGGCTCATCCCTGTATTTATCGAGAAGGCTCACTTGTTCCTTAATTTCTTTAAAATCAATATTGCTATTTACATCAGCATTGATACTTGCAACAGCAGGAGCGTAGCTATATCCCGGGTTCCATGTTGTATAATTTGCTTTAGGAATCTGATCCCACGCGAGGGCATCAGGATTGTCCTTCTCACGAAGTTTTGCATTTTCCAAACGATCAGGGATTACAATATCCGGAGTAACGCCTTTTAATTGTGTAGCGCCTCCATTGATCCTGTAAAATTTCCTGAAAGTTAGTTTTACATCGCCCAGCCCTTCAGCCGGGTGATTAAAAAATGGATTTTCAGATTGAGGATCAAGAGAAACACTTCTTTGTACGGTTCCTTTTCCATAAGTGGAACTTCCGATGATAATTCCCCTGTGATAGTCCTGGATGGCCGCCGCAAATATTTCAGAAGCTGAAGCACTTAATTCATCTACCATTACTGCCAATGGCCCTGTGTATAAAACTTCTTTATCTCTATCAGTTAAAACACTTGGAGCTCCCTCGCGCCCTTTCACCTGCACTACCGGCCCACCTTTAATAAACAAACCCACCATATCTACCACATCCTGCAGCGAACCACCTCCGTTTCCTCTTAAATCCATTACGATTCCTTCCACATTGGCTGCTTTTAGTTTTTCAACTTCTTTGGCAACATCTGTTGCACAGCGCCTTCCGGAAGGATCGTCGAAGTTGGCGTAGAATTCAGGCAAATAAATATAGCCGATCCTGTGGCCGTTATTATTAATTACTGCACTTCTTGCAAACGTGTCATCCAAAGAAATCTTGTCTCTTGTTATGGGAACCACTTTAATAGAACCATCGGCTTTTTTCAGGGTAAGTTTTACTACAGAACCTCGTTTTTCACCGCGAATTAATTTCACTGCGTCAGTTACTGCATATCCTGTAACATCAACCGGTGTTGCATCTCCTTCGCCTACTTTTAAGATTTCATCTCCCGGGGTTATATCGCCGGTTTTCCATGCGGGCATTCCCGTAATTAAACTGGCGATCGTAATTTTTCCATCTTTTTCCTGCAATTGAGCGCCTATGCCGTAAAAGGTACCACTTAGCATTTCATCAAAGCTCCTTTTGTCGACAGGTGCAAAATAACTGGTGTGAGGATCCATACTGGTCGTGATTGCATTTACAAAATCACTGAAAAGATCGTCAGTTGAATTATGATTTTTTAACGTTTCAAAGTAACGGTTCATTTGTCGTGAAACTGTTTCAATAGCTTTGCGCTGAAGAACAGAATCAGGCTTATTCATTTCCTCTTTATCTTTACTTGAATCTCTTTCATTCAAAAGATCCACGTATTTCCCTAACACGAGGTATTTTAAACGTTTCCTGCCATAATCATTTCTTTCGGCTATGGAAGAGGGGTAATCTCTTTTATCGCCATCTGTTTGCAGGTATTCATCTTTGCTGAAATCGAACAAATGTTTTAAAATTTCCTTGTAAGACGCAGCTACTTCATTTATTCTTTTTAAATAAACATCGCTTACTGCATAAAACGATTGAAGAGGGGCGCCATGAATTTCATCATCAATTCGGTTTTGATACTTTTTAAACACGTTGATATCCTGTTGCAAAAAAATGTATTTGTCAGGGTCGAGATCTTCCTCATATTTTTTCAAAACTTCCTGCGAAAACTGGTCATCGATTTTCTTAGGATTATAATGTCCTTGTTCCAAAACAATTCCTACATTTTGAAGTATTTTTTCATATTTGGTTTTTGGGTCGTTAGAATTATCACTCTTTCCCATCACCCCATACCCTATAAATAAACCGGCCAGGATTAAAATAATTAGTACAGGAATAAATTTTTTGCTCATAATAAAACTGATTATTGGGTTCATACGTAAAAGTAACAAAGATTAAATTTGCACTTTAAAATTAGTTATTTGAATTAACAAAGGTTTTTGTAAAAGTATAGACGGTTTTATAATAACAATTATTGTAATAAAATAAAAGTAAAATCCCGCCTGCAAGCGGGATTTTTTGGGTGGATGATGGGGCTCGAACCCACGACCCTCAGAATCACAATCTGATGCTCTAACCAACTGAGCTACAACCACCGTTTTTGGGACAGCAAAATTAAATAAAATTTCTATCCAAAAAATATCAATTTTTTGAGCTTTTTCAGACCGGAAAGAAAATCACTATTGTAATTTCCTTAAAATTAAGGCAAGCAGCTGATAGTGATTTGACCGCCTTTGTTTTTATAATACCATTCATACATAATTAAAAGTTTGGTTTAACAATATGATAGGAAATTTGCCGCCTGAATAAAAACCGTTGTTATGAAACTGTATAAATACTATTTAACTTTTTTATCCATTGTCTTCTCAGTAGCAGTGATGGCGCAGTATCCGCAGGCCCAAAACAGGGGCAATGCCAGTGGAAGGAATTTTAACATGGGACATTTTTACGGAAAAGTGATCGATGGAAACACCAGCAAACCTATTGAAGCAGCTTCTATTCAACTTACTCAAATGAAAATGGATACTGTCACAAAACAACGAAAGAGCGTAATTATCGCGGCCATGCTTACAGATAAAAAAGGTGAATTCAGTATTGACAAGTTACCCGTTTTTGGAAAATACAACTTAACAATAAGCGCTGTTGGCCACGCCGTTTATACTGATGAAATATCTTTTAATTTAAAAATGAACGGCGACAGAAGCCAGATGCTTAATGCAATTGATAAAGACCTTGGAAATATAAAATTATTACCGCAGGAAAAGACGTTGGCTAATGTAGTTGTAACCGCCAATAAACCGATGATGGAGATGAGCATCGATCGTAAAGTATTCAATGTAGATAAAAGCCTTACAAGTGTCGGCGGAACGGCGGTTGATGTAATGAGAAATGTTCCTTCACTCAATGTGGATATCGATGGAAATGTAACTTTAAGAAATGCCACTCCGCAAATTTTTGTAGATGGCAGGCCCACTACTTTGACGCTTGATGAAATTCCGGCGGATGAAATTGAAAGCATCGAGATCATTACCAATCCCTCCGCAAAATTTGATGCATCAGGCGGTGGCGCAGGTATTTTAAATATTGTGATGAAGAAAAATAAAAAACCAGGGTACAATGGTAATGTGAGAGCAGGAGTCGATACAAGAGGAGGTAACAACGCCGGCGGGAATATCAATATCCGCCAGGGCAAAATTAACTTCTTCGCCAGCGGAAATTATTTCCACTTCAAAGGGAAAAGCAATGATATGACTGACAGAACGGATTATGTGAACGGACTAACTTCCGATCTGCAGGAAAGCAGCCGGCCTACACGTAATGGCCGTATGGCCGGTGGAAATTTAGGGATCGATTATTTCATCGATAACCGGAATACATTAACCATTTCAGGTGGAATCAGGAAAGGAAAATTTGGTGGTGATGAATTGCAGAATATCACCCGCGACACGCTTTTCAATGGCACTACCACACATACTTTTGGAACAAGCAACAGTAACAGCAACTTTACCTGGAACAATTATAACGGTAAAATTAGTTTCAAACATAACTTTGCCAAACCAAATAAATACATCACTGCTGATGCCAATTATGACTATAGCAAAAATACCAACGAGCAGGACGTAGCCACTCAATATTACAATGCTGATAATACGCCGAGCCAACCTCTGTTTCAACAAAAAACGACCGGAAACGGCACTCATGATAATATAACCATTCAGACGGATTATTCAAATCCCGTTTCTGATAAGATAAAAGTGGAAGCTGGTTTAAGAGCTGCGATAAGAAATTCAAACAGCGAGAACGATAATTTTATTATGGATCAATCTACCGGGAAATATGTATCTATAGAAGCATTGAACAGTAAATACAAATACGCTGATGATGTATACGCGGGGTATGTAACTTTTTCTCAAAAGATCAAGAATTTTACCTACCAATTAGGTGGCCGCGTGGAGAGTTCAAAATATTCAGGTGAATTGATTGATTCCAACCAATCATTCAGTAATTCATATCCATTGAGTTTTTTCCCAAGTGTGTTTTTGACGCAGAAAATAAATGACAAACAGGATATTCAATTGAATTATTCAAGAAAAATAAACCGTCCTAATTTCTGGCAGTTAATTCCTTATTTTGATTTTACTGATCCCCTGAACATTAGCGTTGGCAATGCTTCTTTGGTTCCTGAGTTTACTAATTTATTTGAATTGTCGTACAATTTGAATTTGAGAAATGGCAATAACATTATCGCTACGGCTTATTACAGGAGAAGCAATAACTTAATTTCACGTTACCAATATTGGGATAAAAATCCTAATCCTGCCTATGAAGATTCTGTTTTCATTTCTTCGTATGTAAACGCCAATAGTTCTGAAGCCTATGGTTTGGAAATAACTTCTATGAATAAAATCGCGCCTTGGTGGAACCTTACGGAGAATATCAATCTTTATAATTCCAAGATTAATGGAAGTAATCTTTCAGCCAGCGATGTGACTAATCAGAAGGTAAGCTGGTTTGGTAAAATCAACAGTACGTTTATCTTGCCGGCTAATTTTACCATACAGATCAATGGTGATTATACCAGCAAAACCATTTTACCGCCGGGAAGAGGCGGCGGCGGGGGAAATCATTGGGGTGGTGGAAATTTAGCGACAGCAAATGGTTACGCTTTGCCCGTCTATGGTTTTGATGCCGCAGTAAAAAAAGATTTTCTTAAAGATAAATCGCTTTCTGTTTCGTTGAGTATGAATGATATTTTCAACACGCGTGTTACCAAGGTACATTCAGAATCCAGTTCTTCGAAAGACATTTATTCTATCCAGGATATCAGAAGGCAAAGAGATCCGCAACAGTTAAGATTGAATGTGAGCTGGCGTTTTGGGAAAACGGACTTTTCTCTTTTCAAAAGAAAAAATATGAACCAGGGAGGCGACCAGGGCGATATGCCTCCTGCGATGGCTCAGTAAAATTTTTAATTCACGAATCATGAGTAGCCGGTAATCGCCGGCTATTTTTGTGTGATGGATACAATAGTAAACAAACAAATTCTTCAGATTTTTAATTTAATTTCCGGAAACCAGTTTTAATAATCGTCTTAGACTTAAACAAGCGCGTGTGGAGGTTTGATGTTTATCGGTTGCCCTTTTCATGCTATCTTTGCGCCCCTTAAAGCAAAAAAAAATAAAGAATAATGGCGTTACAAGCAGGAATTGTAGGACTACCCAATGTAGGGAAATCAACATTATTTAATGCCGTAAGCAACAGTGCGAAAGCGCAGGCAAGTAATTATCGCTTTTGTACTATTGAGCCGAATGTTGGTCTTGTAAATGTGCCTGATAAAAGATTGAATGTGCTTGCGGACCTGGTAAGACCAGAGAGGATTGTACCTACTCAAATAGAGATTGTTGATATTGCCGGGTTGGTAAAAGGCGCCAGTAAAGGCGAAGGTTTGGGAAATAAATTCCTGGCCAACATTCGCGAAGTGGACGCGATCATCCATGTAATTCGCTGTTTTGAAGATGAAAATGTGTTGAGAGAGGAAGGACCGATAAATCCAATTGCCGATAAGGAAATTATTGAGACTGAATTGCAGTTGAAAGACCTTGAAGGAGTAGAAAGGAAATTAGCGCGCGCAGAGAAAATGGCAAAAACCGGCGACGCAAAAGCGAAAGTGGAATTTGAAATCTTGAAAAAGTGTAAAGAACACCTTGAAAAAGGAAAAAATATACTTTCACTCGGCTTATCAAAAGAAGAAAGGGCAGCAGTGGCAGATAATTTTTTTCTTACTGATAAACCGGTTTTATATGTGGCCAACGTAGATGAAGAATCAATGCACACCGGTAACAAATATTCTGATCTTTTAGTAGCTGCCGCGAAAGGGGAAGGCGCACAGGTAATTATTATGACCAACGCCATTGAAGCTCAAATAGCAGAATTTGAAGATCCGGAAGACAAACAAATGTTTATGGATGAATACAAAATGAAAGAACCGGCATTAGACCGTTTAATTCATTCTACCTATGCACTTTTAAATCTTTCTACTTATTTCACTGCCGGTGTGCAGGAAGTAAGGGCATGGACAATCCATAAAGGCTGGAAAGCTCCACAAGCTGCCGCGGTTATTCATACTGATTTTGAAAAAGGATTTATTAAAGCCGAAGTGATTTCCTATGAAGACTTCGTTCATTATAAATCAGAATCTGCTGCCCGCGAAAATGGTAAATTAAGGATAGAAGGCAAAGAGTACATAGTTCAGGACGGAGATGTAATGCATTTCCGCTTTAATGTGTAAATCAAACTTTTAATCACGCAACACTGAATCGGGCCTTTCAGTAACTATCACTTGCTCGTATCTCCGTTATGTACCTGCGTTGTGGTATCCGGCAAGGCGCTCACATTTGGTTTGGTTTCTCCGCAGCTTCTTGAAAAATACCAGAGAATAAAAATAACCACAACAATAGTAACCAGTGGAATTAGCCATCTAGGCCTGCTCACAGGTTTCCTGATCTCCCTGACGGTTTCTCTTTCTTCCGGTGTTTTTTCTTCAGGAATGTTATCCATATTAATTGTTTTATATGTGAAACTCACAATTCAAAAGACAAATCTGACTTTAAGCCTCTTTAATTTTTTTTAATATATAACAATCAATCGCCTCAAAAGTTATACCTAAAACGGAAAAAAACCTCTTTATCTATTCAGGGACACAATATCAATTGTTCGGAAGTAGAGTCGGTTATTTCGCGGGAGTTTGAAAGCGTAGAAGTCCAACAGGTGTTAGTTACACCATAATTTGAAATGGATTTTTGAAGAAAGAAATAAGCTATTCTCCCGGTGACGCCAGTATCACACTTGTTGTATTGCCATTTAAAGCTGAACCACTTGATTTAGTTCCACCGCTACCTGTTGAGAGGTACCAAAAAACCAAAAATACTATCACAATCAATACAAAAATGATCCATATTGGAAAGCTGTCCGGTTTACTGATTTCCTCAATGGCCTTCAGTTGTTCGGGAGTTTTTTCTTCCATTATATTAAATTTTAATTGTGAGAAATGACCTCAAAAGTAATACCTAAACGGAAAATAAAGCCTGAACGCCGTTAACTGAAGTTGATTATTGAGGGAGTAACACTTTATCAATTACGTAATACACCCCGTTCACAGCATGATTATCCAGGCTAACTGCTGTCGCGGGGGTATCAGAAAACGGTGCACCTCCCGGTGGGAATGTACCCAATCCGGTAAATTTTAAATCGCTCACGAATGGGCCTGCAAAAGTTGCCTGGGCAAGGATGCCCGGGTGAGTTGCATAGACTGAATTAACCAATGTTTGATAGAATGTGGGTGTAGAAGAAAAATTATTTGAGAAAACCCTGATATTTGGTTCAAAGTCTCCTGTATTTGGATTCGGTGAAGCAAGAAAATGGTACACCAAAATTCCCCTCACACTTGCGGCCGGTAACACGCCATACAATAGAGCATTATTAAAAACTGAAGGAGAGGAAGCCAAAGTATTTGCAAGTTGAGAGGCAGATGCGGCATCATACCCTTGCTGCAAAAAATAGCTGTAAGCTGTTGCAAAAATTAATGTTTGAAATGCAGCGTCGTTTGGCGCCAGAACGGTCATATTGGTAACTGCATATCCCAACAAAGAATCTATCCTGTTCAAGCCAACCTGTCCGCTGTCAGCCCTCGCAATAGCTGCTTTAAAATAAGCAAGATCGGGGTTGCTGTAAATTGCATCCTTTAATGTTTGCGACGGGGGCGCAACTATCGCTCCCACTTCATGGATTACCCCATTTTTCAATTTAATATCCGCCTTAGTAACTGGAATATTATTATCATAAAAACCAGTTGCGGAAACAGACGGGAAAGTCGTCAACTTTAAAGGCAAAGGAACGCCAGGTAATTGCCCGATAGTAATAGTAGTAGGCAATTGTTCATTGGGAAAGGAAGGATTGACGCCGATACTTAAGAATTGTCTTCCGGGGATAATGGAATAGCCCACAATCCCTGCGAGAGTCTCTACAGGCAATGTATTTAAAACCTCAATCGAAGGAATGTGGGATGCCCGGAATGCATTGTTGGTAGGCAAGAAAACTGTGTATTCTGTGCTGTCTGCATTTAATTGCGTGAGCTGCCCCGTTTTAGTCGCAGCTGCAGCAAAGAAACTGTAACTGGTATCGGAACTGATCAATTCGCCAATAGAAGTGGAGCTGTTGTTCACCGGTGGATAATCAATGGGCGTTGACTCAGGAAGTGGCTTATTGCACGAAGCGGTAAAAAAAATTGCAACAATAAGCGCTATTAATATTTGAAAGGTTCTTTTATTTAAGCTAATATTTTTCATATTCTTTTATTAAAAGATGAGCAAAAATTGGATTTTAAAATACATTATAACCAATGCTTACATAATACAATCCGCCAATCGCAGGGTCTCCAAAACCATTACGATAGTATTGATTCAATATATTAGTGCCACCTATTTTGAGTAAAATTTTTGGATCAAAAAATTTGTAACTCACTTGTACATCCACAGTTTGATAAGCGGGAACAGTCCCGTTGGCAAAATCACCTTCGTAATCAATCTTGTCCTGCCAACGATAAGCGACATTAAAGCCGAACCTGTTTTGCTTCCCAAATCCTGTATTACTGAAAGAGCCTCCTGTTCTTAAAGCCGGGGTATTGAAGTCTGCAATAAAACCTGCGGGAACATTATCCAGGTGATCTGAAGAAATATTGCCTTCTATCAGAAAGTTGTGGGGAAGTGAATACGTTAATCCCAGGCCGAATCCATAAGTATTTACATTTCCTTTTACGTTAGTTGGAACTGAATACGTAGTAACCAAATTTGGATCGTTAAGATTCGCTCTTACGGTTGCGGTATCAGTAAACACACTTTTATCATTGTTTACTGATTGGGCTACCAATGTGCGTGAAATAAAATCATGATACACTCCATAATATCCATACAAATCAATCAATAATTTTTTTTCGAATAAGAGCCCTTTATATCCCGCTTCAAACGAGTTCACTGTTTCCGCCTTAAATTTCTCCAGGTTGGCTTTCTGTGGGTTCCCCGCAAATAAATTATCATCGATTGCATAAACCGGATTGGTATCGAAATGATAATATTCTTTGAAAGACGGCACGCCCCCGATCAAGGCAGTTCCCCCGGCTACTCTCAGGTTGATCCATTGCTGTTGCGTAGATCCAAAACGATAGGCTTGCTGGTAAGATAGCCTGATGTTATTATCTTCAGCTACTTTGATGACGGCAGAAAAACGTGGCGTGAATCTTCCTGCAAAATTTTCATTTTTATCATATCGACCTGAAACAATTAATTTAAACCGGTCTTTCAAAAGCCTCTTCGTAATCTGGGCATAAGCGCCCACCTCATTGATAGGAATTTTTCCGGTAGAATCAGCAAATAAAGTTCCTTCCGAATTTAAAACGTATCTTTTGTAATTAGCGCCCACCAGGACATCAGCGACTTTAGCAGTTTTTGGTGAAAGATCGTATTGGCCTTCTACATTATAGAGATCAGTTTTGTCGACAAACAAACCACCACCCTGCGAAATAGGAACACTTCTTACCTGGTCGAAAAGTTTTTTAAATTCCGCTGATCCCGGTGCCGGCCTTCCAATGTCGGCAACCCCACGTGCATATTGATGTGCTGCAATATCTGTTTCGCCGGCTAATTTCGCATTCAAAAATGCAATTGCATATTGCGCGTACCAGCCATCTGCTCCGCCGCTTGGTTTCCAGGCTTCATTTACCAGCCTCGTGGTTACCGTGGCGTTGTAAGATTCGCCGGCATTTTCCTGCGTGGTGTAAGCCCTCAAAAACCAGTTCGTATTAACCAGTTCAACTTTGTACTGGCCTATTTTCAGGTTTAATAAAGAATAGCGGTCGCTCCCTGTGTAAACGGTATTTCCCGTTCCCCAATATCCTTCCGCATTTAAGGAAGTTTTGTCGGTTATCTTATAGCTTGCCTCACCAAAAACTTTCAAATTAAATGTTTTGGGATCCACGATATCTTTTTCATCATAACCAGTTCTGGAAACAGGAATAGATGCAGGAAATGTATTAATATAAGGAGCATAAAATGGCGCAGCCTGTGCCAAAGGATTTAATACATTACTGCGAATATCAGCTGTAGTTTCATCACCATACACATTTACGCCGTCATAATTCGGATCGGTTGCCCTTGTCCCGTTTTTCAAATTACCTGCGGTTCCAAGCCGGTCGTAGTTTCGATAATCATTGGCCACCCAATCTTTGGCTTCCACATATTCACCTCCCAATTTAAATGCAAATTTGTCACTCACTTTTTCTGCCCAACGTAACTGGAAGTTATAATAGGGAGAAGCACTACGATCTTTATTATCAATGTTCATAATCCCCGTTTTGGCTTCTAAAGAAAGGCCCTGGTACCTAAAAGGATCTTTGCTGTTGATCACAATTGCTCCATTCATACCTCCCGGCCCATATAAGGCAGAAGAAGCTCCGGGTAAAAGTTCAACGCTGGCAACATCTAAACCGGTTGTACCAATGATACTTCCAACAGAAAAATTTAATCCCGGCGCCTGGTTGTCCATTCCATCCACAATTTGATTTAGGCGAAGATTCCCACTTCCGTTGAAGCCTCTTGTTGTTGGCGAGGTAAATGTGAGAGACGCGTTTACCACATCTACGCCCTTTAGTTTTGAGATCATATCGTAATAAGAAGGTTGCGGAGAATTCCTGATTTCTGCTGCGCTTATCCTTTCTATCGTTACAGGCGATTCAAGAATTTTTGAAGGTGTGCGTGTGGCCGCAACAACAACTTCCTGCCCAAGCGTACTCTGGGTTTCAAGCGACACACTTACAGGTGTTGATAAATTATTCACCTCAACTTCCTGCTGCTGGAAGCCGATTGATGAAATAACCAGTGTTAAAGGAAGTGACTCCTTTGATGTCAAGTGAAAAATTTCCTTTCTCATCCGTATAAGTTCCTTCGATCACCCCCTTTAACCGTTATTGAAACCGCGGGAATACCTTCTCCGGTTGTTTTACTGGTTACCATTTCCCTTAATGGTTTTTTGCTGGGCAAAAGTTGCAAATGAAAGAAAAAAGAAAAGAAAAAAAAGAGACGAAATTTGGGCTTTTTTTCTCATATCGATAGATTTTGGTTAGCAAATCTTAGGCAAATTAAGATATGTATTGATGTATTTAAAATATATTTTTAAGTATAGACTTTTTTAAAATCTTTCTTTCCCTTGATTGCTAAAAATTATACGCATTTTTGCAACTAATTTTATTCTCATGAATTCATTTTTATTTCCGGGCCAAACCAATTTTTATAAAGGAAAAGTCAGAGATGTGTATACCATAAATGATCAGCTTTTTGGTAATGATCGCAAGCGACCGCATTTCTGCTTTTGATGTGATATTACCAAGGCCAATTCCTAATAAAGGACAGGTGTTGAACCAGGTAGCGGCCTATATGCTAAATGCCACAAAAGATATTTGTAACAACTGGCTGTTAGATACGCCCGCCCCAAATGTTTCCATTGGAAATAAATGCGAGCCTTTTAAGGTTGAAATGGTGGTTCGCGGCAATCTTACAGGCCATGCATGGCGAACCTACTCATCAGGTAAAAGAACCTTGTGCGGAGTTGCATTGCCGGAAGGCTTAAAAGAAAACGATTATTTTCCTCAGCCAATCATAACCCCTTCCACCAAAGCTGCCGAAGGTCATGATGAAGACATCAGCAAGGAAGAGATCATTGAAAAAAATATCGTTTCCGAAGAAGATTATGAGCAACTGGAAAAATATACCTTACAGCTTTTTGCAAGAGGAAAAGAATTGGCGGCAAAAAGAGGATTGATCTTGGTGGATACCAAATATGAATTTGGAAAATTGGGAAATGAAATTATTTTAATTGATGAAATTCATACGCCGGATAGTTCACGCTATTTTTATGCAGATGGATTTGAAGAAAGACAACAAAAAGGAGAAAAACAAAAGCAACTTAGCAAAGAATTTGTAAGGGAATGGCTTATTGAAAATAATTTTATGGGAAAAGAAGGCCAGCAGGTACCTGAAATGAGTGATGAATGGATTTCGATTATCCGTAACCGTTATATTGAACTGTATGAAAAATTAATAGGCGAAAAATTTGTCCCTCAAATATTAACCGATGAAGAAACGAAGGAACGAATTTTATCTTCTCTTCAAAAAATATCAGGCTAAACAGTAGACCGACAAATAATTCGATTTTCTATTTTTCCAGGCCTTATGTGATGATTATTTATTTTTGCGCCCATGCCTCTTTCTCTTTTTAATCCTTTTGAAACATTGCATTTTGAAGAAAACACCTGTTTTTTAACGGGCGAAGATTTGCCATCTTCTGAACATAAAATTTCTGTTTTCCCGGATTGGATCCTGGATCGTTTTTCATTAAGGGATAAAAGATTTAAAATGCTGGACCAGGTAACCGGTATTCATTATGAGCGATTTAAAATTACCTTGTTCTGAAGAAGTAAAAAAAGAATTTGAAAAACTTGAAGTTGGAAATAAAAAATGCGTTTGAATCCGGTTATGAAGAAGTAAAAAAAATTCCGGAAGAACGCTTGTTTTTATGGATGGGAAAATTTGTTTATGGCGTATTGTATAATGATCTTGTTTTAGAAATTAGTCGCTCGAAAAAAAGGCCAAATGGAAAAGAATTTAAACTTTCGCCATACTTTGAAACACAGGTTTGCAAAGTTTCACCTCATGCTTCAATCTTTAATCGTTCCAATGGAATTTGAAGGCGTAAAACCATGGAGCATCGAAATCGTAAAATTGAAATATTCAAAAGATATTTTTAATTATAAAGACGAACCTACCAATCTTAATTTTTCTCTCGGAATGAATGGTTTTGGAATTGTTGCATGCCTGCAGGATAATGGCGCTGTAGCACAAAAAGAAAAAAATCTTCTGGAAAAAATTGATGAAAAAATTTTGCATCCTATCCAGTTTGAAGAATTGGCTGCCCGTTTTTTGTATTCTAATTATTTATTAAAAAATCGTGGCAAAAATAATATTGAAGTTGAGGAAGATAAAGTGATTATTGACGTCTTTTCCTCCCGAAGAAACTACTTCTGAATCTTTATTTGCTCCATGGGATGATGATATGTTTGCACAGGTTTTGGCGGGTTATTGGGAACCGTGGGGTTTTCCAAAAAAGACATTATTAATTTGCCCGATTCACCGATAAGTTTTCTTGAAAATGATTATACTCATGAATTTATAGAACCGGAATCTATAGAATTACCTTTTTGATTTTGCTTTAGAATAAAAATCTTTAATAAATGTTCGTTTACTGTAATTATCGGATAGAATTATAATAAGCACAAACATTATTCATCAAACAAATTTCACATTTCGGTGTAGGACGGCAAATTTCTCTTCCCAGGAAAGATATTGCCATGCCGGCATCCCATTGCTTTTGAGGCAACATTTCCATTATTTGCTTTTCAATTTTTTTCGGATCAGAACCTGAAGCAATTCCCAACCGCGGAGCTACACGCACTACATGTAGATCAACAATAACGCCTTCAGGCGGCACACCTGCTTCGCGCATGATTACATTTGCTGATTTGTTTCCAATTCCGGGAAGCGCGGTAAGCCCTTCCAGCGTTAAAGGGATGTTGTCGTCTGTTTTAATTTTTTGCGCCAAAGAAATAAGCCATTTGGTTTTGTTTCCAAAATTGCGAATCTTCCCGATGAAAGGAAATAAAGTTTCCGGAGTAGCATGACTGAGTGCTTCCATGTCCGGAAAAGCTTCAAATAATTCAGGTGCTATCTGATTTATATGCCTGTCCGAATCTCGTGCAGACAAGACAACCATAACTAAAAGCTGGTAAGTATTTTCATAATCCAACGGATGTTTTTTGTCTTTATATTTTTTTAATAAAGGTTTGATGGCTTCCGGCCAGTTGACTTGTGTTGGCATTTGTAAATATTTTTTAGTCCGATAAATCTACAAAATTGTAATGGCTTTGGTTTCAAATAAAAATTGATAAAAAAGAAAATTTATTTTTGCAGGATAAGCATTTTTATTCTTAATTAAACCTAACCATCTCACATAAATCCTAAATTGTACTTTTTGGAAAACGAAATTTTTGATATTGCCATTATCGGCGGAGGAATTGTAGGAGCGGCTACTTTTTATCAATTGCAAAAACATCATCCTTCTTTAAAAATTGTATTGATTGAAAAAGAATCGAGATTGGCTTTTCATCAAACAGGAAATAATTCGGGTGTAATGCATTCCGGCTTGTATTATAAGCCGGGTTCTTTAAAAGCAAAAAATTGTGTGGAAGGAAGAAAGGCACTTGTAAAATTTGCAGAAGAAAATAATATTCCACATGATGTTTGCGGTAAAATTGTGGTGGCAACTGATGAAGCAGAATTGCCTTATCTCGATAAAATTTTCAACACAGGGTTAGAAAATAAAATTGAAGGAATAGAAAAAATAAATGCACAACAAATCAAAGAGCATGAACCATTTTGTGACAGGAATAGCGGGCATTTGGGTTCCGTGTACCGGCATTATTGATTATGTGAAAGCAACAGATAAAATGGTTGAAATTGCTTTAGAGATCAACCCGGAAAGCAAATTAGTTTTAAATACTGAAGCAACAGCTTTTGAAAAAGAAAACGGAATAAATATCATTTCGACCAACAAAGAAACGTATCGCAGCCGGTTCAATATTTTTTGTGGTGGCTTGCAGGCCGACCGGCTTGCAGCATAAAGATCATATTAACATTAAAGAAAAAGTAGTTGGTTTTCGCGGAGATTATTATGAACTGACTGAAGAAGCAAAACATAAAATTAAAAATCTCATTTATCCTGTGCCAAATCCTGCTTTTCCTTTCCTGGGCGTGCATTTCACAAGAATGACCAATGGCGAAGTAGAGTGCGGGCCAAATGCAGTTTTCACTTTCAAAAGGGAAGGTTATGGAAAAACCGATTTTAATCTAAGAGATACTATTGATGCCCTAACTTACAAGGGTACATGGAAATTATTTTTTCAAAATATGAGTTTTGGTATCAATGAATACAGAAGAGCATTTTCAAAAAAACTTTTTCTGAAAACATTGCAACGCCTTGTTCCCGATCTTACGATGGATGATATAAAACCAGGCCGCTCTGGTGTTCGCGCGATGTTGCTGAACGAAGATGGCGATACACGCGATGATTTCAGAATTGAATATCGTGATACAAGTATTCATGTTTTGAATGCGCCTTCGCCTGCTGCCACTGCATCTTTGGCAATAGGAGATAACATCAGGGAAATGGCGGAAAAACAATTTTTGCTCGAAACAGTTTCTTAATAATTTGAAGCTTTTCATAGAAAATTTCATAATGACTGATCCCAACGATTTTACAATTCAAACCAACTCAGGCCTTTATACAGATATGTACGAACTGGTAATGGCTGAAGCATACTTTAAAGAACAGAAGCAGGACCAGCCAGTTTGTTTTGATTATTTTTTTAGAAAAAATCCTTTCGCCGGAGGCTATATTATTTTTTGCGGCCTGGGCCAATTGCTACCGGTTATTGAAACTTTTCACTATAATAAAAATGAAATCGATTGGCTCAGTAAACAAGGTTTTAATAAAGATTTTTTATAGTGGCTGGAAGCTTTTCGTTTTAAAGGCACAATTCGTTCTATGCAGGAAGGTGAAGTGGCTTTTCCGCTGGAACCCTTGCTGGAAGTGCAAGGCGGCCTTGCGGAAGTTCAGCTAATAGAAACGCTTTTATTAAATTATTTGAATTTTCAATCACTCATTGCTACAAAAGCTGCAAGGATCCGTTACGCAGCCGGAGATCGTTATTTGAGTGAATTTGGTTTGAGAAGAGCGCAATCGCTCGGAGGAATTTCTGCAAGCCGCGCGGCAATTGCCGGAGGATTTGACAGCACTTCAAATATGTTTGCTGCAAAAAAATATGATGTAAAGGCTGTGGGCACTATGGCGCATTCATTTATTCAAAGTCAAGAAAATGAATTGACCGCTTTTAGAAAATTCGCGGAAGCAGAACCGCATAATTGCACGCTGCTTGTTGACACTTACAATACTTTGAAAAGTGGAATTCCTAATGCGATTATTGTTGCCAATGAAATGAAGGCAAAAGGCCAGCAATTGAAAGCGATAAGGCTTGACAGCGGCGACCTTGCGTATCTTTCTAAAAAAGCCCGTAAACAACTTGATGATGCAGGTTTGCAGGAAGTACAGATTATAGTTTCTAACCAACTTGATGAATATCTCATTAAAAGTTTGTTGGAACAAAAAGCGCCCATTGATTCTTTTGGTGTTGGTACCAGTTTGGCAACTGGCCAACCCGATGCCGCACTGGATGGTGTTTATAAATTAAGCGAGATTAACGGCGAACCGAAACTAAAGCTTTCAGAAAATATTCAAAAAGTCACACTTCCGGGAATTAAACAAGTATATCGTTTCACGGATGAAACCAATTTTTTTGTAGCCGACGCCATTGCTCTTGCCAACGATCCTGTTCCTTCTAAAATGATTCATCCTTATGATATTGAAAAAAGTAAATCGCTTGATATAAACATGGCGACTCCTTTGCTTCATAAGGTTATGGACTAAGGGCAAATCTTTTTGAAAAATAATGAACCGGCAGATATTGCAAAATTTGTGAAGAAAAGACTGAACAATTACCGGAAGAACACAAGCGATTTAATAATCCTCATATTTATAAAGTCGGTATCAGCGAGCCTTTGCATCAATTGAGAAGTGAGTCTGAGGAAGAAATACAGGATGTGATTGAAATAAATTGAGAGTTATTTGTTCGTTTACTCGTTGTGTTAAACTACCACTCCTTCAAGATCGTAGTCAAAAGCATTGGTGATTTTTACGTTCACAAACTCGACCCGGAGATAATTTTTTATCAGAATTCACGATCACTTCATTATCTACTTCCACGCTGTCAAATTCTGTTCGTCCCAAATATTTTCCGGCTTCTTTTTTATCAATAATCACTTTAAAAGTTTTGCCCGACTTTTTCCTCATTTTTTTGATAAGAAATTTCCTGCTGTACTTCCATTATTTCCTGGGCACGTCTTTCTTTTTCTTCTTCAGGAACATCATCTTCTAATTGGTGAGCAATGGTATTTTCTTCGTGGGAATAAGTGAAAATGCCAACGCGGTCAAATTCAATTTTTTTCAAAAAAGTTTTTAATCTCTTCTACATCATCCTGTGTCTCTCCGGGGAAACCAGCAATGAGCGTGGTTCTCAGGCAAATACCCGGAATTTTATTTTTTATTTCACCAATAATATCTTCCATTTCTTCACGTGTGATTTGCCTTTTCATTGATTTCAACATTCTGTTGCTCGCATGTTGCAAAGGCATATCAAGGTAATTGCAAATATTTTCTCTTTCCTTCATCGCATCAATTATTTCCATCGGAAATTTGGACGGATACGCATAATGCAACCTGATCCATTCCAATCCCGGAATATCTGCAAGCGCATGCAGTAAACGAGGTAATTCCCTTTTTTTATAAATATCCAAACCGTAATAAGTTAGTTCCTGCGCGATCAACATAATTTCTTTTACGCCTCGTGAAACCAAATTTTTTGCTTCTTCTACCAAAGATTCAATTGGCCGGCTTACATGTTTGCCCCGCATCAGTGGAATGGCACAAAAAGCGCAGGTACGGTTACACCCTTCACTTATTTTCAGGTAGGCATAATGGTTAGGTGTGCTTAATAATCTTTCACCAACCAATTCTGCTTTATAATCAACTTCGAATTTTTTCAATAAAAAAGGCAATTCCATCGTTCCGAAAAAAGCATCTACTTCCGGAATTTCATCTTCCAAATTTTGTTTGTAGCGTTCGCTCAGGCAACCGGTAACATAGACTTTATCAAGCTTTCCACGTTTTTTTAATTCAACTTGTTCAAGAATTGTATTGATGCTTTCTTCCTTTGCTTTATCAATAAATCCGCAAGTATTTACCACCACAATATTATGATCCAGCTTTTTACTTTCATGCAAGACATTGATATCTGCAGCAGCCAATTGTCCACTCAGCACTTCACTGTCGACCATGTTTTTACTACAGCCAAGTGTGATTATATTTACTTTGTCTTTTTTATTTTTTGTTTTCATTTTTTGCCACTGATTACACAGATTTTCACTGATTTTTTAGCCAAGAATTACACCAATTCATATACTTGAGCGCATTCCTTAATAAAGCGCGTCCTTCTCCTTTCTGGAGAATGGGTTGGGATGAAGCTAACTATTCACTCCTCCAAACAAACTATCCACAAACTCTTTTTTATCAAACACCAAAAGATCGGTTGCTTTTTCTCCAACACCAATAAACTTCACCGGAATTTTAAACTGGTCTGCAATGGCCAGAACCACTCCGCCTTTCGCTGTTCCATCAAGTTTTGTAATAGTAAGTGCGGTCACTTCTGTTGCCGCTGTAAAATGACGCGCCTGTTCCAATGCATTTTGTCCGGTACTTCCATCTAAAACCAGCATCACTTCATGAGGTGCGCCCGGCAAAGCTTTATTTACCGATCTTTTAATTTTATTCAATTCATCCATCAAATGAATTTTGTTGTGCAATCTTCCTGCAGTATCAATAATCACCACATCAACATTTTTTGCAATAGCACTTTGAACGGCATCAAAAGCAACAGCGCTGGGATCGGAACCCATTGCATGTTTCACAATTGGCACGTTGGTTCTTTCGCTCCAAATATTCAATTGATCTACAGCCGCTGCGCGAAAAGTATCTGCCGCTCCCAGTAAAACAGATTTTCCTGCCAATGAAAAATTGTGCGCCAATTTTCCGATGGTAGTGGTTTTTCCTACGCCATTTACGCCCACCACTAAAATCACGTGCGGTTTATGGCCGAAGGCAATTCGTAATTTATATAAGAAGTGTCCTGCGGAGCATCCACTAAAATCGATTGAATTTCTTCTTTTAAAATTGTATTTAGTTCACTTGTGTTTACGTATTTATCTCTTGCTACTCTTTTTTCAATTCCATCTATGATCTTAACGGTTGTGTCAACACCAACATCTGCACTTACCAAAGCATTTTCCAGATCATCCAATACATCTTCATCTACAGTACTTTTTCCGGCAATTGCTTTTGTGATCTTATCAAAAAAGCCTTCTTTGGTTTTTTGCAATCCCTGGTCGAGGCTTTCTTTTTGTTCTTTTTTGCCGAATATTTTATCAAATAATCCCATATTAAATTATTAATTAAAATGGTAAAAATAAATAAAGCTATCCGCGATTAGGCAGGATAGCTTTAATAAAAATTTTAAGCAGCCACTCTTAACTTCCCAAATGTTCTTTGATCTTGTCCTTATGAACAATTGATTCTTTAAAAGTATAAGATCCTGTTTTTGGACTGCGAACAGTGCGCACCACTTTGGTCCAGTTTTTAGCGTCTGCTACTGCTTTCTGGTCCTTGGTTTTTATCGCGGTTTTTGCTGATTTTGCCATGATTATTTAATTTCTTTATGAACAGTAACTTTTTTTAAAATCGGGTTGAATTTTTTCAATTCCAAACGTTCAGGCGTATTCTTTTTATTTTTAGTAGTAATATAACGGCTTGTGCCAGGCTGTCCTGTAGCCTTATGCTCTGTGCATTCTAAAATTACCTGAACCCTGTTTCCTTTCTTTGCCATAACAAATGTTTAAAAAATGATTTAGATCTTAATGCCTTTTGCACGCATTTCTTTTACTACAGAATAAAGCCCGTTTTTATTGATAGTGCGGATGGCTTCAGTAGATAATTTCAAGGTAATCCATTTATCTTCTTCTGCGAGAAAATATCTTTTTTTCTGCAGATTCGGAAGAAACCTTCTTCGGGTTTTAATGTTTGAATGCGAAACAGTATTACCTGTGATTGGTCTTTTTCCTGTTACCTGACATACTCTGGCCATGATGATCTATTTTTTTCGGACGGCAAAGGTAATAAACAAATAATTACCTGAAAAATAAATATAGATTTTTCAACCAAAAAAATAAGATACAGGTTAGAATTAACGAATTATAAAGCCATTGAGGCAGAGCTGCTATAGTGAAGCCACAAATCTGGCAGTTTTTTATTTCAAGAAATGACGCTTTTACCTTCCCATCGCTTATATTCAAATGGGCACAATTTCTGATGGACAATTAGCATGGAAACATTTGGAGATGTAATAAAAAGCTCACAACCGGTTTTGGTTGATTTTCACGCCACCTGGTGCGGTCCTTGCAAAATGATGGCACCTGAGTTACAAAAGTTTGCCCAAAACAATACAGGCAAATTAAGAGTGATAAAAATTGATATTGATAAAAATCCTGCCGTGGCGCAACAGTTTAAGATACAAGGTGTACCTACCTTAATCCTTTTTAAAGAAGGAAAAGTTTTATGGCGCCAATCCGGAGCCATGAGTTCATCGCAAATTTCAGCGGCTGTAAAATCTCACATCTAAAAGGATTATTTTTGCTTCTATTGTTTTTCAATAAATTATAACATGGCAAATTCTTCAATAAACGCGGTTTTTAATGGCGGAATGAATTTTACTGCCGATATCAACGGGCATAAAATTGAAATTGATACCGATGAATCACGCGGCGGAAAAAACCTTGGAACAAGGCCCAAAGCACTTATGCTGGTTTCACTTGCCGGTTGCACCGGCCTTGATGTCGTTGGTATTTTAAATAAAATGCGTGTAAATTTTTCTGATCTTTCTATAAAAGTTGATGCCCATCTTACCGAAGCCGAAGCGGCAATTTATGACGAAGTAGTTGTAAACTATTCCATTAAAGTAGATAAAGCCGACGAACCCAAAGTAGAAAAAGCAGTGAAACTTTCGCAGGAAAAATATTGTGGCGTCACTAAAATGTTTGAAGCGTTTGCGAAGGTCTCTTATACAATCAAATATCTCTAAAAAATCAAAGTTTCCTTGTTTTCTTTTCCTGGTAAACTCTCATCATTTGCAAAGTGACTGCAAGCAATATTAAAGTGATGCCATAATAAAAGCCTGGCCCCGAGGAATCTGTTTTCTTTAAAAATAATAAAGGCAAGTATAATAGAATATACCGGTTCAAAATTATAAGTAAGATTAGTAGTGAAAGCGGTAATATGTTTTAAAGCATTCAGGCTAAGATTAAAAGCGAAAACGGTGCAAACACCAGCCAGTAAAATCAGCCAAAGCCAATCACTTAGAGTTGGCAAATAATAAGCCGCCGGGAAAAAATGAAGATAAACAGGGATTATAAAACAAAGGGCTAAAAAACCTCCACTCATTTCATAAAACGTAACCGTATTTGGAGAAAAATTGCTAAGTAATTTCTTATTAAAAATCGGGAAAATGCATGCCAGCATTGCAGAAATAATCCCAAACATAATTCCCGTTTTATATTCAGGATAAAAATTGAAAATGAGGTAAACGCCGGCAATGGCAAGCATTCCCAAAAACACTTCTACAAAATCAACTTTTCTTCTCATGATCAACGGTTCAAAAAAAGAAGTGAAAAAACCTATTGTTGATAAGCAAGTAACTGAAACCGAAACATTTGAATATTTAATACTTCCGTAAAACGTAACCCAATGAAGGGAAATGATCGCGCCAACTCCGAAAAGCTTTAAAATATTTTTCCGCGAAAGTTTTTGTAATCGCTTTTTATAAAACAAAAATGCAGCCAGAATAATGGCGCTAAGTAGCATCCTGTAAAAGGTCAGGAGCGCTTCATTTAATTGTATTAATTTCCCAAGAATAGCGGTAAAACCGGCGAGCATTACGGCTAAATGAAGTTGGAGGAATGCTTTTTTCAATGAAGTGGAATCATGATTTTTTTATGACCGGAATTCGTCTTAAAAATCAAAATTAGATGAAGTAAGCCTAAAAATTTTATTGTGGCAAATAAAAAAAGAGTTTTTTGTTTATTTACTGTTGATTAATTGTAAAAACAAATTAACAATCCTTTGTGTAAAAAAAAAACAGCGAATTGAATTGTAGCAATCATAGCTTTATATTTGTCCCTTCTTTCGATAAATCCATAATATGAGTTATAAACGTATCAACAACATTACCGGGTGGGCTATTTGTATTATTGCCTGCATCGTTTATTTATCAACTATGGAAGCCACCGGCAGCTTTTGGGATTGCGGTGAATTTGCTTCCAGCGCTTATAAGCTTCAAATACCACATCCACCCGGAGCGCCGTTGTTTATCATGCTTGGAAGGTTGTTTATGATACCTTTTTCAAATCCTAATAATGCCATTCTTGGTCTCAATACGATGAGTGCGCTAATGAGTGGGTTTTGTATTTTATTTTTATTCTGGACCATCACTCACTTTGCAAGAAAAATTATTGAAAAAAACAATGAAGGAACTCTTACCAATACCCAGATTTTTACCATCATGGCTGCAGGTGTGGTGGGCGCACTTGCTTATACGTTTAGCGATTCTTTTTGGTATAGCGCCGTAGAATCTGAAGTTTATGCAAGTTCTTCCTTTTTTACTGCTATCGTATTTTGGCTTGTGCTTAAATGGGAACATGCGGTTACGCAGGAAAAATTAAGAGGTGTAAAAGGAAATTTTACCCCGGCAGACAAATGGCTCATATTAATCTTCTATATGATTGGTCTTGCTGTTGGTGTTCACTTGTTGCCTATTCTTACCATTCCGGCCATTGTGATGGTGTATTATTTTAAACGCTATAAAGTAACCAAATGGGGAACCTTTTGGGCGTTCATTGCAGCTTGTGTGGTTACAGGTATTGTGCAGGTTCCCATGATACAATGGAGCATTAAACTTGCTTCAGATTTTGATATACTTTTTACTAATAGTTTTGGCCTGCCTTTCTTTACAGGGTTTACTTTCTTCTTTGTTTTTATCGCCGTTTTGATTTACCTCATGTTGCGGTTGGCGAAGAGAAAGAACTGGAACTTTTTAAGGCTGGCCATGTGGAGCTTTGCGTTCATTTTGTTAGGCTTTTCAACTTATTTCACCACGATGATCCGTTCAAATGCTGACCCGGCAATTGATATGTTCAATGTGGATAATCCTTTGAGCCTTGAAGGCTACCTTAGCCGTGAACAATATGGCGACTGGCCGATTTTAAAAGGACAGGATTTTACTGCGGAATGTAGACCGAACGAATCAGACCTATGTAGATGAACACTTATGTGAAAGGAAAAAATAAATATGTGAAAGAAGGGTAAAGAAAGTAGTGACTGAAGTATGCATCCTGTCGATATTCATTTTTTCCCAAGAATGTGGGACAACAGCAATGACCAGGGGCATGCTGATTATTACGCCAATTTTGCCGGCATTCAGAAAGACCAAAAAACCGGCATTTATTATGAAAAACCTACAATGGCTGATAATATTGCTTTCTTTTTCAGCTACCAGCTCAACTGGATGTACATACGGTATTTCATGTGGAATTTTGCGGGAAAACAAAATGATTTGCAGGGGATAGATATGGGAAATGTGCGGGATGGAAACTGGATAACCGGAATTTCGTTTTGGGATAATGCACGACTTGGCGATCAAAGCAAAATGCCTGAAAGTTTAAAAGAAAACAAATCCCATAATAAATTATTTGCATTGCCATTGATACTTAGGGCTTCTTGGACTTATTTATCAGTATCAAAAAGATAAAGAAGATACGCTTGTAGTAGGACTGCTGTTCTTTTTTACAGGCATTGCAATAGTACTTTATCTGAACCAGGCAGGTAATCAACCAAGGGAACGTGATTATGCCTATGTAGGTTCATTTTACGCCTTCGCGGTCTGGATTGGAATCGGGGTAATGTATGTAAAGGAACTTTTTGATAAATACATGAAGCCTAAAATGGCTAATTATGTTGCAGCAGGGTTATGTTTGTTGGCGGTTCCTGTTTTGATGGCAGCCAGGAATGGAATGATCATGACAGGAGCCAGAAAACTTTGGCAAGAGATATTGCAAAAGATTACCTGGAAAGTTGCGCACCGAATGCCATACTGATTACGTTTGGTGATAATGATACCTATCCGCTTTGGTTCGACCAGGAAGTGCTTGGCATCCGAAGAGATGTGAGAGTAATCAATTCCAGCCTGCTCGGAACCGATTGGTATTTGAATCAATTGCGTTATAAAATAAATAAAAGTGCTCCGATTCCGATCATCTGGACACCGGAACAAATTATCGGAAGCAACAGGGATGCTATTTATTACTTCCCTGATTTGCCCGGTGCAAAGGTGGATCAAACTAAACCGATGGATCTTTATACGATGATGAAAGATTATGCCGGAAGTGACAATCCTTCAAGAATGTACCAAAATGGCAATGACTTCCTGAACATTTTTCCAACAAAAAATGTAGAAGTGCCGGTTGATACTGCTTTGGTAAGGGAGAACGGAACTGTAAATCCTGACGATACCGTATTGGCGAAGCTGGATTTCACTATTCCTAAAAACGCCTTGCTCAAAAACGAAAGTGCTATCCTTAATATCATTGCTGCCAATAAATGGAAACGGCCGATTTATTTTACCTCTCCTTATGGAGATCTCGGCTTTCAGCAATATTTAAGAACAGATGGCCTTACCTACAGATTGGTTCCTGTGAAAAATGCAGATGTGAACCGGGATTGGGCCTACGATGTGATGATGAAAAAATTTGCTTTTGGTGGGGCTGACAAACCAGGAACTTATTTTGATGAAGAAAACCGCCGCCATTTAAATACTTTGAGAATGCAATATGCACAGGTTGCAGGAAATCTGGCCGAAAACGGAAAAATGAAAGAAGCGAGGGATCTACTTGAGAGATGTGATAAGAACATGTTGCAACAAAATTTCCCTTATGGAATGGCTTCACGCAGGGAACAGCAGGACCAGATTTCCGGCCAGTTTTTATTAGCTTGCTACAGAGCCGGCGATACCGCCCTGGCTAAGAAAGTCTCTGATAATTTACGCGCAGACCTTGAGCAACAAGTGATGTACTACAACAGCCTTGATGAAAACAGGCAACAGTATCTGGCTTACGATAACCAGATCGTACAACAAATGCTACAACAATTGCAGGGTATGGAGCAATATTTTATGAAACCTCCGGTGGAACAACCTTCTCCGGAAAGTGCTAACAAGACAATCAATAATTTGCCAGCGCCTAAAAGAGATACGCAACCACATGATAAAACACAATAGTTTTACCGTAAAGTAAAAAATTGAAATCCCGGTGACTTTAATGAAGCCGGGATTTTCTATTTTTAACACAGCAGTTAATTAAAAAAAATGTTTGTGAAGTAAATTGCAAAGGAAGGCGGAAAGGGAGAAAGCAATAAGCTGAATGCAAAAGGGCCGAATGCTAATAGTGAACGAACAAAAACCAGTAATTTTTATTTTACGTTTATTAAAAAAGATTAAAAATCATAAATGCGGTTTAATAATTTTTCAAAATTCGATCCCAATGAAAATAGTAAATCAACGTTTGAAAATCTGTTGAATATTTTCATGCAGTTGCTCACTTATACAAGTGGCGACGTAGGTGAGGCCCTTAGCTGGCTCACTGAACTGGATAAAGAATATAATCTTACCAATGATGAATATGGAATGGGTGATTTTATTGAAGATCTGAAAGACAAAGGATATATCGATGACAATAAACAAACCGGTGAAATAAAGATTACGCCTAAGACCGAGCAGGGGATCAGGAAACGGAGTCTGGAAGAAATTTTCGGTAAGCTTAAAAAATCCAAGACAGGAAATCACAATACATTTAAGCCGGGAGGAGGCGATGAGATCAATCCGGAAACTAGACCTTTTCAGTTTGGAGATACGTTGGAACAAATTGATTTTACTTCTTCCATCCGCAATGCCCAGATCAATCATGGAACAGAAAGTTTCATGATGCATGAAGATGATCTTGAAATTCGTGAAACTGATTTCAAAACGCAAACTTCTACCGTTTTGATGATCGATATTTCGCACAGCATGATCTTGTATGGCGAAGACAGAATTACACCTGCAAAAAAAGTGGCGATGGCCTTGAGCGAACTGATCACTACCAAATATCCAAAAGATACTTTGGATATTGTCGTTTTTGGAAATGATGCGTGGACAGTTGAAATCAAAGATCTTCCTTATTTGCAGGTTGGCCCTTATCATACAAACACCGTTGCCGGTCTTGAACTGGCAATGGATATTTTGAGAAGAAGAAAAAATCCCAACAAACAAATCTTTATGATCACTGATGGAAAACCTACTTGTTTAAAAGTGGGTAAGCGGTATTATAAAAACAGTTTTGGTGTTGACAGGAGAATTTTGAACCGTTGCATGAATCTTGCTGCACAATGCAAAAAACTAAAAATCCCTATCACAACTTTTATGATTGCCAGCGATCCATATCTTCAAAGATTTGTTACAGAATTTACAGAAACCAATAATGGAAAGGCTTTCTTTGCATCCCTTGATAGGCTCGGCGCTTTTATCTTCAAAGATTTTGAAAGTGGAAAAAGAAAAACAGTTTATTAAAATAAATTCGCGGATGAACTTTTACATAAGAATAATCGTAGATTCAAAAGAATCGAATAAAGGAGAAAATAAGAAAAAATAATGCAGATAACAGACATAAAGACCCTCGGACAACTTAAAGAAAGCAATTACAAACCAAGATCAGTAAAAGAAGAATTACGCGAAAATCTTATCAAGAAGATAGGAAAAAAAGATGTTACTTTTCGTGGCATTATTGGCTATGAAGATTCGGTTATTCCTGATACAGAAAGAGCGCTTCTTTCACGTCATAATATTCTTTTTCTCGGTTTACGTGGCCAGGCAAAAACCCGTATGGCGCGCCAGATGACCGAATTGCTGGATGAATATATTCCTGTAGTAGAAGGAAGCGAAGTAAATGATGATCCTTTTAGGCCACTCAGTAAATATGCGCGTGATCTGGTAAAAGAAAAAGGTGATGATACGCCTATCTCATGGCTGCACCGCAGCGAGCGATATGGAGAAAAATTAGCAACGCCAGACGTAAGTGTTGCTGACCTTATCGGCGATATTGACCCGATAAAAGCAGCGAATTTAAAACTGAGTTATGCAGATGAAAGAGTGATTCATTACGGGATTATTCCAAGAAGCAACCGCGGCATTTTTGTGATCAACGAATTGCCGGATTTGCAGGCACGCATCCAGGTTTCACTTTTCAATATTTTGGAAGAAGGCGATTTGCAAATTCGTGGCTTTAAATTAAGATTGCCTCTCGATATTATGTTTGTTTTCACTGCTAATCCTGAAGATTATACTAATCGTGGCGCTATTGTAACACCTCTTAAAGATCGTATCGAAAGCCAGATACTTACCCATTATCCAACCAATATTGAAAACTCTTTGTTCATCACCGAACAGGAAGCTTCCATTCACAGTGACCAGGTGAAAAAAGTTCAGGTGAGTGATCTGGTTAAACGTTTGGTAGAACAGGTTTCGTTTGAAGCAAGAGGAAGTGAATTTGTAGATAAGAAAAGTGGTGTTTCTGCAAGGCTTACTATTTCTGCTTTTGAAAACGCGGTGAGTGCTGCGGAAAGGCGTGCCATCATGAACAAAGAAAAAGAAACACAGGTTTGGATTAGCGATCTTACTGGCATTATTCCTTCCATCACCGGAAAAATTGAGTTGGTGTATGAAGGAGAGCAGGAAGGCCCTTACCAGGTAGCGTATAATTTATTGGAAAAAGCCATTCGCACCCAGTTTGTAAAATATTTTCCGAATCCTGAATCTTTAAAGAAGAGAAGAAACAGCCGGGAAGCGGCGGTAGTGGATGAAAATCCTTATAGAGCAATTACGCATTGGTTTGATTCAGGTAAACAACTGAATCTTTCATTTGATCTGAAAGATGAAGACAAAATTCAAATGCTTTATAAAGTGGATGGATTGTTTGGTTTGGTAAAAAAACATTTTCCTTCAGCAAATAATAAAGAAAATGCTTTGTTGATGGAGTTTGTATTGCATGGTTTATCAGCATTTTCATTGATAAGCAAAAAAGTTTTGGAAGGTAAAATTGAATTTAAAGACCTTATGGGAAGCATGATCAACCTGAGTTCTCAATCTTTTACTGATGAAGAATTAGAGTAGCAATTAAAATAGAAATCTTCCTTTTTTGTTGGTTTACTTTAGGTAGAGAAAGGTGATAAAACCGAGCAATCATTAGTCTTTTACGATTGCTTTGTTCAATTTATTGATATCTAATTGTTGAATGAGTTTATCCATGTTGGTTGAATTTCCCATTACATGAATTGCAATCGTTTGAACTTTATCACTCTTGATTTTTTTGGGGGTGTGTTCATCTCCCTGTCCGCCCAATCCGTAAGCCGCACTATAGTTTTGATCTACGGGTTTCGAAAGCCAATTGCCGAGCAATAATACTTTCATGTTGGGCCAGCTTTCAAAATGCCATGGCAAGGAATTCAATTCAGGATCGCCAAGAAGAACTTCCTTCGCCAGTTTAGTTCCGGGCACATGTATTTCCTTTGTCTTTATTTCATTGGAGGTATTGATTAACGCTACGCTTGGGTTAAATTCAAAGAAAACCTGCACCATAGTGCCGTCTTTAAATTGCAGCGTTTTTTTATCTTTTTCCTTGTCAAGATCATCAAGACTTGGCTCGGAGGAATTCCCGGAATTTTTAGTCATATTGTTCATTTTGTTGATGAACTTATCTTGTTGTTTTATTAAATATTTCATCTGGGTCTCGACAGCAGTAGTAACTTTTGGATGAGCCGTTATATAATCTGTATACAGTTTGGTGTAATGCTGTGCAGAATCATAATATTGCCGATATTGGGGACTGTTTTGAACATCCTTAACCTGCTGAAAAGCTGTTTTTCCTGCATTATCATATTGTTCATTAAAATCCATCAGCCAGTTGCGCCAGGTATTCAATGAATCTTTGTTTACTATGAACTGAAAAGCAATTCCAAATTCCCTCGGCGAACGAAGTTTATAAGAGGTGCCGCACCTTGCAGAGGATTCAGATTGGTCAGTTCGTCCAATTCAATTATTTGCCAACCCAGCTTTTTTGCAGCATTTTCCATCATTTGGGTAACCAAATTTCTCATCGAATTCTGCATGAAGATTTCCTGTGGCAGCAATCCATTGCCAAGTCTTATTAAACTATCTTTAGAATCTGCGATGCTCGAATGATCGGGACAGTCAGCAGGAGCCCAACTGCAGCCCTGGCTTTTTACATCTTTTATGAAACATAAAAACAACAGCGAGATACATAATATTTTTTTCATGGTTTTTAGGTTTAGAAATTTGTTACGGTGAATATTTTATTACTTTAAATCACTACTGGTCGTTACAGATAGCGGGTTTATATTCAACTGCCCGCTAACCATTTCCACTGTTCTGCTTGCTTTTATACTGATAATATTCATATCTCCAATACTGGTAGAAGCGCTGACGCTGGAATTACCTCCTGTAAAACTCCAATCGTTGTCAAAATTTAAGTTTGCAGAACCTTCTACTCCTGCGCTTGCAGACACAAGCGTTTTACCCTCTTCTTCATCGCCAACTTTTACAATGTCCAAATCTTTGCTTACGCTTACATCCAACCCAACCTGATTGCTAAAGCCCTGGTTTGTTGCGGCTATCTGATCCGTAGTATGCGAATAAAATACTTTGAAAGGTCCTCCGCCTATGTAAAATTTATCACCGTGACAGGTGCTTTCTATACCCCCGCCTATAAATAAAGGATAGTTTTGGTCGTAGCAGGGACCTTCAAATTCTTTGATGTGCTTCGGTTTTTTTGAAAAAGGATCGGGAGGATTTACAGCCCTGACATGCAGTGGCGGACAAGATGGCGTAGTCAGTTTAACAAAAGCACATACAGAGGTTGCTATTTTGCCGAGACAGTCTTGCCACATGCCGTAAGCGCGTATAATTCCTACCCTGACTTTATACTCTCTGTAGGCATTTAAATAGCTGTTCCAACCTTCTTCATGCACCCTGCTGATGAGTGGGGCCGTTGCGTCAAGATACCATTGAATACTTTTGGCTATTTGGGCATAATAATCGTCCCACATTTTAGCCACCATGTCCAGATCGTTATTTTTCGAATTATACATTTTGGGATACCATTTGCATTCTACAGCTTTTACGCAATTTGAATCAGTGGTTTCGCCACCATATTTGTCTTTAATGATCGGGCAGGCTTCCAGTTCCTTCTCATACAAATGCATCATGTCTGCATCCCGGGTAGCCACATCTTTCCCCAAAGGTTCTAATTTCTTTTCCAGTTTTTGTTGAAACCAAGCCAGCCTTTTGTCGTAGGATTCTTCAATAGCAGGCAGCAGGTTAACATATCTTTCAAAGCTGCTTGGATAAATCAAATAGCCTTCTTCATCCACGTAAGGCTTTTGACCCAACGGTTTCAATGTTTTTACCTGCTGGGTTAATTGGGTAAGACGGGTTTTCATTTCTTTGACAGACTCAATATCCTGTCTATTCACCTCAGCGATAGCTTTTCCAATATCTTCTGGCCTGGCAACAAAAACTTTTTTATAGCGCGTATAAGTTACGTCATCTACATCGGCGCCGGGAGGAGTTGGAGGTGCATTACCGGGGTTCGTTTCCGGATTGTCAAATGTATGATCGGTTGTGGGATCGGTGGTTTGATGGTCGAGATTGCCGGCATTTTGTTGTGTACTCACACTTCCACAGATATTCGCAAACGGAGCAGAAGGCCCGGCGTTCCCTGAACTCATCCCCATATATTTTATTTCTTTTGTCAGGCATTGAAATAAGGCAGCAATGTCGCCTTTGGCGTAAGCTACCATGGCTTTGCCTTCGTTGGCGCTTTGGAAATCCTTATTAACGACGAGTGCATTGTCGAAGTATTTATTGGCCGTACCAAAATCACCGTAATAGGCAGAAGCCCAGCCAATATTGGTATTAATGGCCGTATTATCTGCTGTGTCTAAAGCATTGGCATAAATATAACACTGTAATGCTTTTTCGTAATCTTTTTCATCACGGTAATAAACGCCTAAATCATTAATGGCCCAAAGGTCTCCCGGCTTTTTCAGGATGCCCTTGCAGATCAGAAAGAGAGCGGCATTTGTGGAGGCGCCTGAAGCGAGCATAAAAGCGCCGGTACCGGCAATATTGATAGAAGTATCCTTTAGCATTTTATCAAGCTGATCCAGTTGCAGGCGATTGAGTTTGGATTCAACATTTTTTGTTATGCTTGTTGCAAGGGCCATTAATTCTGTGTTGGATAATTTATCGAGTTTTTCTGCATGATGTGAGATGTTTTGTTTCGGAATAGTTTGGTTCATGGTTTGCGAATATGTTTCCAATTTGTGAGAGGCATTGTCAAGGCGTTTGGTCATCGAGGAGAAATCAGGCATTTTCGGCGTTGGCATTTTGTCTAAATCAGGAACCTGGACATTGCTTAATGCGGGATTTGTTTTTTTTATAGAATTAAGCTTCGCGTTAGCCTCGTTTATTTGATTTTGAACTCCCGAATCTGATTTTAATTTTTCCATAGCCTGTTTCGCTTTTTGCATTGCCTCTTTATATTGAGGACTGGATTGTAGTTGGGCCATTTTTTTCTTGGCCTCTTCTATTTGTTTTTGCAGATCTTTTGATTGCCCAAAAAAATAAACAGGCATAAGTAGTAACGTGAAAAAGAAAAACTTTTTTTTCATGGTTTTATAATTTTACGGAAGAATATTTTTCAGCGTATCTAACATTTACCTGTCCTGAACATGATCATATTGAACGAGATAAGTTTTAAATCAACAAACTGTTATTTTCGAAATAAAAAAATGCAGAAAAAGTTGATCTACCGTTCTTCTAAATAGGATTTCTCTTTTTTTTATCCAGCTTACTTTCAGCCTGCTGCCATTACTTTATAGCCGCCGTCCTATTTTTTAATCCCGGATTCCGGGTTTTAAGTCCGATAATATTTTGATTACTTTCATAAAGAACACTATAGTCAAAGAATGGAAGAATTCCCGCGTACACACTGTTGTCGATTTGATGTTTTTTTGGTGGAGAAACCCTTATATGACCGGCTCCGTCAGCGTTGTCAGTAAATAATTCAGGGGTTAGGCTTTCGCCGTTCTGATTCGTAAAATTGATTGTTACCGGATCTCCCACCCGGAACCGGCTGGGATGATTATTGCCTTCCCGTGCCGAAATAACTGTAATGCCGGGCTTCCCGGTATCTAACATAGTGGGCCCGCAAACTTTTTTATTTGTTCTAAGGTTGGTGATGCATGAAGTAATGCCATCTTTTGGTGTACTTGCCAGATTTAAATGAAAGAGTGTGTATCCTGCAAGATCTGCCTGTTCGGGGTTTAATATTAGCTCCCCCGGCTTCTTATCTCCGGGTTTAGGTAGGATGATGATCCATGTATGTATTCCCATTTCTGGTAAAGGATTGTTTACTTTGGCATGCGCAGCAAGATTTATACCTATAATTGCCTGAAATCCTTCACGGGGATTTCCCGTACCACCAATACGGTAATCCTGCTGAGGCATCTGCGAAACGGGACAATGATGGTGTGCTGAATCGCATCCTATAATTTGCACTGCTGAAATTGGAACCCGTGTATTGCTATGGAAATTGCCAATAGAGATCAATGCGTTAGCAACAACACCGTCTAACTTAATCCCGGAGCCATAGTGTATATTTGTTTTTTGAGTGGTAGCAGTAAAGTCACCGAATTGGGTAGCTCCCGGCAAAAGCTGGATCCCGGGAGAACCCGTATCGAGCATTGCTTCCAATTTTGTGTGCCCTATAGTAATCGGAATTGAATAGCGTAACGTGTGATTACCAAATACTTTTTGGTAAATTGGGACCACCATACGCCCCGAAAATGCAGGAGCCTCTGAAACATGAGTGATAGCATTTACGGGAAGTAGTTTGCCGGAAAAGAAAGTTGCTTCTGTGAATACCTTTTCGGGATAATCAGCTGGCCATTGCGTGCACCGTTGTTCATAAAGAGAGAGACTTGATAAAAATAATATGATAAATGCTAAGGTTTTCACTGTTTGATATTGTCTTTGTCATTCGGAATGTTTTCCAGCGTTATGGTGAATGTGCTGTTGTAATTTACATCTGCACCGCTTGATATGGCTACCAATAAGCCTTTTCCTGTATCTCCAACTATTCCATCCACGGGAATTTTATTTCCAATCATAAAAGGCAGTTCCAGTTTGTTTAACGAAAGTGCTCCTCCGGTAAAATTTTGCATCACCTGTAGTCCTTGCCTGGAAGCTTGTTGCATTTTTTGATTGTCGGACTCCCACTGTGCAGAACCGAGGTAATTCGGGTCTTGTTGTTCCTTTTTATCCATAGAAGCTTTGGCGTCTCTTACTTGTTGAAGTTTTTCTTGGTCGGAAGCTGATATACTTCCATATTGTTTTCTTAGTTGCTGTGCCATTGCCAGATCCTTTTTCCCCTGGGTTGTTTTAAAATAGTTGGGGTCGTTGCCATGTGCCTCCATTCGTTGATTCCAGGCTTCCATTTCTGCTTCACTGTATTTGCCGGCGGCTGCCTTTTTTTTCATTTCTGTCACTTCTTTTTCAATGCTTCCCGTATTGGCTTTGCCAATCGTAGCATTCACAAGCCTGTAAAGCATGGGTGTGGAGATCATCCCTTCATGGTTGTTATAATAATGCTCTTCCTCTGGCCACAGCCGGTCGAAAAACATCCTGAAAACAGGTGTTTTGTCGCACATGTTTATGTTGAACTTTACAGGAACCGTAAATTTTTCCGGGCCGCGATAAGTTGTTACTACAGGATCGTTTGCATTTTGGAAGACGTGAAATTCTGCCTGTTGTACATAAAAAGTCATGTTGCCGTCTTCCGTTTCCCAGGTGTAGCAAGGTTTTTGGTGCGATCCATCCACGCGGCATCTCACTAAGGCCTCACCATTGAAACGGACATTTACCTTATTACCATTTTTGCTAAGACCAATTCCCGAATAGTTGATCTTCAATTTAAAGTGCATGAATGAAATGGCGTGATTCCATGCTTTGATCACTCCATCCTCATTTTCAAGGTTGTATTTATTGCCGTCGTAACTAAGCTTGCGCTCCGCAAAATAAGATTCGTCTACACCTAACAACATCATGTTTCGTGGTATGTAAAAAAAGCCGGGATATAATTGGTATTGGAACTGGTTAAAAAGCCTGTTCCGGGTTTTTTCATAATATTGGGTACACCAATAAGCCAGTTCATCGAAGGGTGTGTTTTTACCATCGTCGTATCCTAGCAGACTCAGGTTTCTTGATACATTAAGATAAAGCGCCGCTCCCGCAATAAAATGTTCACCCTGGTCCTTGTATTTGTTCAGCATCATCGATATCTTATCATGCATCCGATCTTCAAGAAACAACATCATTTCCTTTATTTCGTCGTCTTTAAAATAATTTAAGCACGAATAAGAATTTGAGTTGCCGTATGAGTCAGGAATCAAGCTGGTATTACCCGGTGAAAAATTGCCATTCAATAAGATCGTTTTGTCGCGTAATATTTTCAAGAGCGTTCCAATAAAATTTGATTCAGGCTGGATGCTCTTTTTCACGAAGGCATCAATTATGGGTTGGTTCTTGTCTTTATAACCTTGTTCCTTACAGTCATGGCAATCAATATCCAACACAGGCGGAACAGGTATTTGAGGCTTGTTCTTTTTCATGACGTTTATAGCAAACAGCATATCATTATATTCCTGTATTAGTTTATTGCAATTGTTGTTTACTACATCTTTCAGTGCTTTTTCCCTGGCAGATTCGCCTGTTTGGGCAGAAGACAACAAGTGTAGCAGCAGAAGCGGCACGCAAAGAATGATTGATTTTATTCCCTTCATATCTTTTGTTTAACTATTCGCATTGATCTGGATATAAAGCCAATTTGAAAACGGTTTATTTCGTTATTGCTTCATTCAATTTGTTCCATCCAATATTTTTAATGATCTCGTTTGCTGTGGAGGCTGGTGCCGTAATGGCAACTACAAAATTTTCGATGTACGGAGCATGCTGTTTGTGCATAAAAGGATAAGTCACGTACGTTCCTGACCGCATATTTACACCTTTCCAGTCGCCAAAGAATAGCATTGTTTTTTCTTCCGGTGTTCCCAACTCGTCGGTGGGAGCAAGATAAAGCTGCCATACATAAGCTACGCCGCCGATGTTAAGCACTGTGGCCTTGTCTTTGCTGCCTACGCTATAGTCTTGTTTTAAATAAGGATCGTTTGCATTTATTGATATTTCCGCAGTTTGCATATTTTGAAGGCGAAAAAAGTTTCGCGAAGCCCGCAAATATCCCTGGGTGCCGGGTGTATTTTGGGAAAGCTGGCTGTTGTAATATTTCGCAGAATCCTGAATCATTTTTCCGCGGGCAGAATTAGGATCCAACGAAAGCTTCAGGCTGAAAAAATCGCCACACATAAACAAAGGCCGGAATGGCGCAGGATGGTCAGCTATTTGAGTCGTAAGACCATTTTTTTCTCCCGTTACTTGCCATCCCATTTGCTGCAACGGTTGTAAAAAAGTATTGTCAAATATTTTTACAGCTTTACTGATTGCCATTTTCTCTGACTTCCTTTGTTTCCTGCATTCATCACCTGCTTTGCCAGTTCGTGTGGTACGAAAAGTTCCTTTTACTGGTATGGCAACCGTTTGTTGACTCCATGCCAGGTCAGATTCCATTGTTCCTTCAAATTTGCCTTCAATGATTCCTCCTTTGGTATTGTCGTAACGGGTCACCGTGATCGTAAAATCTTTTGGATAGGCATCCATAGTGTATCCATATAGCTTGGGATTAGTATTGTAGATCAGGTCGGCAGCAAGTGAATCGTTTTTATCATCCACGCCCGCCTGCGTCCAATGGTAACTTGCCACTCTCGAAGGGAAACGCAATTCAAATCGCTGATCAGTAGTGCCGCCCGCAAAATAGGTTATCAAATAACTATAAGCTTCTGCAAGATCGCCCGGATCGTCTTCGCTTATAGCATCACACTTCAGCTGCGATGTCTTATTAATGTTCAGTTCTTTGCACTGAAATGATATGTTGCTTTGAGCATTGGATTGGCTATCGGAAAGCAATAAGATGCCTGTGACAGCAATAATTACTATTGCGAAATTTTTCTTCATCAAAATTTTTTCAGTTGATCACATTCTTACAAATTCAACTCTTCGGTTATTGGCTTTACCTTCAGGAGTATCATTTGAATCGATAGGTTTTGTATCTCCAAAGCCTTTGGTAGTAAGGCGCGAACCATCGATACCCATTTTTATCAATTGGGCTTTTACTGATTCCGCGCGCTGCTGCGAGAGCGTAAGATTGTGAGCAGCCTGGCCGGTATTATCGGTATGTCCGTCAATTTCAAATTTTAAATCCGGATTGGCTTTTAACACACTTACAATCATATTTAATGTGCCCATACTTTGCGGCTTGATGTCTGCCTTATCAATGTCGAAGGTGATACCATGAGTTACTATTTTAGCTTCAGTGAATTTTTTCCCGATCATATTCATATTGCCGCCTGAAGCCAAGCGAATATTGGTAATGACAATCGGGTGTGTTTGGTTGCCTATACCATAAAAACCAAATGCGGTTGGCACAACATCCGCATTGGGCACGGTCAAAATCCGGTATTGATCCACGTAGCATTTTAGCTGGTTATTTTTATAAATGATGGCGCAATGATGCCAGTTATTGGGATAAGCATTTCGCAGCGCATCTGGCATATTTGCGCTAAGTTCATGTGGAAAATATCCAAGGCTTACGTCACCCCTTCCGTCAAGGTCGCCTTTATCAAAATTAATTTCGCCGTCCTGGCTGTTGCCATCCTTATTTGTATACGTCAAATACAGGATAGGGCTACCTTGTTCGCTGTTGTTCTCATCACAATATGTGTCAAACTCAATGGTAAACGTATTGCCCAGGTAATTTTTGGTTTTCATACGCGGTGATACCTGGCAGTAATTGCCATCCGTCAGGCAAAATGATGGCTTGCCGGCAACTGTATTGACTACTGCCTGTCCTTCTGTCAAATTCCAATGTGAAGGGAATTCTCCATTTTGGTCTTCCGTAAAATCATCGGCAAAGAGAACGGTATCGCCTGGAACAAAATCGTAATTCTGGTAAGATTTAATGGATGGTGGCGCCGGAGTGCTTGAAGAACTGCCCGTATTACTGCTACCGGAACTGCTACTGTTAGTATCATCTGAAGACGATGAATTGTTATCTCCTTTTGCGGCATTTCCTGCTGCATCTTCCGTTTTATCTATTGCTTTATCGGTGGCGTCTCCGGCGTCGTTTACTACATGATCTGAAGCCGTTTCCTTAATACGGTTTTTGATCCTTTTTAGTAATTGAGCATCTCCATGATAGCTACCTGCAAAAGAGCACAGGGCGACGGCAAGAATAATTTTTTTCATGTTAATGGCTTTTGCTTTCAAAGTAAGAACCATTATCATAAAATTACAATCGTATAAAAGGATGATTTTTCAGTAATTAGAAATTTTTTTCTATCTAAATAAAAATCCTCTTTTTTTGTTCGTTTACTATCACAGCAACCTATTTTTTAAGGATTTTGGCTACTGCCTGAGCCTTGGTATTTACGTGCAGTTTTTCATAAATATGCCGGATATGTGTTCTCACGGTGCTGATGCTTATGAAGTATTTTTCGGATAGTTTTTTATAACTCATTCCTTCAATCAATGAATGCAAAATTTCAGTTTCACGGGTTGTCAGTTGAAAATCTTCTTTCGGATGAAAAGTGGTATGTTGGAATGATTCGATTACTTTGCGTGCAATATTAGCGCTCATAGGTGCGCCGCCAAAATATAACGACCTGATGGCTTCTATAATTTCCCCGGGCGAAGATTTTTTTAAAAGATATCCTGATGCTCCGGCTTTTATTGCTTCAAATATTTTTTCGTCGTCTTCAAAAACCGTAAACATCAATACCTGGATTTTGTCAAAGTTTTCCTTTACCGTTCTCACTCCCTCAATTCCTGAAATGTTCGGCAGCCCAATATCCATGAGCACAATATCCGGCAAACTTCTTCTAAATTCGCTCACTACATTCAACAAATTGCCCAACGAAGCAACACACTGCATTTCGTCAGTTTGGTTTACCAGGTTACTGAGCGAGCGGCGCAAAGTATTGTTATCTTCAACTATGGCGACTTTTATCATGACGTGTAAAGTTGAACAATGAAAATGAAATACCGCATCATATATTTATTTGATTTTTACTGATAAAAAAATGGCCGTGCCCTTTCCAATTCCAGATGTGATCTTTAAATCTGCGTGCATATTGTGCGCACGCTGCTTCATGCTGTTCAAGCCATTACCATATTTTGCTTTTTGCATGTCAAATCCTTTACCGTTATCCTTTACATCAATTACCAGATGAGAACCTGAGTGCTGAACAATGATCTTAGCTTCTGTGCAACCTGAATATTTTACGAGATTATTGATCGATTCTTTAAGAATGAGGTAGATCTGTTGGCGGTATTCCATCTTCAACTGCTCATGTTTTATTTTCTCATCAATCCGGATACTGTAATTGATTTCTTTTGCTTCAAACAACCGGGATGCAAAAGCCTGTATTCTTAAAAAAAGGCTTTCAAGCGAATCGTTGTGTGGATTGATACTCCAAACAATGTCGTCCATTCTTTCCATCAATGAAAGAGAATTTTCTTTTATTTCATGAAGCATTTCTTCTGCCTGCGCCGGTTTGTTTTTATGCAATGCCATTTCGCTTAAAATAGAAATAGAACTCAAAGTGGAGCCAATGTCATCATGCAGATCGAGAGATATCTTATTCCTCAATTTTTCGATTTTCAAAGCCTGCCTTAGCCGATAGCGATACAGTGAATAAAAGAAGCCGGCAATACTTAAAAATAATAATGTCAGGAACCACCAGGTGCGCCAGAAGGGTAGAAGTATTGTAAAACCCATTGACAAGATTTTATCTGCCTTTACGCCGTTTGAATTTTCGCCTTTTAAAAGAAGCGTATACTTTCCGGGTGATAAGTTGGCAAATTCTACTTCGCCATGATTGCCGGCATTGCGCCAATCCTTATCGATTCCTTTAAGCTGGTAATAATAGTGATTGTTTACCGGATTATTATAGTCAGTCACCGTCCATTTAAAAATGAAGTTATTGATCGTGTGACCAAATGTCATCTCCCTGGATGAATCAAAAAAGATAGGTTGTCCGTTGGCTATCACTTCCGTCAATTGAATAGGAGGAGCATGGTCGATAGATGAAAGCAATTTTGAAGGCTCGAATGATGAAAGGTAATCGGGACTTCCCATGATCATCTTCCCACTTTTTGTACATAAAAGAGTCGCGTCAATTTCATTAGTTATCAACCCGTCGGCTGTAGTAAACCGATCGAAAAACTTGTTTTTAAGATTGTAAACCAGCAGCCCTTTTCTTGTCGTCATCCATAAATTGCCGGTGCTGTCTATTGCTATCGAAGAGATTGGTTTATCAATTTGTGAAGGAAGTTTAATTTTATCAATCCGGAAATTATAAGGGTTCCATTTATACATTTCTGTTCCCGCAAATGAATAGCAACGATCATGATAATACAAAATCTGCATCATTGCATTCCGTTCGCCCAAAACTTTTGTAAACGGTTTTGAAAAAGTATTCGTTTGCCGATTGTAAAAAATAATTCCTTCATCCAGGTCGGCAAGCCAAAGGTTCTCTTTTTTATCTTCCAGGGCATCTGCAATTACCAAAGGTTTTGGCCGGCCGTTCACCACTATGAAATTATTGAAAACGCGGTCGAAATTTTTATACGAAGAATCGGTTTGCCAAATTCCATACCTCCAGGGAAACACCCACCACACCCGGTTTCTATCTTCCAATAACGCAGTGATAAAATTTCCGGAAATGATATCTTTTGCCAAAAAATCAAGATGGTGAAATGTCACTTTATGACTCTGTAGATCAACATCTGCTATTCCTTTTGACGTGCCCGCTTTTAAAGTGTGGCTGCCGGAAAATTTTAAACACAGGCACGAAAGATCTTTATTTTTTACCGCCTTGCTGTAATCATCGGTTTCCTTAAAATTACTGTCATAAGCTTTTAAAAAATTACTGCCACTGCCTGAAACCAGGATCTTGTCGTTCCATTGTAACAACGCTACCACTTGTGAAGTAACAGGTTTTGAAAACCGGTGTTGCCTGAACAAAGATTTGGCAGGATTGTAAAAGTAAAGTCCCTGGTGAGTGCCGATCCAGAGCCAGTTATCAGGCGAAGCATACAAATTATTGATCAAAGGCGGTTTTGAAAAACCAGGAGCCACAGGAAGTCGAATTACTTTGTGAGTGGAAGGATCGAATGCCTGGAAATATCCGTTTATCCATATTAAATAACTCCCGTTTGGTTGTTTTGTTTCTGCAAGAGAAATGATTTCTTCATTATTATTTACCGGAAATGTGGTGATTGTTTTTTTGACAGGATCAAATTTTTTCAATCCTTTGTCCCACGTCCCCATCCAGATTTTTCCTTCATGATCAATAACAGAATAAGTAAAAAGCCCGTTATACTGCGGATCATTTTTTTCATCAACTTCATGTATAAACTGGTTGTCACTTTTATCATAACTCCATAAACCATTGTAGGTGGTTATCCACATCTTTCCTGAATGGTCTTCCAAAAGGTGGGTAATTCCATTGTCTGCCGCCAGCGTTCTTTTGTCGCCCGGAAGTTTTAGCATTTTTATTTTACCACTTTTACTGTCAAGTAAAAACAGGCCCTCCAGTGTTCCGATATAAAGATTGTTTTCAGAATCGGCAAGTAAACAACTCACTGGTTGGTTTTTTATGTTTCCCGTTTTCAAAGGATAATAAGTAAACTTCCTGGTGGTGAGATCAAAAGAATTTACGCCACCTATCGTTCCGATCCATAACAACCCGTTATTGTCGCCGGTGATCGCTGTAATATTATTGTTGCTGACGGAATTTGGATTTTCCGGTTCGTGTTTAAAAACCGTTATGTTTGAGCCATCCATCAAATTGAGTCCTGAAGCGGTTCCTATCCAAACAAAATTATTTTTGTCTTTATAAATACATTGTACATTATTATCACTGAGGCCATTTTGTTCATTGATTTTATGCAGTACAAGTTCTTCATTTTTTTGCGGGAATGCAGTAAGGGATATAAACACACTAAAAAGTGAAAACAAAAAATAAAGTAAAAACTTAAAGCTGCGCATTGGCAATAATTTGAAGGTTCGGGCAATCTCAAATCATACCTTCGTTTGGTCGTATAGTTTTCAAAGATAATTTTTACATGCATTTAAAATGCAGATTATAAAAATGAATAAATAATTTTCAGAATCGCGGACAAATTTTTCCAACTAAAATTACTGTCGTTTTTTTTCACTAACGAGGAACAGACACTCGAAATAAAAATCTCCTTTATTTATTCGTTTACTGTAATAAAAGCGCTTTTTCTATTTTTGCCGGTATGCTAAATGACGAAATTCTTTTGCTTGGGAAAAAACTTTGGGATTATCATCTCCTGAACAACAAATTAGAAAAGGTTGATTGCATTCTCACTTTAGGAAGCCACGACTTGCGGGTGCCTGAAAGAGCTGCAGAATTGTATTTACAAGGGTTTGCGCCTTTAATGATCATGTCTGGCGGCCTGGGAAATTTTACACAGGAAATCTGGACAGAAAAAGAGGCCGATAAATTTGCCGCAATCGCAATAGAAAAGGGCGTTCCGAAGGAAGCGATTCTTGTTGAAAATAATTCTACCAACACCGGTGAAAATATTCTTTTCACTCAACAATTATTGCAAGAAAAAGGGCTTGATCCGCAAAGTTTTATTGTTGTTCAAAAGCCTTATATGGAGCGCAGGTCTTATGCTACTTTTAAAAAGCACTGGCCCGATAAAAAACTATTGGTCACTTCACCTCAAATTTCTTTTGAGAAATATCCAAACGAAGAAATACCGATGGAAAGAGTGATCAATATTATGGTAGGAGATTTGCAGCGGATCAAATTATATCCTGGAAAAGGGTTCCAGGTTCGCCAGGAAATTCCTGAAAATGTTTGGGATGCATTTGAAAAATTGGTGGCTTTGGGTTTCGATAAACACCTGGTGAAAGAAAAATAGAAAAATGTCTTTACAACGATTTATTGATGCACAGCAACGTGATTATGAAAACGCTTTTTCAGAAATTAAAAAAGGAAGAAAGCGTTCGCATTGGATGTGGTATATTTTTCCCCAGATTCACGGGCTTGGTTTTAGTGAAACATCAAGATTTTACGCAATCAAAAATATGGATGAAGCCCGGGAATATTTAGAACATCCGATTTTGGGAAAAAGATTGATTGAAATCTCAGAAGTCTTGGTTGATCTTGATACAGATGACGCACACAGCATTTTTGGAAATCCTGATGAGCTGAAATTAAAATCTTCCATGACATTATTTTCTTCAGCTTCCGGAAGCAGATCCTGTATTCCAATCAGTCTTAAAAAAATTTTTTAATGGGAAAAAAGACAATAAAACTTTAGCCATACTTTCGAAAGAAAAGAAGAATTGATCCCGGGCTGATCCCTTAAAAAAGCTGGCATGTATTTTATTGGATATGCATCGAATAAAATAATATTTGTCAAACTATGGATTTATCTACGCAAGTGCGCGATCTTTTTTTATTGCCGTTGGCCATAGCCTGTATTTCGTGGACGGTTACGCATGAGCAGATTTTTAAAGAGCCAAGAGATTTTTGTACAAGGAAATCAAAAAGCTCGAAAAATATCGTTACCCGAAAATTCTTTTATCTTTTTACCTGTGAATATTGCTTTTCACATTATGTAACGATCTTTATTTTAATTATTACGCACTATCATTTACTCTTTGCCGATTGGAGAGGTTATTTGATAGGAGGTTTTGCACTCGTCTGGATTGCCAATATTTACATGAGTCTTTTTGGCTTTTGTGAGAGTAGGGAATGAAAAAGGAAAAAATGGAAGCGGATATTAAAGAAAAAGAATTGAAAGAAATAAAGAAAATCCTGCTAATTGCGGCAACAGTAAACCAACAAATAAGCAGGATTTTTATTTTGAATTAATAAGCACGGGCAAATAAAACCCTTTCGCTGCTTGGCTTTCCGGTTAAAATATCTTTTCCTTCCTCTTTCGGATTGTTCAATGGAATGCAACGAATGGTAGCTTTACTCAATTCTTTTATTTTTTCTTCTGTCTCGGCAGTTCCATCCCAGTGTGCAGAAACGAAGCCACCTTTTCCATCCAGAATTTTTACAAACTCATCCCATGTATCAGCCTTAGTGATATGTGAGTCACGGTAATCTTTTGCTTTTTGATAAATAGAATTTTGAATATCATTCAGTAAAAGGAAAACAGTGTTTGCCAATCCGTCGAGCGAAATCGATTCTTTGGTTTTGGTATCGCGACGTGCAACTTCTGCAATATTTTGTTCAAGATCCCGCGCGCCCAGCGCTATTCTTACAGGAACGCCTTTCATTTCATATTCAGCAAACTTCCATCCCGGGCGGCGGCTGTCATCATCATCATATTTTACAGAAACGCCAAGCGCTTTAAAATCTTCTATCAAAGGAATTACTTTTTCATCAATAGCCTTTTTTTGTTCTTCACCTTTATAAATGGGAACGATCACCACCTGGATGGGTGCTAATTTCGGCGGAAGAACGAGTCCATCGTCATCGCTATGCGCCATTATCAGTGCGCCTATCAGCCTTGTACTTACGCCCCAACTTGTAGCCCATACGTACTCCAGCTTATTTTCTTTATCGCTGAATTTTACATCAAAAGCTTTAGCAAAATTTTGACCCAGAAAATGCGATGTGCCCGCTTGTAATGCTTTTCCGTCCTGCATCATCCCTTCAATACAAAAAGTGTCTACAGCTCCTGCAAATCGCTCGTTTGCACTTTTCACGCCACGTATCACCGGCATTGCCATCCATTCTTCGGCAAACTCTGCATAAATATTGAGCATTTGCATTGTTTCATCAATGGCTTCCTGCGCATTTGAATGAGCCGTGTGTCCTTCCTGCCACAGAAATTCGGTGGTGCGTAAAAAAAGCCGCGTACGCATTTCCCATCTTACTACATTTGCCCATTGGTTAATGAGTACCGGAAGATCGCGATATGATTGGATCCATGTTTTATAAGTATTCCAGATGATCGTTTCTGAAGTTGGCCTTACAATCAATTCTTCTTCAAGTTTTGCATCCGGATCAACGATAATGCCGGTTCCGGCTTCGTCATTTTTTAAACGATAATGAGTAACTACCGCGCACTCTTTGGCAAAACCTTCCACATGAGCGGCTTCTTTGCTTAAAAAACTTTTTGGAATAAATAAAGGAAAATAAGCATTCTGGTGGCCTGTTTCCTTAAATCGCTTGTCGAGCTGGGCTTGCATGTTTTCCCAAAGAGCAAACCCGTAGGGCTTAATAACCATGCAACCACGCACTGCACTGTAATCGGCAAGCCCTGCTTTAATGACCAGGTCATTATACCATTGTGAATAATCGGTTTCCCGGGCTGTAATTTCTTTACTCATTTAATTTTTATTTTTATATTTTGTCATCCAAAATCTTGCTTCATTTAATCAATAATTTTACCCTTGCTACTTTTAACAACCGTTCATAAAAACAATCCGTTGATAATGAAGGATATTTCTTAAATTTACAGAAAGATGCGGCAAAAATAAGCTTCATTAACTAAACTTCTAAAAACTCAAAGCCATGAAAATAAAATATTTATTATTGCTCGGTGTAGTGGCTGCTTTCAGCAGTTGCAGCACAGCTTATCGCACAGGACAAACTCCTGATGATGTTTATTATTCACCGGCGCCACAAGAAAATACTTACGTATCTACAGTAACCGAAAATGATAAAAATTCATATTCTTACAGGAACCAGCAAGATCCGGATATCAGGAGAGGAATTGAAGACCCCGTTTATCGCAACGCGATAACTTTTAGCATGGGAATGGGATATGGTTACAATCCTTATTCACTATATCCTTATAATAGTTTTAATAACCCGTTTTACGGATACGGCGGGTATGGTTATGATCCGTATGGCTTTAAAGGAGGAATGTATGACCCTTATTATAGTCCCTTCGGATATAATAACCTAAGCTTTTATAACTCTCCGTTACGGTTATTACAATCCCTTACTCAATTGGTTACGGTTATTCTCCATATAATATCGGATATGCCCCTATTATTCGCCTTATTATTCCCCTATCTTGTTTTCAAGTAAGACAGTTAATACCAACACGGGCGCAAGAAGGTATAATCTGAATGTGTATAATAATAATTCTACTAACTCTTCAGGCAACAACGGAAATGTTCAACCAATTCGTACCACTAATACCGGTACCACTCAGCAACCAAGAACAACGGGAGTGGGAAATGTTATAAGGAGAGTTTTTACTCCTTCCCAGAGAAGCACTTATACGCCTCCACTCCAACAATACCTACAGTAATAACAGAAGAACTTACAATAACAATAATTACAATAACAACAATTACAATAACAACAATAATACTCCTCAAAGAACATTTACTCCAAGTACACCAACATCTTCATCCTCATCTTCAGGAAGTAGCAACAGCGCTCCTGTAAGGACTTTCAGGAGATAGGTGTAAATATACTTTTTAAAAAGGGATGATTTTTTCATCCCTTTTTAAAACCAGTTAAGCCTGATCTGGTATAAAAATTAAAAAAGAGACTTATTTATTCGTTTACTATGAAAGCAACTTATCTGATTATTTTTTTTTCGACTTTAACTGGTTACTCCTTCGCGCAGGAACCAGCTGATGCTTTACGATATTCTTATTTAACGCAACCGGGCGGTACCGCCAGAAACCAGGCAATCGGCGGCGCGGGAGGCATCTTTGGGTGGAGAATTTACATCGCTTTTTATTAACCCGGCGGGCCTTGGTTTTTATAAAACCGGAGATTTCGTTCTTACCCCTTCCGTTTCACTAAAAAAAAGCAATTCAGATTATCTCGGCTCGTCAGAAAGCGCGACAGATAATAATTTTAATCTGGGTGCTACCGGATTTGTGATAGGAGGTCCAACCCGTAGCAAAAGTGTAAAAAGTATTGCCTTTGCTTTTGGAGTAAATCGTGTAGCAGATTTCAATAATCACGTTTATTACAAGGGCACCAATAACAATTCTTCTTATTCGGAAAAATACCTGGAACAATTGATCAATGACAATATAACTGATCCTAACCAGGCAGCCAGTTATGATCCTTATGGAGCCAGCCTTGCTTTCAATACTTACCTGATTGATACGCTTCAGGCGCCTGACGGTTCACTGGCAGGATATAAAACACAAGCCAATCCATCTACCGGCCTTATCCAGGAAAATACCATCAATACTACAGGAGGCATTACTGATCTTGCTTTTGGAATGGGAGTGAACCTGAAGGATAAATGGTATTTTGGTGGCACGCTTTCTATTCCTTTTCTAAATTATAAAAGAAACGCATCTTACCAGGAAAGCGACGCTACTTCAAACTCCTAATAATAATTTCAATTATTTCCAGGCAAACGAATCATTACAAACTAAAGGTGTTGGAGTGAATCTAAAGCTAGGTCTTATTTTCAAACCGGTAGAAAATGTGAGGTTAGGTCTTGCATTTCATACGCCAACAGTTTACCAGCTTACGGATGATTATACCGCAGAAGTGATCACCGATTTGGAGGGATATGGCGGAGCCGGTATAAAACAACAAAGTTCAACTGACTTGACCAACGGACAACCGCTGGAGTCGAAATATAATTTAACAACTCCGTGGAGAATTATTTTGAGCGGCTCTTATATTTTCAGTGAGGTCGAGAACGTTCAAAACCAAAAAGGCTTTATCACTGCCGATCTTGAATATTTAAATTATAAAGACGCTTCATTTCACGACGTAAATAATGATGCGAGCTCTGCCGACTATTATCATTCTTTAACCAAAACTCTTGGCAACGTTTATAAAAATGCGATTAACGCGCGCCTCGGAGGAGAATTAAAATTCAATACTTTCATGGTAAGGTTGGGAGGAGCTTATTATGGTAATCCTTACCAGTCTGAAAGCTCAAATCTTGTAAAAGTTACCGGCGGTTTAGGTTACAGGAACAAAGGTGTTTTTATTGATCTGGCTTATGTGTATTCCATGCACAAAGATGTAAATTATCCTTATTTGTTGCAGGACAAGCCAAACACGCCGGCATACCTTAAAAATAACAGGGGCAATGTTGTGGCTACTATTGGTTTCAAATTATAATATTTTGCTGCCGAAGTAGACACTTTTCGTCGGCAAATAAGAAATTGGCTTATTTCTTGGTTTACTATCGCACGTTATTTGCGGGAAAACGGGGAGATCATTTTGTAATCCTGTTATCAAAAAAAATTTATAAAATAATGTGAGATAATAAATATTATATTATTTTTGTCTCCTCAATTTAAAAATCAACAAAAGCGTTGAAAAAAAATAATTCATATAACTTCTTTTTTCCGGCAACGGTATATCAATTATTGCGACGTGGATGCTGATAGGCCCTTGCGGTTGAAACCGCACCTATCAGTGAAAAAAAATCCCCCGATTTCTCTCTTATTTTTTAAATTTTAAATTTCCTGCAAATTGGAACAATCAAATATAATTGTTCGGGTTGCAACTCCTGCTGATATTATTTACGCATCTACCATCACCGATGAAATGGCATCGTCGGCCCAGGCTCGTGGTACAGGAATCGCCAAACGCTCGCCCGAATATATCTCTAATAAAATGTCGGAAGGGAAAGCCGTCATCGCCGTTACAAAAGATGGCAAATGGGTAGGTTTTTGCTATATCGAAGCCTGGGGTCATGAAAAATTTGTTGCGAACAGCGGTCTTATCGTGGCTCCCGAATTCAGAAAATCAGGTATTGCAAAAACCATCAAGCAACGCATCTTTGCTCTATCAAGGCAGAAATATCCTGAAGCGAAAATTTTTGGCCTGACTACCGGCCTTGCCGTGATGAAGATCAACAGCGATCTTGGTTATGAACCGGTAACTTATTCCGAGCTCACCGATGATGAAAACTTTTGGGCAGGTTGCAAAAGCTGTGTCAATTACGACATTTTGATGAGTAAGGAAAGAAAAAACTGTATGTGCACTGCGATGCTTTACGATCCTAAAGATCATTATACACCGGAAGAAACGGCACGCGATTTCAAAAAGAAATCAAAAGTGTATGAACGATTTATGCGCCTGAAAAAGAACAGGTTGATCAATTATCTAAAAAAGAAAAAGCAGGAAAAGCCTAAGTCTATATTGAGTATATTATTCTTCAATCTCTAAAAGTTTTAATTAATAATGAGCAAAAAAGTTGTAATTGGTTTCAGTGGCGGATTGGACACTTCTTATTGCGTGAAGTATTTTACAGACGAATTGAATTATGAAGTTCATAGCATTATTGTTAACACCGGTGGTTTTTCAGAAGAAGAATTGGAGCAGATAGAACAACATGCAAAGGCCCTTGGCGTAACCTCGCACACTACGGTTGATGCTACTAAAAGTTATTATGACAGTATCATAAAATACCTTGTTTATGGAAATGTATTGAAAAACAATACTTATCCTTTAAGTGTAAGTGCAGAAAGGGTTTCGCAGGCTCTGCATATTGCCGATCATGTAAAAAAAATTGGCGCTGATGCGGTGGCTCATGGAAGTACCGGCGCCGGGAATGACCAGGTAAGATTTGATATGATCTTTCATATTATGATTCCGGGTGTTGAAATCATCACGCCTATTCGCGATATGCAACTGTCGCGCCAGCAAGAAATCGATTACCTGAAATCGAAAGGCGTAAAAATGAATTTCGAAAAATCAGTGTATTCTATCAACAAAGGCTTGTGGGGAACAAGTGTTGGCGGAAAAGAAACATTGAGTTCAAACGGAATGCTGCCTGAGGAAGCGTGGCCTACACAATTGAGTAAGCACGAGCCGGAACAGCTAAAGTTGCATTTTGAAAAAGGCGAACTGATATCAGTGAATGATAAACAGTTTGATCATCCTGTTGCCGCCATTCAATATTTACAACAGATCGCGGGTCCATTCGCGATTGGCCGTGATGTGCATGTAGGCGATACCATAATTGGCATAAAAGGAAGAGTCGGTTTTGAGGCAGCGGCATCTGTTCTCATCATTAAAGCGCATCATGCATTGGAAAAACATGTTCTTACGAAGTGGCAACTTACCTTAAAAAGCCAGCTCGCAGATTTTTACGGAAACTGGTTGCACGAAGGGCAGTTGCTTGATCCGGTGATGCGCGATATTGAAGCTTTCTTTACTTCGTCGCAACAAAATGTTAGCGGTTATGTGTTCATACAATTAATGCCTTACCGCTTCCAGGTAATTGGTATCGAATCTCCGTTTGATTTGATGAGTAGTAAATTTGGCAAGTATGGAGAAATGAATACCGGCTGGAGCGGTGAAGATGTGAGAGGATTTAGTAAAATTTTTGGCAACCAAACAGCAATTTACCACGCTGTAAAAAATAGTGCAGATGCAAAATAAAATCAGGGTTGGAATAATTGGTGGCGCGGGTTACACGGGAGGGGAATTAATAAGGCTGCTACTCAATCATCCCTCTGCAGAGATGATTTATATTCACAGTAAAAGCAATGCCGGTAAAGCGGTCCATACTGTTCACCTCGATCTTGTGGGCGTAGCTGATATTGAATTTACCCACGAAATGAATGATGACATTGATGTGCTTTTTTTGTGTGTGGGGCATGGAGATTCAAAGAAGTTTTTAGAAGAAAATGAAGTGCCTTCGCATATTAAAATCATTTCGCTTTCACAGGATTTCCGCCTGAAAGAAAAATCAGTTTTTAAAGACCGGCATTTTGTTTATGGCCTTCCTGAAGTTAACAGTGAACAAATAAAAAAGGCAGAAAATGTCGCTAATCCGGGCTGCTTTGCCACAGCAATTGAATTGGGTTTGTTGCCACTGGCAAAAATGAATTTGTTGCACGATGTTTTTACAACCGGCATTACAGGATCAACCGGTGCAGGACAATCTTTATCACCCACTTCACATTTTTCATGGCGTGAAAATAATGTACAGGCCTATAAAACCTTGACACATCAGCATCTTCATGAAATCAATCAAACGTTAAATCAATTATCAGGAAATACTTCTGCTTCTATTCATTTTGTGCCATGGCGCGGAGATTTTACAAGGGGAATTTTTGTTACCTCACAGATTAAATGCATCAAATCTCTCGATGAAATTTACGACGCTTATCAGAATTTTTACAACGATCCACCTTTTGTGACAATCAGTAAGGACGCTATTTTTTTAAAACAGGTGGTAAATACCAACAATTGTTTCCTGCATTTGGAAAAAGAAGGAGACATTTTGGTTGCCCATTCCGTGATTGATAATTTATTAAAAGGAGCCAGCGGACAGGCAGTGCAAAATATGAATTTAATGTTTGGTCTTGACGAAACCGAAGGATTGAAATTGAAAGCCAATTATTTTTAAGAAGTTATAAGTGGTTCTAAAAAAAACAAAATGAAATTATTCGACGTCTATCCCATTAATGACATCAACATTGTAAAAGCCCATGGATCGTATGTTTGGGACGATAAAGGAACAGAATATTTAGACATGTATGGTGGGCACGCGGTAATCAGTATCGGGCATACAAATCCACACTGGGTAAAAAGAATTGAAGAGCAATTGGAGAAAATTGCCTTTTATTCCAATTCAATAAAAATCCCTTTGCAACAGGAGTTGGCCGATAAACTGGGAAAAGTTTCCGGCAAAAATAATTACCAGTTATTCCTGTGTAATTCCGGTGCTGAAGCCAATGAAAATGCATTGAAATTGGCCTCTTTTCATAATGGAAGAAAAAAAATTGTAGCTTTTTCAAAAGCATTCCACGGGCGTACTTCACTGGCGGTTGCAGCTACTGACAATCCTTCGATCGTGGCCCCGGTTAATGAAACAGAAAATATTATTTTTCTCCCTTTCAATGACGAAGAGGCCTTGAAAGATTATTTTAAGGAACACGGCGGCGAAGTATGTGCAGTAATAATTGAAGGCATCCAGGGAGTAGGCGGCATAAGAGTTGCCTCAAAATCCTTTTTGCAATTGGTCCGTAAATTGTGCACTGAATATGGGGCTGTTTTTATTGCCGATTCGGTTCAGTGTGGTTATGGAAGGACTGGTAAGTTTTATTCTCATGACCATTCGGGAGTAGAAGCGGATATTTATTCGATGGCAAAAGGAATGGGAAATGGTTTTCCGATTGGCGGCATTTCTATTTCTCCCGAAATTGCTCCGAAATATTTTATGCTGGGAACTACATTTGGCGGCAATCATCTTGCGTGTGCTGCTGCCATAGCGGTTTTGGAAGTAATGGAAAAAGAAGAGTTAATGAAAAATGCCGAAGAAGTCGGAAATTATCTTATTTCAGAAATTGGAAAAATTGAAGGTTTAGAAAATGTCCGTGGTAAAGGATTAATGATAGGTTTTGATGTTCCTGATGAATTAAAAAATCTGAAACAAAATCTTTTGTTCAAACATAAAATATTTACCGGTGCCGCAAAACCAAATGTGATCAGGTTGCTACCTTCGCTTGCTTTGAAAAAAAGTGATGCAAATAAATTTTTAAAGGCACTAAAAGAGGAAGTTGCCTTTCTTTTAAAAGCAAAAGAAGTTACTTCTTCGATTAATGCTCATTAATTATTCATTAAATCAATTTATAATTATTGAAAAATTTTCTTTCTGTTCGGAACGCGGGCAATATTGATGAACTCGTTACAACTGCGTTGAATTTTAAAAAAAATCCTTTAGCTTCTCAAACTTTGGGAAAAGGGAAACGAATGGGTTTGATGTTTCTTAATCCAAGTATGCGAACGCGTTTGAGCACGCAGATTGCTGCTCAAAATCTGGGAATGGAAGCGATTGTTTTTAATGCCGGGCAGGATGGCTGGTCACTGGAATTTGAAGAAGGCGCTGTGATGAACGGTTCGACTGCCGAGCACGTGAAAGATGCAGCCCCGATCCTTGGTAAATATTTTGATATTTTGGGCGTGCGAACATTTCCGTCATTAAAAAATCGTGAAGAAGATTATTCAGAAAAAATACTTCAGCAATTTGTAAAATATGCGGGCATTCCGGTTGTTAGTTTGGAAAGTGCTACAGTTCATCCATTGCAGAGCTTAACTGATATTATCACGATTAGTGAGCATTTGCCCATAAAAACAAAGGCAAAACCAAAAATTGTTTTAACCTGGGCGCCTCATGTAAAACCTTTGCCACAGTGCGTTGCCAACAGTTTTTCTCAATGGATCAATGCATGGGATCAAAGTGAATTTATTATCGCTAATCCCGAAGGGTATGACCTTGATAAGGATTTTACAGGAAGCGCTATCGTTACTAACGATCAGGCATACGCGCTAAAAGATGCCAATTTTGTGTATGTAAAAAACTGGAGTAGCTATAAAGATTATGGGAAGATACTCCCGGTACAAAATGATTGGATGCTTACCAGGAAAAAACTGGCAATAACCAATAGCGCCAAAGTAATGCATTGCCTTCCGGTACGAAGAAATATAGAATTGAGCGATGAAGTTCTGGATAGCGAAAACAGCATTGTTACCGAGGAAGCCGGTAATCGTGTGTGGGCGGCACAGGCAGTATTAGCGGACATTTTAAATAGTTTGTCATGAGCAATTCAGGTGCCGATAAGGAAAAGCTCTTTGTCATAAAAATTGGAGGTAATGTAATTGATGACACGGCTCAACTTGAATCATTTCTTACGGATTTTTCGGCAATTGATAATAAAAAGATACTGGTTCATGGTGGCGGCAAAATCGCTACTTCAATCGGTAATAAATTAGGAATCCAATCCAATTACATTGACGGCCGCAGGATAACAGATGATGAAACACTTGACCTGGTGACGATGGTGTATGGTGGTTTGGTCAATAAAAAAATTGTAGCACAACTCCAGGCTAGAAATTGTAATGCATTGGGAGTTACCGGTGCTGATGCGAATCTGTTGCCTGCAAAAAAGCGCCCGGTAAAAGAAGTAGATTACGGTTGGGTTGGAGATCTGGAGAATGATGAGATTGATCCTGAAAACTGGAAATTGTTTTTGGAGAATGGCATTACTCCTGTAGTAGCGGCCCTTACGCATGATTGCAAGGGAAATGTTTTAAACACTAATGCAGATACTATTGCGTCGGTCATTGCGGTTAATTTGTCTTCTTTTTACAATGTCGAACTGGTTTTTTGTTTCGAAAAAAATGGGGTGTTGCTTAATGTGGAAGATGAAAATTCTGTGATTGTCAAAATGGACCATGAAAACTATTTATCCTTAAAAAAATCAAACAAATTATTCGCGGGCATTTTACCAAAAATTGACAATGCATTTGATGCAATAAAAAAGGGAGTGAACGAAGTAATAATTGGAAATTCTACTCAATTAGCTTCCTTAATAAAAGGGACGGGCGGAACAAAAATTTCTTTGCAATGAGCAGTAAAACAACAAATATTGAAGATTTATATTTTGACGCCGTTGGCCTGTTGAAGGAGCTGATTGCAATTCCATCTTTCAGCAAAGAAGAAGACTTAACTGCTGATTGTCTTGAAGAATTTTTCAGCAAAAAAAATGTCAAAACCAACAGGTATTTAAATAATGTATGGGCCACCAACAAGTACTTTGATGAAAGTAAACCAACGTTATTATTAAATTCTCATCATGATACGGTAAAACCTAATAAAGGATATACTTTGAATCCTTTTGAACCAATTGAAAAAGATGGAAAGCTGTTTGGATTAGGTTCGAATGATGCAGGCGGGCCTTTGGTTTCTTTGATAGCCACCTTTGTTCATTTTTATGAAGCTGATATTCCTTTCAATATCGTTTTTGCCGGAACCGCGGAAGAAGAAATTTCCGGAAAAAATGGCGTGGAAATTTTACTAAGCCATCTGCCGAAAATTGATTGCGCTATCGTGGGAGAACCGACTTTGCTGAACATGGCTGTCGCCGAAAAGGGTTTGCTGGTATTGGATTGCGTTGCTCACGGTAAAGCCGGGCATGCTGCGCGAAACGAAGGAGTAAATGCATTGTATATTGCTGTAAAAGATATTGAATGGCTGAGCAATGTTCGGTTTCCAAAAGTTTCGTCTTTGTTGGGCGAAGTGCATATTGCGGTAACATCGATTTACACAGAAAATAAAACGCATAACATTGTGCCTTCTGAATGCAAGTTTTTGGTTGACGTGAGAGTAAATGAATTGTATGCTTTTGAGGAAATTCTTGCGGTTATAAAAGAAAATATTAAGAGCGAGATTCAACCGCGGTCGATAAGATTGAAATCATCTTTTATTAAAGCAGACCATCCGCTGGTAATTGCAGGAACCGAATTGGGCATTTCTTCTTATGGTTCTCCAACCTGTTCTGACATGGCTTTAATGGATTTTCCCTCTTTGAAAATCGGGCCCGGCGATTCCGCAAGGAGCCATAGCGCAGACGAGTTTATTTATAAAAAAGAAATTAAAGATGGTATTGAAACGTACATTCAGTTGATTAAAAATTACGCATTAGTAATTACGAATTGAAAAAAGACAATATGAAACTTTGGCAAAAAAATACTGAGTCATTAAAAGAAGTGGAAACTTTCACCGTTGGGAAAGACCGGGAACTCGATATATTCCTGGCGCCTTATGATGTTTTGGGATCGCTGGCACATATAAAAATGTTGCAAAAAGTTGGTTTACTATCCGAAAGTGAATTGCATGAATTGGAAAAAGCGTTAAAAGATATTTATGCCGATATTATTGCCGGAAACTTTGAGTTGGAAGACGGAGTAGAAGATATTCATTCGCAGGTGGAATTTATTTTGACAAAAAAACTGGGCGATTCAGGGAAGAAAATTCATTCCGCCCGCTCCAGGAACGACCAGGTAATTCTTGACCTGAAACTTTTCCTGCGAAATAAAATTGAAGAATTGGTTCATGAAGTAAATGCTTTTTTTAATCTTCTATTGCAACAAAGCGAAAAATTTAAAAATCATCTTTTGCCGGGATATACGCATTTACAATTAGCAATGCCAAGTTCTTTTGGTTTGTGGTTTGGTGCGTATGCTGAAAGTTTGGTGGACGATCTGATTACGTTTCATGCTTCATGGCAGCTGGTAAATAAAAATCCTTTGGGCTCAGCGGCGGGCTTTGGCTCATCGTTTCCTATTGACAGAAAATACACAACTGAGCTACTTGGGTTTGATGATTTGAATTACAATGTAGTCTATGCACAAATGAGCCGCGGAAAAACGGAAAGAGTTCTTTCGCAATCATTGGCGAATATTGCATCTACCCTTGGCCGGATGAGTATGGATGCCTGCCTCTATCTCAACCAGAATTTTGGTTTTATTTCATTTCCGGATGAATTAACAACAGGCAGCAGCATTATGCCTCACAAAAAAAATCCGGACGTTTTTGAATTGATCCGCGGACATTGCAACCGCATACAGGCACTTCCGAACGAGATCACGTTGATGACTACCAATCTTCCTTCAGGCTATCACCGTGATTTTCAATTGTCGAAAGAACATCTTTTTCCTGCCATTAAAAATCTACGCAATTGTATTAAAATGGCAACCCTGATGTTTGAAAATATTGATGTGAAAAAGGATATACTTGCAGATGAAAAGTACAAATATCTTTTTACTGTTGAAGAAATGAATAAATTGGTTTTAGCGGGAATGCCATTACGTGATGCCTATCGAAAAATTGGCGCTGACGTGGAAGCAGGCTTATTCAAAACTGACAGGAAATTAAATCATACTCATGCAGGATCGATAGGGAATCTTCAAAATGAACGGATCAGAAAGATGATGCAAAACGTAATTAACCGCTTCAATTTTAAGGCGGTGAATGATGCTTTACAAAAATTAATACAGTAAATTGCCGACTTCGTTAAGGGATTATTCACGCTAATTCCAATGGTTCAATATTGTAAAGAAGAATAAATGGCAGAATCAATAAAAAAAAGGATTGCAATTTTTGGCTCCACCGGTTCCATTGGCACCCAGGCTTTGGAGGTGATTGAAGCGCACCCTGATTTGTTCGAAGTAGAAATCCTAACTGCCCACACGAATGATAAACTTTTAGTTGAGCAAGCACTTAAATTTCGGCCAAATGCAGTAGTGATTGTTGACGAGAAGAAATATGAAATTATAAAAAAGGCATTAGAATCAACAGATATAAAAGTTTTTGGAGGCGAAAACGCTTTGGATGAAGTGGCGGATTTTGATACGTATGATATGATGCTGGCAGCCATCGTCGGTTTTGCAGGCTTAAAGCCCACTTTGAAAGCAATTGAAAAAGGAAAAGCGATCGCACTTGCAAATAAGGAAACGCTTGTGGTTGCCGGCGATTTGGTAATGCAACTGGCAGTAGAAAAGCGCGTTCCGGTGATACCGGTAGACAGTGAGCATTCGGCTATTTTTCAATGTCTTATCGGGGAAACAAGAAATAAGATAGAGAAGATCATTTTAACGGCAAGCGGTGGACCTTTCCTGGGAAAAAAGCCGAATTTTTTGGTGAATGTGAAACGGGATCATGCTTTACAACATCCTAATTGGAAGATGGGTGCAAAAATTACAATTGACTCGGCAACACTGATGAATAAGGGCTTGGAGATGATTGAAGCAAAATGGCTTTTTAATCTTTCTCCTGAACAAATCGAAGTGATCATTCATCCGCAAAGTATTGTACATAGTATGGTTCAGTTTGAAGACGGAAGTATAAAAGCGCAGATGGGATTGCCCGATATGAAACTTCCTATTCAGTATGCACTCACTTTCCCCCGACGCGTTGCGAATAATAATCCGCGGGCAAATTTCAAAAAGATTCCGGTCCTTGCTTTTGAAGAGCCCGATATTAAAACCTTCAGAAATCTCAGCCTGGCGCAAATGGCGCTGGAAAAAGGAGGAAATTTTCCATGTATTTTAAATGCCGCAAATGAAATTGCTGTTTGGGCGTTTTTAAACAACCGTATCGGGTTTTTGGATATCACCGCCGTTATAGAAAAATCATTGCAAAAAATAAATTATATAGAAAAGCCAAATCTTGCTGATTATTTTGAAAGTGATGGCGAGGCTCGTAATTTTGCAGCTTCAATGGTAAATATGTAGCCGTGCTTTAGAAAAGCAAAGGCAAAACTTAAACTAAAAATACCGTACATCAATATTTGTACACTTAACATTGTATGACATTATTAGCAATCAATTGGCCGGGAGTGGGTTTGCAAGCCGGTTACCTGGTTTTTTCTTTTTCCATTTTGGTGATCGTTCATGAATTTGGCCATTTTGTTACTGCCAAGTGGTTTAAGTGCCGGGTTGAAAAGTTTTACCTGTTTTTTGATCCCTGGTTTTCCATTTTTAAAAAGAAAGTGGGCGAAACCGAATATGGGGTTGGCTGGCTTCCGTTAGGAGGTTATGTAAAGATTTCAGGGATGGTTGATGAAAGTATGGATAAAGAACAAATCCGGCAGCCGCCACAGCCTTGGGAATTCAGAAGCAAACCGGCATGGCAGCGATTAATTATTTTATTGGCAGGAGTAACAATGAACGTTTTGCTTGCATTTTTTATTTATGCAATGATCCTGTTTACATGGGGAGAAACGAAATTGCCCGTCAAGAACATGCCTAATGGCATTTGGGTGACTGATAGCCTGATGAGTAATATTGGTTTAAAAAATGGCGATAAAATTCTGGCGGTAAATGACGAGCCTGTGAAATATTATGAAGATCTTACAGGTAAAATACTATTGGGAAAACAAATCACTGTCGAAAGAGATGGGAAAGAGGAAACTATCCATATTCCTGTGAATATGATAGAACAACTGGTGGAGAAAAAGGGAAAACGAAATAATTTTTTATTTATGCCGAGGGCTCCATTGATTGCAGGCCCTTATGATCCATCGGAAACCTCTCCTGCGAAAACTGCTGGTTTACGTGGTTTTGATAAGATAGTAAAAGTGGATTCTACTCCCGTTACCTATTTTGATCAGTTGGCTGCTTATTTGGCAAATAGGAAAAACGAAACTGTAACTCTTTCAATTATCAGGAACCGGGAACCAATTGAGTTGAAAGTTCCTGTAGATTCGGCGGGTAAGATTGGTATTAACGGACTTTCCCTTCAAGAGTATGACAGCCTTGGAGTGTTTAAACTGGAACACAAAAACTACGACTTTCTTGCATCGTTTCCGGCAGGAGTAAGAGAAACCGGTAAAATATTAGATTCTTATATTCAGCAATTTAAAATGATTTTAAATCCTGAAACCGGTGCCTATAAAGGCCTTGGTGGATTTAAAACCATGGCATCTATTTTCCCGAACACCGGTTGGGATTGGCAGGCCTTCTGGAAAATAACCGGTTTCTTTTCAATCATTCTTGCATTTATGAATCTTTTGCCAATTCCGGCTTTGGATGGGGGACATGTTGTTTTTACAATAGTTGAAATGATCACGGGCAGAAAGCCAAGCGATAAGTTTTTAGAATATGCACAAATTGCAGGAATGGTAATTATTTTTGCTTTGCTGATCTATGCCAACGGTAATGACTGGTTTGGATGGGGCAGGGGGCATTAATTAATTAACTGATATGCTGATCTGCTAATCAGCCAATGTAAGACAACAAAGCGGATGCACAGTAAACAAACAAATAACCCGGATTTTTATTTTTGCCTGGATGTTGAATATTGAAGACGGAAACGCAAGCTTTAGATTTACTCCTGATAATTTTTAATTATGTCTTACTACCGGCGGCCTGTTTACCAAAAGATTTTAATTTTTGTCAACATTTGTATCGTCGTTGCTTATTTATTTGTTTGTCTTGTGCCTTTTGTAAACACGGGAGTTAATTGGTTTATCGCTCTTCCGGGAATTATTTTTCCTATCCTTTTATTTTTCCTGCTTTTCTTTACGATTTTCTGGATCTTTTTAAAATCCAAAATGTTTTGGGTTAATGTTATAACAATCCTCCTCGGAATACAACAAATTTTGGCCGTATTTTCTTTTCACCTTCCTCAAAAATTTATTGCTGAAAAAGAACCAAATACTTTGCGTGTTTTGCAATGGAATGTAATGGGGTGGGACCAGGGTGAAGAAAGAAGTAATATTGAGAATGGCGGACACGCGTTGCGGCCCTTAATGATGGATGTTATACAATCAGAAAACGCGGACGTTCTTTGTTTTGAAGAATTTTTTGAATCAAAAGATACCTCAGTTTTCAAGTCGAATATTACAACAATTACTCAAATGGGGTTCCCGTTTCATTACTTTGTTCCCGTAAATAATAAGCATTCAGATGATCGTTCCGGGATCTGCATTTTTTCTAAAAATCCTATTATTGATACGGCGAGTTTTAATCTGAACCTTGATCAAAAAGGAGAACATTTAATCTATGCCGATATTAAATTGAGGAACAAAACTATTCGGGTCTTTGCCACTCATTTGGTTCCTATAAAGTTTGGACAGTGGCAGAGCCAAAGAGAAAGGAATGAAGAAATTTCGGGCGATGCGGGCAGCAGCAGTTTTGGAAGAATTTTTTCTAAACTGGTAAGAGGCTATTCTTTTCGTTATCATCAGTCTGAATTTGTAGGAGAAAAAATCGCCGAAAGCCCTTTTCCGGCAATTATTTGCGGCGATTTTAATGACATTCCGAATTCAAGTACCTACTTTAACGTTAAAGGAAATTTGCAGGACCCTTTTTTGAAAAAAGGCTTTTGGACAGGAAGAACGACGCGTACAAGTTTTGGAATTATTTCTCCCACCTTACGGATTGACTATATTTTGGCTTCACGAAGTTTTAGTGTAAAGCAATTTCGAATTATTCATGTTCCTTATTCTGATCATTATCCTGTAGAAAGTGATTTACAATATTGATCATCTTTTCCATCCGGCAAAAGTGTAAAAAGCAGGTTATTTTTTCTTGAAAAAATTTATTTAATAATTTATTAATGTTTGCATGTTTATCTTTCAGGCCTAAATTGATTTAGATTTTTATGCGCGACAAAGCACATACTCTTTTCCGACATATTTTAGTGTTAATCAATCTTGGAGTTATTATTGTTTATCTTCTTGTTTGTCTTGTTCCATTTATTAATACTGGTAAATTTTGGTTTGTTGCTCTTCCGGGCCTTGCTTTTCCCTTACTTTTTTTCGCGCTTTTTTGCTTTATTGTTTTCTGGGCGATTGTAAGATCAAAATGGTTTTGGATTTCGTTAGTCGTAATGTTTATAGGAATACAGCAGATTCTTGCCGTTTTCTCTTTTCGTTTTCCGTCTAAATTTGTGGAGGAAAAGCTACCGAATACTTTACGAATATTTCATTGGAATGTAGAAGGTTGGGATTCTTATTATGAAAACAAAAGAAGTAGAGAAGAAAGTTATTATCCACAAATGCTAAAATTTATCAAGGCGCAAAATGCCGATATTCTTTGCTTCGAAGAATATGCAGATGTGAAAAATATTGATGACAGCAATTCTACTGCTACGGCTATTAAAAAAATGGGATACCCTTATGTTGCTTTTGCGGAAACTGAAGAAAATCCGAATTACAACCTTAAAGGTGTAATTATTTTTTCAAAAACACCAATTCTGTTTTCTGACACCATAACTTACGGTAAACACACAAATGCCGAACATCTTATATATATTGACATAAAAAGAGGGGAAAAAACGTTCAGAATTTTTACAACGCATTTACAATCAGTAAGATTCGAACAGTCCGATTATGAAAGCCTTAGCAAGCTGAAACACGCGAAAGATCCTGGTTACAGAGATTCAAAGAATATTGTTTCCAAACTAAAAAAGGGATATGAATACCGTTATTCGCAGGCGGAAACAGTAAAAAGGCAAATTGAAGAGAGCCCTTATCCTTCGATAATTACCGGTGATTTTAATGATGTTCCTAATTCAAATACTTACTTCACAATTAAGGGAAAATTGCAAGATGCTTTTTGGAAAAAGGTTCATTTATCGGCCGTACCTTCCGTTTTATTTCTCCCACCTTACGAATTGATTATATCCTTGCGGATAAAGTTTTTAAAGTAAACCAGTTTAGGGTAATTCATGTTCCTTATTCTGACCACTATCCAATTGAAACGGACCTTCAATATTAGTGTATTCTACACTTTTTCCTTTTTTCTTCTCAGAATTTTTTGAAGAACGTCTGCGCAACTGTGAATTGCTTCTTCAAATGTTGTCGCATTTTTCTTTACGAAATCATCATTGCCGGGAACAACCAACCTGATTTCGCAAACTTTATTTTCAACAATATCTCCATTGATTGACAGCGTTACGTCGGCACTTATTATTTTATCTTCATATTGCGACAGTTTGCCTACTTTTTCATTTACATAATCGTTTAGTTCGGGTCGCGCATCGAATTTTAACGTTTGCAGATTTATTTGCATTGTTTATAGTTTTATTTTTTCAAAAGGTATACTTTTTAATTCTTTTAAAATATGATATTCATCAATAAAATTTCGTACCAGAAAAATTTAGGTTGAAAGTTAAAATTTGATTCAAAAAATTTAATTGGGTCATTTAACGTTCTTAATTTGGTAAATTTGAAAAACGGAAATTTTTACTATTTTGAATACAAAAATCCCGTCCGATGAAAAAATTAATATTCCTTTTTATAACCTTTCAACTCCTTCTCTCAAGTGCCTATGCACAGTACAAAAGCTATAAAATTTCTGTAAAAGGTGATACCATAAATGCTGTTGATCTTAACGGTTTGAAACAGGGAAAGTGGGTAGTTCATGTTGATCCTTTGCGCGGAGAACCCGGTTATGAGGAAGAAGGAATATTTGTAGATGACAAGAGGGAAGGAACATGGCGAAAATATACTTTAGAGGGCGATTTTATAGCATTCGAAAATTATAAAAACGGCGATAAGGATGGTAAATGGCAGTTTTTTACTCCATATGGTGATCTCGTAAGAGAAGAAAACTGGAGGTCTTACAATCCTGACCAGCCATATGATACAATCCCGATTTATGGAACAGGTAACAATGAAATTATAAGTTATAAGATCATTAAAGCAAAGCCCTACAGTGTGAAAGATGGCACATGGACTTACTATGAACATGGACACATCATTCAAGACCGAAGAATACGACAGGGGCTATTTGCTTCATCCTGCAAAGACAGAAGTGGCCACTGAAGAACCAATGAAAAAAATAGTTCCGAAAGAAGTGCTGGAATATCAAAAAAAGAACAGCCACAAGAAGCGTGTAAAAGTAATAGACGGGAGTACCAGTTATTAAATCCTTTTTGGCCCCAGAGTTCATTATTTTGTAAGAAAGCTCTTTCATTAAAGCACCGGTTGATATTCCTGAATTGCCAATACCGATACTTTTAAGATTCGAATCGTGCAATAATAATATCACCTGTTCCATTTCGAGGAAAGAATAATTTTTAATAGTTTCCATAACCTGCGCCACTACGGCAGGATTATAATTAAACACCGGCTTTATAGCGCGCTCACTTTTGTCGTGCATTTGGTAAACTGGTAAGGATTTTTGAAAAATAAGAATAAAGTGATGGAAGGATCAATTGAATGGGAACTGCTTTAGGGTTGGCTTCAAAATATTGAATAATACGGATTGCTTTTGCCTGGTCTTTTCTGCTTAATGCATTTTGGAATTCGAAAATATTGTACTCTTTACTGATGCCAATAAATTTTTCAATGTCATCCTCGGTAATCGTTTTTTCTTTGCCAAGATTTAATGAAAGCTTTTCTATCTCATTCACAATACGCGAAAGGTCATTGCCAATATGATCCACCAGTAAGGCGAGCGCTTTGGGTTTTATCGTAAACCCATTTGCCTGCAAATAATCATTTATCCATCCGGGTAACTGATTTTCATACATCTTCTTTGAGTGAAAAACCTCGCCCTTTTTCTTTATCAATTTTGAAAATTTTTGCCTTCCGTCAAGTGTTTTTCCTTTATAGGAAACGATCAAAATTGTGGAGGGTAAAGGATTTTCTGCATAAACTTCCAGCTTTTCCACATCTTTCATTTGTTGTGCTTCTTTCAGTAACACTACCTGCCTTTCCGCAAACATTGGGTACCGTCTGCAGGCATTTACAATATCAGCCCAATTGGCGTCTTTACCATAAAAAATTGTCTGGTTAAATTCGATTTCGCTTTCCGAAAGAATATTTTTTTCAGCGTATTCCATTACTTCATCTATAAAATAATCTTCATCGCCTTCAAGCCAGTAAATCGGATTGAATTCTTTATTTTTCCAGTTAGTAATGATAGAGGAAGCGGTCATTTTTCAAAGATAAAAATTTACGCTTACATTATTCGAAATGAGATAGCTTTGAACTATCTTTCTGAACATCAATTTCTTTGGCATGATTTTGGAAAAATGTAGAACGTATTAACATTTATAAAAATAAAAAACTTACATCATGAGTTACGAAAACTTTCCTGAAAGCGAAAATGCCGGGGAAACAGAAGTCGTTAAAAAAAATAATAGTGGACGTAATATTTTAACCGCCATACTTGTGATCGCTTTACTTGCTACATGGGGTTATATCATTTTTGATAAAAATAAAACGCGACAGGAAAAGCAGGATCTTACTACACAAATTGTGAACAGTGATTCTGCAAAAAATGAGTTGCAACGTGAATTAGACGATGCGGCCTTAAGGCTTGATGCACTTAAAACGAGCAATGTAAAAGCCGACAGTCTTTTAAAAACAAAAGACAAAGATATTGATGCTTTAAGAGCAAGAGTTCAAAGTATTATTAATAACAGAAATGCAACAAAAGCACAACTTGCAGAAGCTCAAAGATTGATTGCACAATTGAAAGGAAATATCGAAATGTATACTGCCCAAATTGATTCTTTGCAAAATGCAAATGCGCAACTTACAGAAACCAATAGGGTGGTTACACAACAAAGAGATGTGGTTCAACATAGTTTTGACTCTGCCAGCCAGGTGATTCAACATAAAGATACGTTTATTGATGTTGGATCAACATTAGAAGCTTCTAACTTCTCGATTGAAGGAATAAAAGAAAAAAACAGTGGAAAGGAAAAAGTTACTTCTACTGCAAAACGTGTTGATAAATTGAGAATTTCATTTACACTTGATGCCAACAGAATTACTCCTTCTGGCCCTAAAGATATTTATGTTTGCATTACTGCTCCCGACGGAAAACCTGTTCAGGTAGATGCTCTTGGTTCAGGAACTTTTACGACCCGCGATGGAATTCAAAAGCCATATACTAAAAAGATCCAGGTAAATTATGTACAAGGTCAAAAGCAACCTGTAAAAGTGGAATGGTCGCAGAATAGCAAGTTTCAGACCGGTGATTATAAAATATCCATTTATAATAATGGATTTGAAATCGGCCAGGGAACCGTTAGTTTGAAAAAGGGCGGCTTGTTCTCTTAAAAAAATTGAGTAGCTCAGAGGAAAACTTCCTGTGTAAAAGCAGAAAGTTTTTTTTATGAGAGTAAACGAAATAAAATTTACGGTTTTTTGTTTGCCTACTGAGTCACCGGTTTGATTGTGATTCCTCGAACGTAGTTTTACTATTCAAACTACTTGATTTTACTATGCCCATATTTGGGTGTTTTCCTTATTGACATGGCTGCCTGTAATATGTAGTTTTATAGATGTTGAGTAATCTGATTTATCATCAAAAGCCATCCTATGAAACAAATATACATTCGGGTCATTTTAATCCTTCTTTTATCTCCGGTTCAACATGCATTTTCGCAATGCACCTGCAGTGATGGTTCTATGCCGGATTCTGTAGCTTACGACCAATATTATGACTCAATAATAGCAACTAACACTTCCATGGTGTTTCCAAAGTTCAGCGACACTATTGGCCTGTTAAGCTGCTTAAAGTTAAGTGATACGGTAACGACGGTTGTGAACTATAATCTTGAAAATATTAATCTTGATACCGAAGATTATATTTTTGAAACATATAGAAGGTCGCAGTTTACCGGCCCGGACGGTTTTTTTAGTTCTGTAGTATCACCACCAAAAGACTATGGGCCTTATCATCTTGGCAATAATGAAAATGTGGACATCGGCCCGGATACTGTTTTTAACCAAAATGCTCACACAGAGTATTTTGGTGGAAGTTCATCCTACTACGGAAGTGGAAATGTCACCTTAAATTATCTAACTACTAGTACTTTTACGATTCTGACGGGTAGTGACAATGCGATCATAACATTAAAAGCCTATACAAGACTGAAGGCGCGATTGGTTTATTATTGGTGTCCTTTTAGTGTATTAGAAACTGATCTAAGTGGTTTTGCAGTAGCTGTAAAAAATAATAATGTCGCCATAAACTGGGAGTTAAACAATCTGCATCCCACTGGTACGTATGAAATAGAAATGAGTACAGATGGGAAGAATTTTACCGATTTGGGTGGAGGTATTTCAGAGGTTTCAGGAAATGTCACCAGTTCACAGTTTGTTTATGTACCTGATAAAAATTATACAGGTAGTATGTATTTTAGAATAAAGCATACAGATGTTTCGGGAAAAGTGTCGTATTCTGAGATTCGTAGTGTTTATATTGATAATTCGCAGAAATCGAAATTGTCGGTTTATCCTAATCCGGCAGTTTCCGGAGTTAACATACAATTTGTAAATAGTAATGCCAACGATTATAGAGTTGAACTGATCAATAGCTACGGCCAATTACTTTTTCAGAAAAATTACAATCTTAGCAAAGCAGCTTCTATCAATATTGATTGGCCAAATAAACCAGCTCCCGGGACTTATTTTCTGAAGATAACAGATGTTGATCATCATAGTGAGCAGGTGAAAAAATTAAAAATATTGTAACCGGCTACTCACTTCGGTTTTAAATACCGTAATTAAAATGCACAACTGTTCCAGGAATTTAGCAGTTGTGCATTTACGGTTTTTTTTAAATTTTTATTTAATTTCCCGAACTTTTGACACGGCTTTGTTCTTCTGAAGCTCCGCCTGTTCTTCTGTGTTGTTGGTTTTTTATTGGTTTGCCGAACCTGTAAGAAAACGTCAGTGAAAAGGTTCTGCTGTCCCGGTAATTTTTGATGTATGCGTCGATGTCCTGGTAATTAATGTTGCCGGAGAAAATCTGCGTATTGAAAATATCACGTACTCCAAATTTCACACTTCCTTTTTTCTTCAAAACCATTTTTTGTATACCTACATCCAGTCTCCACATCGGGTTTATCACCAGCTCTCCTTCTATTCCTTTTGACCTGTAAAAGCCGCTCAATTCTGCACTCCAGCCATTATTGAATTTGATTTGGTTATTCATATTTGCCATAAAAGTGGTGGCATTTATTTCCAGGTTACCGCCATCAAGAACACCACTGAAGGCATTGTAATTTACGTTGGTATATAAATTTGTTGACCAGAATTTGGTTACCGGGAAATTCGCGCTGACGGCAATTCCATAATTGGTTTTTGATGCCAGGTTTTCTTTTGTCTGAAATGTTTTTCTTTCACTCGTTATTTGTTTGATCACATCGGTAAATACATGATGTATCTTACTGTAATTAACAGTTGTGGTAAGAAAACCATTGTAAGTATGCGATACTTCAATATTGTCAGAAAATTGGGGTTGTAATAACGTGTTCCCTACCTGGTAAGTATATTCATCGAGGAAATAATAAAACGGGTTCAGGTCTCCATAATCAGGCCGGTCTATTCTGCGTCCGTAATTGGCCGAAAAAGTATTTTTGTCATTTGGTGAATAGCTCACGTAAATCGTTGGAAAAAGATTTACATAATTTTTGCTGAATGAAGAATCAGGGTGCGAAGCATTTCCTAACTGGTGGCCTTGTGCGTTCGTGTTTTCTGCACGTAAACCTGCCTGTAAACCCCATTTTTTTATTTGGCGATTGTAATTTATGTAGGCAGCATTTATATTTTCTTTGTAAATAAAATGATTGGTTTTTCCTTCGTCTACCGTTGTTCCTGATGAAGTTTTATTTTGATACACTGCATCATTGTCTGTAGTTACATAACTGCTTTTTACACCAGTTTCTAATTTTGCCGAATGTTTCAAAGGAAACGTAAAATCGGTTTTTGCAGAATAAATTTTCACTTTTGACGGAAGATTGCCTAACAATTGTGAAGGAGCTTTACGAACCGTAAAATCAGGATAATAATAGCTATTAGATAATACCGAGCTGGCTGGCTGGTAGTAATCGAGATAATCCAGGTCAACGGTAAACTCTTTACCTGTGGAATCAAACCGATGTTGCATGTTGAGGTTGGTAGAAAAATTCCTGGAATTTCCTTTATTATAATAATCTGCAAGGACGATTGAATCCGTATGGTTTTGTGCATTGTTGAGATTGGTTTGGTTGAGGTTGGTACTATGGTAAGGATTCACATAGCCGGAAAATACCACACCCATGGTTGTTTTCTGAGAAGCATAAAAATCCATTCCTGCTTTAAAATTATGATCCTGCGATTTATTATGCCTGGTTATATCCTGTGCAAATATAGTTTCGATTTCTTTGGTGGTGGTGTCTTTGAACCTTCTTATGATTGTTTGATTTTGATGGTTTTGCCATAAAGAATAACTATAATTTCCGAAGAGATTTACTTTTCCTGTACGATAGTTGATATTAAAACTATTGTTGGTTTTAGTATAATACGATTGAAGAACAGAAGCGGTGACACTTCCGTTTATGCCGTGCATTTTATTTTTTTTCGTTTTAATATTGATGATTCCCGAGTTTCCGGCTGCATCATATTTTGCCGATGGATTGGTCATAATTTCGATCTGGTCAATGGCAGAAGAAGGCATATTCTTTAGGAGATTGGCAAGCTCCTGGCCACTTAAATAAGAGGGTTTTCCGTCAAGCATAATCATTACACCGGCTTTTCCTTTTAAACTTACATTACCATCTTTATCTACAGTAACGCCGGGAGATTTTTCCAATACTTCAAGAGCTGTAGTCCCCGCATTGGTGATAGAAGCATCCACATTGATGATCGTGCGATCTATCTTTCGTTCGATAAAAGGTTTTTTTGCGGTTACTGTTATGCCCTTTAATGTTTTGACTATCATTATTCAGTTTCAAGTCGCCAACGGAGACGTTCTCGCCTTCAGCTGCGTTGATAGTTTGACTATAAGTCGCCAAATGACCAATTGAAGTAGCCAGCAAATAATATTTTCCCGGCTTTAAATTTTGAAATTCAAAATTTCCTGCTTTATCAGTTATGTTTATTTTAACCAAAGATGAATCGGAGTTCTTATATAGAGATACTGTTGCCGCATCTATTATTTTCTGATCGCCACCGTCTACGATTTTTCCGGATATTGCAGCAGTGTGGCTTTGAGCGAAAGAGGTTATTGAAAAAATAAGGCAAAGGGTTATTAAAATTGTTGATTTTGTCATCGTTTTTGTATTGCTGTGTTTGAAATATTACATTACAAAACTAAGTAGTATGTTTTACATAGTACATTACTATGTATAAATGGTAAATATTTCTTTTTAACTGGTCAAGTTTTTATTTAGACGGGCGATCCTGGAAAATGTTACAGTAAATGGACAATTAAATTGTTTTTTTATTTTGGCAGAAAAAGGGTGAGGTTTTCTAAATGTGTATTTCGAGCACGTAATCATTCATAAAATATCCTGAGCCGATATCAATATCTTCCCGGCGAATAACTTTAAATCCTTGTTTTTCATAAAAATGCAATGCTTTGTTATAGCGGTTCACATTCAATTGCAAAGAAGATGCCCCTTCTTCTTTTACCGCTGTAATAACATGATCGAGCAGTTGTTTGCCAATATTCTTTCCCTGTTGATTGGGTAATACGTAAATTTTATTTAAATGATAAACAGCATCATCTCCATGAGCGGAGTAAGAGGCAAATCCAACAGGAAATTCAGTTTCATTTGCAATAATAAACCGGTGGTTTAAAACAGAAAGCTGGTGTTCCAGGGAAGGAAGAGAATAAATTTTATCAAGCATGTAATTGAGCTGCGCTTCTCCTAAAATTTCAAGATAAGCAGAAGGCCATATCTCATGGGCAAGTTTATGGATTGTTGGCAGATCAGTTATCTGCGCAGGTCTTATTTTTATCATTTATTTAATCGTGATTTTTAATTCAGGAGCAAAGAATCTTCGGTTTTCTTTATCTTCTACAACAATATCAAAAAAATAAAGCTCCTCATCTTTCTGCAAATGGCGCCTGATATTATCTACCCAGACTTTTGGCAAAGGCGTGGAATTGAACCTGTCCGCTGAAATGGTAAAAACCTCTTCCTTCTTACCCGTTTCATCATCGCGGAAAATAACGATTTTTGCCGGTAAAGAAATTGGTAAGAATCGATCGCATATTCATTATTTTTTGCATCTACAATTTTTAAAGGCAAACCTACTAATTGAACACCTTCATCTGCAGTGACGGCTGCGCCATTTTGATTTACTCCCAGGTAGGTTTTTACAACAGGTGGCTTAAATTTCGGCTCTTTAATAATAGTGTCGCGGGTTTGGGCAAAAGAAGAAATGCTAAAGGCAGACAACAACAAAATGCAGCAAAAAAATTTTATCAAAATTTTCATTAAGTTCCGGGGTTTATCAACATCATAACGAAGCAATTGTTTGTTCTATCACTTTTATTTTTGATTCTGCGTCCGCCTTCTTCTTTCTTTCCAATTCGATCACTTCGGGTTTTGCATTCTGCACAAATTTATCATTACTTAATTTCTTCTCTACGCTAATTAGGAATCCTTTAAGATAGTTCAAATCTTTTGTTAGTTTTTCTTTTTGAACGGTCGTATCTATTGCCGCATCTGATTTTATGTAAATTTTTTCATTGCCGGCAACCGTCATTATTGCCGAAGCTTCAGGCATTTGATTGAACACAATATTATCTGCATTCGTTTGTTTTGCCAATATTTCTTTGATGACCTGGTAAGAAGCTTCTTCTGCTAGTTTCAATAAATAATGAAATCGGTTCTTTGGGTTTTACATTATTTTTATTTTTTGCATCACGGATAGCGCTTATAATGGTTTTTAATTTTTCTCCTAAACTCAAAATTTCCGGATCAGTATTATGTAATCGGGCCAAATTGCTTCACCATCAAATCTTCATTTCTTTCTTTCAGTAAATGATAAATTTCTTCGGTAATGAAAGGCATAAAAGGATGAAGTAACTGAAGCAATTCATCAAAAAAGGAAACTGCTTTTTCATAAACGGCATGTTCCATTGCCTCTCCATAATTGGGTTTTATCCATTCCAAAAACCAACTGCAGAAATCATCCCAAATCAAAGAGTAAATTGTTTTCAAGCGCTTCACTCAACCGGAATTGTTGCATTAAAATTTCCACTTCATTTCTTACTTCATGCAAACGGTTTTCAAACCATGAAAGTGCGAATCGACCACCGTCCACTGATAACAACTTACTGGAATTACCGTTTGCCGGTTGTCGGTTGTCGGTTGTCGGTTGTCGGTCCTCAGCCTGTTGCCTCTGCCTTCCTCCCACATCTTCAACAACTTCATTGCATTCCACAATTTATTATTGAAAAATTTTCCTTGCTCCAGGCTGCTTTCATCAAACAAAAAATCGTTGCCGGCAGGAGAGGAGATCATAATTCCAAAACGAACTGCATCTGCACCATATTCATGAATGAGCGTTAAAAGATCCGGACTGTTTCCCAAACTTTTACTCATCTTTCTTCCCATCTTATCACGAACCATTCCGGTAAAATAAACATCACTGAATGGCTTTTCATGCATGTATTCCATCCCGGCCATTATCATTCGCGCCACCCAGAAGAAAATAATATCCTGGCCGGTAACCAAAACCGAAGTGGGATAATAATAATCAATGTCTTTATTACCGGGATCGCTGATGCCATTAAAAACTTCAATCGGCCAAAGCCACGATGAAAACCAGGTGTCAAGCACATCTTCATCCTGTGTAAGTGTTCGGTTGTCAGTTTTGCCGGTAATTGTTTTCTCGCTTCTTCTTCCGATTCTGCAACGTAAACATTTCCCTCTTCATCATACCAGGCAGGTATTTGTTGTCCCCACCAAAGTTGCCGGCTGATGCACCAGTCTTTTACATTCTCCAGCCAATATTTATAAGTAGCATTAAATTTTTCATTCGGATGAATATTTATTTTTCCGCTGGTTACCGCTTCCAATGCAGGCTGCGCAAGTTCTTTCATCTTCACAAACCACTGAGTAGATATTTTTGGTTCGGCTACTGCATTGGTGCGCTGGCTGTAACCAAGGCGTGTTGTATATTCTTCTTCTTTTACCAGTAAGCCTTTTTCTCTTAGTTCTTCCACAATTTTTTTCCTCGCTACAAAACGATCTTCACCAATAAAAATCTGCGCAGCTTCACTTAAGGTTCCATCTTCATTTAATGTATCAACTACAGGAAGATTGAATTTTAATCCAATATTAAAATCATTGATGTCGTGCGCCGGGGTGATCTTTAAAATTCCTGTTCCAAAATCTTTATCAACATATTCATCAAAAATTACCGGCACTTCTTTATTGATCAATGGAACAATTACTTTTTTCCCTTGCAAAAAAGAATAACGTTCATCATTTGGATTGGCGCAAACTGCCACATCGCCCATGATGGTTTCAGGCCTTTGCGTTGCAATCGTGATGAATTGCCGGTTGCCGGTTGCCGGTTGTCGGTCGTCGGCTATCTCGTACTTTATATAATACAACTTCCCCGTAACATCTTTGTATTCTACTTCTTCATCACTTAAAGCTGTTTTTGCTGCAGGATCCCAATTGATCATTCTTGCGCCACGATAGATCAAACCTTTGTTATACAGATCAACAAAAACTTTGATAACCGCTTTGTAATAATGATCATCCATTGTGAATGTAACCCTGTCCCAATCTACACTACAGCCTAATCTTTCTATTTGGTTGTAAATGATATTTCCATATTTTTCTTTCCATTCAAATGCATATTTTAAAAATTCTTCTCTTGACAAATTATTTTTATCAATTCCTTTTTCTCTCTTCAGCATATCAACCACTTTTGCCTCTGTAGCAATTGAGGCATGGTCACTTCCCGGAACCCAGCAGGCGTTAAAACCGCTCATCCGCGCTTTTCTTACCAGGATATCCTGAACGGTTTCGTTAAGCGTGTGGCCCATGTGGAGCACACCCGTTACATTAGGCGGCGGAATCACAACAGTAAAAGGAGGTCGCTCGTCGGGCTCACTTTTAAAATAATTCTTATTCATCCAGTGTTTATACCACTTTTCCTCCACATTTGCGGGAATATAATTCTTGCTTAATTCCATTATTTCAAAAAAAATTTGTAGCCAGCAAAAGTAATACAATCATCGTTTAGTATCTTGCTAAGTACATTAGTAAACCTAATTTTTAACCACTTTTGTTATACGCAGTTGTTGATATTGAAACTACCGGAGGATATGCAGCAGGAAACGGGATTATAGAAATTGCTGTATTCGTATACCGATGGAGTACGGTGTTAGTAAAGAGTTTCATACGTTACTTAATCCTTATTATACTATTCCGAGGTTTATAGAATACTTAACAGGTATTACCAATGAAATGGTGGAATACTGAAAGGGATTTTAAAAGTATATCTGATGAACTTTATGAATTACTGCATGATAAAGTTTTTGTAGCCCATAATGTAAACTTTGATTATTCATTTGTAAAACATCATTTGCAACAGGCAGGCTATGAGTTGAATTGTAAAAAAATATGTACGATCAGGCTTGGGAAGGCAAATAATTCCCGGTTTAAAAGGTTATGGACTGGGAAAGATTTGTAAACACCTGGGAATTGAAATTGAAGAGCGGCATCGTGCAAAAGGCGATGCTGCGGCAACAGTAAAGCTTTTTCATCATTTGCTGGAGAACGATACTAACGGTCATGTGCAAACGATGTTGAAGACCAGTAGTAAAGAACAATTTCTTCCTCCTAATGTTCCTGCTGCTGAAATTAAAAAATTACCATCACAGCCTGGTGTTTATTATTTCCACGATAAAAAAGGGAAAGTGATTTATGTGGGAAAAGCGAAAAACTTAAAAAAGAGAGTCAACAGTCATTTTTCCAATAATAAACCAAACAGGCAAAAGCAGGAATTTTTAAAAAAGATCTATCACATTACCTATCGTTTAACGGCTACAGAACTGATGGCTTTTATTTTGGAAAGTACCGAGATCAAAAAATTGTGGCCGGAGCAAAATCGCAGCCAGAAAAGGTTTGAACAAGCGTATGGAATGTATTATTTTGAAGACAATAACGGCTACTTGAGATTGTGCATCGAGAAAAGAAAGAAAAACCTGAAAGCTTTATATACTTTCAATTTGCTTGCAGAAGGCTATTCTTTGCTGCGCAAGCTGGTTGCTGAATTTGACCTTTGTCCAAAATTATGTTTCCTCCAATCCGCGAATATTGAATGCCAGTCATTTGCTGAAAAAAAATGCAAAGGCGCCTGCAAACAAATGGAAACTGCTCGGGATTATAATAACAGAGTATTGCAATGTATTCATCATCTTGAAACAGAATTGCCGACTTTTGCTTTAATAGACGAGGGATTAGCCCGGGAAGAACAAAGTTGTATTTTGATAGAGAAAGGAAAATTCTACGGAATGGGTTATTTGCCTTCAGATTCAAACGTTCATCATATTAATGAGCTTAAAGACTATCTGACACCTTATGTTGAAAATGATTACATCCGCGGAATTATTTATCAATATGCTGAAAGATTTCCTTATAAGAAAGTTGAATTTGATTCAACTCAAATACATTCTGCGTAGCGATGGACATCAATGATAAAAGGATAAAAGAAGAATCTTTAAATTTTATTCGTTTACTGTAACTCCTGAATTCTCGCTGTTACCTGGAATTAATTTTTTTAGTAACGAATTAAATTCACTTTTCGAGATGAATTCCGCTCCCAGGCTTTCCAGGTGTTTAGTAAAAACCTGGCAATCTATTAATTCAATTCCCTTTTTTTCCAAAGTCTGAACCCATTTTATAAAAGCAAATTTGCTTGCATTGCTTTTATCTGCAAACATACTTTCACCAAAAAAAACTTTACCCATCAAAACGCCGTATAATCCGCCAACAAGTTTGTTGCCTTGCCATGTTTCAGCGCTGTGCGCAAATCCTTTTTCAAATAATTCATTGTAGGCTTTTTCTATCCCATCACTTATCCACGTTTCGTTTCCCTGCTTCCTTTTTGCAAACCTGCAGCCTCGGACCACTTCTTTGAAAGCCTTATCGACAGTAAATTTGAAGAGATGCTTATTAAAAACGTTTTTCATACTGTGGCTGATTTTTATTTTATTGGGAAAAAGAACAAAGCGTGGATCTGGAGAATACCATTGCACGATTTCGCCAGGATTGAACCATGGAAAAATTCCTTTTTTGTAAGCATTTATTAAGGTTCCGAAAGAAAGATTTCCACCGATGGCAACAAGCCCGTGTTCATCCCCGGGGCAGGGTTCCGGAAATTCATAAATTGCTTCTTCATCCAAAGCTCCAAATTAAATGTGAGAAATGTAAAGATGGTTATTTTTCAGAAAGTTCTTCAACAGTTGCATTAATGCCTCGTTCTATAATCGAATCGCGCATTGGCTTCAAAACGTTATAGGAACCCTCTTTTACAGCATACTTGCCTTTTGTATGAATGATCATGGCTGATTGTTCTGCCTGTTCAGTAGTATGCCCACATACTTCTATCAAGGTGTCAATAACCCACTGAAAAGTGTTTACATCATCATTCCAAACTACCAACTGGTAATTATTTCCGTCTGCTACCAGCGTATCGGCTTCTTCTGCCTCAACTTTAAGAGGTTCTGTTGTATTCATAACTTATTCTTATGCAAAATTACAATTTAATATAGGCAATTTTTTGGGACAGCCGCAAAAATTTTATAAAAAAAGACAGTTTTATTATAAATCTTTCATTTGACAAATTATAAAAACCTGGAATGATTTGGATGCAATCGTTTATTATTTTCCTGGTTGTCTAATTAACATTTCATTTTTAAACTGCCCATACAAAAACGAATCTCAGTTATGAAACAATTTTAAAAATCCTTTAAATATTTTATTATGAAAAAGATAATTGCACTTTTAATTTCAGCCGGCATTTTTACCGCTTCTTATGCGCAGGAACACAACAACCATGAATATGGCAGGAATGATCAATATACAGCTACCTCGCATGGCAGATATTATAATGATGATCATGACAGGGACCACCGATATAACGACCACTATAAGTCTTACGCTTTCCAAAAACAAATTCAAATCGATAGAATTAACCGCGAGTATTATTACAGGGTGATGTCTATTCAGCACAATCGCTATTTGACTCACAGGCAAAAAAAATTAGCTATTCGTGATGCTAAAAAAGAAAGGAGTTATCAAATATTAATGATGAACCGGAATATGAATGGTTATGCAAACAATGGCTATGGGAAACATTACGATGGTGACAGAAGATAGAGCCCGTTAACCCGTAACCTTTGAAATCCCAGCCCCGCTTTGCGGGGTTTTTTGTGCGTGAAGTACTAATCATTGTGGATGAAATTATTACTCTTCGAGGATAAATAAAAGTACCTGGTTAATGACAACAAAAACGGAGAATATCGCTGCCAGCGTGGTTTTTCCTGTTGCATTTAATAAAAATATTGATGTTCCAAAAAGTGCCAGCGCAAAAACAACTCTTGGGATTTTTGGCAAACGATATTTAGATTTAGGTGCGGCGAAAAATCCCCACAAAACGGTGGCAGCAAGCGGTAATATTATCATAAGAAAATACTTCATTCCCGTATTTTCTGGAAAATGATAACCAGAATATCCGAATGAAATGATCATTGCTATCTCCAGGAAAAATGCGGCAGCCAGGTTGATTCCTTTAATTATCTGGAGCATGTTTTTGAAGGAATGAGTTTTTTAAAAATTTATATATAAAATTAGTCGATCCGTGTCACACTAGTAAATAAACAAATTTCACGGATTTTTAGTTTGTAACGTGTGTGCAAAGTATAACGTGCATGCACAAACGAATAAATTGTATTGACAATTGTAAGTCTGGGTGAAAAACAAAAAGAGTTTGTGTAAGATTACGTAATTTTCGGTAAATATTTTGATATGAAAACATTTGCTTCCTTTGTTTTTTTGGTTATTGTGTATTTTAACGTGAATGGTCAGGACACCACGTATGCCCAGCGCCTTGGCTTTCCCAAAAATGCGCGGGTAATTATTCTTCACATGGATGATGCCGGAATGTCTTTAAGTTCTGATCGTGGCATAGAAAAAGTTTTTGAAAATGGAGTGGCAAATTCTACGAGCGTTATGATGCCTTGTCCCTGGGTGCCACAGATGGTGAGATATATCGAAGATCATCCTGGAATTGATGCCGGCTTGCATCTCACGCTTACTTCCGAGTGGAAAGATTATCGTTGGGTTCCGTTGGCCGGTGCGGATGCGGTTCCTGGTTTAACGGATTCAACAGGTTGTTTGTGGGCCGATGTGCCTGATGTAGTGAGGCACGCTTCGGCAGAAGAAGTGGATAAAGAGATTCGCGCGCAACTGGCCCGTGCACTAAAAATGGGTTTCCAACCAACGCATTTGGATTCTCACATGGGAACTTTATTTGCGAGCCCTGCTTTTCTTCAAAAATATATTCAGTTGGGAATTGAAAAGCAAATTCCCGTAATGTTTCCTGGTGGCAACGATACCTATATCGCAGACGAAATGCATTTTACAAAAGCACAGGTTGCATATTTTCAAAAGCTTGGAAAAACTGTTTGGGATGGAGGTCTGCCGGTTTTGGATGATCTTCATAACTATAGTTATGATTGGAATCCTCCGGCTAATATAGCAAACAATGATGTTGCTTTGACGAAATGGCGTGTTGATCTTTATGAAAAAACAATGCTCAAATTAAAACCCGGCCTTACTATGGTGATCATGCATTGTACAGATCCTTCTCCTATATTTTCTGAGATCACTGATAGTGGCAATAAAAGAAAAGCAGATATGTTGGCTATGTTGGATCCGGGCTTTAAAAAGTTTCTTAAAGACAACGGATTTATTTTAACCACATGGCGTGAATTGATGGAACGAAGGAAAAAAGTGAAATGATATAAAATAAAAATTCACAGAATTTGTTTGTTTACTGGTTCTCGATTTAACTATCGACTCTGTTAAGATCAATTCTTTTGTTTCAATCAAAGTTTCTTTTCTTGAATGAATAACTTCTTTTTTGTTTCTTAATGAGCCGCCTTCTTTTTCTGAAAAAACAGCTTTTATTTCAGAAACAATGCTCAATGCAATTTCTTCAGGAGTTTCTGAACCGATTTCCAATCCTGCAGGGCCATAAATTCTTTTCAACTGATCATCCGATAATTGCAATCCCTTCATTTTTTAATTCATCCAGCATTTTTTTCAGTTTCTTTTTCGGGCCCAAGAATTCCAATATATTCAATTTCTTTTTGCAATAAGGCTTTTAACATTGCATTATCATAATTGTAATTGTGCGTCATTAATACAAAAGCCGTATTTGCGTCGATAGGAATTTCATCCAAAACCTTTTCCGGCTCGCTTACCAAAACCTGGCAGGCACTTACAAAACGCTCCGGCTTTGCATGCGTATTTCTTCCATCAACAATTCTCACATCCCAGCCAAGTGAATCGGCAATTTGCATTACCGGGAATGGCATCATTTCCTGCACCAACAATCACTAACGAAATTGGAGGATTTAAAAACTCAATAAAAGCTGTTACAGAATTATTTTCTGAAGTATAAGTTTTGAAAATTGATTTTTTTTGCGAAGTGATTTTTTTGCATCTATATATGATTTCATCTTTTAATTCAGCATCATCGATTTTGCCTGTTACATTTCCATTCTCCTCTAAAAGAAATGTTGTGCCAAGTTGCTTCTTTCTTTTATTTTCTAAAGAAAACAAAGTAACCAGGACAGCATCCTGTCTTACTGATATGGCTTTTTTTAATAATTCAATTGGATTATTTTGATCATTTATTGGTTCAAACAAAACCTGTATAATTCCTTCGCAACCCAATTGCAATCCCATCGCTGCATCTTCTTCATCACTTGTGTCATAAGTTACCAATTTCGTTTGCTGTTGCGAAAGCGACAGCATTGCTTTTCTCAAAGCATCGCCTTCAAGGCATCCACCACTTATTGCGCCGGTCATCCGGCCATCTTCTCTCACCAACATTCGCGCGCCGGCTCTTCTATAAGATGACCCGTCAACATGAACTACCGTAACAAGCGCGGTTTGCACTTGCATTTGCTTCGCTTCTTCAAATGCATTTATAAGATGATTTATTTCTTTCATTGATGGAAATCTTATTTCCGAAGTGCTTTAACTTTTTCGAGGTAAAACAGGATCTTTCATTTTATTGCCGAAAGAATTACGGATATAATTTAAAACATCGGAAACCTGTTCATCGCTTAAATAATTCAGCGGAAGCATTTGTCCGTTGTAAGTTGTATCGTTCACAACAATCTCACCTGTTTGGCCCGTCAAGTACTACGTTGATCAAAGTGTCAATTGGTTTTTTTAAATAATCAGATTTCGCCAGAGGCGGATAAACACCCGGCGTTGAATTGCCGGCTTCCATATGGCATGTGACGCAATATGTGGTATAAACTTCTTTGCCCCGCTCAACACTTTTGCCAAGATCAAATTTTTGATAAAATGCTGAACTGATAAAAAATACGCTGATGCAGTAACAAGTGCTACCCAAAAACTTTCTTCATGTTTTCAAATTTTTAGGATACAAATTTATTAACGAATCAAATATTCCACTAAACATTGTTAATATCGAAAGGTAATTTCCTTATTCTTTTTCCGGTAGCGGCATAAATTGCATTGCATAATGCCGGCGCAAAAGGTGGTAAACCCGGCTCGCCCACGCCTTTTATCTTTGGACCGCCATTGGCAATAATATGAACTTCAACCGGCTGGCATTTCATTAATGCGCACCAACTGATTGGTATTAAAATTCTTTTGAACGGTTTGACCTTTATCGAATGTAATTCCGCTTTTTATTGCAGCTGTTAAAGCCATTACTGCTGCGCCTTCTACCTGTGCTTTTACCATGTCAGGATTTACCACCGTTCCCAAATCAATAACCGCATAGGCTTTTTCAATATTGACTCCATTTCCTTTTTTAGAAACTTCAATTACATATCCGGCCAGCCCAGCAAAAAATTCATATTGTGCAACACCGCGTCCCCAGCCGGCTGGCAATGGTTTGTCCCAATTGGAAACTTCTTTCAGTTTTTGTAAAAGTGTTTTTGTATCTGAATCTTTGGTTAATAATCCAAGTCGAAATTCCATCGGATCCTTGTTTGCTTTTGCCGCCATTTCATCAATAAAAGATTCATGCGCAAAAGCAAGCGTAGTGCTTGTAACTGCGCGCCATGCAGCAACAGGAATATGAAAATCTGCATTCACATACAAATTCTTCATGTTGGGAAATTCATATTTCTGTTCACTGATACCTTCGGTCATAGTGCCGTCGGTCTTTGTTTTATCATAATTTTTGCTGTACCGATGGTCGGAGAGATGACTTTATGCTGAAAAGCCATTGCTTTTCCATCTGATGTTAAGCCGGCTTTAAGTGCAGAAAAAGTCATCGGCCGGAACGGGCCTTGTTCAGTATCATCTTCCCTTGTCCAGATAACTTTTACAGGCTTGCCGATTGGTTTCGAAAGTTGAACCGCCTCGTCCAATAAAATCTGTGTACAAGCGTCTGCCAAATGCGCCACCGCTGAACATAGTATGAATGGTAAGATTCTCTTCAGGAATATCATATTGTTTAGTGAATTCTCCCATTATTCTTCCCGGAACCTGCGTAGAAGCCCAGATTTCGAGTTTATTGCCATCGGTCCAACTTGGCTACACAATTCATCGGTTCAATGGGAGAATGAGAAACCACAGGTGTTTCATAAAATGCATCCAATTTTACCGGCGCTTCAGAATACGCTTTATCAAAATCTCCTTCATCTTTGTCAATTGCGCCATCCTGTTTTGATAAATCATGCAGGTATTGAGTATAATCTTTTGAATTGAATTTATCATTTCCCTGGTTGTCCCATTTTATAGTCAAGCGCCTTTCTGCCCTGGTAAGCAGCCCAATAATTTTCTCCGATCACTGCAACACAATCGTAAGTGTAAGGTCCAAATACCCGCTGGCATTTTTCTACGCCAACGACTCCTTTCACTTTTTTTGCTGCTGAATCGTCATAGCTTACCAACTTTGCTCCAAACACGGGAGAATGCGCCACTGACGCATATACCATTCCCGGGACTTCCACATCAATTCCAAAAACGGCTCTGCCGGAAGATTTTAACGGTATATCCGGGCGTGGTAGTGTTTTTGCCCAACAATTTAAAATCTTTTGGGTCTTTTAGTTTCGGATCTTTTGGCACTTCTAATTTTGCTGCAGCTTCGGCCAGATCTCCATAACCAATACTTTTTCCTGACGGCTTATGATACACTTTTGCATCCTCGGCATAACATTCTGTCTACGGGCACTTTCCATTGGTTGGCTGCGGCCTGCACCAGCATTTCTTTCGCAGAAGCACCGACTTTTCTCAGTTCAAAATAACTGCCGCGAACAGAACTGCTTCCTCCTGCAGCTTGCCAGGGACCGAATCTTTTTTCACCGCCTGTTTGTTGAATAATAACACCGGTAAGAGGAACTTCCAGTTCTTCTGCAATTAAAGAAGGAATAGATTGAAAAGTTCCCTGTCCCATTTCAGGTTTAGGATTAAAGATTGTAATCGTTCCATCTTTTTCAATCATTACAAAAGGAGTCAATCCATAAGGCACAATCTCACCTGCTTTTACCACATTTTTACCTTTTAAGAGAAAGCCCAATAATAAAACCTGCGCCTGTAATGCCGGTAACTTTTAAAAAATGCCGGCGATTTATTTTTGAAATTACTTGTTCCATGATGGAGAATTAAAAAGGTTACAAATTAGAGTGTGAGCTTTAAACCAACTCCGCTGCGCGATGAATGGCACTGCGAATGCGCTGATAAGTGCCGCAACGGCAAAGATTTCCCTGCATCGCTGCGTCAATATCTGCATCAGTAGGTTTTGGTTTGCTTTTGAGCAAGGCTACCGCACTCATTATTTGCCCTGATTGGCAATAACCACATTGAGGCACCTGCATTTCGATCCACGCTTTTTGTACCGCATGATCAATATTTTCAGAAATACCTTCGATTGTGGTAATTTTTTTACCCGCTGCTGCTGACGCAGGAAAGCTACAGGAACGAATGGGTGTTCCGTCCAGGTGAACGGTACACGCACCGCACTGCGCAATTCCGCAGCCAAATTTGGTTCCTTTTAATCCTACATAATCACGAATAGCCCACAGCAAAGGCATTTGCGAATCTACATCAATTTTGTAATCTTTGTTGTTGACGTTTAAAGTATATTCCGGCATAAATTGTATTTTAAAAAGGTGAAGAACTTAATTTTGTAATGCCTGATTTTAAGAATTATAAATTTACGTAGAATCCTTTAAACTCTCATCCTCTTTTTATACGAGTGGTTTTGTTAGCAGCCAGAATAAAAAATAATATTTTTTGTTGGTTTACTGTCGGCCTGTGTCATCACAACACAAAAGCAATTGAGTTTTTTGTTTTTATTTAACTAGCCTGCCTTTTTTATACAATAACCCAAAATAATCATTAAGGCTTTTATGAATGGGATGCTCAAACGCTTCTTTCAAATCTTCCGGTTGCGGATGTTTGAATTTCCATAAGTGAAAATAATATTGAAATGCTTTGTCTACCCGGCTTTCTCCGATTGCGGCTTCCAGCAAGTAAACCCAAGCTGCGGCTTTTTGATATTCAGTTAAAAAATAATTATCACTGTTTTTAAAACTTTCAGAGGGAGTTGAGATAGCCGGATAAATAGGCATTAACAATAATCCACGGTAAACAGAAGCCAGGAAATTTTTTTCATCCAGGTATTTTAATTTGGGATTTTGCTCGGGGGTAAAGTAATCATTGCTTCTGTATTTTTCTGCCATATACCGGTATTCGAAATAGGTGTTCAATCCTTCATCCATCCAGGCAAAATCCCGCTGATTGGTTCCCAACATTGCCATGAACCAATTGTGTCCTACTTCATGGGTAATTACGTCATCAAGCGTTCTGCTATCAGCATTTGACATCGAAATAAGTGTTATGGTAGGATATTCCATCCCGTCTTCTTCCCAACCTTTTCCAGGTCCTTCTACCGCTTGGACAACCGGATAGTCGTATTCGCCAATCCAATTACTATAATGTTTGACCGCATCCTTAATGTAGTCGATTCCATTTGCCCACGCACTCGACTTATAAAAGGTAAATACATCGATAACTTTACCTGATGATAATTTCATTGTATCGTAGGCAATCACAAATTTTTTATCTGCAAACCAGGCAAAATCAGGCACACTATCTGCATGATAATGGAGGGTTTTATAAGGATCAACTGAAAGTGGTTGATACATTTTGGGTTTTCGTTCTCTGTGCGTATTATTATAAACCCCTAACGTTTTATAAGCGGTTGATTCAGAACCATCCTGCAAAATACCCGTGGCACCAACCACGTATTCTGACGGTAAAGTAATGTTCACATTATAAGAAGCATATTCACTGTAAAATTCGCCGGTATCAAGATATGGCATTTCGTGCCAGCCATTTTTATCAAAAACCGCTGGTTTCGGGTACCATTGACAAATCATAAATTCGTCTTTCGTATAGCCTGACCTTGAAAAATAATAGGGAAGTATTACTTTAAAAGGAGTTGAAATAGTGACAGAATCATGCGGTCCTAATGGATGCGGCAAAATCACCTTGATAATATCTATATATTGCGGATGCGCCTCAGTTTTAGCTTCAATTCCATTCACTTTAAAATTTAAGCCATTAATAAATCCGCCTAAACATTTTTTACATAGTTTACTTTTTTGAGCCGGGTCGTTAAGAAGCTGTTGAGAAAAAGCAGTCGTTTTGTCTTTGTAGGCATTCGGGTAAATATGAAACCAAATGCATTTTAAGGTGTGAGGCGAATTATTCTTGTAAATAATCGTTTCGGAACAGGTAATTGATTTTTCTTTATCGTTTAATTTTACGTCAATTGAATAATGAAGATATTGCTGCCAGTAACCAGATTGTGCTTTTGAAGTAGACGTGAGAAAAAGAAAAATTATAAAAAGTGTGTTTTTCATGTTTAAAATGAAACGATATTTTTAAAAGTAAAATTGTTGTTTTTAGAGTGATTTCTTTCCTTCTTAAATTAGCAGGAATTGCCATCAGTTAAATGCAGAATTAGTTTGATAAAAGGATTACAAACATAAGAGAATAAAAAATAAAATCCAATGTCAAAACGTGATTCAGAAGCAAAAAATAAAATTGAATCAATCATCGATGTGCAATAATTTTAAAAACAACACTTAATTTTTTACGAATGGAAATTCCCGGCGATCGAAAAATTTATGAAGGCGAAATAGCCACTTATTGGTTTGATAACGGAATCCTTGTTTCACTTTCCAAAAGTCCAAAACGCACAGTTGAAAATATTACCGCAAATGTGGCATTGGTAAAAGAAATTACCGGAAATAAACCTGCGCCTTTGTTGATCTATCTTTCTAATTCGCCGGTTCCGGATAAAGAAACGCGCGAATTTTCCACCAAACAATTACCGGTTATTTATTCTGCGATGGCGATGGTTTCAAAACCGGGGCTTTCAAAATTTATAATGAATATTCTTTTTGCTTTAAAACCTCCGCCAATCCCGATGAAAAGTTTTACGAATGATGCGTTGCCAAAGAATGGTTAAAACAATTTGTGAAAAATTCAGATCAGATAAAAAGGACACTTTACTTTGCCTCATAATTTCAATCTTGTCGCCCACATTTATTTTGCCTTCTCCCTTCACCAGGACATTTTGCCCAAAATAAACTTTGTTATTTTTTGAGCGATAAGAGGCGAGCGTTTTCAATGGTTCTTTTCCGGTAACGCCGGTTTCCTGGTTGGTAGTGGTTACCACACATCTTGCAGAGGGTTTTACACAATAAAGATCAAGGCCGTTTATTTTAAAATGTAACATTTCATCTTCCTGGAAAGGAGTGCCTCCGGTGAAGACTATATTTGGCCGAAACCTGTTCATTGGAAGTCGTTCAGACAGGCGGCTGTTGAGATCGTCTAATGAAGCCTGGCCAATAATGAGTACCGGGTATCCGTCAGAAAAATTGGTGATGTCGTTATTCAATGCATATTCTGGCATCTACTTTTCTCTCTGTAGATTGTGGCATATAAACTAATCTGCAACGGGTATTTAATTTTTTTGAAAACCATTCATCAGCTTCTTTGCCGATCAATTGGGCTTCACAGTCATCATCCCATATTTTAACTAAAATGGTTTTGGCAGAAGAGTTTTGGAAACAAAGGCAAAACCAATTCCTCATCGTCAGAATTTTTTTGAAAAACCAAAAGCTGATCATCTTCGATAGCGGTTTGCAATAATGCCATTTCAGGAAATTCCCTTTGTGTGAGAAAACGACTGTTTTCATCAATCAACAGGAAACGCCTGTCGTGCTGCAATCCTCGATCGGTTAATTATTGCCGGATGATTTGATTGAAATTCCACCCAACGATTTTATTGGGTAAATAAATAACTGGCTGATTGAAAGCAATCTTTGTTTTTTAGAGCAACGAAATTAGGATTTGTTACAGTAAACGCATAAATTTTATTAATTTTTAATTCCTCAATTGATGCTAACACTAACAGTTACGTACAACCGAAATTTATCTCGATTATTCAACCGCTTCCAGGTCTTTTTTATCCAACCACCCATGCGTAGCTTGCCCTCTACTGTTAATATACACCACATACACAAATCCATTCTCTTCATCCTTCGGAGTTAAAACCACATCTCTTCCCGGTTCGAGAAAAAGCGGTTTTATTTTGCTTGAATCCGGTTCATAATGGAACCATGCCTTATTCACAACTGTATATTTGGTGTCGCCTATGTCGGTTTTGGCTGTGGTTGCGGTATCAGATTCAGCAGTCGCCGCTTCGGTTTTTTGCCCAGTAACTTTATCGGTAACGCCATTGGTACCCGTTAGTGGTGCCCTTGAAGGATTACTGATATTGATATTTGAAGTAGTGTCTGTTATCTTATTTCTGCTAAAAAAATGGTGAGGATTATCTTTTAGATAAAACCAGTAAAAAGCCGTCGCACCCAATATTAAAATACAGCAGGATAATAAGAACCGGCGCCAGGTGGCTTCTTTTCTTTTTTTCTGGGCAACAATTCACTTGTTTCAAAAAATTCATGCAAGTTTTCTTTTTTCGCTGCGATGATGGTTTCTTTTCATCAGGGACGTTACTTTCGGTTTCAACATCTCCCAGACTCTTGCTGCCTGATCAATTTGTAATCGTTGAAACTTAAATGGTAATTGTTGGTTTTAATATAATTGGCCGCAATAAAAAAGCGTTTCGTGTAGAAGCATCTTGCTTCTCTTTTTGGTTTTTCCAATTATTTAAAATCTCTTTTGCTTCATTCACATCAAATTCGTCATTTTCATTGCCGGGATCGCTTAAAGCTTCATTTCGGGTTTTTCTCTTTTTTGTTCCCCATTTGTAAAACCACGTATTTTCTGTGACAGAATGTGACTTATTAAAAACAAGAATGCACGCGTTTGAAAATAATGATTTGGACTTCGGCGCCAGTGTAATTACTGCCTCAAGATTGAAATTGTCAACAATGGTTTTCCTGGTTTTATTATAAAAGGATCATCACTTTTTAATAAACTTTGTGGAACAAGAATAACTGCGCGGCCACCCTGTTTGAGACTTTCAACAACTTCATTTAATAATTCATTTTCTTTTTTGTGTTTGCCGGATTCAATGCTATTTTCAGTTGTTGAGATGTTGGCAGTGGAAAAGAGTAAACTCGAAATAATGACAGAAGGATTTTGCCTGAGGCCTTTATTTTCCGGAGGAGACGAAGTCGATTTTTGGGCTCTTAATTCCATGAAGAACCATGTTCATTGCTGCCAACCTGAGTTGAATCAAATCTGATTCAAGACCCGCGAACATTTGCTTCAATAAATTTATTTGAAGTAGCCGAATCGATATAGGTTATTAGCGTCTGTAATATACCGGTAAGCATTGATCAGGAGACTTCCGTTTCCTGCGCATGGATCCACAACTGACATCATAAGATTTAGGCTCAGCAATAGAGACCATTAATTTTGAAATATATTCAGGCAAAAATTCATGCCCGTTTTGTGCGGTGATTTTTGATTTGCTAAACAGGTATTCAACAATAGCGCCCTGGTTTATTTTATCGCTGGTTTCGATAATATTAATAATTTCTATTGAATTGAAAATAAGTTTTGGAGTGGGAGTTATTAATAAAGGAGCTTTAAAAAAATCACTAAATAATGCATTCAGATGCGCGTAATTGTTCATCAGGTCAATCACCCCGTGTTCTTTATTAAAAAGATGCTGGATTTGTTGTGCATTCAGATTTTGAAGCCTGCTCCATGTAAATTCTTCTATTTCTTTTGTGTAGATAAAATTATCTAAGGGACCTCCCTTCACTTCTTGATGAATCAGTTCCCAATCATCCAGTTTTTTAATGAAAAATAAATAGCTGATTAGATCCAGGAGTGCAAGAGGCCTTAAATCACTAACCGGCCAGCAATTATCCCACTTTTCATCCAGTCTTTTTTGTAAATGTGGTGTAAGCATAATTTTATTGAAACGAATTTGTATATACAAAAACTTTGCTACATTTTTTCTACTTCCAATTTCTGTAATTCGAAACTGAAAAAGAGTTAAAAAATTAATAAAAGACAGCAGCTTAAAGAGGCTGTTTTAATTTCTTATCAGAAATAAAGGGAATAAATGTAAACTTTTATCTTTAAATATTTTTTACAATTATAATAGTTAAGAAAAACTACGGATAGTAAACAAACAAATAATGGAAATTTTCATCTTGCACCATATCCGGGGGATAGCCTGGAGCGAGAAATGTAATGCTGGTTGCTGCCGGATTTTTTTAGATTTCTTTGTTAATTTTGACACGAAAAACTAAGCATCTCACAGGTATTTTTTGTTATCTTTAACTAGTCTCAAATAAGATATTTTATAAAAAAGACAGTAATGTATTTAGAAAGCGGATTTGAAAACTCCGGACCTAAAACCGGAAAAGAGAACCTGGAAAGTTTTCTTGAAAATTCGCCTGTCGGAATTCATATTGTTAATGATGAAGGCATTATTCTTTTTGCTAATAAGGCAGAATTGGATTTGTTTGGGTACGAAAAACAGGATTACATTGGCCAGCCTGTCAGGAAATTTTATCAGGAACCTGATCATATTGAACAGCTTTGGTTGAAACTTAGAAACGACGGTTCATTGATCAATCAATCCGCCAGGATCATTTGTAAAGATGGATCTGTAAAGAACGTATTAATAAGCTGTAATGTTTATTACGAGGGAGGGAAATTTAAACATACACGCTGTTTTACAAGAGATATTACCGAAATCAAGAAATCAGAAAATTTTTTGAGGTTTCTGAACCTGGCGAGTGAAGAACTGGCTGCAACACACGACACACATGAAGCGCTTGATAAAATAATAAAGTTACTAATTCCTTCTTTCACTGATTGGATCGTGATAAATGAACTGCGTGAAGATGGCTTTGCTTATCTTTTAAAAATGGGACATGCTGACCCTGAAAAAGTAAAGTGGGCGGAAGCGTATCGTAAAACTCACCCGATTGATATAAACGATCCGCGCAAAGGCTCTGTTGGCTATGCATTAAGAACCGGAGAACCCCGGTTAGTTTCAGAAGTCACACCCGAAGAAATTGAAAGAGGCGCGATGGATGAGGAACAAAAGAAAATCTTGCAAGGATTGTCAATCAAATCAGTTATGATTATTCCTATGCAAATCAAGGGGCGGATTACAGGAGTAACTTCTTTTATCTCCTGCAACCCGCAAAATATTTATGATGAAACTGATTTAAATTTCGCGAAAGATTTCTGCAACAGGATAGCCCTTACACTGGAAAACACCCGGCTTTATGAGGAAGTAAAAAGAGATATTGAAGAAAGGATAGAAGCCGATAAGAAAAAAGATGAATTTATAAGTATTGCCAGTCATGAACTGAAAACGCCTGTTACGAGTTTAAAGGCTTATACCCAAATACTTCAATCTACTTTTAATGATCAGAACAACGCGCCCGCAGCGGAAATGCTTTCAAAAATGAATAAGCAAGTAGACAAATTAACTACACTTATTGTGGACTTACTGGATGTGACAAAAATTGAAAAGGGCGAACTTGTTTTTGAAATGGAAGATTTTGATTTTAACGAACTTGTGAAAGAGATTGCCGAGGAAATGCAACGAACCACAAACACACATAAAATTATTTTAGACCTTAATGATTGCGATCCGGTGAAAGGAGACCGTAACCGGATAGGGCAGGTGATCGTGAATTTTATTTCCAACGCAATTAAATATTCACCCAATGGGGAACGGATATTTATTAAAACTTTTTGTGAAAAAAATAAAGTACGGTTAAGCGTAAAGGATGACGGCATTGGAATTCCCAGGGAAGAACACCGCAATATCTTTAAAAGATTTTTCAGAGTTTCAAGCAAAAGCAATTATACATTTCCCGGCATGGGTTTAGGACTTTTCATTTCTTCAGAAATAATAAAAAGACACGGCGGCCGGATTTTTTTCGAGAGTGACGAAGGAAAAGGTGCCACTTTTTCTTTCGAGATCAACAGTCATCCTTAACGTATTCCTTGTTAACATTACGTTGCAGCAGTTTGTTTTTAGCATACATTTTTTGTAATTACCTTCGCGCATATTTTAACCTAAAATTTGTTGTCTACAGCTAAAAAATGTACGAAAAGCTGCTTAAATATATTGAATCAATCAATCAATGGCGTAAGCGTAGAATTTCCAATTCCAACTTCTTAATTATTGCCGCCTCTGTAGTAGGAATTATGGGCGGAATCGCTTCCTCGGTATTAAAAGAACTGACCCATTATGTGGCCAACTTCATGATCAGCGATTTTCAATGGAAGTTTAAAAATTACCTTTTACTTTTTTTTCCACTTATAGGAATCTTACTTACCGTTTTATATATCCGGACTTTTATCAGGAGAAGCAAATTTGAGCACGGAATTTCCAGCATCATTTACAATATTTCGCATAATTCAAGCAGACTAGATTTTCACAATATTTATAGCCAGGTAATTTCGAGTGCGTTAACAGTTGGGTTTGGCGGTTCAGCGGGGTTAGAGGCACCAGCTGTTGCCAGTGGTTCATCAATAGGTTCAAATATTGGGTTGTTCTTTGGCCTTAATTACCGTGAGACGACTTTGCTCCTGGCTTGTGGTGCCGCTGCCGGAATTTCCGGCGCGTTCAACAGTCCTGTGGCGGGGATGATTTTTGCCATCGAGGTGATTATGCCGGAGTTCTCAATTCCCGCCGTTATTCCGTTGCTCATCGCTTCTGCGTTTTCATCAGTAGTTTCCCAATTGATTTATAAAGAACCTCTGTTCGTGCTGGTTTCACGCGGTGGCTGGCTCATCGATGCTTTTTGGTATTATATTGTTTTAGGGATAATTGTGGGTATTTATTCTGTTTATTTTAGCAAATTAAATTTCAGGCTTACAAAGGTTTTTGACAATATAAAAAACCAATACAATAAGGTTTTGATCGGTGGAATTATGCTGGGGATTATGATCTTTCTGCTTCCGCCTCTCTATGGTGAGGGCTATATTACAATACAAAAACTGCTTGATGGAAATTTTAAATCGCTTCTTGTAAATAGCTTGTTTTCTAACTACCAGGATTTATCTTGGGCACTTTTGATATTTGCGATTTTTACACTTATCGGTAAAACTTTTGCTTCGATCATTACCTTGGGAAGCGGCGGGAATGGAGGCATGTTCGGGCCGAGTGTGGTTGTGGGTGGTTTATTGGGTTTTGTATTTGCATTTGGAATGAACCAGACAGGAATGGTTCATCTGAATATCACCAATTTTATAATTGCCGGAATGGCTGCGTCTTTAAGCGGTGTGATGCATGCTCCTTTAACAGGAATTTTCCTGGCAGCAGAGATCACGGGCGGGTACGTAATGATGGTGCCGTTAATGATGGTATCTGCCATTTCTTATTTTATCAACAAAGGAGTTGTAAAATATTCCATCTACACCTTTGACCTGGCGGCTAAGGGAACACTTGTCTCGCAGGAAAATAAGGAACATGGAATTTTGCGAAGAATTAAATTGAAATATCTTATCGAGAAGGATTTTGTAATTCTAAGGCCTGACGACACACCAGAAAGCAGGAGCGCCGATATCGTTCATACAACGAAAAACGTTTTCCCGGTTGTAAACAAAGATGGAATTCTGACGGGCATTTTATTTAGTGATCATTTGCTTGAATTGCTGGTAAGTAGTAATCCTGAAGATCGCGTTCGCCCGATAAAAGATATTGCCCAGCCTCCTGACAGGATTATTAATGTGAACACTTCTATGTATGATGTGATGCAAATTATGGACAGCCATGACACCCGTATTTTGCCGGTTACCGGGGCCAACAATGTTTATCTTGGGTTTGTTACCAAAAACGGTATTTTCAATAAATACCGTCATATATTAATGCGGCAGGGAAACCTTCTTTAAACTTTAAATCGGTTATAATTATCGGTTGATTTAAAGCCAAAAAATCATTTAAAGAAGATATTTGGAACGATAAATGCTAATATTTTCAAAAAAGGGGATAAAAAATCCCATTGGGCATCATGACGATTTTCTTTTGAAACCTTTTCTGGTAAAGGGTTTTAAAAAAATTTTAAGACGTCTGCAATAATATAAGTAACATAAACTTAATTATGTGGATAGAACATATCGACCTAAGTTTGTCTTACAAATGAGATAGTGAAATACACTTCATTTGAAAAGAGGGATCGTAGAAGGATGAAAGCTGTCAATCAGCACAAATTTTAATTTAAGAGTCTCATATCAAGCAATACGTTAAAGAGTTCCCCTGTTTCTACAGGGGGACTTTATTTTTAGGAGCTGAAACGAGGAGAAATTTGATAATACTTCCCAATAATTTTAGAATTTCTTTTCTTTTTCCTTAATAATTATTGGCCTGATAGTAAAACAACAAATTCAGCGAATTTTTATTTTGCCTTTGACACATGCATACAAAAAAGCCCTTCCATTTTGAAGGGCTTTTATTTTGCAATATTTATTTAAGATTTTGAAGTGCCATCCTTATTTTCTTTTTTATTTTTTTTTGCAGTTGGATGTGCCGCTTCATAGGCTGCATAAGCTTCGGGAGTTAAAACTTCACCCGTAAGTTTTACAAATTTGGGATCATCAGCACCGGCAAATTTCACGGTAAGTGTTTTGTTGATCGGGCCCAATGCAGCAGCATTATAGGTGGCTGTAATGGTTCCTGTTTTCCCCGGAGCTATAGGTGCTTTAGTATAATCAGAAACTGTACATCCACAAGAAGGAGTTGCCTGTTCAATTATTAATGGCTCGGTACCAATATTAGTAACTGTGATGGTAGCCGTAGGAGGTGTGTTTTGTTTCACTTTACCGAAATCATATGTTTCTGTATTTAGCCTGGCTATATCATCCGCTTTTTTTTGTGCAAATAGGCTTGTAGAGGATAAAACCAATACTGCTAATAATAACTTTTTCATGTTTAGTTTTTTTAAATTTTATTGTTCGTTTTTTAAAGTGTTTAAGGCAGTGTTAAGAGGAGCCGAAGTAACAGGTGTTTTCCACACTTCTCCTTTTATAATTATTTGTTTTGTTTGTGTGCCATTGTAGGTAATTGTTACAGGCTTGGTAAAAGGGCCTTCATTTGCGGCGTTGTATCCAACTTTTATAACGGCGGTTTGCCCAACTGCAACCGTGTCTTTATTCCATTCAGGAGTGGTACAACCGCAACTCGCCTGCACATTGTCTAAGGCAAAGGGAGCATTGCCGGTATTGGTAAATTCAAAAATATGAGTAACTGGTTTTCCCTGGGGAATTTTCCCAAAATCATATTCTGTTTCTTTCAGGGTAAGGCTTTCAGAAGGGGCAGGGGAAACAGGTTGCACAGCATCAGATTTTGATGTGGCAGTTTTATTCTTTTTGCTTACTTTAGTAACATTCGTTTGGGCGCTTGCCAAAAGAGTAAATGCAAGAAAACAAATAACTGTAAAAAGTTTTTTCATTTTATACAATTAATACGGTCTCAAAGATACTAAAACGCAATATAAGGTTGCAAATTGTGGCAGCGTTTTGAGATTTTTAACATTCATCGATCAAAATTTTTATTTTTGCGCACATGGATACCAATCAAATCAGTGAAGACAGCCTTTTGGAAAACCTTTCTTTTGAAAAGTTTAGGGAAGAGGTTTTAAAGGATTACAGAGTGGTATGCGAAAGCCGTGAAACTAGTTTATTAAGCCGGAAAGAAGTGCTTACCGGCAAAGCCAAATTTGGAATTTTTGGAGGAGGGAAAGAAGTGGCGCAGGTGGCGATGGCTAAATTTTTCATGCCCGGCGATTTCAGGGCTGGTTATTACAGGGACCAAACATTCCTGTTTGCCAGCGGGATGGCCACAATAGAACAATTTTTTGCCCAGTTATATGCTGATCCTGATTTGAAAAACGATCCTTTTAGCGCCGGACGGCAAATGAATTCACATTTTGCTACAAGGTTTGTAGATGATGATGGAAATTGGGTTGATCTCGCTCACACAAAAAATATTTCATCAGATATAGCGCCTACTTCGGCGCAAATGCCGCGTGCTTTGGGACTGGCTTTTGCCTCCAAAGTTTTCAGGGAAGTGGAAATTCTTCATGACCTTGATAATTTGAGCAATAATGGAAATGAAGTTTGTTTCTGTACGATTGGCGATGCGGCTACTTCCGAAGGTCATTTTTGGGAAGCAATGAACGCGGCCGGGGTTCTGCAAATCCCGCTTGCAGTTTTTGTCTGGGATGATGGCTATGGAATTTCTGTTCCTAAAAAATATCAAACCACCAAATCCTCTATTTCAAAGGCAATGAGCGGATTGCAAAAGAAGGAGGGCACCAATGGAATAAATATCTATAAACTGAAGGGGTGGGACTATGCAGGAATGTGTGAGATATTCGATCAGGCGATAAAAAATATCCGTGAAACACATACACCTGCTTTGTTTCATGTGGAAGAACTAACGCAGCCACAAGGGCATTCAACTTCGGGTAGTCATGAACGTTATAAAAGCCCTGCAAGGCTCGAATGGGAAAAAGAGTGGGATTGCAAAAAGCAAATGCGTGATTGGATCCTCGCCAATTCTCTTGCCGGTGAAGATGAATTAAGCGAGATTGAAAACAACGCGAAATTATTTGTAAAAGAAAGCAAACAACACGCCTGGAACAAATACATTACGCCGATAAAAAACCAGGTTAGCGAAACAGTCCGTTTATTGGAAAAATATGCTTCTTCGGCAGAAAATAAAGAGGAAATAGAGAAATATATTAAAGATCTTTCATCACTTCGTGAACCACTGCGTCGCGATGTAATGAGAACACTGGCTTCTGTTATTGATCTGGCTTCTGAAGTAGATGACGCTGAGGAAGTGAAAAATTTCTACGAACGTCTAAAGGAGCAAAACAAGGAAATTTTCGACACACTTCTTTATAATGAAGGACCAAAATCTGCATTAAAAGTGAAAGCAGTAGCGCCCGATATTCCCGCGGATGCAGAATTGGTGAATGGCTTTGAGGTTCTCAACAAATATTTCGATGAGCTTTTTGCATCCAATAGAAAAGTAGTTGCTTTTGGCGAAGACCTGGGACATATTGGTGATGTAAACCAGGGCTTCAGTGGGTTACAGGCAAAATATGGTGAAGAGCGCATTTTTGATACCGGCATTCGTGAACTTACCATTATGGGCCAGGGAATTGGTTTGGCTTTGCGCGGTTTAAGGCCAATAGCTGAAATTCAATATCTTGATTATTTACTATTTGCCCTGGAACCTTTAAGTGATGATGTTTGTACCACTCATTACAGAACAAAAGGCCAGCAAAGTGTGCCTATGATTGTTCGTACCAGAGGGCACCGGCTTGAAGGAATATGGCACAGCGGCTCTCCAATGGGAATGATCATAAATGCATTAAGAGGCATGTATGTTTGTGTTCCGAGAAATATGACGCAAGCTGTTGGAATGTACAACACCTTGTTACAAGGAAATGACCCGGCATTGATGGTTGAATGCCTGAATGGCTATCGGCTTAAAGAAAAGCTTCCATCCAATTTATTGGACTACAGGGTGCCTTTGGGTGTTCCTGAAGTTATAAAAGCGGGAACAGACCTTACTATTGTTTCTTATGGATCTGTATTAAGAATAATTATGGAAGCAACGAAAAAGTTGGATAGCATGGACATTAGTTGCGAAGTGATTGACGTACAAACGTTGTTGCCGTTTGATATTCATCATTCAATACTTGAGTCTTTAAAGAAAACCAACCGGATACTTTTCGTTGATGAAGATGTTCCCGGCGGTGCCTCGGCTTTTATGTTTAATAGAGTGATGGAAGATCAGGGCGGATACCGTTGGCTTGATGTTTCGCCAAGAACACTCTCTGCAAAAGATCACCGGCCTTCTTATGGAAGTGATGGCGATTATTTCGCCAAACCCAATGTCGAAGATGTGATACGGGTAGCAAAAGAAATGATGGCGGAATAAAAATCGCGATTATTTGTTTGTTTACTGCTATTGAACAGAAATATATAAAAACAATAATGCAATTCAGGTAAATACCTATGATAACAAATGCTGAAAGACGTTTTATTGAGCAATGGCGCGAACAAAAAAGCGGCCCCAAATGGAAATATTATTTGCTGTTCACTTTTGCCTGGACGGTGGTTTCTTTTCTTGTTATTTTTTTTCTTTTAAAATTACTGACAAATCTCTGGGAAACTGGTGGCCCTAACCTGATTTATATTATGATTGGAGCTGCTGTAATTATTGGCTTTTTTTCTACCCATTTCACCTATGTGACCAATGAAAAAAAATACCATGCGATCATTGAAAGAGAAAGGAAAAGAAAAGGCTAACTAACCTGTTTTTTCCTTTTTGCAACTATATCCTTTATAATTTTTTCTGCGTGTTCCCTTGAATTTTCTATAAAAAGCCGGTGAGTATTCATGCCGCCACAAATAACGCCTGCCAGGTAAATTCCCTTCACATTCGTTTCATAATTCTTTTCACTGTAATCGGGTTTACACACTTCATCTTCAGAAATTTTAATACCGGCATCCTTTAGAAACTTAAGATTAGGTTTGTAGCCCGTCATGGCAAGCACCCAATCATTTTTTACTGTAACGATTCCTTCAGGAGTTTTGATGTCCACTTCATGTTCCCGTATTTCTTTGATTTCTGAATTAAAATAAGCTTTAATGGAACCTTCTTTGATCCGGTTGTCGATGTCCGGTTTTACCCAATATTTAACACGGTCACTTATTTTATCTCCACGTATCACCATGGTTACGTTTGCTCCTTTTCGCCAGGTCTCCAAAGCCGCGTCAATGGCTGAGTTAGCCGCACCTACAACCAAGTACATCTTGAAAAGCATAGAAGTGCGGATCATCATAATAGTGTTTTACTTTGGGCAAATCTTCACCCTTTACATTTAGCAGGTAGGGAATATCATAAAAGCCCATTGCCAATACAACATTCGAAGTTCTGTATTCATTTTTCGAAGTTTTTATTTTAAAATTTTTACCTGATTTTTTTACGTCGAGCACTTTTTCAAACAAATGAATGTTAAGGTCAAAAGAGGTAACAATTCTCCGGTAATATTCCAAAGCTTCGCTACGCGTTGGCTTATTGTTGTTGCTTACAAAAGGGACTCCGCCGATTTCCAATCGTTCGCTGGTGCTGAAAAAAGTCATATTGACCGGGTAGTTGAATAAGGAATTTACCAAAACGCCCTTTTCAAGAATTAAATATTTAAGTCCGGCTTTTTTAGCCCTTATCCCGCAGGCAAGCCCGATAGGGCCTCCGCCAATAATGATCACATCATAGATATTTTTTTCTTTCATAGTTTGCGAAGTTATTTTATTATATTTTCTATTAACAGCCCTAAACCAAAAAATAAAAAAAGGCCGCTTATTAGCAGCCTTTTAAAGTGTAGTCCGGGAATATTACCGCATCAAATACATTTTGCCATAACCTTTTGTAAAATATTTATCTGTGTTATCACCCTGGTCTTTAAACTTATCCATTGATTTGCCATTTAGATTGGTAAGCACGCGATATAAGTACACACCGTTGGCCACTTTTTGTCCATACATATCTGTTCCATCCCATTTATAATCAGTAATATTTCTTCCAATATGCAAAGGCCCCAACTCATCTTCAGTGATTTCTCTTAATTACTTTACCGGTAATCGTGAGAATTTGGATACGAATATTTTGAGGTATTTCAGATCCTGTAATGGTGAAAACAAAAGCCGTAGAGGTCGTGAATGGATTGGGATAATTCATGAAATTTGAGATCATCGGTTTGCTGATCACCCTGAAATCAATGTGGTAATCGATTTTCCCCGCCTCATTTCCTACAACATCTTTTCCTGAAACAATTAGTTCATATTCTGCGTCCTCACCGCTTAATGCCGGTGTAAGATCAATCGAAGCTGTATTGTCTCCATTGGCAAGATTTGCAGGAGTAAATCTCATCGTATCGTTATCAAAGTGATACGTTCGCAGTGAACCGTCCGGATATTGAATCTGCACTTTAAGGAGCGAGGTATCGTTTAGCGCCAGCGATTTATTTTCATCTTTTAATTTTATTAAAATGTGGGGTCTCGCAGAAACGATGTCCTTATTTAATATATGAACGCCATCAAATGTTACATCCATTGAAGGATTGTAAGTATCTGATTTTACATAAAAATTTTGGTAGAGGAAGTTATTAAACAAATATTGCTCTGGTTGGTCGTTATCCGGGTTAAAGCTTATGAAAAGTGTGTTGAGTCCGGGATAATTTTTTGTATCAAGATCATAATTGATTTTGATGGTATCGCCGGAAACTAATGGTTTTTGCCTTGGAATAGAAAGTACGTGCGTAACATTATTATGGTCAATAACAGTCAATTTCACTTTCATGCTATCAAACGCATCAGGGCTGATATTTTGAAAAGCAATACCAAAATGCAATATTTCGCCCTGTTCCAAAGTATCTTTTGAAGTAAAATATAAATTAGGTGCCAAGGCGCCTTCTGGTGGTGCCTGGTAATTCAATCTCCAGTAAGAAAGTTGATAAGGTGTAAATTTCAAGCTATCCACATTTCGCATTTTCAATTGAATGTATGGATACTTTGCCGCATTGACTGACGAAATATCGACATCCTGTTGATTCTTATTTACATTAAAAAGAGTGGCTTTATTCCCCGCAGTATCTATTCCGATTACCTCAACTGTTGGGTTATCGGGTGAACTGGTTTCGAGGCTTGTTCCACGCCAATGCATTTCTTTCCACGTTACTGCGGGCCCAAATACAGGAGAAGTAATGTAACCGACAGTGTCTTCAGTTGTGAATTCCTTTTTATAATCAAGTACATCTGTAATGCCATTGGTAAATTCAAAACCGGGACCAAAATCAGGGTTATTTTTTTGATAAATAAAAGAAAAGGCTCTTGGACGATAGAATGAATCAATTAAAACAAACCCTTGTGATTTTAAACGATGGTAAAGAGAATTACCGACGCCAAAAGCTGTTGTGTCTGCCGCCCACTGATCGGCAAAAACATCACTTGTAGAATCGGGGCCTGTAATATTCCTCACGAAAACGAAATCATTATCGGGAATGGAATCAAGAAAGTTCATCGCAGCTTTTCTTCCCGCCTGGTTAGATACATCATAGGCAAAATTAGGTTGCCTGCTGGCGATGCAGGTTGATAAACTTCCACTTAATCCCGGCTGATTTAAAGTGTTTGTCCAATTGTCTAATGTTACAGGATCAACCACGTTAAATATCACGACATTATTTATTCCATTCGGGCAAATGCCGCTGGTGAAATTCACGCCATTGATTCCCGCAGTACAATCAGATCCTGCTGAAGATGCTGTTGGAAATACACCATTTCTGGACTCAAGGTAGTTGTTAATTGTAGCAAATTTCCATCGTCTGGTACTGTCCAGGTGAATATTTTGGGTGTCTGAAAATAGGTGCTGGTAATAATGCGATTGATTAGAGCCTTCGGAGCTACCGGATAAATAAACAAAAGAAGAATTATTCCAGTGATAATCAGATGCAGCTCCTGATGCCGGTTTTACCGAAACTCTCCAATAATAGACTGTGTTGTCAGTAAGGGTGATCCCAGGATCAAATGTAATAATACCACCTGCCTGGTTGACAGTCTTCGTAATCATAAAAGGAGAATTAAATAAATTGGTAGTATCCATCTCCATCACATAAGCTTTGGAAGAGCTATTCGCATTTGAAGTTGATGCATACAGTTTTTGATTAGCCACAGTTACAATTGAAAAATCAGTAGGATACGCCGGTCGTGCTTCATCTTCGTAAATGTAAAATTCTTTTGTAATGCTATTATTGCTTTCTGACATTTCATCAACTTTGTTATCTGCATCAATAGTAACAGTTATTTTATTTAATCCTTTATCACGTGAGGCAATAATAGGCACCGAAATTTCTATTGAATCCGAATAATAAATAGCCTTGATTTTTTTTCTTAAAATCATATCTGTGCTGCCGTTGGGATAGGTTCTTTTTACCTCGAAAATAATGGAGTCATTAATGGCTTTCCCTATGTTGTATGCAGTTGCTTTTAAATCAAAATTCTTTTCTGAGATAGAAATAAACTGGGGATTGATAACAACATTCTGATCTTCTACTACATAATCGGGTTTAGGCTGCGGATTGATCGTAATTGCAGGATCGCCATGCAGTGACATTTCTTCTAAATGCATTCTTGTGAAAAAGTCAAGAGAAGGATTATTCCCTCCTAAATTTTTGATGGAATTTTGTATATCATCTCCAATAGGCTGACCATAATTTTTCTCGCTTAACTCATGAAACATTTGAAGATTGTAGTTATTGAGATATGGGGGGATACCCAAGTGCGAACTGGCAAAAAAACCGATACTTCCCCTTTGTTTCGATAAAACAAAATTTTCGGAAATAGATTTAGCATTTTGAAGTAAACGTAGCGTGTCGTAAATATAATTGTTGCCCGCCGTACAACCGCTCACCATGAAAAAAGGATATCGGCCCTGGTTATTGTATTCTGATGGATCACTTAAATTGAATTCAAGAATATTGGAAGAAGAATGCCCGAAATAAGCGAGCAAACTTATGCCACTGTTAAAAAGATCGCTGATACGCTGGCTGGCAATTAATTGAACCGCGGCACTAGAAGACTTAGAAAATGTTTCTACATTGGCTCCATAAAGTGTGTCTTCAATGATATCTTTATAAAGATTCATGTAATAGCCAAAAAGATCATTGTCTGAACTGTCTTTTCCTCCAACAATATTAACCACTTTTTTCATCCATAATTTATTGGAAAGAGTTTGCGTGGTTGACTTTTCGGCCAGTTCATATTCTTTTATTTTTTCAAGATAATTGCCTACTTCATCTCCTGATACCGCTGATAACCTTCCGATCGGTACAGTCGGTACGATACTACCATAAGGAGAGGATAATAAAACATCTGAAGCCGGCGCCCCGAAAGTAGGAACCAGGTCCAGTTTATCGGCATATTGGCTGCTTTGATTAATTGTATATTGATCATATTCAATGCCTTTGCCAATCAGGAAAACGATATTTTGGCTTTACAGAAAATGTATTAAAGGCATATTGAATAAAATCTTTTATCGCGGAAGGATGCTTTTTAATACCGTAGGCAAATTGATCTTCCAACTCATTTATGTCAATCACTTTTGTATTAAACGAACCTCCTGTCGAAGAATGGCGGTATTGGCTGTATAAATCCACGTTGTTTGCTCCCGACAGTGCTTGTATAAAGCAATGGGTTACTAATGATAAGATAATCCCCCTGGTTGGCAGCAAGGCCGAAATTTAGGAAATTTCGTTGTTGAAGTGAAGTAATATTTCTAACGACTGACGGATCTTCGCTCACTAATTCAAATTTTCTTAAAGTGTCGGCGGATGCCGGAAGTGCAAATTTTACTTTTCCGGGTGTACTGATGTCTCCGATATACCTTTTGTCTGAGTTTAAATCAAGTAAAACCGGCGCGGTACTGCCATAATTAAATTGATCGATCACAAGATAATTGCCGGTATTGGTAGCGGGCAACTCAAAATAGAAGTTTGTCTGATTATTAAATATCCATTTACTGGGATAGGTTACTTCGTCAAATGCTACCACCATACGATCAGTGCTAATCGTGGAGGTATTTTCAAAATATACCTGTATATTATTTAAATCGGTAAGATAGCTTAAAGGAAGATTAGTAAGGGTTTTTTTAAGATAAGTAAAATATGGCATATGCTCTTCATCTACTACCGTATTAAATACTTTCACTCTTACGTCTCTATCATTAAGCGCACTTCCTACTGCTGCAAATTTTAAGGAAAATCCGGGCCCTCCTGTATATAAATTGGCATTACTGAAACTTGCAGCAAGCCGCCTGCTTGGATAAATATCCGCGCTTACCCATCCTTCACCAATATCGTAAGAAGAAGAATAAACATAACTACCAACTACTGCTGCATAACCCGGGCTAAGTTGGGTTTTAAAATAATTGGCTTTCCTGTTCATGAAATAAGGTTCCGGGGCTAATATATTTGTGGATACGTTATTTGGAGCATCAGTAAATCTTAAATTGTTTCCGGCCGGATTAACTGTTAAAAAATAGGCAGCAGTATCTGTTTGTAAACTCGTATGATCCGTTAACTGGTAGTCTGCGACGCGGTAAATTTTGTATCAATTTTACCATCATTCATCACTCCCCAAAACTCGATAAAGCCTCCTGAGGGCAAAGGCCCTGTAGGCGCACTTGTATAAAGCGCCACTTCCTGTCCATTCCTCCAAAGTTGAAATTGTTCTGCCGGAACATTCCCTAGCCCTAATGAATTGAGCGTAGATTGCGTAATATGATAAAGCCCGTTTGTTCCAACTTTGAATTTATAATAGGTTTTGTTGTAATCAATCCAACTATTAGAATAGGTTTGGGCAGTTGCTAAACCTGTAACAAAAACAAAAAGTATTAAGAGTAATTTTTTCATACTTGCAGGTTATTTTCCTATTGGTTTTCTTTTTTAGCCCAAATCTATTTTTAATGAAAAAATATGAGTGTATAATGGATTCGACTGGTTCGCCAGGTTAGTAAAAGCATAATCGATACTTACGTTATTTATTTTAAAACCGGCTCCCAGGCTTGGTTGAAATATCCAAACCTTTTTTTGATTGGTTGTGTCACCGTCGGCCAAGGCCTGCTGAAAATTTGAAACGCCGGCTCTCACAAAAAATACATTTTTAATTGCCGCTTCTATTCCTGCATGAGGATCCACATTTACGGCATTATTACTGATAATAGTATTTCTTCTGCCATCAAAAGTGAAATCAAAATCTGCTTCTGCCAAAAGATTTACCGAAGAGCCCAATTTGAAATTATAAGAGTTTCCTATCGTAAGCCTTGGCGCGGTTAATTCAGTTGATTTTACCGGGATGTCATTTTTTGTGAGATAAAGAACTTCCTTTTCTTTATCGGTAAAATGAAAAGACCACGCATTGAAAGTGGTGGTGATATCTTTGGCAACTATTCCCAAACTCCAGCGGTTTTTCTGCATTTTAAACCCCGCATCCAGTCCAAAGCCCCAGGCGGTGGCGAAATGACCTACTTTTCGATAAATAACTTTCGCATTTGCTCCAAAACTCATTTTCAAATCATCTTCATCTTTTATTTTTTGGGCATAAGAAAAAAGAAATCCATAATCTGCAGAGGAGAAAGTGGTGATATTTCCATAATTAATACTTCCGTCAGGTTCTACCAAAAAAAGTGTATTGGGAATATCATCCACCGCAAAACGAAGCAGCGATAAACCAAGAACCCGTTTATTGTCACTTTCAGGAATAGCAAGACTGGCATAATCGTATTTGCCTATGTTGTCAAAATAGCTGGCGTGCATCAGGTTTATCTCCGGAGAATTCTGGATACCGACCAGGCCGGCAGGATTCCAGTAGCCGGCAGTGCCATCATTTACGGAAGCTGCCTGTGCCGCACCCATACCAAGTCCGCGGGCGCCGGCGCCAATGTTCAGAAATTCATTGGAATACTTCCTGAATTGTGAAAATCCCACGCACGGAAGCAACAATAAAAACAGTAATTTGACAGTTCGGGAAATTCTCATTTGGGGCTGATCAGTTATTTATTTGAGTGCAAATTGCGGCAAAAATAAAACGGACTTCAATATATAATATTGTATCAGTAGTTTATTGCCGATAAAATTAAGTAAAACTCCTTCAAACCCGCATCTTTTAAAGAAAAATGACAAAAATTAATGCTTCAGCAATAAGGTTGTTTATTTTTGCAACCTGTTTTTAAGATAATATGAAAAATTTAATAGAAGAATTGCAATGGCGTGGCCTTATCCAGGATATTATTCCCGGAACCGAAGAGCGACTTTTAAAGGAACCGATATCTGCTTATGTTGGTTTTGATCCTACGGCCGATAGTCTACATATCGGCAGCCTTATTCCGATAATTGTTCTAGTGCATTTGCAAAAATATGGCCATAAACCGATCGCTTTGGTAGGCGGCGCCACCGGTATGGTAGGCGATCCATCGGGAAAAAGTGAAGAGAGGAATTTATTGAGTAAAGAGATCCTTGACAATAACGTAGCAGCAGTAAAGCAACAATTATCGAAGTTTTTAGATTTTAATTCAGATAGGGAGAATGCTGCTGAAATGGTAAATAATTACGATTGGTTTAAAGATATTTCGTTTCTCGAATTCATTCGTGATGTTGGAAAGCATATTTCTGTTAATTACATGATGGCCAAAGACAGCGTGAAAAAGCGGCTTGAAGGCGAGAACGGAATGAGTTTTACTGAATTTACTTATCAATTAGTTCAGGGGTATGATTTTTACTGGCTGTATGAAAACAAAAATTGCGAGCTTCAATTTGGCGGAAGTGATCAATGGGGAAACATCGTTACCGGAACGGAACTGATCAGGCGAAAAACCGGGGGCGAAGCTTTTGCTTTTACCTGCCCGTTGCTTACAAAATCGGACGGAAGTAAGTTCGGAAAAACTGAAAAAGGGAATATCTGGCTTGATCCGGCCAAAACTTCGCCTTACACTTTTTACCAGTTTTGGTTAAATACAGCCGACGCTGACGCCGAAAGGTTTTTGAAAGTTTTCACTCTTTTATCTCAAAAAGAGATCAATGATCTCGTAGAACAGCACAAAGGAAATGAGCACCAGCGAATTTTGCAGAAAAAACTGGCGGAAGAGCTAACGCGTTTTGTGCATTCGGGGAAGGATTATGAGTTTGCTGTAAAGGCATCCTCTATTTTGTTCAACAACGATACGGCGAAAATTCTTAAAGAGCTTACAGAGGAACAGTTGCTACAGGTAATGGAAGGTGTTCCGGCGGTGGAAATGAATAAACAGAAATTAGATGAACTTGGATTTGGTAACACTTTTGGCCGAAACAAAAATATTGCCCAGCAAAGGAGAAGCTAAAAAAATGCTTGCCGGCGGCGGCATTTTCATCAATAAAGAAAAAGCGATAGCGGCGGATGAAAAAATAACTGCTGATAAATTGCTGAATGGCAAATATTTATTGATACAGAAAGGGAAGAAAAATTATTATTTGGTAAAAGCTATTTAGGAAGAACGTTTTTGAGAGAAAATAAAAATCTTTAAAAAAAGTTCGTTTACTGCAAAATTACGGTTTTGGATATGTTTTTGAGACTAATAAGATGTTTTGTAAAATCATCTTTTGATGTTTTGAAAATAATGCCGATAACCTTACTTTTGCACACCTTTGTCCCATAGTATAAAGGTAGTACAACAGATTTTGATTCTGTCTGTCGAGGTTCGAATCCTCGTGGGACAACATAAGCCAGGCGAAAATCTGGCTTTTTACTTTTGTTCTGATTGAAATCGATTTTTTTAAACTTCCTCCAATATCTCACTCACTTCTGTTGCCGGTAATTGGGCATTTCGCATCGAAATCGCTCTAACGGCATTGTCGCCAAATTCAATAAAAGCTTCTTTTGAAATTGTATCATCACCAATCATTACCGGAACTCCCAAATCTCCGCCTTCGCGAATAGATTGTACCAAAGGAATTTCGCCAAGAAAAGTAATATCAAATTCTTCTGCCAGCTTTTTGCCGCCTTCTTTGCCAAAAATGTAATATTTATTTTCAGGCAATTCTGCCGGAGTGAAATAACTCATATTCTCTACCAGCCCGATCACCGGCACTTTTAATCCGCCCTGGTTAAACATGGTAATTCCTTTTTTTGCATCGGCAAGTGCTACCAATTGCGGCGTGGTAACTACAATTGCTCCGGTAACAGGAACCGTTTGAACAATCGTTAGATGAATATCTCCGGTTCCGGGAGGCATATCAATTACGAGGTAATCCAACTCGCCCCAATCCACATCGGTCACAAATTGCCTGATCGCGCTGCTCACCATCGGTCCACGCCAAACTACGGCCTGCTTTTCATCTACCAGCAAACCAATGCTCATCACTTTTATTCCATAACGCTCTATCGGGACGATCTTTCCTTTTCCATCCACATCCCGCATTTGCGGCCTTTCTCCACGAATTCCAAACATGATATGAACACTCGGGCCGTAAATATCCGCATCCATCAATCCTACTTTTGCGCCGCCTGCAGCAAGCGCCAGTGCAAGATTTGCCGCGACGGTACTTTTTCCCACACCTCCTTTTCCGCTCACTACGGCGATAATATTTTTTACATCTTTTAAAAGTTCTTTCTTATCGGTTCTTAAAGAAGAAGTATTGCTGGTGAAATTGATATAGATTTCAGCCTCTTCATCCACCATCGAATGGATTGCTTTTTCACATCTCACTTTTATCATATCTTTTAACGGGCAGGCAGGCGTGGTAAGAATTATTGTAAAAGAAACTTTCTTGTCGTCAATCTTGATATCTTTTACCATATTTAGTGTTACAAGATCTTTTTTAAAATCGGGTTCTTCTACAGTACTCAGGGCTTTCAGGATATCATTTTCAGTCATGGTTCAATTTTTTGTTAAAAAGAAATAGTGGCTGCAAATTTAACCATTGATAACCTTACTTTGTTTACTAAAGACCGGAACTTTCTGCAAAGAATTTCCGAATTTTACCCTTCACATATATGAAAAAACTTATACTATACTTCTGGTCATCTTGTTTGCTTTCCGATTGTGGCGAAAGCGCAATTTGAAAATTATAGAGGATTCTGTAGTGCAATTGTATGGAGTGGTAATGTCTGCCGACAGCCTCCAGGGGTTGCCTGCCGTGAGTGTAGTGGTGAAAGGGCGCAACCAGGGAACGATCACCAATGATCAGGGTGTTTTTTCAATAGTGGTTTTGAAGGGTGACCAGATAGAATTTACCAGTGTAGGTTATAAACCAAAATTGGTGACTATTCCGAAAAATCTCGAAGGAAATCAGCAAAGCATTATTCAATTAATGGTTCAGGATACGGTTTATCTTGCTGCCACGATTATCAAAAAATATCCAACCAAAGAAGAATTTGCACGTGATTTTGCCAATGTAAAAATTCCGGATGACCAGGAAGAAATTGCAAGGCAAAATATGTCGGAAGCCAACCGGCGCGCGTCTAATGTCAGTTTATCCTGTAAGCGGCCGTGAAGCAACGAATTATTATTTCAAACAAAATCAAAGAAAATATTATTCTGCAGGGCAGCTTCCCCCTCAAAATATTTTTAATCCTCTTGCCTGGGCAGAATTTATAAAAGCATGGAAACGCGGAGATTTTAAAAGCAAATAGATTCCTTGCGAAAATAAAAATCCTTTTTATTTGTTGGTTTACTATTGCGTTGGTCTTCTCAAACTGTCCACGCTATTTTTTCTTTTACATTTGTAATTCTTCACTAAACGATTGTTATGGATATTAAAAATATTACGGTAATAGGCGCCGGAACAATGGGAAATGGCATTGCACATGTGTTTGCTCAAAATAATTTTTCGGTAAATCTTGTGGATGTTTCCCAAGCTCAATTAGAGAAAGCATTAGACACTGATCAAAAAAAATCTTGACAGGCAGTTGCAAAAAATACTATTTCAGAAGAAATAAAAGAAAAAACCATTGCCAATATTTCAACTTTTACCAATGTGAAAGAAGGCGTGAAGGAAAGTGATTTGGTGGTTGAAGCGGCTTCCGAAAATCTGGAATTGAAATTGAAGATTTTTAAAGAACTTGATGAATTTTCTCCTGGAGAATGCATTCTGGCTTCCAACACTTCTTCCATTTCAATTACAAAAATCGCTTCAGCTACCAAACGGCCTTCAAAAGTTATCGGAATGCATTTTATGAACCCTGTTCCGGTGATGAAATTGGTGGAAATTATCAACGGCTATTCAACTGATAAAGAAGTTTCAAAAACGATCATTGATCTTTCAAAAAAAATAGGAAAAATTCCTTGCGAAGTAAATGATTATCCTGGTTTTGTTGCCAACAGAATTTTGATGCCGATGATCAACGAAGCCATTTATTCTTTGTATGAAGGTGTGGCAGGCGTTGAAGAAATTGATACCGTAATGAAACTTGGAATGGCGCATCCCATGGGCCCTTTGCAGTTGGCTGATTTTATTGGTCTTGATGTTTGTTATTCTATTTTAAATGTGCTGTATGATGGTTTTGGAAATCCTAAATATGCACCTTGCCCGCTGTTAACAAATATGGTAAATGCAAACAATCTTGGTATTAAAACCGGTGAAGGTTTTTATAAATATACAGCCGGAAGTAAGGAATTGGTGGTAAGTGAGCAGTTTAAATAAAAATCGATTTCCATGCAACGGAATAAGGAAAACAGGTGTCATTAAGAAAAGTTTTGGTATGAAAAAGTTCATTTTTCTTTTCTTTATTATTGTGTTGTTCATTTCCTGCAGGAAGAATACAACCAATGATTGTACCAATGCGACTGTTACTTTTAAAGCTACCAACTGCAAACATGTTGGAGTGATAATAAAAGGAATCACTTACCCATCTGATGATTTACCTGATCAATACGCAATCGACGGAAAAAATATTTGTATTGAATATTCCCTGTATGATGATCCAGAAATGTGCGTGTGCTGTGGCGGCACTTATGCGCATATTATAAAAGTGCATTGAACTCAATTGGAAGAAATTGTCTTTTCTGCTTCTCTTAATTTTTTACCGATTTGCCCTGTAAGTATATGCCAGAACATTACAAAATCACTTCCCAAACTATAGAACGGATAAACAAAAGTGGCCGGTTTATTTTTTTCAAAAAAGAAATGGCCAAACCATGCAAAACCGTAGCCGCAAACGGGAATAACTGATGAACCAAAACCATTTACCGGTTATGATTCCAAGAATGATACAAACAAAAATTAGTAGCGTGCCGGTGAAATGCAATGCACGGCTTACCGGGTTTTTATGTTCAGTTAAATAATATGGATAAAAACTCCGAAAGGAATGGTATTTCTTTTCCATATCTAAATTTAAAATTTTATTTCGATAGATTGTAATTCTAAATTTCGAACCTCTTTGAAAGCGGATAAAACTTCATTGATCTTATTTTTTGGAATTCCGGTTTCAATGTGGCAAAATAACTGCGTTTCATTTTTCAAAACGGAGCAATTAAATTGTTTGATGATGCGCATCACCTCATTCATTTCTGTGTAATTAAATTGCAAAGCATATTTTATTTCAACTGCTTTTTGTACAACCGGCGTGCATTGCAAAACCAATGAGGCCGCTGTTTTATAAGCATTGATCAATCCCGGAACACCCAATAAAGTGCCGCCAAAATAACGAACGACAACGATTAAAGTATTGGTAAGATTTTTTGAATCTATCTGGCCTAAAATTGGTTTTCCCGCTGTTCCGGAAGGCTCGCCATCATCACTCATTCTGAAATTATTTCCATCTGTTCCTATCCGGTAAGCAAAACAATGATGCACTGCTTTTGGATGTTCTTTTTTTAAATTTCTGTAAATGTTTTTTAAAATCGTTTGTGTTTTTTATCGGAAAAGAATACGCGAGAAATTTACTGCCACGGTCTTTAAACTCGGCAACAGCAGTGCTTTCAATGGTGAAATAATAATCGTTTTCTGGCATTAACATGTTATTTCGGTAAATGCGAATCTTTATTTCTAAGATTAAAATTTTATTCGTTTCTTACCTTTATTCATCCGGTTAATATTGCCGCAAAGATTCAAATTTTATTGTTGTAAAATTTTTTTCTGAAATGAAGAATTTCGAAGAAATTATTTCTGAAAGGTTAATATTGCTTTATTGGAAGAATAAAAGAAGAAAAATGAATTTTGAAAATACACTTGAATTTGCAAAGCAACATGGATGAAAAAGATTCTTTAAAAAGCTTTCGTGATAAATTTTATATTCCTATTCTTAATGGAAAAGAATGTATTTATTTTACCGGAAATTCTTTGGGACTGCAGCCAAAAACGGCGCAGGATTATGTTCTGGATGAAATGGAAAATTGGGCGAATTATGGCGTGGAAGGACATTTTCACGGAAGAAATCCATGGGCTAATTTTCATGAAGTTTTTTCAAAAAAATTACAACCGATACTGGGAGCATTTCCGGAAGAAATTGTGGTGATGAATACGTTAACGGTGAATCTTCATTTGATGCTTACTACTTTTTACCGGCCTGATAAAAAACGCTTTAAGATTCTTTGTGAAAACCGTGCCTTTACTTCTGATTTGTATGCAATTCGATTCACAATTGAACTTCATGGGTTAAATCCTGAAGAAGCTTTAATTGAAATGAAACCGCGTGAAGGAGAATTTACGATTAAGAACTGAAGATATTATTTCAACGATTAAAGAAAATGCAGATGAACTTGCCTTGGTGCTTATTGGGGAATCAATTATTTTACCGGGCAGTTTTTTGATATGAAAGCCATAACTGCGGCGGCTCATGAAAGTCGGCGCTAATTGCGGCTTTGATCTGGCACATGCAGTCGGAAATGTGGAACTTCATCTTCATGACTGGAATGTGGATTTTGCCTGCTGGTGTTCTTATAAATATTTAAACTCCGGGCCTGGCGCTATTGCAGGTGCGTTTATTCATAACCGTTATGCTACAGATAAATCACTTCCTCGTCTGGCTGGTTGGTGGGGAACTGATAAACATGAACGTTTTCAGTTTAAGGAACGAATTTAATCCGATTCCAACCGCTGAAGGCTGGCAACTGAGCAACGCCAATATTTTGAGTATGGCAGCTCACAAAGCAGCGCTGGATATTTTTGAAGAAGCGGGTTTTGAAAATATTGTTGAAAAAGGGAAAAAGCTGAGTGCGTATCTTATCTTTATTTTAAATGATATCAACAGTAATTCCGCAAAAAAATAGTAGAAATTATCACGCCTCAAAATGAAAATGAGCACGGCTGCCAGGTTTCAATTTGTTGCCGGAAAAAGGAAAAGATTTTTTTAATTCCTTGAACGAAAATAGTGTCATTGCAGACTGGCGTGAACCAAATGTGATCAGAATTACGCCTGTTCCTTTGTACAATACTTTTGAAGAAGTTTTTCGGTTTGGGGAAATTGTAAAAGAATTTGCTGAAAAGGAATTGCAAGTAGTGAATTGATGAAAATAAAAATCTTTGTTATTCCTTTGTTTACTGTAACGACGTTAAGAAAAAAATGAAAAGAGAATATTTAATTCAACAAATAAAAGAGAAAAAATCTTTTCTGTGCGTAGGACTTGATACGGATATTGAAAAAATTCCGGATCATTTGAAAGCCTCTGCTGACGCGGTTTTTCGATTTAACAAACAAATCATTGATGCTACAAAGGATTATTGTGTGGCTTATAAAATCAACACCGCATTTTATGAAGCGCAAGGTTTAAAAGGTTGGGAAGCTTTGGAAAAAACAGTCAATTATATTCCTGATACTCATTTTAAAATTGCCGATGCAAAGCGTGGCGATATTGGAAATACTTCTGATCAATATGCAAAAGCTTTTTTTGAAACCATTTCTTTTGATGCTATTACCGTAGCGCCTTACATGGGAAGCGACAGTGTAAAACCATTTTTGAAATTATGAAGATAAATGGACGATTGTGTTAGGATTGACAAGCAATGACGGAAGCAGCGATTTTCAACAACAAAAAATCGGCGATAATTTTTTATATGAAGAAGTGATTCACAAAACCAGTGAATGGGGAACAAAAGAAAATTTGATGTTCGTAGTAGGCGCTACAAAAGCCGCCGAACTTTCTTCAATCCGAAAAATTATTCCGGATCATTTTTTATTAATTCCCGGTGTAGGCGCACAGGGCGGAAGTCTCTCTGAAGTTTGCAAATATGGATTGAATGATGATTGCGGGCTTTTGATCAATGCTTCACGCGCTATCATTTATGCGGGAAAAAATGAAAATTTTGCGGAAGAAGCCGGGAAGGTTGCGCTTCAATATCAAACGGAAATGAAAAGTTATCTTTGATAATTATGCATAGTGAAAAGTTCAATTGTGAATAACGATTCGCTGAAATTTTTATTGACTAATAAACCAATTAACGAATTAACGAATTAACCCTATATGGCGCAGGATCAATTTCAATCACCCGATTATTTTAATGTGGATGAATTGCTTACAGACGAACAAAAGCTGGTGAGGGAAAGTGTGCGCAATTATGTGAAAAAAGAAATTTCGCCCATCATTGAAGAGTACGCGCAAAAAGCAGAATTCCCTATTCAGATTGTAAAACAATTGGGTGAATTAGGTTGTTTTGGTCCGACTATTCCGCAGGAATATGGTGGCGGAGGTTTGGATTATATTTCTTATGGATTGATGATGCAGGAGCTGGAACGCGGCGACAGTGGTGTTCGCAGCACAGCAAGCGTGCAGGGATCGTTGGTGATGTTCCCCATTTTTGAATATGGAAGTGAAGAGCAACGGAAAAAATATTTGCCCAAATTAGCAAGTGGCGAATGGCTTGGATGTTTTGGTCTTACAGAACCTGATCATGGCAGTGATCCTTCCGGCATGTTAAGTAATTATAAAGACGCAGGCGATTATGTAATTTTGAATGGCAGTAAAATGTGGATCAGCAATGCGCCTTTTTCGCAAGTGGCAGTTGTGTGGGCAAAAGATGAAACTGGCGAAATTCATGGATTGATTCTCGAAAGGGGAATGGAAGGTTTTACAACACCAACCACACATGGAAAATGGAGTCTTCGAACCAGCGCCACCGGTGAATTGGTTTTTGATAATGTAAAAGTTCCGAAAGAAAATATTTTACCAAATGTAAAAGGATTAAAAGGACCTTTGAGTTGCCTTACCAAAGCGCGTTACGGAATTGCCTGGGGAACAGTGGGAGCGGCGATGGATTGTTATGATACAGCGCTTCGTTATTCGAAAGAAAGAATTCAGTTTGATAAACCGATTGGAGGTTTTCAATTGCAACAAAAAAAACTGGCTGAGATGATCACAGAAATAACAAAAGCGCAATTACTTAACTGGCGTTTGGGAACCTTGATGAACGAAGGAAAAGCAACGCCGCAGCAAGTAAGTATGGCGAAAAGAAATTCCTGTGAAATTGCAGCCGACATTGCCCGTAATGCGCGTCAAATGCTTAGGTGGAATGGGCATTACAGGTGAATATCCCATTATGCGCCATCTTATGAATCTTGAAAGTGTGTTCGACTTATGAAGGCACTCATGATGTACATCTTTTGATAACAGGAATGGATGTTACAGGGTTTAATGCGTTTAAATAGTCTCCTTTTTAAAACCGAAGATTTTGAATCAAAATATTTTTTTAATAGGTTTCATGGGAAGTGGTAAATCCTACTGGGGCCATATTTGGGCTTTGGAGGAAGGTTATACTTTTTTTGATCTCGATGCAGAAATTGAAAAAGTATTTGAACTTGCCGGTAGAACAAATTTTTGAAAAACACGGTGAAGATAAGTTTCGGGAAATGGAAAGAGACCACTTGCGTAAATTTGAAAACAAGCAAAAAAATCTTGTTGCATGTGGAGGCGGAACGCCTTGTTTTTTTGACAATATGGATTGGATGAAAGAACACGGAACTATTATTTATTTAAAAGCTTCGCACGGAATATATTTTGGAAAGAGTAATGGATGAAACCGAAAAAAGGCCCTTATTAAAAAAAGTAAATACTTCAGAATTGCTTTTTTTTATTGAACAAAAATTAAAGGAACGTGAACCGGTTTATTTGCAGGCTGATTATGTTTTGGAAGTGACAGAACTTACAAATGATTCGTTACATTTTTTGCAAAAACAAGCAAAAAGAAGTTAATAAATATGCATAAAGGATATATAAAAACTGCGGCAATTTTAGGAGCCCTTTCAGTGGCACTTGGCGCGTTTGCGGCTCATACTTTAAAAGGTTCTGTTTCAGATTATGCATTGGAAATTTTTGAAACATCCGTTCGCTACCAGTTTTATCATGTATTTGCCTTGTTGGCTGTTGGAATTCTTTATAAAGAATTTCCAAATAAAACCATGGTTTGGGCGGGCAGATTGTTTATAGCAGGAATCATTTTATTCTCCGGCTCATTGTATATTCTTGGCAGCCATAAAAGCAGCGGTGCAACCCGGCTACAATTGGATTGGCGCTATTACTCCTTTTGGTGGCATTTGTTTTATTCTTGGATGGATTTTTCTTTTTGCGGCTTGCAAAAGAAAATAACTTTTTGTAATTTTTGTCTGGCCAAATATTTAAATATTATTTATAAACAATCGCTTCCGGGCAGATTAAAAAACAATATTCCATTTCCTATCTTTGTTAGCCATGGCAACTACCCGAAAAAAGACTAAAAAAACAAAAGCTGCCGATGCTTCTAAAATGAAACCTGATAAAGTGGAAAAAATAGAAGTAAAGAAATTGATTCATGACGAACGTTCGCATAAAATTGCCGGTACCGTCCTCGTCCTGATCTCTTTTTTACTTTTTGTAGCCTTTACTTCTTATCTATTTACATGGCAGCAGGACCAGTCGGGAATCAGGGATGCGAAAATTTTATTTCCTGATAGCAATCAACATTTTGCCAACGCATTAGGAACGATCGGCGCTTACATTTCTGATTTATTTTTTCGTTCCGGATTTCGGGATTGCCTCTTATTTATTTTGCCTTTTCTTTTTTGTAGTAGGTGTTAATTTATTTGCTCCGCGAAAAATATTTTCTGTAAAAAGAAATTTACGATATGTGATCGCCGGGCTTTTGGTAATCAGTGTTTGCGCTTCTTTTTTATTTCATACACCTCATGCAAAGTCAATCGATTCTTCAGGCGCAGAATTTTTCTGGGGAGGCAAAGTGGGCGATATGATCAATGAATGGCTGCAACAGATAATTGGCTATATTGGAACGGCGGCGCTTTTATTTGTTGGACTGCTTAGCTATATTATCTGGCGGTTTAATCCTGCTTTTAATTTTCAGCAAAATAAAAAAACTGAAAAATTCTTTGTTTACTGCAAAAGCAGATAATTATTTTTCTAATCAAACTGAAGAAGAGACACAACAAGCTCCCATTAATCCTTTAACCTCTAATCCTGTGACGGAAGAGCGGGAATTTAATCATGAATTTGATGTGATTGAAAAAAATGCAGAGTCACTTACTGACAATTTCAAAAAAGAAGAAAAGAAAAACATTGTAAGAGATAGTGCACCCGAAAGTGATTTGACACTGGAAGTAAAAAATGCGGAAGCTTTGAGCGGATGGAGAAGAACTGAAAGCGCCTGTAAAACCAAAAGTTCAACATCAGCTTTATGATCCGATTCTCGATCTCCGGAATTATAAATATCCAACGCTCGATTTGTTGGAAAATCATGGAAGCGATAAAATTGTCCAGGATGTGTCTGAACTGGAAGAAAATAAAAACCAGATCATTCACACGCTCCGGAATTATGATATAGAAATTCAGAAAATTTTTGCAACTGTCGGCCCGACGGTTACTCTTTATGAGATCATTCCGGCGCCCGGCGTTCGAATTTCCGGATTAAAAATCTGGAAGATGATATTGCTCTAAGCCTTGCTGCGCTTGGTATTCGCATTATTGCTCCTATTCCCGGGAAAGGCACTATTGGTATTGAAGTACCCAATTTTAAGAAGACAGTTGTGAGCATGAAGACGCTACTGAATTCTGATAAATTCGTAAATAGTAAATACACATTGCCTATCGCTATTGGTAAAAAGATCGACAACGAAAACTTTATTGTTGACCTTACTTCAATGCCACACTTGCTGATGGCGGGCGCTACCGGCCAGGGAAAATCTGTTGGATTAAATGCCATTTTGGTTTCTCTTTTATATAAAAAACATCCTTCGCAATTGAAGCTTGTTTTAATTGATCCTAAAAAAGTTGAATTAAGTATTTATAAAAGCATCGAAAAACATTTTCTGGCAAAATTACCGGGTGAAGAAGATGCGATCATTACTGATACAAAAAAAGTGATCCATACTTTGAATGCGCTTTGTATTGAAATGGACAATCGCTATGATCTTTTAAAAGAAGCTGGAACGAGAAACATAAAAGAATACAATCAAAAATTTGTAAACCGGAAATTAAATCCTGAAAAAGGGCACCAGTTTCTGCCATTTATTGTTTTGGTAATTGATGAATTTGCCGACCTGATTATGACGGCAGGTAAAGAAGTAGAAATGCCAATTGCACGACTGGCGCAGCTTGCAAGAGCCGTTGGTATTCATCTTGATCATTGCCACACAGCGTCCATCAGTAAATATTATTACCGGAACTATCAAAGCCAATTTCCCCGCGCGTATTGCATTTAAAGTGAGCAGTAAAATTGATAGTCGGACCATTTTGGACATTGGCGGGGCTGAACAATTGATCGGAAAAGGAGATATGCTCATAAGTTATAACGGAGATCTCACAAGACTTCAATGTGCTTTTGTAGATACGCCGGAAGTGGATAAGATCACGGATTTTATCGGAGATCAACAAGGTTATACCGAAGCCTTTATGTTACCCGAATATGTGGATGAAAAGGAATTTGAAAATAAATCTTTTGATGCTACGGATCGCGATCCCCTTTTTGAAGATGCAGCAAAACTGATCGTTCAAAGCCAAAGCGGAAGTACTTCGTTATTGCAACGAAGAATGAAACTCGGATACAATCGTGCCGGACGGCTTAATGGATCAACTGGAAGCTGCCGGAATCGTAGGCCCAAACCAGGGAAGCAAAGTGCGTGATGTAATGGTTAAAACAGATGCAGAACTGCAAGAGTATCTTACCCAGATTTAAAGAAGATTGTTTGAGCAATTATAGGTGCTCTGTGACAGTAGACCAATAAATAAGGCAAATTTTTATTTTTGCACGGCTGCAGCTTCTATCTCATCAAAAATAATTCCACTATGGCTTTCATTGTAAATACACTCACCATTATTTATTATCAGCACCTGCGGAGATTGATGTGAAACTCCAAAATTGGAAGCAATTTTATTGGAAATGTTCCGGTGCCGTATCAGATCAAGCAGGTAAAAGTTAATACCATGAGGCGCTTCATTTCTATCAAGACGGTGTTTGGCCATGCTGCTAACTCCACAACGTGTACTATGTTTAAAAATGACTTGTGGAATAGTATTTGAATTAGCAATTATTTCATCAAGTTGCTTTTCATCTTGTAACGGGATCCAGTTCATGCTTGTTCAAAAAAATAATAGTCGTAACAATATTAATGAATAATACCTTCTGCCATCGGGCATCCGGTTTTACGTGAGCTACTGCAGGAAGAAATGGTAAAAACCAAAATAGATGCAACGAGCAGCATGAGAAATAATTTTTTCATAGATAATGGTTTAATGAGATTTTATTTTACAAAGTTAATTCATGGTTTCAATGTAATTATCGAAAAACACTTTATATTTCAAAACTTTAGGATTAATTAACGAAAAATAGATATAAAAATTATGCATATCCATTTTATTTCAATTGGAGGAAGCGTTATGCACCAATTGGCAATTGCTTTAAAACGAAAAGGTTACGAGATTTCCGGAAGTGATGATGAGATATTTGAACCCGCTGCCGGCAATCTGAGAAATGAAGGCTTATTGCCGGCAAATACCGGCTGGTTCCCAAATTTAATTTCAAATGATATTGATGCAGTTATTCTTGGGATGCATGCAAAGCAGGATAATCCCGAATTGGAAAAAGCAAGAGAATTAGATTTAAAATTTATTCTTTTCCTGAATATATTTTTCATGAAAGCCTGCATAAAAAAAGGGTGGCGATAGGAGGAAGCCATGGAAAAACGACAACTACGGCGATGATAATGCACGTGTTGAAAAGTGCCAATTTTAATTTTGATTATTTGGTTGGCGCTTCTTTGAAAGGTTTTGAACAAAGTGTAAAAATAACAGATGCACCGGTAATAGTTTGCGAAGCAGATGAATATCCGGCAAGTACGATTGAAAAACGGCCGAAATTTCATTTTCTTTTTCCACATATTGCAGTATTAACAGGAATTGCCTGGGATCATATCAATGTATTTCCCACTTTTGATTTTTACCTTGAACAGTTTGTAATTTTTATTAATAAAATTGAAAAAAACGGAGTTTTAATTTTTAATGAAACTGATAAGGTATTGAAGAAACTAGTGGAATCAAATTTCAGAAAGGATATACAGTATGTCCCATATGGTCTTCCGGAATATGAAATTGCAAATGGAATTACAACTGTCAAGATAGGAAATGCCAAAACAGATTTAAGCGTTTTTGGTGAGCATAATCTTTTAAATTTGCAGGCTGCTTACTTTGTTTGCAAAGAATTAGGTATTGAAGATGAAGATTTTGCCAGGGCAATTGCAACGTTTGAAGGCGCATCAAAAAGATTACAGCTGATAGCGAAGAAGGATGATTGCAATATTTATCGCGATTTTGCGCATGCACCAAGCAAAGTGAAAGCCAGTATTGATGCGGTGAAAGAACAATTTCCGGATAAAAAATTAGTTGCGGTGTTAGAATTGCATACTTTTAGCAGCCTCAACAAAAATTTTATGAAAGAGTACAAAGGAGCAATGAATAGCGCAGATGAAGCAATTGTTTTTTACAGTAAACATGCGCTTGAATTAAAAAGAATGAATTTTTTAGAGCCGCAGGTAGTAAAAGACGGTTTTGAAAAAGAAAACCTTGAAGTAATAACTGAAAGAAAAAATTTAGAAGAAAAGTTAAAAAGTTATAGTTTTAAAAATACGAATTTTCTGTTTATGAGCAGTGGCAACTATGATGGAATGAATATTTTGACCACTTTACATATTTAATCTTAAACTACAAATCCAATATGGCATTACAATTATCGCGACCTATCGTATTTATTGACCTTGAAACCACCGGAACGAACATTGCAATCGACCGTATCATAGAGATTGCAATCATCAAAATATTACCTGATAAATCAAAGTCAGTTAAGCATAAACTGGTGAACCCACAAATGCCTATTCCTAAAGTCAAGTACTGATATTCATGGTATTACAGATGATAAAGTAAAAGATTCACCTACATTTAAAGAAGTAGCAAATGAACTTAAACAATTTATTGATAATGCAGATCTTTCCGGTTATAACTCCAACAGGTTTGATGTGCCGTTATTAATGGAAGAATTTTTGAGGGCAGGAATTTCTTTGGATATGACAAACAGGAGAATGTTGGATGTGCAGACAATTTTCCACATGATGGAAAAAAGAACCTTGGCGCGCAGCCTATAAATTTTATTGCGAAAAAGAATTGCTGGATGCGCATTCCGCGGAAGCGGATGCCACGGCAACATGGGAAATTCTTGGAAGCACAATTAGAAAGATACCGCCATTTGGGAGAAACGCTTGAAACTGTTCTCCAATTTACCGGGGAAGAAAACTATGTGGATTTTGCGCGCCGGTTTGTAATGGATAATGATGTGGAAGTTTTTAATTTTGGAAAACATAAAGGACGCAGTGTGGCCCAGGTTTTGAAGGCTGAACCCCAATATTATGATTGGATGATGAAGGGCGATTTTCCTTTACATACGAAACAAAAACTGACGGAAATTTTCAACAGAACCCTGCTTAAGAAATAAACCGTTAAACCTGCTTTTGAAAAACAATAACAAATAATGTAGTAATTTCATTTGAAATACGGTCATATTTGGAAAAGCTTTTAATTATACCTACTTATAATGAAAGGGAAAATGTCACTCTCTTATTGAAAACTGTATTTGAGTTACAACAAGGTTTTCACGTTCTTATTATTGATGATGGCTCGCCTGATGGAACCGCTGAAATTGTGAAAAGACTTTTTGCTACTTATCCCGGCAAATTATTCCTGGAAGAACGAAGAGGAAAATTAGGACTGGGAACAGCTTACTTGCATGGATTCAGATGGGCTCTTGACCGAGGTTACCGGTATATTTTTGAAATGGATTGTGATTTTTCTCACAATCCAAAAGATTTGGATAAATTATACAAAGCCTGCAAACACGGCGACGCTGATGTTGCCGTTGGGTCCAGGTATGTGAAAGGGGGTAAAGTAGAAAACTGGCCGGCTCTTCGTGTGAGTATTTCTAAAGGTGCTTCCATTTATACAAGATTGTTAACTTTTATGCCGATAAAGGATCCTACAGCCGGTTTTGTTTGTTACAGAAATTATGTATTGGAAGCCATCAATTTTGACAAGGTAAGTTTTGTGGGATATGCGTTCCAGATAGAAATGAAATTTGCTGCCTGGAAACTTGGGTTCAATATAAAAGAAGTTCCGATCACTTTTATCGACCGGAAATACGGAGTTTCAAAAATGAATAAAGGAATAGTGAAAGAAGGAATATTTGGCGTTTTAAAACTGAAATGGATGAGCATGTTCAAGAATTACCGGAGCCGCGTAAAGAATTATGACAATTTTTTTAAAAAAGAACCTGAGTTAACAGCTATCGAACAAAACGGCACTTCCGGGTAAACTTATGAATTACTGTTTTTAAAAGCCGGGTGAAATTGCTGCAAGGTATCTCTTAAATATTCCCTGTCCAGGTGTGTATAAATTTCAGTGGTAGTAATGCTTTCGTGCCCCAGCATTTCCTGTACAGCACGAAGATCAGCACCCCCTTCCACAAGATGTGTGGCGAAAGAATGCCTGAAAGTATGTGGTGAAATACTTTTTGAAATTCCTGCATTTTTTGCGGCTTCTTTTATGATCATAAATATCATTACACGCGAAAGTTTTCTTCCCCTTCTGTTTAAGAAAACTACGTCTTCATTCCCCGGGAATATATCCAGGTGTACACGAATATTTTCAAGATAGATCATTATATATTTTATAGCGGAACCGCCTATTGGGACAAGCCTTTCTTTATCCCCTTTTCCTGTAATGCGGACATAACCCACATCAAAATAAAGGCATGATAATCTTAGATTTACCAGTTCAGAAACACGTAAACCGCAACTGTAAAGCGTTTCAATTATTGCTTTGTTACGCATTCCTTCCGGTGTACTTACATCCATTGAAGAAATTATTTTTTCTATTTCCACATAACTAAGTGTGTCGGGAAGATGTTTGGCGAGTTTTGGTGCTTCCAGCAGCGAAGTGGGGTCTGTTTCGGAAATTTGTTCCTGCAAACAAAATTTGTAAAAACTTCGTAACCCCGAAATAATCCTCGCCTGCGATGCAGGCGTCATTCCCAACTCATTGATCCATTTTAAAAAAAATTCCAGGTCAGAAAGCTCAATTTCCTTAGGCGCTTTTTCTTGTTTATTTATCGAGAGGAATTGTGTAAGTTTTTCAATATCGTGTATATAGGCATCTACAGAATTTTCTGATAGAGATTTTTCTAATTGTAAATAGGCTTTAAATCCTTTTTTATATGGTTCCCACATTATGAAAATGCTGATTAAAAAATTGAATTATTTGTTGGTTTACTGGTATTAAAGGCATTTCCCTTGACCGAATTGTTTTCTGTGAAATTAAAATAAATTAGCGCTACTTTTGCCGTTTAAAAAATCCGTCTTCAGCTTCTACCTTTTATTTCATGGTAACCAATCACCTAAAAAAATTGAAAAAGAAATTCGATCTCAATCGAAGATCGTTCAGGCATTTTATCACACGAACAGAAAATAATCCTCCGGAAAACCTGGATTGTGTAATCGAAGACGTTGAAAAAGAAGTATGGGATGAAGTGAATTGCTTAAGTTGTGCTAACTGTTGCAAGGTAATGAGCCCAACTTACACTAACGCCGATATAAAAAGGATTTCCGCACATTTGGGGATGAGCCCGAAAGGTTTTAAGGAAAAATGGCTTTATCGCGAAAAAAAGGATAATGATTGGATGAATCGTTCTCAGCCTTGCCAGTTTCTGGATCTCAAAACCAATATGTGTTCAATTTATGAAGTAAGACCCGCAGATTGCGCCGATTTTCCACATTTTAAAAGGAGGCCTGCAAAGGATTATTTTCATATTCACAAGCAAAATATTGAATTTTGTCCCGCCACTATGCTGATGATTGAAAAACTGAAAGAAAAATTATAAGTTAATTTTCTGATGCCAATTTTTTAAGATCGGTAAACGGAATATCAAGCAATTCGAACGATGAAGAATTAGGTAGGTAAAAATGCCACCATTCTGTGCTCAGCTGCTTAAAGCCATATCGCTCCATTATCGCTTTTAACAGATTCCTGTTCCTGAGTATTTCAGCCGGAAGAGCGGTAAAATCGGGATGAGCCGTATCGCTGAAATTGTCAAAACCGGTGCCCATCGGCAATTCTTTTCCTGTCGTTAAATCGATTAAAGTGAGGTCTACTGCGGCCCCGCGGTTGTGCCCGCTACCTTTTGAAGGATCGGCTGCATAGCGGTCATCTTTTACTTTTTCCCACATTTGTTCCGTGACAGAATAAGGACGGTAGGCATCGAAGATCTTCAAAGACAAATTTTGTTTTTTTAGTTCGTTTACTATCTTTTTTAAATTTTCTGCAGCCGGTTTTCGTAGAAAAGTGGTTTGTGTGGGCGGATACAACTTCTGGTGCATAAAGTTATCAACCGTAGCATATTTTAAATCCAGCCTTATCGACGGAATAAATTTTTTGATATCTATCATTTTATTCGTACTGTCTTCACCAATTTCTTTTTGCAAAATTTTGGTACTGTTAATGACAGTCAATCCATACTTATTAGTTATTTTTGATTGAGCTGAAACAATTTTCCATCCCATAAAATTGGATAATACGATCATCACGGTTATTTTTATACAATATTCTATTTTGTAAATCCTGTTCATTCTCGATATTTTAAAAAGATTAAGCTGTCTATGCTTGCTAAATTGAATTTTATAAAAATACTTTTATTTCCTCTTCTTTTTTTCTTTTGCGCCTGCAATAATCATAAAGCGATTAAGCAGAAAGAAATCGTTAAGGCTCCTGAAAAAATGGATGACCAGATAAGTGACAATATCAAATCGGTTCTCGATTACGCAAGTACTTCCGGAGGAAAGATCAATGATTCGGTTGAGCTCGCTCAATTTAAATTTGTCAATGCGTTTTATGAAAAAAATAATTACAAAGGCGTTTGGAGCAAAACCGAAGTGTGGAATCCTGTTGCGGATTCTATGTTTGAGTTTATAAAAAAATCAAAATACTATGGTTTATACCCCGAAGATTATCATTTTAAAGAATTAAGAAGATTGCGTTCAAAAATTGATAGCGATTCATTAATGAGGATGGATGCTGTTGCATGGACAAAAGCCGACCTGATGCTTACGGATGCTTTCATGAAAACCCTTAAAGATTTGAAGGAAGGAAGATTTGTTGATGACAGCGAATCTATTGTTTCCAATAAGAATGCCGCAGATTCTTTTTTCATTCCGAAACTTGAACAGGCGCTTAGTTCAGCTGATGTTACTGCGACATTCGACAGTGTGGAACCAAAGAATATTTACTATACATCATTAAAAGAAATGCTTCCGGGTTTTGTTGATAATATGGACACACAGAAATATGTTTATATAAATTTCCCCTATATCGATACGTTACAATTTTACAAAGACCTGCATAAGAGATTATTGCAGTCCGGTATAGGGAGCGATTCAACAGAACTTCCGGATTCTGTTACGCTCAGTAATGAAGTAAAAAAATACCAGAAAAAGCATAAGCTGACTGTAGATGGGAAACCTGGCCAGGAAACAGTGAATACTTTGAATTCTTATGATTATGAAAAATTCAGAAGAATTGCGATTACGCTTGACCGTTACAAGGCGCTTCCTCCGCTTCCTGAAAAATACCTGATGGTGAATATTCCTGCTTTTGGTTTAAAGGTTTGGGACAACGACAGCGTGATGGTGGAATCAAAAGTGATCGTAGGAAAACCTACAACTCCAACGCCGCTTCTCACTTCAGCTATTTCTAACATGGTTACTTATCCTAACTGGACGATTCCTGAAAGTATTATAAAAAAGGACATTCTTCCTGCTTTGAAGGTGGACCCGGGATACCTCGACAGTAAAGGATTTGTGCTCGTAGACTACCATGGAAACCAGGTTGATCCTTACAAAGTGAAATGGGAAAAATACAAAAACGGAATTCCCTGGAAAGTGGTACAGCAAAGTGGCTATGAAAATGCGTTGGGGATTTTCAAATTCAATTTCAGCAATCCTTATTTTGTTTACCTGCACGACACGAATCAGAGATATTTATTTGCCAATGCCTACAGGGCTTTAAGCCATGGATGTGTTCGTGTTCAAAACTGGGAGGCGCTGGCTTTTTATATTGCCAAAAATGACAGCATTGCCACTAAAGGACGCAGGCTTGGTTATAATTCCGATTCAATCAAAACATGGATTGCTAATGAAGACAGGAAGACAATTATGGTGAGAAAAAGACTACCGCTTTTTATAGAATATTATACCTGCGAGGCTAAGAAAGATAGGATTGTTTTTTATAATGACATCTACAACAAAGACCAATTTATAGAAGAAAAATATTTTGCTGACAAATCATTTTAAAAATGCCATGAGCTTAAAGATAAAGGGAAATATTGTTAGTATAAAAGAGAAAGAAATATTTTTTGGTGAACTAGACATTGATAACGGGAAAGTAAAATCAGTTAAAAAAATCAGTGAAAGTAAAAACGACTATTCCTTTATCCTTCCCGGCTTTATAGATGCTCATGTTCATATCGAGAGTTCAATGCTCGTTCCTTCCGAATTTGCCAAACTCGCTGTTGTTCATGGAACCGTGGCCACGATATCTGATCCGCATGAAATTGCCAATGTTTGCGGAATAGAAGGAGTGGAATATATGATTGCGAACGGTAAAACTGTTCCTTTTAAATTCAATTTTGGTGCACCCAGCTGTGTTCCGGCAACTTTTTTTGAAACGGCCGGCGCCAGGCTTGATGCAGCTGCAGTGGATGAGCTTTTGGCTAAAGATGAAATCCTCTATTTGAGTGAAATGATGAATTTTCCGGGCGTGCTAAATCACGACAAGGAAGTTTCTGCAAAAATCAATTCTGCAAAAAAATACAACAAGCCGGTTGACGGGCACGCACCGGGATTGATGGGAGAGGATGCGAAAAAATACATTGCAGCAGGTATTAGCACTGATCATGAATGTTTCACCGAAGAAGAAGCATTGAATAAATTGAAGCACGGAATGAAAATTCTGATTCGTGAAGGAAGCGCAGCTAAAAATTTTGAAGCATTAATTGATCTGTTGAATGATCATGAGGACGAGATCATGTTTTGCAGTGACGATAAACATCCTGATAACCTGGTAAAAGGCCATATCAATGAACTTTGCAGGCGCGCAGTTGCAAAAGGAATTAATGTATTTAATGTACTGAAAGCGGCTTGCGTTAATCCCGTAAAACATTACAAAATAAATGTGGGATTATTGAACGAAGGTGACCCGGCTGATTTTATTGTGGTAGAGAATTTAAAAGATTTTAAAGTGAAAGCTACTTATATTAATGGTGAATTGCTTGCTGAAAACGGAGTTTCAAAAATAAAAACACGACCGGCTACTGTGATTAATAATTTTCATTGTTCAACAAAAACGGTAGAAGATTTTAAAGTTGCGGTAGCTGATTTTAATGGCGAAATAATTGAGGCCCTGGACGGACAATTAATTACCAATAAAATTTCGTCTTTGCCCAAAGAAGAAAACGGGTTTTTTATAAGCGATGTGGAAAATGATTTTTTGAAAATGGCAGTAATCAACCGTTACCATGATGCACCTGTTTCTATGGCTTTCATAAAAAATTTTGGTTTAAAAAAGGGCGCTATTGCGTCGTCTGTTGCCCACGACAGTCACAATATCATTGCTGTGGGCGTAGATGATGAAAGCCTTTGTGAAGCTGTGAATTTAATTATTGAAAAGAAAGGAGGAGTGAGTGTCGCCGATTTTTCCAATCCTGCTTTTAATCAAATTTTGCCCTTACCTGTTGCAGGATTAATGAGTAATGAAGACGGGTACAAAGTAGCTGAGATGTATACGAATATTGATGCTGCCGCAAAAGAACTTGGCTCCCAATTATCGGCACCTTTTATGACATTATCTTTTATGGCGCTGCTTGTAATTCCTCATCTGAAACTAAGCGACAAGGGATTATTCGATGGGGATTCCTTTAGATTATTGAACACTTTATCACAGTAAACGAACAAATAAAAAGAATTTTTATTTAAAGATATTCCACCCAGTTAATTATAATTGGATGATCAATTTTAAACGGTTAAGTCACATACAGATCTGCATTCCCGTTGGAAAGGAAAATGAAGCAAGAAAGTTTTATTCAGAAATTATTGGGCTCATAGAAATTCCGAAACCAAAAGAATTAATCCCTAACGGAGGTCTTTGGTACCAGGTTGGGGATATTCAACTTCATATTGGCACTGAAGATGAAATTAATAAATCTAAGCGCCATCCTGCGTTTGAGGTTGAAGATTTGAAGGAAGCGCGCGAGCTTTTGGAAAGAAATAATGTAAAAATTAAAGAAGAAATTCAGATTCCCGGGCAGGAACGTTTTTCTTTTTTCGATCCTTTCGGGAACCGTATTGAATTGCTGGTAAACAAATAAATAATTGACATTTTTATTCCATTTCCTTAGCCCAATTATCTCTTTCATCGGGGCTGAATTTCCAGGGAGCAAAATTATTTTCAACATTGCTGAACATTGCGTTCCATTCCGCAGGCGCGTTACTTTCTTCCATGATCAAAGCTCGTCGTAGCGAAAAAATAATGTCTAAAGGATTTATCCCAACGGGACATTCTTCCACACAGGCATTACACGAAGTGCAGGCGCGCAATTCCCCGGCAGTAATATAATTATGAACCAGGGTTTTGCCATCATTTTTAAAACTTCCATTGGCTTTAATATTATTCCTTACCTCCTGCATCCTGTCCCTGGTATCCATCATTATTTTACGCGGACTCAATAATTTTCCTGTAAGGTTTGCCGGGCAGGCCGCAGTGCATCTTCCGCATTCCGTGCAGGTATAGGCATCCAACAGGTTTTTCCACTTAAGGTCAAAAATGTCTTTAGCGCCAAAAGATTGCGTTTGCGTCTCACCGTTAGCAGGCGCAAGTTCCGGATTTAGCATGTATTGAACTTCCTGTTCAACGTTTTTCATATTTCTCATTTCGCCTTTGGGAATAATGCGTTTATAATATGTATTCGGGAATGCGAGTAAAATATGAAAATGTTTACTGTAAGGAAGATAATTTAAAAAAGCAAAAATGCCTGTAATGTGCAACCACCAGCAAGTGCGTTCAGTTGCAATGAGATTCGCAGGTTTGAAATGTTGCATTGATTGGGCCAGCCATCCTGAAAACACGTAACTTCCGTGGTTGACATAATGAGGATTTCCCTGCAATTGCAACGCGCGGTCCGCCGAATTCATCGTAAGAAACAAACTCATTAAGATGATCTCTGTGATCAGGATGAGATTCGCGTCTGTGCGTGGCCAGCCATCAAGTTCATGACTTATAAATCTTTGGAGTTTTAAAATATTTCTTCTTATAAGGAAGATAACGCAGGCCAATAAAACCGCAACAGCCAACATTTCAAAAAAATCGATGACAAAAATGTAAAAGCCTCCGAGAGGGTTTGCAAATAAACGATGTGTACCTAAAAGCCCGTCGAGGATGATCTCAAGAATTTCAATATTAATGATGATGAAGCCGGCATAAATCACAAAATGCATGATGCCGACCAGCGGATAACGGAACATTTTCTTTTGGCCCAAAGCCAATAAGATTACATTTCTCCAGCGTTTTCCCTTGTGATCTGAAAGATCCTCTTCCTGTCCCAAATTAATATTGTCCCTGATTTCTTTCACCTTCTTCCAAAAGAGAAAAACAGCAAAACCTACGAGAATAATAAATAATATTTGCTGTACCAGTTGCATACAAAAAGATATGTTGCTAAGATAAACAAATATGCGAAGTACAATCCGGGAAGAAATAAAACAAGTTGACGTGACAAAACTCAGAATGGATAAGTTTTAAACTTTAAAATTGTAAATTGCTTTTAATAAAAATTTATTTATACTATGGCTGCTCATCAAATTCTTTCAAAGGAAATTGCTTATCGAAAACTCCAACGGATGGCTTACGAAATTACTGAGCGAAATATAGATGAAAAGCAAATTATTCTGGCTGGCATCAAAGAGAACGGAAGCATTATCTCCAAAATACTTTATACATTTTTAAAGGATATTTTTAAAGGGGAAGTGAGTATTATAGAAATAGCGCTGGATAAAAAAGATCCTAAAAATATTTCTCTTTCAGAAAAAATAGATTTCGACGAACAAGAGTATCATTGTAATTGATGATGTGGCCAACAGCGGCAAAACTTTGTTATATGCATTAAGACCATTCCTTGATTTTTATCCTACAAAAAATTCAAACGTTGGTATCTGGTAGAGAGAAGTTATAAAGAATTTCCGGTTGCTACCAATTATGTCGGTCTTTCTGTTTCAACCGCTTTTACAGAAAAGATAATTGTAAAAACAACAAAGAATGAAATCGAAGGAGGCAAGCCTTAATTACAAGCTAACGGAACAAAGTTTATTTCAAGAACTTTGAAATGACGAATAAAAGCAATCAAAATAAAAATAATGACTAATGTAACGGTCACATAAAGCCACGCGTAGTTCTTTTATGCGCCTTTTTCCTTTGAAAGTTTCTTTTTTTGTAACTGCTGTTTGCAGCTTCCTGTTGAGTTCCTTTGCATAGGCAACGGGGTCTTTTTTATTCTCAAATTGGCTAAGTCCTTCCACGGCATCATTTTCCAGGTCAGAATCCAAAAGGTGTTTTCTCAAATTCATGTTTCTCCTCAGCAGACAATTTATCGCTGAGATAATCCATCAATTTTTGATTGTCAATATCCTTATTGCTGTTTGATAATATGTTTAATAAATCATCATCCATTTTCAACTCCCGATTAAGAATTATTTTCTATTAATAATTTTAAATTTCTTTTTCCGTTTTGAAGATAACTTTTCACCTGCATCATTGTAAATCCTGTAACTTCAGCAACTTCTGAATAGGTTTTTTTCTCAAGGTAAAATAATTTGACGCATTGTTTCTGTTCCGGATTTAATTTATTTACTGCCGCTTCCATTTTTTGTAAAAGAATATCCTTTTCGATATGCTTTTTTTTATCTGTTTCTGTAGCGACTGAACCTGCTACCTGTTCGTTCAACGCTACCGTCGAATTTTTATGGTCACGTAATTTCATCAGGCAGTGATTCCTGGCGATCATATAGATCCAGCTTTTGAAGTACTCGACCTTGTATTTTCTTAATTCATTGATCACTTTCAAAAATATCTGCTGAACGCAATCACGCGCATCTTCTTCATTTTTTAAATACTTCATGCAAACACCAAGGAGCAACAATGTGTACCGTGGCAACAATACGCCCAGCCATTTATTATCATGATCTTTGTAAAAATTTTGGAGCAGTTCCGCGTCAGTGATATGGTCGTATTTCTCAGGTTGCAAAAAGGATTTCTTTTTTTAGTAAGATGTAAACTTAATAAATTTCCATAAGTTACATTTGTAAAAACGTTATAGATTTTATGGAATATATGGTGTGTTGTGTGCCCGTGAGCCCTATGAGAGCTGAGGCTTCGCACAAGTCTGAAATGGTATCGCAGCAATTGTTTGGCGAAAAATCTTTTGTGATTGAACGCTCTGAAGATTGGATAAAGGTCCAGTTGCGATACGATGGCTACCAGGGCTGGGTGCAGAAAAGCCAAATAGTTGAAATAGATGAAGATATTTTTTTGAAGACCGATAAAGGTCTCACAGCGGATTTACTCAATGAAGTAGATTATAATGGCCATTTGATGTATGTTCCCATGGGAAGTGCGATTGAGTGCTTTTAAAAACGGAATGGCTTTTTGGCGAAGAAATTCTGTTCATTTTAAGGGAAAAGTCTGGAACCCGGAAGAGGTAAAAATCACTCCCAAAATCATAAAGCAAATAGCTTTCAAATTTTTGAACACTTCTTATTTATGGGGCGGCAAATCTGTGTTTGGAATCGACTGCAGCGGCTATGCCCAAATGGCTTACAAATTTCTCAACACTTATATTACCGAGCGATGCGTGGCAGCAGGCTGAACAGGGAGACAATGGTAAACTTTTTGCAGGAAGCGCATTGCGGCGATCTTGCTTTTTTTGATAATGAAGAAGGCAGAATTGCTCATGTCGGCATTTTATTGAATGAAAATGAAATCATCCATTCCTCAGGAAAAGTACGGATTGATAAAATAGATACACAGGGAATTTTAAACCTTGAAACCAAACAACGTACTCATAAACTGAGAATTATTAAACGCTATTTTTGATAGAATTAAAACCAGTTTTATTTGTTTGTTTACTGTTAGCCTATTCGTTTTCCAACAAATTTTGCTCATCCAATAAATTGAGATCTATTGCATCCATTCCTGAAATACCTTCAATGGAACCTTTTACATGAGCAGCGTTCAGCAACACTTTTTCCAATTGCTTTTCACGTGCCTTCCATAATTTTTCCATAGCATTTCTTTCATTGATAATGCTCATTTTCATCGCTGCAAATCCTTCTCTTATTGCTTTCCATTGTTCGCTGAATTCATTACTGGTCAGGTAATCATAAAGCAGATGCATTTTATCTCCTTTGTTTTCGTGATTTTTTGAAGAAGTATGAAGTCTCATAATTCCGTCGCGCAGTACATTAGCAAGTGGTTTTACGTCAGAAAAAGTGCAGACCCAAACGCCATCTTTCAAGTCAAAACAATCAAGCTCTTTAGGCATTGTTTTGGTAACCAGCACTGCTATATCTGCTCCTGTGCTTCTCATGTCTGCTTTTAGTTTTTCTATCCAATCGCCACCAAAATCTTTGGTGCGTTTGCTTTCGTAAATAATTTTGCCACATTCCTGTCCAAAATTATTTCTTACCAGTTGAATGCAATCAGCCCCCCTGATTCCTTTTCCAACTTCAGAAATTACATCGAAAGGAAAGGCGTCGCCTAATATTTCTTGCAGCGCCAGTTCCTGTACTTCGCCCTGCAATTGCATAGAAACCTGGTCCTGCTTCCGTTTCATTTCTTCCACCAGTTTCTTATTGTCGTTCAATTGTTTTTCCAGTTCTTTTATTTTTAATGAATGCTCTGTTTCTTTTATTTCGTTTTTTTCTTTTTCCTGTTTTTTTATCTGTTCAATTAAAAGTTCTCTTTCTGCTGCCAGCTTTTTTTCCAGCTCAATTTCCATTTCTGCTGCTTTTGTCTTTAACTCTTTTTCTTTTTTCAAAAATTCAAGTTCTTTTTGTCTTGCAGATTTTAATTTTTCTTCGTTATCACTATTGGCTTCCTGTAAAAGTTTTAGCTGGTTTTCAAAATCGTTGCTGATGGATTTTCTTAGTTTTTCCTGGAGCTCATTTTGCATTTTTAATTTTTCCTTTTCTATTCTTTCTGCGAACAATTCATTTTCTTTTTCCTTTTTTTTCTCAAATTCTTTTTGTTGTTCCTCCAACAGCTTTTGTTGTGCTGAAAATTGTGCTAATAATTTTTGGCGGTCCTGGTTAAATCTTTCCCGGTATTCTTTCTCAATGCTTTTGGTGATCGCGTCTTCCGGTTCAAACTCGTGGTGACAATTAGGACAGATTATGGTTGCCATTTTTTATTTTTTTCGGGTTAAGATACAAGTATTTTTTAAAAAATAGGGCTTTGTATTTCCTTCTTTCCCACTGCGGTTGCGAATGGTTTGTTGAATGTCATTTGATAAAAAATATCAATTAATTTTTTATCAAATGTTTTTTTTAAAATATAAATCGTATTTTAGAAATATCTCATCCCTTAGGAAGCTTTTTAAAAATGCCGTCCCTATTATTGTTTCTAACCAAAACTAAATTGGTATGGGAAAGTTATACAGCCTTGAAGGCTTTAGTTTTATTTCTATTTCAAAAGTTTCAATTCCAAATAATGTTCTTCCGCAGGCCGTTTTAAAAATAGGCTTCTTTTTGTGCTTTTTGCTTTCCGGAAATGTATATTGCCAGGTTGTTTATCAACATGATTTTGGAACTACCGCAATTAGTACGCATCCTTACACTGTTGCTCCTTCAACTTTTGCTCCCAATCTTTCCAATTCAAGCTGGACAAATACTACAGGAAGCTGGACTGATTATAACGGATCTTCGGGCAAGGCGATTGCGTTAAGTAATAGCTCAGGAACACCGGTAATCGATTTAACATTTCAGGTGGCTTCCGGATTTGAGTTATCTATTACTCAGTTTAATTTTTGGAGCCAAAGAAGCTCTACGGGAGCTACCAATTGGGAAATGGCAATAAACGGAATTTCTGTTGGATCTGGAAATGTACCAACTAGCGGCACAGCTACTGGTAATACGAACGTCTCTAATCCGGTTAATGGTCTAACAGGAACAATTACTGTTGAAATTTCATTGTCCGGAGCGTCGGCACATGGGACTTTCAGACTCGACGATTTTACCTTAATCGGATCTGTTTCTCCTGTGCAAACTTATTACAGAAGCCGGCAAAATGGCGATTGGTCCGCACCTTCCACATGGGAATATTCCACAGACAATACAAATTGGAATATCGCGGCAAACGCGCCCACCAAAGACGCCGAAAGCATTTTAATCCAGGCAGGCCACACGGTTTCTGTAACAAGTTCAGTTTCGCTGGATCAAACAACAATCTCAGGAACTGTGGAACTGAAAGCCGGCGGTGTTTTGAATATTAATAATGGAACAGGTGACGACATTGCCATTCTATCAGGTGGCATTCTAAAAGTTACAAGCACCTCTGATTATACTACTTCTGTTCAACAATCCGCTGGTGCAAATATTAATATAGCCTCTGGCGGTAAAATAACAATTGGCGATGGAAGTTCGTCTACTGGTAATGGTTATGAAGCTTTTGCTACTTCGACAATAAATGTATGGAATGATGGATCAATCTACGAGTATAACGTTGATAGAGCTTTCGAAGCGCCCGGTCTGACTTATTTTCCGAACGCATCTGCGACAGCGGTGCCGGTTTTTAGGGTTACGACAGTTTCAGGAACACCGGGATCCGGTTCCAGTAGTGATTTTCATGTTAATGGTCTTTTAGAGGTGAATACTGATTTTACTTTCTCAGGTACCGGAGATAAATATTTACGCGATGGTATAAAAGGAAATTCTACGTTAACGCAGACAGGAAGTGGTCAACTTTTTTTGAGTGGCCTTAGTCCGGTTCTGGAAGGCAATTCATTAAAAATTGTTTTAAAATATAATCTTAAAATTATTGCGAATGCCAGCATTCCTGCGGGAGCAAGCGTGGTTATTTCGGGGGCAAACATTGATAATAATTTGACAGGAAATGTTTTTACAATTGATGGTATGCTGGATGTGACAGACCAGGGAATCAAAAATACACATGGTTCAGTTGTTCTTAACGGCATCTTTAGGACGGCAAACAGTGGTGGATTTTCAGGTAGCGGTTCTTCTATTGTTTCGGGAAATGTCACGGTTAATTCCGGCTCAACAATTGAATTGTATGCTAATGGTGATCAATCTATAAATGCACGATCGGATTTTAAAAATCTCATTTTTTCCGGAAGCGGTATAAAAACACCTACAGGTTCGTTTTCTCCGGCAGGAACGGTGACTATAAAGGACAATGCCATTTTTGATTGCAGGGGACGAAATATAGGCGATGGAACAACATCCGGGGCAACGTCAACAAATCTAACGATGAGCGGAAATAGCAGGCTGATAGTTGATACTTACGGGCCTAATCCGAAAATGGCAGGAACTTATAATCTTACAGGTGGTGCAATCGAATTCAATGGGTCAAACGGTACAGCGGAGACAATCATCAATAAAATTTATCAAAATATTGAAGTGACAGGTAACAATGTATCAATGGGTGATGGCAATATCACATTGAATAATAATGGAAGTTTCACTGTAAAATCGGGAGGTGTATTTACTATTAATGATAACACAATAAATGGCACAACAGGGGGTGTTCAAACGGTTACTGTTGAAAGTGGCGGTTATTTCAAATGTGGAACCAATATGGGTTTTAACGGCGCAACTATTACATCCATACCTATAAAAAGCTCTGCCATAAATGCAGATATCGAAAACATAATTCTTGAACCAAACAGCACGGTGGAATACTCACGCGACGGCGATCAGCCTGTTACAAATGCGAATGGCCTGGTTTATCAAAACCTGGTAATTTCCGGTAGCGGAAATAAAACGGCCCCTTCCGGCAGTTTAGTTATCCAGGGAAATTTGTCAAAAACCACTACTGCTTCTTTTGTCCACAACGGCGGAACTGTTATTTTGAACGGAACTAATTCACAAACTTATTCCTGTGTTTCACCCCAAATGACTTTTTATAATTTGACGAATGAAAATACTATGGGACTTAACATTAATAACAGTCTATCTGTCTATAATCAGCTTACACTAAAAGATAATTCTGTTATAAATCTGAATGCCGATATAAGTTTACTTAGCGACGAAGACCAAACTGCAAGTATCGGACAGTTAAGCACAAACGCAAATATTAATTACAACACCGGCCGTTTTATTGTAGAGCGGTATATCAATACGAATACAACTGTTGGTGGGCATCAAAAGTCATGGCAGTTACTTTCAACGCCGGCTTTTGGTGAAACAATTTTTAATACGTGGCAGGAGAAAGGAAGCACAACCATTTCAGGATATGGAACCTGGATCACAGATAATTCAGGAACAGCAAATGGGTTTGATGCGACTTCTTTTGCACCGTCCATGAAATATTATGACGGGGCTTCGAATAGTTGGATAGGGATTTCATCTACCGGCATCAATTTAGAAAATGAAAAGGGATATTTAATTTTTGTGCGCGGAGACAGGCAGGCAACCACTTTAAATTCACCTGCATCTCCAACTATTTTGCGAACAAGAGGCAAATTGTATACACCGCAATTTTTACCGCCAATTAGTAGTGTTGCCCCGGGGGAATTTCAATCAATCGGAAATCCTTATGCATCGGTTATTGATTTTTCGAAAATTAATTCTTCAAATATTGAATCTTCTTACCGTGCTTGGGATCCGACATTAGGTGGTGATTATGGACTTGGCGGATATCAAACTATTACTGCTGCCACGGGTTACAAAGCTGTGCCGGGAGGTTCAGCTTATTATAACACCTCAACAGATTACAGGTATATCCAATCAGGACAAGCATTTTTGGTTTTTAATTACACTTCTTCTCCGGGATCTGTAAGTTTTCCGGAGAACTGTAAAACAACGGGAAATTATCATTTGGTGAACCGGCAATCCCAAAATGAAAAGCAAATTTTATTTGCCGACCTGGTTTCTAAAAAAGGAACTGTTATAGATGGAAATGCGGTATCATTTTCAAACAGTTATTCAAATAAAATTAATGCCAATGATGCTTTGAAAATTCCTTCGCCAGCTGAAAATTTTGCGTTAAAAAGATCCGGTAAAATTTTGGTTGTCGAAGCTAGAGAGGAAATAAGGCCGACCGATACCATCTTCTATAGTTTGAAAAATCTGGCAAAGAAAGAGTATAAATTAGTTTTTGTGCCTCAAAATCTTCATTCAGAATTGGATGCTTTTTTGGTTGATCAATATTTACATACTGAAAGACAAATAAGTTTTACAGACACTTCCATTATCGATTTTAAGGTTACAGATGAAAAAGCCTCTTCTAACCAGGACAGATTTTTTATGGTTTTCCGCGCTGCAGTCCGGTCCGCTGGCTGTTTCAACATTCTCGGCGAATGCTTACCCCGAAGACGGAAATGTGCTTATTGAATGGGAAGTTGAAAATGAAAATGAGGTAAAAGATTATGGGGTAGAATATTCAACGGATGGAATTCATTTTTCAACAATTGGCGTCATTTCTTCGGGAAACCCCGCGGGCAACTACAGTTTTGTTCATGTACACCCCGAAGCACGGATTGGTTTTTACAGAATCAGGATCGATAAATTAAATGGCGAATCAGAATACAAAAGAGTGATAAAGGTTACTATGCGCGGATTTATTGCAGGTATTCACATTTACCCGAACCCTTTTCGGCAAGGGATAATAGACCTTCGATTCGTAAATCAGCCTTTAGGAAAATATCGGTTTAATTTATATAATATTCTTGGCCAAAAGATGTTTTCTGAAGAATTAAATTATAGCGGTGAAGCCGCTTTGGCTTTGAAAGGTATGAAGAATTTTAGTGCCGGAATTTATCAACTTGAAATAATAAAACCAACGGGAGAAAGAACATTATTAAAAATGAAAGCTGAGTAATTTAGCTATTGATAACGTTAATGGCTACCTGAAGAAAATTATTAACAGTAAACGAACAAATTTCGATAATTTTCCTTTGGGATTTCGTCTACAACTCCTTCAAAACGGCCGCTCCCATCGCCTCAGTTCCTAATATTTTATCGGCACTCGTTTGCGCGTCGGCTATATCTCTCGTGCGCCATCCCGCTTTTAAAACGGCATCGACAGCGGCAATTACGGTTTCCGATTCTTCTTTCATTCCAAATGAAATGTCCAACAACAACGCGGCGGATAAAATGGAGGCCAATGGATTTGCTAATCCTTTCCCGGTAATGTCGTGTGCCGAACCATGAATGGGTTCATATACGCCTGTACCGTCACCGACGGAGGCACTTGCCAGCATTCCCATTGAACCGGCAATTTGCGAAGCTTCATCGGTTAATATGTCTCCAAAAAGATTTGCCGTAACGACTACATCAAACCTCCGGGGATCTTTTATCAAAAGCATGGCGGTCGCATCTACAAACTGGTGCTCGACTTCCACGTCAGGATAATCCAAAGCTGTTTTTTGCACTACTTCCCGCCAAAGTCGGGAGGTTTCAAGGACATTAGCTTTATCAACAGAACACAATTTCTTTCTCCTGGTTCGTGCTGCTTCAAATGCTTTTCGGGCAATACGTTCCACTTCGTAGCGGCTGTATTCGGCAACGTCGTAAGCCGTATCACCATTATTTTTTCTTCCTTTTTCACCAAAATAAATATCACCTGTTAATTCGCGGAAAAATAAAATATCAGCACCCTTTAATATTTCCGGCTTAATGCTGGAGGCTCCCAGTAATTCATCAAATAATTTAATTGGACGAATATTGGCATACAAGCCAAGTTCTTTTCTCATCTTCAGCAAGCCTTGTTCGGGCCGTACTTTGGCTGAAGGATCGTTGTCGTATTTGGGATGACCAACTGCGCCGAACAATACTGCATCAGAGTTGCGCATTTTCTCAAGTGATTCATCCGGTAACGGATTTCCAGTTGCTTCAATGGCTACATGCCCGATCAAAGCTTCGTCATACGTGAAAGTATGTCCGAATTTTTCAGCTATTTTATCCAATACTTTTTTACCAACCGCTGTTACTTCCTGTCCAATTCCATCTCCGGGAACAATTAATATATGTTTGTTTGCCATTTTGAATTTAGTTCTAAGTTTTTAGTTCTTCGTTGTTTTCTGCTTCCTGGCTTTAGCTTTTTGCATTTTGCCTTCTAAATACTATTCAACATTTTCCAGGTTGCCTTAATAGCCGCAACCGTTTGGTCACTGTCAAGCCCGCGTGTTTTAAACTCTTTACCATTATGCCTCCAGGTAATAATTGTCTCGCAAAAGGCATCGCTTTTTCCTCCGGGGGGAATACGTACGGCATAATCTGTTAACAAAGGAAGTTCTATTTTCTTTTGTTTATAAATCTTCTTTAGCGCATTCATAAAAGCGTCATATTGTCCATCTCCTTGTGCATGTTCTTCAAAGGACTCGCCTTCAATACAAATTCTTAATGTTACTGAAGGATTCAAATCTTTTGAATGTGTAAGCACATAATTTTCTATATGCACCTTTTGCTGTATCGCCACACTATCGAGCACATCAGAAATTATATAGGGAAGATCTGCCTGGGTAACTATTTCTTTACGATCACCTAGTTCAATAATTCTTTGTGTAACTTTTTTGAGATCCTGGTCAGAAAGGTGAATGCCCAATTGAGCAAGATTGTTTTCAATATTTGCTTTTCCGCTCGTTTTTCCAAGTGCGTACCTTCGCTGCCGGCCAAATCGTTCAGGCATGAGATCGCTGAAATAAAGATTATTTTTTTTGTCGCCATCTGCGTGTATGCCTGCTGTTTGGGTGAAGACATTTTCGCCAACAACGGGCTTATTTACAGGAATACGAAATCCTGAGAATGTCTCAACTAATTTGCTAACTCTATACAACGATTTTTCAGAAACAGATGTTTTTAATTCCGGCATAAAATCATTGATAACGGCTATAGCACTTGCCAATGGCGCATTGCCTGCACGTTCTCCCATACCATTTACCGTCAGGTGAATTCCGGATGCACCTGCCTTTAAAGCTTCCAACACGTTAGCTGTTCCCAGGTCGTAATCGTTATGGGCATGAAAATCAAAATGTATTTTTGGATAGCGTTTTACAATTTCAGAAACAAATTCGAAAGATTCAGAAGGAGTTAAAACGCCCAATGTATCGGGCAGCAAAATTCGTTTTACCGGCTGAGTAGAAAGGAAATCAAGGTACTGAAATACATAATCTTTCGAATCGCGCATACCATTACTCCAATCTTCAAGGTAAACATTGCAGTCGATACCTTTTTTTCTTGCGAGTTTTAAAACTTCTGAGATTTCAGCAAAATGTTGTTCCGGCTTTTTCTTAAGTTGATGAGTCAAATGATTAAGAGACCCTTTGGTAAGAAGGTTCATCACTTTGGCGCCCGCTTTTATCATCCATTCTACAGAAACGGTTCCGTCGACAAAAGTCAGTACTTCAACCTTTTCAAGCAACCCGTTTGCTTTTGCCCATTTGGTGATTTTTTTCACCGCGTCAAATTCGCCTTCCGATACGCGGGCCGATGCGATTTCGATGCGATCTACTTTTAATTCAGTTAATAATAATTTGGCAATCGTTAATTTTTCCAAAGCAGAAAATGAAACCCCGCTGGTTTGCTCACCATCACGAAGTGTAGTGTCCATTATCTCAATGTATCGCTGTTTTTTTGGCATTGTTTTTTGTTATATCCCCAATTAATATAAACTCTTTTCAGCAAATGACTGGATGTCTTCTTTCATGGCCTGCAGATAATCTATATCATCAAAGCCGTTCATCAGGTTGTGCTTTTTATAGCCGTTAATATCGAACGATTCTTGTTCACCGGTTGAAAGGATTGTAATCGTTTGATCCGGTAGGTTTATTTCAAATTGTGCGTTAGGATCTTTTTCAATTGCATTAAAAACCTTAATCAGGAATCCTTCACTTACCTGGACAGGAAGAATACCAACATTAATCGAATTGTTCTTAAATATATCAGCAAAAAAACTGGAAACCACTGCGCGAAAACCATAATCATAAACTGCCCATGCCGCATGTTCACGGCTACTGCCACTTCCAAAATTTTTTCCACCTACCAGGATTTTGCCTGAGTAAATGGGATTATTTAAAACAAAATCTTCCTTGGGTGTTCCGTCTGAATTGTATCTCCAATCACGAAAAAGATTATCACCAAAACCTTTACGCTCAGTAGCTTTTAAAAAACGAGCGGGGATGATCTGGTCGGTGTCCACGTTCTCGATTGGCATAGGAACTGCCGTACTTGTGAGTACTGTAAATTTATCGTAGGCCATTTTTTAGTTCGTAGTTTTTAGTTTAAAGTTGGTAGTTACGTTATAGTTAGAGCAAGTCCCTCGGATCGGTAACAACCCCTGTAACTGCTGCCGCTGCTGCTACAAGAGGGCTTGCCAGCATCGTTCTTGCTCCGGGGCCTTGTCTTCCTTCAAAATTTCTGTTACTGGTACTCACTGCATATTTACCGGCGGGAATTTTATCGTCATTCATTGCCAGGCAGGCGGAACAACCAGGTTGGCGTAATTGAAATCCTGCTTCAGTTAAAATATCCAAAATACCTTCTTCCTTTATTTGTTGCTCTACTACATGTGATCCCGGAACAATCCACGCGGTTACGTGATCAGCCTTCTTTCTTCCTTTTATGATCGATGCAAATGCACGAAAATCTTCGATTCGCCCATTGGTACAACTTCCTATAAATACATAATCTACCTTCTTTCCGAGCATCGCATCATTTTCATGAAAGCCCATGTAATTAAGCGATTTTTCATAGCTGGCATTTCCGCTCGCCGTATCTTTTGAAACGGGAATATGTTTGCTGATGCCCATGCCCATTCCCGGATTGGTACCGAAGGTGATCATCGGCTCGATCTCCGCCGCATCGAAAGTATATTCCTTATCAAACGTTGCATCAGGATCGGTTTTTAAAGTTTTCCAATAAGCAAGCTGTTTATCCCAGGCTTCGTCTTTTGGCGCTTTATCTTTTCCTTTTATGTAAGCAAAAGTTGTCTCGTCAGGCGCTACCATACCACCACGCGCTCCCATTTCTATACTCATATTGCAAACCGTCATTCTTCCTTCCATGCTGAGATTTTCGAAAACCTCACCGGCATATTCTACAAAATATCCAGTCGCGCCCGCGGCTGTTAACCTGGAAATCATATAAAGCGCAACATCTTTTGCGGTTACACCTTTACCGAGTTTGCCGTTTACCTTGATTCGCATTTTCTTTGGTTTTGGCTGCATGATACATTGTGAGGCAAGTACCATTTCCACTTCAGAAGTGCCGATCCCAAAGGCAATAGCGCCGAAGGCACCGTGGGTGGAAGTGTGAGAATCGCCACAAACAATTGTCATACCTGGGAGTGTAATCCCATTCTCCGGGCCGACTACATGTACAATTCCATTTTTTGGATTATTTAATCCCCAGTGTGAAATACCATATTTCGCTGAATTCATTTCCAAAGCTTTCAGTTGATTAGCTGAAAGAGGATCCTGCACAGGCAGATGCTGGTTTATTGTAGGTGTGTTATGGTCTGCGGTGGCAAATGTTTTGTCTGGAAACATCACTTGTAGTCCCCTGTTTTCAAGACCTCCAAAAGCCACCGGACTTGTAACTTCATGAATAAAATGTCTGTCAATAAAAAAAACATCAGGACCGTCTTCAATTTCACGTACGACATGTGAATCCCAAACTTTATCGAACAATGTACTGGAAGTATTTTTCATAATTTATTTTTTTAATTAGAGGCGCAAATTTCCTCAAAAACTATTAAAAGATTTATTTAATTAACTATACCAAATAACCAAAGGCATTATCATCTTTCTTTAATTCGGTATAATTTATTTTATGATGATTAAGATTATTTTTCAATTTGTCGTAATCTTTTTTCGATCTCAATTCAATACCTACGAGCGCCGGCCCTGCTTCTTTATTATTTTTCTGAATATATTCAAAGCGGGTTATGTCATCGGTCGGACCCAAAACATCGTTTACAAATTCTTTTAAAGCTCCCGGCCGCTGTGCAAAGCGAATCAAAAAATAGTGTTTCAATCCTTCATACTGCAGCGATCTTTCTTTTATTTCCTGCATCCGGTCAATATCATTGTTTCCTCCGCTTACAATACAAACGACATTTTTACCTTTAATCGCTTCTTTGTAATCGTCCAGCGCAGCTATTGATAAAGCACCTGCGGGTTCCACAACTATCGCATCTTCATTATACAACTTCAAGATTGTGCTGCAAACTTTTCCTTCATCCACGAGGTGCATTTCATTTAGAACTTCTTTGCAAATCGAATAAGTAATATCACCGGCACGGTTGACCGAAGCCCCATCAACGAAGTGTTCAATATGATTTAAAGTAACCGGATGTCCCGCTTTGAAAGCTTCCAACATGGAAGGAGCACCTGCCGGCTCTATGCCAATTATTTTTGTGGAAGGAGAAAATGTTTTAAAATAAGAACCTACTCCCGCGGCCAATCCGCCACCTCCTACCGGAACAAATAAATAATCAACATGTGTAAGATCTTCCAATATCTCTAAACCAACGGTAGCCTGGCCTTCAATGACTTTATAATTGTCGTAGGGAGGAATAAAAGTTTTGTCGTTTTCCTTACAATATTGAATGGCAGCCTCCGCACATTCTTCATAAGAGTCTCCAACCAACTTTATTTCAATGGCATCTTCACCAAACATTTTCGTTTGTTTTACTTTTTGTTTTGGTGTGATAACCGGCATAAAAACCACACCTTGACAATTCAACTTTTTACAGGAATAAGCAAAACCTTGTGCATGGTTTCCGGCACTGGCGCACACGACTCCCTGGCTCAATTGCTCTTCAGGTAAAGTGCTTAACATATTGTACGCCCCGCGAAGTTTGTAAGAACGCACTACTTGCAGGTCTTCTCTTTTAAGAAAAACATTGCAATGATATTTTGCAGATAAATTCCTGTTTAATTCCAGCGGAGTCCTGTTCACCACATCTTTCAAACGAGCAGATGCATCAGCGACACCCAATCCGTCAAAGACAGGATGGTAGCTGTATTCATGGCCTTTCGTATGAATATTGTTGCTCATAGAATTGAAAAATAGTTGTTGATCAAAATGTAAGGTTGCGAACTTTAAAGCTGGCAACCTTAAAGCATTTATTTAAGCCGGCTCCTGGTTTTCAGGTCTCAAACTTCTTACGGTTTTCCCTGCGCGCCACATTTCACTTTCACGAAGCTCTTTTAATTCTTCATTTAGTTTTTCGCGATAATCCGATTGTGAATTTGATTTGATTGATTTTTCAGCTTCTTTTCCCGAAGCTACACTTTCATACAAATCATTGAATACAGGAAGTGTGGCATCACGAAATTTCTTCCACCAATCTAAAGCGCCACGCTGTGCGGTTGTTGAGCAGTTCGCATACATCCAATCCATTCCATTTTCTGCTACCAGGGGCATCAAAGATTGAGTGAGTTCTTCAACGGTTTCATTAAAGGCTTCGGAAGGAGAGTGGCCATGCTTACGAAGCACTTCAAATTGTGCTGCAAAAATTCCCTGTATCGCTCCCATTAAAGTGCCGCGCTCGCCGGTGAGGTCACTGTAAACTTCTTTTTTAAAGTCTGTTTCAAATAGATAACCTGAACCGATTGCTATTCCAAGGGCAACCACTCTTTCAAAAGCTTTGCCTGTTGCATCCTGGAAGATGGCGTAGCTGCTGTTCAAACCACGGCCTTGCAAAAACATTCTTCTTAAAGAAGTGCCTGATCCTTTGGGTGCTACTAAAAACACATCTACATCTTTTGGAGGAACAATTCCTGTCTGGTCATTATAAGTAATTCCGAATCCGTGAGAAAAGTATAGCGCTTTTCCCGGAGTTAAATGTTTTTTTACGGTTGGCCACATCGCGATTTGCGCGGCGTCGCTCAGCAAATAGCAAATGATGGTTCCTTTTTCCAATGCTTCTTCAATTTCAAATAACGTTTTTCCTTCTACAAACCCATCCTGGATTGCTTTGTCCCAACTCTTTGAATTTTTCCTTTGGCCAACAATTACGTTGATACCATTGTCGCGCTGGTTCAAAGCCTGGCCCGGCCCCTGAACGCCATAACCGATTACGGCTACCACTTCATCTTTCAATATTTCCTGTGCTTTTGACAAAGGAAATTCTTCCCTTGTTACTACTTTTTCTTCTGTTCCTGCAAAATTTAATGTCGCCATTTGTTTTATTTTTTGTTTTTGTTTTTTGGTTGATAATATTTATTTGTTGTCGTCAATCTTTTCATTAAAAATAACCTGGTTGTGAAACGGGTCTATTACCTTTACCGACAGTGCACCATAAAAAGTTTTTTCCAGTCCGGGTTTATTGTATTTGTAATTTTTACTAATAATTTCGGTATGAAAATCTTTAATTCCGGTACACCAAATGAAAACATTTGTTCCGGGTGTTCCGTCACCATGATGTTCACTCAAATGTATTACTAATCCTTCACGTTCAATTTCCATATAAACCGGTGCGTTCTCATCAAAAGTATGTTCCCAATTAATTTTAAAACCCAACCAATCTATGTAAAACTCAATTGCTTTTTTATAATCAAAAATTCTTAAAATCGGTATTACTTTTTCTATTTGCATCATTTTATTTTTTCCATAAACATCCATCTTTGCCCTTCAATATCGGCGCACCGGTATCTTTTCCCCGGAAAACCTTCTTCTATTTCAGATAATATTTCCGCGCCATTTTCCTTTGCCTGTAGAAAATGAGCTTCAACATTTTCTACATAAACCAATAATCCATTAACCACCCACGGAACCGAAAGCCACTTATCCATTTGTTTATCCCGTTTCCGTTGTTTATTAATACTTTCGTAATCCGGTGAGGGCGTTGCAATCATGATTGTATTTTCACCGGCTTTCAATTCCGAATGAGTTAACCGCCCATCTTCTACAAACCGCATTTCCATATTTTCTTCGAAACCAAAAGCTTTCTTCAGCCATTCCAAAGATTCAATTCCATTTTGGTAAGAAAGCATCGGAATTATGTTCTGCATATTGATTTTGATTTACATTGTAAACACTTCACTCTGTTTATCCAAATATTCGTTTTCTATTACTTCCCTTCCCGGTTCTCTTTGTTCAAACTCTTTCACTTTAGAATGGAAACCTTCACTTTCTTTTATAATGGCCACACGCGCACTTCTTACAAATTCGATTAATCCATAAGGTTCCAGCGCGGCGATTAGTTTATCCGTTTCTTCCCGATGGCCGGTAGTTTCAAAAACCGTATAATCTTTACGAATTGCCACCACTCTCGCCCCAAACTGGTGAAGTAATCTTTCCACTTTCGCTTTTTCCATAATTACATCAGTAGGCACTTTATACAGAGCCATTTCCTGCCAGATGATCTCATCATTGGTGTTATAATAAGCTTTTAAAACATCCACCTGTTTTTCAATTTGCCTCACGAGTTTTTTAATGATCTCTTCTGTTTCTTCGATCACAATATTGAAGCGATGAATGCCCTGGACTTCAGAAGGAGAAGTATTGAGGTTATGAATATTAATTTTTCTGCGCGAAAAAATAATGGATATCCTGTTTAAAATGCCGATCTGGTTTTCAGTGTAAACAGTTATCGTGTATTCCTGTTTGCCTGTTGCAGTAAACGAAGAATTATTTGAATTTTTTATTTCGATTGTGTTCATGATTTTAGTTTTTTTTCAGAAAAAGATTTAAGATAAACGGATCTCAGAAACGCTGCAACCTTGTGGTACCATTGGAAAAACGTTGTGTTCTTTACCAACAATTATTTCCAAAAGATAAGCACCTTCAGTGTCAAGCATTTTTTTCAAAGCGGCTTTTAACTTTTCTCTTTCTGAAATGCGTTGGGCCGGTATTTGATATGCACTTGCGAGGGCAACATAATCGGGACTCTGAATATCTGTAAATGAATACCTTCTTTCATTGAATAATTCCTGCCACTGGCGAACCATGCCCAAAAACTCATTATTAAGAATAACAATTTTTACATCCACGTTATTTTGCATAATGGTGCCTAATTCCTGCAAAGTCATTTGAAAACCCCCGTCACCAATTATCCGCGATCACGGTTCTTTCAGGAGCGCCAAACTTTGCGCCGATGGCTGCAGGCAGACCAAATCCCATTGTGCCGAGGCCGCCGGAAGTCACATTGCTTCTTGATTGTTTAAATTTTGAATAACGACAAGCTACCATCTGGTGCTGGCCAACGTCAGAAACGATAACGGCTTTTCCATCTGTCAACTCATTTAAAAGATTAATCACTTCTCCCATGGACAGCGAATCTGAAGTGGGCGTGAGGTCTTTTTTAAAACACGCTTCCGTTTCTTTTTGCTTATACTCTTCAAATTTTTGCAACCAATCTTCGTGAGATTTTTTCTCAATTTTTTTTGTAAGTAAAGGCAAAGTTTCTTTGCAATCTCCCCAAACGGCCACCGTGGTTTTTACATTTTTATCAATTTCTGCAGGATCTATGTCAAGATGAATAATTTTAGCCTGTTTAGCGTATTTGTCAAGCCTGCCAGTAACACGATCATCGAATCGCATTCCTACAGCAATTAAAACATCACAATCATTGGTAAGAACATTCGGGCCATAATTTCCATGCATTCCCAACATACCGACATTGAGAGGATGATCTGTTTCAAGAGCGCTCAATCCAAGAATGGTCCATGCCGCAGGAAGACCGCCCTTTTCAATAAAATTTTTAAATTCCTGTTCGGCGCTTCCAAGTATTACACCCTGGCCAAAAATTACGAATGGTTTTTTTGCTTCATTAATTAATTTGGCTGCTTCATCAATGTATTCTTCCCGGACGATTGGTTTGGGCCGATAACTGCGTATATGGTTGCAAGTTGTGTACTCTTCGAAATCAAATTTTTGCAATTGCGCATTTTTGGTAATATCGATCAAAACAGGGCCGGGCCTTCCGCTTTGCGCGATATAAAATGCTTTTGCAAGTACAGAAGGAATTTCAGTCGCATCAGTGACCTGGTAATTCCATTTTGTAACCGGCGTGGTAATGTTTACCACATCTGTTTCCTGGAAAGCATCGGTTCCTAAAAGATGTGCAAAAACCTGCCCTGTAATACAAACAAGTGGCGTACTGTCAATCATCGCATCAGCCAAACCAGTAACTAAATTGGTAGCGCCTGGTCCGCTGGTGGCAAATACAACACCCGCTTTTCCTGATGTTCTTGCAAATCCTTGTGCCGCGTGGATGGAACCTTGTTCGTGGCGGACTAAAATATGGTTGATTTTGTCTTTATAATCATATAATGCATCGTAAATCGGCATGATGGCACCGCCGGGATACCCAAAAATGGTATCTACTTTTTCAGCAATCAGTATTTCTAAAAGAGCAACAGAACCGGTAACATTGTTGGTTTTTGGTTCACTGGTTTTTTTCTCTTTTATGATATCAACTGTTTCCATAACTAATATTTTTTAGTGTTTAATTTTTAAATTTTCGTCTGTAACACAACCTTCTGCCGCACTGCTTACACACGCTGCATATTTATATAAAACTCCTTTTGTTGCTTTTAATGGCGGTTGTTGCCATGCTTCTTTTCGTTTGGCAATTTCATCATCACTTACTTTTAAATTCAGTGTATTTTTTTCCGCATCTATTTCAATGATATCATCATCTTTTACCAAACCGATCAGACCGCCTTCAAAAGCTTCAGGAGTTATGTGTCCGACGACAAAACCATGAGTGCCACCACTAAACCTTCCATCAGTAATTAAAGCAACTGATTTGCCTAAACCAGCACCAATTATAGCTCCTGTTGGTTTTAGCATTTCCGGCATTCCCGGTGCACCTTTTGGTCCGATATTTCTTATTACAACCACGTCGCCTGCATGTACACGGCCACTTTCTATTCCTTTTATAAAATCATGTTCGCCATCAAAAACTCTTGCAGTTCCTTCGAAACGGTTTCCTTCTTTTCCGGTAATTTTTGCAACGCTTCCACCTTCTGCAAGGTTGCCGTATAATATTTGTAAATGGCCTGTTGCTTTGATGGGATTTTCCAGAGGATGAATAATATCCTGTTTTTCAAAATCAAGATCAGGCGCATCCTGCAAATTTTCAGCAACGGTTTTTCCTGTTACAGTGATGCAATCGCCATGCAATAAACCTTTGCCCAATAAATATTTCATTACTGCTGGTACGCCTCCATGCTCATGCAAATCCTGCATCAAATATTTTCCGCTTGGTTTAAAATCGGCAAGCATTGGGATTTTGTTGCTGATCTTTTGAAAATCATCTTGTGTTAATTCAATTCCAACACTTTTTGCCATGGCGATCAAATGCAAAACTGCATTGGTACTTCCGCCCAAAACCATTACAACGGTGATTGCATTTTCAAATGCTTCGCGTGTCATGATATCACGTGGCTTAATATCTTTTTCCAATATATTTTTTATTGCTTTACCAATTGCAGCACATTCTTTTTCTTTGTCTTTGCTAAGCGCCGGATTGCTTGAGGAATAAGGAAGACTCATTCCCATTGCTTCGATTGCGCTCGCCATTGTATTGGCGGTATACATTCCGCCACATGCGCCGGCACCGGGACAAGCATGCCGAACAATTCCTTTAAAATCCGCTTCATCTAAATTACCTGCAATCTTTTGACCCAATGCTTCAAAAGCAGATACGATATTTAAGTCTTCTCCTTTATAATGACCCGGAGCAATTGTGCCACCATATAACATTATACGAGGGCGATTCAATCTTCCCATCGCCATGATTGAACCGGGCATGTTTTTATCGCAACCGGGAATGGCAACAATGGCATCATAATATTGTGAACTTGCATTGGTTTCAATGCTGTCAGCAATCAAATCGCGGCTTACCAAACTGAAGCGCATTCCATCCGTTCCCATGCTGATTCCGTCACTTACGCCGATGGTATAAAAACGAAGGCCCAACAATCCTTCAACATCGTTTACACTTTTCTTTACAGATGTCGCAAGGTCGTTCAGGTGCATGTTACAAGGATTTCCATCCCATCCCATACTCACAATTCCCACCTGCGCTTTTTTAAAATCTTTTTCCTGGAAACCAATGGCGTAATACATCGCCTGCGCTCCCGGTAGTGTTTCATCCTGTGTAAGCGTCTTGCTATATTTATTAAGTTCGGTATTTACTAAAGTATCGCTCATGTCTGAAATTAAAATCTTAATTATTTGTTGGTTTACTGTTGATTAATTTAGTCGGTTCCAATTGTTCTTTTTTCTTTTTGCCGGTAACGAGATTCTTGTATTCTTTCTGAATAATGCTTCCAATTGAATCGGCCCAATCTTTTTTGAAAGGAATTTTATCGAGTGTCTGAATGCCGATTACTTCTGCGGCTGTTCCGCAAAAGAAAGCACTGTCGGCTTCATGAAGTTCAGCAAGTGTAATTTGTTTTTCTACTACTGGAATATTTAATTCATTACAAATTTCAAAAACGGTCGCACGGGTAATTCCCGGAAGAATATTTCCCGGCTGTGGTGTTAAAAGTTTACCATCTTTTTCCATGAAAATATTGGCGCCTGGCGCTTCGGCCACATAACCTTCCATATCTTTTAATAAGGCTTCATCAAAACCTTTTGCTTTGGCTTCCTGGCTGGCAAGAATAGAATTTACATAATGGCCCGTGGCTTTTGCTTCAATTTTAAAAGCTTTTGGATTGGGCCTTTCAAAAGAAGAGGTCATTACGTTTAATAATTTCTCGCCTAAAAAAGGTTGCATTTGCCATGTTTCAATAACAATAAAAGATTCTTCGTTAGGGCTGAAACTCATATTGGCAGGCGCATACACAAGAGGCCGGATATACGCATCCTGCAAATGATTCCTTTTTAATACCTCGTAAGTTGCTTCTATCAGTTCCTGGCTGCTCCATTCATAGGGAAGATTAAGAGCGTTTGCAGAATTTTTAAGCCTGTCAAAATGCTGAACAGCTTTAAAAATTTTTGTTTCGCCATTTGCAAGTTTATAGGAACGTATTCCTTCAAACACGCCATAACCGTAATGAAGTGTTTCACTATACAAATCAATTTTTGCTTCTGAGGCTTTTACGATGTTGCCCGTTTGAATAAATAAATGTGTTGTCGTTGTAATACATAATTTTTTATTGAGAAGGGGTTAAATAAAAACCCCGCTTCTTTTGGAGGCGGGGCTATTTGTTTTAATTATTTTATTAGCTTATCCTCCTCCGGTGAAAGGTATAATAATGACAACGACAGCGATGATAATCACTGAAATATTTTTGATGTCGTTGATTAATTTGCCTTTCAACATTGGTGAAGATTGAAAAGCAAACTTAATATACCTAAGTTAAAAAAACAAAGAACTTTTTTCTTCCTCAAATGATCGTCGTCTGGCCCAATGCCATATTGCTTATGTTCGAATTTTGAGGAATATCATTCGAAATATAATTACTTACTAATTCGCCAATGGTTGAAGTGAAATAAGAATTTACAGGATCAATATCTTTTGTCACAAAACCATTGCTTAATGTCCAGTCAACGGCGTCTCTTATTGTTTTTGCTTCCTCATGCAAACCGAAATGTTCCATCATCAAAGCGCCGGATAAAATAGAGCCGACAGGATTGGCAATGTCTTTTCCGGCAGCCTGGGCAAAAGATCCGTGAATCGGTTCAAACAAAGCATTTACTTCACCTATTGATGACTGATGGCAATAACCCCAAAGAACCGCTTAACACACTTGCCTCATCACTTAAAATATCCCCAAACATATTCTCAGTAAGGATTACGTCAAATTGTTTAGGGTTTACGATCATTTGCATCGATGCATTATCTACAAACATATAGTCCACTTTTACATCAGGATATTTTTCAGAAATCTGCTGCACATTTTTTCTCCATAATCTTGATGTTTCCAACACATTGGCTTTGTCGACTAATGTCAATTTCTTTTTTCTTTTTTGTGCGGCTTTAAAAGCAAGGTGTGCAATTCTTAAAATTTCATCACTATTATAAATGCAAAGGTCTGACGCTTCTGTGCCTTCTTCATTCAATTCTTTTTTGCCAAAATAAATGCCTCCTGTTAGCTCACGGTAAATCACAAAATCCACATCCGTCAAATTTTTTGCTTTCAAAGGTGAAAGATGATGAAGCGATTTATAAGTAGTTACCGGGCGAATGTTGGCGAATAATTGTAATCCCTTTTCTTAATCTTAATAATCCTTGCTCCGGCCTCACTTTCAGCGAGGGATCATTATCGTATTTGGGAAGCCCGATTGCGCCCAACAATACCGCATCACTTTTAAGACAACTGTCTATTGTTTCCTGGGGCAAAGGATCGCCTGTTTTTTCAATCGCAATTCCTCCCATCAGGCATTGAGTAAAATTAAAATGGTGATGAAATTTTAATGCAATTGCGTTCAGCACTTTTAAAGTTTCATGGGTTACTTCAGGCCCAATGCCATCTCCCGGAATTACGGTTATGTTTTTGTTCATGTTTTCTACGCTCTGCGGATTTATTAATTTCTTATTTGAATATTTTTATGCCACGGCAAGCGAAGCCGGTTCTATAATTGAATAAAATTGATCTTCATTCTTTTCCAACCTGAATACTTTTCCAATGCACATCGGAATATTTCTTTCATCATGGCTCACATAGATCAATGTTTTATTTGTTCCTGAACAAATGCTATCTACCAGTGAAACAAACTGTTCACTTTGCTTTTGATCAAGCCCCTGGCATGGCTCATCTAAAACTAACAATGGCGGATTTTTTACCAAAGCCCTCGCAAGCAAGATCATTCGCTGGAGACTGGCAGAAATTGAATGCAAAGGCTTTGTTGACACATGAGAAACCTGTAAAAAATCCAACCATTGAAGTATAGTATTGTACTGTGCAGTACTTAATTTTTTAAATAAGCCAATCGTGTCAAAAAAACCTGATCCAATTGCCTGGAAACAGGTAATATTTTTGTCGAAATAGGCGTGTAATTCAGGAGAAATAAATCCTGTTTTTTGCTTGATGTCCCAAATGCTTTCACCACTTCCTCTTCTTTTTCCAAACAAATAAATTTCGTTGGAATAAGCTTGTGGATGATCTCCTGTGATCATGCTCAGCAGCGATGATTTTCCCGATCCGTTGCGTCCTTTTAATAACCATTTCTCACCTTCATTCACTTTCCAGTTAAGACCTGCAAAAATAGCATGGTCTCCATATTTTAAATGGATGTTTTTCATTTCTACTATTGTTTCAAACCCGGAAGTTTCATTTGTAATTGGTAGCAGATCTGTGTTATAAACGAAATTGTTTGCAGGCTCTTTGAATTCATTTACATTGAATGCTTCTTTGTTTCCAAAAAAAGCGAGTTTTTTATTCTCAATAAAGGCAATAGTTTTTATGAATTCCGGAACAGGAAATGTGCCGGGAATTAAAATAATTTGGGTATCTTTTTCAGATATATCAAACAATATTTTATTAAGTTTCTGCACGCTGGTTATATCCAGCCCGGTGTAAGGATGTATCTAAAATCAATATTTGTGGTGGATTTACCAGGGCTTTTGCCAGTTGAAATCTTTTGTGTTCACCACTTGACAATTGAATAAGAGGAGAATTTTTTAAGTGTTCAATTCCAAGAATGGCTAAAGCATTAGCAATGTTATTTGCTTCGTTTACTGTCTTTTGAAGATGCTTTGACTAATTCGTCATAAACAGTAGGTGCATCCTCAGAATCGAAACTATTAAAGCGTTGCTGGTAATAAAAATCAGAAATGCCGCAAAGGTTTTTAAAAGAGTAGCGTTGCTCAACCAATAAAGTGCGCTTTTTTTCGGAGGCAGAATCAAATGAAATTTTACCGTTCGAATGAATTTTTCCCGCCAGAGCTTTTGCTAAAGTAGTTTTCCCACTGCCTGCATTTCCAAGAACAGCAAGGTGTTGATTTTGTTAAAGTGAAAATGAAATTCCATCAAGCACAGTGTTTTCCTGGGTTTTCACGATAAGGTCTTTTACTATGATTGCCGGTTTATTCATTCTGCTCTTAATTACAAAGCATTGGCCTTTTTAAAAATTGTTATTGAACTTCACTGGTTGATTTCTGGTAAACGGTTGCCATTTCAGAAAGATCTTCGTCTTCCACTACTTTTTTATTATCTGCTACCTGCAAAAAGCGATCATACAAAATATCCACATCATTTCTGTAAAACTGGAAACCTAATTTCTGAAAACGATAAGCCAATGCACTGCGTCCACTCCTTGCCGTTAGTACGATTTTTGAACTGTCTGCACCTACTTCCACAGGATTTATGATTTCGTAAGTAAGATTATCTTTCAAAAATCCATCCTGGTGTATCCCGGACGAATGAGAAAAAGCATTACTTCCTACAATTGCTTTATTCGGTTGAACAGGCATACGCATCGTATCAGAAACCAACCTGCTCATCGGGTATAATTTGGTAGTATCAATATCTGTGTAAAAGCCGAGTGATTTGTGTTGTTTAATAACCATCACCACTTCTTCCAAAGAAGTATTGCCGGCTCTTTCACCTAATCCATTGATGGTACATTCTATCTGTCGTGCACCACTTATTGCCCCGGAAATGGAATTGGCTGTTGCCAAACCGAGATCATTATGGCAATGACATGAAATAACCGCTTTATCAATATTGCTTACATTATTTTTCAAGAACGCCATTTTTTCTCCATATTGATGAGGCAGACAATAACCGGTTGTATCCGGAATATTTACCGTGGTTGCTCCTGCCTCGATCACTGCTTCAATTACCCTTGCCAGATATTCATTGTCTGTTCTTCCCGCGTCTTCTGCATAAAATTCTATATCATCCGTATAATTCCTCGCCCAGGTAACACATTGAACGGCTCTTTTTAAAATGTCTTCACGGTTAGAATTGAACTTACTTTTAATATGAAAATCAGAAGTACCGATACCGGTATGAATGCGCGGACGTTTTGCATATTTTAAAGCCTGTGCCGCCACTTCAATATCTTTTTGTACTGCACGCGATAAAGCACAAACTGTTGCATTCTTTATATTTTTAGAAATTTGTTCAACTGAATTAAAATCGCCGGGGCTGGAAATAGGAAAGCCTGCTTCCAACACATCAACACCCAATTCTTCGAGCTTTAACGCCAGTTCGATTTTTTCTTTGGTATTCAATTTACACCCGGGAACCTGCTCGCCATCCCTTAAAGTCGTATCAAAAATGATAATCTTTTCCATGGTATTATTTTTTAGAAAGATGAATTGCGGAAGAGAAAAACATCTACGTTCCTCCGAAATTAGAAGTTTACTGCTTGTATATCTAACTTAAAATAACAGGAACTTACACTTCTAAAATGAGTGGGATGCTTGTAAAACGCTTACTGGCAAAGGATTTCAGTATAAATTAATTACGATGCCCAACAATAGAGCGGGTTTTGCTTTTAACTCTTTTATTGCATAAAAAAGGATAAAACAACGATTTTTATTTGTTTACTGTATTTTATAAAGTGATTATTTATTAAATATTTTATCCCGCTTGAAAACCAAGTAGCCGTAAATTTTGGTTAATACTGGCGTTACGATTCTGTATAAATAAAATTATATACTAATTTCATTTTAGTTTTTGATTTGTTATTGAAAAGTATAGTAGCTTTCGTGTATAACAGGCAAGATAAATGTAAATAAAATGCCAAACAGGTCGACTGACGCGCTATTTCAATTAATTCATTCTCTTCAGAAATCAGAGAAAAGAAACTTTAAATTGTATGTTCAACGAAATTCATCGAACAACGATCTCAAAGTGGTGCAGCTTTTTGATGCTATTGATAAAATGAGCGTTTACGATGAAAGCGTGTTAATGAACAAAACTTCTTCGATTAAGAAGCAACAACTTCCCAATATAAAGGCGCATCTCTACCGGCAGATACTGGGTAGCCTGCGACTGCTTGAAAGTAGTGATAATATTGATATGCAACTGCACGAACAGTTGGATTATGCCCGAATACTTTATAATAAAGGTTTGTATCATCAAAGCCTGAAGATCCTTGAGAAAATTAAAGAAATAGCCAGGAACAACAACCAGATCAATTTCTATATCGAAGTGCTTACATTCGAAAAGAAGATCGAAAGTCTTCATATCACGAGAAGCATGCAGGATAGGGCCGATGAATTGACCGGCGATGTAAATGTTTCAAATGAAAGACTGGTCAAACAATCAAAACTTTCCAATCTTGCGTTGCAATTATATAGCTGGTATATTAAAAATGGGTTAGCAAGAAACATTGGTGACGAAGAGGAAATCGAAAATTATTTTGACTTGCATCTTACTGATGATATTAAAAAGCCTGAAGGATTTTATGAAAAACTCTATTTCAGCCAGAGCTATAGCTGGTACGCATTTATCCGCCAGGATTACCTGATGTATTATCGTTATACACAAAAATGGGTGAATCTTTTTTTGGATGATCAGGCGATGATACCAATTGAAACAGGTAATTATATTAAGGGGCTACACAATTTATTGAATGCCCATTTTACTCTACGCAACTATGCCGGTTTTGAAAAAACAATTACTTTGCTGGAAGAATTCGGCAACTCTGAAATAGTAAAGAAGAACGATAATAATAAAATCCAGGTTTTTATCTATTTATATACGGCAAAGATCAACCAGCATTTTTTAGAGGGAACTTTTAAGGAAGGGTTAGGTATTGTTAGTGAGATCGAGCGGCAACTGGATGAGTACAATTTATTCCTCGATCAGCATCGCCGTTTAATTTTTTATTATAAGATCGCCTCGCTTTATTTTGGCGCCGGCGACTTTGACAATGCTATAGAATACCTAAATAAAATAATTAATTGGAAAGTAAATCTGCGCAATGATCTTCAATGCTACGCAAGGCTGCTACATCTGATAGCGCATTATGAACTGGGTAATTTTCAATTGCTTGAATACCTGGTAAAAACCGTTTACCGGTTCATGGCTAAAATGCAAAACCTTAGTTTGGTGGAAGAAGAAATATTTAAGTTTTTGCGTAAATCGTTTTACTTATCTGCCAAAAAATTAAAACCTGAATTTGAAAATTTGCTGGAAACCATCAGGCAATTTGAAACCAGTAAATTTGAAACACGGGCATTTGCTTATCTCGATATTATTTCATGGTTGGAAAGCAAAGTGAACGATAAACAGACATACGAAATAATCCGCGAGAAATATTTAAGAGGAAGAAAACTGCATTATCAAAAGGCCTAGATTTATATCATTTTTTCACAGGAGACCCTATGTAATGTTTTATTTTTTTAACCAATTCATTTGCATCAAAAGGTTTGGACATAAAATCATCCGCTTTGCAAAACTTTTTTGATTTCTTTAAAATTGGTATGAGCAGAAATCATAATTATCGGGAATATCTTTTGTAGTGGGATTTGATTTTAATGTGTTGCAGACATCAATGCCATCCACACCCGAAAGAAAAACATCAAGCAAAATTAGTTGTGGAGAAAATGCTTTTGTTTTGGCAAGAACTTCTTCACCTTTTAAAGTGGTCATTACTTCAAATCCATATCTTTTAAGAATGATCTCAACTACCCACAAAATATCATTGTTGTCGTCAACAATAAGAATACGATTCATAATTCACTTTTTAAAAATTTTTTCACTCTACCATTATTGATTTTTGGGATATTGCCAGGCGCTATAGAATCAAAAATGAGTAGGAGTATTTTAAGTGACTTAACCCCCACATAACGTGCCATAATTCATAGTTTTGTTTCGTTATGGAGAATTTTCGTAATGGTAATTACAATTCACCCAAAAATCTGGATAAACTGTCAATATTTTATCCAAATGTTCACTATAAAAACGTTTTAAAAAGTTTGATTATTTTCGTTTATGAAGCTTTTTTTCCTCAACGTAGTTTTACTTGGGAGTTTTACTATTAGCGCCGTGAGTTTTAGCCAGTCAAATCATTCAATGAAGATTTTAAAGCAAAAGATTGAAAATGTTTTGTTTAAAGAAAAAGGGGATTTTGCAGTAGCGTTTAAGGATATTGAAAGTGGAAAGCAATTATTGATTAATTCCGGGGAAGAATTTCATGCGGCAAGCACTATGAAAACACCGGTGATGATTGAAGTTTTTAAACAAGTTAAAGAAGGAAAATTATCGTTAAAAGATTCGGTTCTCATTAAAAATCAATTCAAAAGCATTGTCGACAGTAGCTTATATAGCCTTGATTCCACTGACGATAGCGAATCGGAAATTTACCGACACATTGGGGAAAAAAGAACTCTTTATGATTTAATGTACCAAATGATCATTGCCAGCAGTAATTTATCAACCAACCTGGTAATTGACTTGGTAAATGCAAAAAATGTAACCAAAACGATGCGCGAAATAGGCGCGATAAAAATAAAAGTATTGCGTGGAGTAGAAGATAACAAAGCGTATGAACTTGGTCTGAACAATACCACTACGGCTTACGACCTCATGGTGATCTATGAAAAAATAGCTGAAGGAAAGGCGGTTGATAAAAGATCTTCTGATGAAATGATCAACATTTTATCGCAGCAGGAACATAATGATATTATTCCCGCTGAACTTCCCAAAAATGTGAAAGTGGCACATAAAACAGGATGGATCACAGGCGTGCACCACGATTCGGGAATTATTATTTTACCCGACGGAAGAAAATATGTTTTGGTGTTGCTTTCCAAAAACCTGGAAGACGACAGCGCTGCAGTTAAAGCAATGGCTCATGTTTCGCGGCTGATTTATGATTATGAAAATCCTTAATTCTTTAATTTTGTGATATGGGAATCTGGCGACAAATAGGAGAATATTTATGGATTGTAAAAAAAGATCCAAACAGGCCGCGTTCACAAATGACGAGGGCAATGCACTTCATCAACCGGTTGTCAATTTTACTTTTTATTTTAGCGATGATCATTTTGATCATTCAATTAATAAGAAGGTAGGAGAGAGGATGGTCTAAATTAAAAATTCCTTTTATTTATTCGTTTACTGCAAACCTCAATATTCTCAATCCACATAGGTTTCTTTAAATACCATTTTCAGTTTGGTAATTTCTTTCTCTGATAAAACATCGAGAACTTTTACAATTCTTGCCCGATCAACGGTTCTTATCTGGTCCAGAACTACCCATCCTTTTGTTTTATTATGCCGTACTTCAATCCTTGTTGGATAGGGTTTTGAATGACTTGTCATTGGCGCAATAACAATCGTCTGTAGGTATTTATTCATTTCATTCGGCGAAACAATTACGCATGGACGCGTTTTTTTCATTTCACTTCCTATAGTTGGATCAAGATTGACTAATACAATCTGATGTTGCTTCAGCTCCATTCTTCCAGGTTTTCATCTTCAAAAACATCTGGCAATAACAGTTTGTCGTCACCGTTCTCATGCATTTTTTTAAATGATTTTTCCCATCCTTTTCTTGCAGCGTTTTTTGGCTTTAGAATGATATATTCCTTTTTAAGAATCAGTTCTACTGAATCCTGGATATTATACTTTTCAATTAATGTTTTTGTAAGGCGAATGCCTTTTGAGTTCCCAATGGGAATTACTGATATGTCCATAATTATTCCTATATATTGTACTTACAAAGTAATTACAATATTTTAAAGCGACAAAATTTAAATAGCTAAACAAAACAAAAATCGTTTTTATTTATTCGTTTACTGCAAAACCGGTTCTTTTACAAACTCATAAATACTGCGTGCCGCATTTTTAGAGGCATTTCCACCTTCGGAAAGAAGTTGTTTTAATGCTGCATAATCGTTCTGCATTTTTTCTTTTTTTGCCGGATCAAACAAAATCTTTTTTAGTTCTGAAGTAATTTTTTCTGCTGTAAGATCATGTTGAATTAATTCTTTTACCACTTCTTTACCCATAATTAAATTAACGAGGCAAATGAATTTTAGTTTTACCAAACGCTTTGCGATTTGATAAGAAATGTTGCTTGCCTTGTAACAAACAATTTCAGGAACGCCGAACAAGGCAGTTTCCAAAGTGGCGGTTCCCGATGTTACCAAAGCCGCTACAGACTTCATTAACAGCGAATACGTATCATTAGAAATCGTATTTACGTTTTGATATTCTTTGATGAAGCTTTCGTAAAATTCATCTTCAATGGAAGGCGCTTTGCCGATCACAAAATTATATTCGGGGAAATTTTTGGTGGCTTCCAGCATGATGGGGAGCTTGGCGTTTATTTCCTGTTTGCGGCTGCCGGGAAGAAGTGCGATTGTTTTTTCTGAGACTTTTATTTCGGGGTGATTGTTTTTAAAGTTTTCAATCACATCTGCCAACGGGTGCCCTACATACTCCACTTCATAATTCCATTTTTCGAAAAATGCTTTTTCAAACGGGAGAATTACGATCATTTTATCGATATCCCGTTTGAAATTTTTTACGCGGTTTTCTTTCCACGCCCACACCTGCGGCGAAATATAAAAGACGGTTTTGTAATGATTTTCTTTGGCCCATTTTGCCATGCGCAGGTTAAAACCGGGGTAATCAATAAATACAATTACATCTGGTTCAAAGGATGAAATATCGTTCTTACAAAATTTAAAATTCTTTAAAATAGCGGGAAGGTTTTTTACTACTTCAGCAAAACCCATAAAAGCCAAATCTTTGTAATGCTTTACCAGCGTGGCTCCGGTGGCTTTCATTTTGTCGCCGCCCCAGCAACGGATTTCCGCATCCGCATCCAGTTTTTGGATTTCTTTTATCAAATTACTTCCATGTAAATCGCCTGAAGCTTCGCCTGCTATAATGTAATATTTCATGCTGATGCAATGTACGATTGAAATTGAAAAGTGGGGAAGAGTTTGATTTTTAGCGAAAACAACTTGTTGTATTTTATCTTTCCCATTTTATCAATGTATCATTAATGGTATCGTAAACAAAAATCTTCCTGCTTAAACTATCCAAATAAACCCAGGAATCGGGAACAAATCTATACTTATTATCATGGCCGATTTCTGCAACAATGTATTTTTTGCCACGCCAATACCGGGTATCAAGCATCCATTGTTCGGGAATATGGGAGTTGCGGTTGAGTTTTAAAAGTTCATCATTCGAATTTTTTATATAATCAATAATTGAAGAATCTACCCAAGTTAGTTTTGACGACGGCACTGTATCCTGTTTGCTCAGGCTAGTCTTAGATATACTATTATTAGAAATGACATAATTGGCTGAAACAGTTTTTTGCGAATTTTTAAATTGAGCAGTAACAAAAATCAGACTTGTAATGAAAGCATTAAAAACCCATTTTCTCATTTGATAATATTGTTGATTTTTCCAAAACAAAAATCCTTCCTGTTTCTTCGTCCACTACAATCCATTCAAAAATTGCGATTGTATATAATCCACCACAGCAGGAAGGCTCAGTGTTTCTTCAAAAACTTTTAATTGCCGGTCGGCGCCGGTGCCTTCTTCCAAAATTCTGTGCACATAACTGATCGTATTGCGGATGCCCAAAGGCGTGGTTACGTCATCAATAAAATCAAGCAATTCATAAATGAGTACACGCGTATTTACTTCACTTTCTTTTCCAAAATCGATCATGCTTCCTTCAATGCCGTAGCGGCTTGCACGCCACTTATTTTCGTTGATGAGCATGCGCGGATAAATAATAAAGTTCAGGTTTTGCATGCGTAATTTGTACAATTTGGCGCAAATCGCCTGGAACAAAGCAGCCATAGTGATGGTTTCCTGCACGGTTAAAGGCACATCACAAATGCGAAATTCAACCGTATTAAAAAACGGGTGAACGCGTAGATCCCACCAAATCTTTTTGGCGTTATCAATACAATTGGTCTTTACCAAAATTTTGACGTAATTGTCATACGATTCAATACTATCGAAAAAATCAGGAATACCTGTGCGCGGAAACTTGTCGAATATTTTGGTGCGATAAGATTTATAACCCGTTGAACGTCCTTCCCAAAAAGGAGAGTTGGTACTCAAAGCAAAAACATGCGGTAAAAAATAGCGTGCTGAGTTGGCAATATGGATAGCCATTTCACGACTTTCCATACCAACGTGCACGTGTAAACCAAAAATTAAATTGCTTCTTGCCGCTTCCTGCAATTCTTTTACAATGTCGCTGTAACGCACATGATCGGTTATGAGTTGCCGCTCCCAATGACTGAAAGGATGCGTGCCTGAAGCGCCGATTCCCAAGCCAAGGTCGCCGGCGATCTGGCTGATGGTTTTTCTAAGATTGGCCACATCCTGGAAAGCTTCGTCAATGTTTTGGCAAACATCTGTTCCTACTTCCACAACAGCCTGGTGCATTTCGGCCTTTACTTTATCCTTTATCAGTTTTTCACCTTCCTGCACAATTTTTTGTTCATGGCTTTTCAACTCGCGTGTTTCAGGGTCGAGCACCATATATTCTTCTTCAATTCCGATGGTGAAATGTTTGTAAGAAATAGCAGCCATTTTTGATTATTAATTATTAGGATTATTAGTTAATTGGGTACTTGGTTAATTGAGACAATTTTCTATTGTTAGTGCGGTTTTTTCATTCTCGCATTTTTGAATTTTCACATTTTCATATTTGCTAATTTTCACATTAATTCTTTTCCTTTTGCACAACTTCCCAAATATTCGCCCCAGGTAAGGTTGTCTTTTCCTTCTTTATGTGATTTTGCTTTTTCGATCGCGAAGTTGGCTGAAGCCTCTACTACCCAATTAAAATTTTCTTCTCCCACACTCGTACGTTCCGCATCAGGCGCCGGATTACAAAAATCAATTGCATAAGGAACTCCATCGCGGACGGCAAGTTCAACGGTATTAAAATCGTAGCCGAGGTATTTACAAATTCGAAGCACAATTCCTTCCATTTGTTCAAGCCGCTCTTTCGTCGGTTTAAAATCCGCTACATATCGTAAGTGATGAGGATTGCGAGGCTCATAAGGCATTATGAGAACATCTTTGCCACCGATGCAATAGCAGCGGTAATATTCTTCAAAAATAATTTCTTCCTGCAGCATCATCACCAGTTCGCCGGTTTCGCCGTGTTTGGTAAAAAAATCATCAATACCGGTAACTTTATAAACGCTCTTCCAGCCACCGCCGGCGTGCGGTTTCATGTAGGCAGGGAAACCGATATAATCAAAAATGTTTTCCCAATCCAATGGATAAGCAAGATTAGAAAATGATTGATCAGTGGTATCTGCCGGCAAAGAACTTGACGGGACAAGAACAGTTTTGGGAACAGGAACATCAATTTTTGTGGCAAGGCAATTATTAAAAAATTTCTCATCAGCGCTCCACCAAAAAGGATTATTAATCACTGCGGTGCCACACAATGCGGCGTTTTTAAGATAAGCGCGATAAAAAGGTACATCCTGCGAAATGCGGTCTACTATTACATCGTAGCCGCTTGGCTCGCCCTGCACCACCTTGTCGATATGAACAGGCTCGGCCATGATGCCGTCAATATTTTTTTCATTTACTCTTTCAATAAAAGCTTCGGGAAAACTTCTTTCGCGGCCAAACAGGATTCCGATTTTTTTCATAATGTTTCTTTTGATATAGTAATGAATTCAACGAGTTAAAAAGGAAAGAAAAGAATTACAATTGCTAATATACCGAATTTTATTTCTGAAATTGGCTTAAAAAAGGGGCAGCCCCAAAATATTGAAGTGCCCCTTAATGGTGATTATCCAACAGTATAATTTGCCAAGTGATGATTTAAACCAACTGCTTTCTTTTCCATTTCATTGCAAGCGATATTTTCTCAAATAACTTCCTCTTATAATAGACTAAAAACGGAAGATAAAAGCTATACAGTAAACCAACAAATTTACCGGATTTGTATTTAGAATAAAAAGCCACTTGCGTTTAATCATTTCCGTTATTAAATTTTAGAGTGGTATATTTTAAGTATGTTAATTTTTTTACCTGAAGCAGGGAGCTTTTTATTGTTGAATAATTTAATCCATTACTTTTATTGCCAAAAAAATTACATGAAACGATTTACTTCTCACTTTTTTTACTTCCTGGCAGTGATTATTTTTTCTCAAAGCGTTGCTGCGCAGGATTCTTCGGTTTATAATAAGAACCAGGTTTTTGATCCCACTTTTTTATCCCGTGGCGGAACTGAATTCCGAAGTGCTGACGGAGCACCGGGACCAAAATACTGGCAAAATAGCGCCAATTATTCAATTCATGCAACATTAGATGAGAAGGATACTACGCTTAAAGGGGATGTAACTATTAATTATACCAATAACAGCCCTGATGAATTGAATTATTTATGGCTGCAACTGGATCAGAATTTATTCAATCCCTCTTCCCGCGGCGCGGCTACCACGCTGGTGAGCGGAGATCGATTTGACGTAAAAGGTTATACCAAAGGCGGCTATCATATCGAGTCTGCTTCGGTAGTTTATAAAGGAAAGACTTATAAGATCGATCCTGTAATTACCGATACAAGAATGCAATTGCGTTTACCCTTCACCGTTAAGGCTAACGGAGATAAGATTGATATTAAAGTAAATTACTGGTTTTCTATTCCCCAATATGGCGCTGACCGTATGGGAAGACTGTACACAAAAAATGGCGTTGTTTATCAATTGGCACAATGGTATCCGCGCATGTGTGTGTTTGATGCGGTGAAAGGGTGGAACACCTTGCCATATATGGGTTTGGGAGAATTTTATTGTGAATATGGCAACTTTGATTATTATGTTACTGTTCCGGCAGATATGATTGTTGCCGGTTCAGGTGTTCTTCAAAATCCTACGCAGGTTTTAACTTCAACAGAAATAAAAAGACTGGATGAAGCGCGCAAAAGCGACAGCACTGTGTTTATTGTAAAGGATAATGAAATTGGCAAAGCTTCTACCAGGCCTGCTGAAAAGGGAATGTTGACGTGGCATTTTAAAATGTCTAATTCACGCGATGTATCATGGACAGCTTCCAAAGCTTTCATCTGGGATGCGGCAAGAATTAATTTTCCTTCAGGAAGAAAAGGAATCGCGATGGCTGTTTATCCGGAAGAAAGTAAAGGATACGATGAGTATGGAAGAAGCACTCAATATTTAAAACAAAGCATCGAATTTTACTCAAAAACTTATTTTGAATATCCCTGGAACTCAGCAGTAGTGGTAGCTGGCGTTGCTTTGGGAATGGAATACCCGGGAATTGTGTTTTGCAGTTACAGGATTGGGAAAGGAAATCTTTGGCATGATGTAACCCATGAGATCGGCCACAACTGGTTCCCGATGATTGTTGGTTCCAACGAAAGAAGTTTTATGTGGATGGATGAAGGAATGAACACTTTTATCAATGGCTATGCTTCTAATTCTTTTAATCATGGTGAATATGGTGATACCACCAACAGGAGTATTTTGAGAATGGCGAGAACAATGGAACATGCGAAAGATCCTTTGATGACTCCGCCTGAATCTATTGGCCTTCGCGATTATGGACAATATTATTCTAAAACTGCCGCCGCTTTAAACGTTTTGCGTAATTCCGTGATTGGCCCAGATAGGTTTGATTATGCTTTCAGAACTTATGTTCATCGCTGGGCATTTCAAACATCCGCAGCCAATTGATTTTTTCCGTACTATGAATGATGCCGCCGGAGATGATCTGAACTGGTTTTGGAAAGAATGGTTTTATGAAACATGGAAACTTGACCAGGCGGTAAAAAGTGTGAAATATGTAAATGATAATCCTGCTGATGGCGCACTTATCACTATCGAAAACAAAGAGAAAATGGCGTTGCCGGTTACGGTAAAAGTAACGGAAGAAAATGGCCAAACTCAAACTTTGAAATTGCCTGTAAATGTTTGGCAAAGAGATACAGACTGGACATTTAAATACAATTCTACTTCAAAGATTACTTCTGTGGTTTTGGATCCTGATGGAGAATTGCCGGATATCGACAGGAAAAATAATACCGTGGGAAGGGAAATAAATAGATTTCTTTTAAGGCCGGATGAGCAGTCATTGTCGATTGTCCGGGCTATTTATTTTTAGCGAAATAGTAAACGAATAAATAACGGCAATTTTTATTTTGCTGATTTAATACAGGAGTGGTAATTCAAAAATTGTTTTGATATTGTAACTTCACAGCCGGATTTATTTTATACCGCTTTAATTTTTACAAAGGCATGCAATTAAAAGATTCACTTTCACTCGCTTTTCGCACTGTAAAGAGTAATAAACTTCGTACAGGGATAACTGTTGCCATCATTGCCTTTGGAATTATGGCACTTGATTGGTATTATTACAGCTATTGCCTCTATGAATCAAAGCCTTGCGGAAAATTTTGCAGTAATGGGCGCTAATTCGTTCAGCATTCTTTACCGGGATGTGAACATAAGAATGGGCGGCGCAAGGCAGGTTAAAAAAACAAACACGCGGGCTCTGAAAGAAAAAAAATCGAATCAACAAAAATTAATTACTTACCAGGAAGCAAAATTATTTAAGGAACATTACTCTTTCCCCGCAAGAGTAAGTATTTCACTTGACGGGCCGAAAGTATAATCGTGATGAACGATAAAGTGAAAACTAATCCAAATATCAATATGACTGGGGGTGACGAAAATTACCTGTTATAGAAAACGGGTACACATTGGCGGGAGGCAGAAATTTAAATAAGCTGGATGTGCAAAGTGGCCGAAGTGTTTGCATTCTTGGAAACAGTGTAGCTCAAAAACTGTATGGTGACAATACTTTAAAGGCTTTAGATCAAACTATTAAGGCGGATGGTATCAAATACAGGGTGATAGGTGTTTTAAAAGATAAAGGCTCCAGCGCTTTTTTTAATGCTGATAATATTGTGCTAACTACCTATAATAATATCCGGCGTCTTTTTCCTACAGATGGATTTCATATGATATTGGTATTATGGTGAATAATGTTATGGATATGGATGCGGCCATAGCAGAAGCGAAAGGAACTTTTAGACCGATAAGGAGGCTGGCTGTTGATGAAGAAAATAATTTTTACATTTTTAAAAGTGACACCATTGCTAAAGTGTTTCAAAGTGCACTTGGCTCTATCACTACTGCAGCTGCTTTTATTGGGTTGATCACTTTGATTGGAGCTGCTATCGGCCTTATGAACATTATGTTGGTAGCGGTAAGTGAACGAACCCGCGAAATCGGATTAATAAAAGCAATCGGCGGCAAAAGCAAAAGCATCCGTGCACAATTTTTATTTGAATCTGTTTTTATCAGCCTTATCGGGGCTGTTTTAGGAATCATTTTAGGAGTTATTGTTGGAAATGTAGTTGGCTTGTTTTTGCATACGGGTTTTGTAGTTCCATGGGGATGGGTGGTTATAGGCATTGTGGTTTGTTCCGCCGTTGGCCTTTTTGCCGGTTTATATCCTGCCATAAAAGCTGCTAAGACTTGATCCTATCGTAGCACTTCGCTATGAATAACAACTGTTTATTTTTCAGGTTATGATATGCGTCAGAAAAACGCGCTGATTCTAAAAACTTTTTTTAAAGTAAGGGCTTTTATTTATTTTTATAGTTCGTTAATTTTAACATTTTATCCCGGAAGTGAGCCTCCTTTATTTTTTTAAAAATATTAATGATTGGTAATTAACTTTCAAATATTTTACTAACTTGTGCGCCACTACAAAATATTTTTAACGGAAATTGAGATTATAATTTAATTTTTCTTTACAATTGCATAATCAAAATCTTTAACAAAATCAATAAACTTAAACATTTAAAAACTAAACCAACATGGCAGATTTAAAGACTCCTGCAAACGCACCAGTAAACGCTACCACTTCGGTGCAGGCTAAAAAATCAAATAACATCATTTCTTTATTAGCACCTATTATTTGTGTTGTAGCCGGTTATGTTATCTGGCGCTTTGTTATTGGAGCGGATAGCAATTTTACCAACCCGGATCCGAATGGTGGTTTCTGGCCCACCCAGGTTGGCCCAAAAACTCCATTTTCCAGGATGTATGAGGGTGGTATCATTGTGCCGATCCTGATTGGATGTTTTCTTATTGTGTTCACGTTTGTAATTGAAAGATCTTTAACGGTAGCGAAAGCTGCCGGAAAATCTTCTAATGCTGAATTTATCAGGAAAGTGCAGTTTTTCCTTGCTGATAAAAAAGTTGATGCCGCTATTGCAGAATGCGACAAACAAAAAGGATCTGTAGGAAATGTAATGAAAGCCGGTTTGCGCAAATACAAACAAATGATTTCTGATACTGAATTAGATACTGATCAGAAAGTGCTTGCGATTCAAAAGGAAATCGAAGAAGCCACAGCGCTTGAATTACCTATGTTGGAAAAGAACCTGGTATTTCTTTCGACGCTTGCATCTGTATCAACATTGATCGGTCTGTTAGGAACGGTTATTGGTATGATTCGTGCGTTTAGTTCACTGGGTGAATCCGGTGGTGGTGATGCGGCCCGTACTTTGTCAATTGGTATTTCTGAGGCCTTGTATAATACGGCTTTAGGTATCGGTACTTCAGCTTTTGCGATCATCACTTATAACATCTTTACTACAAAGATTGACGCGATCACTTATGGTATTGATGAATCAGGATTCACTTTAACACAAAGTTTTGCTTCTTTATACAAATAATTTTGTGGAATTTTTGAAAGTCTGAATCTAATTAATATAAAATAAATCACTAATGGCAAGAGCAAAAATAAAACGTGGCAGTACGTCAATAGATATGACTCCCATGTGTGATGTGGCTTTTCTTTTGTTAACCTTCTTCATTTTGGCCGCTCAATTTAAGCCTTCAGAAGCTATTGAAGTGGTAACACCAAGTTCTGTTTCCAATAAAGTTGCTGCGCAAAAAGACTTCCTGACGGTTACCATCAGTAAAGACAATAAAGTTTATCTGAATATGGATCCGGCAATTAAAGCGGATGTACTGGACGAATTAGGAAAAGAAAGAAATATCAATTTTTCTGAACAGGATAAGAAGAATTTTATAAATGCACAGTTCGTGGGTGTTCCAATAAGCCAGCTAAAACAATTTGATCAATTAAAACCTGAACAGGTAAAAGGCAACCGACCTGCCAGGCATACCTGTTGATAGTACTAATAACGAATTGCAGGCATGGATTTCTGCTGTCGTAAATGCAGAATGGGAGAGAAGATGAATTACCTGATTAAAGGGGATAGTAAAGCAAAATATCCCACATTTAAACAAGTGATTGACGCGTTTGAAAAGAATGACCAATATAAGTACTACCTGATTACCAGTTCGGAAAATGTTCCTGAGGGAAGTGAGTTGTACAAGAAGAACCTGGATGAACAATTAAATGGTAAAAAACCTACAACTGAATAATGGAGTTTGATAAATAAGATTTTTTAAAATAAAATTATACTACTATGGCAGAAATGGAAGTAAAAGAGAGTAAGCAAGAAAGGGCCGGGTGTCAAAAAAAGTAAAAAACACTCTACCCGAGTTGACCTTACTCCAATGGTGGATCTTGGTTTTTTGCTGATCACGTTCTTTATATTTACTACGACGGTTCAGCAACCTACCTCGATGAATCTGAACATGCCGAAAGATACCAAAAATGATCAGGACCAGACGAAAGTTAAAGAGTCGGGTTCGTTGACATTGTTGCTCGGAAAACAGAACGTTGTCTATTATTATTATGGTAACGATCCTTCAACCATGAAGACCACTAATTATAAAGATGTGAGGGATATTATTCTTAAGAAAAAGAAAACTACCCCAGCAAATGATCTTTTTATTATCATCAAACCTGATAAAGATGCTACGTATAAAAATGCGGTAAATATTCTGGATGAAATGGATATTAATCAAATTCCGCGATATGCGATGGTAGATCCGACGCCGGATGAATACAATAAAATCCAGCAGACAGAACAGGCAAATGGTATACAATAATTACACGCACTTGAGGAAAATAATTAAAAATTAAAACATGGAACGTAATCAAATATTGAAATCAGATATTCTTGATATTCTTTTTGACGGAAGGAATAAGACCTATGGTGCGTATGATCTGAGAAAGACATATAATAAACGGCTTACCATCGCACTGGTTGGTACAATAGCGATGATTTTGCTCTTTCTTATCGGCTCTGCAATCGCCAATAGATTAAGAGTGATAATAGACACAGTTCAGTTGAATACGACTGAAACTACATTACAAAAAATTAAACCGGATGAGCCGCCACCGCCACCGCCGCCACCGCCTCCAAAGGTACCGCCACCGCCACCTGTTGCAACAATTAAATTTACTCCGCCTAAAGTGGTAAAAGATGAAGAAGTAATTAAACCACCACCGGAAGTAAAACAGATTGAAGAAGCAAAAGTGGATGTGAAAACTGTGGAAGGTACCAAGGATTTGGGTATTGTTGCTCCTCCTTCTGATCTTAAAGGAACCAATGTTGTAGCAGCTCCGGTGGAAAAGAAAGAAGATCCTGATAAGATTTTTACAAAAGTGGAAATTGAAGCATCTTTCCCGGGTGGTCTGCAGGCATGGTCACGTTATGTTAGCCGTGCTATTACTTCACATATTGATGAATTTTCAGAGTCTGATTATGGAACTTGTGTGGTAAGATTTATTGTGGATAAAACCGGAACCGTAAGTGATGTACAGGCAACTACAATGAAGGGAACCAAGCTGGCTGAAGTAGCGGTAAATGCTATCCGAAACGGGCCAAAATGGGTTCCTGCTCAGCAAAACGGCCGTTATGTAAATGCTTATCGTTTACAACCGGTAACTTTGCAAAATCCTGACCAGTAAATAAACTTTAATTGATATTTTAAAGCCGTCTCAAACGTGAGACGGCTTTTTTACTTTTATAGGGAATGCTACGCTATTTTTGTCGTTTTACTGTTTCCGGAATTTGGAAAAAGTTTTCCCTCTGCTTATGAAGAGAAATCAAATAAAAGGGCAAATAAAATTTCTAAACAGTAAACCAATGAATAACCTCTATTTTTATTTTCCCTGAAGTGTTAAGAAAACACAACTGTTTTTCTTTATTCTGTAACTTGTCCGGATATGAAAAAATGCCTTTTTCTTTATCTTCTTTTTTATACTGCCAGTTGTTCAAAAAAGAGTTCACCGGCACCTCCTCCGCCTGTGGGAAGTTTTGTGATTACTTCACTCAAATTAAACGATAGTAGTGTCAGTAGAAGCAACGATTTTTATAATGTAAACTTAAACCCGGTTATAAAAATTGCATTTACCGCCCCGGTAGATCATTCTTCTCTTGTCTCAAATATATCTTTTGTAAAAAGTGATGGCGCCGATATTCCGGTTAACATTACCTACTCAAATAAAGATAGTGTGGCAGAAATTCAACCAGTTTCTGCTTTGCAAAATTTATCGAAATATATTTTTACCATTTCGAAAGGATTGCAATCCAACCGGCAAGTGGCTTTAAGCGCTGATAAATCGATTAATATAATCACCCTTATTGATTCCACTGATAAATTTCAACTCGTTTCAGATAGTGCTTTATTGGATATTGTTCAAAAGCAAACCTTTAAATATTTTTGGGATTTTGGCCATCCTGTTTCCGGTATGGCCCGCGAACGAAATACTTCCGGCGATGTTGTAACTACCGGTGGTACAGGATTTGGCATCATGAGCATGATTGCTGCGATCCACAGAAATTTTATTACCCGTTCTCAAGGGCTTGAAAGAATCGATACGATCGTAAATTTTTTAAAAAATAGATGCACCCGTTTTCACGGCGCGTTTTCACATTGGATAAATGGCGCAACAGGCGCTACGGTTCCCTTTAGTGACAAAGATAATGGCGCTGATTTGGTAGAAACCTCTTTCTTAATGCAAGGCCTTTTATGTGCAAGGCAGTATTTTAATTCTGCAAATGTTGAAGAAACAACTTTGCGAAATAACATTAATGAACTCTGGAACGGAGTGGAATGGAACTGGTTCAGGAATGGCGGCCAAAATGTATTGTACTGGCATTGGAGTCCGGATTATAATTTTGACCTCAATATGCAGATCAAAGGTTGGAATGAAGCGATGATCGTATACGTTCTTGCCGCTTCTTCCAATGCTGATTCAATTCCTAAAATCGTTTATGATGATGGTTGGGCTTCGAATGGTGGAATGAAAAACGGTACATCTTTTTATGGAGTACAACTTCCTTTGGGCCCTGATTTTGGTGGACCGCTTTTCTTTTCTCATTATTCTTTTTTGGGAATAAACCCTCATGATCTTTCCGATGTGTATGCGAATTATTTTACACAAAATTCTTCTCAGTCGTTGATCAATTATAAATATTGTGTAGCCAATCCCAAACATTTTAATGGATACGGCGAAAATGATTGGGGACTTACCGCCAGCGATGACGACTTAATTTTTTACACGGCTCATTCTCCTACAAACGATGACGGCGTTATTACGCCTTCAGCTGCGATTTCTTCTTTGCCTTATTTGCCCGAACAATCGATGAAAGCACTTCGTTTTTTTTATTATAAATTAGGTGATAAGTTATTTAAAGAATATGGATTTATTGACGCGTTTAATTTATCTGATTACTGGTTCGCCGATTCTTTCCTTGCGATAGACCAGGGGCCGGAAATAGTTATGATCGAAAATTACCGAAGTGGCTTGTTGTGGAATTTATTAATGAGCTGCCCTGAGATCAAACGCGGGATGACACGGCTGGGATTTCAAAGTCCAAATTTGTAAAATAAGTTTGTTTACTGTTTCGAATATTTAGGGAATTTTTGATGAATACAAAATGCTTTGCATAAATTAGTCTTTCCTAATCTGTGTTTTAATTCAAAAAAAATTATAAATGATAAAGAACCGTTTTCAAAAAGAACTATTTTTAGCTTTTACTTTTTTATTCCTCGCAGGTTTTATAAAAGCACAAAACACTCCTTTTTATTCTGAGATACAAAGCTTTAAAAAAGAGGACAGCCTTCACTTTCCACCAAAACATGCAATTCTTTTTCTCGGCAGTTCTTCCTTTAGAAAATGGACGGATGTTCAAAAATATTTTCCGGGTTACCCGATTATAAACCGCGGTTTTGGCGGCTCCACTTTTCCGGATGCGATACGGTATGCAGATGAAATTGTTTTTCCTTACCAGCCGCGCCAGGTCGTGATTTATGAAGGTGATAACGATGTTGCTTCTTCAGATAAAATTACTGCGGATTCAGTATTGAACCGGTTTAAAACCTTATTTTATTTAATCAGGAAAAAACTTCCAAATACTTCAATCGCATTTGTTTCCATAAAGCCAAGCCTTGCCCGGGAAAAGCTTATGCCGGTAATGGCAAAAGCAAATTCGTTGATTAAAGATTTTTTGAAGGATAAAAAAAATACCGCGTTTATAGATGTTTATCATTCAATGCTCAATAAAGACGGCATTCCTGTTAAAAGTATTTTTATTGAGGACGGCCTTCACATGAATGCAAAAGGGTATGCTATCTGGCAAAAAATTATCCAACCCTATTTAGTAAAAAATTAAAATGGTAAGATATGAGAAAGCTACAAATATTCGGAACAGGAATATTAATTATTTATTCGTTTACTGTAAATGCGCAAAATTCAGGTTCGACAAAGATGGACAACTTCATCAATGGCCTAATGAAAAAAATGACCCTTGAAGAAAAGATTGGGCAGTTGAATTTGGTAACGCCCGGTGGCGCTGTTACGGGCGCAGTAGTAAGTAAAGATGTTGATACAAAAATTCGTAATGGGCAGGTTGGTGGATTATTTGGCATTACAGGGCCAGATAAAATCCGGAGGGCCCAGGAGATTGCAGTAAAAAGTTCGCGCTTACATATTCCCCTGATCTTCGGCCTCGATGTCATTCACGGCCATAGAACTATTTTCCCCATCCCATTGGGTTTGTCTGCAAGTTGGGATACTTCTTTGATCAAAAGCAGTGCCCGCATTGCCGCCAACGAAGCAACTGCTGATGGATTAAACTGGGTATTTTCACCTATGGTTGATATTGCCCGTGACCCTCGTTGGGGGCGTATTGCAGAAGGCGCCGGCGAAGACCCTTTCCTTGGTTCCCAAATTGCCAGAGCGATGGTAGAAGGCTACCAGGAAGGCAATCTTTCAAAAGATAATACCGTAATGGCTTGTGTAAAGCATTATGCGTTGTACGGGGCTGCAGAAGCCGGCAGGGAGTACAATACGGTTGATATGAGTAAAGTAAAAATGTACAATGATTATTTCCCTCCTTATAAAGCTGCTGTTGATGCCGGAGTAGGAAGTGTTATGAGCTCATTTAATACGGTGAATGGAATACCTGCAACTGCCAATAAATTTTTGATGACTGATGTCTTGCGCAAACAATGGGGCTTCAAAGGATTGGTAGTAACAGATTATACAGCCGTCAATGAAATGGTAAATCATGGCATTGGTGATCTGCAAACTGTTTCTGCAAGGGCGCTGGATGCAGGAATTGACATGGATATGGTAGGTGAAGGATTTTTAACGACGCTGAAAAAATCTTTGCAACAGGGAAAGGTAACACAGAAGGAAATTGATGATGCCTGCAGAAGAGTGCTTGAAGCAAAATATAAACTCGGTTTGTTTGATGACCCCTACCGCTACTGTAATGATGAAAGAGCTAAAACGGAACTTATGAGCGATGCTAATTTGCAGGCAGCACGGGAAACTGCGGAACACTGTTTTGTTTTACTAAAAAATAATAATGAAGTATTACCCTTAAAAAAATCAGGAACCGTCGCTTTGATCGGACCGCTGGCAGATAACAAAAGAAATATGCTTGGCACATGGAGTGTATCAGGCGACCCGGAGAAAAGTGTAACGATAATGCAGGGCATTAAAAATGTGGTGGGCAATGATGTAAATGTTTTATACTCAAAAGGAGCTAATATCAGTGATGATACCGCATTCATTAAGCGCGTAAACGCATTAGGGACAGAGATCAATATAGATCAACGAACTCCGGAAGAAATGATAAATGAAGCTGTTGAAACAGCTGATAAAGCAGATGTAGTGGTGGCTGTTCTTGGCGAAGCAGCAGACATGACGGGAGAATCATCAAGTATGAGTAATATCGGTTTGCAGCAAAGCCAGGAAAATTTATTAAAAGCTTTGGTAAAAACGGGAAAACCGGTCGTGTTGGTGTTAATGAACGGGAGGCCAATGACATTGACATGGGAAGATGCGCATGTACCCGCTATTCTGGATACCTGGTTTGGGGGCACGGAAGCTGGAAATGCAGTAGCAGACGTATTGTTTGGAAATTATAATCCCTCGGGAAAAATAACCGCCAGCTTTCCGCGGAATGTTGGGCAAATTCCCATTTATTATAATCACTTAAACACGGGCAGGCCTTATATCCCCGGAGAAGGCACAAAATTTAAATCAGATTACCTGGATGTTCCCAATACGCCTTTATTCCCTTTTGGTTACGGATTAAGCTATACGACTTTTTCCTACAGCGATATAACATTAAGTGATAAAGCTTTAAAACCTGGTGGAAAAATAACCGCCTCAGTAAATGTAACGAACACGGGTACACGCAGTGGAAAAGAAACGGTTCAAATGTACATCCGTGATGTGGTTGGAAGTATATCCCGGCCGGTAAAAGAATTAAAAGGCTTTAAGCAAATTATTTTACAACCCGGTGAAACGCGAAAAGTTTCATTCACTATTTCTGTCGATGATCTCAAATTTTACAATAACAATTTGAAATATGTTTATGAACCTGGCGATTTTAAAGTTTTTATCGGAACCAACAGTGCGGATGTAAAGGAAGCACATTTTAAGTTGCAATAAAAATGGAAAGTTCATAAGCGTGCTGTGCAATTTATTTTTTTCCTTAAAAATTCGGTAAAAACCTACAGTCATGAAAAGATTGTTATTTGTAGTTTTTTTTCTTTTAGCAGGAATGTCGACCTCTTGCCAATCCACAAATGAACATGAAAAATACAATCTGAGTTTTGAAAAAGTTGCCAACAACCAGCCTTCCGACTGGCAAACTTTTGGAAGCGCGGACTATTTATTTTCCCCGGATTCCACTGTTGCCCGGGATGGAAAAAATTCTGCATTGATACAATATAATGGGGACGCACCGGATTATAAAGCATGTTCTTACACCATTCCCGAAAAGTTTGAAGGTAAAAAGATAAAGCTGACTGGTTATTTAAAAACGGAGGATGTAACCGGAGGTTGGGCAGGCCTTTGGATGCGGATTGACCCTGGGGTTTCCTTTGATAATATGCAGCAAAATGGCGTCAAAGGAACGACAGGTTGGAAAAAATATGAGATTACACTTGACTTAAATTCTGAAAAAGCGACGCAAATAGTATTGGGTGGTTTATTGGTAGGTAAGGGTAAAGTATGGATTGACAATCTTACAATTACCATTGATGGAAAATCTTTGGCAAATGCTCCTCTAAAGAAAATGCTTCCTGCAGATGCAGATCATGAATTTGATAAAGGTTCGAATATTAATAAAATTAGCCTTACTGAAAGAAAAATAAATAACCTGGAAACCCTTGGCTTGATCTGGGGTTTTTTAAAATATTATCACCCCGATATAGCAAAGGGTGACTATAATTGGGATTATGCCTTATTCAGGATTTTGCCAAAGTATTTAAATGTAAAAGAGGAACAAGAAAGGGATTCCATATTGTGTCAGTGGATTGAAAGCCTGGGTAATTTTGATTCAGCCAGTGCCAAAGAAATTGAAAGAGGCAATGTAAGTATCAGCCCGGACCTTGACTGGATAAGCCATTCTGGTTTTTCCGACAAATTGAAAAATGAATTGTTGAAGGTACAGCACGCCAAAAGGTCCTCTGATAATTATTACATTAGTCTGCAGCCCGGTGTTGGAAATCCCGATTTCAAACACGAAAAAGCTTATGCTGAAATGAAGTATCCGGACGCAGGTTTCAGATTGCTATCCCTATTTAGTTACTGGAATAAAATCCAGTATTATTATCCTTACAAAAATTTATTCAAAGAAGATTGGAAAGGTGTTTTAAAAGAGTTTATTCCAAAATTCATCAATGCTTCTGATGAAACAGAATATACACTTGATGTATTGGAATTAATAGCCAGGATAAAGGATACACATGCCAATATTTGGAACAGGAATGAGGCGTTGAATAAATTTCTTGGTGTTTACTATCCACCGGTTGAAATCTCTTTTGTTGAAGACAAGCCGGTTGTTACCGGCTACTATAATGATTCAGCGGGCAAGGCATCAGGATTAATACCCGGAGATGAAATTGTTTCCATCAATGACAAACCAGTCACAGAAATTATAAAAGAACAATTGAAATATACACCTGCTTCAAATTACCCGACACAGTTAAGAGATATTCCTTTATTGAGAGCCAATGATTCGGCAATAAAAATTGAATATAAAAGAAATAATAAAATCACATCCCTTACCCTTAAAACTTATCCTGCATCTGACTTAAATCTCTATAAAAATTACGCAAGAAATGATACGTGTTTTAAAATATTAAATAAAGATATCGCGTACTTATACCCGGGGACTTTTAAAAATGCTTATCTGCCCGCTATTATAAATGCGCTAAGAAATACCAAGGGTTTAATTATTGATATGAGATGTTATCCCAGGGAATTTATGGTATTCACGTTTGGCAAATATTTGATGCCAAAAAGCATGCCTTTTGTCAAATTTTCTGTCGGAAGCATTACTACGCCCGGGCTTTTTGAAATAGGGAATGCGCTAAAAGTTGGTGAAGAAAACCCGGATTTTTATAAAGGTAAGATTGTCATTTTGGTAAATGAAATAACCCAAAGCCAAGCAGAATACACGACGATGGCATTTAAGACGGCTCCTGATGTGACGGTTATTGGTTCCACGACTGCGGGCGCCGATGGAAATGTATCGCCTTTTTATCTTGTTGGCGGAATACGCACAATGATAAGTGGTATCGGGGTTTTTTATCCGGAGGGCACAGGAACTCAAAGAGTGGGGATTATTCCCGATGAGGTAGTAAAACCTACTATTGCGGGAATAAAGGATGGTAAAGATGAAGTGCTTGACAGGGCAATAGAAATTATCGATAAAAAGAAATAAAAAGAAAGGGCGGCTGGAAAAACGATAGTCTTTGTTAATTCTCCGGGAAAGAAAATATTTCAGGAAAATAATTTCTGTAAACGTAATTGTGTGATCTTATTTTGTTCTGCTGCAGAAATGATCAGTTCGTCACGGGGATCGTTATCCAATCTTTTAAATAAGTTATCGATCACATCGGTTGCCGATTTGCCGGTAGTCGCCACAATATAGTTGTAACCAAAGTTTTCTTCATACATTTCGTTGGCTTTAGCTAATTCATCAAGCACGTCGGGAGGGCTGCTTAATACTTCCTCCTGTTCTTTAAGCGGCCAGTCTGCATTTTTTGCCTTATTTTTTTTCAGAGATTCTACGTCGCCAATCTTTATGTGACTTTGAAAAGCTTCAAGCCAATCAGCCGGGTTGCAATCGTACCATTCTTCTTCAGCATATTCCAGCAGATCAACCAGGTCATTCACGGGAAGAATGCCAAACATTTTTTTAATCCAAGCTGTCGAACCACAACACATTTGGAGCAACTCTTTTTTTTCATTTTCAGGCAAATGATCAAAATCGGCAATTGTCATTTTTCTTTTTCTTTTTTTCTGAATAATTTTTCAGAAGACGAAATTAATTGTTTGACGAAATGATCTGAAATTTCCAGGGCGGTTGCAATATTTTTTTGTTCTTCTTCCTCATGCGAGTTGCCGTTATCATCTTTGAAACTTCTCAACAATAGCAGGCACACAGGTGCCACTTTTGCAATTATGGCTGCATCATAAACCGCACCACTTTCAAAAGAAAGAAATGGAATATTCATTTCATCAATGGAAGTGGTTAATAACTTTCTTAATTTTTTATTACAAATTACCGGGTCTGTTTCCTGTACCAGGTTCCATTCAAAATATATATTTCTTTTATGACAAATTTTTTCGCATGTGAAATTGATGCTTTCATACGCTTCTGATAATAATTCGGCATCATTACTCCTGAGATCTAAAGTACAGTTTACCGTCCCTGCAATTTTATTGCTTGCTGAATTTTGCACCATTAGCTTTCCCACGGTAGCGATCAGGTTTCTTTTTTCGCGTTTGGCATATTTTTCTACTGACAAAATAAACTTTGCGGCCGCAGCCAAAGCATCATGTCTTTTATCCATTGGAGTACTTCCGGCGTGTCCATCTTTACCACTGAACTTTATTTCAATTCTTTTTTGTCCATAAATTGAAGTGGCAATTCCAAACGGCACATTTGCGTCGGCTAAAACACCACCCTGGTCAACATGAATTTCAAAATAGCCTGAAAGTTCTTCCGGCTTTGGAGCGTCTTCTTTTATTTTTTCGGGAGTATAATGCATTGATCTTAAAACCTGCGAAAGCGATATGCCATCATTATCCTTAAGTTCGAGCAACTTGTTTTTGAATGTCCCGGCTACCACTTTGCTTCCTAAATAGTTATGATTAAATCGGGTTCCTTCCTCTTCCGCGAAGGCAATTAATTCAATATTAAACGGAATATCAATTTGCTGCGAATTTAACTCTTCCACAATATTAAGGCCTGCAAGTATTCCTAAAATGCCATCATATTTTTCTGAACTGTCACCTGAATCAAAATGAGATCCAATCACAAATGTTTTCGCATCGGTAGTTTGGCTTTTTATTTTTCCATGAATATTTCCAATGTTGTCAATTCTTGTTTCGAGGCCGGCTTCTTTCATCCATGAAGCAATGGTGTTGTTTTTTTCTATAAAACCTTTTGAACCATATAGTTCAGTAACGGGATATTTTGCGATTAGTTCATTTATTCTATGTTGGATGTGCGAAGCTCTTTCTAAAAAGTTTTTCATATGAAATTTGACTTGATTTTGGAACGAATAACTGAACTTGTTTGAAGTTTACGCGAAGTAAACGAATTTTTGCAATACAACTTGTAGAAGCAGTAGGATTACTTCGAATAATAGAACCATTAAAATAAAAATCGTGACTATTTGTTGATTTACTGCATTAGAATAAAAAAGTGGCCGTAAATGTGATTTTTAGCACCTACTTGCGAATAATAAGAGTAAAGAGCTTAATAACTAAATGTCTAGACAAGAAGTACAGTCAGAGTTGATGAAATTGATCGACGAGAATCAAAAGATCATTTACAAGATCTGCAATTCTTATTGTAGCAATAAAAATGACCGGGAAGACCTGGCGCAGGAAATCATATACCAGATATTAAAATCTTATCGCTCGTATAAGCAGGAGTATAAATTTTCCACCTGGATGTATCGTGTAGCTTTAAATGTGGCGATCTCATTTTATAGAAAAAGTAAAACCAACGACACCGTTGCATATGAATCGAATTTGACGGAGCATCCCGTAGATTTTCATTCTCCGGATGAACTTGAAAATAACCTCAGCATTCTTGAAAAATTTATTAATGAATTAAAGGAACTGGACAAAGCATTGATGATTCTTTACCTCGAATCGAAAACCTATAAAGAAATAGCCGAGATTTTGGGCATCACAGAAACAAATGTGGCAACCAAGATCAGCCGGATAAAAGAAACGCTTAAACAAAAATTTTCAACGCTCAATTAATTACAATGGAAGACGTAGAATTACAATCGCTTTTAGCATCTTACAATCAAAAGCTGGAAGAGGCGAAATTGCTCAACCTGCAGTCGTGGGTTTTGAATGCCAAATGTTTTGAAGATTTGCAAAAACAAAAAGCCAAGTCGAAATTAAAATCACTCATTGTTTTCAAATTGGTTGCTGTCGCATTAGGGATTTTATGGGTACTATTTTTAGGAAATCTTTTTTACTCCTCATTGCATACTTCAAAAATCTTTTTTACGGTTTCTGTGGCTGCGGTGCTTGTTATTAACCTCGTGGCAATCATTGTATATGTGCACCACATTGTTGAAATCAACAAAATTAATAATGGCGAAAGTGTGATAAAAGCACAGGAAAGCATTGCGCGTCTGCAGGTGTCAACTATTAACATTACACGCATACTTTTTCTTCAAACTCCTTTTTATAGTACGTTTTGGTGGAATACACAGATGATAATGAATGACCCGCTTCGTTTTTGGCTCATCTCGTTTCCTGTGGCATTGCTTTTTGCGCTGGCGTCTTTTTGGCTCTATAAAAATATCTCGTTAAAAAACTCGGGTAAAAAATGGTTTAAAATTTTATTCAATTCTCCTGAATGGAAGTCACTGGTAAAAGCAAAAAGCTTTCTCGAAGAAATAGAAACTTTTAAAAAGAACCTGTGAATAAGAACCTCCTTTTATTGTTTGTTTACTGTAATTAAAACATAAAGTTTTTATATCTTTTACATAATTATATTTTCTTTTAACACGAAAGGATATTTTTGAAGTAATAAAAATTATCTGTTTGAAATCCCTAATTGTCTTTTTGTTGTTTTTGTTTTCTCTATCTGTTGCCAAAAGCTCAGACAACCTGCACAGCACTGGGGCAAAATCCATCAACCGCGTTTCCGGTTTGTGGTACCAGTGTTTTTTCTCAAACGACAGTTCCTTATTGTGGCGGTAAATCCATTGTAACTCCCTGCCAGGTTAACAGCACAATTCCTTATACTGACATAAATCCTTTCTGGTATAAATTCACCTGTTATACTTCCGGAACGTTTAGGTTTTTTGCTTACGCCAATTGATTTAAATGATGACTACGATTGGCAATTGTTTGATGTGACCGGTCATTCTTTAAACGATGTATATACGAATTCGTCTTTAATTGTCGGATCAAATTGGTCGGGAAATACCGGTGTTACCGGCGCTTCGGCTTCCGGTGTCGGACTTCAAAATTGTGGAGGCACAGGATATCCTACGATGAGCTCGATGCCACACCTCCAGGCCGGCCACAATTATCTTTTACTGGTTAGCCATTTTACTACTTTCAGGCCTTCAGAAAAGGGATATCAGCTAAGTTTTGGAGGAGGAACTGCAAGTATTACCGATACAGTAAAACCGGCGTTGCAAAGTATCAGCAGTTCATGTGATGCTACAAAAATCTTTATTAAAACCAATAAAAAGATGAAATGCAACAGTCTTGCTGTAAATGGAAGTGACTTCACGATTTCTCCTGCGGTGGCCAATATTACTTCTGCTACTTCTTTTTGTAATGCTTTTGACATGGATTCTCTTGAATTGGATTTAAGTAATCCGCTTCCTGTCGGAAATTATACAATTACCATAAAAAACGGGTCGGACGGAAACACGCTTTTGGATAATTGCGGTACCAACATTCCTGTCGGCAATTCTTTGCCTTTGCAGATACTGCCGCTTGCTCCTACGCCGATGGATAGTCTTGTGCCGGTTCAATGTGCTCCCCAATCTTTGCAGCTTGTGTTTAAAAAAAATATTCTTTGCAGCTCTGTAGCAGCAGACGGAAGTGATTTTGTTGTTACCGGCCCGACGACCGTAAATGTGATAAATGCAGCAACCAATTGTAGCAATTTACTGTCAAAAACGATCACCGTTAATTTATCCAGCTCCAATAGTAAATGGAGGGCTCTATCAAATAATTCTTAAAAAGGGTAACGACGGAAATACAATACTTGACGAATGCGCTCAGGAAACTCCTGCCGGCTCTTTGATAAATTTTACCGTAAAAGATACTGTTTCTGCTGATTTTACTTATTCGATAAATAAAGGTTGCCAGTATGATACTGTTATTTTCAAAATGCGGGAAAAAATGGGATCAATCAATGGTCCTGGCAAATGGATTATAATGGAACGAGCACTTTGCAAAACCCGGTTTCTTATTTTGATTCTTTCGGCACAAAAAACATTACTTTGAAGGTTTCGAATGGATTTTGCAGCGATACGGTTAGCAAAGTAGTGGACCTGGATAATGAATTGAAAGCTGCCTTTGAAACAACGAACACTTTATGTCCTGAAGATTCCGCAAGTTTCAAAAATGAAAGCCTAGGAAATATTGTTTCTTATTACTGGAACTTTCAAAACGGTAACACAAGCCAAATCAAAGATCCATATCCTCAGAAATATCCCATTTTGCTGGCAGAACACAATTATCCTGTTTCGTTGGTTGTTCAAAATGATTTAGGATGTTTTGACACGGCAGAAAACAATATCCGTGTTTTGAAAAGTTGCTACATTGCGGTGCCAAATGCATTTACTCCTAACGGCGACGGGCTGAACGATTTTTTATATCCGTTAAATGCTTTCAAAGCTGATAATCTCGATTTTAAGGTTTATAACCGCTTAGGCCAATTGGTTTTTGAAACCCATGACTGGACTCAAAAATGGGACGGAACGATAAAAGGTGAACCGCAGGATGCCGGCATCTACGTTTGGACTTTGGAGTACGTTCTTCACGATACCGGCAAGCATGTTTTTATGAAAGGATCAAGTGTTTTGATCCGGTAACTCATGCAAATCTTGAAAATTTGTTGCTTCACTGATTGTTAATGCAGGCTTTCCGGATATAAAAAATATATTTGTATAAACCAAACTGCCGTGAAGTTTTTAATTCTTTTTATTTTCTTTTTGGCGCTGACTTCCTTCACGCAAGCTCAAAAATGCACCAAATTGGGACAAAATCCTTCCACCGCATTTCCGGTTTGCGGAACCAGCGTTTTTTCTCAGTCAATTGTTCCTAATTGCGGTGGCAGGCAAGTAGTTTCACCGTGCCTGGATGGAGAGTCAGATTTGAATCCTTTTTGGTACAAATTTACCTGTTATAAGGCGGGTACACTGGGATTTATAATATCCCCGATAGATAGCCAGGATGATTATGACTGGCAATTGTTTGACATAACAGGTCATGATCCAAATGATGTCTATACAGATTCGTCCTTATTTGTAGTTTGTAACTGGTCGGGGAATGTTGGTGCTACCGGCGCTTCTGTTGCTGGAAAAAGCTTGGTTAATTGCTATGGTCCGCGATACCCAACATTCAGTTCAATGCCGGATTTAAAATTGAACCACACGTATCTTTTGCTGGTAAGCCATTTCAATTCTTTTCGCCCGGGAGAAAAGGGATACCAGTTAAGCTTTGGAGGTGGAACTTCAATGATAATTGATACGTTGCCTCCGGCTTTGCAAAGTATCAGGGCATCATGCGATGGTGCAAAGATTTATATTAAGACGAATAAAAAAATGAAATGCAGTAGCCTTGCTGTCGATGGAAGTGATTTTTCAATTTCACCAACAGTAGCTAACATTACTTCTGCGCATTCTTTTTGTGATGCGTTTGATACGGATTCTCTTGAACTGGATTTAAGTAATCCTCTTCCCCCCGGAAATTATTCAGTAACCATTAAAAACGGTTCTGATGGCAATACGCTTTTAGATAATTGCAATAATAATATTCCCGGGGGAGATTCTTTATCTTTTCAAATCTTACCTGCAAAACCAACATTAATGGACAGCGTGGCTCCTATAAAATGTTCGCCTCAATCTCTTCAACTTTTTTTCAAAAATAATATATTGTGTAATTCTGTGGCTGCTGATGGAAGCGATTTTGGTGTAACCGGGCCATCCGCAGTAGAAGTAATAAATACCTCAACAATTTGCAAGGATTCAATGACAAGAATTATAACGGTAAATTTATCGGGTCCGATAGAAAAGGGAGGAACTTATACAATAACGCTTAAAACCGGCAGTGATGAAAACACAATACTTGATGAATGTGGGCAGGAAACCCCAGCAGGTTCTACTTTGAGTTTTACCATAAAAGATACGGTTTCAGCGGATTTCACTTATTCAATAAATTATGGTTGCATGTATGATACGATTTATTTTCAAAACTCAGGTAACATTGGTGTTAATCAATGGTTTTGGCAGATGGACGATAATGCCACTAGTAATTTAGAAAATCCCATTGCTTATTTCACTCCTTTTGGAACTAAAAATATTCGTTTAGAAGTTTCAAATGGATTTTGTTATGACACAACAGCAAAGTCTATTGATTTCGGACCTCAATTAAAAGCAGAATTTGAAAACAGTCAAATGATTTGCCCGGAAGATTCAGCGCTATTTCTCAATAAAAGCACCGGCAATATCATTTCTTACTACTGGAACTTTCAAAATGGTAACACAAGCCAAATCAAAGATCCGTATCCTCAGAAATATCCCATTTTACTGACAGAACACAATTATCCTGTTTCTTTGATTGTTCAAAATGAATTGGGATGTTTTGATACGGCAGTAAACGATATCCGTGTTTTAAAAAGTTGCTACATTGCGGTGCCAAATGCATTTACTCCTAACGGCGACGGACTGAACGATTTTTTATATCCGTTAAATGCTTTCAAAGCTGATAATCTCGATTTTAAGGTTTATAACCGCTTAGGCCAATTGGTTTTTGAAACTCATGACTGGACTCAAAAATGGGACGGAACGATAAAAGGTGAACCGCAGGATGCCGGCATCTACGTTTGGACTTTGGAGTATGTTCTTCACGATACCGGCAAGCACGTTTTTATGAAAGGATCAAGCGTTTTGATCAGGTAAAATTTTTGAAAGATTAGCCGTATTACTGTTTATTATCGGTTTCTCCTTGCTTATATTAATTCCACTTTCGTCATTAACGGTGTGCCGGTTGTAAGATATACCGAAGATAAAAGTGAACGGGATAAATAATCCTATCAATAACACTTTTGCGGAATAGATCACCTGGTTGGCAACTTCAAGAACTTGTCCTGTCGGGTTGCTGAATAACTTTTTCATTTTTTTGTTGTTTACTGTTTGAGGGAATGATTTAATTTGTTTAGCTGTTCTTTTCAGATAACGCTGTTCCAAGATCAACAGTGTTATCCGGGTGACTAACCTGTGCTTGTTTGCTTATGCTGATGTTGGTTTCAGCTTTTGCATTGGGCATGTTGTAGCTTATTCCGAATACGAATGCAAAGGGGATAAATAACCCAACCAATAATACTTGTAAGGAATACATTGCTTGTTTTGCAACTTCAAGAGCTTCTCCTGATTTATTGCTTATTACTGTTTTCATTTTCTTTTGTTTTAATTGTTGTTGATTTAATTACATAACAAAGATATGGTTAAAAGTAGGTACTATGCAAAACATAGTACATTAATATGCATATTTCCTTTATGAATGGTATAAATTTCAATTTAAATGGTAAATGTGATTTTGACTGGTGAGGTGAAATTTATCGGGTGAGTAGCTTATTTTTTTAAATTCGCTGCCAAAAATTGCAAATATCATTGTATCTTTTGCCTCCATAATTCCAAACTTATTTTATGCAAAAAGTACTTTTCTATTGCCTGATTTTTACGTTATTTACTACAGCAACCAACGCGCAACAATACCAACTTACTTCTCCGGATGGACATTTAAGAGTTCAAATCAACAACGCCAACGGTTTGCACTTTTCTCTTTCAAAAGATGATAAACCGTTAGTTAGTTCAGTTGAGGCTGCTTTGGTTTTAAAAGAGGGAATGCTGCCGGCAGTAAACAGCAAAGTTTCAAAAACTGAAAAAAAGCAGGTGAACGATGTTATTCATCCTGTTGTAGCAATTAAGAGTTCTGCAATTCAGGATAATTATAACCAACTAACATTGAAATACAAAAGCCATTTTAATATTGTTTTCCGGTTATATAACGATGCTTTTGCTTATCGCTTTGAAACGGATATCAAAGACAGCATTACAGTAAACGAAGAAAAATGCCACATTTCTCTTCCGGATAATACAAGTGGCTGGTTCGCGTTTGCCAACCGCTGGATGAATAGCTATGAACATGTCTACCAAAAATTACCCGTGGACAGCGTTACCGATAAAAATACAGCTCAATTACCCTTGTTACTTGATATGAACGATGGCGATAAATTATTGATCACAGAAAGTGATTTGTATGATTACCCGGGTTTATATTTTACCGGAAACAGTAACAATGAACTACAAGCAGTTTTCCCTCCGGCTGTCAGAACTGAGAAAAAAAATGATCCCAAAAAGGACTGGGGCTGGGATCGCACATTCATTCCTGAATCGGTTTACAACTATATTGCTCATACAAATGGAAACCGAACTTTCCCCTGGCGCGTTTTTGCTGTCGCGGATAAAGATGATCAGTTGCTGAACAACCAAATTGTTTACAAACTGGCAAAACCGACCATTCTTGAAAATACGGATTGGATAAACCCCGGCCAGGTAGCGTGGGATTGGTGGAACGACTGGAACATAACCGGTGTAGATTTTAAAGCTGGTGTAAATACGGAAACCTATAAATATTATATTGATTTTGCTTCGCGGCATCACATTCCTTATATCATCATGGACGAAGGCTGGTACAAACTGGGGAACATGACAGAACGAGTGCCGGGCGTGGATGTAAAAGCAATTGCAGATTATGGAAAAGAAAAAAATGTGGGCGTCATCCTTTGGTGTGTTTGGCGCACTTTAGACAATCAAATGCAGGAAGCCATGGATCTTTTTCAACAGTGGGGTATTAAAGGTGTAAAAGTTGATTTCATGGACCGTGATGACCAGGCAGTTGTAAATTTTTACTGGCGATGCGCCAAAGCCGCAGCAGAACATCATTTGATGGTAGATTATCATGGCGCGCACAAGCCTGCCGGGTTAATGAGAACGTATCCGAATGTTATAAATTTTGAAGGCGTTCCGGGCCTTGAGCAGGATAAATGGACTGATTCCCTGGCTAATCCCAAAATGGCGGTAACACTTCCGTATATACGTATGTTTGCGGGCCCGATGGATTATACGCCTGGTGCAATGCGTAATGCACAAAAAAGGGATTTTGCAGCGATCAACAGCAACCCGATGAGCGTGGGAACCCGTTGCCAGCAATTGGCGATGTATGTAGTTTTTGATGCACCTTTACAAATGCTTTCTGATAATCCAACCACTTATGAAAAGGAACAGGAATCACTCGATTTTATAACCAGTGTTCCTACAACCTGGGATGAAACAATTCCCCTTGGATGGCAAAGTAGGAGAGTACGTCGCAGTTGCACGCAGAAAAGGGGATAAGTATTTTGTGGGTGCAATGGACAATTGGAAGCCACGTGATATCACGCTTGATTTTTCTTTTCTCCCGGAAGGAACGTATCATATCACTTATTTCCAGGATGGCGTAAATGCAAACAGGAACGGAACAGACTACAAAAAAGTTGAAACAACCGTTACAAAAAGCGATAAACTTACCGTTCATTTTGGTCCTGGTGGCGGTTGGGCAGCAAGAATAGAAAAATGAAATCAGTAAACGAACAAAAAACAGGGGTTTTTATTTCCTGTATATTTAATTATCATGGAAGCCTTATGAGCTGGCATTTTCCTCGGCGGGTTCCGGTTGATCTTCAGGTCGGTTCTCATTGTATTCAATTATGAAATTATTGGTGCCATTGCCTGTAATGATGTTCATGTAATTTAACTGAACCAGTTCAAGAATATTCAGAAATAAGAATATGGCATGAATGCGGTCATCACAAACATCAAATATTTTTTCGAAGGAAACTGATCTTTCAGCTTTAATGAGGTCCAGCATGTGTTTCCTGGTTCCTTCCATTGTATAATTGTAGCTGATTACTGTATGCACCGGCCGGTTTCTTTTGTCGAGAAGCCGTTGCGCAACTTTTTCAAACGCTTTCATTAACTTAAACAAAGTCACCGTTTGAATTTCAGTTCCTTCACCTGCCTCTTCACCGATAAGTGCCAGTTCTTCCTGGATATTACCCCGCTTGGTCATCAGCATTCTCAGTGCTTCCATCTCGCTCATTTTTTGCGACGCTTCTTTAAATCTTTTGTATTCAAGAATTTTATCGACCAGTTCCTGTCTCGGATCAATTTCATTTCCTTCGGCATCCAGTTCTTTTCTTGGAATCAGCATTTTCGCTTTAATACGCATTAAAGTGCTGATGAATAAAATAAACTCGCTGCTTAGCTCAATATTCAGCGCTTCACTCTTGTGTATAAAATCGAGAAAGTCGTTGGTGATCTTTGAAATTGGAATATTATAAATATCGAGCTCGTCACGTTCAATAAAAAACAAAAGCAGGTCGAAGGGACCCTCAAACTGCGGTAGTTTTATTTGATAAATTTCTGTATTCATTTAAAAATAATTGGAAACAATCACTTATTTCATTTTCATCAAGGTAAAAAAAATCCCGATGAAACGATCATCGGGATTGCAAATTTATTGAATAAAATTACCTTTTTTTCAATTCATCTCTTATCTCCCCCAACAATTTATCGGTAGTAGACACAGGAGGCGGCGCGGGTTTCTCTGCCTCTTTTTTCTGGAACTTTGCAATTGACCGTATCAGCATAAATATGACCAACGCAATTACAATAAAATTAATTACAGCTGCCAGAAAATTTCCATACGTCACATGCCCCCATTTAAGTTCTGTCAGATTTTTGGCTCCTACCGCATCTAAAGCGGGCGTGAGGATAAGTGGAGTAATGATATCCTTTACCAACGATGAAACTATGGCGCTGAAAGCTGCGCCTATAATAACTGCAACAGCAAGATCCATAACATTGCCCTTGACAGCGAACGATTTAAAATCTTTAATAAAGCTCATAAATTTTGAATTTTAGGATGAAAAGTAAAGGTTGCGTAATATCAAAAATTTATTAAATGTACTTATTTAAATTTGAAAATTTTGGGGAAATAAGTCTTGGAAGGCAGGTACTTTTTTTCTGAATTATATAGTTCCTTTCTTAATTCTTTGGCTGTTTTAGTACTTCCGTCGTGGCTCCAGCCAGGCGGCATTACCAGGTATTTTATTTTTGCAGATAACGGTATTTTTTTATGCAGATCCCGCGAAATATCTTTCCATTCATGAAGGATGATATTGGTAAGATGATAAGGTTGTGATATTGGTTTGGTCAATCCGTACTTTACCGGATCTTCATTTACTTCTTCCTGGAAGGTTCCAAAAATTTTGTCCCATATAATGAGTACCATACCTAAGTTTTTATCCAGGTAACGGACATTACTGGCGTGATGAACACGATGGTGAGCAGGACTTACAAACACTGCCTCAAACCACGCAGGCATTTTCCTGATATACTGTGTATGCACCAGTATCCCGTAGATCTGGGTGAGCGAATACATAAAAACAATATCCAATGGTTTGAACCCAAGCAAAACCAATGGAATAAAATAGATAAATCGATAAAGAGGTTGTAATACGGAAGAGCGAAACCCGGTCGTCAAATTAAATTCCTCTGAAGAATGGTGAGTAACATGTACTGCCCAAAATATTCTGCAAAAATGATCTACACGATGTTCAAAATAAAAAGCAAGATCTTCGCCAATAAAAAGCAAGAACCAATAAAGAACAGGGTTGAATGCTAAGCCGATGAAATGAAACTGGAACAACTCAGCAAGGATGACCAAATAAACAGCTCTAAAAAAAAGGTCAATGCCGCCATTAAGAATACATAGATACATATTCATTAATGTGTCCTTTAAGGTGTAATATTTTTTAAAATGAAGATTACTTAAAATTATTTCTGCACCGATTACAATGATATACAGCGGAGCGGTTATTAATATGAGTAATTGTTCATTTAGCATGAAACTTTGCTTTAGACCGACATAATTTCTTTTTCTTTAGCGATCAAATGTTTTTCAACAAGTGTAATGTGTGTATCAGTGATGGATTGAATCTCATCTTCGGCTTCTTTTGCTTCATCTTCACTCAAGCCTTCTTTCTGGGCTTTTTTAACTTGTTCTATAGCATCCCGGCGGATATTACGGATCGCTATTTTTGCCTGCTCGCCTTCAGCATTGCTTCTTTTTACAAATTCTTTTCTCCTTTCTTCAGTTAAAGGCGGCAAAAATAGGCGGATGATGTTACCGTCATTTTGAGGATTAATGCCAATGTTAGCAGCTATGATCGCTCTTTCAATCGGCTGAAGCATATTTTTTTCCCATGGTTGTATGGTGAGCGTGCGTGCGTCTATTGCACTTAAATTACCTACCTGGTTAATTGGTGTAGGCGTTCCGTAATAGTCAACCGTTATGCCATCCAGCATGTTCGGACTTGCTTTTCCTGCCCTGATTTTTACTAATTCAGTTTCAAAATGCTCGGTAGCTTTTTTCATTGAAATCGTGGCTTCGTCAATTATTCCTGATGTCTCTTCTAACATTTCTCAAAATTTAATAAATACTAATTAAAGTCAAAAGCGACTTTATAAAAGTGAACAAATTTATGAAAACGAAATGATAAAAGGGAAATTTGGCATTAGTCCTGCCCTACCGATTCTCCTGTGAGTGTAAAAATCTTGTGCGAAGTGATAATGGTCTCTTCATGGAGTTGGCCGTTGGTGACCACGATTTTTCTTTTCGGCTTTTTATAATAAACAATGCTTACTACAAGCGTGGAAACCAATGCAAGCGCCAGCATTACTACAGGAGTACCCGCAAAGCGTAAAAAGTAAGCCATTACAATAAAAAGGATATTAGCAACAACACAGGTTAAAGCTACTGTTTTATGGCTAAATCCGATGTCTAAAAGAAAGTGGTGAATATGATTCCTGTCGGGCCAAAATGGCGAACGACGGCTAATAATCCGAAGGCTTACTACTCTTAGGGTATCAAAAAGGGGAACAATTAAAATCGCAAAACCTAAAGCCGGAGCTGAGGCTAAAGGAATTAATGATGTTGGATCAGATGCAACAGTAATAAATTTAATTACCAGTATTGAATTGATAAGACCAATCAACAACGAGCCTGTATCACCCATAAAAATTCTGGCCGGATGAAAATTGTAAATTAAAAAACCCACAAGGCTTCCGGCAAGAGATAAAGCCATAATTGCGTAAAGGGTTTGCCCTGAATAGTAAAAGTATATTCCAAAAATAAGCGAAGTAAGCAATCCCAGGCTTCCCGCCAAGCCGTCAACCCCGTCAATCAGGTTGAAAGAGTTAGTAATAACAACTATGGTAAAAAGAGTTATTAAAAAAGCGGCAGTAGGTGGTAATGCGTGAATGCCAAGAATACCATAGAGATCTTTTATTTCAATTCCTCCAAACTTTATGATGATACAGGCGGCAATTAGCTGCCCGACGAATTTTTTTGTAGCGGTAAGAATTAATATATCATCTTTTATTCCCATAAAAAAAATGATCATTATAGCAGCTACGAAATATTGAAGAACAGAATTTTCAGAAGGTGGAAGACCAATGAGGGTAGCGAAAATAAAGCCGGCAAAGATCCCTAACCCCCCTAAGGTGGGAATAACTACATTATGGATCTTTCTTTCGCCCGGCACATCAAATAGCTTTTTGTCCTTCGCAACTTCGATTATTACCGGGATAGAAAAGAATGTAATTAAAAAAGCCAATCCGCAGCTAAAAATGATATTCTCCATGCAATGGTGTTAAAAAAATCCTTTTACAAATGTATACCTTTGTTCAAATTAAAAACAAAATAGCATCAATTTTAATAACGAAAAAGAATTGCAGTTATTTTGTTTTTGGTTTTTCAATATTACTCATCTGGTCCGCCTGCTAATACAGAACCACTCGTTTTTTTCAAAGGATTTTTATGATTTTCATCGAAAAATGCCTGATTTTTCAAGATTTCCAATGCTCCGAACGTGGCAGCGGTAAATGATGCCGCATCGGCTTTATTTTTCCCGGCAATATCCAAAGCTGTTCCATGATCAGGGCTCGTTCTCACTACTGGTAATCCTGCAGTATAATTTAGCCCCTCTCCAAATGCCAGTGATTTTAGAGGAATCAAACCCTGGTCGTGATACATGGCTAAAACCGCGTCAAAACGGGTTTGATAATTGCGTGCAAAAAAAGCATCCGCACTGTAGGGCCCAGAAATAATCATATTATAATGCTTTGCTTCTACAACAGCCGGCCTGATAATTTCTATTTCTTCTGTTCCTATCAGCCCCTCATCTCCTGAATGTGGATTTAAGGCGAGAACAGCAATCTTTGGCTTTTCTATATTGAAATCTCTTTTAAGAGAAGCATGCAAAATATTAATCTTGCTTAGAATGTTTTCTTTCGTAATGTATTGAGTCACATCTTTTAGTGCCACGTGTTCAGTTACCAGTCCTACTCTGAAATCACCTGCCGCGAGTAGCATCACCACGTCTCTTTGTTCAAAGAAATCTTTCAAAAAGGGGGTGTGGCCTGCATAAGGAAATTCGTTGCTATGAACATTTTTTTTGTGAATAGGGGCCGTTACCAAGGCTTCGATTTGGCCATTCTTCAGTGCTTCGCAAGCGGCTAATAGACTTTTTACGGCATATTTGCCGCCGGTTTCATTTAACTCCCCCGGATTGATTACCACCTCTTCTTCCCAGCAGTTATAAATATTAACCTGTTTTGTATTTATTTTATTAAAATCCTTTAGAGTTGTAAAATTGAAATTATAATCCGGGATACTTTTCCTGTAAAAATTAATGACTTTATTACTGGCAAAAATCACCGGCGTAAAAAATTCATGAATTCGATTATCGGAAAGTGTTTTTATGATCAGTTCAGGGCCAATTCCGTTAATGTCACCAGATGAAAATCCGATGACAGGTTTGTATTCTGTATGAATAAGGTTACTCAAATTTTTTCAGTTTGCATGGAATTGCAAGATAGTAAATTATGGCTGATTCAATAAATTAATAAATGCGTATTAAATAAGTTGTTACCACTTGTTATTCCCGGCATAGGTTTCAATCGGCATCCTGTTGGAAATGCTTCGGGCGAGTGTCATTTCATCGGCATATTCGAGTTCTCCTCCAAAAGAAATGCCACGCGCAATAGTAGTTATTTTTATAGTTGTTTCCTTTAATTTTTTACTAATATAATAGATGGTAGTATCGCCTTGTATATTCGGGCTTAATGCAAAAATCAGTTCTTCGGTCTTTTCTTCATTTACCCGTTTTACAAGTGAATCAATTTCTAACTGATCAGGTCCTATTCCGTCTAAAGGAGAAATAATTCCGCCAAGAACATGGTAAAGCCCGTTATATTGTTGCGTACTTTCAATGGCAATTACATCGCGGATATTTTCAACCACGCAAATAACATGTTGTTGGCGGCTCTTGTTGTCGCAAATGTTGCACAACTCTTTATCCGAAATATTTTTGCAGCGTGAACAAAAATGAATTTCTTCCCTCATTTTTAAAATAACATCACTAAAGCCTTTCACATCTGTTATTTCTTTTTTCAAAAGGTGAAGCACAAGCCGCAAAGCAGTTTTTTTACCAATACCGGGCAATTTTGCAAATTCATTTACCGCATTTTCTAAAAGAGAGGAGGAAAATATCATTGTGCAAAATTAAGAATTACATGTTTGATTTTTAAGTATTGAAACTGTAGCAAACCGACAAATAGTAACGATTTTTATTTTAACTAAACAGATTTGAAAAAGATAAGTGACATTAAAGTATGATATCGGCTTCATTATCCCAATCAGCGCGGAAACTGAATTTCTTTGTGATCGGAGTTACTATTTCGGGTTGTTTTTTAAGTTGATAATTTCCCGGATCCCATGTTCCGTTGTCATTTTCGTCATTCAATATCCGTAACTCATATTCGCCCGGTTCAAATAATTTTCTGCTGAACGTCGGAGAAGTTAATTTGAAGGAATCGACTACTTTATTATCTTTTACAAATTGCAAAACCGGGTGAGCAATCTTATCAAGATTTGTGAAATTAAGTTTGATACTCCCATATTCATTCTCACGTTTTGTCGTAAAACTGATTGTATCTGATTTTAACAGTTCATCTCCTAAAGTATCGGTGGCAAAATCTTTATCAATTACCAGCTTATACTTTGTATCGGGTGTCCAGTTATTTCTAATGGCAATTACAGTTTGTGTTGTATCTAGAGTTATTCCTGCCGATTGAACCAGGTTAAATAAGGTATCTGTCAGTTTAATCTTTAAAGAATCAAAATTCTTTAAAGGGACTGCGAAATCTATGGTGAGTGGGGAAAGTAGATCCTGCGAACCGCCTGTAGCTGCAGTGTTGTACTTTAATATTTTTTCAGCTCCTTTTTTCACAGGAGCGGCCAGTTTGGCTGACGGCTTTACATATTCGTTTTGTGAATAGGCGTATAATTTTACAGGGCCTGCTCCTGTTGAAATTTGAATGGCGCTATCGGCAAACGCAAAAAGTTGTGAAGGATTGTTATACGTTTTTTGCCCGCTTAGATCTTTCAAAGCATACAAATGATAAGTGCCTCCGGCAAGATTTTTAAAATGAAAATTTCCCGACGAATCTAATCTGGCCACATACCGCGGCTTCTCTTTATAAACAGCAGAATCGTCCAGGTTTTTATAGAGCATTGCAATTAACGTACTGTCAGGTTTTCCGGTTTCAGCAAGAATTACACTTCCGTTAAAAGTAAGCGAATCAATGTAAGACCCTGTCGAGAAAACATAAGTGAAATCGTGTAAAGGATTGTTCTCGTTAATGTCCTGTATGGCATCGCCTAATTGAAAACTGTAAGTGGTGTTTGGTTGAAGTGTGTCCCTGATTTTAATACTAACTGTTTTTAATTTAGAAGTTACATTGGGTGGCAATTTTGGTTCAGGTGAAATCAGCAAATCTTTTTGAAGATCCTGTAAATGTACATATTCATCAAACGTTAAAACGATCCTGTTTCCTGTAAAATGGATAGTGCCGTTTGGTGGAGTTGCATTTAATAAAACAGGAGGAGTGGAATCACGCGGTCCGCCGGTTGGCATTCCGATCTGTGCACATCCGCTTCCTAAAACAGAAAGAAAATAACAAAATGTGGCAGCTAATAAAACTATTATGGAATTATAAATCTTCATTTCAGAAAAGCAAACTTAAAGGCTTTGCACCGATAATGGTTTTTTGTACTTCCTAAATTAAAATTAAATCTCCTGTTCTTCTTCGATGATGTCATGAAGCGCGATGTGAATTTCGTTTTCTTTTACGAAGTTGCACCAGGTACAATCTTCTTTTCCGCAACCGGTATAAAAATCTCTTGCCTGGATCTTGTTCCAAACATCGGTTAATTGTTGCTTTACTGTTGTAATATCAGAAGGTTCGATAAAAATTTTCCTTTTTTGGAATCCTTTTGATTTATCGGGCTCAACAAAATCAAATTCTGAGCTTACCACTTTCCAGTCTTTTCCATCCATATTATCGATCAGGATTTTATAAAAAACCGCTTGCCGCCAATAATCGCCGCCCAGCGGGTTGTCAGCATTGGGTGCCAGTAATTTTTTTTTGGTGTAATTGCTGTTTACATCTCCGGTTTTGTAATCAACCACATTCACTTCTTTTCCATTAAATTCCATTTTATCAATTTTTCCTTTAATCGGAATTCCGTTCACCACATTTTTTATATTTCTTTCTATTGCAACTATTTTGTTGCTATCGTGCATATGCTCATCATAATACTCACCCAAAACAATTTCCCCCTGCTCCATTCTTCTTGCAAATGATTCAGGTGTAAAATTTTCCCGATGTCTTTTCAGATACCATTTAAAATGTTCGATCACTCGTTCTTTAGGAGGGAATTGTTGTTCCTTACTTTTTTGCATCTCCTCAAAAAGTTTCTGCAAAGCATAATGTATAGCGCTTCCAAACTCCAGTGTTTCTGATTTTCCTGCCGGAATTCGTATGAGATTTTTATAATAAAATCCAAGTGGACAATCGAGATAATTGTTCAATGAGGTAACATTCATCACATACTTTTCGAGCCTGGTGGTGATAAAATCATCTTCATTTTTATCAAGTTCCGGCGCCTGTGCAACATAATTCAAAATTTCAAATTCCATCAATTGTTCTTCAGATAATTTGACGGTTTCGATCTTTAAATTATTCCCTTCAACAATTTCTGCGACAAACATGGAATGCTCTGCATCTTTTGCGTCCGGTCGTAATTTGACATAAGAAATGTTTAGATGTTTTTCAGCGCGGGTGATCGCTACATAGAATAATCTCCGCAATTCTTCTTCCGCACTTCCCGAAGGAAGTGAAGAAAATAAAGTATCCGGAAGTTTGTATCCGTCATTTGGATTATTTTTTTTCTCCCACAAATGCGCGTTCATTCCTGTAATAAAAACATGTTCAAATTCCAACCCTTTTGAACCATGGGCGGTTAGCAGATTTACACCAGAACTGTTTCCTGAAAACTGCATAAGGGGTAAAGGAAGTTTTTCTTTTTTCATAAGATCGATCACATCTATCAAACCTTTCAAATCCAATGATGGGTTGCGCGCGGTAGCATCTTTTATAAAATCAAAGAAGCCGGTAAGAATTTGCAGCAGCCTGATCTTGTGTTCACTTTTCATGATGTACGACAGGATTCCGGCATCTGAGATTACTTTTTCAAAAAGGGTTTGTAGAGGAACGTTAGAAACATCTGCAATTAATTGTTCCAGCATTTTGCTGAAATTTTTTAATGCCGGATTGATACCGGTGTCAAAAAGATCTTTGGCAATTGCGTTTGCTTTTTCGAACAATAATTTTCTGAGAGATGTGTGCTGGCCGTTATAATTTTTGCTGCTTACTTCTACCGTTAATTTGGCAATTTCTATCGGTGGGATTTTGTAAAAATCAAAATGCAAAATTTCGAATAAAAGTTCATCTCCGCCAAAAGGGATATCGTGTTCAGCGGCGAGATATCTTAGTAATCTGGATAATTTTTTTTGCGAAAGGATCGTCCAGGATGTTGATGCTCTTTTTAGAAAAATAGGGAATTTTTTTCAGCCGAAAATATTTCATTAACTGTTCGCCATAATTGTTCTCTTTATAAATTACGGCGATCTTTCCCGGCTCAATTCCTTCACTAATAAGCTTTTCAATCTTATTGGTCACATCAGCCATTTCATCTTTTATCGTGTTGTATTCAATAATTGCAGGAAGATCAATTAATTTTTGCAGTTCTTCCTTCGAGCATTTTAGCTCTTTGGTAAGCCCGGGAAATTTATGAATGAGCCGTTCCGCATTTCTGTCGATCAGAGATTTTGAAACATCGAGAATAGGCTTTGTAGAGCGATAATTATTGGTAAGAACGATCTTTAAAAGGTCCGCCATAACTTTTGGCAAAATTTTCCATGTTCTCCACATTTGCTCCCTGGAAACGATAGATACTTTGATCATCATCGCCTACAACAAACACGTTGGGTTCGTCCCAGAAGTCAATCAACAGTTTTACAATTTCATTTTGAGTGCCACTTGTGTCCTGGTATTCGTCAACCAAGATGTATTGAAATCTTTCCTGGTAATCAGCCAACACATTTTTATTTTCTTTAAATACCGCGATCACCCAATTGATCATATCGTCAAAATCATAAAGATTGTTTTGCTTCATCAGGTTTTGAAAATGCTTAAATTCATTTACTGCCGCGCACAACTTTTTCATTCGCTCCACTTCATTAAAATAGGAAGGCTTTGTAATCGCCCACTTCTTTTCCTGATTTTTTTGAAGCCCTTTTGTATTTAAAATTTTCGTCGTCTTTAATTCTTTTCAAGATAAACGATCGATCTTTTCAATAAGGTATTCCGGCGTCCATCCTTCTCTTTTCATTGCAGAAAATAATTTCTGAAGATTCTTTATTTCGTAATACACATCGCCACGGTATCTTTTTAAAGGATTATTTTTTGGAAGATTATCAATAAGCGTTTTATAAAGCTGAATTTTTTCAAGGTCTGAAACCGGGTTGAGCGCTGTTTTTTCAAACAATGATAAATTTTGCTGTATCACTTCATTGCAAAAACCATGGAAACGTATAAATATTGACTTTGTATGCATCCGGGCCAATAAATTGCAACAATCTTTTGCGCATGGCGATAGCGCCGGCATCGGTATAAGTGAGGCATAAAATATTTTGCGGAAGAGCGTCAGTATCCAACAAAATCTTTCCGATTCTAGCGGCCAGTATTTGTGTTTTTCCCGTTCCCGGCCCTGCGATAACCATCACCGGACCTTCAATCGTATCAACCGCTTTTTTTTGTTCGTTGTTAAGTCTTTCATACTCTTCCCTAAACTTTTTTACTAAAATTTCTCTGTAAGTAGACATGGAACGAAGATAGATTTTTTTGCCACGGGTTACATCGATTTTCACAGATTATTCTGAATAGAAATTGTGTTTATTTGTTCGTTTGCCGCAATGCGGTTTATTCGAAAATGAAAAATGCCAGCCACGGATTACACGGATTTTCGCAGATTATTCTGAATAGAAATTGTGTTTATTTGTTCGTTTATCTGTAACGCGGTTTATTGGAAAACTGAAGAAAATGCCAGCCACGAATTGCACGGTTTTCGCAGATTATTCTGAATAAAATCGTGTTTATTTGTTCGTTTACTGGTAGTTGTTTTCTCAGGAAAACAACTCAGGTCCTTTACTGTTTCTGCGAGGAATTTTGCCCAGGTGGCGATAAGCTTTTTCAGTCACTTCTCTTCCGCGTGGCGTGCGCATAATAAAACCTTCCTGTATGAGGAAAGGTTCATAAACTTCTTCCAAAGTTCCTGATTCTTCGCCTACGGCGGTTGCCAGGGTGGTAATGCCAACAGGGCCGCCTTTGAATTTATCAATGATCACGGTTAAAATACGGTTGTCCATTTCATCAAGCCCAAATTCATCCACATTCAAAGCCTTTAGAGCGTGTTGCGTAATTCTTAAGTCGATAACTCCATTTGAAAGCACTTGAGCAAAATCGCGCACTCTTCTTAATAAGCCATTTGCAATTCGTGGCGTTCCGCGGCTCCTTCCGGCAATTTCTGTCGCGGCGTCTGAAGTTATTTTTGTTTTTAAAATAGCGGCCGAACGCAAAATGATCTTTTGTAACGTTGCAGTGTCATAATATTCCAATCTTGATTTAATGCCAAATCTTGAAAGCAACGGCGCCGTAAGTAAACCACTTCGGGTCGTGGCGCCGATCAATGTAAATGGATTTAGATTTATCTGCACACTTCTTGCATTTGGTCCGGTATCAATCATTATATCAATACGATAGTCTTCCATCGCCGCATACAAATATTCTTCCACCACATTGCTCAGCCGGTGAATTTCATCGATAAATAAAACATCATTTGGTTCAAGATTGGTAAGTAATCCGGCAAGATCTCCCGGTTTTTCAATTACAGGTCCGCTGGTTTCTTTAATATTCACACCCAGTTCATTGGAAACAATGCGGCTCAAAGTTGTTTTTCCAAGTCCCGGCGGCCCGTGAAATAATATATGATCGAGCGCTTCTTCCCGCTGTTTTGCGGCTTTTATAAAAATCCTCAGGTTTTCAATGATTTGTGCCTGTCCGCTAAATTCTTCAATTATAGCGGGGCGGATATTATTTTCAAATTCTCTTTCGGCCGGGCTCAATATTTCTTTTTCTTTATTTAAATTTTGGTTTTGCATTAAATTTTTTTTCTACCTTGTAAAACTAAAGTTTTTTAAAGTTAAAATGATTTAGGGTACATTTACATTAACTTTTGCACCTTTTAAACGTTGCTTTTCACCACTAATCAAGTCCTCCCTATTGATGCTGCTTTTTACGCGTAAATTTGTATAATGCGAAAGAGAATTTACAGATACTGGTTGTGCCAAATTCTTGGCTGGGGTGGCTGGACTTTGCTGAATCTTGCCTTTTTTTATTTTTTACTTCAGGATGTTTATTGGAAATCCGCAGATAGGAGGCATCTTCTTTTAGCGATCCTGTTCATTGAATTTTGCTGGTATATTATTGCCACCCATTTGTTGCGTTTTGTACTTAGAAAAACAAAGTGGATCCAATTTTCGACTGATAAAGTTATCGGGCTGTTTGTACTAAGTGTAATGCTTACCGGGCTTCTTGCCTATTATGGTGCAAAATCCACTGCGCTTATTACCGGTAACTCTTTAGTGCAATATGAAAAAAACCAGAATCTAAAAGAAGCAATTGCAAAAGAAAAAGCACTTGGACTTGCCGGAACGCAGTATTACCTGGCGCAAAAGGGTGCACCTAAAGATTCTACAAATTACCAGGCAGTTCAAAATATTAAAAGAAACACCGGTTGGTATAGAAATAATAATGGAGCCTGGAGGTATGAGGAACAGCACCGCGGCCGTTTTTGGTGGGATATTATTTTCACTTTTATTTTGATCGCATTGTGGTTATTGCTTTATATGATTTGGCATTACCTGGAAAGAAACCGCCGAGATGAAGTGGATCGCTTAAATCTTGAAAAAACAGTTAAAGAACTGGAACTGAAAACTATCAAATCTCACATTAATCCTCACTTTATTTTTAATTCCTTAAATAGTATACGGGCGTTGGTGGATGAAAATCCAAAAAGGGCAAGGACCGCCATTACCGAACTTTCAAACATTTTAAGAAGCAGCCTCCAGGTAGAAAAATTAGAAACCGTTCCGCTGCACAAAGAACTGGATATTGTGAAAGATTATTTGGCTTTGGAACAAATGCGGTTTGAAGAAAGATTAAAAGTAGAAATGGATATTGATGAAGATACACTTGAACAACGAGTGCCACCAATGATGTTGCAAACGTTAGTAGAAAATGCTATTAAACACGGTATCAGTAAAAGAATTAACGGTGGAACCATAAGAATAATTTCAAGGTTTACAAATAAGGATTTTGAATTGATTGTTCAGAATTCAGGTAACCTTGAGATGAACAGCGATGAAGGTTTTGGTTTTAAAAGTACGCGTGACAGGCTAAAATTTTTATGTAATGGCAATGCTTATTTTAAAGTTGAAGAAATTGCGGGAACAAAAGTGCAATCTAAAATTGTAATGCCCGTAGAGTATTAAAAGTTATAATTAGTAAGTAATAAGTTATGAATATGCTGAAAGTAATCTTGATTGATGATGAAAGACTTGCCAGGAGCGAGCTCAGGAGAATGTTAGATGAGTTTTCTGATGTGGAAATAATAGGGGAAGCGGCAAATGCCTCCGAAGGAATTGAAAAGATCGAAGCATTAAATCCAGATCTTATCTTTTTGGACATTCAAATGCCCGGTAAAAGTGGCTTTGATATGCTAAGCCAATTGGACAAAGCGCCTCATGTGATTTTTGTAACGGCTTATGATGAATATGCCCTAAAAGCTTTTGATGTCAATGCGCTGGATTACCTGATGAAACCTGTGGAACCTCAACGGCTTGCGGAAGCGCTTTTAAAAGTGCGGCAAAAGAATGAAGAAGAAATGCTGTCGTATAACAACCGCGGCATTTTGAGTGAAAACGACCAGGTATTTGTGAAGGATGGTGAACGCTGCTGGTTTGTAAAACTTTCGGAAGTGCGTCTTTTTGAGAGCGTGGGAAATTATGCAAAAGTTTTTTTCGGAACTAACAAACCTCTTATTTTAAAATCACTTAATGCACTTGAAGAAAGACTTGATGAGAAAGCCTTTTTTCGGGCAAACAGGAAGCATATCATCAACCTGAGAATGATTGAAAAAATAGAGCCTTATTTCAACGGTGGTCTTTTGCTCGATTTGACCGGCGGCGAAAAAATCGAAGTGAGCCGCAGGCAGGCAGTTAAATTCAAAGAAATGATGAGTTTGTAACTTTTCTTTTAAGAAATATTGCTAAATTCATTGCTTATTTTTTTCTTATGAAAAATTTATTTTTTGGAGTAGCAATATTTTTATTTTCCTGCAATCACGCCACCAACGAAACAGCTATTCTGCAAAAAAGGGTCGATAGCCTGCAGACACAATTAGATAATACGTATAAACCAGGCCTTGGTGAATTTATGTCCGATATCCAGGTTCATCATGCAAAACTTTGGTTTGCAGGCAAATACGGAAACTGGGATTTGGCAAATTTTGAAGTAGGCGAAATCCAGGAAGCATTGGATGATATTCCAAAATATTGTTCTGACAGACCCGAAGTGAAATCAATAGGTATGATTGATCCTGCGATAGATAGTATTTCTGCTGCAATAAAGGACAAAGACCAAAATAAATTTGACAGCAGCTTTATCCTTTTAACTGCAACTTGCAACGATTGCCACAAAGCAACCAATCACGGTTTTAACAGTATTAAGATACCGGATATTCCACCAGTATCCAACCAGGTTTTCAGACCTCAATAAAAAATCAATTCAATATTTTCAGGGGAACCGAGTGAACAGCAGAAGCTATTTCTGTTATTAATGATTCGTCTTTTTCTATCGCGTTGCCAACTACAATCACATCGGCTCCTGCTTTGCAGTTTAGGTAGGCTTTTTCAGGTTCTTTAATTCCTCCACCAATAATTAAAGGGACTTCAATATATTTAGCAACAAGTTCTATCATGCTTTCTGTAATAGGAACTTTTGCACCGCTGCCGGCATCCATATAAATAAGTTTCATTCCCAGCATTTCACCCGCCATGGCTGTACACATTGCAATTTCATTTTTATCAGCAGGTAGGGGTGTTGCATTTGAAATGTAGGAAACCGTAGTTGGTGCGCCTCCGTCAATGACCATGTACCCGGTACTCATAATTTCAAGCCCGCTTTTTTTTATGGCAGGCGCGCTCACCACATGCTGCCCGATCAATAACTCGGGATTTCGCCCGCTTATTAAAGAAAGATAGAGTAACGCGTCAGCATATTTTGACACCTGGGAAGAACTGCCTGGAAAAAGTAAAACAGGAATAGAACAATTCCGTTTAATAAACTGAACACATTCGTCAAGATAATTTGAAATAACCAGGCTTCCGCCTACTAAAAAATAATCAACTTTTGCTGCCAATGAAAGACGAATAAGTCGTTCTAGTTTTTCATGGTCTACCTTGTCCGGGTCGATCAAAACAGCAAAAGATTTTTGGCCATTTTCTTTTCTTTCGTACAGGGATGAGTATATATCTTTTAACTTCATTTACTGTTGGTTGTATGCAAAAATGGATTTTTTTTCTGTATTTCAAAAATACCGGTACAAATTACGAATTTATTGCAACCTGAAGGCACTGCGGAAAATTCGCTTGTAATTTTTGTATTTTTAGCACATGATAAATGTGTTAAGCGAAATAAAATTTAAGACGGCACGGAGCGGTGGTAAAGGCGGTCAAAACGTGAACAAAGTTGAAACAATGGTCGAAGGTTTGTTTCATGTTGCTTCATCTGAAATTCTTACCGATAGTCAAAAGGAACTGATCCTTGAAAAACTGGCGAATAAAATTACCAACGATGGTTTTCTTATTGTAAAAAGCCAGACTGAACGAACACAATTAGGGAATAAAGAAGAAGTGATTGTGAAAATGCACTTGCTGTTAAACAATGCTTTAATCAAAAGAAAAAAACGCAAGCCTACAAAGCCTACCAAAGCCTCAAAGGAAAAGCGGGTCAAGGTGAAGAAAGAAAAAGGAATCATTAAAGCCGGTAGAAAGAAAATTACAAATTTTTTTGATTAGAATATTCCATTCCGGTTATCGTTAATAGTAAACCAACAAATAATCACAATTTTAATTTTACATAGGATAACAACTAAATTTGCGCTTTTCTAAACCCCAACTTGTTTGAGCAACATAAAAAAATTAGCAGGACAAACTATGTGGTATGGCGTAAGCTCGATTGCTGCGCGATTTTTGTTTTACCTGCTTACACCTTACTTCACTACAAAATTGACTGTTGCGCAATATGGCGATATGAGTATCCTGTATGCCGCAATCCCATTTCTGAATGTAATCTTTACTTATGGAATTGAAACTGCTTTTTTTCGTTTTGCAACAAAAGAAAAAGATCCCCGGGCTATTTATAATACTTCAATAATTTCCATTGTTACAACTACGGTATTACTTACAAGTATTTTAATCTTATTCAAATCGTCTATCGCCCATTTATTAAGGCTCGATAATAATCCTGAATTTATTGTTTATGCAGCGTTGATTATTGCTTTTGATACGCTTTCGACTCTTCCTTTTGCCAAATTAAGATTGGATCAGCGCCCAAGGAAATATGCCCTAATTCGTATTTCTACCATTTGTCTCCAAATATTAGTTACTTATTTTTTATTGTCGATTTGCCCCCGTTGGGCGGCTCAAAATCCAAATGGTTTTTTTGGCACATTTTACAACCCCAATTATGGTGTCGGATATATTATTATAGCCAACGTGATTGCGTCTTTTTCCGCCTTGATCTTTTTGCAAAAAGAGCTTTTTTCATTCAGGTTTCAGTTTAATAAGAAAATATGGATGGCAATGATGATCTATTCAATGCCTTTGATTATCGCGGGTTTTGGGGGAATGATCAATGAAACCTTTGATCGTATTATGCTTTCCTGGCTGGCTCCTGTGACCGACGTTACTGCAGCGAAAGACCAGGTTGGTATTTATTCAGCCTGTTACAAATTATCTATTCTTATTACTTTATTTATCCAGGCTTTCAGGCTGGGAGCTGAACCATTTTTTTTCAAACAGGCCGAAGGAAAAGACCCACAAAAGGTGTATGCGAGGGTGATGAAATTCTTTGTAATAACAATTACAACAATGTTCCTCGTAGTATCTCTTTACATCGATATCTGGAAATATTTTTTAAGCACCGATCCGGAAAAATTAAAAATATATTGGACAGGCCTCAAAGTAGTTCCTATACTGCTTTTAGCAAACATGTTTCTCGGTATTTATTACAATCTTTCCATCTGGTACAAGCTTACGCATAAGACGATTGCCGGCGCCTATATTACTATTGTTGGAGCAATAATAACTTTAGTGATCAACTACTTCTTCATTCCGTATTTCGGGTATATGGCTTGTGCATGGGCCACATTTTGTTGTTATGGAAGTATGATGGTAATTTCTTTTATGTGGGGACAAAAAGATTACAGAATTCCTTATGCATGGAGAAAATTGTGTGCCTATATAGTTATCGTCGTATTCCTGTTTTTTGTCCACAAGATCTTTAAGCATTTTGTTCCCGGATTTATGGCAAGTATTCTTTCAGGTACTTTTCTTATCATGCTATATGTTGCTTTTGTTGTTAAGGTGGAATGGCGGGAGATGCGTGGATTGCCTGTTATCGGTAAATATTTCCGGTCAGAAGGCGCTTTAGTGAAATGAAAATAACCTCCTGGTTTCATTCTTACAGTAAACAAACAAAAAATTAAGATTCGTGTTTTGACCTCAATTAATTACTTCTTAAAAGATAGAAATATTCTCTAATCATTGTTGTCATTTTAATCCGTTCATCTTACCTTTGCGGCCAAATTGAAATAACGACTTTTTAATAAAATTTTATGGCAAATACCGGAAAAGTAAAACAAATCATCGGAGCAGTTGTAGACGTGCATTTTGCAGGCGAAAACAAACTTCCTGAGATATTTCATGCGTTGGAACTTACTAAAGAGAATGGTGATAAATTGGTGTTGGAAGTTCAGCAGCACTTGGGTGAAGATAGTGTTCGTTGTATTGCAATGGATGGAACTGAGGGCCTGAAACGCGGAATGGACGTGGTTGATACCGGTTCTCCAATATTAATGCCGGTGGGTGATGATATAAACGGCCGTTTGTTTAATGTAACCGGTGATGCAATCGACGGCTTGCCACAAGTGAGCAAAAAGAATGGCCGCCCTATTCACAGTCAACCGCCGTTATTTGAAAATTTGAGTACTGCTACGGAAGTTTTATTTACCGGAATTAAAGTAATTGACCTGATTGAACCTTATGCAAAAGGTGGTAAGATCGGTTTGTTTGGTGGTGCGGGTGTAGGTAAAACCGTATTGATCCAGGAGCTTATCAATAATATTGCGAAAGCTTATAGTGGTTTGTCGGTATTTGCCGGTGTAGGAGAAAGAACCCGTGAAGGAAATGACCTGATGCGTGAAATGATCGAAGCCGGCATTATGAAATATGGCGAAAGTTTATTCATAGTATGGAAGAAGGCGGATGGGATCTTGACACAGTGAATATGGAAGAATTGAAAGATTCTAAAGCAACTTTTGTATTCGGGCAAATGAATGAACCTCCCGGAGCAAGAGCACGTGTGGCATTGAGCGGATTAACCGTTGCTGAATATTTCCGTGATGGAGATGGAACCGGAAGAGGAAAAGATATTTTGTTTTTCGTAGATAATATTTTCCGTTTTACCCAGGCAGGTTCTGAAGTTTCAGCTTTGTTGGGTAGTATGCCTTCTGCAGTGGGTTATCAGCCAACATTGGCAACTGAAATGGGATTGATGCAGGAAAGGATTACTTCTACCAAAAATGGATCAATTACTTCAGTTCAGGCGGTTTATGTACCTGCGGATGACCTTAACGATCCGGCTCCGGCAACAACTTTCGCTCACCTCGATGCAACAACGGTATTGAGCAGAAAGATTGCTGACCTTGGAATTTATCCTGCAGTTGATCCTTTGGATTCTACTTCAAGAATTTTGACGCCGGCAATTGTTGGTGAAGAGCATTATGACTGTGCCAACAGGGTGAAACTGACTTTACAACGCTATAAAGAATTGCAGGATATTATTGCGATCCTTGGTTTGGATGAATTGAGTGATGAAGATAAATTAACTGTAAGCCGTGCACGTCGTGTTCAGCGTTTCCTTTCTCAGCCATTCCATGTGGCAGAGCAGTTTACCGGTTTGAAAGGTGTATTGGTTTCTATTGAAGATACCATCCGTGGCTTTAATACGATTATGGATGGAGAAGTGGATGAATATCCTGAAGCTGCATTTAACCTCGTTGGAAATCTGGATGATGCTATTGCAAAAGGTAAAAAAATGATGGAAGCAGCAAATTCATAATTGGCTATTCAGATAGCTATCGGAAAGCTAATTAGCCAATCAGCTAATTAAAACAACTATGACTTTAGAAATATTAACACCCGATAAAAAAATTTTTAGCGGCGAAGTGTATGGAGTTCAACTTCCGGGAATCAGTGGAATGTTTGAAGTGTTGGACAAACATGCGCCCATTGTAAGCGCCTTAAAAACAGGAAAATTGAAAATCCTGAAAGATAAAAACGCTTCTTCTCAATATAATATCCAGGGAGGATTTGTGGAAGTTTTGAATAATAAGGCATCTGTTTTGGTAGAAGGAGCGAAGGAAGTTTAAGGTATAAGTTTTTTTAAAAATTCTTAATCCTGCAGAAATGCAGGATTTTTTATTTTGCAGCGATGATGTAATAAACGCAGGTAGTTAGATAATCCCGGAGGTAAGGAATTTTGGCAATTAAGCTGTTTTGCTTTTTCGGTTTTATATTGAATTTGTATTCATAAATAGGATTGAAAAGATAATTGATCTTATTTAAAATTTCATAATCGTTTTGCTTTACTATTTTCTCAAATCTTTCGATGGAAATTCCTGTGTCTTTTATTTCAAGCAAATCATTAATGATATGAGGCGGTTCTTTAAATAATTTTAAAGTGCTTCTGTAAAGTGACCTGGGAAGTAAATGAAAATAAGGAACCTTTGATAATGAATTTTGGCAGAGTTGCTGATGACCTCCAAAAGGCATTTGCCACGGCGGAAAACCGAAAAAAATAATTCCTTGCGGTGTAAGAAAATCCTTTAAACGCGCTAATAATTTTGATTGATCATGAATATGTTCGATGACATCTTTCAGGATAATGATGTCAAATTTTCCACCGAGGCTTTCTACATCGGCATCGTAGATATCTTTTACAACAAAAGAAAGCTGTCCATTTTCAATTTCCTGAGAAAGCCATTTCTCACCATTTTCAATTCTTAAACGGTCAAATTCAACGCCTACACAAACTGTTCCTTTATCAAGAAACGGCTTTAATACTCCGCCTTCTCCACATCCTATTTCCAAAACACGCATGCCTGCTGTGACCTTGAAGATTCAATTCTATGAAAGGCAAAATATACTTTGAGGAATTTAAAGCCTGTATATCGAAATACCTCTTTCTATCAGCATGAAATTCAAACATGAATGGTGGCCTTTTTGGGGAAGCAAAAATATTAAACAGTACCTGAAAATCCTTGAAATAAAAAACCTCTTATTTTTTCAATAAGAGGTTTTTTGCCAGTAAACGAACAAATTTTAATATTTTTTACTTTTATTTTGTTTTCTTGTACCGAAGATGTTCCCTTCTTTAAATCCGTTTCCTTCGGGGCTTCCAAGCCTTGTCATTGCGCAACGGAAACCAACGGTGCTGCTTGATTCATCCTGGTTCATAAAACGGCGTGCACCGGGGGATAACCAATAGGGCATATCATTCCAGCTTCCACCTTTTATTACGCGCGATTTATCGCTTATCAATGAAGTAACGCCATATCCATAAGTTACATCTGAAATGGAATCGCCGTCCAAATAATTGATCACGTCACCTTTTTGATAGTTACGACGTTTAACAGCTACAGAGTCGGGAACCACTTCTTTTTTCAATCTTCCTAAAGTATCCCTCACATATTCGCCATTTTCATCTTTATAAAATCTCTTGAACTTGTTACCACGATAAGGATTGAAATCATCTTCATCCATTGATGTCATCGGGCGATATACATCGGCTACCCATTCGCTCACATTTCCACTCATATTGTATAAGCCGTAACCGTTTGGATAATAAGATTTTACAGGTCCGGGAATTGCTGCACGATCATTCAAACCTCCTGCAACGCCCATCACGTCACCACTACCTCTTTTGAAGTTGGCCAAAAATTCTCCCTGCCAGCTACCGCGACGGTTATCACGAAGACCATTCACGTTTTTACTCCAGGAGTAGACTTGCTGGTTTGAAAGAACCTCCTCGCCATGATTTTTTTCTTTGGTACGTGGTTTAGGGTTTTGAGCAATGATACCGTAAGCTGCATATTCCCATTCTGCTTCAGTTGGTAACCGGTATCCTGGTAACAGGATTCCGTCTTCAAGAGTTACAACTTTTCTTGGTCTGCCGCTTACATCCTTTAAAGCGCCTTTTTTAGGTGCCGTTTTATTGTTGATCAACTCCGGGTTCATGATGTAAGTATCGGTATTAAAGGTTTCATCTCCTTCACCGCCCTTCATTTCAGCAAGAGGCGCTCTTTTATTCAGGTAACCTTTATCGATCAATATTTTTTCATTTACCCTGTCAGTTCTCCAGATACAAAAATCATGAGCCTGTTCCCAGGTTACACCTACAACAGGATAATAATTATAAGCAGGATAACGGAAATAATATTCAACGTAAGGTTCATTATAAGCAAGTTCACTTCTCCACACTAATGTGTCGGGTAATGCCATTCTCATTATTGTGGTATCACCGTCAAATGTGTTGGAAAGCCAATATAGATATTCACGGTAGTGAACGTTGGCTACTTCGGTTTGATCTATATAAAACGAATTTACACTCACTCTTCTTGGAACATTATTCCAATCACCCATCACATCTTCTTCCTTAGCTCCCATTACGAAAGTACCGCCCTGAATAAATACAAGCCCCGGGCCTGCTTTCTGCTCGTTGGCTTTTAATACATGGAAATTACCAAAGTTTTTATCATCGTAATTCCATCCTGTAACGGAGGATTGTTGATGTTTTTTACCGAAGATACTTCCGTTTTTACATGAGGGTAAAGCTACCAGGGCTGCCAGTACTATAAGGGTAAATTTCCCGGCGGATAATGATTTTGACATGTACATTCGTTTTGCAGATTAAATAACGAAAGGTTTTCTTTCTTATTGTGAAAGGGCTTTTTCTAATGCGAATATAAATACTTTATTTGGTTTTAATTTATCGACAAACTTAAAATATAGCATTAATGATATTTTTGCAATGTCTTCACAAATTGCGTTCTTTTATCATTTATTTTGTCCGATTATGTTTAAATATTTATAAACAATATTGCTTAAAATCTTTTTTTAAGCTTCGATAAAAATGCAATAATTGATACAATATGGCGTTCATTGTGCATCATAACCCGGGAAACTAACTGATACTTAAATTTTAATTGGATGTTTAAAAAAAAAAATTATTTTTACAATCTTCAACCCCCACATTTATAAGAGAATTCTACCTAACCAGTACATTTAAAATTCACATGAAAAGAGCCTTGTTAAAGTTGACTGCAATGGTAATGCTGATTGGAGCGACTGTATCTGTAAATGCACAAACTACAAATTCAATAAATGTGGTCACTACTGCGGTTCCCTTCCTTCGCATCTCACCTGATGCACGTTCGGGCGGAATGGGTGATGTTGGTATTGCCACTATCCCCGATGCTAATTCGATTTTCTGGAACCTTTCCAAAATTCCTTTTGCTCAAAATAAATCCGCGATTGCACTAACATACACCCCCTGGTTAAAAGGGCTTGATCTTAATGATGTGTACCTGGTTTCTGCAGCCGGGTATCACCAACTTGATGATGTGCAGGCTATCTCAGCTTCCGTGCGTTATTTTAGTCTCGGAAATATTCAGTTCACAGATAATTTAGGAAACGATCTTCAAACCTACAGGCCGCGCGAATTTGCAATAGACGCAGGTTATTCGCGTAAGCTTTCTGAAAAACTTGGTCTTGGTATTTCTTTGAGATATATCAACTCTAATCTCGCCAGCGGCCAGTCTGCCAGCGGTTCTACGTATAAAACCGGAACGGCGGTTGCAGGCGATGTTTCCTTATTTAATGATGGTTCTAAAGGGGGAACAGTTTCTGGCTTAAACTGGGGCGTTGCAATTTCCAATCTTGGGTCCAAAATTTCATATACGAATGACGCATCAGAACGTGATTTTATTCCGGCCAACCTTGGCTTGGGGGTGGCTTACGTAGATGTGGTAGATGAAACAAGTAAAGTCACTTTTGGCCTTGATATAAATAAATTATTGGTACCTACGCCGCCTGCAATCGGTGATTCTGCCGGCCTCGTTTCATACCACAACAAAGGCGTTGTACAAAGCTGGTTCAGTTCATTTGGAGATGCCCCGGGCGGTTTTAGTGAAGAATTAAAAGAGTTCCAGATTTCAGTTGGTACAGAATATACCTATAACGACCAGTTCTCTTTGAGGTTGGGTTATTTTTATGAAAATCCTACCAAAGGTGACAGGCAGTATTTTACAGTGGGCGCAGGTTTAAATTACAATGTGTTTGGATTAAATTTTTCATATTTGATCCCTTCCGGAACAGGAGTGAACAGAAATCCGTTGTCAAATACTCTAAGATTTAGTATTCTTTTCAATCTTGGAAAAGCCGATTCAGGACAATAGCTATTAAAAATTTATTTTAATTATAATGATACGCCCCTATTTTTGGGGCGTTTTTATTGGCTTACAGTAAACCGACAAATAACAGGGAATTTTATTTTTTATTGAAATGACAAAGTAATGCAGGCAAACATACCTTTTAGAATTGGTTTTGGAATTGACTTTCACCAGTTAGTTGCCAACCGTGAATTATGGATTGGTGGTGTAAAGTTAGAGCATCATAAAGGCGCTCTGGGCCATAGTGACGCAGATGTACTTTTACACGCTATTTGCGATGCAATGTTAGGAGCTGCTTGCCTCGGAGATATTGGCTCGCATTTTCCTGATACGGACGAAAGCTATAAAAATATCGATAGCAAAATATTATTAAAGAAGTCGAATGAATTGATTAACAATGCGGGCTACCAAATTGGCAATATTGATTCCACAGTTTGTCTTGAATTGCCAAAAATAAAACCATATGCCATTCAAATGCAAAAGACGATTGCCGGAATTCTTGATTTGAATGACAACCAGGTTTCAATAAAAGCAACCACTTCAGAGAAAATGGGATTTGTCGGCCGGGAAGAAGGAATTGCGGCATACGCAACGGTTTTGTTAACGGCTATCTGATAATTTTTCACTCTATTTATTTTTTCATCTCCTGTAAGCCGTTCTTATCTTTGCAGCCATGCATTATGTAGAAATTAAAATCATAAATTCTTCAGATAACCCAATTCCAGGCTACGCTACTGCGGGCTCAGCAGGTTTGGATCTTCGCGCATGGTTGCCAAAGCCTGTTATCCTGGGACCAATGGAAAGAAAGATGATACCGACCGGCCTTTTTTTCGAAATTCCGGAAGGCTACGAAGTGCAGGTGAGACCAAGAAGCGGTATGGCGATAAAGCATGGGATTACTTGTTTAAATTCTCCCGGAACGGTTGACAGCGATTATCGTGGTGAAATTAAGATCATTCTCATAAATTTATCATCTGAAGCACATACAATTAACAGTGGCGACAGAATAGCGCAAATGATAGTCGCAAAAGTTGAAAAAGCTTTTTTGCAACCGGTTATGAAATTAGAATCAACTACACGAGGCGACGGAGGTTTCGGTCACACGGGAAAAGTATAATTTAAAAATTGTTTGAATGAAGACCTGGAGTAAAATTTTTATTGGAGTGATCGTATTGTATGGAAGCAGTGGTTGTCATTCTACCAAAAAACTTCAGACAGCTATCAGTAAAAAAGACACCACACTCATAAAAGCCCCGCTGGTCGTGAAAGATAGTTCGTTTAATAAAATTCCTGCCCTGGAAGTTTTAAATGCATTGCATAAAAACAGGATCGATTTTAAAACATTTTCTGCTAAAGCCAAGGTTCAGTATGAAGACAGAAACGGAAAGCAGCCGGATTTTAACGCTTTTATACGTTTGCAAAAGGACAGCGTTCTGTGGATCTCTATCAGTTCAACTTTTTTAGGGATCGAGGCCTTCCGGCTTTATATAACTCCCGATACGCTTATTCTTCTAAACAAACTTGATAAATCTGTCGAATATCATTCTTTCAGTTATATCGAAAGTTTCGCGCATATTCCGATGAATTTTGAGTTGCTGCAGAACATCCTTATTGGTAACCCGGTGTATATAGGTGACAGCATTGTGTCGTACCGTCAAACAGAAAACCACATTTTGATAGGCACGGTAGGGGATTTTTTTAAAAACCTCATCACACTTTCAACAGGAACTAATCACCTGGAACGGATAAAACTGGATGACATAGATTTAAACCAAAACCGCACTGCTTCGTTGTTGTATGGTGGTTACGAAAGAAATGCCGGCTTTGATTTTGCAACAGACAGGGAAATAAATGTATCAGAAAAATCTAAAGTGGATGTATCCATAGAATTTAAGCAGTATGAGTTTAACAAGGAATTATCATTTCCTTTTGCTATTCCGCGCAATTATAAAACAAAATAATTGTTACTTTAAATCCATGCGGCTTGCACAGTTAATGACCAATAATTCTTATAAAAAATTTCGCGTGAATGCCTAAGAAAATTGTAACGACTTTTATCTTTTTTTTAGTCGCTTTTGCTGCCATTGCACAAGAGCCCACCAAAGATGAACTTGAGCAACAAAGGGAGCAATTAAAGAAGGAAATTCAAGCCACCGAAAAAGCGCTTATCGAAACTCAAAAGACTACCAAGGTAAACGTTGGCCAACTTACTTTGATCAATAAAAAGCTAAACCTTCAGGATAATGTCATTCACAATATAAGCGGTGAGATAAGGAAACTGAGTGACAATATTTATTTATCACAATTAGAGATCAATAAAATCAGGAGGATCCTTGATACTTTAAAAGTGGAATATGCCAAAAGCATGATATATGCTTATAAGAACCGGAGCAATTATGATTTCCTCAATTTTATTTTTTCTGCCAATAATTTTAATGATGCCATAAAGAGGATAGCTTATTTAAAATCTTACCGGAATTATCGTGAAATGGAAGCGGAAAATATTTTGAAAACCCAGTCCTTGCTTGAAGATAAAATAAAGAGATTATCCGGCTTAAAAGAAGATAAGAAAGATGTGCTGAGTGAGAAAGATAAGGAATTGGATAAACTTCAGAAGCAAAAGGAACAAAAGGCGGATATTGTAAACAAACTAAAAGGACGGCAAAAAGAACTTTTGGCGCAGGTGCGCGATAAGCGAAAGCAGGATGCTAAATTGAAAAGTGCAATTACCGCGATGATACGTCGTGAAATTGCGAAAGCCAGAGCGGAAGCAGAGCGTAAAGAAAGAGAACGTTTGGCAGCGGCAAAAAATAATAAGTCAGAGACTGCTGACACAAAAAGTAGTTCGGCGAACTCCAAAAGTACTGCGTCCGTTCCTTCCGGCAGTGTGTTGGTTAGCAGTGAAGCCGATAAGGAATTAAATGCCAGTTTTGAAAAAAATAAAGGAGCCCTTCCCTGGCCTTGTGACGGATACGTCATTACCCATTTTGGCCCTAACCAATATCCGGGTGGCATAGACTATAATAATCCTGGTGTTAGCATTGGTGTAAAAGCCGGGGCACCTGTAAAATCTGTTTTTGACGGAGAAGTTACCCTTGTGAATTATATGGATGATAAGCAGGTGGTTTTTATTAAGCACGGGAAATATTTCACCGTATATAGTAACCTTGCAGTTGCTACAGTACAGCGCGGGGATAAAGTGAAAACCGGCCAGGTTATTGGTAAAGCCGGCCTGAATGACGATGGCAATGGTGAAGTAGATTTTATTTTAATGAATGAAAATAATAACGTAAATCCCGAATCCTGGTTGACGCACTAATTCAATAATCTTTTAATTTCTTACAATTTTCATCTTCAATTTAGCCAGATGAAATCAAAGATTTGTATCCATGTCATTTTTATTTGAGATCCGAGGAATCAAACCCTCGTGGGGGCAAAATTGTTTTATTGCTCCAAATGCTACCCTTTGCGGCGATGTAATCATGGGTGATGATTGCAGTATATGGTTCAACGCGGTCATCCGTGGCGATGTCAATTCCATTCGCATGGCCAACAAGGTAAACGTGCAGGACGGAGCAGTTATTCATTGTACTTATCAAAAGTCAAAAACCATAATCGGAAATAATGTGAGCATCGGACACAATGCAATCGTACATGGATGCGTTATAGAGGATAATGTTTTGGTTGGGATGGGAGCCATTATTATGGATCATGCCAAAATAGGAGCCAACAGTATTATTGCTGCAGGCGCTGTAGTTCTTGAAAACACCGTTGTTGAACCCGGAGTATTTTCGCCGGTGTTCCTGCAAAAAAGGTAAAAGACATTTCAGAAGAACAGCTAAAAGGAGAAATTGAAAGGATTGCTAATAATTACCTGATGTATGCAGGCTGGTATAAGAGTTGAGGTTAAACGAGGAGTTTAGATGGTTTAGAATTTTGACCCATGAAAAAATTATTAATTTTTGTCGTTTGCGGCTTTATGATTTCAGGATGTTCCATATTAAGAAGGCATGAAAAATATGGTTGCCCAACAAACGGGAAAAACATAGGTGCTGAAAGGATTTTATCAGGAGACAAGGCCGCGATAAAAGCAGCGAGAAAAGCCAAAAAATTTAAAAATTAACTGAATTTCTATCCCTTATTTAAACTAAACCTATGTGTTATCATTTAAAAACAAAATATGGCGGCACTGAAGCTGTAATTGATGACAATTGCGGTATATCAAAATTTTATTCTATTGCAGGAAAACTTGCTGACGGACTGAAAGTAAAATTTCTGAACCAGATAGATGATGCCGATTCCCTGGACTGGGATTTTAAGTACAAGAATAATTTTTTGACACTTCACTACAATATTTTCAATGGAGTTTCAATACTTCCACACAGTTACAGTCATACGGAAAAGGTAAACAAAGCCGTAGAGGAAGTGGCAGAATACCTGGAGAGAAACGCTTATTGAGTTTATCTTTTATAAAAACAGTAAACCAACTAATAACTGCAATTTCTATTTTGCTTACCATTTTTTATTATCGATAGTTCCCAAAATATTCAAATAACTGATGTAGCGTTCTGCTGCAATTTTATTTTCTTCAACCGCTGCCTTTATCGCGCAACCCGGCTCTTCAATATGCATACAATTATTGAATTTACAATAATGTATCCGCGCTTTCATTTCAGGAAAATAATGTGAAAGTTCATGCGGTTCTATATCCATCATCGCAAATTCACGCATTCCCGGTGTATCAATTATTTTTCCACCAAAAGGAAGATCAAACATTTCAGCAAACGTGGTGGTGTGCAATCCTTTACCGCTCCAGCCGCTTACTTCCTGCGTTTTTATGATGTTTTCAGGAAATATCGTATTGATAAAAGAAGATTTTCCCACGCCTGAATGGCCGCTGAGTAGCGTGATTTTATCTTTCAATAATTCTTTTACCGCATCCACGCCTTCAATGTTAGCAACGCTCATGCTGTAAACGGGATAACCAATCTTTTCATACACTTCCTTTATTCTTTCAAACTTTTCTTTTTCTTTTGTTTTATATAGGTCGGTTTTATTAAAAACAATTATTGCAGGAACGTGATACGCCTCAGAAGCTACCAAAAATCGATCGATAAAGCCGGTGGAAGTTTTAGGATCTTTTAATGTAGCCAGTAAAATACTTTGATCAAGATTAGCGGCCACAATATGATGCATGTGCCTGTTGTGTGGCGATTGGCGTGTAATATAATTCTTGCGATCGTGAATTTTTGTAATAATGATGGATTCCTCACCGTCTTCTTTATCAACATCAACAATGTCTCCGACCGCGACGGGGTTAGTAGAAGTGATATCATCAATTTTAAATTTGCCTTTGATGCGAGCGTTACATTCCTCTCCCTTTTCGTTCCTAAGTACATACCAGCTTCCGGTAGATTTATAAACTAACGCTTTCATTGTATTTAATTAGCTAATCAGCTAATTAGCTAATCAGCTAATTAAGACAATTAGGGAAACTTTTTAAACAAAGTATATCTGAAAATAATTTCCAGGAAGAGCAAAGCTAATGCAGCAAAAATAAAAGGATAAAATTTTTCAGAATAATGATGGAAAGTGGTGATCTCAACTTTCGATTTTTCCATTTTGTCTATCTGGCTGTAGATCTTTTCAAGGCTTTGGTTGTCGGTTGCCCTGAAATATTCACCTCCCGTTTGTGTAGCAATATTTTGCAACAACTTTTCGTCTATAGAAACTTTTTGATTTTGCATCACAATGCCAAGCGGCGTACTAACCGGCGTTGGCGCATAACCTTCCGTGCCTACTCCAATGGTATATACTTTTACATGAAAGGTTTTCGCAATTTCCAAAGCAGTAGAAGGATCAATGAGACCGCCGTTATTCATTCCATCGGTAAGAAGAATAACCACTTTACTTTTTGATTTGCTGTTGCGTAAGCGATCTACACTTGTTGCCAACCCCGAGCCGATCGCCGTTCCATCTTCCAGCAAACCATTTCTTATCTGCGAAATCTGTGTTTTCAAAACATAATGATCCGTCGTAAGAGGACATTGGGTAAAACTTTCACCGGCAAAAATAACAACACCAATTCTATCCGAAGGACGATCATCCACAAATTCTTCCGCTACTTTTTTGGCCGCTTCCATTCTGTTGGGGGTAAAATCCTGCGCCGTCATACTTCCGCTTACATCAATCGCCAGAACAATGTCGATTCCTTCCCCTTCTCTTTGTGTTTCGTCAAATTTCGTTTGTGGCCGTGCGATCGCAACGATAATACATGAAAGAGCCAATATTCTTAAAATAAACGGAAAATTTCTGGAAAGAATTCTTCCACGATCTTGTTGTGGACAGTCCTTTGGTGGAAGAGATACCAATCGCGGCAACTTGCTTTTTTCCCCTGTTGAATTTCCAGTAGATCAATAAAGGAATCAAGAGAAAGAGAAGCAAAAGCCACGGTTGCCCAAATGTAATATTTTGAAAATACTCAAACACCATCTCCCGGTTTTTTGTTTTCTATATTATTAATATTGGTGATCATTTCTTTTGTTTCTGAAAAGCACTTTTGATTTTCATATTCCGGAGGAACGTATCTCGCGAATTTGACTGCGTTTCCCATTCTCAGGCAACTGGCAAAATCAGCCACTTTTTCCTTTGACAGTTCCATTCCTTTTAACTCTACCAGTAATTCATCTGTTGTCAAATGCATCCGGTAGCTATTTGTTATTCTTGACAGGTATCTTTTGAAAATATCCGACAACCTTATATGATATTCCCTGAATTCATCCTTTTCCGTTAAATTTTCTTTTTGCAATTCATCCAATAGTTGCATGGCTTCATCGTACGGCGGAAGTTTCGATTCAAAAATACCCGTATCTTTTTTCTTTTTTGATTTCTTTACGAAATAGATGACCAGAACAATTAGTAAAATAACTCCTACAGCGATCAGCGCCCAAATCCACCACGGAAAAGTTTTCTTTACCTCAATTATATTTTTGATATCATGAAAAGGCAGCGTGCTGTCAGCAGGAGAATAAGTGACATTTATCGGGATAGAATCTGTAAAAAGATTGAAAGTAGAATCGCCTTCAAGTGTTGAAGCAGTAAGTGTTAGCGGCGGAATAACCTGCCTGCCGGAATCAAAACTTGTAATAATTATTTGCTGACTGAAATTAAGATTGCCGTTTGAATAAGACGAGTCTATTTTTTCTTTTATGATTGGAACAAAATTTCCAAAACTATCGGGTACGGAAAACCAATTCAGCCTGTAAGTATTATCCGGCATCGACGTTTCGACTTTGAAATGTATTTGCTGGCCGATTAAGATATCGTTCTTGTCAACTGTTGTTTTTACAGTTGGCGATTGCGCAAAAGAAATCTGTGTCGAAAACAGGAGGCCAATCATTAAAACTATAACGACCTTTATATCGTAAACTCTTTTCTTCAAATCCTTTTAGTGCGTTTTTTTTCTTCTTGTAAAAAACTGTTGTAAAATTTTTACATAATCTTCATCGGTACGAATATGCAATAATTGAGAGCCTGCTTTTTTAAAAATGGTTTTGGTTGCTGCGCTATGATCAATAAAATTCTGGTGGTATTTGTATCTCACCATTGAGTCTGAAGTGTTGAGCCATTCAGCTTTTCCTGTTTCAAGATCCTGCGCTTTAACCATTCCGATATCAGGAAGCTGGCTATCCATCTTATCATAAACTTTAAGGCCTATAACATCATGCCTGTTGCCTAAAACACGCAACGCGTGCTCGTAATTGTCATCAATAAAATCACTCATGATAAAAGCGATGCTCTTCTGGTGATTGGATTTTGAAAAGAAATTCAGCGCTTCGCGGATATTGGTTCCATTGCGTTTAGGCCTTGCCGTTAGCAATTCCCGCACAATATAAAGTGCGTGATCTTTTCCTTTTTTGGGAGGAATGTATTGTTCTACTTTGTCACTAAAAAAAATTACGCCTACTTTATCGTTGTTATTAATTGCACTAAAAGTAAGCACAGCCCCTATTTCGGTGATCATATCTTTTTTGTTCCGGTGTATCGTTCCAAACAACGAACTGGAACTGATGTCAATCAGGAGGATGACTGTTAATTCTCTTTCTTCCTCGAAAACCTTTGTAAACGGGTGAGCATAACGGGCGCTCACGTTCCAGTCGATAAATCTCACGTCATCACCATGATAATATTCACGAACCTCCCGGAAGCGCATTCCTTTGCCTTTAAAAGCAGAATGATATTCACCCGTAAAAAGATGCGTGGTGATCTTTTTACTAATGATCTCCAGTTCTTTCACTCTTTTTATTATGTCGACTGTTGTGAGCAAGGTTTATTAGTTAATTGGTTAATTGGTTATTTTGTTTATTGGTTTATTGGTTAATTCGTTTATCCGTAAAACAAAAATCACTGTTATTTGTTGCTTTACTGGTCAACTCATTTTCACATTTTCATATTAATTAAGGAACATTCACTGCTTTCAAAATTTCGTTAATAACCATTTCAATGCTCACATTCTCAGCTTCAGCCTCATAGGTCAGGCCGATACGATGGCGCAAAACATCTCTGCAAATGTTTCTTACATCTTCAGGGATTACATAGCCTCTTTTGTTTAAATAAGCATAAGCTTTAGAAGCCAAAGCCAGGTTGATACTGGCTCTTGGAGAACCTCCGTAAGAGATCAAAGGTTTTAATTTTGAAAGATTGTATTTATCGGGATAACGCGAGGCGAACACAATGTCAATAATATATTGCTCCACCTTTTCATCCATATAAACTTCACGAACGAGTTGACGTGCATTCAACACTTCGGAAGAAGAAACAACAGCATTTATGTGCGGCTGTTCCATTCCCAAAACATTTTGCCTTATGATGGCCTGCTCTTCTGTTTTTGACGGGTAATCTATTATCACTTTAAGCATAAACCTATCAACCTGCGCTTCGGGCAATGGATAAGTACCTTCCTGTTCAATCGGGTTTTGGGTTGCCAAAACCAAAAAGGGTTCTTCCAATAAATACGAATCGTTTCCAATAGTGATCTGCCTTTCCTGCATGGCTTCCAGTAAAGCGCTTTGCACTTTTGCAGGGGCTCGGTTTATTTCATCTGCAAGGATAAAATTGGCGAAAATGGGGCCTTTACGAACCACGAATTCATTCTTTTGTTGATTATATATCATCGTTCCTATAACATCTGCCGGTAAAAGATCGGGGGTGAATTGGATGCGACTGAATTTAGCATTGATTGTACTCGCCAGCGATTTAATGGAAAGTGTTTTGGCCAGTCCGGGAACACCTTCCAATAAAATGTGGCCGTTGCTGAGAAGGCCGATCAGCAACCTTTCAAGCATGTGACTTTGACCAACTATAATTTTCCCGATCTCATCGTGGATTTTGTCAATAAGGGTAGCTGAATGGTTGATCTTTTCATTTAACAGCCGGATGTCTTCTGCAGTTTGTATCATTTTTTTTCAAATAATATTTGATTAACGATTTAAAGGTTTGCAAATTACGAACTACACATAAACAAAAATGTATTTCTGTAAAACCTTCACGGAAAGGTATGTTAAAAATAAAGGGAGTAAGAACTCCCCTTAAGCCAATTAATAAAAATTATTTCCCTGCCGAATGAGCACTTTCATTTACCCTGAAAGATACTTTACAAATAACGCCATAAGAATGAACTTTCTCATCTTTTACATGAACCTTAAAATCTTTTACATAAACGGAATCAATATTTTTTACTGTTTTTGAAACTTCCGTTACCGCATTTTGAATGGCATCGTCAAAACTTTTTTCTGAAGAAGCGATCACTTCTATCACTTTTACAATAGGCATAATAAATGTTTTAAAATAATTAATAAATATTTGAAATATATCATGTGCAAAAGTTATTCCGCTTTTATCATTTGTTATTTTAATGTGATTTAAAACGAAATCATTTGCTTATAAAACAGAATGTTCTACATTTGCAAAATCATCAATTAGATAATTGAACCGCAATATCTACATAAGAAAGTTTTTTGGTGTTTTATTACTCGCCACTTTTGTTCTCAGCAACACACCAACCAAATGTCTTCACTGGTTATTTGCCAATCATACAGATTTTGTAAGTAAAACCTTAACCGATTCAAATAAGCCGCAGATCAATGCGCCCGGCATTGATTGCCATTGCGAAACCAATGTCGTTATTGCTCCTTACACCGTACAAAGCGTTGTGGCTATTAAACCCCCGGTTCCTGTTTTTTTAAATTGTACGGCTACAACAATTTCTGCAATTGTTTTTTCCGAACCACTTTCTTTTGGATTAAGAGGTCCTCCATCCTTTTCTTAACTACTCAGCTTTTTCAAGCATTATTATACGGTAAACGAACAATCTTCCGGGATTTCTGTTTTGCTGTTTTCCTTAATCAATTACCTCTTAATTAATTCAAATGAGAACTCTTCTTTTTATTATAGTAATAAGTGCATCCACGCTTTTTTCTTCGTTAGCAGTTGCACAAAAAAATTCAGCGCGCTATTCTCTTTCGGGAAAAATAACCGATATGTCAGGAGCGCCTCTTCCTTCTGCATCCGTTTATATAGCAGACCTTAGAAAGGGAAGCATTTCAGATGCTGACGGACATTATATAATCAGTAATATTCCTTCCGGCTCTTACCTGGTTGAAGTAAAATACATCGGTTATAAAACCATTTTGCAAAACATCTATTTCGACGCAGATAAAACAATGGACTTTTCGATGGAAATATCGGTGACAGAACAAAGTGAGATTGTGGTAACTGGTTCGTCCAAGGCCACTTCCATCAAAAGAAACCCTATCCCGATCGTTGCCATTAATAAACAATACCTGCAACAAAATCTCAGTACCAATATCATCGATGCGATAGCGAAAGTACCTGGCATCAGCGAAGTAACTACAGGGCCGAATGTATCAAAACCTTTTATTCGTGGCCTGGGTTTCAATCGCATTCTCACCTTATACGATGGCGTTCGGCAGGAAGGTCAGCAGTGGGGCGATGAGCATGGAATTGAGGTGGATCCTAACACGGTAAGTCGCGTAGAAGTCGTAAAAGGCCCGGCCAGCCTTATTTACGGGTCAGATGCGGTGGCGGGAGTCGTAAACCTGATACCGGCGCCTCCACCGTTGCAAGGTGTGATTAGCGGCGATATTTTAAACGAATATCAAACCAACAACCGCATGATCGAAAATTCTGCCACGATCGCCGGAAATACGCATGATGTTACGTGGGGTGGCACCTTTACCCACAAGATGGCTACTAATTATAAAGATAAATATGATGGTCGTGTTTATAATACCGGCTTTGCAGAAACAGATCTGTCAGGCAACCTGGGAATTACTAAAAACTGGGGTTACAGCAGGCTTGGCGTTTCCATGTTTGATGACTTACAGGAAATCCCCGATGGAAGCCGCGACTCTGCAACCAGGAAATTTACCAAACAAATAACTGAAGCGGATACTTTCAGGCCAATCGTAAGTGATGCCGAATTAAATTCTTATAAAATTTCTGCACTGCATCAGCACGTACAGCATTACCGCGCCTATACAACCAATAGTTTCAATATAGGAAACGGTAGGCTGATGTTGAATCTCGCCTTTCAAAAAAGCATCCGCAGAGAATTCAGTCATCCGGAAGTTCAGTTACCCGGCTTATACCTTAAGTTGAATACTTATAGTTATGACGCGAAGTATTATTTTCACGAAACGGAAGGGCTAAGCATTACGGGGGGAATTAATGGAATGTATCAGAATAACAAAATAGACGGAGGTACCGAATTTATCATTCCTGCATACCGGCAGTTTGACGTAGGTCCATTTGTTTTTGCGACAAAAAGAATTGGCGAACTTGAAATCGCCGGCGGCCTTCGGTATGATGTGAGAAATTTTAGAAATGATCAGTTGTACACTGCCGCTGATCCGGTTACCGGATTTGATCATGTGGTCACCGGGGCTGATACCGTGAACGCGGACAAGCAGTTTTCTAATTATTCGCACACATTTGCAGGCGCAAGCGGAAGTTTTGGTTTATCTTATAAAATCAGTAACCAGGTTAGTGTGAAAGCTAATTTGGGCCGCGGTTACAGGGCACCCAATATTTCAGAAATTTCGGCAAATGGTGTGCATCCGGGCACCAACATTTACCAGATCGGGAATCCTGATTTTAAACCTGAATTTAACTGGCAGGAAGATTTAGGCGTTGAATTCAATTCGACACATGTGACGATTAACGCTGACGTTTTCAATAACGACATTCAAAATTATATCTATAATGAAAAGCTGCAAAATGCACAAGGCCAGGATTCGGTAATTGTGCCGGGCAACCAAACTTTTAAGTTTGTTGCTGCCCGGGCCGAATTGTATGGCGGAGAACTGAGTGTTGATGTACATCCGCATCCATGGGACTGGCTGCATTTTGAAAATTCTCTTTCAGTTGTGTATGGCGTAAATAAAGGTGTTCCGGACGCAGGTAAAATATCCGACAGTGCCAAATACCTTCCTTACATTCCGCCGTTACATACCATTTCAGAGTTACGTGCTAATATCAAAAAAGTGGGAAGCCTTTTTGGAAATGCCTTCGTAAAGGTTCAGTTTGAAGTGTATGCTACACAAAACAGAGTTTACCTCCAAAACAATACTGAAACGCCAACCGCTGGTTACCAGTTGTTTAACGCCGGCTTTGGTACTGATGTATTGAATAAAAAAGGAAAACCGATGTTCAACATTTCTGTCCTTGGCGATAATTTATTCAACGTGGCTTATCAATCAGGGTTGAACCGGCTGAAATATTTCGAGGATTATCCCGGCAACTCCACCGGCCACGACGGGATTTATAATATGGGAAGGAATTTTAGCATTAAAGTGGATGTTCCTTTGAGAATAAAAGGAGAGTAGTAAACGAAGGAATAACTGGTATTTCAATTCTTTGGTAGTTTTTGATCTCATACTTACCGAAATCTCACTTACTTTCAGTACCCTGTAAGTGTGAAGTTGGATAGAAATGGCTCTTGTAATCAGTCATATTCAATGAAAGATATTTCTGTACAAATAAGATCATCTCCAATCGTACCGGAAGTCGCTGGGTGTGGAACGCTTTTGGCGTTTGCGTCTTCCATTTAATGTTTTGACGGATCAAGCGGAGCTTTGTCAATACTGTCAGGATATCCGTCGCCGTCTGTATCTTTTGTTGTGCCATTTGTGAATAATAGCTCCCAAGCCATCGGCAGAAACGCATTTTGTATTTCACCCGCGAACTGATTTGTTGGAGAAGATGACACAGCAATCGCTACCTGAGAAATACCGGAAGTAGACGTTACACTCACGTTGACAGTTGCAGAAAAATTACCAAAGCGTATAAACCGACTGACAGAATTTTGTAAAATGCCAGACGCAGGTACATTGCTGCTCTGGTTGGCACATACAGTCTGGACCGTCGCATTTGTGCCCATAAATTGCTGCAGGTTGCTGATTTCATTGTTCAGCACCTGTTGTGCACTGGCAGTTCCGGAGATTGAAATCAAAGTGTAACGCCAGATAGCCTGGTTATCCTGGCGAATCACATTCACACCAATCGCACCCTGAGTATTATCGGTAAAAGGCTTATAGCCCGCAGGATAAGGAAAGCCCAGCATCGGGTGATAGGGATTAATATAAGTGCCTCCAAGGGATTTAATCGTCGGAATGCCACCGGGGATGTCGCCGCGGGGAACGCCGTTCATGATATCCCAATAAATCGCTTCCATGCCTGTCACCTGGTCACAAATCTGTGATTTGGTGGTTTGTGGATTGTTATTGTTGTTTTTCTTGCATTGGATGAGTGAAAACGTCAGCAAAATTGCCATGAAGAATCGGGAAAAATAACGAAACTTTGTCATGAAGTGCAGCATGAGAAGTGTATACTTTAGGTGAAATAATAATTGCTTATGACTGTATATCGGGATTTCTACTAAAAGGTCATCAATGAAGATTGCGATGTATGTGGATGCACTCCGGATACAATCGCTTTTATAAAACAGGAAAGAATATATTTCAGGCTTTAAATGGACAGTGCTAAAAAGAAATCAGTAAAAGCGAATATAAATACGCAGCGTTTTCTATCGCAAGACATTGCTTAGAAAAAAATGATATTTTTCTTTGAGGCAATAAAATTTAGAATGGAGCAATTAGGATACAGCCAGGCAGACCTTGCAAAAGTTAGTGGACTAAAAAACTGAGCCAGTGAAATTCTAAATAAGAAAAGAAAGCTTTCACTTGAAATGGTCAGGCAACTTCATGACAAATTGAAAATACCAACTGATGTTTTGATACAGGCATGTTAAAAGGAAAAGGATTACAGTAAACGAATAAATTATCCCAATTTTTATTTTCCTCATTCTCCCGGGTGGTATTTTCTTTCCACATGCTTCATCACATCTTCTTTGTAAAATAGCACGTCTTTAAAAATTCCGTTGGTATACATATATCCCTGGTCAAAAAAGTGTTTGGAATCTTCATGGCCGCTTTCGCCGCCGGTTAATAATGATTTTGCTTTTAATCTTTTTCCAAATTCCACAGCGCAAATAAAACTGTTACCGTTAAAGCCATATCTTTTCTTAGTTCCCGGGTAAGTTCTGCTTACAAAAGAAGGAATTTCTCCCCAGGTGGAAGAAGTAAAACCAACCGGAAGGCTTAAAGAATCATCATTGAAATGATTTTCAATATCGCCGGAGATTCTTTGATAGCGATTGATTTTTCCCCATGCAATATTCCACATTCCAAAATTATTTTCAAGCTCGTGTATTGCCGACAAAAGCGGTTGTAGCAATTGTTGAGCAGTAGTTGTGACTGCAAATTTTTTGGTTTTTATTACCTGGTCATTTTCATCACCTTTAGGCACTTTGGTAAAATAAATGGCGCGCAGAATTTTTTCTCCCCAATAAACGGCAAGTGTTGTCGCAACGGAATTTTCGCCGCTGAATGATAATCCCAGTTTTTTAAAATATGTTATTGGATCTTTCAAAATATTTTTTGAAGAATCTCCTTCAGGTAAACTTTCATAAGCCTTTACCAGCGCGGGAATCAACACCTCAAACGCAGCGAGGTAAGTATTATAACCTTTGGCAATCACTTTATCGATCGTATAGGATTTTTCTTCGCGGCAAAATTCGTAATGCATTAATGGCGCGAAAATTTTGTCCGTCGGGCGCCATGTAAGCCGGATAATTTTCTTTCTTCGGACTGTATTTTCCGGCAACGGTAAAAGGAGTGGAGTTGCAGTTTTCAATCCAGCCGTTTGGCGGATTGTAAATATGAACACTTTCATTTACCGGCGTCAATCCTTTCCATTCTGTTGCAGAAGTAGTTCCGTCAACCGGTTGCGACCAATCATATTTTGGATCTCTTTTCGGAATAAAGTTTCCATGCCAGTAAGCGATGTTTCCTTCCGCATCCGCATAAACGGTATTGTTGGAAGCGTTGGCCAGCATGTCCATCACTTTTTTATAATCCGCAAAACTTTTTGCTTTGGTTCTCAGCCAGCTTTGTTCCAATCCTTTGATATCCCTGTTGTCAGATTTTACGCTGATGTATTCGCCGTTTCTTTTCGCCATTATCGGTCCGTGGCCGGTGAATAAGGCATCAAATGTTTTTGTTTTTAGTGAATCACGTTCTCGATAATGCAGCACAATTTTTTTATGAATTACCGGTTTTTCTTCACCATCATATTCATAATACAATTTATCCATTTTTTGAAGTTATCTTTTCAATATACGCATCTGAAACATCGGCGTAGCTTGAAGTGTGCATCCAGCCGCAATGTTCATTAAATCCCTGGTACACAAAAAACTGTCCCCAGGTAACTGCGCCGTAAGCATTCAAACCTTCATCACTTACCACATGCACTTCGGGTCGAAAATAAAAAGTTACATGAGGATTGATGTATAAAATAGAATGATGCGATGCCGTGATTTTTGGTGCAAAAGCAAAACCGTTGGAGCCGGTTATTTTTTCTTCATGATATTGATTAAGCGCTACAGGTTTATTTTCACCTGAATAGAAATTTTGCAATTCGCGTACACTCACACCACCGGTACTTATTGCGCCAATGCTTCCGTCAGTCCAGAGCAGCGGAAACCATGGCTCAAATCTTTTTAGCAACGCAGGCTTTACCTGTGGATTTTTGTATAAATAATAATTGATCGCATCAGCATAAGCATCGCATAATTTTTTTAACCAAAGCGGCGCGTTGTTATAATCTGCAACTGCGCCTGCAGAATCGATTACCAATTTTATCAGCAGATCATTGTACAAATCTTTTTCGCCATTTACTTCCGAAAGCCTTCCCAGTTTTTCAACATAATTCATTTCTACTCTTGGAAAATCGTCTTCGCACTGCGCATATAACAGTCCGAAAACAGCGTCAGCATCGGTTTTGCCATAAATGTGAGGAACACCAAAGTTGTCGCGGATGATCGTAACATTATTCGCTTCCTGTTTCCAGCGGGCAATTTCTTTCGGAGTAAATGTTTGCGCAAAGAGTTGAAGTGGAAAAAGAAGAACGAAAAGCAGTTTCATGTTTGCAGATTTTTTATTATTTTTTAAAGATACATTTTATAGGTAAATAGCATTTGGTTTATAGAAACCAGTGAACGAAGACCCGTCTGGACAAATTCCTGTCTGAACTGGTTCATCCGGAAGGTGTATTGCGGGCAGGAATAAATAAAGGAGATTTTTATTTTGTAATCGCAATGATGATTTTTTAAAAAAGAGAAAATTAAGCTTGCAATTATTTTATATATTTAATGATCCAATGACTTTCTTAATCATAATCGATGCTTAAAAAAATAATTAAAAAAACCGGTTTACTTTTTTTTCTTGTTTGTTCTTTTATTTTTTCTGCAACTGCCCAAAATACAGAAACCAACCAACCTTTTAAACCTACAGAGCAATCTCTTAAAAATTATAAATACCCTGAATGGTTCAGCGATGCAAAATTTGGGATATGGGCTCACTGGGGGCCACAGGCTGTTCCGCGCCAGGGCGATTGGTATGCCAGGTTAATGTACCAGGAAGGAAGTGCCGATTATAAATATCATCTTGCTCATTACGGGCCTCAATCGAAGTTTGGGTATAAAGATATTATTCCATTGTGGAAAGCGCAGAGATGGGATCCTGAAAAGTTAATGGCACTTTATAAAAAAGCGGGTGCAAAATATTTTGTTAGTATGGGAACGCATCATGACGACTTCTTTTTATGGAATTCTAAAATTCACAAATGGAATGCAGTAAATTATGGCCCCCATAAAGATGTTGTAGGCATCTGGGAAAAAGCTGCAAGAAAAGAAGGTTTGCGTTTTGGCGTATCAGAGCATTTGGGTGCAAGCTTTACCTGGTTTCAACCAAGTCATGGAGCAGATACCGCGGGACCTTATAAAGGAATTCCCTACGATGGCGCAAATCCCATGTACCAGGATTTGTATCATGCCAAAGCAGATCCAAGTGATCATGGTTGGTTGAGTACCAATAAAGAATGGCAGAGGGAATGGTTTTTCAGCATCAAAGAACTTATTGATAACTATCATCCTGATCTGCTTTATTCGGATAGTAAATTGCCTTTTGGTGAATATGGCAGAACCCTGCTTGCGCATTTTTATAACCAGGATATAGCAAAAAATAAAGGAATGCTTGAAGCGGTTTATACCTGTAAAGAACCATCTGATGGAATGTGGGTGCAGGACCTGGAGCGTGGTGTAAAAGATACGATCAGCGCGCTTCCATGGCAAACTGATACTTCTATAGGAGATTGGTTTTACCGGACAGGTCAAAAATATAAAAGTGCTACTGATGTAATACAGATGCTTGTTGATATTGTAAGTAAAAACGGAAACTTATTAATTAATATCGTGCAAACACCTGAAGGTGACCTGGAACCTGACGTGATTGAAATTGTAAAAGAAATAGGAATGTGGACTTCGGTAAATGGTGAAGGAATTTATGGTACACGGCCGTGGAAAGTGTATGGCGAAAAACCTGCGAATGAAACGGTAGTAAAAAGTGGCAATTTCAATGAAAGCAAAGTGCAGTATACCGCAGGTGATATCAGGTTTACAAAAAAGGGAAATGTTTTATACGCTTTTTGTTTGGGAAAACCGACAGAAGATATTCATATTAATTCTTTGGGCAAAAAATCGGCTCTTGGAGTAAAAACAATCAGTTCCGTAACAATGCTGGGAAGCAATGCTAAAATTCCTTGGAAACAAGACGGAGACGCATTGGTTATTAAAAAAACGTTTAACGTTCCTGTTGAACAGGTTCCTGTAATAGGCTTCAGGATTCAATTCAAAGATTAGTTTTAAATGCAAAAAATGCAGACATTAGTTTGTACGGAGCCGGGACATTTCGAATACCGGTTCGCCGAAATGCCGGAGTTGAAGAAAGGGCATGCGATCATTAAAATCAAGCGCATCGGAATTTGCGGAACTGATCTTCATGCTTTTGAAGGAACTCAACCTTTTTTTGAATATCCAAGAATTTTAGGTCACGAACTTTCAGGCGAATTAATCGCATTTGACGGAGCACCCGGTTTTGAAATTGGTGAATCTGTCACTTTTATTCCTTACTTCAATTGTGGAAACTGTATTGCCTGCAGAATGGGAAAACCCAATTGCTGCAGCCAGATAAAAGTTTGCGGAGTTCATATAGACGGTGGAATGGTTGAATACCTTTCAGTGCCTTCTTATTCACTGGTACATGGTGGAACATTGAATTTTGACGAGCTGGCTCTAATAGAGCCTTTGGCAATCGGTGCACATGGTGTTAGCAGGGCCGAGGTAAAGAATGATGAATATGTTTTAATAGTTGGCGCCGGTCCGATCGGATTAGGCACTATGGAATTTGCCAGGATTGCAGGTGCAAAAGTGATCGCGCTTGATGTGAATAGCCAACGGTTGCAATTTTGTAAAGAAAAATTAAAAGTAGAACACACCATCAATCCTTTGGAACAGGATGTTGAAAAAGAATTGATGCATATTACGAATGGCGATATGCCAACGGTGGTAATAGACGCTACCGGTAATTTGACGGGCATCAATTCCTCCTTTCAATATTTGGCACATGGAGGAAGGTATGTTTTGATCGGGCTTCAAAAACAAAATATTTCTTTTAGTCATCCTGAATTTCATAAAAGAGAAGCGACCTTAATGAGCAGCCGCAATGCTTTAAGGGCAGACTTTGATCACGTGATATTCTCCATGAAAAGTAAAGAAGTAAACCCTGCAACTTACATTACTCATCGTACTTCATTTGCAGAGGTAAAAGCAGAATTTACTCAATGGCTGGATCCGCGAAATGGAGTGATCAAAACGATGGTGGAAATGCAATAATAAAACTAACTACATACAGTAAACGAAGAAAAAGCAAAGATTTTTATTCCTGTTCAGGAATGCTGCCTTAGAAATTATTTTCTGATTTAAACTTCTTTATTTCTTCTGTGTCATAGAAGTAATTCTCACAATTAAAAATTACAATTATGAAACAGATTATTACACTTACTAAAGCCGATTATTTTGCACTGGCTTTTATCTTCAGCACCACCATTGCCTCTTTCGTTTATTCCATGATTTATTTCATGTAGAAAAATGAAAGAAACAGCGAAAACAATAATTATAATCGATTCCCGGTAACTTTTCAATAAATAAAAATTGAAACTTTCCCGGGAATTTTTGATTGCAAACTCCTTTTTTAAGCATTGGTATTTTATTTGGAAACACAATTATCATAGCTTTATCTTTACCATAATCAAAAAAATAATCCATGAAAACATTTCTCGTTATTATATTATTTTTCTCTTTTTTTACATCGAAAGCACAGCAACAAAATCCTATTGCCGATTCTACATTTTCAGGTCAGATCATTACAGACAAAACACATCACACAAAAATTTATTTAACTGATTATAAGCAAACGGTTGACAGCAGCGGCGTTTATACAACCACTTTTACTTTTGGTTACCGTTCTTCACGTCCCACGTTTGATGTTAACATCGGTATGAATTTTGACAACCCGCTTTTACCTGACGGCCCGATTGGTTTTGAATATAACCCGGTTGGTGTAGGCAGATATAATGGTTCTGGCGGCTTGAGAAACAACAATAAATATTTATTTCTGCAGGGACAAATGACGTCCTCAGGACATCACTTTTTTATTAAAGTAAAATCTAAAGAAAAAATTCATCCCGTGATCAGGGGACTTGACGGGCAATTAAGTTTTTAATCAATTGCGAATTAAAAATTACAAATTCAGAAAGACGATGAACTTTCAGTTTCCGGCTCGGCAGTCATCGGATCCAATTTTCGCTTTTCAAATAGTTTATAAGCGTTGAGTCGTTTGCTGACAAAGGTTGTATCCATCCGCCGAGCTTTTCGCGATTCCACCAGCGGTGCTGCGGGTTGCCGGGTTTTGCAAATGAATATTTATATAGCACTGCACGAATATATCGAGGCGGTTTTCCGGGAAAAGGATTGGAAGCAAAAAGGCTTACAGCATCGTGGTCATTGTGCAAGAGCTTCCAGATTAGATTATAAACCCATGGATAATCTTCCGGTGTTGCCATTGCAGCAAACCACATTTGCCAATCAAGGCGCAACTGGTAAGGTGCCATCTGCGGCGGCATTTTATCCAGCTTCACCGGCAGACCTTTATAAATATAAGGTTTCCAATCAGAACTGTCGGTGGGATTTTCATCCATTGTTCCTTCAAAAACTACATTCATTCTTTCCTTTCCTACAGATCCAAAAGCTCCATAAGTATTTACCAATTCCAAAGGATCATACGAAGTATTCATTACCTGGCCGGGAGAAAGTAAATTGAATACCGGCTGAACACTGAGGAGTACAACAAGAGAGGTGACTATCCAGGCGGCAGTGATTCATCCCGCGGGACTCTACTGAATTTTCTTCTGCAGCTTTTGCTTTTTTTACCAAGGTTTTGGGAAGTATGGCAGCCCAAAAATCATCATCAAAACAGGCGAATGCGCGGAACGATTGTAAGCCAGTTTAAAAAAGAAAGATTACCACTAAGAATAATCGTGAACTGGAACAGCACGATCACAACTCCCGCAATAAGTCGCGCGATTCGCGGCCAGAAAACAAAGAACGGCGCGGCAAGTTCTGCCAGCCAATTGAACCAAACTCCTGTCTTAAGCACTATTCGTGGAAGAAAATGAAACCACCTGCTAAGGGTCCGGGTAAAGGTTGTGTTTCAAAATGATAATAAAGAGCGGTTCCGTTTCGCCAGATTACGTCTCCTCGAAATTTTATCAAACCTGCTCCCAGCATGATCCTAAAGATAAGCCAGCGGAAAAGTACAATGATAAGAAAGGGAGGTGCGCGTTTTGGAAAAGGCCGCATATCCCACAAAGGGCAAAGAAAAATAGCAAGAAAACCGGTTTCTGTTAATTGAATTTCCCAACCGTAGCCATACCATTCCTGTCCCACATGAACAAAAGACATGTAAAAAACCAAAGTATAGTAAGTATTGGCACATTTGCATATCCTGCAACTACAACCATTGAAAGAATAAATCCGATCCACGCAACGGTAAGAAGTGCGGTGTCAGAATGAGCAAACCAAAAGATGGAAGGAGCCGTATAAATCCGCGCTGTGGATGAACCGAGTGCATCGCTCACCCGATGCAAAAAAATTCCTACCGGCAATAAACCGTCTGAACCAATCAACGGAAGAATTTGATTGATCGCAACGAGAAAGCCAATAGCATATAATCACGCCGAGAAGCCGGAGAATCATAAACCGGTGAGCCAATAACCCTTCGTGAACTGCTTTATGCCGGGAAAGGGTTGGCGTTCCGGAGCGAATCATTTGTTAATCTATTGTCCATGGCTTTTGATTTTGCCACAATATCAATACCGGTTTTGGGAAATAAATGAAGAACCTATAACTTGAAAAGTGAATTTTCCATCTTGAAAAATAAGATTGATTTTTGCTGTATCAAAGGAGAAAATTTTTTTCAATGTGAAAACAAAGTATGATGCGATTGTTGTTGGCTCCGGGCCTAATGGATTTGCCGCTGCTATTACCTTGCAACGGTCGGGGCTTTCTGTTTTGTTGATCGAAGGGAAAGAAAAATCAGGTGGCGGGGTTCGTTCGGCAGAACTAACGCTTCCGGGATTTATACATGATGTATGTTCTGCAGTTTATCCTTTAGGAGAAGATTCGCCGGTTTTTAAACCCTTGCAACTTGAACAATTCGGGCTCAAATGGTTAACGCCTGAAAATGCAATTGCTCATCCTTTTGATGATGGTTCTGCTATAGCGATTCGTGCGTCAATAGAAGAAACGGCGAATCAACTTGGGAAAGATGCCAATAATTATAAAAACGTTTTTTCGCCACTGGTAAAAAACTGGGATTCCTTGCGTTCCTCTTTTTTAGGGCCACTTCACCTCAGCGCTTATTCAAATGCCAAAGCAAAATTTGCTTATTATGCGATGAGTTCTGCCGCTCATTTTGCAAAAAATCACTTTGATACAGAAGCTGCGCGGCAGTTTTTGCGGGCATGGGCGCTCATACCTATGCTGCCACTTGATATGCTTACCACTACTTCGATGGCAATTGTATCTCAACTTGATGGCTCATGTAAATGGCATGGCCGTTGCCAAAAGGTGGCGCACAACAAATTACTAATGCGCTTGCAGCAACATTTTCGAAATTCGGGAGGTGAAATACAAACCGGGAATATGATTACTTCTCTGAAACAATTACCATCTTCGCGTGTTGTTTTGCTGGATGTAACTCCTGCGCAATTGCTTTCCATTGCGGGAGATGAATTTCGTCTTTTTATAAATGGCAGTTGAAAAGATACAAATATGGCGAAGGATTTTTAAGATTGATTGGGCATTATCTGAACCTGTTCCTTTTAGCAATGGCAAATGTAGATCCGCCACAACCGTTCACCTGGGTGGAAGCTTTGGATGAAATTTATAATAGTGAAGCATTGGTCGGGGAAAATAAAATCCCTGAAAAGCCATTTGTATTATTTGTTCAGCCGGGCGTTGTTGATTCGTCGAGAGCGCCTGAAGGGAAACAAACCGGCTGGGCTTATTGCCATGTGCCGGGAGGATCACAAGTTGATATGACGAGCGCAATCGAAAACCAGGTAGAGCGTTTTGCTCCCGGATTTAAAGATTGCATTCTTGCAAAACACACAATGAATACGCGCGACCTGGAAAACGTATAATCCTAATGACATCGGGGGAGATATTAATGGCGGCCCGGCAATACCAACACAGCTTTTTACCCGACCCGCTTTAAGGCTTTCTCCTTATCAGCACTTCTGCTAAAAATATTTATATTTGTTCTTCTTCAACGCCACCTGGTGGCGGCGTTCATGGAATTTGTGGATATTATGCTGCAAGGCGCGCGCTTAAAGATCACTTCGATATTAAATTGCCGTGGTTGTAAAAAATCTTTCATTTTTAAATATAAAAATTTGGTTTTCCGTCTTCGTGACCGGACTAAATGTGCAATATTGTTTAAACCTGTATGACCAATAGCAGTAAACAAATAAATAAGATAAATTTTTATTCTGCAAAAAATAAAAAAGGAGGCACCCAACCCGGAAGTCCCCCTGTGTTTTCCAGGCAGCAAATATTTATTTAAATCTTAAATTGATTCCAATATTATTTGCCTGCAAACCTGTCGTTTGTGTGTAATGTCCATATCGCAAATCGACCATATTGAAGAAGGGAATATTGAAAACTCCTTTTTCAGGCGTTATCCTTACGTTGATTCCATAAAATTGCGAAGTAAATGCGGACAGATTATAATTGCTGGTGTAATAAGTATCAGTAGGTGGCATGTTGTTCGTATGGAGCAAAATATGTAGAAGCCGTTTGAATATAATACCTATAAAACGGACTTACCGAAACAAACGGCGAAACTTTATAAGGCACTTCCAGGCTCGCGGTATGCGCTTTTATTCCCCAATCATCAGTATAATACCTGTAATAGCTACGCAAAATTATTTTATCTCCAAGGAAATAATTCATACGGATACCGAGCGGAAGTTTAAACCTTGTAGAAGGAAGGTTCTCAATTTTTTCACCTCCATTGGTAAAATATACACGATGGAAAGGAAGACCCAAATATCCATTCTGTGCAATGCCTTCGGCTATTAAAGCCAATTGGAAATTCTTATTTACTACCTGGGAGAAAGTGAGCGTTCCGTCAAATGTATTTCGCGGTGTTCTGGGTATGTGAACTTTGATAATTTCTCCATCTGAAGTAATTATATTTCCACTTGCGGTGGTATAAGTGGTTGGCGCGGTTTCCACTGGCTTTGGTACAAATTCCGTAGGTTCGATTAAAACAACTTTGTCCAAATAAGCCTGTCCTTTAAAATTGATGTCCGTGTTTTTATTTTTTGAAGTTTTGCCCACGGAGAAATTCAAGCCAAAAGAATGATAATTTACTTCAGTAGATAATGAAGTTCCTAACCCAATAGTTACACCGTTTGCTTTTTTCCACCTGCCAGTTTAAAGAAGGATAAAACCTGGTTCCCCAGGGCCTTGCAGTTCCGAAAGGATTTACGTAGCCTTGTGAAGCGGCTGTGTGATGATCATAACCCGCTTCAAAATCCCAGGTATATTTATTATTGATTTCGTTCTGCTTTACAAACTTCAATTCTATCACGTTTGAAACATCATTCAGTTTCTGTGTGCCAATACCGCCCGTGACCGCTGAATGATCGCCATTTTGATTAAAATATCCTGAAACCAAATTCACTTCATCCAGTTTCAAATTTTGATTTTTATAAGAGGAAGTATCTACATTGTATTGACTGAGAAAAGGCAGATAAAAGCCAGAAATAAAGGCCCGATAACAGTTAGACAAATTTTCTTCATTGTATTTTTTTAAATTCTTTTCAATTGCTTTTTATAGTTCATTATATTTTAATTACAGCCACAGCCGCCGCCTACTTTTCCGGCATTGGCGCCGCTTGCTCCTTCACGGTAACTTTCGAAAGTTGAGTTCCGTTTTTTCAACTTTTCGTGAGTTCAATTGCATTTCTGCATCGTTTATTTTATTCTTTTGATACTCTTTTACATCGGCGCATCCGGTGGTAATGCTCAATGAAAAAAAGCCGATCGCAGGGAGTAAAATTATTTTATTTTTCATACTAAAAAATTAATTGCATTTAATGTTGTTGGATGTATAAATTTTATTATTATCGTCGATAATCAGGCATTCCACCTGTTTTAACTGGTTGATAAGATAAAGCCCATGTTCAATTCCCATTATCATTACCGGAGTTGCCATCGCATCACATATTTCCGCGTTCGGAGAAATAATGGTTACACTTTTAATACCACTAACGGGAAGGCCTGTACGCGGATCAATTGTATGAGAATATTTTTTCCCATCGATCATTACAAACTTTTCATAATTGCCTGAAGTGGCTACTGCCATATCGCTGATGTTCATGTAAGAAAATGGATAACCTTTGTAATCAGGATGAACAATTCCAACCGTCCATGGTTTTCCATCCGGTTGCGTTCCCCATGTGGTAAGGTCTCCGGAAGCATTGACAATGCCGCTGGTTACATCATTTTTCTTCATCACTTCTTTAGCCATCTCTGCGGCATAACCTTTTCCAATTCCTCCAAAACCAATTCTCATTCCTTTCTCTTTTAAAAAAACGGTTTTGTTTTCAGCATCGAGTTCAATGTTTTTATAATTGATCAGCCGCACCATTTTCTTTGCTTTTTTAGGAGAAGGAAGGGAAGTCATCGTCTCGTCAAAATTCCACAAGCTCTTATCAATACTTCCATAAGTAATATCAAAAGAACCTTGTGTAACAGAAGAAATTTTAATGCTTCGTTCGATAATATTGAAAGTTTCATCACTCACCGAAACCGGCTGTATTCCTGCATTTCGATTGATAAGATTGGTTTCGCTGTCGTCACTAAAAGTGGTTAAGCAATTTTTCAATTCTTTGTATTTCCTTCACGCCTTCATCAATCATTTCATCGGCCCACTCACGGGTATGCGCGACCACAGTCAGTTCAAACTGATTGCCCATAAGTTTCATCGCTCGCTTATATGCCTGTGGTTGCGCCATACCTTACTCCTTAACCGCTGTTATTTGATCAACAAAATCTTCGGCGCCTGTGCTAAAATAACCGTCCCAAACTTTTAATTTGTTTCCTTTGCTATCAAGTAAAATCGTAAAAGGAAATCTTCCTTCAGGATTATATTTTGCCGCAAGTGCATCATTTTCTTTTTGTTGTTCCTGGGAAAGCTGGTCTTTCTTTTTCCTCGGAAAATCAGCATTTACGAGAACAAGATTATCTTTTGCATACTCCTGAAATTCATCAGAATTAAAAATATCGGTCCTCAATTTCATGCACGGAATGCACCAATCCGATCCTGAAAAATTTAAAAGAATCAGTCTGTGTTCGGTTTTTGCTAATTGTTCTGCTTTATCAAGATTATTCAGCCATGGAGAGGGCGACAATATTGTTGAAAAGAAAAATGTCGCCGCAATAAATAGTTTTATCATAGTCACGGTTTTTTTGTGTCTTTAGGGATATAGTAGCTAAAATTATTCCATTGGTTGGGCAGACATTCACATGAAAATGTTAGATAACAAACTATTAACTACCTGTACATCTTACTGCCGAATAGGATAAAAGGAATGAAAAAGTGGAATGGAAAATTGGCAGAGGAAATAGTGAAGCAACAAAAAGGAGGGATTTTTATTTCAGTTGGAACAGATCAGGAAATAAATCAACACAAATGCCCTCTTTCATTAATGACTTTATTCTGTACGATCCGTTCAAGTTCTCCTTTCTTATTGATAATTGATTTTTCAATTTTCATAGTGCAGATGCAATCATGAAGTTGTATAAAGAGTTGGGTAAATGTTTCCTTTTCCTGTTTTGCAGTCGGCTTCGCTTATACAGTAATACTCCACCTCAAGAAGTTTTTTGTCTGGCATTTCAACAATTGTTGAATAGGGTTTTGTTTCCATCTGTTTCTTTTAAAATTATACAAAGAACAAACCAGTACTATGTTTGAGCATGAAAAGTTATCCAGTGGTTGTGGATAACCTTAAATGACTGTAGATTAGATATTCTTCGCCTTTTCCAAAGCTTCTTCAAAAGTTGAGGTAACATTTCCTTTGCCGATTGCAAACAGTAGCCGGGCTTCTTGCAATTCTTTAAAAACCTGTGGAGAATTTAGTTCTGACAAAATTATTTTAGTATGATTTTTTTTACACTCAGCGTCGATGCCTTTCATAGTTTGTATTCCTGTAGCGTCGATAATTGGTACGTGACGCATCCTTATAATTAAAGCCCGCGGATGTTGTTTCATATATTTTAGGGCATCTTTAAACTTATAGGCAGCGCCAAAAAACAGGGGGCCGGAGATTTCAATTACCTCTACTTCTTTTGGTACCTGGAATTTTCCCTCGACCAGGTCGAAGCCGAAATTCATCATCTTCAATTTCGCCGGAGAGATTACTTACATTGCTTGATTTGATCATATTTCTCATAAATAAAAAGGAGGCCAGAACAATGCCTACTTCAATGGCAACGGTGAGGTCGATCAAAACAGTCAGAAAAAAAGTGATGAGCAATACAGCAACGTCTCCTTTTGGGCCTTTTAAGATAGACCTGAAATTTTGCCATTCGCTCATATTGTAAGCCACGATAATCAAAATGCCTGCAAGAGTAGATATAGGAATCAGGGAAGCCCACTTTCCGGCAATAAGCAGGATGATCAACAGTGTTGCCGCGTGTACAATACCAGCCACAGGGGTTCGTCCGCCGTTTTTTACATTGGTGGCTGTGCGGGCGATAGCGCCGGTTGCTGGAATTCCTCCAAAAATGGATGAAAAGATGTTGGCTATACCCTGTGCTATTAATTCCATATTGGATCTATGATTGCCACCAATCATTCCATCAGCTACTACTGCAGATAGCAATGATTCAATCGAGCAAAGCATGGCTATGGTAAACGCAGGTTGTATCAAATGTTTAATAGTGGCAAAATCCACAAAGGGTACCATCGGTTTAGGAAAAGAGGAAGAGATGTTTCCAAAACGGCTTCCGATAGTTTCTACCGGCCAATGAAGCCACTGAACAGCAGCGGTAGTTATTAAAATAGCCACTAAAGAACCGGGTATTTTCTTATTTACTTTTGACCATAAAAGTATAATGATCAGTGTAATCACAGCAATAAGAACTGTAAATAAATTGACACTTTCAAAGTTCTTAAAATAGGCTACCCATTTTTCTAAAAAGCCGGCGGGTACTTTCTCCATTTTTAATCCCAGAAAGTCTTTTACCTGCGAAGAAAAAATAATGAGTGCAATGCCACTTGTAAACCCTATGATGAGTGGATGAGGAATAAATTTTATAACCGTGCCCATCCTGGCAATGCCCATAATGATGAGCATAATGCCTGCCATAAAAGTGGCAACAATTAAACCATTAATCCCATACATCTGCACTATGCCATAAACGATAACAATAAAAGCGCCGGTGGGTCCGCCGATCTGCACGCGGCTACCACCAAATGCTGAAATGAAAAAACCTGCAATTACAGCTGTTATCAAACCCTTTTCGGGAGTAACTCCTGAAGCGATTGCAAAGGCTATGGCAAGTGGCAAAGCCACAATTCCAACAATGACGCCTGCCAATACATCTTTGGAAAACTGTTTTCTATTGTAAGTTTTTAAAGTATCGAATAATTTTGGCCTGAACATTTGTTTCATCTTCGCCATTGGTTTTTTTCCGGAAATATTAATTTAAATCGAAAGATATTTATTTTATTAAATGGAAATTGATTGCTGATTAAGATCAGGTTTCCCGGATTTTTATGCCGTTGTCCCAATCTAGTTTGTAATTAAAAGTTAATACATCTGGTAAATGAAGGCCTTTTGATGTAAGGTTATTCTTTGCGATTAATTTTGCCTCAAATTGAGCCACTAAAAATATGGTTTCAATTACGCTTATTGGAAACCATATTTAATACCCTCATCGAAACTTTTATCGAAAATAAAATTGGTGTAGCAACAGACTTTTTAGAAGAATCGCTCGCGGCGCATCTCAAAACCAATCTTCTGAATCTTTATTCTCAAAATAAACTTCGGTCCGCAGGGACCGGAAATGGCGCGGTGCCTGTGCAAGACAAAATGGTAAGAGGTGATATGATTTTTTGGCTCGATCACCGGAACAATGATCCTTATGAAAATGAATTTTTTGCTGTGATGGATCGTTTTGTGGCTTATTTGAACCGAACCTGTTTTACAGGTATTACGGGCTATGAATTTCATTACACCCTTTATGAACCGGGTAGTTTTTATAAAAAACATATCGATCAGTTCAGAAATAACCCGGGCAGACAATTTTCGATGATCACCTACCTGAATGAAGACTGGAAGAAGGATGACGGCGGCGAATTGTGTGTATACCATGAAGAAGCCGTTCAAAAGATCCTTCCTCAAAATGGCAAAAGCGTTTTTTTCAAAAGCAATGAATTGGCGCATGAAGTGTTACCATCGCAAAAGCCACGTTTAAGTATTACCGGTTGGCTCAAAAGAGATTAATTCGTACAAGAAAATAAAAATTCCTGTTATTTGTGTGTTTACTGTTTAAAGTGCCATCGAACTATTATGATTATTGTCACCCGCATTATAAATCGTAACCTGGAACTGTAATATGATGGAATACGCACTAGTAGCCTGTTGGGCTCGGGGTACCAGGTACAAACTGGAATTTGTCTAAACCTGTTGTAATTTCAGCAATTGGCATTTCGGTTGTGCTTTTTTGCAAGCAGTGGAGTCCATTCATAAAAAAAACGTCGCACCAATCCATTAAGAAATTTAATTCAATAAATGAGTAAAAAGGAAATCAGCATTTGTTGGTTCAGACGCGACCTCCGGCTGAACGATAACGCAGCTTTGTTCTATGCACTGAAAGGTAACTATGAAGTGTTGCCTATATTTATATTTGATACCCATATCCTGGATAAGCTCGATAATAAAAAAGACAAACGCGTTCAATTTATCTATGAAACACTTAAATCTTTAAATGAAGAGCTTATTAAGAATAGTTCTTCGTTTTATATTATTAACGATACGCCCCTAAAAGCTTTCGAAAAGGCTTGTAGCATTTTCGATGTAAAAGAAGTTTTTACCAATCATGACTATGAGCCATACGCCATTGAAAGAGACAATAAGATCAAAGATTATTTGAGTAAAAAAAATATTTCTTTTCACTCTTTTAAAGACCAGGTGGTTTTTGAAAGGTCTGAAGTGATGAAGCCTGACGGTGATCCTTACACGATATTTACTCCTTACTCCAAAGTGTGGAAAGAAAAATTAAAGAAAGAAAAAATCAAAGTATTTCCTTCTGAAAACCTTTTAGGAAATCTTTATAAAGCTAAATCCTTTCCATTTCCTTCCCTAGCTGAAATTGGCTTTGAAGAAGTAGAAACTGAAGTTCCGTCACTAAATGTTTCTGAAGAACTAATACGGCATTACGATGAAACCCGCAATATACCTTCGGTTGAAGGTACAAGCTTTGCAAGTATGCATCTTCGTTTCGGAACCGTAAGTGTGAGAGAACTGGTAAAGCTTGCGCAAAAATTAAATGAACAGTGGTTGAATGAATTGATCTGGCGCGAATTTTTTATGATGATTCTTTTTCACTTTCCTTATGTAGTGGAAGGCAATTTCAAAAAGAAATATGATTTGATCAAGTGGAGAAATAATGAAAAGGAATTTAAACTTTGGTGTAAGGGCGAAACAGGTTATCCTATGGTAGATGCAGGTATGCGCCAATTGAATGAAACCGGTTGGATGCATAATCGTGTGCGCATGGTCGTTGCGAGCTTTCTTTGTAAACATTTATTGATTGACTGGCGCTGGGGAGAGGCTTATTTTGCAGAAAAATTATTGGATTACGAATTGTCGTCTAATAACGGTAACTGGCAATGGGCGGCAGGTACGGGTTGTGATGCTGCACCCTATTTCAGGATATTTAATCCTTCCGAACAGATTAAAAAATTTGATCCGCAGCTTGTTTATATAAAGAAATGGATAAAAGGTTTCAGGCCGGGTTACCTTCCTGAAATTGTAAAACATGATTTTGCGCGCAAACGGGCGTTGGAAGTTTATAAGATAGCTTTGGAGGAGAAGCGTTGATTTGAAGAGCAGTAAATGAAGAAATTTTGTGATTTTTTATTTTGGTCTGTCAAACGTGTTGTGGTAAAAAAGTTGAACGATTTTCAACATGCGGAAGTTTATGGAGAAAAATGAATAATTTGGGAATTAAAACAGCTACAGTAAAAATTATTTTTAATTGCTTTAATTGAATTTTAAAATTGCTTTTTAATGAGAACTATTCAGAGGATTTTGACAAGCGTATTATTTTTTTTCACGTTCATAAATATTTGCAATTCCCAGGTTCGATCCTTCAGAAAAACTGATTTTGGTGTAAGCTTTAAATTAGACAAAGGGTTGATGAATCTTTATCTTTTGAGCAATGATTTGCTAGAAGTAAAATATACGTTGTTTGATAAAATGCCCGAAAAAAAGTCCCTGGTTGTTCTTCCTGTAAAATCTTATCTTAAAGACTTTTCAGTAAATCAGAACGGTGATAACGTCGTTATCACGACGGCAAAACTTAAGATAAATGTTGATAAGAAAACCAATGCGATTACTTACTCCGATTTAAGCGGCGATGTTATCCTTGCTGAAGCAGATGCAGCTAATAAGCAAATGCGTGATACAACTGTTGCAGGGATAAATACCTACGCTTGTTCTACTTCATTTCATTCTCCAAAAGATGAGGCATTATTTGGCCTCGGATGCCATCCGCTGGATTCGCTTTCTATCAATTACAAAGGCCGCAACCAGGATATGGCGATTAAATACCTGACGGGTGCCATTCCTGTAATGTTGTCTTCAAAGGGTTATGGATTATTGTGGGATAATTATGCGGAATCAAAGTTTTATGGCGGCGAAGCGGATAACACTCAATACACCTATGTTTCGGAAAGTGGTAAAATGGTGGACTATTATTTTTTCTATGGACCGTCGTTCGATCATATTATGAACCTGTACAGAAATCTTACAGGAGTAGCGCCAATGTATCCAAAATGGGCTTTCGGTTTGTTTCAATCACAGGACAGGTATAAATCACAACAAGAAGTTTTATCAGTAAAAGATAATTACCGCAACAACCATATTCCGGTTGATGTAATTGTCCAGGATTGGTTTTATTGGTCGCCTGATCCAATTGGATCGCACATTATGAATCCCGAAAGGTATCCTGATCCCAAAGCGATGGTTGATGAACTTCACAAAGCACATTTACACGCCATGATTTCCATCTGGCCTTGCTTTGGAAAAGGCACACAGGATTTCAACCAACTAAAAAAGGCAGGATATTTAACCAGCATAACCTGGGACAATTTTTTTGTTCATGCGATTGATACTTATTACGATGCGCACAATCCGGGTGCCAGGGAAATGTATTGGGACCAGGCGAGAGATAGTTTGATAAAACGCTATGGCTGGGATGCGTGGTGGGTTGACCAGTGCGAGCCTGATACCAAAGATCCCAACGACAGGAAAAAAGCTGATTTATTTACAGGAAAGGGAATTGATTATTTTAATACCTATTCTTTGGAACACACTAAAGGAATCTACACTCATTGGAGAAGAGATATTCCTAAAAAACGCATCTTTTTACTGGCGCGCCAGGCTTTTGCAGGCCAACAAAGAAACGCGGCAACGTTGTGGTCTTCAGATATTACCACCACTTTTTCTGCTTTTAAAAATCAAATTCCGCAAGCTATCAATGCTTGTGTGTCGGGCATTCCTTACTGGACTTCAGATATCGGTGGTTATATTTCATATCCTTCACCGGAAGGCATTCCTGATTGGTCTCAGCCTGCTTACAACGAACTTTTTACCAGGTGGTTTCAGTTTGGTGCTTTCAGCCCGATTTTTAGAATTCACGGGAAAGGGGAAAGGGCGCTTTTTTCAAAAAACTGGACTGAAAAAACGAGGTCAATTCTTTTGAAATATGATGATCTTCGATATCGGTTGCTGCCTTATATTTATTCACTCTCCAGCGAAGTAACAAGAGACAATTATACGATCATGCGGTCTCTTGCTTTTGATTTTAGAAACGATCTTGCTGTTTATAATATTCCTGATCAATATATGTTTGGCCCCGCATTTTTAGTGAATCCGGTAACGCAACAATTATATACCGGCGATCATGCAAATGAATTGAGGTCAACAAGAAAAGTGTATTTGCCAAAAAGTACGGATTGGTACGACTTCTGGACCGGAAAAAAATTGAAAGGCGGACAAACAATCGACGCTCCTGCCCCAATTGATATCATGCCTTTGTATGTGCGTGCCGGTTCTATCATTCCAATGGGACCAGTGATGGAATATGCTACACAAAAACCTGAAGATAATATTGAATTACGCATCTATCCCGGTGCTGACGGGCATTTCACCTTATATGAAGATGCCAACGATACTTACAATTACGAGAAAGGAGAATTTGCAACTTTTACTTTTAACTGGAATGATAAAACAAAAGAGCTAAGCATTTCTGCAAGAAAAGGGTCTTTTCTGGGTATGTTAAAAACACGCACATTTAAAATTGTGATGGTGGGTGAAAATAAAGGAACAGGCGAGCATGAAAGCAAGAACGTTGATAAAGTGGTAAAATACAATGGAGCGGCGATGAAGGTGAAGTTGTAAGAAAAATTACAGTAACTTTTTACAAAACAGCTATTGCTGAAATATTTTTACTTAAAAAATTTGCTTGATGAATAAGAAATTAAAAATCGTTATTACAACTTTGTCTACTGCTGCTTTAGCATGCATTGTTTTTGCTTTTGTAAAAAATAAGTCCTTTGGTACTATTAAAGTAGAAGGCGGTATAATAAGTGGTACCACAAATCCTTCTGGTGATATTCATGTTTTTAAGGGAATTCCTTTTGCTGCGCCGCCGGTTGGTGATTTGCGATGGAAGGCGCCACAGCCTGTAATTCCGTGGCAAGGAGTAAAAAAATGTGATGCTTTTGGGCCAAGCCCGATGCAGGGAAATCCTGTTCCTTTTGGCCCATGGTCACAAGAATATTTGATTCCTAAAGAACCTATTAGTGAAGATTGTCTTTATCTGAATGTATGGACCGGCGCTAATTCTGCAAAAGAAAAACGGCCCGTGTTGGTGTGGATATATGGCGGAGGTTTTATGAGTGGCGGAAGTGGTGTGCCAATTTATGATGGAGAAGCAATGGCAAAGAAAGGGATCATTTTTGTAAGCATTAATTACAGGGTTGGAATTTTTGGATTTTTTGCTTTGCCGGAATTAACAAAAGAATCGTCCATATAATGCATCAGGAAATTATGGATTGCTTGATCAGATTGCTGCATTAAAATGGGTTAAAAATAATATTGCCGCTTTTGGTGGCGATCCTGAAAATGTAACCATTGCCGGGCAGTCAGCAGGCTCGATGAGTGTAAATTGTCTTGTGGCTTCGCCGCTTTGCAAAGGGTTGTTTAAACGCGCTATCGCTGAAAGTGGTGCCTCTTTGGTTGAGGGCAGGCATTGGCAGAATGCAAAATCTTCAAGAAGCAGAACAACAAGGTGTTGCATTTGAGAAAAAGATCGATGTAAATTCCCTTGCAGATTTAAGAAAAATTCCGGCAGATGAATTATTGAAAAAGCCCGGAGGCCGAAGCGGTCCTATAATTGATGGATATGTTTTGCCTGAATCAATTCCCGCGATTTTTGCCGAAGGAAAACAAAATAAGGTTGATTTACTCACAGGATGGAATGAAGACGATGGTGTTGTTTTTGGTCCACCAAAAAATGCGGAAGATTTTAAAAAAGACGTTGAAAAGCAATATGGAACGAATGCTGCAAAATTGTTGACTTTTTATCCTGCCAATACGAATGAGGAAGCCGCTACTTCACAAAAAAGAATTTTAAGAGATTACCAGTTTGGTATTCAGAATTACACGTGGGCAAATGTGCATGCTAAGGAAAGTTCTCATCCTGTTTATTTGTATCGCTTTACAAGGAAACTTCCTGCTGTGGGCGATTACATAAAATATGGTGCCTTTCATACGGGCGAAGTTGCCTATGCATATGGTAATTTGCGTTTTGTAGAACGCTGCCCATGGCAGCCGGTTGATTATTCGTTGGAAAAAACCATGTCTTCTTATTGGGCAAACTTTGTTGCAACGGGAAATCCAAACGGAGAAGGGCTTCCAACCTGGCCTGCTTATAATACAAAAGCCAACATGACAATGATGCTGGGTGAAAATCCTGTAGCAAAACCCTTACCTGATAAGAAAAGCCTGGATTTTTTAAGCGGCGCATTAACCCATCAATAGCTTGCAGAAGAGATAGTCTTTCAAAAGTTTTATATTTAATAGATCAAGTTACAATCCCGGAATGGAAAAAAAGATCATTGGTATTTGTGAGGGTTCAAAATATTCCAATTATGAAAATTGGTTAAAAGAACCACAGCTCGAGATCATCAGGCTTGGTTATAAATACAACAATTTTGAAGAAGTTAAAAAATGTGATGGCATATTGCTTACGGGCGGCGATGATGTCAGTCAGCGCTTATATATGAATCCCGCAAGTTCAGTTTATGAAAACCAGGAATCCGGTGATGAACTGAGAGATGGATTTGAGTGGAAAATAATGGAATATGTTGAAAAAAATAAAAAGCCGCTGCTGGCAATTTGTCGGGGACTACAGTTTGTAAATGTATTTTACGGCGGCACTTTATTGCCTGATCTTCCCGAGTCCCGAAAAATGATTCATTCAAAATTACGAAATGGAAGAGATCGGTTGCATACAATTACTTTAGATAAGCACTCGATGGTCTATAAAATGGTGGGCGAAGAAAAAGGAACGATCAGCAGCGGTCATCACCAGTGTGTATCAGAAGTAGGCAAAGGTTTAAAGGTAACTGCTATGTCGCCGGATGGGGTAGTGGAGGCGTTGGAGAAAAAGGAAAATGATGGCAAATCTTTTTTCTTGTTAATACAGTGGCATCCTGAAAGAACGATGGATAAAATGAGCCCTTTCTCTGCCAACATCAAAAAAGATTTTCTGGAGTCTTTATTTGTCACCAAATGAATTATTTTATTTGCAAATAGCATTAAACTGATAAAATGAATTTTTTTCTTAACTCCACAGACTTTTAATTTTTCTCTTCTTTGTCAGTGGTTTTTTCTTTAACAACAATCAAATCTGTGAGACTAACCGTAATAGGTATCGTACCAACCTGTACTATCGCTTTCTTTCCGCGGATGGTGTTTACTGTACCAACCTGCCTGTTGGCTTTCATTATTACTTTATCTCCAGGTTTCACTGGCTCCTGTGTTTCAATATATTTATTATCTATTTTTTGCTGCTTCTTTTTTAGAATTTGCTTTTCCGGCCGTTTTAATAGTATGGCTTGCATCATTTTTATAACTTTATTTTTATCGTCTTTGTCGTCGGCTTTTTTCCATTCGACAATAAGAGATTTTAATTTTCTATCCGTTTCTTTTAAGTAAGCAAGCTTTTCTTCCCTGATCTTATTTTGCTCTTTTAATAACTCAAGCTGTTGTTTGTGCTTTTCTTTGCTAATTACCCGGCGCATTTCTTCTTGCAGTCTTTCATTCTCTTTTAACAATTTTTCAAGATTCTTTTTTTCGGCCTGTAATTGTTGCTGGTCCTGCTCCGTACGGTTCAATAATTTATCAAGCGAGAAATGCGATTCATCTACCAATTTCCGGGCTTTTTCAATTAAATGTTTGGGCAAACCGATCCGTTCGGCGATCGAAAAAGTGTAAGAACTTCCGGGTTTGCCAATGATCAACCTGTAAAGCGGCCGCAGGTTCTTTTCATCAAAAGCCATGGCGCCATTTACGATGCCGGTAACTTTATTGGCCATCACTTTTAAATTGAGGTAGTGAGTTGTAACGAGGCCTAAAGAATGTTTTTTTGCCAACTCTTCCATGATCACTTCTGCAAATGCCCCTCCCAAATTTGGATCGCTTCCACTACCAAGTTCGTCTATGAAAAACAAGGTTTTGCCATTGGCGTTTTCCATAAAATATTTCATGTTGATGAGATGAGACGAATAGGTGCTTAGTTCAAATTCGAGGCTTTGGGTATCACCAATGTGAATCAAGATCTGTTTGAAAATACCAAACTCACTGTCATGGCTACACGAAACCAATAAACCACTTTGTAGCATCATTTGCAACAACCCGGCAGTTTTTAACGTGACAGTTTTTCCCCCGGCATTTGGCCCGCTTATTACCAGGATTCGGTTTTTGTCATCCAAAGAAAGATTCACGGGAATGGTTGGCTTTTCCAATTTTTCATTATAAATAAATAATAGCGGGTGAACCGCATTTACGAGTTTTAACATTGACTTGTCGTGGAGGGCAGGAAAATTTCCATTGTAATCAAGTGCCAGTTTCGCCTTTGCCCTAATGAAATCATATTCGCCAAGTACCTGGTGATAAATTGTAAGTAGTGAGTGGTATGCCCTCATTTTCGTAGTGAGCTTTTGGAGGATCACATATATTTCTTTCCTTTCTTCATTTTCCAGTGAAAAAATATCATTATTTAAATGAGTAGTTTCTTCTGGCTCAATGAACGAGGTTCTGCGACTGTCACTCTCACCATGCAAAATTCCTTTCACCATTCTTTTTTGTTCGGCAAAAACAGCCAGCACTTTTCTGCCATTCATGAAGCTTTCTTCAATATCAGTGAGGTAGCCGAGTTTATTCAACTTGCTGACGATCCTTGTAAAAACCTTTTTTAATTCTGCTCGTTTTTTATATAGAGACATCCTGATATCAGCCAGTTTTTCCGAAGCGCTGTCTTTCACCGTTCCGTGTTCGTCAAGAATTTCATCTATTAACTGTGGAATTGCTTTTTCGAAATAAGTATTCTGTATTACCAATGCGAGCGAGGAATAAGCTTCTTTTCTATCAGGACTGAACCATCGGAATATTTGTTGAATCGCGAGTGCCAGTTTTTTTATTTGTAAAAATTGTTCACCTGCAAGAACAGAGGATTCAATACTAAGCAATGTTAATTCGCGCGAAAGATTTAATACGGCATCATCAGGAAAATACAAGTGATTTTGAAAAAGCAGCTTGTATTCGTGAGTTTGTAAAAGTTCAGGTTCAATAAATCTTTTTTGCGTGTGAATACGTAATTCCTGCGCTTTCCTGCGGGCAAATTCAGAACGGCAATGATCAGTTAAAAGGTCTTTTATTTTATCAAATTCAAGTTGATGAGAAGCCGATTCAGGAAATAGTTTCATGTATTTTCGGATAAAATTTTTGTTGAAAGTAAATGTAAGACAAGTTTTTTTCGAAGATCTGTAAAAATATAAGATGTTTAAAATCAATTATTTATGTACCGAATGCAATTATTCTTTTAAATTTTTTTAAAAAAATTTTGCAAAAAGCTTTTAAATTTCAATGTTGTTATCTATGTTTGTCCCCGTCCCCCAATTATCTATTGAATTTCTGAAAGCTTACTAACATACATAGATTTCTGACCCCCTAACATCTGCACTTCTTTGTATTAGCCCCAAAATCCTCACAGACTTACATTTTCGTAGTTACCAACATTTTTGTTCCTCATCCTACGCAAACGCCGTTGTAATCACTGCCTATAAATTCTAATAAAATTTATTAACGGTAAAAAATTATCAACCCCAAATTGACAAAAAATGAAAAAGACAATTACAATCAGCGTCGCTTTGCTTTTAATCTCAGTTATGAGTTTTGCACAATCTGCTAATACTGATATTGATCAGAATTATACTTTTGCAGACAATTCCAACGGACAGGCTGTATCTGGCTTAGATAGATTGAAAATGGCGGATTCACAAAATTCGATCACTTATTCTTCTCCCGTAAAGGAAGAAAAAGTATCTTCTTCTAAAAATGTAAGATTGCCACGGTTTAGAAATTACTCTTAGTAATTTAACTGAACCTTCAAACATCAAAGTTTTCGATTACACCGGGAGATTAATTCAACAGGTTTCTTCAACCGGTAATTCTATTCAAATAAATAACTTGCAAAAGGGTATGTATTTTGTGAAGATTATTGGAATGCAGAGTGGTTCTTCTTCAGTTAAAAAGTTTTCTATAATCAATTAGTTTTTTGAATTCTTTTTGTTTTAAAAAGTTGCCTGGAAACGGGCAACTTTTTTTGATTTTGAATCCTTGCAAAAACAAAAATATTGATTATTTATTTGTTCACTGAGTTTAACATCTATTCTTCAGTTCCCGGATTATCGCTGTTTAAAACGAATTTCCATTCACCATCCTTTTCTTTTTTCCAGATGTTTACGTAAGTGCCGGTTAAAGTAGTATCGGGTAATTGCAATGTAAAAGTTCCGTAAGTATATCCCAGTTCTCCGGAAGCAGCAATTTCAGCGTGCGCAGGTTTCCACGAAAGTGTATAGGAAGTATCGCTTAAAAAACTGATATAATTAATTGCTTCGGCACCTACAATCGGCAAATGATCAGGTCTTAGTAAAGTGCCTTCATCATCAATATATTGAAGAAAGGCTTTTTTCATTCCCACCTGCCGGCACATGTCAGAAAAAGCAAGGTCAGCATTGATCATTTCATGAGTTGAAGGAGGCTCGTTTACTTCTTTTTTTACGTTACATGAAAATCTTATCATGCTGATAAAAAATAAACCGGCAAGAGGGACATGTTTTTTTTTAAGCATAAATTATCAGTTTATGAAAAAGGCGAAAGCATTTTTCAATACCCTCGCCCCAGCGCAGGAAATATCACCTGCATGTAAAAGGTTTTTACACCCTTAAAAATTATATATGCAATTTATCCTTTTTTGCTAACAATTCATCAACTGTTTCCTGGTACATTTCATCAGGAATACAACAGTCAACCGGGCAAACAGCAGCACATTGCGGCTCTTCATGAAATCCCTGGCATTCAGTACATTTTTCAGGAACTATATAATACATGTCATTTGAAATGGGAGGATTTCGTTGTTCAGCATCCATTACGCTTCCATCAAGCAAGGTAACGTCACCTTTTACAGTTGTTCCATCGGAAAGTGACCATTCTACGCCACCTTCATAAATCGCATTGTTTGGGCATTCGGGTTCACATGCCCCACAATTAATACATTCATCGGTTATTTTAATTGCCATTTTTGTGTATGTTTTAAGCAGTTCTGCAAGGTCAAAATTATTTCCGAATTTTGGCCCGCTTTTAAATAGGTACAAATATAAACAGATAATTGAATCAACATGGATTTAGCGGAAAGAATTACGATAATGGTGAAACTTGGCAAGTATTTAATGGAAGATAATGAGGAACTGAAAGAAGTGAAACAAAAAGCTTATGAAAAAAACAAATGGTTTACCGAAGAATTTATCAATTATTCTTTCAAAAATATTTCTGAAAATTATCTCGATGAGGAAAAATTAAAAAACTGGGTAAATCATTATCATATTGATGATAATATTCAACTCAAAAGATCGGTATTGTGATGGCAGGAAACATTCCGCTGGTAGGCTTTCACGATTTTTTATCCGTATTTATTACCGGCCATCACCAGGTTATAAAACTTTCTGATAAAGATGATGTTTTGCTGCCACATCTTATTGATAAATTGAAAGAATGGAATGCAAAAGTTTCTTCCAGGATAAAGACAAGTGAATTATTAAAAGATTGTGATGCATACATTGCCACAGGCAGCAACAATTCAGCAAGATATTTTCATCATTATTTTGGAAAATATCCTTCTATAATAAGAAACAATAAAACTTCTGTCGCTGTTTTATCAGGAGATGAAACGGACGAACAACTGGCTGTCTTGCAGATGATGTGTATACTTACTTTGGATTAGGTTGCAGAAACGTAACAAAATTATTTGTGCCAGGGGATTATAATTTTGAGTTGCTTTTAAAGGCTTTTAAGAAATATGATTACTTTACCGATCTTACCAAATACCGGAATAATTATGATTATAACCTGGCGCTTCTTATAATGAATAATAAATATTACATGGCGAATGAGAGCATTATTCTTTCTGAAAATGAAAATATTTTTTCGCCTGTAAGCGTGCTTCATTATTCTTTTTATAAAGATGAAAAAGAGCACTTTTGAACAATTGAAAAGTGATGAAAACATCCAATGTATTGTCGCGCAAGAACCTTATTCCTTTTGGGAAATCACAAGAGCCGGGCCTTTTTGATTATGCAGATGGAATTGATACAATGGAATTTTTATTGAGCTTATGATTTGAAGTAAAGTGTGAAAAACTTCACATTTTTTTTAAGTTAATTGTTCTTTGCAGTGCTGTTCTTGTTGTGAAAACTTTTACTTTTTATCGAGTAAATTTACGGGTCTTGCATCCTGACAGTTTTCATTATATAGTTGACAAGAATTTTTAATTTATTGTTAAAGGTAAATGGACGGTAAAAATTTTGTTTATCCTTACTTTAATTTTATTCGCGGGCATATATTTTGAGGGAAATTTAGAAGCAAATTGCTATTACACGTTTGTCAATTGCAAAAAGAAACTTAATTATATTATAATAAAAATTTCCATACATGAAAACAAGAAATATTCTCTTTACTGTACTGATTAGTGCAATTACTACTTTCGGGGTTCTTTTCGGTTACAATAAAATAGATCATAACAGGAATAACCCAAATTTCCAAACTACTGTTCCTGCAAATTATAAATACGCTGGTTTTCTTGATAGCGGAAACAGCCCGGCGGGCAGCCCGGTTGATTTTACACAAGCCGCAGCGGCTGCAATTCCTGCAGTGGTTCATATTAAAACCACCACAAACGCTAAAACGGTAAATAATAATTTACCGCAACAGCAAAATCCTTTTTCAGATCTTTTTGGAAATGATCTTTTCAACCAGTTATTTGGCCAAGGTGGACGGCCGAACAGAGGATTTACCTGAAAGAGCTTCAGGTTCCGGTGTTATCATAAGTGATGATGGATATATTGTTACCAATAATCATGTAGTTGCAGGTGCTGATAAAGTAACTGTTACAATGAGCAACAGGAAAACCTACACTGCAAAAGTAATTGCTGCAGATCCGGCTTATGATCTTGCAGTAGTAAAAGTTGATGCTACCAATTTACCTTTTATGCTTTATGGCAATTCTTCTGATGCAAAGATCGGGCAATGGGTTTTGGCAATTGGTTATCCGCTTTACCTTGATGCAACAGTTACAGCAGGTATTATCAGTGCAAAATCCAGATATCTTGGATTGAATCATGATAAAACAGGTGGGCAAGAACTTGGCGGTAGAATCTTTCTTACAAACAGATGCTGCTGTAAATCCCGGGAAATAGTGGAGGCGCATTGATAAATACCAGTGGTCAATTGATTGGGATCAATTCTGCTATTGCATCTCCTACAGGTTATTACAGCGGATATTCTTATGCAATTCCGGTAGATATTGTGAAAAAAGTGGTGAATGACCTTATTAAATATGGTAGTGTTCAAAGAGGATTTTTGGGCGCGGCGTTTATCGACGCTGGTCCTCTGATCAGCGATCAGAAAAAACAAGAAAATATTCCTACCGACGTTGATGGAGTTTATATTACTGATGTGGTAAAGAATGGTGCAGCAAAAGAAGCGGGCATACAGCCTGGTGACGTTATTAAAAAAATTAACGGAGTTTATATCAACTCTGGCTCAGAATTGCAGGAACAATTGAGTAATTACAAGCCAGGCGATAAAGTGAATGTTACCTATAGCCGTAATGGTGCTGAAAATACAGTGAAGTGTAACTTTAAAAAATAACGCCGGTACTTATGATATTGTGAAACCAACAACGATGGTTGATAAATTAGGTGCAGAACTGGAAACACTGATCCGCAAAAGCAAAACAATTAGGATTGCCTGGTGGAGTAGTAGTGAAGAAAATAAATGAAGGTGCGTTTAATGACCAGACAAGAATGAGAGATGGATTTATTATTACAAAAGTGAATGGTAAGGAAGTAAAAACCTTGATGATTTGAAGAATGAAATCGGTAATCAAACTGACATTACCATTTCAGGATTTTATCCGGGATATAATGAACCTTTTGAAT
>CAWFBO010000012.1:0-66462 GCA_963814075.1 uncultured Chitinophagaceae bacterium | reverse complement strand
AAACCAGCCGTAAAACCATTAATGAAGTAATGTATGACGTTGGCTATTCTGATACAAAGGCCTTTCGCGAAGTATTCAGAAAAATTACCGGCATGTCGCCGCTGGAGTACAGGAAAAAATATAATAAAGAGGCTATGGTATAAAATGGTTCTCAAAAAAATCTTTATAGCCAACAAGAATTATCCTTTTTTGTTTCTTTACTACAGAAGTACATTTGTTCTGATTTAAAGAAAGCAATATGCAACAAACCATCGATTTTAAGAGCGGTTATTCTGATGTGAATGGCCTTAGAATGTACTATGAAATTTATGGAACAGGAAAACCGCTGGTGCTCATTCATGGTGGAGGTTCAACCATGCACACCACTTTCGGAAATATCATTTCGGAACTGGCAAAACATCGTCAAATTATTGCCATGGACTTGCAGGCACATGGGCGTACCAATGACAGAAACACTGATCTTTCCTTCCAACAGGATGCAGATGATGTGGCAGCACTTTGCAGAAACCTCGGTATCAGTAAGGCCGATTTTTTAGGGTTTAGCAACGGTGGACAAACCACTATAGAGCTGGCCCTTCGCCACCCTGAATTAATCAATAAAATAATTATTGCTTCCGCATTTTATAAACGGGAGGCGGTGGTTCCCCAATTCTGGGATGGCTTTAATAACGCTACACTTAACAGGTTACCACAGGTTTTAAAAGACGAATATTTAAACGTTACGAATAATGATGAAGCGGGTTTATTAAACATGTTTAATAAAGACGTACAGCGAATGAAAACTTTTAATGGCTGGACCGATGAACAAATGAGATCGATAAAAGTACCCGCATTGGTCATCAACGGCAACCACGACGTTGGAAGCGTGGAACATGCTGTTGAAATGTACCGCCTCATCCCCGATTGTGAACTGGCCATTTTTCCCGGCGGCCACGGTGATTATTTAGGTGCCCTTGAAACATTAGTAAATGGAAAATGGCCTGCGTATAATGCTGTCCGTTTGGTTGAAGAATTTCTGGACAAGTAGAGAAAAGTATTTTATTTTTCCCGGCACCGCATCTCAACGGTTACGCCCGGGAAAAAAGGAACTTTGCAGGTTTTCAATGTTGGCCCATGCTCCCTGGTTCATGGCACACGAAACGCTTCTGTCTTTATTATTAAATGAAACAGATTGCTTAAGATCCAAAGTCATCTACCCCTGCTTGATAAAACCCGGCTGATGAATTTAAAATTAAAAAACAACTTTTCCTGTGCCATGACACGAGGCAAGGGTACACGATCAGCTTCAACTATTTAATTTCACGTTCGTCTTTCACCTCGTTTCAATGGGCGCTGTCCACCGGAAGGAGCCCCATTCAATCACCAGTGTTCCGTGCTGGTTATCCACCGGCACGATCGAAATAGTAAATTCTTCAACCGGGGCAGACACTTCTCCACTGTCCATTTTGGTGGTACCCAGATTATAGGAGCTATTATACTGCGTGCCCCATTGGCCGCTCTGTTTGTTCACGATCAAATCCACACCGTTAGTGTGAGGCAGCGTCCACAACGTGTAGGTACCTGCCGGTACGGCTATGCCTGCGAGTTTTATTGGAGCCGATGTAGTAAACTGCGTTGCCGCATTGGCCCCGGTTCGCCAAACACGCTCATAAGGAATTACATCTCCAAGCAACTTCCGCCCACGCAGCAGTGGCCTGCTGTAGTCAATGCTAAATGACGCGTCACCGATTTTAGCAGACACCGAATCGCGAACGCTCAATGCTTTTACGGAACCGCTCTTTGCTTCTATATCCTCAAAACGGCTGGCAATGCTTTTTATATCGGGTGGCGTGGACACGCGCTTTACTTCTACTTTATAAGTGGTGTTGGCACCCGAGTAACTGAGCATATCAAATGAAGAATCCATTATTGCATGGCCGGTTCTGAAAGCCAGTCATGGTTAACCGCGGCCCTTCCATCTCCGGACAATCGCACAGTAGCGTGGCCTAAAGGAAAATGGTCAAACTCGCGGTCAATATAAAACTGCCGCAGGGACACGGTATTACTCGCTTCGGCTTTGGATGCTGCACGGTATTTCATTGCTGCAGCAAAGTAGAGTTCATACAGGCTGTATATTTGCGGCACGTGCGCCACTACCAGGGCGCCACCTGTCGGGAAATTATACTTTAGCGTACCGGTACCATCGGTTTTGGAAAGATGTACTGCCGAGCCGGTTACATCCGCTACTACCTTTCGGTCACGTTGGTTTTCCGGTTCACTCGGTGTATGAATATCCATCACCAGGTGTTTAATACCGCCGTTCGGGTAAAGGTCAACTACGGTATGACGTACACGCACGCGGGGAAACCGGTCAACTTCATCACTCGTAAACGAATTTCCCTGTTTGGTTATGCGCTCCACGGAAATGGTGTCATTGCCAAGCAATGTAATAAAGCCGTAGTGCTTCGCTGTTTTTTGTTGGCAGGAAAACATCAGGATCATAATCATAAAAAGCCATAACGAGGTTCGCCCGGAAGCAGGCAGATGGCGGTAACGCACAGTTTGATGGTTCATGATACAGGAATTTAGTTTATAAAGCAATCTACAAAATCCTGTGAGAGTAATACGACCGTTTATGTAATTGCATTTTTGCTTCGGAAGAAAATAGGATACACGGAGTCGGCTATCGTGAGACGCAGGGCTCTTTAAAAATTATGAATGATTATTTCAGTAGCACAAAAGTTCTTGTTTGGTTTGCCGCCGAAGTATCAAGAAAGTTTTGCGCATAAAGTGTATCACGGCTTGTCGTTATGTCTGCACTATTTAGGCAATGAAACGGGATATATTTGCGCAAAATTTTAACTTGCTGCTTTAATGTGTTTTTAAATTATCGTTCCAACATGAAAACTGTTAGCCTCTCGTTTTGTTTTATTTCATGCATCTTGTTCAATAATCTTTTACAGGCACAGGTTGCCAAAACTGAAAAGCCGCCCCGCATTGTAAACATTGTAAACTTCATCCGGCTGCTGGAACCAAGAGATTCTGCTATTACCGAAGAGGTGCTGTATCAAACGGTAGTAAAGCAGGTGGAAATATTAAAACGCTATCATTTAAAAGGAACCTTTTTGTTGCAGTACGATGCATTGATGGACAGCCGCTATCAAAAACTGCTGAAAAGCCTGCCCAAAGATGAGTTTGAGATCGGTGCGTGGTGGGAGATACCACAGCCTTTGGTTGAAAACGCCGGCATGAAATGGCGTGGAAGATACCCGTGGGACTGGCGTGCCAACATTGGCTTCTCCACCGGCTACACCCAGCAACAACGAAAGAAGTTGGTGGATACCTATATGCGCGATTTCAAAAAGATATTTGGTTATTACCCTCAATCGGTTGCTTCATGGTTCATTGATGCCTATTCTCTTAATTACATGTACCTGAAATATCACATTGTAGCTTCAGCCAACTGCAAAGACCAATACGGAACCGATGGCTATACCTTGTGGGGAGGGTACTGGAACCAGGCGTATTACCCGTCGAAGACAAACGCCTACATGCCTGCACAGCACGAGTCCGGTCAAATACCGGTTCCCGTTTTCAGAATGCTGGGGAGTGACCCTGTGAGGCAATATGACAATGGTTTGGGTAATTCCCGTCAAGGTGTTGTTACGCTGGAACCGGTGTACCGCTTTGGTGGCGGCGATTCAGCTTGGGTGCATTGGTTTTTCAATCAAATGATTAATGACGAAAGCCTGGCTTTTGCTTACACGCAGGCGGGACAGGAAAATTCTTTTACCTGGAAGGCCATGGAGAAAGGCTATGAATTGCAAATGCCGTTGATAGCTCAATTGCGCAATGAACATAAACTCGATGTGGAAACGCTGGCTGAATCAGGAAAGTGGTTTAGCAGCCATTTTAAGGTAACACCGGCAACCGCTGTAACCGTTACACACGACATTGTCCAAAGTGATGCAAAAACTGTTTGGTACGATAGCCGTTTTTATCGTACCAATTTTATCTGGCGGAATGGCTCCTTACGTATTCGCGATGTGCATTTGTTTAATGAAAAATTTCCGTCAGATTATTACGCCAACGTGGCGACAAGTAATGAGTGCAGGTATTTTACTTTACCATTTACAGATGGATATTTATGGAGCCGTAATGATACGCTGGCCGGCCTGCGCTTTAAAGCCGATATTGACGGCAAAGAAATATTGTTGAAAGGCGATAGTGTAACTGTAACTAAAACTGCAGCCGGCGATCTGCAAATCACCTGGCGGTTGCGCTCAGTTCCCGGAAAGTTTGTGATCACCTGCAGCGAACAAAAAATGGCGATACAATTTACGGGCTCTTCTAAAATGCGTTGGCATTTGGACTTAACCACTGCCGGCAATATAAAGCTTCCGTTTACTGCTATCCAGGCAACACGAATTGATTGCCGCTTTGAAAACTTTACTTACCACGTTACCGCCCGCGCAGGAAAATTTACAAAAACGGGCGATGCCATTTTCAGCATTGAACCTGCCATTGATAAGATCGTTTTGGGACTTGATGAATGATTTGAGGTATCTGCGTTATGTAATAAGTTCCATCCTTCTCTCGGGTCTTGCTAAAGGTTTAAAGCCGTACTTTTCATACAGCCCGTGCGCGTCTAATGTGTCAAGCACCCATCTTTTTACCCCTTGTAAATCCTTATGCGCCATAATAGCCGCCATAATCATTTTTCCAAGTCCTTTGCCCCTTTGATCTTCTAAAATAAACACATCAAGCAACCACGCAAACATTGCATAGTCAGTTACAACCCGTGCAAACCCTGCCTGTTTATTCTGAGCATCAAACACACCAAAACAAAGTGAACCTGCAATAGATTTTTCTACAGTTTCCCTGCTTCTTCCTTTTGCCCAATAAGAACGATTACTAAGAAAATCATGAATCATATCAATGTCTAACAGTGATTTGTCTGTTGAAATATAAAACGTGGTTTCCATCTTTTACGTATTGTTGTAATACAAACTTAGGGCAGTAAATGAAGAAATTGTGGCAATTTTTATTTTGGTTTTCCGGAGGAATAGAAAATAGACTTAATATTCTTCGTTCCCGGACAAAGACTAGTTAAGAGAATATTACTGAAATGGCTTTACACAAAAATCAAAACAGGTGATTTTTAATTTTTACAGGCGACACCCTGCGGCCACTATGCGTTTTTCCTGTTAGTTTCTTTTGATCTGCTTTTTCTCATCTTCTGTATTACTTTGCTAATTCTTAAATGCGAACCAAGGAGGAGGCAACCCTAATTAAAAAGATGCGAAACGCCGGAAAAGCAAAAAGGAAAAGGGAATTATTATTTTTTGTTGGTTTACTATAGAATAACAACTAAATTTAAGTGTTCCCGCAACCCAGTTACTTAAACGAACAAAGCCAATAAATCTTTCGGCACGCCATGTTCACTAGCGTGAGATGGTGCTAAGAAAAAAATGATTTTAACTGTACTATTAAAACACTTAATTAAGTGCGACAATATGAATAAAAATCCGGTAGTAAATAAAACTTCTGATAAACCTGTTTTGAAATCTTCAGATGAAAATGCTATGAAAATCTCTAGACAAATCTTCTCTTAATAAAAAATTTTACGGAAGATTATTTTCGTTTGTTTCTAAAAATATATTTTCAATCGCAGCTATAATAATTTCTATTCTAGCTTATAAATTAAACTGCAATACTTCGGTTACTCAACAAAGATTATATACAAAGCAAGAAAAGGAGTGGAATGCAATTAATATGGCAAGAATAGCAATTGTTGATGCACACTTTTTTACTTTCAGGACTGTCACCCGTGAACAAATGATGAATGATTCTTTATTTGGTTTACAGTCACCAAGTGATAAAGATAATTCGCCTAATTTATATATGATTAAATATCTTTTAAATGGATTTGACAGTGTTGCACATAAAAATATAATGTCTTCTTCTGTATCAATGAGGGATTTTATAAAAGAAATGAATGATAAAAGAATTGATAGGCGTAATAAAATAATTGTTAAGTTATTTTCTCCAATAATTACCATAAAAAATGTTGGACAAACTACTTGTACTATTGACAGTGTTGTTATTCATGACTTGGTTGTTAATCAGCTTGACTCCAACTATTATGCAAATATTAATAATGAACCATCTCATAATATTGGCAGATATAATTTTTCTTTAGAGCCGGGACAGGAGTTTATAAATACTAGCTTTACTATCAACGCTGCCTTAGGAACCCAGAATCCTAAAATGAAATTTCACTATGACATTTATTATAAAAATTTTATTGGTGATACATTATCTGAAAAATTACTAGTTAACACAGCAGATGGAGGATTTTGGTGGGAAGAACTTTATAACAGCGCTAAAGTAAATGTAAGAAATACAGATAGCAATTAGTTTGTTCAGCGAAGTTTACAACTTCGCATAGTTGCGCAAGGATATAAAGAAATTGGTTCTTTTCCCATTGTTGGTGTTACCCATTATCCCGTTCACCTCAGTTGGTGTTGAGCGCAGGTTCGTAGCATAGCTTCACCAATGGCAGCATTTAAATGACCCTCTGTTTTCCTTTCATAATTATTCTGCATAGTGGCTTACAAATTTGTTCCCATTGTTGGTGTTCGCCATTAGCCGGCTCACCCCAGTTGGTGTTGAGTGCTGGCCTGCAGCATAGCTTCACCAACGGCAGCATTTAAATGATCCCCTGTTTTCCTTTCATACTTATTCTGCATAATGGCTTACAAATTTCCAAACATTTATTCCTGTTTCGTAAAACCCTGCAGTTGAATATTTATATTCTTCCGGCAAATTACATAGTCCTGCAGGAAATAAGGATTTAGAATCATTGCATAAATCTAAAATTTTTGCTTAAAGATGAAGGTTAAAAGATGATAGCTGCGGGGATGCAGGTAGTCATTTATTTTTTAGTATTATTTGGGAAACTTACACCGGGACCAAAAAAACATTCATTCGAAATTATTTTTCCGTCCTTAAATTTAAAAAGTTCAGTGTTTCGGAATAATCTGCCATCATTAGTCCAGCCATTGTAGGTTACATAAGCATCATTTCCATCAACGACAATATCTTCAATGTCAAACTTTTTGGTATTTTGGGCATTTGGCCAGCACCGTTCTTTATAGGTCTTTAAATTAATATGATCATCGCCCGCGGGACTGGAGAAAGTAAACCCGGCAGCGAGAATCGGTGCCATTATGCTCCAATCCTTTTTCTCATAAGCAGCATAATAATCTTTAACCATTCTTAGGGCAGATGAATCTTTAATCGCCTGTTGGGCAGATGAATCTTTAACTATTTCTGGTGCAGATAAATCTTTTCCTGAATTTGCAGAGTGGCAGCTCAGCAAGGCCAAAGGAATTGCCAAAAAGATTGCAGCGTTGTTTTTTTTGAAAATATTTTTCATTTCTTTTCTTTAAATGTGTATTAAAAATGGGGTTGTGTTTTACTTATTCAAGCTGCATTGCCGAAGTTCCACAAAGCAGTGCTGTTTAGAAAGACATGCATCACGGGTAAGGTTATTTTCGTTCTACCCTTTCAGTTAATACGATTGTTACGTTATCTCCTTCTTCCTTTTTTATTACTTTTCGAATACCCGCATTGAATGATAATTTATGCCTTCCATCGCCCAATGCCATAAACGAACCGCTAAACGGCTGGCCGTCAATGGTACCTTTAACTTTTACCAAACCCCGTGTGCCAAAGAAGCTGGCAGAGCCCGGCCAGATCACGTAGGTCCAGCCTCCTTTTGCAGGGCTTTTTTGTAGCGTTGCTTTAAATTGTTTGTTTAATAAACTGATGATTGAAAACTAATTTATTAATTACATAAAATTAGTTGCAGTGAAAGGAAACCATAATGCGTGATTGCGACAATTAAAAGGTTAAATGCGACTTTTATTTTCTCAGCATTCTATCTTAAAAACCAGTGTCGTCATGCCTGCAAATTCCCGATCGTTAAGAAAGGGTTTTGCCTGGTTGATTTTTGCTGGTGAAGCTCCGCTCTTATCCAAGCTCAACACCAACAAAGGACTCTTTCACTATTGGGAAGACCTACAAGGAGGGAAAGATTTTTCCGGAACACCAACGCAGGCTTAATATTCAGTGTGATAATTTCTTGTCTCAGCCGGTTCTCTCGCAGAGGACCCGGCGTATGTGAACTGTTCTATTTATTGTACGATGAGCCCCTTATCGGGAGACTCGTCTGAAACCAGGAAAATGAACTACTTTAGTTTGATTAAAAATTTTGATCCAATTTTGTTTAAAATAAAAACATAACCAGTATGAAATTTGTCTTTTTGCCATTTTTAGGATTTGCTTTTACCAATGCTTATACCCAGAATTTTGAACCAAATTATGATGAATCTAAAATACCAGATTATGTGTTGCCCCAACTTTTAATCAGTAAGGATGGAAGTAAAGTTTCCACTGAATATCAGTGGAAGAATAAGAGAAGAAATGAGTTGCTCGATGATTTCCAAACTTATATTTATGGCAAGGTCCCAAATGGAGATGTAGATGTCCGGACTCAATTGATAAAAAAGCTGGATGCCTTTGGGGGGAAAGCTATAATGAAAGAAGTAAAAATAACATTTAGCCGGAATCAAAAGAAAATATCTATGAATCTATTGATTTACCTTCCAAAATCGGAGACTAAAGTTCCAATTTTTCTGGCTCTGAATTTCGATGGAAATTACACCATTATCAATGATCCAAATATTTCACTAACTACAAGTTGGGTTCCCAATAATGAAGAATTTAATATTACAGATCACCAAGCCTCTGAACGTTCCCGGGGTTCAGCTCACAGCCGCTGGCCTGTCGAAAAAATTATTGACCGCGGATATGGCTTAGCTACCATTTATTACGGAGATATAGATCCGGACAAAAATGATTTTTCTGATGGGATTCACCCACTTTTTTATCATCCGGGGCAAGTTCACCCGGCAAAAGACGAATGGGGTTCAATAAGTGCATGGGCCTGGGGGTTAAGCAGGGCGATGGATTATTTAGAAAAGGATGAAAATATCGATGCATCTAAAGTCATAGTTTTAGGGCTTTCAAGGCTTGGCAAAGCTGCACTATGGGCAGGGGCTGTGGATGAGCGTTTTGCCATTGTTATTTCCAATGAGTCCGGTTGTGGTGGAGCGGCACTATCAAGAAGAAGAATTGGCGAAACTGTTGAAAGGATAAATACATCTTTCCCCCACTGGTTCTGTGATAATTTTAAGCAATTCAACAACAACGAAGACGCATTACCGGTAGATCAACATATGCTAATAGCTTTAATTGCTCCAAGACCTGTTTATGTTGCCAGTGCTGAAGGTGATAAGTGGTCCGACCCAAAAGGTGAATTCCTTTCTGCTTATTATGCTGGCAAGGTTTATCAGTTATTTGGTTTGGCAGGGCTTCCAAATAATAGAATGCCTAAGGTAAATCACCCGATCATGAGAACGGTAGGATATCATATACGTACAGGCAAACACGATATAACCGATTTTGATTGGAATCAATACCTGGATTTCGCCGATATGCATTTTTTGTCCCGGCGGGGTTTTACAGCAAAGACTTTAATGAATAAATAATCACCCGTGAAACCGCCTCTCGCAGAGGACCCGGCGTATGTGAACTGTTCTATTTTTTGTACGACGAGTCCCTTATTGGGAGACTTCGTTTGAGACCAAAAACAACAATTACTATTTTTTGTTGCTTTAATGCCTTTATTCATTCTCATATTCACTTAATCCACGGTATCATTTCGCAACCACTTTCCTTTTCGCAAATACTTCTTTATAATTCAATATTATTTCCGGGACGATAAGGCCAAGAACCAGAAAAAACCAAAGCAGGATCGTAAAGGTGTCAAAATCCATTTTGCCAACAAAGGGTATGGGCCCAATGATGCGGGATACTACAAAGGTGAAAAAGGTAATACCATAGCTGCGGCTCATCCAAATTTTATGGAGTGTTACCAACCGGCGCCTGATGGTAAACCATGCCATGGAAGTGGTAGTCATCCAGCAGAAAACTACGGTCGCCTGTTCAAAAGTGGCTTTCCACGTTTGTCCCGGGATAGGATAGGTAAGGTTGGTAAGAAGGGCAAGAGGTGCCGCCAGCAATATGGCAATGATATAGATCTTGCCAAGCCGGCGATGCAGCTTTACATTATTTTTTCGCAGCCGGTGCGAAAACTGGAACGGGCCGATTACCAAAGCAACCGTACCACATAAAATATGAGGAAACAAAAGCCATCCCATAGAAACGAGCCTTATATGTGAAGCGTTATCGATGCTTATCAGCGGCCATTCTATTAAAAAGAACATCGTGATAGTGAGCAACGCGAGGAAGGAAAAAAAGTAAACACGAATACTGGGATGTTGCACTATATCTAATAGTAACGCCCGGGGTTGCTCTTGCTGATGCTTCATAATTGATATATTGAATAACTGAAATTACATTTATTATTGCACATTAAGTCCGGGCCCGGTTTTCTCGCGCAAGTCTCCTGATCTGAGCGACGGCGTTACTTTGTATTCCTTTATTAGAAACACTTTAAAAAAAACAATCCTCAACTAATTAACAAACCGTCACAGGCCGGAGGTCTGCGCCAGGCGTTAAATTTTTTCATAATACAATATAGCAATATTTCGACGGTTGTAACTATATCCCTGTTGAATGGATGAAAATGCCGGTTTTCCCGTTGAGGGTGCTTGTTGCTTAGGAGGCGACGGCCATTGCTTAAGAGGAAATGCCTCTCGTCTCCGAAGAAATGCCCTTCGTCTCGGAGGAAATGCCTCTCGTCTCCGAAGAAATGCCCTTTGTCTCGGAGGAAATGCCTTCGTCTCCGAAGAAATGCCTCTCGTCTCGGAGGAAATGCCTTCCGTCTCGGAGGAAATGCCTTCCGTCTCCGAAGAAATGCCTCTCGTCCCGGAGGAAATGCCCTTCGTCCCGGAGACAAAGTGACAAATGACAATGTTGCCTGAATAATACGAACCCGGGATAAGGTAAAATAGAAATTATTGTTTTTCCCTGGTTTACTGTCTTTATTGATGCCTCAATATTTCCACGCTTTGGTATCCTCCCCTTTCGGAGCATGTTCGGTAATGTGCTTCGCCATCATCTCAAGCAGTTGGCTGGTGGGCACCGGCTGCCAGCCGTGGCCTTTCATTGGGCGGCCATATTCAAACGTGCCTTCGTAATGCGGGTTTTCAGTATGCTTCAAAAAATCCTGGAACTGGTAAACGGCAAGGTTCAGGTAAAAGTTATCGGCATCGCCTACGTACACATGTAGTTTGTCTATGAGTTTCGGCCCAAGTGTTGCCCAGTTTTTAGCAAGATAATAGCGCAGGTCGTATCCATGTTCGCGGGCATAGTTCACGGCATTGCTGTCTATTTTGCCAGTAAGGTTATCCCACAAAGGAACGGGGTAACCATCATCGCCAACGGGGCCAAACACGGCATCAAAAATATCCATTTGTTCGCCGGAGCGTCCGTGTGTGCCCAGTACCGCTTCCAGCCAACTTGCCTCTTTGGTGGTTCTTACCGGCTGGCCTTCATTATCGCGCATCATATAGCGCTGTGATTGTTGCCAGGTGCTGTTGGCATTAAAAGGCATGGTAAAGGTATTGGCATAAAAGGCATTGGTATCTTTGGTAAGGTCCATCAACTGGAAATGCCTGAAGTCGAGCGGATCCGGATAGAGCGTCCACGTGCCTCCGAAAAAATCCGGATGGTAGAGTTGCAATGCCATGGATTCCCATCCTCCTGTAGAGCCGCCTGTAAGCACCCGTGCGTAGGGTTGCTGAATAATGCGGTAATGACTTTCCAAGTAAGGAATCAGCTCTTTCATAATAGCATCCCCGTAAGGCCCGTTGTTCGCCGAGTTTACCGCGTACGAATCATCATAATACGGCGTAGGGTGCTGGAAGGTGATCATGATCATCCGTGGAAAGTGCGCTGAATTATATTGCTGCTGAAAGGTGTACCCATCTTCCAGGTTATAATCGTCCAGAATCTTTTTATAGGCAGGTTGTATATCTCTTTTCTCTGTTGAAAAACCTCCGGGTGCTCGCAGCCCGAAATGTCCCTGGTCGTACACCACAGGATAACGTACACCAGTATGATCGTCATAACCTTCCGGCAATAAAATTGTAGCGCCGAGATACATATCATGCCCCCAGAAATCGGAAAGTATTTTGCTTTTGATCTTAATATGTTTTACCTGTTTGGTATCCGCCGGAAGATTGCGGGCTGGCAGCACACTATCCAGCTTAATGGAAAAAGACTGGCTCTGTGACGGATCGTAATGTATCTTCTGCACACCGCTGATAAAGTTACCCGGCGAAGTATTGAAATGCTGCCCTTCCCACTGGTCCTGGTGCGCCCAGATGGTATGTCCATCAGCACGATGATATTGCGTGTACACATTCATGATAGCCTGTACATAATAATCACCCGCAGGAAGGTCACGCAGGTTGGCTATCGGGTAGCCAAGATCGTTAGTATCAATAACCACGTCTTCCCCCGGCTGCAACTGGTCAACATCTTTACCCCAAAAAGGCACGCTTTTAAAATAAGAACCTGCTTCGTATCGCGGCTCCGGCTGCGCGTCCCTGCTGATAGCAACGAATACGCGGCCGGTGATGGGTGTGTCGCTCGCACTTTTCACAAAAGAAATGGAGAAAGTATGATTAATGTTTTGTGCAATAGACGAAAGCGGAAATGCTGTTACTAAAAGTAAAGCGGTAGTGCAATAGCAAACGGAGCGCAGCAGTTTTATCATGATAATTTAGTTTTAAAAATATAATAGTATAATCAAATGTAATGAATAGGAATAAGGATTAACTAACAAAATGTAGATGGGGATGCCGGCATCAGCAGGGAAAAAGATTGGATCGTGAGACAGTAACGCCCGGAGAGTGCTACAATCACTGCTTGATTATCTTCTTTTTCCCGATCTTTTTATGATTTTTATCTTCGGCGATAATAATGTATATGCCCGGCGGATAGTACGACAGGTCAATGTCAGTTTTTGATGAATTGCCTTAACCTGGAATAATAATACGCCATTGATGTTATAGGCTTTGACAAATGCAACAGAATCTGACTGGCTGCCGGTGACTGAAACCGTATACCTGAATGGATTTGGAAAGACTTTTATAAAGCCTTGTGGTACACTTGTAGAGTCGACGGTAGTTGCTGTTGAATCATATAGAGGAAGAGTAAGTGATGGAGTATACCGCCAAAGATCTGAAAAGCCTACCAGGATGCTTTTTTCAATCGCTGCTCCCGAATAAAGCCAAAAATTATCTTTACTGTCGGTCCATGACAAGCTTGAAAACCTAGGCCCGGGGTAGTTGTTGGCAGAATAGATGCCCTGGACGCCATAGGAACTTATCGAGTTAGAACTGGTGTCGCCATCTATCCACGCCCACCTGTTGCTTTTACGGTTGTATCGCCAAAGAACACCTGCCTGAAACAACCAAAGGCTTCCGCTTTTGTCTATCCAGTTACCACTGCTGCCAAAGGTTACTTCACCGGGTATATTCAAGGAATCTTCTTTTCCCTTTTGACCGAAAATTGGAATTACCGGTTTGTAAACTCCGTTTTCATAGATTGAAGTATCGCCAAGCATCCAGGTCCATTCATTTTGTTTAGGGTCATATTTCCAAAGATCGTGTAGGTCTGCCGCAGCCCAAAAGCCTCCCGAAGGCTGCATTATAGAAACCTGGCCTCCAAAGAGCCAGAAGTTTCCCTCCGGGTCTGTCCAATATATACTATTGTACCTTGCACCTGGTCGGTTAGCCGTTGAAGCCACCCCTTTTTTACCATAATGGCCTATGGCAAAAGCCGTATCCTCCCCACTTATCCACGTCCACTCATTAGACATCACATTATATTTCCATAAATCGTTCAGGAAGCCTGTTTTTGAGCCTCCCGGTAAATAATAATTGTTTCCGCCAAAAAGCCAGAAATTGCCGGACTTGTCGGTCCACACAGCTCCTCCAAACCTTCCGCCGGGCGTATTTGCTGTTGCCGGTTGCCCTTTTGTACCATATACAGGAAAGACATCCACCGTTTTTTCCCCGTTCATCCACGCCCACATGCCTGTTGAGGGATTATATTTCCACAGGTCATTCAATGAATTTAAAGCAGGCTGTGCCGATAATCCCCCATACATCCAGAAATTGCCGTTATTATCTTTCCAACTGAAAGCTTCAGAACGCATGGGCGGAATATTTCCAAGGGCGGGAACGCCGCGGCTTCCGAAAACACCGGTACCCGTGCCGGAAGTACTATCACCCATCATCCATGTCCAGGTATTTGATAAAGGGCTGTATTCCCAAAAATCATTTTGGCTTTCACTTTCGCCACCAAAAAGCCAAAGATTATCAGATGCATCAATCCAATTGCTGGAAAATCTCCTGGGACCCGGGCTATTGTCAGCGTCAGGCACACCTTTTTTTCCATATTGAACTGAATTATTGCCGGTGTTTCCTCCCTTCATCCATGTCCAAAGGCCTGTTGACAGGTCGTATTTCCAGAGATCGTTTAAAAGATCACCAATATTATAACCTCCCACGGATATTCGCTGTTATCATTTCTATTGCCGCCAAACAACCAGAAATTTCCCGAGGCATCTACCCATGTTAAGCCCGAGGCCCTGGCGCCCGGAAAATTTTTATTAGCCGCTTTCCCCTGTTCACCATAAACGCTTAATCCGGATGATAGCCATGTCCATAGATTGGAGGAAGGATCATATTTCCAAAACTCCGGCAACGGTCCGCACCGGGATTGCCCGTTCCATTCAACAACCAGAAATTTCCAGAGGCATCTACCCAGGAGTTGCCTCCCGATCATTCCACCGGGCTTGTTAAGGGGAGATGGAATTCCACGCGGGCCAACCTGGGCGGCAACATCAATTGCAGAATCTCCATTTACCCACGTCCATTGATTGGATTGGATGTTATATTTCCACAAGTCGTTATAAAACCCCGAGGCCCACCTGCGGCCCTGATCTACATAGCCGCCAAAAAGCCATAAATTGTCATTATCATCGGTAAATGAGCTACTGTTATTTCGTGGGTTGGGTGTGTTCAATGCACCGGCAATACCTTTTTGGCCATAAACTGGGATGATTGATCAGAGAATCGTTCTTCATGCAGGCCCACATGTTAATCGCGGGATCATATTTCCAAAGGGCACTCCTGTTATTAGGCCAGTTTACCGCATAGAGCCAAAAATTACTGTTTTTATCCGTCCAGGTGGTTGAGTTGAAGCTGGTTCCTGGATTAGTGTTAATACCGGGTACGCCTAACGTTCCATACACAGGATCGGCATTTATAGCTCCACTGTCTCCGTTTACCCATGTCCATTGATAAGTAAGTGGATTGTATTTCCAAAGACTATTTTGATAAAGCCAGAAATTGCCGCTGCTGTCAGTCCAGTATGGCACGGCAGACATTGAGCCGGGATGATTATTATCAGCCCGCCACACCCTTTGTTCCGTAAACTGAAGGTGAACCGGTTGGTACTGTCGCCACTTATCCATGTCCATTCATCTGTGGATGGATCATATTGCCAAAGATCATTTAACGCTAAACGGTTTTGAAACTGGTCCATACTTAGGCCGCCAAACAACCAAAGTCTTCCGTTTTTATCAGTCCATTTACAGCTTTCAAATCTTGGCCCCGGTGTATTGTTTTTTGAGGGAACCCCGCGCTGGCCATAAATGGCATATTCAGGAATAGTCACATCTCCTTTCATCCAGATCCATTGCGAAGTGGAATCCTGGGCATTACAAATGACAGTAAGTAAAAGGAACAAGATGACGAGAGCCCGCCTGCACATCATAAGAGGCTAATTTGTATGTTAAATTAGTATAATTATTCATATAACCAAAATAATTAAAAGATTTATTTCGAGGATTTGTTTGTTTACCGGTTAGCTTCATCATCACAGTTCACTGGGGTTATAGCGGGCGTGTGAAGTAAAGTTTTGCATGGAATATGCGTGATCAAAACGACAATCGGCAATGAAATGACCGGCCAGGTGTTTCAAAGATCCTTTGGGTTCTGTGTTTTCCTGCCCGCACCGGGAACAATAGCGTCCATGCACCATTGCGCCACAGTTACCGTAAATTTTGGTAAATGAGTAAATAAAAAATTATTGTTTTTTGTTGGTTTACTGGCATGCAGGTTGGTTAGCTGAAAATAGCTTTAATAAAAAAAGGAAAGTGGAAACAATTCCGGGGAATTATTTAAAAATCATACGAATGATTATTCGGCCGATTGGCTGCCCGTAATGATGGCAATCTAAAAAAACGGAGTTTATAGGTTTTCTTCCACAAATTTTTGAGAATACAATTTGATCTTATCCCTCACCTTCCTGAATTCCCGCATGATCTCTTCTTCTGTGCCTGCTGCTTTTGCAGGATCAGGAAAATTATGATGGAATTTTTTTGCCGTGGATGGAAAGAAAGGACACCGTTCTTTTGCATTATCACACACGGTAATCACATAATCAAAATCAAGGTCTTTGTATTCATCGATATGATTGGACGTGTGGTGTGAAATATCAATTCCATCTTCTTTCATCACGGCGATAGCTCTTGGGTTTACACCGTGCGTTTCTATTCCTGCAGAATAGATTTCAGCTTTACCGTTTGCAAATTTTTGTAAATAACCCTGGGCAATCTGGCTTCGGCAACTGTTACCTGTACAAAGAACCAGTACTTTTTTCATTTCAAATTAATTAAGAGGCAAGCGAAGTTTGTTTATAATATTTCTTCCTGAGCCAGAAAGCTACATTCACCAGGGAAATCAATGCAGGCACTTCAACCAACGGGCCAATAACACCGGCGAAAGCCTCGCCGGAATTGATACCGAACACTCCAATAGCAACAGCAATGGCCAGTTCAAAATTATTTCCGGCCGCGGTAAACGCAACCGATGTATTGGTTGAATAATCAACTCCCATTTTTCTACCCAGCAGGAAACTGGCAAAAAACATAATAGCAAAATAAATTACTAACGGTATGGCTATACGAATAACATCCAACGGTATCCGTACGATCAGTTCTCCTTTTAGGCTGAACATTACAACAATAGTAAAAAGCAATGCTATTAAAGTTATAGGAGAAATAAACGGAACAAATTTTTGCTGATACCACTCCTCTCCTTTCAATTTGATCAATGTAAACCTGCTAATAATTCCTGCAGCGAAAGGGATGCCTAAATAGATAGCAACACTTTTTGCAATCTGGCTAATTGTAATGTTTACCTCAGCGCCAGTGATGCCAAACAATGGCGGGAGCACCGTTATAAAAACATAGGCATACACGCTGTATAATAATACCTGGAAAATACTGTTCAACGCCACCAAACCCGCTGCATATTCACGGTTGCCTTCTGCGAGTTCGTTCCAAACTATTACCATCGCAATGCATCTTGCAAGCCCAATCAATATTAAACCAATCATGTATTCAGGATAGCCCCGAAGAAAGAGAATCGACAAAAAGAACATTAAAACCGGTCCTACGACCCAGTTGAGCAATAAGGAAACACTCAAAACTTTTGTATTCCTGAACACTTCATGTATCTTATTGTATTTCACTTTTGCGAAGGGAGGATACATCATTAATATCAAGCCAACAGCAAGTGGAATATTAGTGGTGCCGGAAGAAAAAGAATTAATAAAACCAGGCGAGGAAGGAATAAAATATCCAATCGCAACTCCGGTTAGCATGGCTAAAAATATCCAGAGTGTTAAATACTTGTCTAAAAAACGTAAATGTTTTCTATCATTCACGGGAGCATGATTACCAGTTGACATATTTTACATTTTAATTGCAACAACCCGGTGCACATCCACAGTCTTTTTCCCCTAAAGGTTTCTCAGCATAAACCGTAATACTGAAAATTCCCGCGCCCGAATTTTTAAACAAATCAATTTCCTGTTGAGATAGATAATTTAGTAAAATATCATCCGGAACAATGATGGCTTTTTCTTTTTGAATAGTAATATTGGTAAAGCCATTGCTTTCGATCAACTCAAGATAAACCTGCTTTTGAATGGCGCCGGAAACGCAGCCCGCATACATCTCAGCAGCATTTTGAATGTTTGAAGGTAATTGCCCAACAAGCACAATGTCAGAAATACTGAAATGACCGCCCGGCTTCAAAACCCTGTAAATTTCTTTGAACACGCCGTCTTTGTTGGGTACAAGATTTAGTACACAATTGCTCACGATCACGTCAGCCATATTGGAAGTCACCGGCATTTTTTCAATGTCACCTTGCCGGAACTCCACATTATTAAATCCTCTCAACTCGGCATTGTTCCTGGCTTTTTCAATCATTGCCGGCGTGAAATCAATTCCGATTACCTTTCCCGCTTCACCGGTTTCATGCCTTGCAACAAAAGCGTCGTTTCCTGCTCCGCTTCCCAGGTCGATCACCAAATCTCCTTTCTTAATTTTGGCAAATTGCGTTGGCAAGCCGCAACCCAAACCCAGGTCTGCGTCGGGATTGTAACCTTCCAGTTGTTGATAATCTTCCGACATAATGTTGTACACTTCCTCACTGCAACAGCCCGAACCACAACAGGAAGACTGGTTGGTTTCCTTATCCTGCAAAGCAATCTCTGCATATTTTTTTCTTACTATTTCTTTCAAGTCGTTTTCGTTTTCCATTTTTTGTTATTTTTTATTATCGTAATATTTAGATCAATTATTTTTCAAATCAGCAACAGCTATCGTTGCCTTTATAGGAATCAAACAATTCGTCCAAACGCTCTTTCGCAACCTTCCATTCTTTATCGTTGATACAGTAACACACTTTAGCGCCTTCTATATCGCCTTTTATTAGCCCGGATTGTTTTAATTCTTTCAAATGCTGTGATACTGTGCTTTGCGAGATGGGAAGCTCATCTACAATATCGCCGCAAATGCACGCTTGCTTTTTAATTAGAAGTTTAAGTATCGCTATTCTTGCCGGATGCGCAAGGGCTTTTGTATAAGTTGCCAGGCGATTGTCTTTTAAAGTAAATTCTTCTGCTTTTGTTGCGCCCATAATTTAAAATTATAATCGCAATATTACGATTATAATTAAAATCCAAAAAATATTTTTTTATCCCAGATAAAAAAAGAGTGAATTTGTTTGTTTACTGCAAATGGCTTTTATAACGCATCAAAGCTTCGAGGTAATAATAATCGGCATACGGAAGCGGCACATCCACATCGGCGCCGGCATTCATATTACCGACATTATGTTTCAAAATAAACCCGCCTTCCTTTCCATAAGCAGCGCGGTATTGAGAAGAAGAAAGAGAATGAAGAATAACAGAAGCTGTGTGCAAATATTTTTTCGACAGGGAACTGCTGCTGTATTTTGAAAGTTCGATCAATGCGGAAGCCATAATCGCTGCGGAAGAAGCATCACGCTTTACGTTTGGAATTTCCGGCGCATCATAATCCCAGTAAGGAACTTTATCTGCCGGAAGATGAGGATTATTTAAAATAAACGCTGCTATTTTCTGCGCCTGTTCCAGGTATTTTTCATCTTTTGTTTCGCGATACATCATGGTAAATCCATATAAACCCCACGACTGCCCCCTCGCCCACGCAGAGGAATCAGCGGCGCCCTGGGCCGTTACTTTTTTTATCACATTTCCTGTTTTCGGATCATAGATCACAACGTGATAAGAACTGTTGTCAGGCCTGAAATGATTTTCCAGGGTAGTGTTAGCATGAGAAACGGCAATGTGGTAAAATGAAGAATCACCGGTTACTTTGGTAGCCCACACCAGCAGCTCAAGGTTCATCATATTATCAATGATCACCTTGAATTCAGCGGAATCATTCCTGTTTCCCCATGAACGGATACAACCCACTTTTGGATTGAACCGCGTTGACAATGAGCGTGCAGAATTCAATAAGATTTGTTTATACTTTTCTTCCGGGGAAATTTTATACAAATTTCCATAACTGCAATACATCATAAAACCAAGATCGTGGGTGCCGGTGTTGTATTGTTCAGGATCCATCAATGCAATCTTGCGAAGCGCTTCTTTATAAAAGGCAGAATCACCGGTCGCTTCAAAAAGAAAAATTAAATTCCCGGGGTAAAAACCTGCGATCCAGTTTCCGGGTTTGCAGGTAACCAATTTGCCATCAGCAAAAGTTTCGGGCATCACGCCGTCCGGTACATTTTGCATCAACGTTTTATATTGCTTCGCCGCTGATTGCAAATTTTCACTGATCCATTCTATGGAAACCGAAGCCGAAGAATTGGTTGCTTTTTTTGAGGAAGAACAACCGGTTAAAATGAAAATGGATAAGCAGCTTATTAAGGTATATATTTTTCCCATTCGATTTTTTAAGGTTTGCTAAGTTATTAAACCACAATCTATTTCACCCTAACCGTAACTGCTTCCTTTTTAAGTACATCCCAAATCGCCGGATCTTCGGAGCCCAACACCCACACCGATATGCCGCGTAAATGGTTGGTTTCAGCCAGTTTGAATTTTGGTAAAAATGATTTGGCGTCTTCGATAAACAACCAGTTAAATATACCACCGGTTTCCCAATGAGTATAAGATACCTGCTGGTCTGCCATCCAATCCACAGAAGCCTGGTAGCGATCAAGCAAATCTGTTGCAGCCGCATAACTGATTTCATCGCGGGTAGAGCGTGGACCTGCATTGCCACCATCAGTAGGAAACCAGAAATCGGAATAATCAGGAATACCCAATGATATTTTATCCGCCGGGATGCCGGAGTCCAGTAAATAGGTAAGAATCCTTTTCATCCACGGAAGGCCTGCCACCGGGCCGGGTGGTGTATACGCTGTATGCTGGTCGTAGGTCATGATGGATATAAAATCGCTGGCAGCTGCAATAGCCGGTATATCAAATGCACCGCGCCAGTTTTCATACAAAAAACGTTGATACGCGGGATTAGAACTTTCGGGTGCCGGCTGCTCTGATTTTACAACAGCGCTTGAAATGGCAAATCCATATTTGTGCAGGCTGTCAGCCGTTTGTTTATAAAAAGAGGTGTAAGCATCTTTATCCGCAAAATAGATACCTTCAATATCAAACTGCCATCCATAAAAATGAAATTGGCGTGCATAAAAAAGCATGAGCCTTATGGCTTCTTTCCTCGCAGCATCGCTGGTTAGTAATGAGTGGATTCCTCTTTGATTAAATGAAGCAAAAAGAGGCATTACTTTTATGCCTTTTTTTTGAGCAAGTTCCAGTATCCGCCTGTCAACTTCACCCGTTATCACGCCTGCACTGTCTATCTGGTACACGTCAGGGCAAATGATAGAAATTTCATCGGCGTGCTGCACAAAAGAATGATAACTATCTGCTGAACCAACGAGGTAAAATAAGTTTTCTGATTTGTAAGATTGGGCAGCCACCCGATTGGCTTCGGTAGCAAACAAGATCAATAAAGCCAGAGCTAAAAAGCGATATTTTTTTGTCTTCATAAAAATTTAATAATGGAAATGTTGTCGCAAAATACAACATTATGGGGGGAAGTATATCGCTGATGTTATTTGCTTATTTGTTGTCACAAAGTCTCAAAGACGCTAAGGATACGGGTGAAATAGAAATTCATCCTATTCCTTTGTTCACTGTAAAAACTTCCTTTGTTCCGGCTCGTCAAGCCTTATTCCTGGTGGCTAAAAATAAAAATCTTCTATAATTGTTGGTTCACTATTAAATATATTCTAAATCCTTTATTGCTGTCGTGTAATAAATTTCTAACATTTATCTTGCAGAAAAATTTTTCATGAAAAAAGCAGGCATATTAGGTGGCGGGCAATTAGGCAGAATGCTTTTACAGGCGGCAGCCAATTACCCGGTAGAAACATTTGTTTTGGAAAAAGACCCGGAATGCCCGGCTGCACATCTTTGCCATCATTTTACCAAAGGCGATATCACCAATTTTGATGATGTTTACAATTTTGGAAAAGGCCTTGATGCCATTACTATTGAAATTGAATCGGTAAATATCGAAGCTTTAAAAAAGCTGGAAGAAGAAGGTGTAAAAGTTTACCCGCGTCCTGAAGCGCTGGAAATAATTAAAAACAAAATAGATCAAAAAAAATTCTACAAAGAAAACGATATCCCCACTTCACCATTTGTAGTAACTTCCAAAAAAGAAGAACTCGATCAGCATTTGGATCTTTTGCCTGCCGCGCATAAACTGGCAATGGGCGGTTACGACGGAAGGGGCGTTCAGCTTTTAAAAGATGAAAAGGATTTCGATAAGGCTTTTGATGCGAAGCGGTGCTGGAAAAACTGGTGCGGCATTAAAAAGGAAATTTCCATGATTGTGGCCATGAGTGATGATGGCAAAACTGCTCTTTATCCGCCGGTAGAAATGATCTTTAACCAGGATCTCAATTTGCTGGAATACCAGTTATGTCCTGCTACCATGGACGAAAAAACTTTATGGAAGGCAGAAGCCATAGCATTAACGGTGGTGAAGAATCTTAAAAGTGCAGGTATCTTTGCGGTGGAACTTTTCATAGATATCGATGATAATGTTTTGGTGAACGAAACAGCACCCCGGGTTCATAACAGTGGTCATCACACAATTGAAGCGGCTTATTCTTCACAGTTTGATATGCTCTGGAGAATTATTCTTGGATACCCGTTAGGCTATACGAAACCCATCATGCATTCATCAATGGTAAATTTAATAGGCGAAGAAAATTACAAAGGAAAAGCCGTTTATAAGAATCTCGAAGAAGTATTGCAAATTGAAAATGTGTTTGTTCACATCTATGGAAAAAAGGAAACCAGGCCCGGTAGAAAAATGGGACATGTAACTGTTCTTAGTAATGAAAGGCAGGAACTAATTCATATCGCCAATAAAGTGAAGCATCTTTTGAAAGTTGTGTCATAATGACACCGAAGGTTTCCAGCCAATAAAACGTCATATAAACTCAGCAGAAAAATCAACATCGTAAATGAAATTGAAGTACGGTAATCTAGTATCACTAATTGTTTTTATATTCTTTCTGTCTTCATGCGGAAACAAAACAAATAAAATAGAACCTCCCAAAGGAGGTTCCAGGCCTTCAGATCCACCGGCTTTAGCTGTTGAAGGCTTCGTGATTCGGCCGGCTGTTTTGCATTCAAGCATCGAGGTAGCCGGCACTTTATTACCGTTTGAAGAGACCGAAATTCATCCTGAAGTGTCCGGAAAAGTAACTTACCTGTCAATACGCGAAGGAGCACATGTAAAAAAAGGAACTTTACTTGCACGGCTTTTTGATGGCGACCTGCAGGCCCAACTTCAAAAATTAAAAGTGCAGCTGCAGGTAGCGCAAAAAACGGAGGAGCGGCAGGAGGCTCTTTTAAAGATCGGTGGAATAAGTCAACAGGATTACGATTTAAGTGTTCTCGATGTCAGTACCATTAAAGCAGATATGCAGGTGCTGCAGGCTTCCATTGATAAAACGATCATTCGTGCACCTTTTGATGGAAAAATTGGTTTCAAAAATATAAGTATTGGCGCTTTCATTACCCCGACTACCGTTATCACGACTATACGGCAAGATTCAAAATTGAAACTGGAGTTTAGTGTTCCTGAAAAATTTACACCAAAAGTGCAAATGGGAAATGTAATTTTCTTTACCACAGAATCATCCAATAAAAGATACCAGGCTAAAATTTTTGCAACAGAATCAGGGATAACAGAAGAAAACCGCAGCCTGAAAGTGCATGCCGTGGTAGAGAATACCGATAAAAATATTACGGCTGGTTCTTTTGCAAAAGTTGCTTTTGATATGGGCGATAATAATGATGCGGTGATGATACCAACGCAAGCCATTATTCCTGAAGCGAGAGATAAAAAAGTGATCACTTATAATGGCGGCATCGCCGATTTTAAAGTGGTGACAACGGGCACAAGAGATTCCGCCAAAGTTGAAATTTTAAGTGGGCTTTCTATTGGTGATACCGTAATTACCACCGGGTTGCTTTCCATTAAACCGGGAAGTAAGGTCAATCTTTCATCTTTAAATAAATAAACAGAAACGTGAATATTTCGGAGATAAGTTTACGCAGACCGGTGCTTGCCATCGTTTTAAACCTGGCGATTGTACTATTTGGTATCATCGGTTTCAAATTTTTGGGCGTAAGAGATTATCCCGCGATTGATCCGCCGAATATCTCCGTAAGAACTTCTTATGCCGGCGCGAACTCTGATATTATTGAATCACAAATAACTGAGCCCCTCGAAAAAGCGATCAATGGTATTCCCGGGGTAAAAAATATCAGTTCATCCAGCAACCAGGGACAAAGCAATATCAATGTAGAATTTGAATTGAGTGTAGATCTTGAAACGGCAGCCAATGATGTACGCGACAAAGTTTCGCAGGCCACACGCCAACTGCCACAGGATATTGATGCCCCGCCTGTGGTTTCAAAAGCAGATGCCAATGCGCAGCCGATCATTGCGGTTACGGTTCAAAGTAATACGCGTAATCTTTTGCAGGTAACTGAATATGCTGAAAATAATATTGTCGAGCGTTTGCAAACCATTCCCGGTGTAAGCTCCATTTCTATTTGGGGACAAAAAAGGTATGCCATGCGCATCTGGTTCAAACCCGATCAAATGCAGGCTTATGGAATTGCTATGGACGACGTGCAAAGGGCATTGCAAACGCAAAGTGTTGAACTGCCTGCAGGAAAAATCTCGGGCAATACGACGGAACTATCTGTTCGCACCTTTGGCAAACTAAATACAGAAGATCAATTCAATAACCTCATCGTAAAAAACATCGGTGGTGTAAACATTAAATTGAAGGATATTGCAGACGTCGTATTAGGCCCTGAAAATGAAGAATCGGGGTTGAAAGAAAGTGGTGTGCCTATGATCATGCTGGCAATTATTCCTCAGCCCGGCGCCAATTATGTTTCTATCGCCAACGAATTTTATAAACGGCTTGGCAATATTAAAAAAGAGATTCCCCAGGATTTGAAGATGGACGTCGCATTTGATCAAACAAGGTTTATTAAAAAATCTATTTCTGAAGTTGAAGAAACTCTTTTGATAGCATTAGGTCTGGTGATCCTTATCATTTATTTGTTTTTCCGCGATTGGATATTGGCATTAAGACCTTTGTTTGATATCCCCGTTTCGTTGATTGGCGCATTCTTTATCATGTATGTTTGTGGGTTTACTATCAATGTACTCACTCTTCTTGGCATTGTATTGGCCACGGGCCTTGTAGTAGACGATGGTATTGTCGTCACGGAAAATATTTTCAAGAAGATAGAAGCCGGTATGAATAAATATAAGGCTGCTAAAGAAGGCGCCAAAGAAATTTATTTTGCCGTTATTTCCACGTCGATCACATTGGCCATAGTGTTTTTGCCGATTGTTTTCCTGCAGGGATTTGTGGGAAGATTGTTCCGTGAGTTTGGTATTGTCGTAGCGGGAGCAGTACTAATTTCCGCCTTTGTATCACTTACGCTTACCGTGGTTCTGAATGTAAAACTTACGCACAAAAAAATAGGCCATTCATGGTTTTATAAAAAAACGGAACCTTTTTTTGTGGCCATGGAAAATGGTTATAAGAAAAGTTTAACTGCCTTTATGAAATTTAAGTGGGTGGCCCTTGGAATTGTAGCCGTTTGTATCGGGATCATCTATTTTATTTTCACTTCAATTCCTTCAGAGCTGGCGCCCATGGAAGACCGTAGCCAGTTCAGGCTAAGTGTTACTGCGCCAGAAGGCACATCATACGATTACATGGATTCTTACATGGATACACTGAGCCAGTTTTTGCAAGATTCCATTCCCGAGAAAAAGATGATGATCAGTCTCACTTCACCGGGGTTTGGCGGTGGCTCTATCAATTCAGGCTTTTTTAGTGTCGGGCTGGTCGATCCGAAAGACAGGGTCAGGTCGCAACAGGATATTGTGAATATGGTCAACCGCAATCTTAAAAAATTTCCACAGGGAAGAGCCTTTGCCAGCCAGGAACAGACAATCTCCACCAACAGGCATGGAGGCCAGCCAATCGAATTTGTAATTCAAAATAACGACTTTGACAAGATAAGGAAAGTGTTGCCGGAATTTCTGGATGAAGCAAAGAAAAGCCCCATTCTCCAGGGAGTAGATGCTGATCTTAAATTTAATAAACCTGAAATAAGGGTAAATATCGACCGCCTCAGAGCAAGTGAGTTAGGAGTAAATGTTGATAATATTAACCAGGCGCTGGAACTTGCGTATAGCGACCGAAGATTAGGCTATTTTTTAAAATCAGGAAAACAGTACCAGGTTCTTGGGCAGGTTGACAGAAGTGACAGGGATGATCCAAATGACCTGAGCAAAATAATGGTAAAAAATTCCCGCGATGAAAATATCGGCCTCGATAACCTTGTTTCTATATCAGAAGCCTCAGCTCCGCCAACAATTTATCATTTCAACCGGTATAAATCTGCAACCATTTCAGCAGGCCTCGCTCCCGGGAAAACTGTTGGTGAAGGTATCCAGGAGATGAAACGAATTGCCAAAAAATTGTTGGACGATTCTTTTACTACCTCGCTCAGCGGTACTTCCCGTGACTATTCAGATAGCTCAGGCAATACGACGTTCGCTTTTGTGCTGGCGCTTATTCTTATCTACCTTGTATTGGCAGCGCAATTCGAAAGCTTTGTTGATCCGTTTATAATAATGATGACTGTCCCGTTGGCTCTTGCCGGCGCATTGCTGACTTTGTGGATCTTCGGGCAAACCTTCAATATATTTTCCCAGATTGGTATGATCATGTTAATTGGTTTGGTAACCAAGAACGGAATACTGATCGTGGAATTTGCCAATCAAAAAAGAGATGCCGGCATGAAAAAAATTGATGCGGTAATTGAATCGGGGTATTTACGTTTACGGCCGATTTTAATGACAAGCCTTGCTATGTCGCTGGGCGCTTTGCCACTTGCCCTTTCAATTGGAGATGCCTCTACAAGCCGTGTGCCACTTGGAGTTGTAATTGTTGGTGGAATTTTGTTCTCACTGATCCTTACTTTGTACGTTGTCCCGGCCATGTACGCTTTTCTTTCACGTAAAAAACAACCACTGAATGAAGCGCTTTTGTAAATCTTTGTTTTTTTCTTTCTCCCTGATATTATTTTTCATTTCTTCTGTTTATTCCCAGGATACACTGATGACGGCACAGGAAGCAGTAAAAACTGCCATTGAAAATAATTATGGTGTGATCATTAGTAAAAATGAAATTGAAATAGGATCCATTAACAACAGTTGGGCAAATACAGGCGCTATACCGGTTGTAAGCGCTACAGCAACCAAGCAAGTAGGTGTCAACAATCTTCAGCAGAAATTAAGTAACGGCACTGTGATAACAAAAAACGGCAACAGCTCTCAAAATCTCAACGCCGGTATTGCCGTAAACTGGCAAATATTTGACGGACTGAAAATGTTTGCTACTAAAAAAAGATTGGAGGAGCTGGAACGAAATGGTGAGTATACTTTCCGGAAAAATCTGAATGAAACAGTTTACAATGTGATAAGCTCATACTACAACATTGTTACACTTATTGAACAAAGAAAAGCGACCCTTGAACAAATTAGTTTATACAACGACCGGTATACGCTTGCTGAGCGACGGTACGAAATAGGCACCGGTGCTAAGTACGAGGTGCTCCAGGCGCAGGTGGATTTAAATGAACAACGATCTAACCTGCTTTCGCTTGAAAATTCAATTGCGACGGCAAAGGCATCTTTACTAAACCTGTTGGGTAAAAAACCAGATACTTCTTTTACTGTGGTTGACACAATAATGCTTACGTCATTACCTGCCTACGCGGATGTGCAAAATAAAATTTCGAAGCAAAATCCAGACATACTTCTTGCCAACAGCCAACTTTATATTTTGCAGCAGCAAAAAAAAGAAATTAATGCAAACCGACTTCCCTCAGTTAATTTAAACGGTTACTACAATTTCTCAAGAAGCAGCAGTGGCGCTGGCTTCAACCTTTTTAACCAAACATACGGACCTTCGGGATCTATCGGAATTTCAGTTCCTCTTTTTGCCGGAATAGTAGTAAAAAAGCAAATGCAAATAAGCGATATCCAGATAAAAGATCAGCAAATAGCAATTGATCAAACGAACAACAATATCCGGACAGAGTTATCAAATGCTTACATGAATTATAGCAACGCATTGAAATCGATTGAGCTTGAAAAAAATAATCTTGTATTGGCAAAAGAAAATATTATGATTGCAACAGAAAGATATAAAAGGCTCAATATTACATCTGTTGAACTTCGGCAAATCCAGATCAGTTATAACGATGCGCGAAATCGTTTGTACAATGCGCTTTTCCAGGCAAAAATTGCGGAGGCAACTGTGGCGTTGTTATCCGGCGATATTGCCAATCTCTGATACCTTGATCCGCTAAGGGCGAATGATTCCTGTAAATCCCTGAATAGTGTTGACAGGTTTTAGTTTAATTCATTATTAAAAATAGTGATAGATTTTCTATCAACTTGTTTCTGTTTTTGCCAGGCTTGCATAAAGGTTATTGGTTTCATTTTGTTTAAATTATTGTGTACTCTATTATTGTTATAATGGTCTACCGCTCTTTTTGTATACCTCTTTAGTTGGACAAAATCTGCTGGCTGCCAATGATCAAGGTATTCTTCTTTTATGGTTCTGTTTATTCTTTCCGCATAGGCATTATCCTGTGACGATTTGCACATGCTTATTTCGCATTTGTTGTCGTTTAATAATTGGATATAGTCGCTGTATATATATTGGCCACCTCTGTCTGAATGGTGTATAAGAGGGGCTTTATAATTTGCCAGGGCCAACTTCATTGCATTGATATTAGCTGTTGCTCGCATATTATCGGACACATTGTACCCGACAATTATTTTTGTATAAACATCAATAATAAAAACTACATAATAAAACTTGTTGTGCACATCATAATAGGTAATATCTGTTTGCCAGACCACACTGGGCGCACTAATAGTTAATCCCTTGATAAGATTGTTATATTTTGAGGCAACACAATAGGTGGTGCGCTTATAATTTATCCGCTTTTTTAACCTGAAACCCAAGTCCATAAAGAGCTCTACAAATCTATCTCTACCAATAAAATCCGGATTTAACGTAAAATACATCTTTTCTACACCACAGCCTGGATGATCCTTTCTCAGCTCTTCCACCTCTGATAATAAGCAAAGCAGCTTCTTGTTAAATAGCTGCTGTCTCTTACCATATTGATCTATGGCTTGCCTGGTTATACCTTCATATTTATAAAGTTGGTTCATTGAAAAACTTATTTTTTCTTTATTGGTTTTGAACCATTCGATTGTCGCAAATTGTAATTTTTTTTTATGTCAATATTTAATTCAGTCTTTGCCAGTTCTATCATCTTTTCTAAATATTCTATCGCCATTTGTTTCTGACCTACCATCTGCTCCAACTGCTTAACCTTATTTGTCAGTTCCTTCAATTTAGCCGTATTACTGTCTTTCATCTCTACAATTCTACAGCCTTTTTCATTAAAATTTGAATATTTATAAATCCAACTATAGATTATCCCATTAGCTATTCCATACAATTTTTCCAATTGCGGCACGCTAAATTCTCCTTTCTCAAACTGTGCAACAATCCCTTTCCTGAAATCTTCACTGAATCTACGATGCTTGCGGATTTGCTTTAAATTTGCTTCCATATAAATTGACTTTTGTTGTCAACCTATATCAGGGACGTACATCCAGCAGGTTTCAACATTCATCATTCAACATTCTCCCGTCTTGTATTATCTTTATTGCCAAACGAAAACTATGGCAAAAGAAAATCAACCGCTTGTAGGAATTATTATGGGCAGCGACAGCGATTTAAAAATTATGCAGGCTGCTGCGGATATTTTAAAAGATCTTGAGGTTCCTTATGAACTGACAATAGTTTCCGCTCACCGCACGCCCATTCGGATGGTTGAATATGCCTCCACAGCTGTTGACCGTGGATTAAAAACTATAATAGCCGGCGCCGGAGGTGCCGCACATTTGCCGGGAATGGTTGCTTCATTAACCACAATACCGGTTATTGGCGTTCCTATTAAATCTTCCAACTCTATTGACGGATGGGATTCTGTCCTTTCTATTCTGCAAATGCCAAATGGAGTGCCCGTCGCTACTGTAGCGCTTAATGCCGCAAAAAATGCCGGAATACTAGCGGCCGAAATTTTGGGAACTGCTGATAAAAATCTTTCAAATAAATTAGCAGCTTATAAAAAGGGAATGAAGGAAGAAGTGGAAAGGAAAGCTTCGTCCATCGAAACAAAAACGGGTATATAACGGTGACCAGTAAACGAACCTATTTTAATATTTTTTATTTGCAGCTTTCTTAAACTTACGGCCCTGTAAATCTTCATTTGGTACGCAAACTGAAGAATAAATCCCCGCCAATTCATAAGTCATCATTTTGGAGAAATAATACAATTATTTTAACTTGAGAGCTATGCGGCGCTGCGTATAGCAAACAAATCCAGTACGAATAACTGGCCCTCAATCTTTTTTTAACCCCTAAACATCCCAAAAAATGAATGACCCGGTTCAACAAAAATTAGACAATCAACGAATAATATGGAACAAATATTCCGGAGGGTGGCAAAAGTGGAATGACTTTATAAAAGTTGGAATGACTCCTCTCACAAAAAAGTTTATTGAAATTCTGGACCTAAATGGAGATGAGAATGTGCTTGATATTGCCAGTGGCCCGGGCGAACCGGGACTTAGCATCAGTAAAAAATTGAAGGACGGCAAAGTAACTGCCATAGACATTTCAAAAAACATGGTTGAAATCGCGAATAAGACGGCAGCAGAAAATGGCATTTTCAATTTTCACAGCCAGGAAGCAGTCGCATCGAAAATACCTTTTGGCGATAATTCGTTTGATGATATCGTTTGCCGTTTTGGAATTATGTTTTTTCCGGATCTCGAAAAGAGCATAGAAGAAATAGTGCGCGTGCTTAAGCCAAGGGGGCGCTTTTTAACTGCGGTTTGGGCGGCGCCTGAATACAATCCTTTTCTCGCGGTTATGGGCAAAACAATTATGGAAAAACTTCAACTGCCTAAACCTCCACACGATGCACCCGGGGTTTTTAGATGTGCTACACCTGGCTTTACTGCTTCATTATTATCTAAAAGTGGATTAGCAGATGTAAAGGAATTGGAGGTTGACGGCATAATGGAATACGATTCACCGGAGCATTATTGGCAAACCTCAATTGACCTTGCCGGCCCGATCATAGAGCCTTTGAAAGCTGCAGCGAAGAGTGATTTTGAAGAGATCAAGTCCACGGTTTTCACAAAAGCCAAAAATTTCGATCAAAATGGAAAACTGCGCTTCCCATGGAAAGCTTATATTGCCACCGGCCGGAAGAAATAGCCTCATTTTCAAAAGCATTCTCCGTATCTTACAGTAAACCAACTTTTTCCGAATATTTTTATTCTATTTATTCAGCTTCGAAAAAAGTTCAATAATGCAAAACTCCTGTTCAAATTTTAATGAAGCATCATAAATTATCCTGAAAAATTCGCTTCCCAGGCGGGAATAAAAAAGCATAAAATTTTCAGTGCGTTCCTGCAAGCCTTCATCCGGAAATAGCGAGGAAAAAATTTTATCCAACTGATTTTTCTGATCGGTAAATTTTCTTTTTTCGGCGCGAAGCATTTTCTTTTCAAGTGCAGCTAATCTTTTCATTTGCCTTGCTTCCAAAGCTTTGGTATGTTCTCCTAATGTGGAATCGATAGTACTTACAATTGATTTTATTTCATTGTAAATTTTATCAAATTCCTTCTTTTGTTTATCGAGATTTAAAATCGATGAAGTTTCTTTGTTTACTATTTCACTTAATAAAATTTCCTTTCCTTTAAAAAGATCAATTGCATTTAAGTTCAATTTTTGCAATAATCGCTGGTATTTTTCATCCACAACTATAAACGAATTTCTAAGGACCAAAACGGGAAACGGAACTTTATAATTATTAAACATATCTTTCAACTGAAGCCAATACGCCAGCTCGCCACCGCCGCCGATCCACGCAACATCCGGCAAAATAATTTCCTGGAACAACCCACGCAAAATTACATTCGGACTAAAACGTTCCGGATGTTGCCGCAATTCTTTTTTCATTTCTTCTTTTGAAAAAACAATTTCTGTATCGTGAATTACAAAATGATCTCCAACAGGAACAATCCTGTTTCTCAAATTATCTTTTAAATAAAACAAATTAATCTCGCGTGGGTAAGCCTGTGCTTTATAATTTTGCGATAATTTTTCTGAAGTATGATTCACAATTTCAGAAGAAGTATGATTGAAAATATCATCTTCAAAAACAGGGATCATCTCCTTTTTAAATGCAGGATTGTCGGGCAGCAGAATTAATAACCCAAATTCTTTGAACAATTCATGAACGAATAAAAAAGTGGCTTCTTCAATCGTTGTGTCTTTTGTGTAACATTTTATCAGTAATTCAATTAAATTATTTCCATATTTTTCAACTGATAACCTTCCCGAAATTTTATCAATTAATTTCAGAAGTGCAGCATCTACTTTCATTCTTCCGACCGCGCCGGTTTGCTTAGTTTCCCATTTATATTTTTCCCCATCAATTACGATGTGATTCAGTTCTTCCAAATCCGCATCTTCACTTCCCACAAAAAAAACCGGAACAAAATTGTATTCCGGTAATTCATTTTTTAAAAAGTCAGCAAGCTTTATAGTGTGCAAAATTTTATAAATGAAATAAAGATGGCCGGTAAAAATGTTAGGCTGATGTGCGGTACAAATCGAAAAGGTATTTTCATCTGACAACGCTTCTATATTCGATTTTACCTGATCGCAGTTTTCGAAATCCTTATACTGGTGCGTAAACACATTAACCAATATTTTTCGGTTGGTGTTAAATTTCTTTCTTTCGAAAATGGCCGATTTTATTCCTTCAACACTCACCGAATTTTCATAAAAATCTTTTAATGCCGAAGCGCCACCAACGTAATCCAATGCAATCTTTGTGAACTTCCCGGTCTGAGAATAAGCTAAATATTGAGACTGAAATTTCGTATCCAAGTTTTTGAATTTTTAGTTGCAAAGATAGAGGTAAAAGAGAAAGTATATTTCCCGTAAAACGGCAATATCTCATCTTCCTTTTAATATTTCAACGCACTTTTTTAAGCTCGTTTCCCATGAAGGAATGTCCAAATGAAGCCATTGTTTGATCCTGGAAGTATCGAGAACTGAATAGTGCGGACGTTTTGCAGCAGTTTTATAGTCGGAAGACGGGATTGGGTTTATTTTACAATTGCTGCTTATGAGTGACCTTATTTCCTGTGCAAAATCATACCAGGTAGTAACGCCGGTATCAGAAAAATTTACAATGCCGGGAAAAGACTTTCCTTTTTCCATTTGCTGAATAAACTTCATGATAACGTTTGCAAGATCAGCTGCATACGTCGGAGAACCAACCTGGTCATTGATCACATTGATCTCATCTTTTTCAGTAAGCAAACGAAGCATTGTCTTTACGAAGTTATTTCCGAAAGATGAGTAAACCCATGATGTACGAATGACAAGGGTGCCAGGATTGTGTTGTAACGCAAGTTGTTCGCCTCTCAATTTTGAAGCGCCATAAATATTGATCGGACCAACAGGTGAATCTTCTTTCAAAGGAATCGAATCACTTCCATCATATACATAATCGGTGGAGATATGAATAAGTTTTATTCCATATTCAGCGCAAATTTTTGCTAACGTTCCTACAGCATCAGCGTTGGTTTCAAAGGCCTTTTCTCTTTCAGATTCAGCTTTATCAACAGTCGTATAGGCAGCACAATTAATACAATAGTCAATTTGATTTTTCTCAAAAAACGATCTTACCGATGCAATATCTTCAATGGAAAGCTCATTACGGGAAGCAAATAAAAAATTATACTCTAAATGCTTTTTTGAAAGTAACCTTAGTTCATTTCCAAGCTGACCATTTGCACCTGTGACTAATATAGAAGCCTTAAAATTTTGCGAAGCCATTTATTCAACCTTTAAAAACAAAATTATGAATACAATCCTTTAATAAAGGGAGTTGGCCATCCTTTTCAGAAACGAGTATCTTATCAGCCGGCAGTCGCCAGTCAATTTGTAATGAAGGATCATTCCAGGCGATACCGCCTTCTCTTTCTTTGTGATAAAAGTCGTCACATTTATAAAAAACTTCTGCAGTTTCGCTGATAACAGAATAGCCATGAGCAAAACCTTTTGGGATCAGGAGTTGTTTTTTGTTCTCAGCAGAAAGGAAAATAGTGTATGCTTTACCGTAGGTTGGAGAATTTTTACGAATGTCAACTACCGCATCAATAATTTCCCCTGATAAAACCCGGAGAAGCTTTGTTTGTGCATGAGGTTCAAGCTGGTAATGCAAGCCCCTTACCACACCAAATGACGAACGAGCCTGGTTGTCCTGAACAAAATTGATAGTGACACCTTCACCTGAAAATGTGTTCTGGTTGTAACTTTCAAAAAAATAACCACGGTTATCTTGAAAAACTTTTGGTTCAAAAACCAACAAGCCGGGAAATTGGGTTTTAATAAAAGGCATCAAAGATATTTTACTACTTTACTCGAATTATTTTTGCGAATATAAATCTTTAAAGTATTCGATAGTTTTTACCAGGCCGGTTTCGAATTTTGTAGTAGGCTCATAACCCAATAAATTTTTGGCCAGTGAAATATCAGCCAGGGAATTTCTGATGTCGCCTTCGCGCGGTTCACGATGAACCGGCTTGATATCACTATGCAAATAATCTTTTATTGAATTGTATAAAAAATTGACAGAATAATTTTCACCGACCGCTAGGTTGTACACTTTATTTTTTGCTTCCTCATTGTTGGTAAGCATTCCTTTTATATTGACCTGCACGGCATTTTCAACAAAAGTAAAATCTCTTGTTTGTTCACCGTCGCCATTGATAAACGCTGAAGTATTATTCATGATAGCTTTTACAAAAAGCGGGATCACGGCGGCGTAAGGACCATCGGGATCTTGCCGTGGGCCAAAAATATTAAAATAACGAAAACCCAAAACCGGTATCCCATAAGCCTTTGCAAAGACATCTGCATACAATTCATCAGCTCTCTTGCTTACCGCATAAGGCGATAGACAATTACCTATTCTCTCTTCTTTTTTTGGCAAAGTAGGTTCGTCCCCATATACGGATGAGGAGGATGCATAGACAAATTGTTTTACTTTGTTTTCAACCGCGGCTTTCAAAATATTTACAAAACCTCCCACATTTACATCGTTTGTATTTGAAGGATCTTTAATGGAACGTGGAACCGAACCTAGAGCGGCCTGGTGACTTACATAATCAATTCCTTCGCAGGCTTTTTTGCAACTTTCAATATCCCTGATATCGCCTTCAATAAATTCAAAATTATTATAGGGCCTTAGAATATCCAGGTTTGATTGAAAACCATTCGAAAAATTATCTATTACCCGAACTTTTTTAGCGTCATTCTTCAATAAATATTCAGCAACATGACTACCAATGAAACCGGCGCCGCCGGTAACTAAAAATGAAAGTGAACTTAAATCCTTGCTATGAAATTTGTTTTCCAATTCAGTATTTTATTATAAACTCCAATAAGCGCGGGTTGAAATTTTTCCGCCAAAAACACCTTTAATATCTGCAATAATCGCATTAGGTTTTGTAATTCCTTCAAAATACTTATCATCCATTTCCAAATAAGCTTTGTGAGGTACTGAAACTATTACGGCTTCGTAATCGTTCGTAAGTTCAGGAGTCAATTCAAATCCATACTCGTGTTTCAATTCATCACTGTCAGCGTGCGGGTCGCTAACATGAACCTGCAAAGAATAAGACCGCAATTCTTTAATGATATCAGCCACTTTTGAGTTCCGGATATCACTCACATTCTCTTTAAAAGTGGCGCCCATCACTAAAACCTTAGCATTCTTGACGTCGCTGGTGTTTTGAATGATATGGCGTAAAACTTTCCTGGCAACATGCGCAGCCATGCCGTCATTAATCACCCTGCCCGCCAATATTACCTGAGAATCGTAACCAAGTCTTTGAGATTTGTAAGTAAGATAGTAAGGATCTACCCCGATACAATGCCCACCTACGAGACCAGGCTGGAATTTTAAAAAATTCCATTTTGTTCCAGCGGCCGCAAGTACTTCAAAAGTATTGATGCCCATTTTATCGAAAATGATCGAAAGTTCATTCATCAAAGCTATATTCAAATCACGCTGCGTATTTTCAATAATTTTGGCTGCCTCAGCTACTTTAATGGAAGAAGCGCGATGAACGCCTGCTTTAACAACCAATTCATAGACTTTGGCAATTGTAATTAAACTTTCTTCGTCGCATCCGCTCACCACTTTTACAATACTTGAGAGCGTATGTTCTTTATCACCCGGGTTTATCCTTTCAGGAGAATAGCCCAATTTAAAATCATCACACACTTTTAAGTCGGACAGTTCTTCAATCACAGGAAGACAATCTTCCTCCGTACAACCGGGATAAACGGTACTTTCAAATACGACATAATCACCCTTCTTTAAGACCTTGCCCATTGTTTCGCTAGCCCTGATTACCGGAGTAAGATTCGGAACATTATGTTTGTCCACTGGCGTGGGAACTGCTACGATGAAGAAGTTTGCTTCACGAAGTTTGTCGAGACTGTTAGTAAATTCGATATCACAATTTTCAAAAGCAGATGAATCCAGTTCTTTACTTGGATCAATTTTATTCTGCATTAGTTTTATTCTGTCAGCATTGATATCAAAACCGATCACTGAAATTTTCCTGGCAAATTCCAATGCTATTGGAAGGCCAACATATCCCAGACCAATTACCGCAAGTTTTTTCTTTTTATCTATTAATTCCTGGTACATAAATTTATTTTTTCATTAAAGTTTTCAAAATAAAACTACTTTTTACTTTCAAATTCTTTGGGCAATTTATACCAATCTTCTTCCGGAAGAGATTTAAAATATTCATAAGTGATTTTTAATCCTTCAGAACGATTCACTTTTGGTTCCCAACCGAGCAGTTTTTTTGCCTTACTAATGTCAGGTTGCCTTTGTTTTGGATCATCCTTCGGCAAAGGCTTATAAACTATTTTTTGTTTTGATCCTGTTAGTTTAATAACCTCTTCCGCAAAATCTTTTAAGGTGATCTGTTCAGGATTCCCAATATTTACAGGCATTGCATAATCACTCAGCAACAACCTGTAAACACCTTCTACGAGGTCATCTACATAACAAAAACTTCTTGTCTGGCTGCCATCCCCAAAAACGGTCAGATCTTCCTTTCGTAAAGCCTGCCCGATAAATGCAGGTAAGGCCCTTCCGTCATTTAGCCTCATGCGGGGACCATAAGTATTGAATATCCTCACTATCCTTGTTTCCAGGCCATGAAAAGTATGATAAGCGGTTGTTATTGCTTCCTGGAAACGTTTGGCTTCGTCATAGACCCCACGAGGCCCGATCGGATTTACATTTCCCCAATAATCTTCGGTTTGAGGATGAACGAGAGGATCTCCATAAACTTCGCTTGTGGAAGCAACCAAAATTCTGGAATTTTTGGCTCGTGCCAGTCCAAGGCAATTGTGTGTTCCCAGTGAACCAACTTTTAATGTCTGAATGGGAATTTTTAAATAATCAATTGGACTCGCTGGTGAAGCAAAGTGAAGAATATAATCTAATTTTCCAGGAACATGAATGAACTTTGAAACGTCACAGTGATAGAATTCAAAATTCGCGAGCTTAAACAGGTGTTGGATATTTTTCAGATCACCGGTAATAAGATTGTCCATTCCAATTACATGCATTTCCTCTTTTATAAACCTGTCGCAAAGATGAGAACCCAGGAAACCGGCAGCCCCGGTTATAAGGATTCTTTTGCGTGACGAAGATGATGTATTTATTTCCATTTTCCCGGTAATTAAACTGATATGAGCAGTTAAAACGTAGTAAGTTTTTTAACGTATTAAAATTTACAGTGAACCAACAAATAACCCAAAATTTTATTTAGCAACTGAACTTTGCACAACTTTTCTTCCGATACTTTCATAATGAAACCCAGACTCTTCCATTTGATATAATTCAAACAAATTTCTTCCGTCAAAAATTACGTTATTTTTTAAAAGTGATTTCATTTTATTGAAATCCGGAGTTCTGAATTCGCTCCATTCAGTTGCGATTATTAGCGCGTCCGCGCCTTGTAATGCCTCATATTGATTCTCCGCATAATTAATCTTGTCACCAATTTCTCTTTTTACGTTCGCTATTGCCTCGGGGTCGTAAGCTGAGACAGAGGCTCCGGATGCGAGTAATTCTTTAACAATTCTTAAAGCAGGCGCTTCACGAATATCGTCTGTATTGGGTTTAAAAGCCAATCCCCACAAAGCAAATTTTTTCCCTTTGATGTTATTTTTAAAATACTTTTTGATCTTAGGTAGAAGATGTACTTTTTGATTTTCATTTACCTTCATTACAGCTTCCAAAATTTTAAAATCGTAGTCAACGGTATGAGAAGATTTGGCAAGTGCCTGAACATCTTTCGGAAAACAACTGCCTCCGTATCCAATTCCCGGAAAGAGGAACCTTCTCCCGATCCTGGGATCACTTCCCATACCTTTTCTGATCTTATCAACGTCAGCACCCAACCTTTCACAAAGCTGTGCTATTTCATTCATAAATGAAATTTTTGCAGCTAAAAATGAATTAGCAGCGTATTTGGTGAGCTCGGCTGATCTTTCATCCATGTAAATCACCGGATTTCCCTGGCGGACAAATGGTGCGTACAATTCACCCAAAATCTTCTTTGCTTTTTCTGAGGAAGTGCCAATTACGACCCGATCCGGTTTCATAAAATCTTCGACAGCAACACCTTCCCTCAAAAACTCAGGATTACTAACCACATCAAAAAGCTTTTCAGGGCTTTCAATCCCTGCAGTTCCTGCGCTTTTTAAAATTACCTGTTTCACTTTATCTGCTGTTCCTACAGGTACCGTGCTCTTGTCTATTATAATTTTATAAGCACCCTTTTTTAAAAGCGCGCCGATCTTATCTGCGACATCCAACACATATCTTAAGTCGGCTGAACCATCGCCATCAGGCGGTGTTGGCAGAGCAAGGAAAATAACGCGGGCATTTTTTATTCCATCAGCAAGAGAGGTAGTAAATTTTAAACGACCTTCTTTACTGTTTCTTTCAAAAAGTTTTTCAAGACCCGGTTCGAAAATGGTAATCTTTCCTGAAGCTAATTTTTTTACTTTTTCTTCATCAATGTCAACACATACTACGCTGTTTCCTGTTTCAGCAAAGCAAGTGCCTGTAACTAATCCAACGTACCCGGTACCGATTACTGCAATGTTCATTCTTATTTATTTATATACTCTAAAACTTTTCCCGTGATAAAACTCTGTTGTTCTTCGTCAAGTTCTGTGTGTATTGGCAATGAAATCACTCTGTGTGTAAGCCAGTCAGTTTTTTCCAGGTCATACCCGCCACCTCCAAATTGTGCAAACATCTTTTGTCTATGTGCCGGCACGGGATAATAGATCATGGCAGGAATATTATTTTCGGCTAAAAATGCTATCATTCCGTTTCGATCTACATTTTCAAGAATTAGTGTGTACTGGTGAAAAACATGTTTGGAATATGGCGCCCTGTAAGGGATCGCAATTTTTTCATTGTCTTTAAACTCGTTATCATAAAAATCTGCCGCTTTTCTCCTTGCGTCTATATAATCATCTAACAACGGTAATTTGACGTTTAATATTGCAGCCTGCAGCGCATCAAGCCTTGAATTGCAGCCCACCATTTCATGATAATATCTTTCTTTTTGTCCATGGTTGGCAATCATTTTTATTTTTTTTGCCAATTCATCATCATTCGTGCATACCGCTCCCCCATCCCCATAACAGCCTAAATTTTTGCTTGGGAAAAATGAAGTGCAACTAATATCGCCAATATTTCCCGTTTTTTTGGTTGTACCGTCTTTGAAAGTAAAATCACTTCCAATAGATTGTGCATTGTCTTCGATTACGAACAAATCGTGTTCCCTGGCAATGGCCATTATTTCTTCCATCTGGCAAGACTGCCCGTATAAATGAACCGGAACGATTGCCTTTGTTTTTGGCGTGATCGCTTTTTTTATCGCTTCGGGATCTATGCAAAAGGTTTTGGGATCTACTTCTACAAAAACGGGTTTTAACTTCAACAACGCAATTACTTCAGTAGTGGCTATGTAAGTAAAAGAAGGGGTGATCACCTCATCTCCCGGCTCCAGGTCAAGCGCCATCATCGCGATTTGAAGTGCATCTGTTCCGTTGGCACAGGGAATTACATGTTTAACCCCCAGGTATTTTGCGAGATTATTCGCAAAATTATTTACCTGCGGCCCACCGATAAAAATAGTACTGTCAATAACGCCGGCAACAGCTGCATCAATCTTGTCTTTTATATGCAGGTACTGTTGCCTTAAATCCACCATGTGTATAGGTTTCATAAGGCTTTTTTTTAAGTGTGCAAAGATAGGGATTGAAAAAGAATTAAATTTAATTGGATAAGCCTTAATATTATGATCAGTTAACAGTGAACGAACTTTTAATTGACATTCCTGTTTTTAATAAATTAGATTTTAGATTTGTAACCTAAACCATAGCTTTTTGATCATCTTTTACCATCTCTTTTTGTTTATTTATAAAGCCGGGATTCACATTGTTTCATTGGGCAACAGGAAAGCCAAGCTTTGGATCAGCGGAAGGAGAAAAACTTTTCAAAAGTTACAAAAAACAGTTTCAGACTTTGGTGATGAAAAAATTGTCTGGATGCATTGCGCCAGCCTTGGTGAATTTGAACAAGGACGGCCCGTGTTGCAAAAAATAAAAGACAGCAATTTAAACATACAGATAATTATCTCTTTCTTTTCTCCATCAGGTTTCGAGATTATTAAAAATAATAAAGATTTTAAGAACATCTTTTACCTGCCGATGGATTCGCCACTTCATGCAGAAAAATGGATGAATATTTTAAAACCCCGGCTTGTTCTTTGGGTAAAATATGAATACTGGCATTATTACCTGCATGAGATAAAAAAAAGAAAAATTCCTTTGCTGATGGTATCCGGAGTTTACAGAAACAGCCAGGTTTTCTTTAGATGGTATGGAGGTTTTTACAGAAATATGCTGGACGCATTTACGCATTTTTTTGTTCAGAATGAAAGTTCAAAAGAATGAATTAAAAAAGTTAGTGCCAGTTGAAAAAATTACGGTTTCAGGAGACACGAGATGCGACCGGGTGATTAATATTGTCAAAAATTTTACGGAGGTACCCGGGCATCGCCGATTTTTGCAGTGATAAAAAAGTAATTGTTGCAGGCAGCACCTGGGAAGATGATGAAGCAGAATGGACGCATTATGTAAGATCTCATCCTGAACTTCGGTTTATTATTGCACCCCACGAAATTGACGAAGAAAACCTTGAAGATGTACAAAAAGAATTTGCAGGTTCTGTTTTTTACTCAGAATGGATAGACGAGCGGAAACAGTTTGAGAAGCACGAAACTAATTGCCTGATCATTGACAACATCGGAACGCTTTCACGTTTATACCATTATGCTACTGTCACTTATGTTGGTGGTGGCTTTGGCTACGACGGACTCCATAACATTTTAGAAGCGGCGGTTTATGGTAAGCCTGTTATTTTTGGTCCTGAATATGATAAAAATTTCGAAGCTGAAGAATTAATTGATTGCTCAGGCGCAATTCCTATTGAAAATGCGATTGAACTGGAAAAAGTTGTAGACCACTTATTGAATAACGATGAAGAATTGTTGGCACGAAGCGAAGCCGCAAAAAAATATGTTTATAAAAATGCCGGCGCCACCGACAAGATAATTTTCTTTATAACGAGCAATAATTTGATTTAATAGAATCGAGTTCCCGCTATTCTGCCAGCAATTGCTGGATGATCTTGTTGAATTCTCTCTTGAACTCCGTATAATGTTCTCCCGTTGCTGGTCCGTTAAAACCGCTGTCAATTTTTCGGATATTCCCTTTTTTATCAACAAAGATCGATTGTTGGAAATGCTTTAATTTTTTCAAGCTGCGGCAATGTCTTTTCTGTTTTTAAAGTATCGGAAGAAGTAACGCCGGTAATCAAAACAGGGTATTGGATGTTCAACCTTTTTTCAAATGGCATCAACGCTTTTTGTGAGCTTTTAAAATCGGTTGTTCGCTCATAAGCCAGCCCGATCACCCAGAACCCTCTGTCATGATTTTTATTGTAATAATCGCTTAAAAATCTCGTTTCATCCATACAGTTGGGGCACCAGGAACCAAGGATCTGAACCACAACTACTTTGCCTTTGAATCTTTTGTCATTAATTGAAACGGGCTTTCCTGTTTTACTGTCGCGAAATGTAAAATCCAATTTGCCTGCGCCCGGTTTTAATTTCGTTTCATCAAAACCATTTGCCGGCTTTGCATTTTCATTTCTAACCGCGCTCCAATCTTCCGTCCCCGTTGCGCCGGAATAAAATTTTCCTCCTGAGATTTTGTTTTTATTGTCAACTTTTGCAATTAACAAATAAGCATTTGCTCCATCAAACGTTGATAGCTTTAAACTATCGCCTGAAACTACTCCCTGTAAAAAACGAAAATCCCCTGTGGGATCAAGAAAAGTTCCGGTAACCTGGGAACCATGTTGTTTGAATTCCGCAACAAATGTTGAAGTTTTCTTGCCTTTGTTTGTAAAAAACAGAAACCCATCTACCGGAAATATTGGCAACGGGCGCCGATGAAATGTCGAACCTGGTTGACCGATCAAATACGGCTTTAAAAGGCAGGATCAATACTCTTTCGCCATAATGTTTTATCCATTCTCCCTCAAGATTCCCGTCACTTGTAATTTTTGCTTTAAATCCCGGATTCAAAAAAAGGAAGCTCAATAAAAACAGAGTCAGAGCGGGTTTCAACGCTATCAACCAAAAGATGTTCCTTCCGTTTAATAAGGTAAATGATCTTTTTCCCAGCACTATCTTTTGATAAAAAATTAAAAACGATTTCATTACCGTCAGTACGTTTAATAGTCGCTCGCCAGGTTCCGTTTTTCAATTCACGTTGGCTTTTCAAACCAGGAAACCAAAAATATAAGCAATAATAAAAATGATAAAAACCGGTAAAATTCTATTTAATAAAAAATCTTTTCTTTTCATCCATATTTCATTTACAGCTACAGCAGTAAACAAACTTTAAAGCTGTCTTTTTATTTCTTAAGATCATGTCAGGACTAAAATCACCGCTTAGCTTTTCGCAATTTTTTTATAACTTACTGCGATTCCTTTTATTAAGGAAGAACTAAAACCCTGGTGTTCCATTTCGTTCAAACCTGCAATGGTACAACCTTTAGGCGTAGTAACTTTATCAATTTCCTGTTCAGGATGTGTTCCTTTTTGCAATAATAATTCGGCAGCGCCTTTTACTGTTTGTGCAACGATCAGGCTGGCCGTAACCACATCAAAACCGATCTCAATGCCACCTTGAATGCTTGCGCGAATGAATCGCATGGCATAAGCGGTTCCGCATGCTCCAAGAATAGTAGCAGCTTCCATTAGTTTTTCGTCTATAACAGCCACTTTGCCAACAGGTGAAAATATTTTTTCTACAAACGCAACCTGGCTTTCAGTAGCATTTGTATAGCTTAAACAAGTCATGCTTTGTTCGATTGAAATGGCCGTATTTGGCATTGCCCTGAAAACAGGAATATTCTTTTTAATAATTTCCTGAATTTCAGAAATCAATACGCCGGTAACAACAGAAACCAATATATGTTTTTGAGTTAATTTCATTTTAAAGCTTTGCAACACATCACTTACCTGGTAAGGCTTTACGGCAAGAATTACCAATTCGCTATTTCTCACAGCTTCTGCATTATCAGAAATTATTTTTACTCCTCTTTCTTTTAATTTCTGAAGTGTTTCAATTCTTCGTTTTGTAATCGTGAGATCTGAGGGTTCACAAAATTTACTTTTTAATAATCCTTCTGCAATGGCGGAACCGAGATTTCCTCCGCCAATGATGGCAATTTTTTTATTCATGATCTTGCTTTTTTATCGAACATTTATTTACCCCGCACTTTTTGCAAAGATGAAGATGGAAGCTTGAAAAACAAATTTAGTTTTAAAAAACGGGGCAAAGTGTTTGCTGACGGTCGCCATTAAACGTGTTATAAAAACCTTTATACAGAAGATTGAATTCGTCAGCGCCAAAAGAGTGATTGTAATTTTTTAAAGAAGAAGTGGTTACATCATAACTAAAAGTGAAACGCATGTGATTTACCTCTAAACCTATCATAGGGATAACTGCATCATTATACCGATAAAATAAACCCGCCGATAATTTGTTTGGAGCCATCGCCGGAAAGATTATAGGCCGCACTCATTCCTCCCACGAGTTCACTGGCATTTGCCATCCTGGTATAATATGCCGCCGGATTAATGATAACCTGGTCGTTTAATTTAATAATGGCATTAATAAACCCGATATGCCGCATATCCAATCGGCTGGAACTTCCATCTCCAAAAAAAGTTTCTTTTGGCCTGTTTACATGATGAATTGAATATCCGGCATTGATGTAAATATTCTCGGTAGGAAAATAAGCATAATTAAGCTCCTGCCTGCATATCAAAATAACTTACACTGTTATTTAGCAATTGCACAGATGTTGGCAAAGTCGCGTCAAAAAACTTCCCGTCAAACTGATCAGGAAAAGTTAGTTTACTTTGATCAATTCTTTTATTAGCCCATCCTACATTAAAGCCGGCCGTAAGCAAACTACTTTCGCCCAGCATCTGGTGATAAGCAATAGAACCGTAAATTTTAGTTGATGTAAGGCTGCCCGTTCCGGCCACATCGCGCAGAATAACACCTCCCAGGCCCATCCATCCTGTTTCAATTCTATCCCTGAAAACCTGGGCATCCCCATAAATGCTCATTGTCTTGTAAGGAACGGCCATAATATTGGAATACTGATTCCGGTAAGAAGCTCCTAACCTGTAATCTGCATCGGGAATAAAGCCGGTATTTGCAGGATTGGTAAGTAAAGGATTATTGAAAAATTGTGAAAAATGGAGATCCTGTCCAAAGGATCTATCAAGTCCCAACAAAATGAGAAGAAGAAAAAAAGAAAAAATATTTTTAAAGTATTTTTCATTCGTTTTATCGTAATAAAGTTATATCACCTGTTTTTGTTATTTTTTGGCCGTTGGAAAAAGTTACCGACAATGTGTAAGTGTACACGTCCATTGGTTGTAATTTCCCGTTAAAAGTTCCGTCCCAACCGCTTTTCAGGCTATTGCTTTCATAAACTTTCTGACCCCAACGGTTATAAATAGACCATGTCATGTCCTGAATACCGAAGCCAACCACTCTTATAATGCTATTTGCACCGAATTTTCCTGGTGTAAATGCAGAAGGAACATCAACTAATGGCTTTACGAGTGACTGTACATTTATACAGGTATCATCGCTACAACCAAAATCATTAGCAGCATTAAGGCAGACAGTATAAGTGCCGGTAGCATTGAAAATGTGTGTTGGGTTTTCAAGAGTTGAAGTATCACCATCGCCAAAATCCCAAGTATAATGTGTTGCGCCTATTGATTGATTCACAAAATTGGTAAAAGTATTTTCCTTTGGCACAAGAGGATTGTAGGTAAATGAAGCTACAGGAATCGGGCTCACAGTGATTGTAAATGTGGAATCATCAACTTTATTACAGGAAGATGAATCATAGGCTGTTAACTTAACCATATAGGTTCCCACTTTTGTATAAAGATGAGTCGGGTTTTCATCGGTAGAAGTAGAACCATCACCGAAATCCCATGAGAAATTGATGCCACCCAGGGAATTATTTAAAAACACCGCATTATAAGGAACACACCCTGCAGGCGGAGTTGTAAATGATGCCTTAACTTCTGGTGAAAGACGAATTGTTTTTACGGTATCGTCCGGCGAATTACAATAAGTTGTGTCATTAATAGACAAAGTTACCTTATAAGTTCCGGGACCGGCATAAGTAGTGATTAACAGGATTCTGGGTTTGAGTTACCAAAGATGTATTGTCGCCAAAATCCCACGTAAATATTCCCGGCTGAAATGAACCTCTGGTAGGTTGGGAAGTATTTGTAAAATCGTAGCTAAGGTTCGTGCACGGCTCCAGTTTTTGATAAATAAAATCAAGATTTGCCTTATTATCTCCTGCACGAATAGTTTTATAAGAAGTATCAGCAATGTTACATGTTGTACTATCAATGGTTACCAGCATTAACAGGATATTTGCCGATATTCTGGTATACATGAGAAGTGGCCGGAATGGTAGTCGTGTCGCCTGTGCCGTCACCGAAATACCAATAATAAAGCTTTCCTTTTTTTAGGGTATCCGAAAAATCAACCTGGAGGGGAACACAACCTGAAGTATCATTTGAAACACCATTGATACTCGTATGCAACCCTGAACGAACGCCGGCAAAATCCATTTCGATCTTTAGCATTCCGAGATTACATTCTCCGTTTTCTCCCATTGATTGATTGGTTTTAGACCACGTACCCGGAGTTCCCGGAAAGGCAACACTTTTAAAACAGTTGGCACAAATTGCCTGGTAAATAATACCATTTTTGTCAAACCTGCTTGTTCCTCCATCCACGTGATCACCGAAAGTGACAGGAGGAGTCCTTCCGGGTGGATCTTCCTGGCCAAAGAAAGTTCCATACAACAGTGAATCAACATTTTTTCTTAAAACAATGAAATAAAAATCGCTGCCTGACGCATCTGTGTTTGGTTTTATGGCATTAGTTGTTACAGGAAGCCCTTTTGTATTGCCGGAAGAAAAACCAGTGTTTGATTTTCCTCCCCAACCTGAAACATAAACATTTTCACATCGATCAACTAAAAAAGCAGTAGGCGAAATATTGGGAACCTGTGAGTTTGGCGAACCAAAAACGGTTGAGTAAACGAAATCAGATAAATCCGGCTTTAATTTGGATATAAACTGCTTTCCGCCCTGATTAGAAATAGCTTTACCAGACGGCGGATCCACTACTTTCATGTTTCCTTCAGAAGTTCCCATTACATAAATGAAACCAAATTTATCTGTCTCAATTCCATATATCTGGTCTGCTTTATCTGTTCCGATATAAGTTCCGCGAATGGCTGAAGTACCCGTACTATTCAATTCCACTACAAATCCATCGCATGGATCACTGTCCGGTTGCGGAACTGCTTAAATCTGAATTTGTCGGTTTAATCACATTATTGGTTGAAATATTCTTTAAAAAATCAGCGCTGGCAGTTCCACCGGCTACATAAATATTACCTGTACTACCAAAAGTTAAAACATAAGCTGCATCATCGTCACTTCCCCCAAGAAGAGTGCTGAATAATAGTGCTGTTGCAAGTGGGATTTATCTTTAAGCACTACTGCATCCTGTTTCCCTTTCAGTTTTGTTTGAAAAGCACCGCTTGTTGTTGGGAAAGCATCACTTGCCGGAAGATGTACAGGAAGCCACATAAATATTATTTGAACCATCTAATAAAACCTCGCTACGGGCATCATCTCCATAATTTCTTTTAAGTGATTGTAAAAAGTTACTGTGGTCGTCCGCAATATTTACTCCGTCGTCGCCGGTTCCGCCGATTTTCATTGAACCAATAAGAGCACTTCCGGTTGCATTGAGCTTTGTAACTACAATATCATATCCACCGCCGGCACCAACGTTTCCGCCGGTAGTTACAGGATAATTGTTGGAACTTGTTCTTCCTGCTATAACCAGGTTTCCCTGTGGATCTTCTATGAGACTGTGCGGCTGATCTGCTCCGCTGCCACCAATATAAGTTGCATAAATGCGATTGCGGCCGTCGGGGAAAGTTTGATAATTGCAATATCAAATTCGCCATTAAATGATTTTTCATAACCTGTTGCGCCCGGTGAAAAATTATCGCCAAAAGCAATACCTCCTCCATAAAAAGAACCATCTTTTCCATAAGTGGCTGTAAAGCCCCAGTTATCAGCACGTGCTGCCCGAATAAGTAAAAAATATTAAGGTTGGATCTATGATCAATGTATGATCCGGGGAATAATTTTTTACTTTAAACTTTACCACATCACCTTTAATAATATACTGGCAATCCAATTCCTTTTTTTGATTATCGATAACCTGGTAAGTATAGGGTTTCAGCTCTTTATTAACACCCAGAGAAGTGGAATATTCAGTTCCCGGTTTTTTATCGATAGCTTTTTTGGGCCGGTATATTTCATTGCAATATCTCCGATCTTTGCCCCGGGATTTACAATAAAATCATATTTCAAATTACCGGAAGCATCTGTATAATACCGCAAATCAATATTTGGATAAATATTTTTATAAGTAACACCAAGATATATTTTACAATTAGAAGCCCATTTAGACGGATCATTTCCGATAAAATAATTATTGACTGATGGAATGAGTTTATCAGGAACAACTAACGGCCTTTTGAGAATTTAAAAATTGAACTGAGTAAGAAGCTGTTCTCACAGAATCTTTCCAATCTTGTCTGTTTACGAGTTTGCAGAATTGCCTTCGTGCATTCTTACTTTTATATTTTCCAAATCCTCTCCGCTATACTGAGCAACCGTAAATCCTTTATCAGTTAAAAAGAAAGAACCACTACCTGCGCTGCTCATAAATTTTACCTGCGGATCCCACTGTCCTTTATTCTCTATAAATTCAACCTGCGCCAACAAACTTTCTGAAACAGAAAAGTGTTGCCGCAAGCAAGAAACAGGAAGTGAAGATAATGTTTTATACGTTTCAAGAAAAACTATTTATTATTGAATTAATTTGCCAGAAATTTATAGGTACAAGAGATTAAAATTAAAGGTCAAAGAAAGCAATTAGAAACAGGAAATAAATTTACGAAACAATTGGAAGAAGAGTAAGAAAATAAATTCTCTGTTTTTCAATTTAATAGCTTCTTAACATAACAATTTTAATCAAATAAGTTACGATATTTTACTCCAGGCAGTTTTACCTTTTTCACTTTCCAGAAAAGTTTTCAGGCATTGGTTTTCAGTAAAGGATAAAGTAAGATCTTCAGATATAATTTTTTCTGCTGCCAATCTTGCAGCTTCCAAAATTTTTCTGTCTTCTACAATATTAGCTAATTTAAAATTAAGTAAGCCACTTTGCCGGGTTCCTTCTATATCACCGGGCCCGCGAATCTCAAGGTCCTTTTCCGCAATTTTAAAACCATCGTTTGTTTCACACATGATTTTCAAGACGCTGCTTTGCTTCCGCAGACAATTTTACTTTTGTGGAAAGAATACAATAACTTTTTTCCCTTCCCCTTCCTACTCTTCCGCGCAACTGGTGCAACTGAGGCAGTCCAAATTTTTCGGCACTTTCAATTACCATTACGGTTGCATTCGGTACATTTACTCCTACTTCAATTACCGTGGTAGAAACCATTATTTGAGTATCGCCCTTTACAAACCGGTTCATGTTCGTTTGTTTTTGCGCAGCCTTTTGCTTCCCATGAACCATACTGATATAATATTTGGGCTCAGGAAAGTAGGCTTTCACTTCTTCATAACCACGCATCAGGTCTTCAAAATCCAGTTTGGCCGACTCTTCAATCAAAGGATAAATAATATACGCCTGCCTCCCACGTTCTATCTCAGATTTGATAAAATTCATTACCTGCGGCCTCGCATAATCCATTCGGTGCACTGTTTGAATTGGAATTCTTCCGGCGGGCATTTCATCCATTATGCTGTAATCAAGATCCCCATAAGCGGTAAGTGCTAACGTCCGTGGAATTGGCGTAGCAGTCATTACCAATATGTGCGGATTCAATTCATTTTTATCCCAAAGTTTTGCTCTTTGCGCCACACCAAAACGGTGCTGTTCATCAACGATAGCGAGTCCCAGGTTCTTAAATTGAACTGCATCTTCAATCAATGCATGTGTACCTGTTAATATCGTAATTTCCCCTTCAAGGGTTGCCTGTAAAATCTCTCTTTTTTCTTTTGCTGTTGAAGAGCCGGTGAGGATCCCGATTTTTATCGGAAGGTCTCCTATCAAATCTTTCAATGCTTCAAAATGCTGCCGGGCCAATATTTCTGTAGGTGCCATAAAGCAACTCTGGTAACCATTATCCGCAGCGATCAGCATTACCATTAAAGCTACCATAGTTTTTCCGCTGCCCACATCACCCTGCAAAAGGCGATTCATTTGCCTGCCACTACCGACATCCTTCCTGATCTCTTTCAAAACTCTTTTCTGCGCGCCCGTTAATTCAAAGGGAAGATGATTTGTATAAAAATCATTGAAAAGATTACCCACCTTTGAAAAAACATGGCCTTTGGAATAAGTATTTCTTTTGAATCTCAATAATCCCATTCGCAATTGCGAAATGAATAGCTCTTCAAATTTTAGTCGTTTAACTGCATTTTCATAATCTGTCTTTGAAGCCGGGAAATGAATATTTTTTATTGCCTCAAATCGCTTCACCAACCGAAATTTTGAAAGCAGATCAGCAGGAAGGTTTTCAGGAACATCTTTTTCAGAAAGCAATTGCATTAACCTGGAAGTAAGATTGCCTATTTGCCTTCCTCCAAGACCTTTTGTCTTCAGTTTTTCGGTGGCGGGATAAATAGGTTCCAAAAAAATTTTGGCTTCTTTATTCGCCTCAGTCAGCAATTCCATTTCAGGATGTGTGATTTGGGGCACATTCTTAAAAAACCCTGCTTTGCCAAATACCATATACCCTGAACCTACATGCAGGCTTTTTTGAATCCAGTTTATTCCCTGGAACCAAACCAGTTCCATTTCGCCGGTTCCATCATATAAAGTAGCCACCAATCTTCTCCCGCGTCTTTCTCCCAATATTTCTACAGATGTGATTTTCCCTTTTACCTGCACGTATTCTGATTCCGGATTTATCTTGGATACCGGAATTATTTGAGTCCGATCTATATGCCGAAAGGGAAAGTACAGAAGCAGATCATTAAAAGTATAAATACCAATTTCCTTCTTTAAAATGTCGCCCCTGAGAGGCCCGACACCTTTCAGATACTCGATCGGATTATTTAATATGGAAACTGAACTTGAAATGACAATACCCTTTTCTATAATTGAATATCACAAATATAACAAAGAAGCTAGTGAGAATTTTAAAAAGAAAAGGATGCTATGGGTACAATTCCGCACAATAAAATTCAAAAAAAAATGTTTTAAAAGAAGGGCAAAAATTATATTTTATTCTGTTAAAGCGGTTGTAAAACGGCTAAAACTGCCTCTGCGCGACGCTTTTAATAGAAAAATATGTCGTATAATTGCGCGGTATTTAAAAAAACCAATATCTGTTTTTTAAATCCAGTCGCCAGCTAACAAACGACAATAATCCAAGGAAACACCATTTAATATCCTGATCGTCGGTTTTTCCTGATAATAATTATGGAACCCTTAAAACATTGAATGAAAAATCTATGAAAAACCTGCTACCGCTTCGGCTGCTTTTACTCTTTTTAATTTCCCTGACGTTTACTTTCGCAAGGCTTAAGCCTGCTGCTTCAATAATAAAACCAACTGTAAAACCGGTTGCTGAAGAAACGCTAACTCTAACTGCTCCCGCTGATGATATCGACAGCAAAATGTTTATTTATGACAGTCTGCAATTAAATGATCTTGGATTATCTAAACAAGCTTTCGTGGAGGCTTTGAAGGGATACAGCATTTTACGTTCACAGGGAAAATTGAACAACGACAATGTAATTTCAATTGTGGATTTTAGTTTACCATCCACTCAAAAACGTTTGTTTGTGATAGATCTTGAAAACTATAAACTACTTTTCAATACCTATGTTGCTCATGGCTGCAACTCAGGAAAAGAATATGCACAGCGTTTTTCCAACTCGCTTAAAAGCCACATGAGCAGTCTTGGCTTTTATGTAACCCAGGAAACCTATTATGGCGAACACGGCCTTTCGCTAAAACTTGAGGGCGAGGAAAAAGGAATAAATGATAATGCTGAAAGGCGGGCGATTGTTATTCATCCGGCAGATTATGTAAGTGAAAAAACTGTGCAATCTTTAGGCTATTTAGGCAGAAGTTATGGTTGTCCTGCTTTGCCTGAAAAAGTGGCTGAGCCGATCATAGAAACGATAAAAGACGGATCATGCTTTTTTGTTTACAGTGATAGTCAAAAATACATTTCCCGATCACCAGTCTTACAAGATGCTCTTTAAATACAATCTTATCCCGCGTTTCGCGGGATTTTTTTTCGCAATGCCCTAACGTTTTACAGTAAACAAATAAATAATACAGATTCCTGTTTTGCAGATATTAATCACGCTTAACGGCAAAAAACCAATTAAAGATTAATATTTTCTGAATAAGTTTTTTTGATTTTATTTTACCCGGGAATTAGTATTATTCTAAATTTAAATTTATTTTACATAATAAATCGGCCAATAAATGAAGAAACCCAGGATCGCGTTTGTTACCGGCGGCTACTCAGGCGAAGCCGAAATTTCTTACCAATCAGCTAAAACAATTGAAAAGAATATCGATCCCAAAAAATTTGATTATTGGAAAATAGATATCACACCCGGAGGCTGGTTTTATGAAACCAACGGGCAAAAATCCGAAGTAGATAAAAATGATTTTTCGATTACAATTAACGGCGAAAAAGTACGTTTTGATGTAGCTTTGATCGGAATCCATGGCACACCGGGCGAGGACGGAAAACTGCAAGGTTATTTCGATATGCTTGGCATTCCTTACACTTCATGCAACTGCGCTATTTCAGCGCTTACGTTTAATAAAAGATATACGGTGGCTGTTGCTTCTTTTGCTGGAATCAAAGTGGCGAATTCTGTATTGCTGTTTAAAAATGCCTATCAAAGCCCTGATGCCACGGCAAAGAATTTAAAATTCCCGGTTTTCGTAAAGCCAAATAATGGAGGCTCAAGTATCGGAATGAGTAAAGTGAATTCACCTTCAGAAGAACTGGGTGTGGCGATAGAAAAAGCTTTTAAAGAAGATGAACAGGTGCTGGTTGAAGAATTTATTAAAGGACGGGAACTAACAATCGGAGTATTCAGATCAAAAGGGGAAATTATTTGTTTGCCGATCACTGAAATCATCACCAAAAAAGAATTTTTTGATTATGAAGCAAAATATCTCGGCGCCAGCCAGGAAATAACCCCTGCAGAGATAAACGATAGCGTTGCCAATCAAATACAAGAGGAAGCCATAAAAATTTATCAAATCTTTAATTGCCGTGGAATTGTAAGGATAGATTTTATTTACAATGAAGAAGAAAAGCAGCCTTATATGCTGGAAATAAACACTGTGCCCGGCCAAACCGAAGCCAGCCTCGTTCCGCAACAGGTGAAAGTAATGGGATGGACGCTAATGGATTTCTACACGGCGCTACTGCAGGAATGTTTACCTGCTTAAATTTATTAAATTGCAGCACTTTATTTTTCACTTATTTATATACCGTGTTTAGATTTATAGCAAAACAAAGTTTTTTAGTCAACCTGCTGGTGGCCATTGCTTTAGTCTTCTTATTGGGACTTTTATTTTTCCAGTCGCTTGGTTGGCTTACTCATCATGGCGAATCTTTAAAAGTTCCTTCAGTAGTGGGCAAAAACGTGGATAGCGCAACTGATCTTCTTGAAAATAAGGGTTTTGATGTAATAATTACCGATTCATTGTACAATGACAGCCTCCCGTTAAATACGGTTAAAAAACAATTGCCTGATCCCGGAGCAACGGTAAAAGTAAACCGTACCGTTTTCTTAAATGTAAACCCCACCACTTTACCAATGATTGAAATGCCTAACCTGGAGGGATTAAGTTACCGGTTTGCGGCGGACAAACTCACCAAAAATCACCTGCAATTAGGCGATACTACTTACAAGCCTAATTTCATGAAGGGATCAGTTTTGGAACAGGATTATAATGGAAAAAAAATCACTTTCGGTTCAAAGATCAGGTGGGGTTCTAAAATTGACCTGGTAATCGGGGGCGGCCTTGAACAGGTGAAAATACCGGTTCCTGATCTTACCGGTTTGACGGTCCAGGATGCAAGAACGCTTTTAAAAAATGAAGGGATTTTACTTGCCGCTATACTTTCAACGGGAAATATTACCGATACTGCCAACGCTTACGTTTATAGGCAAAACCCGGATGTTTACGATTATAACAGTACGCCTAATTACATACAACCTGGTCAAACGATGGACATCTGGATACAAACTGAGCGGCCGGCGACAGACAGTATAAAAATTGACAGCACTCAAATATTAAAAAAATAAAAAACATGACAAACATTTCTCCCGAAGAAGTGAAAGAAAGATTGGACAAGGGCGAAAAATTGCATCTGGTGGATGTGAGGCAACCTGAAGAAACAGCCGAATACAATATTGGCGGGATTGCGCTCCCATTGGGAAACATTCAAAACATGCAAATAGAAGAGATAGAAGACCTGAAAAATGATGAGGTGATATTATATTGCCGCAGTGGCAACCGGAGTGGTATTGCCGCCATGATATTGGACCAAATGGGATTTTCCAATACAAAAAACCTGATGGGCGGAATGCTCGCCTGGCGTGAAAAATTTGACCAGTAAAGGGTTTACCCTACTTAGCTTATAGATATTTAAACTATTCTAACCTTTTTCCATTCTGTACCTTTGGATGGAATAGTTAATGAATATGACGGTTTTTTTATTCTCACTCATAGTATTGGCGGGATCTTTTTTGGCAGGATTAGTCGGTTCACTGACAGGTTTAGGTGGTGGTGTGGTCATTATTCCGATGCTTACGCTACTATTTGGTGTTGATATTCATTACGCAATTGGTGCTTCACTCATCTCGGTTATCGCCACTTCATCCGGCGCGGCGGCGGCTTATGTAAAAGAGGGAATTTCAAATATACGGATCGGCATGTTTCTGGAAATTGCAACAACACTTGGTGCCGTTGGTGGTGCAATGCTGGCAATTTATGCACCCACCCATGTTATTGCCATTATTTTTGGTTTAGTTTTAATTTTTTCTGCGGCGCTTTCATTAAAGAAAAAAAATGAAATAATTGTTCCAACGGGGGGCGGCAAAATAGCGCAAGTTTTAAAACTCAACAGTTCTTATCCAACCACAAAAGGTGAAATCAAATATTCAGCTCAAAATGTTCCCGGCGGCTTTTTTATGATGGTGATTGCAGGATTAATTTCCGGTTTGCTGGGAATTGGTTCCGGCGCTTTAAAAGTGATTGCCATGGATCATTTCATGAAACTGCCTTTTAAAGTATCAACTACCACAAGTAATTTTATGATTGGCGTTACCGCCGCTGCCAGCGCCGGCATTTATATGCAAAGGGGATATATTAATCCGGGGCTTTCGATGCCGGTGGTTTTAGGAGTTATTTCCGGAGCATTTTTGGGTTCTAAGATTTTGGTAAAGTCAGAAACCAAATGGTTACGCATACTTTTCGCCATCATCATTACCTTTTTGGCATTCCAAATGATCTATAACGGCATAACAGGTCAAATATGAGAAAAGAAATAAAAATGTCGGATTATGATATTGAAGCAGTAATGGGAAGATTACTGATTACAGGTGTTATTATTTCTGGCATTTTGATTCTTTTCGGCGGCGTTTACTATTTAATTCAACACGGGTTTTCAATCCCTCATTTTAAAACTTTCAGAGGAGAACCCTCCAATCTTCGTTCTGTCAGTCAAATCTTTAAGGGCGTTGTTCATTTCGACAGTTTATCAATCATACAACTTGGACTTCTTTTGTTGATTGCCACACCTGTTTCACGGGTAATATTTGCAGTTATAGGATTCTTCATTGAAAAGGATTTTTTATATGTTGTTATATCTTTAATCGTTTTAGCAATTATTGCTTATAGTATTTTTAGCGTTGCAGCAGGATGAAAAAATAATTAATACAATTAAATGGAACAATTAGACAACATATCCGAATTCAGATACTCACCTGAAATAAAAGAAAAATTACTGCAATATGGTAATGTAAAATCATTTTCAGAAGGAGACACCATTCAGAATGAAAATGCTTATATAAAAGCTATCCCAATCGTGATGAACGGAAGCATCAGAGTAATGCGAACCGATGAAGAAGGCCGCGAAATTTTGTTGTACTATATAAAACCGGGCGAAAGTTGTATCATGTCTTTTCTGGGCGGCATTCATGAAGATACAAGCAAAGTAAGAGCTGTAGCCGAAGAAGAGACTGAAATTCTTTTTATTCCTGTTGAAAAAGTGAATGAGCTTATAAAGGAATTTCCTCAATTTCTTGATTACATCTTTAACCTTTACCATAAACGTTTTGAAGAATTGCTGGAAGTGGTAAATGCTGTTGCCTTTAAGAAGATGGATGAACGTCTTTTGCATTTTATAAAAAGAAAATCTGATCTTACAAAAAGCCATACGCTTTACGTTACCCATGAACAACTTGCTAATGAGCTGGGAACCGCGCGCGTGGTTGTTTCCCGCTTGCTTAAACAAATGGAAGATGAAGGTTTGGTAAAACTGGGGCGAAATAAAATAACGCTTAAGTAACATTAGTTGCTTTTCTTCTTATTTGTTCGACACAAAAAATAATTGTCTGATAAATTTAAATCTTTTTAAAAATGAAAGAATTCTGGAATGATCGTTATTCTTCTGAAGATTTTATTTATGGTAAAGAACCAAATAAATTTTTTAAATCTGAAATCGACAAGTTGGTGCCGGGCAACCTTTTGTTGCCTTGTGAAGGAGAAGGCAGAAACGCCGTATATGCGGCAAAATTAAACTGGATTGTTGATGCATTTGATCAAAGTGAAAAGGCCAAAGAAAAAAGCGAAACGCTTGCAGACGAAAATAATGTATCAATAAATTACACAGTTGCTGATGCAATTAAAATAGAACCTGGAGAGAATAAATACGATATGATTGCCTTAATTTTTGCGCATTTTCCTTCATCGATAAGAAAGCAAGTTCATCAAAAATGTGTAAAAGCACTAAAACCCGGTGGTTTGCTTTTGCTGGAAGCTTTTACACCTCGGCAACTAAACTATCAAAGCGGTGGCCCGAAAGACATTGATATGCTTTACACAACCGAAGTGATTAAGGATGATTTCAGCAATATTTCCATTAAATATTTGGAAGAATTAGAGGTAGATTTATCCGAGGGTAAGCATCATTCCGGTAGCGGAGATGTTCTTCGTCTCCTCGCCACCAAATAACCTGGAGACAACAATATTTCACAACATTTTTATTGTGTAACAAAAATAACTGTAGGTCTGTAATTATTAATAGAATTTTGCATCTATTAAATTAATTACAAATACTACAATTATGGAATTACAAAATCTTATTATTGTTGCCCTCATCGGAATTGCTGCCGGAATGTTAAGTGGTTTGCTAGGGCTCGGCGGAGCCATTATAATAATTCCCGCGTTGGTAATGTTTTTAGGTTACTCACAACAAACTGCACAAGGCACCGCGCTTGTGATGATGGTTTTGCCCGTTGGCGCATTGGCCGCTTACCAATATTACAAAGACGGATTTGTTGAAATGAAACCGGCATTGGTTATGGCTGTTTTCTTTTTCATCGGCGGTTACTTTGGTGCAAAGTATGCAACCCATATTCCACAGGCTCTTTTAAAGAAATTATTTGCAGTAATGCTTATCATCCTCGCGATAAAAATGTTGTTCTTTGAAAAAGTTTTAAAATAATCAGAAGTGTAACAAAAGTAGCTGGAGAGTGCGTTTCAGCATTATAACTTTGCATTCAAAATAATAATTACGTTATGGAAATAAAACAATTTCAGGATAAAAACCTGGCGCATTATTCCTACGCGATCGTAAGCAATGGAGAAGTAGCGCTGATAGATCCGGCCAGAAATCCTCAGCCGTATTATGATTTTGCGGATGAACATCATGCTAAAATCACTACCATAATTGAAACGCATCCTCACGCTGATTTTGTGAGCAGCCATCTGGAAATTCATAAAACTACAGGTGCCACTATTTATGTAAGTAAACTGCTCGGCGCTGAATACCCTCACCAAACTTTTGATGATGATGACGCGATCATTTTGGGACATGTGACTTTAAAAGCTTTGGACACTCCCGGGCATTCTCCTGACAGCATCAGTATTTTACTGATAGATGAAAATGATAAGGAAAGAGCCATCTTTTCAGGCGATACACTTTTCATTGGTGATTGCGGCAGACCTGATTTGAGAGAACAGGCGGGTTCTATCACAATGACAAGAAAAGATTTGGCAAAGAAGATGTATTATTCTCTTCGTGATAAATATCTGCCTTTGCCTGACGATGTGCTGCTTTATCCTGCACATGGAGCCGGAAGTTTGTGTGGAAAAGGTTTGAGTCAGCAAAACTCAAGCAATATGGGTGCAGAAAAACTGAGCAACTGGAGTTTGCAACAAATGAGTGAAGATGAATTTGTGGAACAGCTTTTAGCTGATCAGCCTTTTGTTCCAAAATACTTTCCTTACGAGGTTGGTGTAAATAAAAAAGGAGCTCCAAATTTTTCAGAAAGTGTTTCAAAAGTGGAAAAGATAAAAGCGGAAAATGTAGAAGTTGAAAATAGGCTAAATCCTTCAATCGTGGTAATTGATAGCAGGCCGCAGCAACAATTTAAGAAAGGCCATTTAAAAAATGCGATCAACCTTATGAAGGACAATAGCTTTGAAACATGGCTGGGAAGTATTGTAACTCCCGGAGAGAAATTTTACCTGGTAGCTGAGAACGAAACTGCATTAAATGAATTGATAGCGCGTATCGCAAAAATTGGTTACGAAGGTCAAATTGAATTAGCCATAGCAGGTGACATTGGAAATATCGTGACTGCCAATTTTGACAGTGAAGAACTAAGAAAAAACCAGGATGCATTTACAGTTGTTGACATTCGCAATCCTTCAGAAATAAAAACAAAAAAGATTTTTGAACACACAATCGAAATTCCATTATACGAATTGAGAGAACGCACTAATGAAATCCCTTTAAACAAACCTATTGTGGTACACTGCGAAGCAGGTTTCAGAAGCGCTGCAGGCAGCAGTATTATCAAATCGAAGGTAAACGGCACAGCACAGGTATTCGATCTGAGTGAAGCTGTAAAATCATTTTAACCAATGAGTTTTATCAGAAAAAATTGGCTCGCCATAGCAGGAATAATGGCCGGAGCCATCGGTGGATACCTGTATTATCAATTCGTGGGATGCAATAGTGGCAGTTGTCCTATTACATCCAAACCGCTGAACAGTACGGTTTACGGCGCGGTAATGGGAGGATTATTCTTTAGCCTTTTTAAAAATTCAAAAAAATAAATAAAAGAAAAACTAAAAACACAATGAACAAGCAAAACACAATTATCGACGTAAGAACCCCGGGAGAATTTATGGGAGGTAACGTAGCCGGAAGCATCAACATTCCATTAAATGAAATTCCTCAAAGATTAAGTGAAATCCAGGAAATGCCACAGCCGATTATTTTATGTTGTGCCAGTGGAGCAAGAAGCGGCCAGGCTGCGATGTTCCTTCAAAGCAATGGCATCAATTGTGAAAACGGAGGTAGCTGGTACGATGTAAACTATGATTATCAAACTGCATAAAAAAGAAACATGTTAGAAACAATTAAAAAGTTATTTGGACTCGGACCTAAAGTTGATTACAGTGAACTAATGGCCAACGGCGCTGTTATTGTGGACGTGCGCACACGCGGAGAATTTCAAAGTGGCCACATCAAAGGATCTGTAAATATTCCTTTGGATTCATTAAGAGGAAATCTATCCAAAATCAAAAAGAACAAACCTGTCATCACCTGTTGCGCGTCAGGCGTGCGAAGTGCATCAGCAAAAATGTTTATTAAAATCGAGCGGCTATAGCCGAAGTGTACAACGGTGGTTCGTGGTACAGTTTGCAAAACAAGATCAATTGATTTGTACAGTAGACGAACTTTTTCCGAAGATTTTTATTTATATAGCAAATGGGGGTATTCCCGGCGCAATTTCGGCATTTTTTCAAATATTTTTAAAGACGAAAGACCTGAATATCTGCAATTGTGGTGACCAAAAGAATTCCAACCATCACGCTTAAAAACAAAATGTTCCAGACTCCATGAGATGTTGGCGTAAAGCCTTTATCAAAAATATTCAGATAAAGACGGAAGAAATAAAAGAGACAAAAATCAAATTGCCGAACCTATCCGGGAAAATTCAGCTGTCAAAAACTTTTTGCCTGTTGAAGAAATAGTTACGGCTGAAATTAAAAACTGCATACATCTCAACAATTTTGAGAACCTTAACCAAGCCTGAAATAGTAAAAAATTCGAAAGAAGAATTTCTGAACGCTCATGATAAAAAGAGAATATGAAAAGCCACATTATCATCAATAGCAACAAGGACTTTGGGCCAACGCAAATGTTCTTTAAAAAATTTCCAAAACATGCTTCTTCCCTGCTTTTCTGCAGCTATTCGTTTTTCAGATAAAATACGACCAAATCCTGTAATCCAAAACCCTGGTAAACATTTTCCAGAGGCTTTCTCAAAAGAAAGATTCGGCTGTGTTTTCATTTGCTCTTCAATTGCATTTGCCAAATGATCTACCAATTCAACCTGCAGATCATAATGACGTACAAAATGCTTTTCGCAAAATTCAAATTATAATGAGTTCAATATTCTTTTTCATTAAGCATTTGTAATTTTGGTTTAAAAAACGACTTGCGTAAGCGTTATCTTCACAAAATTTTGAACTTCCTCTAATGCAGGCCTATAGACAATCTGCATGTTTCTTCCTTTCTGTTGTCAGTAAGACGAATAATATTTTCTTACTCGGTTTACCAATTTTTCCATATTCGCTTCCACAACGCCTTCGCTTTCCAACCTATGGAGCAACGGATATAAAGCACCTTCAGTAATATTTTAAGATGACCCTTGTTATTTCTTTTACTTTTTGTGTTATTTCAAAACCATACATGCGGCCATTTTCTTTAAGCAATATGCATTACTAATTGGTTCTAACAAACCTTTATATAGTGAAGACTTTTGCACATCAAATATCACATACAGCATAAAATTCATGTATTGCCATCATAAACCCTTAAAAAATAGAAATTATTTTGTTCGTTTATCTAGTGTGCGGGAGTTAAATTTTACAGAAATACACCACCACATTCACCATTTTATTTTTTACGAAAATGATCTTCTTCACTGTCTTTCCATCAATCCATTTTTGAACTACTTCATTATCCAACACCATCTTTTCCACTTCCTGTTGGGAAGCATCAATGAAATGATCATGGTGGTTCTTAATTTTCCATTGATTGAAACCGGGTACTCTTTTTCTGATTCAACCAAATATTTATTTTCCAGTTTGGGATATTCAGCATTTAGAATTGATTCGGAATTTCCAAGCGCATGATACAATTCTTCTGCAATATGCGGCGCATAAGGAGTGAGCAAGATCAACAGCGGTTCCAGAATTTCTTTCTTATGACATTTCAAGATCCGTAAATTCATTCACGCAAACCATAAACGCACTCACAGCGGTATTGAAAGAAAAACGCTCGGTATCTTCTTCAATTTTTTTAATGGTTTTGTGAAGTGTTTTTAATTCATGCATTGTTCGCTTTTTCTTCGTTCCAAACCTTGCCTTTTTGTTCGTCATAAAATAAACGCCACAACTTTTTTAAGAAGCGATGAACGCCTTCAATGCCTTTGGTATCCCACGGTTTGCTTTGTTCTACAGGACCCAAAAACATTTCATACATCCGGAAAGTATCTGCGCCGTATTTGTCAACTAAATCATTTGGATTAACTGTATTGTATTTTGACTTGGACATTTTTTCAATTTCGACTCCAGCTGTATGTATCTTTGTCCATCTTGCTAGATTATAATTCCATTGATATGCTAAAACGTCTTGATGCTCTCTACTTAAGAAAGAATCAATTTGTATATAATTTTTCAAATTCACTTTTAACATAGTCTTGCAGTTGAATCAACATAGATTACCTACGTTTCTTAATTTGAACTTTATTCAACTTTCATTCAGTATTTCTCATATATCATTCCGATCCTTTCATTCAAATGATTCTTGCAACGAATTTATTATCAACATCTTTTGATAACAATTAGAGACGGTTATTCCAGTAACTAAGAAATCGAATTTTTATTCTTGTTGCCATCTAGATTTTTCCAACTATACGGAATTGAATCTGCTAATTAGAAACAGCACCGTAATCATTCCCTGGTTCACCAATTTTTTATAAGGCTCATCAAAACCTATATAACCCAAATCGAAGAGAACTTTTGTCCACAAACGGCTGTACAATAAATGACCAACAGCGTGTTCCGTTCCGCCTATGTAAACATCTACCTGGTTCCAGTAATCAGTGGCACTTTTGTCAGCAAAAGTTTGGTTGTTGTGCGGATCCATATAACGGAAAAAATACCAACTGCTGCCTGCATAGCCCGGCATGGTAGAGGTTTCGCGTTTGCCGGTTGATGTGTTACCCAATCAATTAAATTTGATAACGGGCCTTCGCCATTTTTTCCAGGGCCATATTTTTCTACAAAAGGCAATTCCAAAGGCAATTCTTTTTCTTCCATAGGAATTGCCACTCCATCGCTCCAGATAATTGGAAATGGTTCACCCCAATATCGTTGGCGGCTAAAACCTGCATCGCGCATTTTGTAATTTACTTTTCGCCTTCCTATTTCTAATTCTTCAATTTTATCAATCGCAACGCCAATAGCATCTTTCATCAACATCCCATTTAAGAATCCGGAATTTTGTAAAACGGCTTCTTTGGTTGGATTCGCTTCTTTGCCATTAAAATGATCGCCAATAATATTGGTAATAGGAATATTAAAATGAGTAGCAAAATCAAAGTCACGCTGATCGCCACATGGCACCGCCATGATTGCGCCGGTTCCATATCCTGCCAAAACATATTCCGCAATCCAGATCGGCACTTTTCTGCCATCAAAAGGATTGATCGCATAAGCACCGGTAAAGCATCCGGTGATTTGTTTCACCTCAGACATTCTTTCCCTGTCACTCCTGCTTTTTACATAATCCAAATATTCGTTTATCGATGACCGTTGTGCGTCAGTTGTAATTTCATTTACCAGTTCATGCTCAGGTGCAAGCACTAAAAAATCAACTCCGAAAATCGTATCCGGGCGGGTGGTGTAAACGTCAATAGTCAATTGTGAATTGTCAATTGCAAATTGCATCTCCGCTCCTTCACTCCTGCCGATCCAGTTTCGTCTGCATTTCTTTCATCGCATCACTGAAATCCACTGTTTCCAGGCCTTCCAGCAACCTATCTGCATAATCAGTGATACGCAAATACCATTGCCGCATTTTCTTTTTTTCTACAGGATAACCGCCCCGTTCGCTCACGCCGTTCACCACTTCATCATTGGCCAAAACGGTTCCCAAAGCTTCACACCAGTTCACTTCGCCAAACGACGAAAAAGCCAGTCTGAAATCCATCAAAATTTCCTGCTTCCTTTTTTCATCAAAACTCTTCCATTGGTCTGCAGTAAATGAATGAGCACTTTCTAATTCACTCGTGCCTTTTGTTTCAAAAATTTGTATCAATGTTTCAATTGATTCAGCTTTTTTGCTTTTCGATTAAACCAGCTATTAAAAATCTGTAAAAAGATCCATTGTGTCCAACGATAATATTCCGGATCGCTCGTTTTTATTTCACGGCTCCAGTCGAAGCAAAAACCGATCTTATCCAATTGATCTTTAAAAGTGGCAATATTTTTTTCAGTAGTGATCACAGGATGTTGCCCGGTTTCAATCGCGTACTGCTCAGCAGGCAAACCAAAACTGTCGAATCCCATTGGGTGCAACACATTAAAGCCTTTCAATCTTTTATAACGCGCATAAATATCACTGGCGATATAACCCAACGGATGCCCGACATGCAGGCCTGCACCGCTTGGATAAGGAAACATATCCAGCACATAATATTTGGGTTTTCCAGATGAATTGCTCACGTGATAAACTCCACTTTCCTTCCAGGCATTTTGCCACTTTTTTTCTATTTCTCTAAAATTATATTCCATCTTGTTTATTAAATACTCCGTCAATTTTTATGTGCATTTACAAATGACACCTTAAAATCCTTTCACAAAGCAGGAACCGGCCAATCAGTTGCAAATTTTTGTGAAAGAAATGTTATTGATTTATTTTCACTCGTTTTCAATCGCTGATGTAAATTACATTAGCTATCAATTGCGAAGGCGCAAAAATACTAAACCTGTTTAAAATCATTTATTTTTGCGAAGTATAAAAAAGAGACGAAAATAAATTCATCCTTATCATTATGGCTCAATTCGGTAAAGCATCTACCAAACGCGGAAAACCTTCTTATGTTTATGCGATCATCGGCGTTTCTTTAGTCTTGTTTCTTTTTGGAATAGTAGCCTGGATTTTTTTGAATATTAAAAAAACCGGTGATTATTTTAAGGAAAATATCCAACTCCACGCCTACATCTACAGAACCGCATCAGATGACCAGATTGATTCTTTAAAAAATTATATAGACGGACTTCCTTATGCGGTAAATGTAGAATACATCACGAGAGAAAAAGCGATTGAAAAATACAACCAGGAAAACGATACGCTTTGGAAAAAACTGGCCATCAGCAATCCTTTGCCGGAGAGTATTGATTTTTATGTAAAGGCAAATTATGTAGATAAAGACAGCCTTGCCAACCTGGAAGATTCATTGGTGACCAACTTTCCGCATACACTTTCTGAATTTCAAACGCCCAAAGCAACCGTGGCAAGCGTAAGCCAATTTGTAAAAACCACCACCATTGTTATTCTGATCGTGGCCATTATTTTATCGCTATTGGTCATTGTTTCGATTGATAATACCATCAGACTGGCGATGTACAGCAATCGCTTCCTGATAAAAACAATGCAAATGGTGGGTGCCACACGGTGGTTTATTACAAGGCCACTTGACGGCCGTGCCATTGTAAATGGCATCATTGCTTCCGCTATTGCTATAGGCCTGATGTTTGGATTCATTACTGTTGCAGAAAAATTTGTACCTTATCTAAAAGTATTACACGACACCAGGAATATGCTACTCATCTTTGCCGGCATTATCATTCTTGGCATTTGCATTACACTTTTAAGCACACACAGGTCGGCTTTAAAATATCTGAGAATGAAACTGGATGAGTTGTATTGATTTTGAAAAATCTATCTTTTAATTACTTAACATTGCAAAAAAAATTTAAAATATGAGTACTCGCTAAAAAAGTTGCTCCTGCTAACTCAAAAAAAGAAATCGCTCATCACACCATCAGAAGAAAACGTTTTGTTTACGAAAGAAAATTACAAATGGATGGTGATAGGCCTCATTGTAATGACGATTGGATTTTTTTTAATGGCCGGAGGAAAAAGCCCTGATCCAAATGTTTTTAATGACAACCAGATCTATAGTTTCAGAAGGATAACGCTGGCGCCGATCTTAATTGTAGGCGGTTTGGTTATCGAAATATTTGCGATCATAAAAAAACCAAAATAATTTTAATTGAAATTCAAGCGGTGAATTTTTCATCGCTTTTTTTATATTCACTTTTCATTCTAACAATATAAAATGGACGTCGTACAATCAATAATAATCGGCATTGTAGAAGGAATTACTGAATTCATTCCAATCTCTTCAACCGGCCACATGATCATTGCCGAAAAATTATTAGGCATTCCTGAAAATGAATTCACCGAAATGTTTACGGTAGCCATTCAGCTTGGGCGCTATTCTCGCTGTCGTGGTTTTATATTGGAAAAAATTTTTCGATTTTAAAAATCTTCATTTCTATTTTAAATTAATCATTGGTGTTGTGCCTGCTATTATTTTAGGATTATTGTTTTCAAAAAAAATTGACGAAATGATGCAAAGCACAACGGTTGTTGCACTTGGCAATTCTTTTGGAGGAATTGTACTCATTTTTATTGACCAATTTTTCAACCATCCGCGAATATTGATTCTGAAAAACAAGTTTCTTACGGGAAATTCTTTTACCATCGGTATCTGGCAATGTCTTGCCATGATTCCGGGAATGAGCCGGAGTGCTGCTTCCATCATTGGCGGCATGCAGCAAAAACTTACCCGGAGCGCCGCTGCAGAATTTTCTTTTTTTCTTGCCGTTCCCACGATGGTCGCTGCTACAGGATATAAATTATTTAAGCATTACAAAACTGCTGGTGGCTTTACCTCTAGCAATACGTACTCGAGCAAAAAAA
>CAWFBO010000011.1:0-27984 GCA_963814075.1 uncultured Chitinophagaceae bacterium | reverse complement strand
GTGTCTTTGGTCGAAAAAATAAACCAGGCAACGCATAATAATTCATATACTTCCAAATGGTATTCAAATTATTCCATCAAATCATTAATTGAAGATCAAAAAAGCTATCATAAAAATAAGGTTGCGTCAATCGGGAAGTAAATCTCATTTATTTGAGCAATTCAATTTAGCAATAGCAATTTTGTTTGTAATAAACCTGGTTTGTCCATTTAACCAATGCAACTACTTGAATTGGTAAATATCACGAGAAAGATCTCACGGTTTACAGCCCACAAACTGACAGTATTTATTAAAGTATTTCTGTTGCCTGCAACTTATGCTGCATTGCAGAAGGAGTAATATATTCCCAGGAATGGACAATACTGAAAAAAAATATTCACTATCCGTAGAACAGCGTCTACATGAAAGCATCAAGGAATTGCCTTTAAACATTGCTGACACAAAAGATAATATCTGCCAGGATAAACAATCAGTAACATTAAATTTGGTTTCAAACATTATGCTAACAGACAATAGAAACTTGTCATTTAATTTTAGAGGATAAAAATAATTATCAGTGGGTGGTATAGTTTGAAGAAGTTTGCAATGGTCCTTATTTTGTCATCCAAAACTTAAAAAGGCTTCTAATCAGTTAAAAAGCAAGCAGGCGGCGGCATTTCTACAAATAAAAATCCCTCAAAAAAGTTTGTTTACTACTAAAAAGCAAAATTCAATACATTTATCCACTAATACATTTCTGCTGATACTTTTATGATTTACAAAACCCATAATCAATGAAAAAAAAGGCCACAACACTTTCCATAAGTATGTTTAGGCTAAAACCAGTTCTGTTGGGGTTCATCAGGTAAAAAATCATCTGGTATTGCAATGATTTGGGGTTCTGTTTCTTCCGTTGCGCCATTGGTTTCTGTATTTTTCTTTTGGTTTAAATGGGCAAAAACCCCTTTCACGATACTTAACTTATCTATTCTTACTTCTGCGGCATGTATATTTCCGGATATTACAGCATCTTTAAGGATGGTAACTTTACCGTGGCAATAAATATTTCCATTTACCCTTCCTTTTATAATTGCATCTGTTGCATGCAGGTCGCCGGTAATAATGCCTTGCTTTTCTACGAAAAGCGTGGCTTTAATTTTTACATCACCTTTAATGATGCCGGCAATACCGCCTTCTTTATCAGAAAAAAAATCTCCATTTACTTCTATACCCGCAGGTATATAAAACCCCTTTATAAAAAGTAATGGATTCATCATTGAAAGTTAGTTATTTAGTTTTCGGTGCCTCTTCAAAAATTGAAGTGGTGGTGGTTGCGTTTCCTATATCAATGCCAATACACCGTGCGGGGTTAGAATCTGACACACGCAGGGAATTGTATAAATACCCGATGCTTGCAATTAATTCCGGTTGGGGCACCACCTCTACCGGAATAAAGCCCTGGAATTCTTCGACCACCGATTCTGTAAGATCAGTATAATAAGCCCCGCCCCCCAATAAATATATTTTAGAACATTGCTCAAAATCCGCATCGGTAAAATGCTGGCGCATTAGCGGCGACACTACCTCTTTATAATATTGGCGCAATAAGGCTTTTCTCATATCCCTGAGGTCTACCCTGCGCCTGTTGGTGAAAATGGAACCTTTCATGAAAGCCTCATCCATCTGGTGCTCATTCTTCATTTCGAGATAATAATTAGAGTTGAGTTCCCGCGACAGGTTTCCAATTACATACCGGATACCATGCGAACTGAAACAAGTACGGTGTACCAGCCCATCGGCAGTGGCGAAGCCTCCTTCCACGGTACCAAATCCAAAACTTAAAGCAATGAAATTTTCGGCGGAATTTTCCGGAAGTGTTTTCTTTAATCCGATAATGCCACCTACAATTTCCGGTATTACTTCATAATTGTCAATTTCAAATGTGTGTTTCTTTACCCCGCCTTTTACGTTAAAAGTATTGGTATCATATTCAATCAAAAAATGGCGGTGCGCCAGGTATTCCTGCGCTGCATTTTTATAAACATTGTACGTAGAGAGTGGAAACCCGGTAGTAACCGTAAAAGGCTGTTTTACTTTATCCAGTATATTGGCCATCGAAGACCGAAACAGTATATCAAAATCTTCCTCGTTGGGAGCAGCATTTACTACACGCCCGGCGTTGATGGCACTGCGCTTTGCCATGTTGCCTACAAGGTACCAATTGTCGTTCTTTTTAACTTTTAACCCGTTTAAGAGGTCCTTTGCAGAGTTTTCTGTGTTGCCAAAAGCGGTTTCAAAAACACTGGGAAAACTAATAGTAAGTGGTTTCATAAATGAAATTTTAATTGAACTTAGAAAACTTTTGGTTTATGGTATAAGATGCTAAAGTTAGTAACACAAATGTATTTAATTGTATTGATGAACATATATTTATGGTTATCACAGGGAGTAAGGGGGTTTTTAGCCGGGGTCCATAACTACTATAACCTACTATAGCTGGCAATTATAGTAACTACCTTACCCTCTTTATGAGATCGTCTTTGAAAATCAACCTCCTTAAAAGATTCAATGCTTAAAAATAGTACTTAAATTTTCATTTTTATTTTTTTGATACCCAATAGTGTTGATAACAATAAAAGCGGGGTAAAGAAAGCCACGACAGAATTATCGCTGATTGAGAAAACGGAGCAAATAAAAGAGAAAAAGAGGCAACCATTTCGTCCACGTAAATGTAATAAAATAAATTCCTTCGGGTTCGATCAGACGGCGGCTCAATGACATTTCTCCCAAAATAAAAATCCCTCAAAAAAGTTTGTTTACTGCTAAAAAACAAAATTCAATACATTTATCCACTAATACATTTTTGCTGATACTTTTATGATTTACAAAACCCATCATCAATGAAAAAAATAGTTGTACTTGTTCTTTTAATAATGTGTTTAGGAAAAGTTTTCGCTCAATCGCAGGAGCCGCCTGAGTTTTGGGAAAATGAAAAGCTTAATGAATACAACCGGCAACCCATGCACGCTACGTATTTTGCTTTTGAAAATAAAAACCTTGCCTTACAAGACGACAGGCAGCAATCAAAATATTTTCAGTCGCTGGATGGCAATTGGAAATTCAAATGGGTAGATAAACCGGCTGACCGCCCTTTGGGTTTTTGGAAAAATGATTATGACGACAGCCATTGGGTAAATTTTCCTGTGCCGGCAACCTGGGAAGTGAATGGTTATGGAATTCCGATTTATACCAACATAAAATATGATTTTGGGTATTTAATAAATCCTGATCCGCCGCATGTTCCGCATCAATACAACCCGGTCGGTTCTTACAGAAAAGAAATTACGATTGATAAAGACTGGGACGGGAAAGATATTTACATTCACTTTGGCGCGGTGCGTTCCTGCTTTTATTTATGGGTGAATGGCGAGTGGGTTGGTTATAGCGAAGACAGTAAACTGCCGGCTGAATTTAATATTACAAAGTATTTAAAACCAGGGCAAAAAAATCTTATCGCTTTCCAGGTGTATCGCTGGAGCGACGGCACTTATATTGAAGACCAGGATATGTGGCGGCTTGGCCGGCGTTGACCGTGATGTGTATATGTATGCGCGCAATCCCGTTCACATTCGTGATGTGCAGATCATTCCTGATCTTACAGACAATTATAAAAATGGCGAATTAAATATCAGTCTTGATTTTTTAAACAACAATGATCCGTGCATTAAAAAATTACAAAGCCTCTTTTGAATTGTTGGATGCAGCAGGAAAATCCATAAAGAAAACATCAGTTGCACTTACTGATTCTGTAAAATTTAAAAATGTGAACATCTATGTTAAGGATCCAAAAAAGTGGACTGCAGAAACACCAAATCTTTATACGGTGCTTACAACGTTAACGGATAAACGCGGAAAGGTAATCGAAGTGATTCCGCAAAAAACAGGATTTAGAAAAGTGGAAATAAAAGACGGCGCGTTGTATGTAAATGGGAAAGCGATTTTGATAAAAGGCGTCAACCGTCATGAAATGGATCCTTTTACCGGGCAGGTAATCAGTAAAGAACGAATGGAGCAGGATGTGAGGATCATGAAAGAAAATAATATTAATGCGGTTCGTACTTGTCATTATCCTGATGATCCTTACTGGTATCAATTGTGCGATAAATATGGATTGTATGTAGTAGATGAAGCTGATCTTGAATCGCATGGAATGGGCTTTGGCGCTAATTCTTTATCCAAAAAACCTGATTGGTTTCTACAACATTTTCAAAGAGATTCACGAGCGGTGGAGCGGGATAAAAATCATCCATCAGTAATCGTTTGGTCGATGGGAAATGAAGCAGGCATGGGCATCAATTTTGAAAAATGTTATGAATGGATCAAACATCGCGATCCGTCACGCCCGGTAGAATATGAGCCTGCAAGTGCAACCGATTTCTCTGATATTTATTGCCCGATGTATCCTTCACCGGATGATATGGTGCATCATGTAAAATATGACTCGCGCCAGCAATCACAAGCCATTTATCTTGGTGGAATATGCACATGCCATGGGCAATACCGATGGAAATTTTAATGATTATTGGGATACCATCCGGAAATATTATCCGAAAATGCAGGGTGGATATATTTGGGATTTTGTAGACCAGGGATTTCAAAAAGTTACGGATCGGGGCGATACCATCTGGGCTTATGGCGGCGATTATGGAGTGGACATGCCAAGTGATGGGAATTTTAATTGCAATGGCCTCGTAGCGCCTGATCGTTCATTGCATCCGCAAATGCTGGAAGTAAAAAAAGAATATCAAAACATTTTTACTTTTCCTGCTGATATTATGGTTGGAAAGATAAAAGTGTACAATGAAAATTTTTTTAAAAATCTTGATGATGTGTATATGGATTGGGAACTGGTTGCCGATGGAAAAGTGATTCAAAAAGGCAAAGTTGAAAATTTAAATGTTGCGCCACATGATAGTGCATTGGTTAATTTGAATTATAAATTGCCACGTGTTGGTTACAAAGAAATCTTCCTGAATGTGTATTATAAAACTAAAAAAGCAGAAGGTTTAATTCCTGCGGATTGGGAAATTGCCAAAGATCAATTGACTTTATACAGTCATTTGGATAATAATATAAAAGTTCCGGAAGGAAGTGATTTGCGTGTGCACGTTACCGATAGTGCATTAAATTTTGAAAATGATAAAGTGCAATTTTCTTTTAGTCGGAATGATGGATTGTTGCATCAATATATAGTTGATGGAAATGATTTTATAAAAGAAGGTTATGATTTAAAACCCAATTTCTGGCGGCCGCCAACAGATAATGATTTTGGCGCCGACCTGCAGAAAAAACTGATCAACTGGAAACGTGCCAGTCATAATTATACGCTGCTTGGTTTTGATATTGATTCTTCCAATTCAAAAATTATTAAATTGAATACGCATTATTCATTGCCGGATGTGTATGCTTATCTGGATATTAATTATGAATTGAATGGCGATGGCGTTATTAAAGTAACAGAATCCATGCATGCAGATACTTCAAAAAAAGAACCGATGTTATTTAAATTTGGTATGCAGATGATGTTGCCGAAAGAATACAGCAATATGGAATGGTATGGCCGTGGTCCTTCTGAAAATTATTGGGACAGGAAAGATGCGGCTTTTGTTGGCGTGTACAATCAAACGGTGGATGAACAATTTGGTGATTATGTAAGGCCGCAGGAAACGGGCAATAAAACAGATGTGCGCTGGGTAAAACTTACTAATGAAAACGGCAAAGGTTTGATGGTTATCGGTGATACTGTTTTAAATATTTCTGCACGTCATTATCTGGATGAAGACCTTGATGAAGGACTTGAAAAACATAACGCCCATACAGGAGAATTGAAACAAAGGGATTTAACTACATTGAGTATTGATTTGGAACAAACAGGTGTTGGTGGAATTAATTCGTGGGGAACATGGCCATTAAAGCAATACAGGCTGGAGTATAAAGATTACAGTTATTCGTTTATGATAAAACCGGTGGAGTAGGTAGATGCGGGAGATGGATACTGGATGCTGGATGCTGGATACTTGATCAGTAAACCAATAAATAAAGAGAATTTTTATTTTATTTACATCTCAAATACGTAAAGCTCATGAGAAAAAATGGAATGAGAAAATTCTTTAATTATGGATTTCTTGTATTATCGATTGTGTTTATTGCTTCTTGTCAACAAACAAATAAATACGATACCTGGCAGGTTTATGGTGGAAATAAAGAAGCCAATCATTATTCTTCATTGCAACAAATTGATACGTCAAATGTAGGTCAGTTGCAGGTTGCGTGGACTTACCACACTCATGATGCCGATAGCACTAGGACGCAAATCCAGGTAAATCCAATCGTAATAGATTCTGTTTTATACGGCGTTTCACCGAAGTTGAAATTATTTGCTTTGAATGCAGCAACAGGCAAAGAAATTTGGACTTTCAACCCGATGGATGACAGTGCTGCCAAAGCAAAAGGGCCGGGATTTTTTAGTATGAATGTTTGCAGAGGCGTTACTTATTATACCGATGGCAAAGATGACAAAAGAATTTTTTATTCAGCGAACAGCCATTTGTATTGCATTGATGCACTAACAGGAAAACCCGTCTCTTCGTTTGGAACAGATGGAAAAATTGATTTGCACAACGATCTTGGAAGAGATGTTTCTGATCTTGTATGTGGCTACTACAACGCCGGGAATTATTTATAAAGACATGATCATTATCGGCGATCGGGTTTCAGAAGAAGCGGATGCTGCACCGGGGCATATACGCGCTTATGATGTGCATACCGGCAAACTTCGCTGGATATTTCACACTATTCCTGAACCGGGAGAATTTGGTTATGACACCTGGGATAACAAAGAAGCGTGGAAACATATCGGCGGCGCCAATGCGTGGTCGGGTTTTAGTTTGGATGAAAAGAATGGAATTTTATTTGCGCCAATTGGTTCTGCATCTTATGATTTTTATGGAGGCAAAAGATTGGGTAATGATTTGTTTGCCAATTGTGTACTGGCGCTGGATGCAAAAACAGGAAAAAGAATTTGGGATTTTCAAACTGTGCATCACGATGTATGGGATCGCGACTTCCGACAGCGCCGGTTTTAGTAAATATAAAAAAGGACGGAAAAAATATTGAAGCCGTCGCGCAGATAACGAAAAGCGGTTTTATCTTTTTGCTCAACAGGAAAACCGGCAAACCTGTTTATCCTGTAAACGAAATTTCTGTGCCTTCACAAAGTGAATTGGCAGGTGAAAAATTGTCGCCTACACAACCCGTTCCTACATTTCCCAAACCATTTGCACGGCAGGCACCCATTACCGTTGATGATTTAAACAACCTTGTTCCGGATTCTTCTTACCAGGATATTAAAAACAAACTTGCCGGATATAAAACCGCAGCGGGAGTTTTTACGCCTCCTTCAAAAGAAGGCACGGTGATCTTTCCGGGCTTTGATGGAGGAGGAGAGTGGGGCGGCCCTGCGTATGATCCGACCACTTCTGTTCTTTATGTAAATGCAAGCCAGATGCCGTGGATACTTAACATATGGATGAAGTAAAGAAAAAACCAAAAACAGCGGAAACGAATTTGCAGGCAGGAGAACGATTGTATCATTCAACCTGTATGGCCTGTCACGGAACGGAAAGGCAGGGAAGCGGAAATTATCCGACATTGATCGATGTAAATAAAAAATACAACGAGCAACAATTTGCAGCACTGGTTACTTCGGGACGAAGGATGATGCCGGCGTTTAAACATTTGGCGCCTTCAGAAATTCAGGCACTGGCTTCATTTGTTTTGGATAATAAAAAAGAGCAACAGCAAAAATTTGTTCCGCCGGTAAGAGCGGAAGATCAATGGAGAAATCTTCCATATACTTCTACCGGTTACAATAAATTTTTAACCAAAGAAGGCTATCCTGCTATAAAACCGCCATGGGGAACATTGAGCGCTATTAATTTAAACACCGGTGAAACGCTGTGGAAAGATACTGTGGGTGATTATCCTGACATGAAAGCAAAAGGAATTCATACCGGAACAGAAATGTATGGTGGTCCGGCTGTAACAGCCGGCGGATTAGTTTTCTTGCAGCCACCAGCGACGCAAAGATTCGTGCCTTTAATAAAAGAACCGGGAAACTGTTGTGGGAAGCGGATTTGCCTGCATCCGGTTTTGCTACACCTGCGGTTTATGAAGTGGACGGAAAACAATTTATAGTGATTGCCTGCGGCGGAGGAAAATTAGGAAAACCTTCAGGCGATGCTTATGTAGCGTTCGCGTTGCCGGATAACGGTGAGCAGTAAACGAAGAAATAACTAGGATTTTTATTTCCCCTCTTTATTGAAAGACGATTCCCTTAGTCTTTTATAAAGCGTAACGATTTATCTGTTTCACTTGTGAATAAAAACTGTGTACGATCCTGTGTTTGTTCACTGGTCGGCAGACAGCGTGGAATTAATTCGTAATTGTTCATTAATAAAAATTAGCGGTATTGCACGAATATCCTGGCAGAAAGAAAACGTCTCGATGACATACTATTTATTCGCTGCCAGCCATGTCTTCTCGTTTACAACGAATCCCTTGCAGGAGACCCGGCTGGGAGTGAAAAAATATATTTTAAAAAAAATATTCTTGTATACAATAATGCCGTATGCATGGGCGTCTTTAACCTACAAAAATTAATTGATTATAGAAACCCCAAAACAACGTAGCTATCAAATGTGGCTTTTTTCAACGCATAGTTTTTATTTTTAGATAGTAGCCGATTGTAGTTGACAAACCACTATTTGCCCATACCACACCTTTTAAATAAAAGAAATGACAGAAAATGATAAAACAAGGGATGAATTGAGAGATCAATACATAAAAGAAATAAAGTCCCATCAACATTTTGATAGTTTTTTTGCGGAATATAAACCATCTACGGTTGAAAGTTTTGTAAAGTTGTATGCCTTAAAAAAAGCGATGTGGACGTTGTATGGGCCTACCTTTAAATCGGAGCTGGAACGGCTGGAAACCTTGTGGGTAAACGCTGCCATGGAACGTATGGCTGAGATACAACAGGTAAAATTGTTTTTGTTTCAATGCCGCTACCGTGCCGGTGAAGTTGAAGAGCCGGTGCAGGGCCTTAACACGATTTTCGATTTTTTATATTGGAAAGATAATGTGTTGAATGCCACTTTCCTGGACCCGGTGACCGAAGAGGACGTAGACCTTTATTGCGAGTACATGCGAAGCAATGATTATAATCATCAGCCCCTCGGATTTTTACAAGGCTGGCAGGATTTTGATCGCATAAGAATGGCTTATAATTCCCCGGACGAAGAGGAGGGGGACGTGCCGGAATGGTACGAGTTTTATTTTAGCCGCACGGGGCACGGAACAGAACTGACCTTGCCGGATATTAAAAAAGAAAAAGACATTTATTATTTTCAGAAAGGCAACAACGAAAGAACGCGGCTACTGCAGGAAGAAGAAAAAAAAGCGATCGCCGAAAAGAGGAAGTTGCCGCCGGAAGAAGGTAAGCCTTTTGACGAATATAGCCCCGATGGTTTATCACTTGTTTATGAGTGTTTTTGAAGACAAGGAAAACAGGGAAATGCACAAAATATATGTGGCCTGGTGCGCCTTTACAGAAAAAGAAGATATGCTGAGAGAAGACCTTGATGTATTATTATATGCTGAAGAAAATATACCCGTAGAAGATAACGAAGACTGGCGGGAAGCCGTGCACCTTGCTGCCGCGCGCTATCGTACACAAAAAATAGCTGATAATTTACCTGCCGCTTATGAGCAATATAAAATGAATTTAACGCTTGGCATTAGTTTTCCCGAAAATGAAGCTGCCAGGAAAGAAGCTGACTTTTATAATGATTTGATGGCGCTGGGGAAGAAGTTGGATGATTAGCCAATTAGCCAATGGTTGAGATAGCTACAGTAGGCAAACAAAATAAAGGGATTTGTGTTTTAGCGACGCTTTTTGATCAGCTAATTAACTTCCGTTTTCAACACATGATCTGCCGCGAGCACCAAAAACAAATAATAGGTAGTTGGCCACCCAACACAATCTTAGGGATTGCATTTGATAATAATAACAATTTATATGTTCTTTAAAATACAGTTGGAAAGCCTGGTCCAACTCCCGGTTTCGGCGATGTGGTAAGGGTAGATTCTTCCGGCAAGCGACAGATTGTTACGTCAGGTCTTCATCTTCCAACTGCAATGACCTTTGGCCCTGATGGAAAATTGTATATATCTGATTGGGGAATAGGCCCTCCGGGAATGGGTCAGATTGTCCAGGTAACTTTTAGCTGTCAATACGTAGGAGCGGACAAGCAACAATAAAAAGTCTCTAAATCAAAGTAGTATAATAACGTTAAACAAAAGTCCCGTCTCTACGGGACTTTTTATTTCATACATATTTTTTTGCAGATGTCACGTTTTTACGGTTCATACAACGAAGATTGTACAAACGTTTTTTACATTCTTCCTATTGAATTTACGCGGGAAAGAATTATTAAAAATAAAATTCGTTGTTATTTGCTTGTTTACTCTCTTGCCCGAAAAAAAGAAAGATGTAGTTCGCCTGCCTGTGAGCATACCGGGGTTTTTACACGATTTCGTCATTATCTGTTCAATGTGCACTATTGTAAAAAATATTTCTGCATATTATTTAATTATTATCATAGATTTATAGTTGATCCGGCCTTAGCGAATTCTTTTTCCTTCTTTACAATTTTTTAAAACCTTAAATCTTCTCAAATGAAGCAATGTAAATTTTTAGCATTAGCTGCTATTGTCATGCTGGTGCTATTTTCATGTAATTCCGGGGGCAATAGTTCCACGGATACTACGGCAACGGATTCTACCATCAATGGACTCAACCACGGCCATGACGCCGGCGCCTGAAACGCCTGCGCAGCCCGCATATTACGGTGTTGATTAAACAAAAAGTGGCGAATTTTGCCAAATGGTTTCCTGGTTATGAAGCACATGATTCTGCGAGAGTAGCTGCCGGGCTACATAATTTTGTGGTGGGCAGGGGCCTTAAAGACAGCAACCTTGTATTGGTAGCATTGCATGTGGATGATACCACTAAAGCAAAAGAATTTGCCAGTTCGCCGGGACTGATGGAAGCGATGAAAAAGGCAGGAGTGATTGGCAAGCCAACATTTTATTACACGATAAATAAATTTCACGACCCGGCGACTGATTCGTCAACACAAAGGGCCATAATTAATTTCAAAGTAAAGGATTATGATGCCTGGCAAGCCGTATTCAAAGGTGACAAGCAACAGAGAATGGATGCGGGGATTACCGACAGGGCCATCAACCAGTATCTTAACGATCCTCACATGGTGTCACTGGTTATGGCGATAACCGATATGAAAAAAGCGCAGGATTTTATGAATACAAAAGAACTCAAACATAGAATGGACTCAGCAGGCGTTGTAGGTCCGCCGGACGTGTTCTTTTATCATGTAGTAAAACAATATTAAAATAAACAAATCTTTTAAGAGGCCGTTTCAATATAATGTTGAAACGGCTTTTTTATTTCAGCTTGAATATTCGGTTTCAGTGAGGATGAATCGCCATTATGGACACAGCTTTTTTTTGAAATAAAAATCTCCAATAAAAGTTCGTTTACTGTGCCTCTAAAACGCTACACGTACGCGGTTGAGTCGCCATTAACATGATAATTTGGAATGCGCCCTTTTCAAATCTTACTATTCAGTATCTTCATTTTAAATTAATCACTTATGAAAAAAGACAATATTTCTCTCGCTGCCTGGGCGCTCGTAGAAGAGTTCAGGGAAGGCAAATGGAAAGCCCTTGATCTTCCAAAAATTACCAGGCAAGATTTTGATATTGACGGAATTGAATTTGTTAATACACTTGTTTGAAGTACCTACAATGACTTATCTCAAAGCCCTCAAACAAAACGCCGCAGATTATGGAACGGAGCTCGTGCTGATAATGGTCGATGAAGAAGGAGATGGATGTGCGATCACCAAAGAAGAGAGAAAACAATTTGTTATCAATCACCGCAAATGGATAGACATTGCTCATTTTTTGGGTTGTCACGCGATCCGTACCAATTGCCGCGGATTGGAAATCGGTTCCAAAGAAGAAGCGTTGAAAATTGCAACAGAAACGTATCATCATCTGCTGGATTATGCTAAGGATTCCGGTGTGGAAGTGGTGATTGAAAACCATGGTGGTTACTCTAATGATCCTGACTGGATGTTGGACTTAATGGAAGAAGTAAATAATCCTTTATTCGGCACTTATCCCGACTGGCGCGAGCCGTCTGCTGAATTTGACAACTATACTTATCTCGAAAAAACTGCACCTTATGCAAAAGGAATGTCATATCGAAATCAACCGACGGAAGAGCTAACTGCAAAGATGATTGAACTGAGCAAGCAAAGCGGATACCATGGTTGGTATGGAATTGAATCAAAAGGAAGAGACGCTGTGAAGCTGGGGAAGAGTTTGTTAGAAAAATATCTTTTGTAATGGTAACTATTCGCCGTACCCGGAAAAGATTGGTGATTAGCCCTTAAGTCCCTTCGACTGACATCATCCCGGGAAAAATGTAAAAAATTTACAGGAATAGCTTGGCTTTTATTTCCAGTCAAAAAAGAAACAGTCATTTTTTTTAACGCCTGTTAACAGTGATGCCTACACGCAAAAATCTTATTCTCCTGCTACATCTTTTTCGGCGTACCTGTTCTTCCACTGCTGGTATTCTTGCGGTGTCATTTTGTTGAGTTTATTCAAAAGGAAATCTGTGATCGCCCAAATTTTTTGATCGGAATGTGTCGGACTAAAAGCGGGCATGCTCGTGTATTTTATTCCATTTTTAATGATCCAGAAAGCTTCAGTAGTATCCGGCATATCATTCGATTTATAAAATTTAGGAGGTTCAGGATAGAGCCCTTTTGCCAGTTCATCCGGCTCAATTCCCGGCCCTCCATGACAGGTTACGCACATTTCATTATAATGAGTAAATCCTTCCTGCAGCATAGCTGTGTCATTCATTGGGGGCGCTTTTATGTCTTCATCGCGCGAATCAATAGAATGTTCCACTGTTGTGTTGATAGCCCATTTGGTAACAGCGTTATGATGAACCAACTGGCTTACATTGTAAGCGCCCGAATAAATAAAAATGACAAAAATACCAATGAGAACAACCAGGGTAATAACAACTGTAAGGATTACTTTTTTCATGATGTGTTTTTTTATTTATAGTGCCACCCTTCAAAAGAAAGAGTTGGGTTAAAACGATTTTTAAAGTTTTCGCGGGAAAGTGGAAGAAGCATTTTTATGAAAAAATGAACAATAAATTACGACCGGTTTTTTATCAATCGCTCCCATGATCCTGCTCATACAGCCTAAAGAAAAAATGACCGATTTTTGCACAACAAAAACCAATCCATAAACGAATAGTGAATGTCTAAAGCGATTTATATAGCTTCCTCGGAATCGAACAGCGGGAAGTCGGTAGTTACCCTCGGATTAATGAATATTTTACTCGGAAAGGTCAGGAAGATAGCCTATTTCAAACCGGTGATAAGAGAGAATGGCAGTAACCATAAGGATATCAATATTGAAACAATGATCGATCATTTTGGGCTGGATTTAACCTATAATGATTGTTATGCGTTTACTTATGCTGAGTTGTTGAAATTTCGCAGTGAAGACAATAATGCATTTGTAATTGATACCATCATCAGCAAATACAAGAAGCTGGAAGATGCCCATGATTTTGTGCTTATTGATGGAATGGATTTCGAAGGCGAAGGCGCTTCATTTGAATTTTCTTCAAATGTTGAGATCGCAAAAAATTTATCTGTCCCGCTGATACTTGTTGCAAAAGGCGATGGATATTCAACAGATGAAGTAACGCAGGAATGTTCTTTCGACCATGCAGATATTACGCGACCAGGAAGTGCCACTGCTGGCAGTGATTGCCAATAAAGTTGATCCGCTAGATGTGGAAGCATTGCATGTAATGTTTGCACAACGATTGCCTGAATTTGTACTCACCTCCATCATTCCTTATGCAAAAGAACTAAAGAGCCCCACCATGAAAGAAATTGTGGAAGGTGTGAATGGAAAAATTTTGTTTGGACAAAATTATTTATCGAACCCGGTTGATCATTTTATTGTGGGAGCTATGCAATTGCGCAATTGCCTTACGCACATTGAAGAAAATACATTGATTGTTACGCCGGGCGACCGTGGTGATATTATCATTGCAATGATACAAGCCAATCTTTCTAAAAATTATCCGAAAGTAGCGGGCATTATTCTTTCAGGAGGATTGGCGCCTGATGAACCAATCATTAAATTGGTGGAAGGTCTGGAAACAGTTGTTCCGGTTGTACAGGTGGAGACAGGCACTTTTGAAACGGTTAATAAAGTAGCTGCTGTTAAGTCAAGAATTTATCCTGAAAACACATTGAAGATCGACCTTGCCATCAACGGCTTTTGAAAAAAATACGGACACGATTTCTTTAGTTGATAAGATAGTTACTTCTCAACCCGAAGGTGTTACGCCCCGCATGTTCCAGTACCAGTTGGTGAAGAGAGCCAAACTGGAAAAGAAACATATTGTATTGCCTGAAGGTAGCGATGACCGGATCTTGGAAGCTGCAGCAAAATTATTGAAACAGGAAGTGGTGAACTTGACAATTCTTGGCAAAAAGGAAGAAATAGAAGCTTCATTGCAGCGATTAAATATAGAACTGGATCCGAAAAATGTAACGATTATTAATCCGGTTGAATCGCCATTGTTGCCTGATTACATTTCCACATTATATGAATTGAGAAAAGATAAAAATGTGAATATGGATATGGCGACAGACTTTATGAAAGACGGCGCTTATTTTGGAACGATGATGGTTTATAAAGGCGATGCGGATGGAATGGTTTCAGGTTCTATCAATACTACACAGCATACCATTCGTCCGGCATTACAATTCATAAAAACAAAGCCCGGCGTTTCTACCGTTTCTTCTGTTTTTTTTATGTGCCTGCAGGATCGGGTGATTGTTTTTGGAGATTGCGCAGTGATACCTCAACCTACTTCAGAGCAACTGGCAGACATCGCCATCTCTTCTGCGGAAAGCAGTATGATGTTTGGTATTGATCCAAGAATTGCGATGCTTTCTTATTCTTCCGGCACCTCGGGAAAAGGCGAAGAAGTGGAAAAAGTGCGGCGTGCCACTGAACTGGTAAAAGCACGCAGGCCGGATCTGCCCGTAGAAGGGCCGATACAATATGATGCGGCGGTTGACCCGGCAGTAGGCAAACAAAAACTGCCAAATTCTAAAGTGGCCGGACAGGCAACTGTTCTGATTTTCCCTGATCTGAATACAGGAAACAATACCTACAAAGCGGTTCAACGCGAAACCGGTGCAGTGGCGATTGGCCCGATGTTGCAGGGATTGAACAAACCCGTAAACGATCTCAGCCGCGGCTGCACCGTTGATGATATTTTTAATACGGTAGTAATTACCGCGATACAGGCGCAGCAATTATAACTTTTAAAAGCGGAAAAACAGCATGAATATTTTTGTTATCAATTCAGGAAGCAGTTCTATAAAATACCAGCTTATCGAAATGCCTTCGGAGACAGTTGTTTGCAGTGGGATTGTAGAAAGAATTGGGAAGGAAGACGCCGATATCATTCATAAAACTTTTAAAGAAGGCAATGAAGCAGGTAAAGAGACAGGTGATGAAAATTGATGATCATGCAGAAGGATTGAAGGAAGTTGCTGCATTGCTGACTGATAAAGAAATTGGTGTGATTAAAGATCCGTCGGAAATTCATGTAGTTGGCCATCGCGTGGTGCATGGAGGAGAAAGTTTTGCAGCCACCACCGTTATTACCAAGGAAGTAAAAGACAAAATCAAAAAATTATTTCCGCTGGCGCCGCTGCATAATCCGCCAAACTATTTGGGAATTGAAGTAGCTGAAAAATTATTTCCTTCTGCCAAACAAATTGCTGTTTTTGATACGGCTTTTCATCAAACCATTCCCGAAGAAGCCTATCGCTACGCTATTCCGTCAAAATTTTATTATGAATATGGCATTCGTGTTTACGGTTTTCATGGCACAAGCCACAAATACGTCAGCGGAAAAGCAATTGAATATCTGCAAAAAGTAAACTCAAAGATTATCACCATTCATTTGGGAAATGGTTGCAGCATGACGGCTGTGAAAGATGGAAAATCGGTTGATACCAGCATGGGTTTTGGACCGATGAATGGTTTGATCATGGGAACACGCGCCGGCGATATTGATCAGTCTGTTATTTTTTATCTCGTAAATCAATTAGGCTATGAAGTGGAAAAAGTAAAAGATATGCTGAATTATAACAGTGGAATGACCGGGCTGACAGGGTTTAACGATATGCGCGACATTATTGCTAAAATTGAAAACGGCGACAAGCAGGCGTTGCTGGCCTATCACATGTATGCTTATCGTATCAGGAAATATATCGGCACTTTTACTGCTGTGCTTAATGGTTTGGATGCGATTGTATTTACCGGCGGAGTAGGAGAGAACGACCGCTGATGCGCAAACTTTGTTCTTCCAATCTTGAATACCTGGGAATTCAATTCGATGAAGAAAAAAATAACCGGCGTTTAAAAGTATTACATGAAATTAACCAGGAGATTCGCGTGTAAAGATACTCGTTATTCCTACGAATGAAGAATTGGAAATTGCTACGCAATGTTACCGGTTGTTGGATAGTGAATGGTGAATAGTGAATTGTCATGGGATAATTCGCATATTCTTAAGAACTCTTATCTTTAGCATTCATTTTCAATTTTTCCTACATGAATAAGATCAACTTCACCGTATTTGCTTGTTTATTATTTTGCGTTATAACTTTTTCCGCGTGTAAATCAACAGAAAAAAATACATTGCCTCCCGAGGTAACAGCCAACTCATCGCATGTGGTAACAATCGATGGCTACACGTTTCGTGACCTGAATAAAAATGGCAAACTTGATGTATACGAAGACAGCCGGCAGCCGGTTGAGGCAAGAGTAAAAGATATTCTTTCTCAAATGACTCTTGAAGAAAAAGCGGGAATGATGTTTATCAATGGCGCAAGGGTAAATGATGACGGAAGCATTGAAGAACAAACCGGGAAAAGGCTTGTTTGCTTTTGCACCCAATGCAATGGTTTTGGTACGGGATAAAAAAATGAATCATTTTAATCTTTGGGCAATACCATCTGTTGATGCACTGGCAAAATGGTATAATGCCATGCAGAAATATGTTGAGGATTCAACAAGATTAGGGATACCGATTACCATTGCATCTGATCCCCGCAATCATTTTAGCAATAATATTTTTGCCATGAGCGCTGCAACATTTTCGCAATGGTGCGAACCGTTAGGCCTGGCCGCAATTGGTGATGAAAAATTAACCCGCCAGTTTGCAGATGATGCACGGCAGGAATATGTTGCTGTGGGCATCCGGGAAGCCTTACATCCGCAGATTGACCTGGCTACAGAACCCCGCTGGCCAAGAATTGCAGGCACTTTTGGTGAAGATGCACAGCTTTCTTCAAAAATGGCAACGGCTTATATCAATGGTTTTCAAACAGACACTTTAGGTGCACAAAGTGTGGCCACCATGACGAAACATTTTCCCGGTGGCGGCCCGCAGTTTGAAGGCCTTGATCCGCATTTTCCTTTTCAAAAAGGACAGGTTTATCCCGGGCAATAATTTTGATTATCATTTGATTCCCTTTAAAGCAGCCATAGCAGCAGGCACTGCAGCAATGATGCCTTACTATGGCGTGCCGATGGATTCTGCGCATGAGCATGTTGGCTTTTCATATAATAAAGGAATCATTACAGATTTGCTAAGAAACCAACTGCTTATGATGGAATTGTTTGTACCGATTGGGGCCTGGTTACGGATGCGCACATGGGGATGTATGTGGCCCGCACGTGCATGGGGTGTTCAAAACCTGGATTCTTCAACGGGTTGAAAAAATTATTAATGCAGGTGTAGATCAGTTTGGTGGTGAAAATATTCCTGAAGTAGTGGTACAATTGGTGAAAGAAGGAAAGATCAGTGAAGCAAGAATTGATTCCTCTGTTACCCAGTTTGTTGCGATTAAAATTCGAGTTGGGTTTGTTTGATGATCCTTATATAGACGCTTCGAAAGCCACACAGATTGTTGGTAAACCTGAGTTTGTAAAAGCGGGAGAAGAATCGCAACGCAGGGCAATCACTTTGTTCAAAAATGATAATAAAGTATTGCCATTAAAAAATAGATTCTCTGAAAATTTATGTAAAAAATATTGATTCTGCAACTGCTGCGAAATATGGAACGGTTGTAAATAATCCTTCGGAAGCAGACATTGCAATTATTCGTTTAAATACTCCATGGTATCCTGTTGAATCAGATATTCCTATGGCCAAAGGTTTCCATCATGGCGACCTGGATTTTAAAGGATTGAAAAAAGACAGTATTCTGAATTATCTGAAATCTGTTCCAACCATTGTTGATATTTATCTTGACAGACCGGCTGTCATTCCGGATATAAGCGCTAATGCAAAGGGATTACTGGCAGATTTTGGTGCCAGCGATGCGGCGGTTTTGGATGTTGTTTTCGGAAAATACAAACCGGGCGGGCATTTGCCCATTGAGTTGCCATCTTCTATGGAAGCCGTGCGCAACCAAAAAGAGGATGTTCCTTACGATTCAAAAGATCCGTTGTATAAATTTGGTTTCTGGGCTGAGTTATTAATACACGAAGGAAATAAAAATCTTTACAATTTATTTGTTTACTGATCGTATTTACAAACTGATCAGGCTGATAAATTCTTCTTTTTTTCTTCGTGCTACATCAATCATGTCACCGTTTTCCATTAGACCTGGCCGCCGATCCACGAATATATTTTTTGATATAATTGAGATTGATGAGATGGCTGTTATGAACCCGAAAAAATCCGATAAGGGATTAATAATTCTTCGAAATCTTTCAACAATTTTGTTACTAATATCGTTTGCCCGCCCGTAAAAGAAAATCCTGGAGTAACTTGAACTGGATTCAATCCTTGAATATTTTTTATTACGATGAACTCAAGGCCGTCATTTAACGGCACGGCAATTTTATTTTCCTGGCTTTTGTTTTCATTGATGGATTGTTTTAAAACAGTAAGACGGTCCCGGGTTTGCATCGTTTTTTTTTGTACCAGCCGCTTTACCGCATTTTCAAGTTCCTCAATTGATACGGGTTTTACCAGGTAATCAAATGCACTGATCCGCATTGCATCAATCGCAAAATTATTATAAGCTGTTGTGAATATTATTTCAGCTTCATAAGTTCCTAATTCTTCAAGCATTCTGAATCCGTTCATTTTTGGCATTTCTATATCAAGGAATAAAACATCCGGCTTCAGGTCCCTGATAATGAAATGGCTTCTTCCGGGTTTTGGACCGCAGCGACAACATTTACTTCTTTACAAAACTGCACTAATTTTTGTTTCAGGTTTTGTAAACTGGTCATCTCATCGTCTATTAAAATTGCCCTCAGGCTTTTGGTAATCATATTACATTGCTTTAATTTTTACAGTGACCTTTGTTCCTGCCGGTTGATTTTCCGCATCGTATAGATCTTCAATTTTCATCGAACTTTTTGAATGGTGTCGTTGATTGAAAATATCAATTCTTTCTTGTGTTATTTGTAGGCCCAGGCTGGTACGATTTGGTTTATTTAAATTGTTATAAGCCGCTGTTTCTTTACGGCCGGCGCCATTGTCTTCAATTGTGTAAGTAATATATTCATCCTCCGGTTTTGCGGATATTTTCAATTCGAGATCCTTTTTATCGCTGTGTGCAAATCCATGGATGATTGCGTTTTCAACAAAAGGTTGTATCAATAACGGAGGTACACGGTAATCAAGGTCTAGCAAGGCTTTATCTATATCTGTAACATAACAGAACCTATAATTAAACCTTAAAAGTTCAAGGTCAACATATATTTTTATCGTTTGTAAATCATCGGTAAACGGTACCAGGTCTTTCCTGCTGTTTGAAAGAATAATTCTGATAAGGCTTGCAAATTTATTGAGATAAACGCTTGCGTGCCTTTTATCATTTTGTAAAATGAAATATTCAATTCCATTGAGGCTGTTGAAAATAAAATGAGGGTTCATTTGCGAACGCAGCACCTGCATTTGTAAATCTGTCTTTATTTTTTGACTTTGAATTTTTAGATGCCTGTTTCGCTGGTAAAAAAAGACACCCGTTGAGAGCAAGTAAAAAAATAAATCCACCAAGGTAAACCAGATTCCATTGCCTGCTGTTTTTCAACTGAAGCTTATTAATATCATTATCCTTCTGCAATAGTGCGATATGCTCTCGTTCTTCCTCGTTGCATACATCGTTTCAAAATCAGCCAGCCTCGATTTTGTTTCATCGCTGGTGAGAGAATCTTTGCGTTGCATGTATTCCTTAAGTATCGGTAGGCTTCCGGAAAATTTTTAAGTTTTGCATTTACTACCGAAAGCTGACGTAATACCAGGACAATGGAAATCTCCTGGCCACTTTCTTTTGCAACTGAAAGTGCGTGCATGAGCGTATCGGCTGCCGGCGCCCATCGGTGTAACCCTGTGTCTATACTGGCATAGGAAATCAAATATGTGACAAACCCTGGCCGGACCACATTTTTATTTAACCACGGTTTCACAAGGTCTAACGCTTTTTTTGCTTTGTCGAATTTTTTTTCCTTAAATAGAATATTGACATAATTAAATTGCATCGTGGACATGTTCCTGCTCAAGGTTGTGTGTAAGGCGAGCTACAGAATCAGATAGATTATTGAAGTAAAAAGCCGAATCTATGCGATTCAGATTTGTATAGTAGGTTGCTAAATTTGCCGCCGTACCCATAAATGGCATGTTGTTGCCCGAAAGATATCCTAACGCTTCGCGTGCATATCTCACCGCGTTGATATCATCATCGGCTTCATCGTATAGTTCAGCCAGATTTGCCATGGGGAGACCTACATCTTTTGGATGACCTGCCTTTCTGCACCCCTCAATGGAATTTTCGTAAAGTGAAATAGCCGTTCTAAACATTCCATAATATTGATACACTCCCGCCATCACGGATGAAATGCCGAATCGCCGCGGATTGGTGAGGTCCATTGTATCTATCCTTTCATGTAACGAATCGAGGTAAGCGAAAACAGAATCCTTTTTTGCTGCCTGAACGTATCGTTCCATAATTTCTCTTACCGAAACCAGGTTGTAGAAACCTAATTTGTCCGGGAAATAAGGAAGCACCTTTTTGTAATAAAATATCGCACTATCCGGATTACCAAAGTGGTAGGAATACGCCTTTGCAATATCAAAATAGAAGATCCCTTTCATGGTATCCACGTTGTTCTTATTGGCAAGCTCTTCGCCTTCCCTTGCCATACATAAACCAAATTAAGTTGTCCGCTATTAAGTGAATCGTTGATTGTGTTCATTAAAAAACGCATACGGGCCGTGTCTTTGCTAAGTGTATAATAGGCAGATGGCAATGGCCCTGAAGGCTTATTTGTCTGAGCATCCGCATTCAGCGGAATTAACCCAGCCAAAATGATTGGAAATAAAAAATATTGTTTAAAGTGAGATTCCATATATACATATATGAAGGATCGCCACACTAAATTTACCACTTAACTCTCAATTCAACGACTTGCTGCAGACTCTCAACCGGAATTGAGTTTAAATATCCATTCACTTTATGTTCAGGAGAAAATATTTTCTGTGCCTTTGTAAAGCTGTTTATTTAAGTTGATTAGTGCATAATTACAATTTGACAAATTCTACCCGCCTGTTTTGAGCCTTGCCTTCCGGCGTTTTATTATCGGCCACGGGGTCTGTTTCGCCTTTTCCATCTGTTGCAATTCTTGATCCGTCAATTTTAAATTCATCGGTTAAAGCTGATTTTACGGCTTCCGCTCTTTTTTTAGATAGTGCCAGGTTTAGTGCATCATCGCCATCACTATCCGTATGTCCGATGATCTTCACCTTTACATCGGCATTGTCCTGTAATACGCCTGCTATCTCTTTTAAAGTGCCATACGATTCAGGTTTGATGGCGGCAGAATTTACATCAAACAATATCCCGGTTGTGCTGAATTTTCCTTCGGTTAATAATTTGTTCCTTGTATCGGGATCACCTATCAGCCAGTTTTATATTGCCGATGAGATATTTATCTTCCCCCGTAAAAATCGCTCCATGTTTGGTACAGTATTGTGCTATAAGTTTTCCCCGGCGCGAATGCCCGGGGTAAGTCGAATACTTTATTTTGATCCAGGTATACCCTCAGCCTTTCTTTTTGTCGCCAGATCGAAACTTTTATTTTAGAATTCCCTTCATTATTGAATCTGGATTTGGTTGTCCATCACTTTTTCGCCGTCCTGGTAATCATAGATAGTTGAGATGCCTCCTTTGTCGCGGGGTATGGGTTGGATGCCGAGGTTTACACCCGATCTTTTGTTATAATTAAAATCCGAGTTCAAATCAGACTTTCCATCTTTGCCATTGCCGGTAGATAAAAACAGCAACTGTAGAAATGGAATGTAATTAGACCCCGAATAGATAAGGTCGTATTCAAGCGTAAAATTATCAGGTAGGTTGTTTATAAATTCAGGGATAAACACGCCCTTTTTATTAATCATCAGCCAATTGCCTGCTTGTCCTGAAGCGGTCACAATTTCACCTGCAGAGTTGGTATTCCATTTAAGCGGAAACTCCCCAATGGCATCCTGTGAAAAATCTTCGTATGCCAGCACTTTTTCTCCCGGCACAAAATCATATTTGCTGTAGGTGGTTATCGGTCCTCCGGGGTTTGTGTCGGCAGTGGAGACAGGCGGTTGAAGCTACTCCCCGAATTGCTGTTGGGACTGGTATTAGCGGATGAAGAAGCCTGTGCTGTGGTGTTGTTTGCGGATGTAGTGTTGTTATTTTTATTGGAATTCTTATTCTTATTTTTTTTGCTGAATAATTTGTCCAATACTTTGTCAGTTACTTTATCCGCCGTTTTTTGCGTGGCGATCGAAGCGCCTTCCTTTACGCCTTCTCCGGCCTGTTGTTTGAGTATGTCACTCGTTTTTTGCGCGGATAAATTGTTCAAAAAAATAAATGCTGCGAATAATAAAATGATTGTTTTCATAATAAAATTTTTTAAAAAAGAGAAATTCCTGTTGGCAAAGCGGCATGATCTATTATAAATTTATATTACAATACAATCCGGAATAATCAGATTTGATACCCGGTGAGGTTGGCTTTATAATCGCGACTAAATAACATGTAGTTGGCAGAGGCTTTTGTCGAATATTTTTATTGCCGGCCTGCTTTCACTTTATAAAGTAGAGGGATTCAGTTTATCAGTAAACAAACAATTTCCGGTAATTTCTATTTTGAAAAAGTGCTATCATAAAACCAATTGCTCAAAAAGTTTATTGAGTGTTTTTTCCGGATCATCGCAAAAGCCCGGATGCACTTTTGAAGTTTGAATAATTGTACTTCTTGTTGCTGCGAGCCAGCGGAATCTTTCGGCGATTGGAAGTTGTGCGATAGGTCCGGCGTCTTTTTGACCGTTGCTTATAAGCTCAAAAGTTTTTAAATGCTCTTCAATTTCATTCATATCCAGTTGGTCGCAAAAATGTTCAATCCTTTTTTTATTGAGATGATATTTTGTCTTCAAAAACTTTTGTTTTGGGCAATACAAGATCACGCCCACATTCAGGAATTCCTCGCGCTCCACGCGGGGCACAATCCTGATCACAGCGTACTCAAATAATTGATTCTCTTGCATGCTTTGCTTCGTTTACAAAAATTTCAGAATTAGCTATCCTTGTTATCAAAAAATCCACATAGGCTCGGCGATGTTCTTCCACAGATGAAAAAGTTGATTCGTCTTTAACCATTCTTCGGGAATGGCAGCCACAATATTTTCAATCAGTTCCTGATTAAGAATACGCTTAAATTCTTCGTTTACTACATCCAGTTCCGATGCCTGTGGCAACAATCACATGATCTTTCACCAGTAAAAAAGGTTTTTCAGCCTGCTCTTTCCAGTTGTTCCAAGAATGATGAAAATATAAAGATGCGCCAAAATCTATCAGCCACAATTCTTTGTACCAAAGAAGCATATTGGTGTTGCGCGAAGTGCGATCAACATTTGTAAGCAGGCAATCGAGCCACACGATCTGCGAAGCAAGTTTAGGGTCTACAGTTGAAACAGCGGGATCGTAAGTGATAGAACCAGAAAGGTAATGCACTCCCAGATTCAGTCCTACACTTGCTTTCAGTAAATCCTGTATTTCTTCATCAGGTTCTGTACGGCCAAAAGCTTCATCAAGATTGGCAAAAACAATTTCAGGAACTTTCAATCCCAAAGCCCGTGCTATTTCCGCGCCAATCAATTCAGCTATCAAAGCTTTTCTTCCTTGTCCCGCGCCCGAAACTTTATGACATACATAAATTCATCATCTGCTTCAGCGATGGCGGGCAGCGAACCGCCTTCACGTAAGGGCGTTATGTAACGTATCACATTTACAGTCCTGATGTCGGGAATATTGTGTGCCATAGTTTTCGGGCACAATTTACACTAACACAGTAAACAAACAAATTATGGAGATTTTTGTTTTGTTAGCCAACCCTGTGAAATTTAATTCTTCAATACAAAATTGAAAAGAATCGTTCCGCTTTCGATATCGTTTTGAGCAGCAGGAAATTTTAATTGTTTGGCTTTTTCTATAGCAATGCTGCGCAATTGTGAATTGGAAGTTGTAGTTCCTTTTGCAACTACCGCGCTGGTAACGGTTCCTGCAGCATTTACTTTTATATCCACATATACTTTTGCACTTTCATTAAAATCTCCCTGCATATTGGGAAAATGAATTGGCCGTCTTCCGGAAAGCCACGCACCACGCTGAAGCCACTTTTGCCGCCGGGAGAATTTCCATAAGCATCAGGACTTCCGTCCGGGCTTCCTGCATCGCCATTGCCCGGTTTGTAACCCTGGTTACGGTAACCATTATCTTCTGCAGCGCCGTTTCCGCCGTTGCCGGTTCCCCCTTTATATAAAGGAATTTTTGGTTTAGGAGGAGCAGGATTTGGATTTACTACAGGAGAAGGATGTATATTTTTGGAAGCTGTAGTGACACTTGGCTTGTTTTCAATTTTAGCTGTCTCATTTTTCTTTTCCGTCTTTACTACCGGTGCCGCATCTTTATTATCACTTTCATCCGCCGGAATATTTTGAGAAGGCTCTTCACGCACTTTTCTTGCAGATTGGTGCGAAGCCACACTTTGGTTATCGGGTGCGCGTTCGCCTTTTACCAAGGGTTGCACATCGCCCATCCCTTCCTGTTCATTTCCTAAGATTAACATCGATAAGATCCATTACCACAGGCTTGGGTGGCACCTGCATTTGCCAGGTGTAAAAAATGGCAAAAATCAAAAACAGGCCGCACACAATGGCAGTGTATAAGAAGGCCTTCCTGTTTTTTTCGGCTTCAAATTCGTGATTAATCAGGGCTGCGTCCAATGGGTTTAGTTTTTATGTGCTCAAATTTAACGAATGCACAAAAATATTCAAGTTTGTAAATGTTAAAACACGAATTACACGGATTTCACAAATTAGGCGAATTACAGGAATTATTGTTTACTTCTTTTACCAAAAAGCAAACTGCCGATTCGAACCATATTACTTCCTTCTTCAATCGCTATCCTATAATCGGAACTCATGCCCACACTTAGAATGCTGAATGATGGATTATGAATACTGAATTGGTCATATAATTTTTTTATAGATTGAAATTCTTTGCTGACAACTCTTTCGTTGTTGGTAAATGATGCCATTCCCATTAAACCTTTTATTCGGACATTTTTCAAATCCGTGTCGTCTGTGAAATTCGTGCCAAGCAATTCTTTTAATTCATTTTCATCAAGTCCGAATTTTGTTTCTTCTTTTGCAATGTGAACCTGCAAAAGACAATCAATAACGCGATTATTTTTCGCCGCCTGTTTATTAATTTCTTTCAATAATTTTTCGCTGTCAACGCTATGGATGAGAGAAATAAACGGGGCGATCTGTTTTACTTTATTTGATTGAAGATGACCGATGAAATGCCAGCGAATGTCTTTGGGAAGTTGCTCGTATTTTTCAACCAGTTCCTGCACATAATTTTCGCCAAAGTCTCTTTGGCCCAGCTTATACAATTCTAAAATATCTTCCACCGGTTTTGTTTTTGAAACCGCTACCAGGGTTACGTTCTTCTCTTTTATTTCTCTCTCTATCTTTTTATATTCTTCTGAATTTACCGACACTTTCTTTGCATTTTAATTTTCACATTTTCCAATTTTCACATTTGCTGATTATTTAAGAATTCCCCTGCTGATCACAATCCTTTGTACTTCGCTTGTACCTTCATATATCTGGGTAATCTTGGCGTCGCGCATCATTCTTTCCACGTGATATTCTTTTACGTAGCCATAACCTCCGTGTATTTGCACCGCTTCTGTCGTTGTCCACATCGCTGTTTCGCTCGCAAAAACTTTTGCCATTGCGGCACTCTCTGTATAATCTTCGTCATGGTCTTTTTGCCAGGCGGCACGCAAACATAATAATCGTGCTGCGTCAATTCTTGTAGCCATATCAGCGATCTTGAATTGGATGATCTGGTGGTTCTTTATTTCGGTACCAAAGGCTTTTCTTTCTTTTGAATACGCGATTGCTCTTTCCATCGCTCCCGATGCGAGCCCGAGCGCCTGTGACGCAATTCCTATCCGGCCACCCGAAAGTGTTAGCATCGCAAATTTAAAACCAAAACCATCTTTGCCAATTCGGTTTTCTTTAGGAACTTTTACATCGGTAAACGAAATACTGTGAGTATCACTTCCCCGTATACCAAGTTTATTTTCTTTGGCACCCACTTTTACCCCCGGCCAGTCTTTTTCGACAATAAATGTATTGATGCCATGGCTTCCCTTTTCAGGATCCGTTTGTGCCATTACCAAATAAACAGATGCTGAATTTCCATTGGTAATCCAGTTTTTTACGCCGTTAATTACATAATGATCGTCCTTTTCTTCCGCAGTAGTTCTTTGTGAAGTAGCGTCACTGCCGGCTTCCGGCTCACTTAGTAAAAATGCGCCGATATATAATTCGCCATCTTTTTTGCCCTGCGCCAGCGGTGTCAAATATTTTTTCTTTTGTTCTTCCGTGCCAAAAGCTTCCAGGCCATAGCATACCAAACTATTATTTACACTCATGCAAACGCTTGTGCTCGCATCAACCTTACTTATCTCTTCCATTGCCAGGACATAACTAACGGTGTCTAATCCAGCGCCGCCATATTCCACGGGAACCATCATACCCAGGAACCCGAGGTCCGCAAGTTTCATTACCTGTTCGTATGGAAATTTCTGATGCTCGTCGCGTTCAATTACTCCCGGTAAGCATTCAGTGTTGGCAAAATCTCTTGCTGCCTGCCTGATCATTAAATGTTCTTCTGATAAACTAAAATCCATAGATATTTTTTAAAGTGCCGCAAAATTACGGTAATTAAATAAGTGCTATTTCTAAAGTGGTAGATGCAATGCTTTAATGTCCTGTGATTCTTAGACACTTCCTGGTTATTTCAAAATAGAAATTTCAATTATTTATTGCTTTACAGTAATTGTTGAAAATCAGCGAATTTTTATACTAGGTGTGGGTTGCCAACCTTTCGAAGGTTGGCAACCCTTTTAGTCAACTTCAATCTTCAATCGAAAACGGGCAATCGTAATAAAAGCTTGCCATTTCTTCATGAGTCTTTATCAAATTCTGCAAAGAACCGAACCAATCAATCACTTCTTTTCTTTGCAGTAATGTTGGCTTGTCTGATAAAATCGTTTGCCAGGAACTCCATCGATA
>CAWFBO010000010.1:0-13609 GCA_963814075.1 uncultured Chitinophagaceae bacterium | reverse complement strand
CGCAATGACGGGTAGAAGGGGAATCTTTTCCTTACGTTCATGATCCAAATGCGGAGATTGCCACGGCGCAAGGACGTTTTAGATCACCTCAAAATCTTGTATTTGCGCCTCGCAATGACGGGTAGAAGGGGAATCTTTTCCTTACGTTCATGATCCTAATGGGGAGATTGCCACGGCGCAAGGACGTTTTAGATCACCTCAAAATCTTGTATTGCGCCTCGCAATGACGTAACGAGTGGCAATGACGTATGAAGTGTGCGCCTCGTAATGACGGCATCATCACGCAAAGGAGCGATGTCGAAGACGCGAGGTGGACTGCCTTGACTTCTCCCTCTCCTCCTGGAGAGGGCCGGGGTGAGGTTTTAAAAAAATCCGTGTAAATCCGTGGCAAAACAAATATGTGTGGCTTCTCCCTCTCCTCCCCGAGAGGGACGGGCCTGCCTGCCGGAGGGCAGGGTGAGGTTTACAACAAAATCTTCAACTATTATTAATAAAAAAATGGCTACTTTTTAAAATAGCCATTTTACCAATTGAAAAACCCAGGACTCTATTAAAGAAAAACCAATTATTTCGGCGCCGTTAATTGTTAATATCCGGCCTCAAATTTTGATAGTTAAGAAGTTATGGTGTAAATCTACTTATAGCGAGAACCCGAAACAATTAAAATTTATGCTATTATTTAGTAATCAAAAATCACCAAGATTATAGTGACAGGTAAGAAAATTATCAAAATCTATAGATGAAACAATTATAAAAAAGGGCTATTTTTAGTAATCAGGGGCCACGCCTGGCAAAAATATTTTTATGCAGCACAGTTTAGAAGAAAAGGAAAAAAGTGCCGAAATTTTCCTGCTCGTAAAAGGATTAAGCAGCAGCGAGAAGTCGTATTATAAAAAAATGTCGAAACGGCACGCCAATCAAAATACTGCCTTACACCTAAAGCTGTTTAAACTAATAGATGAGGCTGAAATTTGGGATGAAAATGAAATAGGTAAGAGGCTTGGCATAGAAAACAAGATCCATTTTTCGGGCCTTAAAACTTATCTCCATAAAGACATCCTGGATACACTGGTGTTTAAGGAAAGACATAAAACCGTAGATACGCGGTTATATTTTATACAAGATCAGATCAGGACACTCCGGGAAAAGAATTTGCTATACCAGGCGCAAAAGCTTTGCAGGAAAGGAATAGCACTTGCCTCACACTATGAAAAATATCATTTCCTGGTAGAGTTGCTTCGCCTGCAGAACAGGGTGCTTGAATACAAAAATTATAAACAGTACAAATCTGCTACCGATGCAGTTTTTTCGAACCTCCGGGCGGCGATTACCGCTCAGCAGGCATTTGCAGAAAACAGCTTTTTATATGAAAAAACACGGCGGCTTACCTACCGGTCGTGGCTTCCGATTACAGAAGAAGAATTAGAAGAAATCTCCGGGACAAAAACGCTTTTAAATAAACTGAAGAGGTCAAACAATGAACAACCGCTGATATCCTTATTTTACCTTAATACACTGGCATTATGCCAATATATGCTGCATGAAAACGGTTTTTGCACACGCACCTGTCGGAAAATATATGACTTGTGGCATACTTCCCCTCACCTTATCAATGAATATCCGTCTCTTTTTCTAAATTCAATCAACACCACCTGTTACAATGATTTCTTAACTAAAGATATTCAGAAGGTAAGTGAGAACATGACGGCGTACGGCCAAATGGTGAAGGCTCATTTAAAAAACGAAATTTATTATAAGCATTTCCAGGTCATCGACTTCAATACTGATTTAAAAGTGTATCTTAAAACAGGCGAATTTGACCAGGTTAAAAAATTGATAGACAGTAAATCCGCTATAATATTTTCTTACGCATCGCAGATTTTGGCGCCTGCTGAGCGGTTATCAATCCTCAGCTCAGTCAGCATTGCATATTTTACACTGGAACGATGGGATGATGCAGAAAAGTTGTTGCTCCGGATAAAAGAGTTGAACCGCAATATAAACCGGGAAGATATCCTGTACTTTTCGCTGCTATTTTATTTATTGATTCTTTACGAACAGGAAGAATGGTACCGGTTGGATAGTGCTTTGGAAGCAGCCTACCATTTCTTATATGCCCGTAAGAAACTCCGGCCGTTTGAGCGGGAACTGATGTTGTTCCTTGGTCAACTATCGTCCGGGGGTTCTAAAAGCAATCTGAATAAGTTAATTAAATCTTTCCTGAAACGCCTTGATAAATACAAGGATGATCCTGATAAGAATCTATATTTTCTTTATTTTAATTATTATGGGTGGTTAGAAAGCAAAATAATGAGATTACGATACAGGGATTACATTAGTTTGAAGGTAAGCCAAGAGGAATGAGGAAAAATGGTATTCGATTGACAGATTGCCACGGCGCAATGAGCTTTTACCTCACCTTTAAAATCATGTATGCGCCTCGCAATGACGTACAGACGAGCAATGACGTCACCTTTTGAACCGATGATCTCCAGGTTTACGTCATTGCGAGAAGCCGAATTGAAGATTATCGCATAGTTAATTTTAATGGCGACGCGGCAATCTTTCCCTTGAGCTAATGGGTTCAAGATTGGCAGATTGCCACGGCGCAATGAGCTTTTACCTCGCCTTTAAAATCATGTATGCGCTTCGCAATGACGTACGGACGAGCAATGACGTCACCTTTTGAACCGATGATCTCCCGGTTTACTTCATTGCGAGAAGCCGAATTGAAGTTTATGGCATAGTTAATTTTAATGGCGACGCCGCAATCTTTCCCTTGAGCTAATGGGTTCCGATTGGCAGATTGCCACGGCGCAATGACGTACGGACGAGCAATGACGTCACCTTTTGAACCGATGATCTCCCGGTTTACTTCATTGCGAGAATCCGAATTGAAGATTTATCGCATAGTTAATTTTAATGGCGACGCCGCAATCTTTCCCTTAAGTAAATGGTTTCCGATTGACAGATTGCCACGGCGCAATGACGTACAGAGGAGCAATGACGTCACCTTTTGAACCGACGATCTCCCGGTTTATGTCATTGCGAGAAGCCGAATTGAAGACCATCGCATAGCTAATAACAACGGCGACGAAGCCCGCCCCGTCAATTTTTTGTGTAAACCTTTTTCAGGAAAAGACTTTATACCAGTTCCTCAAAAGCCGGCTGAGGCTCCCACCGGGACAGGCGGTTAATTAAAAAAAGAAAAATAATTGCATACCCGAAATAAATTTCTCATCTTTGCGCTCGCAAAAAAATAAAGCAATGCGTCGAATAACATTATATCAACACATAAAACCAGGCTTTGATACAGCAATGTGTCATAACGGGCGGGGTATGCGATTTATTTAAAACGAACTGTTTTTCTACAATAGATGAAAGCCCCGCCGATGCGGGGTTTTTTATTAAACACCATCTTACATGTATTTAAAAAATTATTTGATACGACCGGATCTTCGATGATCATCAAAATCACACCAGAGAAGCCCGGTCACAATCTAAACAATCACTGACCGGGCTTTTTTATGCCCGCATAAAACAAATTAGTTATGGAAGCAGTAGTCGTGGGCATTTTAATATCCTTCGTTGTCCATTTCGGCGACATTTTAAAAATGATCAAAACAAACAGGGGGAAAAAGAGATTCAGATCAAAAAACGGCGATCAGTTATTTGACCAGAACTTCATTGAAGCAAGAGTTTTATACGTTAAACTCTTCAAAGCAGTACCATGTGTGGCTTATATTGGCAATGTTGATACAAGAAACATCTTTACATTGGTTGAAGGCGGAAAATATGGCAGGGTAAGAAAAGTGTACCAGCGTATTTACCATGATTGGGAGGATGATAAAATTTATTTTTCCAAAACTCTTTTTGTGCTGGAAAATAAATTAATGGTAAAACTTGCCGGTGACTGGCTTGAAATTTATTACCATACCGCCGCCCAGACGACGGTAAATGAGATGTTGGAGGAATTCAAGGCGCATAAAGCGCCTGAAAAGGAAAAAGATTACGAGATCAATATTATCTCTATGAGTGGCAATTCCCTCGATCTTAAAACTTTGGCCATCCAACCCACAACATTAGATGTAGATCTTTACTACAATGATGATTTTAAAGCTGTGCATGAAACTATCCTGGAGAGGCTTGGTAAAGAGAATGATAAGGGTATTGTGTTGTTGCACGGCTTGCCCGGAACCGGCAAAACGACTTACTTAAGGTATCTTATCGGAAGCCTGAAAAAGAAAGTGATGTTCGTTTCGCCGGGTGTTGCGGCCAACCTGATGAACCCTGAATTTATGGACTTATTGCTGGATAATCCGAATGCAATCCTGGTGATCGAAGATGCAGAGAATATTATCATGGAACGGAAATACAGCAGCCATAGCAGCGTGAGCAATTTGCTGAATATCAGTGACGGCCTCTTGAGCGATTGCCTGAACGTGCAGATCATTTGCACCTTCAACAGCGAGATAGGCCTGGTTGACGACGCCCTGCTGCGTAAAGGTAGGTTAATTGCAAGGTATGAATTCGGGAAATTATCAGTTAAGAAAGGGAGAAAACTACGTGACCATCTGGGATTGGCTACTGATATCGACAGACCAATGACCCTGGCGGAGATCACTAACCCTAATGATGTAAACCCGGAGCCGGCCAAAACAAACGTAATTGGCTTCAGGAGGGATTTCGTAGAAAATTGAGAAGTAGCAGTTTTCGAAAAATAAGGTTGTGCCTCAACCAGTAGAAATGAGATTGGAGCTATGATCTTCATAGAATATAGCTCCAATCTTTTCCAAGGTGTTTTGGCAGAGTTGGTCTATGCGTTGGACCGAAAATCCAAAGAACAAGGTTCGATTCCCTGATACACCACGAAACAACATAAAATACAGAAGCGGGCAAGACATTAGTATTTTTGAAGAAAGTATTCAGGAATGGCACTATTGGAAGTACAGCACGTCAGGAAAACCGGGCCCGACAGGATCATTGTTGATGACATCAGTTTTCGACAGGAAGCCTTGCAGAAAATTGCGATTACCGGCGAATCGGGTGCCGGCAAATCAACTTTGCTAAAATGATTTCCGCGCATGCGCAACCCGATAGCGGAACGGTAATTTTTAATGGTAAAAGAGTAACCGGGCCGGAAGAAAAATTGTTGGCCGGCCACGAAGACATAGCGTACCTGTCGCAGCATTATGAACTGCATAATAATTATTATGTAAAAGATTTGATTTGGTTTCAAATTAAAGTTGATGAAGCCGAAGCAACACAGTTATTTGAAATTTGCAGGATAAGCCATTTGCTCGATCGAAAGACTAACCGGCTTTCCGGCGGAGAAAAGCAGCGAATTGCCTTATGTATGTTGCTGGTGAAACACCCGAAGTTGTTGGTGTTGGACGAGCCGTTTTCAAATTTAGACCCGATAAATAAAACCACATTGAAGGCAGTATTGGAAGACATCACGGAACGATTGCAAATAACCTGTTTGCTTGCGTCGCATGATCCGAACGATACACTTTCGTGGGCCGATGAAATCATCGTGATGAAAGAAGGTAAAATGGTGCAGCAGGGAACGCCACAGCAAATTTATTATCACCCTGTAAATGAATATGTAGCAGGCATGTTTGGTAAATACAATTTGCTTACGCCGGTGCAGGCTGCATGGTTTGGTATTGAAGCAAATGGAAAAGAAGTAATGATAAGGCCTGAAAGTTTTATGATAAATAAAAATGATGGCGTAAAAGGAACGATACAAAAGATTAGTTTTTGGGGAAGTTTTTATGAAGTGGAAGTGTTGGTAAATGATCTAAAGATTGTTGTGAGGATAACGAAGAATGAGTGGGAGATTGGGGAAGGCGTCATGCTTGTTTACTTAAATGATATGACGTGAATATTAGGGGAAACGAATAAAATGTCGCTTCGGGATGTTAATGGAAAATTCACACCAACGATAGCAAAGACGTGAGGAGCGAAGACGAATAGGATAAGGAAGAATAATAAAAGAGATGCGGTGGAGGGAGTATAAAGTCCTACATACGACCGAGGTAAAAATTTTGGATTGTATGTTTTTACGTACTTAGCTGTAATGGTAATATTAAGTTGTCGTTGCGTTGCTCACCGGAGCGGTTGGGTTGAACATTCAGAATCAAATACAATAACTTTAATTAAGCCAATTAAAATAGTTTTATGAGAAGAGGAACATGTTTGCTTTGTGGTAAACCTGGAGAATTAGTAAAAATATCACACATCATTCCAAAGTGTATGTATAAGGGAATGGAAAATGAAAAAAACAAAATTGGATTATCCATTTTGAAAAATAATATAAAAACCGAAACTGAAATTGAATATAGGTATTTTGATAAATACATTCTTTGTCTGGATTGTGAAAGAGTTAAGCTTTCGCAACTGGACAATTATGGAAACAAATTCTATTTGGCGATCAAAAAACAAACGACTTATTCAAAACAACCATTCTTGAATATCCAAATGCAAAAGTTTGCGTAATAGAAAATTTTGATTATTTAAAACTTAAACTATTCTTATTTCCATTTTATGGCGGGCTAGCATAAGTAAACTTGATTTTTTTGAAAACATAACTCTCTCTGCAAGGTCTGAAATTATACGTCAAGCAATTCTATTGAAAGATTTGGGTTTGTGTGAAGATGTGAAGATTTCAATATTTGGTTTAATGTTCGATCGAAATAAGTTGATGAAAGCAATACCAAAACCACAGCACATAGTTACTGAATCTATTGATGTTTACTCTTTCATGATTTATGGAATTGTTTACAACTTCATTTATAAAGATGATAACAACACATTTCATATTGGAGAAAACACTTTGATAGAAAATTCTGCCTTTAAAAATTCCTTTTTATCTTGGAGGAGATGCGATGAATTATTTCAGAGCATTTGTGTTACCAAAAGGGAATGTATAGACATAAGCAATGCAATGTTAAACAATAACCAATCAGAAAATGCTATCAGAAAAAACAAAACATACATCTCAGCAAATTCTTCTTTTAATTCTTGAAAACAACTGCAACTATCCGTACCTTAGAGTAAAAACATTTATATTAACATTTGTAACAAACAAAATCAATATGAAATTTACACTCACCTTTTGCCTCCTTCTAACTTACGTATTTAGTTATAGCCAAACCAACAACGATTCGATAGCCGTTGTAAAACTGCTTGAAAAAGCAGCTACCACCTTCCGCGTCTGGTGATGGACAAGGCTATGCAGATTGCTGGCATGTTCAACCCTACAGTGTAATATTTATTTCAACGGCAGATGGTAAATCAATTGAAGATTCCGGCCCAGGCTTTAGGAAAATCTTCTTCTGCCTCCGGGCAAGGGTGGTTTTGCTACTGCAACAAATTACAGGATGAGTATTTATGGTGATAATGGCTGGACTAGCTTTGATGAAGTATCAACTGCTAAAGACGGAACAAAATCTTATTCGCATGAAATGTGGATGGTTGAAAAAATTAATGGAGACTGGAAGTTGGTTGCTGCGTCAATGCATTTCTATAAACAGCCATAAGTACATTTAACTTCAAGTGATCTTTATAAATGATTTCTCTAAGCCAAAACACATATCTAAGCAAACTCCTCATCTACAAATCTTCGTCAAAGGTCAAAAACTATGGAATTGTATCAGATTAAAACGGATACGCAAATGTTTGATAACTGCAACTATAAATAAATTTTAGGCTACGCAAATTTCCCGCTATGTTTTACCTTAGTCATTTACAAAAAAGCCATAGAATGAAAAAAGCCATAAGCAAAAACAAGTTTTTTTATTTTTTTATCACACTTCTTACAATCACTTTTCAAGCAAAAGCAGCCGATTCCATCGCCATCATCCCAAAACCACTCATGATGCATGTGGAAAACGGGCATTTTGTTCTTAACCCGTCAACTGCTATCAGCAGCACCTCGACCGAGGCAGATGTAAAACAAACCATCCAATGGTTTACTGATAAAATTGCCACTTCAACAGGCTATCATCTTTCAGCAAAAAGAGCTTCTAAAAATGCCATCAATCTTGTACTAAATAAACATGCGGATACCTCTTTGCACGATGAAGGCTATACGCTAAAAGTTTCGCCTTCAAAAGTTACGATAACGGCCAACAAACCCGCCGGGCTTTTTTACGGATTGCAAACGTTGTTGCAATTGTTGCCACCGCAAATTGCCAGTGTTTCAGAAGTGAAAAATGTAAGCTGGACAATGCCCTGTGTTGATATAAAAGATGCGCCCCGTTTTGGCTGGCGTGGTTTGATGCTGGATGTAAGCCGTCACTTTTTTACCAAGCAGGAAGTGGAAGAATATATAGACCAAATGGCGCGCTATAAATACAACATCCTGCACCTGCATCTTGCTGATGACCAGGGTTGGCGCATCGAAATAAAAAGCCTTCCTCAACTGACGAAAGTGGGAGCGTGGCGTGTAAAACGTACCGGCCGTTGGGGCACTTTTCTTCCCGCATTGGCAGGAGAACCCACGCCCGATGGTGGTTTCTACACGCAGGAAGACATGAAGGAAATTATCAAATATGCGCAGGATCGTTTTATTTCTATTCTTCCTGAAATTGATGTGCCTGCACATAGTCTTGCACTTATCGCTTCTTATCCAAATTTAAGTTGCACCCAATTGCCATATTCTGTAAATGCGGGCGGAAAAGGTTACGAAAGAAATGATAATGTTTTGTGCGTAGGTAACGATTCTACTTATACCATGCTCGATAAAATATTTACAGAGATCGCAGCGCTCTTTCCCTTCCCATACATACACATAGGCGGTGACGAAGCCTACAAAGGTTTTTGGGAAACATGCCCGAAATGCCAAAAACTCATGGCCGATGAACATTTAAAAAATGTGGATGAATTGCAAAGTTATTTTGTAAAAAGAGTAGAGAAGATTGTGGAATCAAAAGGAAAAAAATTAATTGGCTGGGATGAAATTCTGGAAGGTGGTTTAGCGCCTAACGCCACCGTTATGAGCTGGCGCGGCATGAGTGGCGGAATTGCAGCAGCCAAAATGGGCCACAAGGTGGTGATGACGCCATGGGATTATTGTTACCTTGATTTGTACCAGGGCGAGCCTGAAGGCGAACCACCAACTTATGGTTTGTGCCGGTTGTCTGATTCTTACAATTATGAACCTGTTCCGGATAGCGTGAATGAAAATTTAATCCTTGGCGGACAAGGAAATCTCTGGACAGAATCTGTTCCCAATTTTCGCCATGCGGAATATATGACCTGGCCGAGAGCGATGGCGCTGGCTGAAGTTTACTGGAGCTCCAAAGCCAACAAAAACTGGACTGGTTTTGTAAAAAGAGTAGAAAAACAATTCCCGCGGTTGGATGCTGCCAATGTAAAATATTCGAGGAGCATGTACAATGCCATCTTTGAACCCGCACGTATCAAAAACAGCAACTTCGGTGTAACACTTACTACCGAGGTAAAAGGGCTGGATATTTATTACACTTTTGATCAAACCAATCCTGATAATTTTTCACCGAAGTTTGACGGGAAGCCGATTCAATTCCCTGTCGGCGCTACACAACTGAATGTGATCACTTATCGCGATGGGAAACCTATCGGAGAACAGATCAATATGCCGAAAGATGTTTTAGTAAAAAGATTGGATCAGAAACATCACGTTTATTAACGAATATTGAAACGAAATAAAAAACGGGCGATCAAAAGGATGATCGCCCGTTTTTTATTTTAATAGATTGACAAACTGAAAAAAATTTTAACCGCAAGGCCAAATAGAAAAATGTACAAGAAATAAATTATTATTTGAATAGATGTAGCAGTAAACGAACAAATAAAATAAATTTTTATTTACCTTTTGTTTGAGGTCGCAATTTGCGTCCTCAAAGGTTTATCCCTTCTCTCAAAGGTTTCAATTTGCAACCTCAAATGAATCTGTAATGTCTAACCCTATATCTCTTTAATCCTTATATTTCGAAATCTTACTTTAATACCACCTCCCTGGTGAATCTGTAAAGCAATAGACCCGGTTCTGCTTCCTATTTTTTCATCTTTTAAATGGATCATCTGAACGCCGTTAAGCCATGTGGTTACGTCATCACCCACCACGCGGATCTTCATGGTATTCCATTTACCCATTTGTAAAACTTTTTCTTTTGATGAGTCAGGAATTATCAACCAGCCTCTTCCATACGACTCATATATACCTGCTGTATGAAGTCCGGGAGGCGCAACTTCTGCCTGCCAACCCGAAATAGTAGTTCCATCTATTGAGGAGTGAAAAAAAACACCGCTGTTGCCATTGGCTTCCTGTTTAAAATCTATGGTGAGCTCAAAATTTTTATATTGCTTGATCGTGCCGAGATATCCATATTTTTTTTCGGGGCCGCTTTCGCAAACGAGATCGCCTTTATCAACATACCATTTTTCAGTACCATATATTTTCCAGCCGGAAAGATCTTTACCATTAAAAATCGAATGATATTTTTTCTGCGAAAAAGCAACGGTTGATATCAAAGCAAAAAAAATGAGTCCAGCAATAATTTGAATGTATTTTTTCATGATGTTAATTTTTAAAACTGTTTAACCAGTAAACAAACAAATTCCCTATATTTTTATTTTCAACTTACACCAGTTTCATATTCACCGGGTCCCAATGAATGATCTTCTTTTGAAAATAACTAAGGTTGCAGGCAATTGCAGGGGCGGCAGCACGCAAACCAAAAGTAGAATCTTCCACGACCGGTTTTCCTCCCTGCATGGCATTGAAAAAATTATGAAAATGATCTACATGTTCGTCATAACCTTGTGGTGCCTGGTAAATAATATCCGGTTCATTTTTTACTGTGCGGGTAGATGGCGGATATTTTTTATCGTACTCTGCGATGTAGGCTTTTTGCATTTCGTTTGAAAAAGTATCTAACGAATCCCATCCACCATAGCCGGGCGCTTCGGGCAGTTTGTTCATTTTAACTTTAAAAGAATTACCCGACATTTCGATCATTCCTTCTGTACCAATCAGCCGCGTATATTCGCCTTCACCACCGCCATCAGCAAAGTTGACACTTAACATCAGTTGGAACTTTGGATGTGTTTTTGCTTCTGGATAATCCATGATAGCAGTCATTACATCCGGCACATTACGGCCATCTTTCCAATAGCTTAATTCGCCGCTGGCCAAAATCCTTTCAGGGCCAATTGAACTGGTGATAAAATGCAAGCCTGTTAAAAGATGTACGAACAAATCTCCCGGAATGCCTGTTCCGTATTCATTGTAGTTTCTCCAACGGAAAAACCGCACGGGATCGAAAGGAACTTTTTTGGTGTTTTTCAGAAAAGTATCAAAGTCCATCGTTGCAGGAGAAGCATCCGGCGGAATAGAATATTGCCAGGCGCCAAGTGCATCGTGACGGCTCATTTTTGCTTCCACCAAATTTAGTTTGCCAATCTTCCCTGATTCATAAATTTCTTTTGCTTTTTCAAAAGCGATGCTACTGATCCGCTGGCTGCCCACCTGTAGCACCTTACCGGTTTTTTTCTGCGTAGCAATTACTGCATGTCCTGTATCGATATGCTGCACCATCGGCTTTTCGCAATACACTGCTTTTCCTGCGTTCATGGCATCAATGGAAATGGTATCGTGCCACAGATCGTGCGTGGTTACAATCACTGCGTCAATGTCTTTCCTGTTCAATATTTCTCGATAATCGCGTGTAGTAAAAATATCTTTCCCATATAATTCTTTCACGTGAGTTAAACGGCCATCATATAAATCGGCAGCGGCTACCAATTCTGAATTCGGCACTTTCAAAGCAGTTGCGGTATCATTGTAACCCATAATCCCCATGCCTATCGTGGCAAAGCGGATTTTATCATTAGGACTGATACGCTTCGCAGGTTTTAATATTTCTTTTTGTTTAAAATCAGCCGCGTGCGTTAGTAACGGACCACCGGCCATAAGCGCTGCACCGGCGCCCAGGTTTTTGATAAATTTTCTGCGAGAATTGGATTTTTTTTCTGACATATCAATAGTATTTAGCTGGATGAAAAAGAAAGAATTGAATTAGCAATACGAATACTAAAATCGAAAACAGAAGGTCAATTTACATATAACCAAATTGACTACAAAGAATTATTTAAGGTAACCGCAGCCTGGTGCGCTATGATAAAAGGAATAATATCTTCCAATTCAATGTCCGGCCCTGAAACAGGCATCAATAATTTCTTCCCGCGAAACATTGGCAGCAAAAGATTTTTCTTTCAATCTTTTTTTCACGCCTTTTAATTCCATCCCTTCATAACCGTTTGGCCTCATTAATGAATAGGCATGGATTAAACCTGATAATTCGTCGAAAGCGTACAGCATTTTGTCCATTTTGGTTTCCGGCTCTACGCCAAAATGATTAGGCCCGTGAGAAGCAATGGCATGAATGATCTCAGGATCAATATTTTGTTGTTCCAGTTCTTCAATAATCTTTTTACAATGCTGATCCGGCCATTGATCCCAATCAGCGTCATGAAGCAAACCTGCCATTTCCCATCGCCATCGATCTTCCTCACCGAGGCCTTCTTTTTCATCAGCCCAGCACTTCATCAGGTGTGCCACCTGCAACATGTGAAGGCGCAGTTTGTCATTCAAAACCCATTCGTTCAGCAGTAAATAAGCTTTTTCTTTAGAAAGTGTTTTTCCTTTGTTGGCAGGATCTCCGAATGTGGTTCTGTTTAATTGAAGACTCATTACTATTGATAGTTTCCTTAAAGATGAGAAATATTTTTAAAAAAGATTCTAAAATTAAAATAGGATTAAAGGTTGCCAACCTTGCGCGTCAACGCAACAAAGTATTACAAATTGAAGGTTGGCAACCTTGGCGAAACGAAAAAAAGATTTCCACCTTGAAAATTACTTTCCCGTTTTAAACTTCAAAATTCTTTCCTTTGCCGTAATGTCATTATTTATTTCATCTCTTAATTCCGGAAGCAATGGCAATTGCTATTATGTAGGAAATGAAACCGAAGCTGTTCTGGTGGATGCCGGTATTTCGTGCAGGGAAATTGAAAGAAGAATGAAGCGGCTTGGTTTGCAGATGGAGAAAGTGAAGGCCGTTTTTATATCGCACGAACATTCAGATCATATCAAAGGCTTACCAATTCTCGTAAAGAAATATCGGTTGCCGGTTTATATTACCGATGCTACACGCAGAAATGGCCGATTGGAATTTGAAATAAGTTTAATCAATCTGTTTAAAGCTCACGAAGAAATAAACATTGGCAATTTATCCATCACTGCTTTTCCAAAATTTCATGATGCAAGTGACCCTTATAGTTTTGTGATCAGTTGCAATCAAATTAATGTGGGTGTTTTTACGGATATTGGCAAACCGTGCAAAAATGTGATCCAATATTTTAAGCAATGTCATGCTGCTTTTCTTGAAGCTAATTATGATGAAGAAATGCTGCAAAACGGCAATTATCCTTTTCATCTTAAAAGGCGGATCTCGGGCGGAATGGGGCATTTAAGCAATAAAGAAGCGCTGCAGCTTTTTCTTACCCACAGGCCACGTTTTATGAGTCATTTGCTTTTGGCGCATCTTTCCAAAAACAACAA